>CAKVCX010000002.1 GCA_934725985.1 uncultured Bacilli bacterium | reverse complement strand
GGGGGATAGAAAGTGAAAATAAATAAAATTCTTATTTCGACTTTAGCCTTAGGCTTATCATTGACCTTTGTTACCGCGGTTAGCGGCCCTTCAAAAACAATTGAGACGAACGCTGCTAATGTGACTGGAAATTTTAGAAAGCACAGCAGCGAGTTGGTGGAAGGCGATTATCTTATTACCTATGATAAATATGCAATGAAAGCGCTAGTTTCGTCAGGTAGGCTTTCCTATTCGGAAATTACTATTGCTGATGATTGTATAAGTAACCCTGACGAATCTATTGTCTGGCACATCGCTCCTTCCGATTCAAACTGGATCATTTATAACTCTAGTGTAAAACAATACGCGGCTGGGACAGGAAACAAAAATAAAGCCGCTTTATTAGACTCGTCTAAATCAGCTGGCGACATTTTATGGACTTCAACAATTCAATCTGATAAGACATTCGAATTTGTTAATGTTCTCAATGAATCAAAAAAAGTTAATAAAATGCTTAGGAATAATGGTACGTATGGTTTTGCTTGCTATGCTGACTCTACTGGAGGCCCTTTAACCTTATATAAACTTGCGGTGAACGAAGAGCCATCCATTCAATTCGATGACTCTAATCTTTCTACAGTCGACGAAGAATCTGATGGAACATTCGCTATTAAGAAAACCGCAATTTTAGATACCGATACAATTACATGGTCTTCTTCTAATGATGATGTCTTACTTGTTGATGAAAATACCGGTTATTATGTAGCTAGCAAAGTAAGTGAAAATACAACTGTCACCGTTACTGCTAAAGCAACTCGTGATGGAGCTGAAATCGCTAGCGCTTCTTTTGAAGTTACCGTTATGCCTAAGGTGGCTATTACTAGTGTCACTATCTTAAATGGTAGTTCCGCTACAATGACAATTGGAGATACGTTAAAACTTTCCTCTTCCGTTGAACCTTCAAATGCCAATCAAAACGTTAGTTGGTCTACAGAAAATGAAACTATTTGCACAGTTGATGAGGAAGGCAATGTTAAGGCTTTAGCCGAAGGTAGCGCCGTTATTAAGGCAACTTCCGTTTCTGATACCACAAAATTTGCTACTATTTCAATTACCACAAATTGCATGACCATTAAGGCTGCTAGAGCAACATCTCAATCAGTTACTGTAAAAGGCGTAGTTACTTCTATTGATACGGCTCAAAACATAGTCACTATTCAAGATGAAACTGCCGCTATTCTCCTATATGGATTAAACACCACTCAAGTTAAGTCGATTTCTTTAGGAAAAATTGTAAAAGTAAGTGGGAAATTGACTGATTATTATGGTCTAGCAGAAATAACATCTATTAACGCTTTTGAAGTTTTGGGCGATGGAAATATTCCGACTCCAACTGTTTTGGAAAAGACATCTGCCACTGATTTAAAAGGATTAGACTCTATTATCTTTGTCGCTACGGGAAAATTGAAAACCGCCAGCAAGTTTGCTGCTTCTAACATTACTTTGACCATGACTTTGACTAATGGAGCAACAATTCCTCTATACGTTAAAGCTAATGTAGCTAAAGCCATTTCTACTAGCTGGAATTCTTTTGTTGCCAAGGCTGGGAACATTGCGACCATTAAATTTACATTACCTCTTAGCTGGTATAATAATCCTCAATTATCGATGCTTCCTGATATGAGCAAAGTCGAATCCGCTGATGTCGATGTCGTTGATGCTTTTGTTAATGACTTCATGCATCCAGAGATTGAAACTACAGATTCCGGTACTGGAAAGTGTTCTTCTGAAGGTTGGTATCTATCCGCCAAAGAAGCTTATGGAAAATTAAGTGAAAGCCAAAAGAAGATGTTTGATACTTTAGATGGTTATAAAGACATGAAAGCTAGATTCGATGCTTGGGCTGCTGTTGCAGATACAGGCACTGGACTATTCTCAATCTCATCTTCTTCAAATAATAATTCCATGATTGTTATCGTTTGCATGTCCTTAATCTTAATTGCTTCAGTTGCTGGATTTGCAATCTATAGAAAAAGAAGAGCTTAATTAGACAGCATCAAGCTTATTTAATCCCTCTGACTTATATGGAGGGATTTTTTTAATTGTTGATGTTTATAATTTATATAGCGTCTTTAATATTTGGTAAAATTTAATTATGTCTATAACCGAATTAATTAAATGCATATGTCCTAATTGTGGCAAAGAATATGACCGTAATGTTATCACTACCATCAATAGTGTTTTCAACCCTTCAGAAAAGATGCTTTTGCTTTCTGGAATCCTTTTTGATTCTGTTTGTCCTTTTTGCCATAAACCTAGTAGGAGTATGTATCCACTTTGTTATACTAATCCCACTTTGAATTTTATGGTTTATTTGGATAAAAAAGAGAATTTAGCGGGATATAACTTAACTTCAGGCTATATAAAAGTAGACCCAACTATTGGTTATAGATGCTATGGGGCTACATCCATTGATGATGTTATTAATAAAATAGTCTCTTTGGAAAACAAAATAGATCCTAGGTTAACTGAGTTAATTATTGATTACATGATTACTATATTTAAAAAAGACCATAATCCTAATATCGATAAAAAGTATGAAGTGATTGATGCTTATCTTCTAGACCGTTCTTTATCTAAAGGAAAAAGAAATGTATGTCTAATAACAAAAGATAATCTTAGTTATATTGGTAGTTACCCTTCAAATCTAGTTAAATCCATATCTAAACATATTAAAGAAAAATTACTTAAGCAAAGAGGGCTTACTTTTGATAGAGAAGATTTTTTAAATGTTAAAGATTGGACGTACGGGGATAATCAATGCATATGATTAATGATAGGAGAGGCCGCTATCAAAAAATAAAAACTTCTAGAACTACTTCTAAATCACTTCTAGGAAACTTCTAGAACAACTTCTAGAACTCTTCAATAATACCGATTAAATCGATGCTTTTTAATTTTAAACTTCAAGATTTTATCTAGAACTGCTTCTTATTTTTGAAAAAATAAATTTTAGTTAAGCCTTAATTTGTTAATTTTCCTCCCCTTATGGCTTCCGTTCCAATCAAGTAATTTATTTATTTCCTGATAAGGTTTTCTTTGCCTATATTTGCAAAATAAACGATAATATTTATATGAAAAAAGCGAAAAATTTAAAGTTTCTTCTAGCATTATCTTCTTTTATGTTATTAGGATGCTCCATAAATGGTGGTTCTAATGAATTAAAAGGCAATATTGATGACTATTATAAGGTTAATTTTTATACTGACTATGAAACATTTGATTATGATGATGTGTCTACTTGGGATATTAATAAGGCAACCTATTTAGGCTATTGCTACGTTTTAAAAGGTAGCAATGATAAGGCAAGTTTGACAGAGGTTAATAAAGCCGATGATAAACCCATCGATTATAAAACTTCTAAGTTAAATCCAGTTGAAGGAAAAGCGTGGAAATTTAAAGGATTTGTTGCTTATGATGGCCAAAATAAAATAGATTTAAATAATGCAATCATTAACGATAACTATAATGCTTTTGCCCATTTTGAAAGCGAATGGAATACTTATAATCTTAAAATATTAGATAATGGCAATTCCTTATATAATGAAAATTTAGAATACGGATATAAAGTAAAATTTGATAATAACAATATTACGATTTTAAATAGGGACGATGAGACTTTCTTTCCTAAGGAAAATGAAAAACCCTTATCTTTTAAAAACAATAACGATACCTATTATCGAAACTATCCTTTATTAGGCTTTACTCTTTCTTATAAAGATAATGAAGATAAAGAAATGGAAGAAGAGGCAACAAATAATATATATGTTATTGATAAAGACTATAAAATCGAAACGAAATATCAAGAAAACCCAAATTATGAATATTTTGATGTAAAGATTGATAAGGCTGTCGAGGCTAAATATCAAGCTTCGAATTCGAAAGTAGAAACGTTAAATATCCCCTCTTCTTTCTTTTCAAATCCACGCAATATAGAAAAAGAAGATTCCACCCATTGGGTTTATAAAGTTAGGTATGGCAAAGGATTAGAACTAAGCAAAAACACTTCCTCCATCGATATAGATTATCTAGTTTCTAATTTAGGGGTGAAATTTAAGTTTACTGGTTTTAAAACGCAAAATTATGATGATTCTACCCACTTAAATGGCCAATTGATTGATGTTAACAAGATTAAAGACAATTGCTCTTTGACTCCAGTTTTTACCGATGAACCATTTCAAGTTACTTTTTATTATTATGATTCTACTGGCAATCTAGTATCTACGATAAAAAAGATTTTATATAATAGCAAAGTTGCTCCAATTGATGTAGATAGGATTAGTGTAGCGAACCCCAATCTTGTTTTTAGTGGCGACTGGTATAACGATTCTTCTTTTAACGGGGAACCTTTTGATTTTTCCACTCCAATAAGTGCAGACATTAGTTTATGGCCAAAATACGTTGAAAAGGATATTTCTTTTACCGAAAACGAAGTAACTTATTCTTTGACCTTCGACGAGGAATTAAAAGGCTATTCCTTAAATGATTTGCTTACAAATAAAACTAACGTCGATATGTCTTCTTTGGATTATTTTAAAAATAATAGGTATGGTTTGTTTAAGATAGACGGGTTTAATAAAAGCGGTTCAACTTCATATAAAAACATCAGTTCGATAAAATTGCCTAATACTATTAAAAAAATAAACAATAATTCCTTTTTAAGCTTTGGTTCAAAGGAATTTACTGTTTTAGATCTTAGAAACATCCAAAACGAATTAGAAATCGGTAGCCACGCTTTTAGGGCTATTAGCAGGCTAAAAGAAATTTATTTACCTAGAATAAAACAAATAGGCCAATCTATTTTTGCCGAATGCGATTCTTTAGAAAAAGTATATCTATCCAATACGGAAGAAGAATGTAAAGACTTTGACTTTAATTTACCATCTTCTACAACGCTATTTTATGCTTAATTGTTTTTGTAATGGGTTTTATTAAAAAATTATGGCAAAAGAATTACATCATTTAGATAAATGGGGTTATGCGAATTTAGATTTGGGCGAAGAGATTCTTGAATCAGGCCAAAAAAAGGCTTTGATTTTGATATCGGGTGCCTCAAGCTCAGGAAAGTCTTATGGGGCTATTTATTTACATGAAATGTTAACTAAATTTGGGCACAGGTCATGCATAATTTCCCTTGATCAATATAACGTCGGTTTAAGTCATATAATCCCTAATAAAGTCAATTCTAATTATTTTAATTCTTCTTTATTAAACATAAATGAAATATGCGCTACCATAAAACCAATTATCGAAAATGTTCCCTTTTCTTCTAAATATAGCCAAGAACAAATAGATAAAATCAAACCTGCGATTTCTTCTTTTCTTAAAAATGACCAACTTGATCTATTTCTTGAAGGATTAAAGAAGGAGTGGGCTAAATTAAATTTTGATGAACCTAGCGTTTATGATTTATTAGAAGCTAGCAAAGACATAAAAGCCTTGCTTAAAGAAAAAACGATTGAAGAAAAACAATATTCAAAAGTAATTTCTGAAAGGATTGCATCCAATTCTTTTATTAATGGTAAGGATTATTCTTTTATAATTGTCGAAGGAATATATGCCTTAAACTCTTTGTTGCTTACTAATCTAAAAGGGATTAAGACTGTTAAAAATTTTATAGACGGCAATCCAAAATCATTGTTTTTACGTCGATTGATTAGGGATGCCTCTAAAACTAGCGCTTCGGCCTCTTTCACGGCAAAACTATATTTTAGTTCTATTATGGATAGTTATAGGCAAACCATTTTGCCTTCTAGAAACCAAGCTGATTTAATTCTAGATAACGATATGTCTTTTAGTGAACTTCGTTCAGGGAATTTATATAAAACCAAAAATGCCTATCCAATTAAAAATATCGAAGGCATGAATAATTTAATCTCTTCTTCTAAGCTAATTGAAAGAATATATGAAAAGGATTTTTATGTCGCTTGCGAAAACGAAAAGCAAGAAGAAAATAACATATTACGTTTCAGGGAACGTTCTTTTGATGGAGGCAAAACATATAGGCCCTCTTCGTTAGTCCATAAAGGGGCTCCGAAATGGAGAAAAGATAATAAAATCGTTAGGCCTGTCAATATTCTTTTAGACGAAGAATCCATCCTTGATGTTTGGAAAGATGAAGGAAGCTTTCTTTATGATTTTTTAACTAATGGATTTGAGATAAATAGAATAGAAATAAAAACTAAAACCAGATTGTTGTATAAAAATATAAACCTAACAATTTTTGAGATAAAAGATAGGATGCTATATATTGAGTTGCAAGACGATATTCCAAATTCGATATTAAAAGAAATACTTTGCTTTGTTAATTGATTTTGTTTTTCTTTCGAAGCAGTTATTTATTTGTTTCTTTTTTCTTTTTAAAAAGAAATAAGAAATAAGCAGGGCATATAGTTAAAATAGAGGCTATTAAAGTAACCAAGAACATGTTTTTGTCTGGCATTTTTGCTAGTTGGTTAAATTCGTTTGTATAGGTAGAAGAGAAACTAGCTAGGGCAATATTTGAACCAATTATCATTGGCAGCATGACAGCCATAATCATTCTTACCCCTTGCAAAGAGCCTACTTTGTCAGTTGGAGTTACATCACGCAAACATACTCCTAATACACTTGTTCCGATTAAATAAGAGGACATTAATAAAGTTCCTCCGATAGCAGCACTGATTTGGTCTATGGATAGATATAAAATGACGCTAGAAATCGCTAAACCCAAAATGGAGGCAAATAGTATTTTCCCTTTTCCGATTTTTTCCATGAATAAACCTAATATTATGGTTATGATGCTACTAAGAAGGACGATCGACCCCATTATTAAATAAAAATTCAAACCTTGTATTTTTAAACCTTCTTGAAAATAAACTAGATAATAAGGCATAAAGGAATCAATGGCTATGTTAAAACAAAAAAAGCAAAGCAGGGTTAAGTAGAATTTCTTGTTTTCTTTTATTGAAGAAGGCTTAAACCCATATATCAAATTCTTAATAAAGCCATCTTCTCTTTTTATAATGGCTTTATCTTTAGGCAATATAAAAATAGAAATTAGGCCAACAATAAAAGTAATGGCACCGGAAATTAAATAAAAATAAAACCACGGGGTAGCAATTCTAGTTGCAAAATCGGTTTGACTTTCATTTGGATTTTTACTGCCTGGGACTCCTAAAGCTAGTCCTAATCCCATCATTATAGCTAAGGCAATTAGGGGCAAAATGGAAATAACGCTTTCAACTAATGGCCTGCTACTTTCATCCGTTTGGTCGGTTATATATGAGGAAAAGCAAGCATCGTTACTAGTCGATCCGAATAAAGTCATGACGCAATCGATAATTACATTTAAGATTCCAACCCACATAATGGCTTTATCTACTTCTAAGCCAGTTTGTTCTAATATAGGCAAGCTAGCAACTCCAAATAAGGCTACAGAAATACCCCAAAACATATAACCAATGGCAATTATCGGTTTCCTTTTACCTAGCTTATCGCTTAACGGGCCTATTAATAGAGTAGTTAAAGTAGCCGTAATAGCGGAAAAAGTAGTCATAAAATTTATATAACTAGCATCCCCGGTTTGGGAATAGACATATAAATTTATGTATTGATTTTCTATTGCCCAAGCCAATTGGCCAATTAATCCTACAATAATAAAGGCAAACCATGTTTTAAAACCTAATGGGGTTTTTTCTATTTTGCTCGTTTCCATATTACTTATTATCTTCCTTTCTATTATTTTAACTAGTTTTTCTTCTTTAAATATTCATATATTGAGAAAAAATGCTTCAATAATGTTAAATAGTTTTTTTATTCAAGGAAAATTGTTTTTTATAAGAAATTAAAAATTTCCATTTTTAATAAAAAGAAAAAAATTCGGACAATGATGTTTCAAATTAGACCCTAATAATAGTTTAATTTGATTATAATATTTCTTGGAGTTGCATTAAGTGAGTATGAATAGAATCAAGTTTGGCACAGGGGGATTTAGGGGCATAATCGGGGAAGACTTTAGCAAAGAAACCGTTACTATCATAGCTTCTGCTTTATCTAAGATAATGCTAGAAGAAGATTCAAAAAAAGAAATAGTTATTGGCTTTGATAGGAGAAATAAATCGCCTGAAGCTGCCTTGGATATGGCTTTAGTTTTTTCTTATTTTGGAATTAAAGTATTTTTGACTAACAAAGATGTTCCTACGCCATGTGTTATTTATCATACTATGGCGAAAAAGGAAGATTACGGCATCATGATAACCGCCTCCCATAACCCAGCTAATTTTAATGGAGTTAAAGTTTTTACCAAAGGCGGCTATGATGCCGATGAAGAATTTACTTCTAGACTTGAACAAAAATGCCAAGAAATAAAAAACATTTATTCGCTAGGTCTAGACGAAGCGAAAGAAAAAGGGTTATTGGTAGAATTTGATGCTTTGACTCCGTATATTGATTTTATATTGCCTTTTTCGAAAAAACACCTAACCCATGATATAAAAATTGCCTATGACAATTTAAATGGTGTTGGCATTAATTCCATTGAACCAATCCTTAATAAAATCGGAGTAAAGACTCTTTCTATTTTAAATCCAGAACATGACATAACATTTAAAGGAAAACTTCCTAATCCAATTGAAAAAAATTTAAAAGATCTTTCTTCTTTTGTAACAAACAACAAATATGATGTTGGTTTTTCTGCCGATAGCGATGCCGATAGGCTTGGCGTTATCGATGAAAAAGGCAATTTTGTAAGCGCAAATGAAATTCTTGCCTGCGTTTATTATTATCTAGTTAAGGTAAGAGGCCTAAAAGGGGATGTAGTTAAAAATTGTGCTACTTCAATGCTTTTAGATGATTTAGCCAATAAGCTTGGCTATAAATGCCATGAAGTCGATGTCGGATTTAAAAACATCACTAGGGAGATGGATGAATGCGATGCTTTGCTTGGCGGAGAAAGCAGTGGCGGCTTGACTTGTCGGAATTATTTAAAAGGGAAAGATACTACTTTTGCCCTAGTCTTATTTGTCAACATGATGGATGATATAAATAAACCGGTATCTGAAATTGTTAAGGAAGTAAAGGAATTTGCTAGTTATAAGTCATTTGATTACGAAACTTTTCTAAATTATCCCCCTAGTAAAGAAAAGATGATAAAAGAATATTTGGCAAAGCAAAGCCCTGATTTTGTTAGGCCATTTATTAAAAAAGAGATTATCGATAGGAATTACCGTTATTTCTTTTCTCCTTCTGAATGGTGTTTGCTTCGTTTGTCTAATACAGAACCAGCCTTACGTTTATATTTGGAAATAGATGATCCTAATTTGCTTAAAGAAGAAGAAAATAGAATTGCTTCCTATATTAATAAATTGGGTGAATGAGGATTTAATAGTTAAATAATCATTTCTTTTAAAATTAATTAACGCCATTAAGCGTAGAAAAGAAATTATTTATAACTTAAAATGTCTATATGGAATTTTATAGAATTTGTTTGCTTTTTCTTGTAGGTGGATTTGGTGGTTGGATTCTCGAACTTTTCTTTAGACGCTTCGTCTCAATGAAGAAATGGGTAAATCCAGGGTTTTTGGCCGGTCCTTTGCTTCCTTTATATGGATTTGGAATTATATTTTTATATTATCTATGCATTCCTGATTATACTTTTAATGGCAAAATTCCTTATGAATGGGGCGAAGTTATCTCCATTTTAATCATTGGTCTAGCCATGACTATTGTTGAATTCATAGCAGGACTAATCTTTATAAAAGGAATGAAGATTAAGCTTTGGGATTATTCGACTAGACCATTAAATATAATGGGTATTATTTGCCCAACATTTTCTTTGATTTGGTGTGCCTGTGGTGCGATTTATAGATATGCAGCCCATCCTTTATTTGTAGATATGACAAATTACCTACTCGATTCTGGGACTTGGATAATCTTTATACTTGGTTTGCTGTATGGAATTGTCTTAATTGACTGTTATTATTCTTTCGACATTGCCTTTAGATTTAAAAAAGCCTTGGCCTCCTCTAACTTGGTTTTAGAATGGGATAGAGCCAAAGCCTTCTTTTCTGACTATCATAAAAGAGCAAAAGAACATGCCCCATGGATATTTTCTTTCTCGGCCCCAAAAAATAATTTTTTGTCCATGGTTTCTTCTTATGCCGATAAAGCTTTAGCTCGGGAAGAAATTAGAAAAAGAAATAATGAAATAAAAACTGAGGCAAAGTTGCAATTACGAAAGATGAGGAAGGCAAATGATAGAAAAAATGCCCTTTAATGGAATTCCTTTTTGCGTTTTCTTTTCTTTGTTTTTATTAATATCAATCGTCCATTTGCTATTTTGCTTTTTTGAAAAAGAAAAGCTTAGAAAAATAAGCAAGCCTTTTTGTGTTTTGCTTTTATCTATTGCCATTATTTTTATAAGCCCAAGCGAATATTTTATTTATGTTGGTCTATTATTTGGCGTTGTAGGCGACATACTTTTACTAAAAAAACATAAAGTCTGGCCTTTAGTAATTGGAACTTTCTTTTTCTTTCTTAATCATTGCTTTTTCGTTATAGAAGCTATAAAGCTATGCTTTCCTATTAATGACTTTATTTATTTCTTTATGGCGTTTTTTCCAATTTTATTTTGTCTAATTACCTATTATCCATTTAAAAAAGTCTTTAGGCAGGGGCAATTGACTTTCGGCGGTTCTATATATTGCTCTTTTTTAAGCTTAGATTTTTTGATGATGCTAGTTTTATCCATTATGTATAAGCCCAAGTATTTACTTATTTCTTCTTTAGGTGGATTCGCCTTTATTGCTTCTGATATTTTTCTTTGCTATACCTTATTTATAAAAGACGTAAAAAGAAGAGATTTCTTCATCATGGCTTTATATTTAATTGGCCAAACTTTAATTTCGTTTGGGCTAGCTTTTACTTTCCTTTTATCTATATAGCTAGAAACAAAGCTAATTTTTTACTAGCTTTATATCTATGGGATATTTTATTTTTTTCTTCCTCGCTTATTAAACCAAAATATTTATTGTTTTCTTTGCAAAAAAAGATGGGATCATAACCAAATCCATTAGTCCCGTGTGCTTGCTTTGTTATTTCCCCTTTAACTTCTCCTTCAAAGTATAATGGTTTGGAAGTGCTAGATTCTAAATAGCAAATACAGCAAACAAACCTCGCTTCTCTATTTTTTCCTTCTAGTCTAGAAAATATTTCTTGATAAGCCTTTTGATAAGAGCCGCATTCTAACTCAAATCTAGCTGAATATAGGCCAGGGAAATTATCCAATGACTTTATTTCCAATCCTGAATCATCTGCAATGACCGGGAAAGAAACCAACTTTGATAAAGCCAAGGCTTTTAAATAACTGTTTTCCCTATAGGTTTTGCCGTTTTCGTTTACTTGTAGATCAATATTTAGATCATTTGGGCAATATATTACATAGCCAAGAGGAGAAAGAAGTTCTCTATATTCTTTTAATTTATTTTTGTTGTTAGTAGATAGGCAAATTTCTTTATTCATATTAATAAATTATATAAAAGAATGTTAAAATATGCCTATGAATATTTTAGTTTGTGGTGGGGGTTATGTTGGAGCTAGTTTAGCTGCGGTTTTATCTGAGGATAATAATGTTATAGTTTTCGATACAAATATAGAGAAAGTAAAATCCATTAACAATGGCATTTCTCCTATTTCCGATCCTTTAATGAAAAAGTATTTAGGGCATTTTACGGCTACCAATTCCATGAAAGATATCTCAAGTCCTATTTATTTATCTTTTGTTTGTGTTCCAACCGACTTCAATGAAAAATTAGCTTCTTTTGATTTATCTAACGTTACTGCTTGCTTATCTATGTTAGAAGAAAACAATATTAAAAACGTCGTCATACGTTCAACATTGTCTTTTAACTCTTGCCAGGAGTTAGCGAATAAATATCCTAATTTAAATATTGTCTACGCTCCGGAATTTTTAAAAGAAGGTGAAGCGATTTTTGATATAACCAATCCTAGTCGCATCGTTATAGGTTATGACTTGAATTCTTTTGATTTAGCTAAAAAAGTCTCATTTTTGCTAAACGATATAGCTTTAAATAAACCTAATACTTATTTATGTAGTTTCATGGAAGCGGAAGCTGCCAAACTATTTGCTAATTCCTATCTAGCCATGCGCGTGGCTTTCTTTAATGAATTAGATTCGTTTTGCAAGGAAAAAAACATATCAACTTCAACAATTATTTCCTCATTAAGCGATGACCCTAGAATTGGTAAAGGATATAACGAACCTTCTTTTGGATATGGAGGGTATTGCTTACCAAAAGATAGCAAGCAACTTTTGTCTTCCTTTTCCGGCGTTCCTCAAACCCTAATCAAGGCTATTGTCGATTCTAATGCGGTTAGAAAAAAGTATTTGGCGGATAAAATTAATAATGAATTATCAAAACTAAAGGATCCTGTTGTTGGAATTTATGGGATTTCTTCAAAAAAAGGTGGGGCAAATCATAAATCATCCCCAATGGAAGACATCATTAATTACATAAAAGAAAAAGGACATAAGGTCGTTATTTATGATCCGAAGGTAAAAGAAGATTTTGTTTATGGCTGCGAAGTAATCAAGAGTTTGGCTAGGTTTGGATCTATGATTTCTTATCTTGTCTTAAATGATTTTTCTTCTTCTTCGATTAAGTTAAACGTGCCAACTTTCAAAGTAAATTCACGCTAGATTCATACTTGTATAGATTTTTTATAGTGTATATAATATTCAAGCCTTAGGGCAGTTGCAGGTGTAGTTCAGTGGTAGAACACCAGCCTTCCAAGCTGGTTATACGGGTTCGATTCCCGCCACCTGCTCCATAAGAAAAAGCATAGGTTTGATACGAATTGTGTCAGACCTTTTTTCTTTGCAGATAGGGAACTATATCCTTTCCGCCAGCATACTTTAGAACTTGTAGAAGTGCCAAACGGCATTTTTGCGAGGCTCTTTTTACATATTGCTACGGAACGAAAGCCTTATCAACGGGACGATCGGTATTGCTGCGGAACAATTGATATTTTTAAAATCTCATTTTATTCTCACATCATTTGATATTAAACAAATACAACGAAAAAAAATAAAATAGTACTTGACTCTCCCCTTGCTGGAGCAAATTTAATGAATTATGCAAAGAGGTGATAAGATGTTAAGAATAGGAGAATTCTCTTGCTTAGCTAAAACAACTGTCAAGACATTAAGATATTACGATGAGATTGGATTATTGAAACCAGTATTTGTCGACGATAATGGTTATCGATATTATCAAATTGATCAGCTTAATGAATTGCTAAAAATTGTGGAATTACGTAAATTAGATGTCCCTTTATTAGATATTAAGGAAGCTTTAAAAAATAACAATAATCTACAGAAAGTATTAGAAAAGCAAAGAATGAATTTAGAAAAAGAACTAAATAAAAAAATAACACAAATCTCTTTGATAAAAAAATATATTTCGAAAGCAAAGAAAGGTGAGTTTATGGAAAAATACGAAGCTAAAGAAATAGTAGTACCTTCAAAAAATGTTTATTATAAACATGGTGTAATTGATTCAATGCAAGATTTGTTTAATTTTGTTCTTTCTGCAGGAAAAGAATGTGGGAGATTAAACCCAACATTAAAATGCAAAAATTATTGTTATGTAACATATACTGCAAAAGAATATAAAGAAAAAGATGTTGAATTAGAATATGCTGAAGAAGTTGAATCTATTGGTGTTGAAAATGAAACTATTAAGTTTAGACAAGACCCTGAGATTAGGGCATTATCAATTATTCATAAAGGCAAATATGAAAATTTGCAAAAAGCTTATGCGTATGCGCTAAATTATGTAAAAGAAAATGGTTATTCAATATCCGGTCCAATTCGTGAAGTATATATACACGGTTGTTGGGATGAGGAAAATGAAGACAATTATTTGACAGAAATTCAAATGCCATTTGTTAAGTGATTAATATATTTGAAGGAGATAGCATAGTTTGCTATCTTTTTTTGTGTGCGATGCGCATGGAGACAGTTAAACAATGACAAGCCGGATTCGCTGTCCGAAATTTGCTATCTATTACGGCAAATGGTAAAGCGACGAAAAAAACGCGGCCAATACTTTTAAAATACGCTTCTAAAAAATGATTAAAGAAAGACTTTTGCAAAAAATGGAAAAGCTAGGGTTTATGAAGCTACAACTGTACGCATTTTTTGAGGGTGTACGCACTTTACATCACAATAGGTTATCTTACACATATTGCATGAAATGTCCCCTAAAATTTTGCCCAAATAGGGTAAAATGAAAAGGGGATTTTTTTATTGATTAGGAAATTCTATTTGAGTCTATACGTATAAAAAAACACCGCATGTTTGCTGTGGTTCATTTTTTACTAGGTTTGTAGACGAAATCTCCTTTTATTTGGTCGTAAATATCTTTCGGAACGAGCAAATCGCGGTCACATTTCGGGCATGTCAATATTATAAAAAACTCGGATTACAATTCCGAGTTACATGCGAAATTCATTTCGCTTTTGTTCTGAAATTAACTCTAGAAGAAAAGCTTGAAAATGTTAAATTGCACATAAAAGTGGGAGCGCCTCTTTATGAAATATAAAGAATGAGAGGCCAAAATGTTTCATCGCCCAAGCATTTTGTGCGCTTTATCAAAAGTGGGGAGAAAAGGCATTTATAAAAAATCAAGAACGAAGGCAATATTCACGAGAAACAAAATTGAAGGCATCTAAAGAACATTTTGAAAACAATAAACCATATAGACAAATTGCGACCGATTTAATACTTACAGAGCAAGGGATTGCTTCAGGCTGGGTAACAATGTATAAAGAAAAGGTGAAGAATCAATTAAAATACATGTTCAAGAGAATCATATAAGCATCATGATTATAAAGTGTTGGAAAAAGAATATAAAAAACTTCTAGAATATCTAGAGTAGACAAAAGCGGAGAATGAATACTTAAAAAATCATTTTTCCTGGTTCTAGAAAGAAGCAAACAATCAAGGAAAAAGTAAAGGTTGTAAAAGAGCTTAAGGGGAAATATAAATTATCATTGCTTCTTGAAATTGTAGGTTTATCCAAACAAGCATATTTTTATGATTGAAAAATATTTGTTACAAGGCAAATAAAGATAAAATCTATGAAGAATTGGTAGTAAAAATATTTAATAAAAACTATCAAAATATGGTGTAAGGAGAATAATAGATGCAATAAATACAGAATTATTCAGGCAATAATCATCTAATTTTAACCATAAACGTGTTGAAAGAATTATGAAAAAAATAAGAATACAAGTAAAACCATGTAAGTATAGATGATAACAACTTGCGCATCAAAATTAATATTTTTGGGGAGCAAAATGGCATTATGAGGAGTACATATTTTATTAATTTCACATTTAATTTGTAAATTTGCGAGAAAGTTTTATTAAATGAGGGAATATTTGAAAATTAACCGCCAGTATTTAAGTGTAAAATAACTGATTTTTCTCCCCAAAAGTAATATAATTGGTGTGTAAACAGTAATGGTGGTGAGAAAAAATGAAAAAATTTAATTACTCAGATTTAAAAAATAAAACATGGGATATTAAAATAATTAATTATTTGACACAAATCCATGAAGAAAAAGGTAAACAACAATTATTTCTAAAACAAAAACCTGAAGAATTAGAAAAATTAGTTATTATTGCAAAGATACAAAGCACCGAATCGTCTAATGAAATTGAAGGCATTAGAACAACTAACACTAGATTAAAACAATTAGTAAATGAAAAAACAGCTCCTAAAAATAGGGCAGAAGAAGAAATTGCTGGATATAGAGATGCATTAAATATTGTTAATGAAAACTTTGATTCAATACCTATTACACCTAATTTTATTCTTCAATTACATAAAGTATTGTTATCTCATGCATCAACTTCATATGGTGGAAAATATAAAAATGTTCAAAATTATATAAGTGGCACTAATGAAAAAGGTGAAGCATATACATTATTTACACCATTATCACCATTTGAAACTCCAATCGCAATGCAAGAATTATGTGATGAATATAATAGAGCCCTTGGTGAAGGTATAATAGATCCTCTTATTCTAATCCCATTATTTATTCATGATTTTTTATGTATCCATCCATTTATTGATGGAAACGGAAGAATGTCTAGATTACTTACAACTTTACTCTTATATCGCTCAGGTTATTATGTAGGCAAATATATATCTTTAGAAGCTAAAATAGCCAAGAATAAAGATTTATATTATGATGCATTATATGATTCTCAAATTGGATGGCATGAAAATGAAGATGATGCTGCTCCATTTATAAGATACATACTAAGTACGATTGTTAATGCATATAATGATTTCGAAGAAAGAGTAGAATTAATATCTGATAAGAAGTTAAGCATTGAAGTGGTGAGAATGGCAGTTAATTTTAAATTAGGAAAATTTACAAAAAGAGATATATTAGAACTTGTTCCTTCAATATCATCAACAAGCATTGAAAGAAGTTTAAAAGAATTGTGCGACTTAGGCGAGATAAGAAAAGAAGGTATTGGCAAGGCAACATATTATATTAGATTAAAATAACATAAATAATTAGTTGATCGGGGTAGAAATATTCAGCAATCACCTGAAAATTTGCCCTATTTATTTTTATCGATGCTTTAAGTGATGCCATAAAAGTGGGTAGTATTAAAGCGTTGATACAGTTGCGGACCTCCTACTTTTTGGGAGGTTTTTTCTTTTTCAGCTGTAACGTATTTTGAACAAACTGTATGCACTTTTTAATGGGTGTACGCATTTTGCATCACAATAAAATGTGCCAGACCTTTTTTCTATGCAGACTGGAAACTTTTATCCTATCTGCTAGCAACATTCAGATCATTGTAGAAGTGGCAAATGGCATTTCTATAAGGATCTTTTTCTTTTTATATATTGCTATGGAACGAAAACTTTATCAGCGGCACAATTGACACTGTTTTTAAATTTTTCGGAAAAAACTATTATTTAATAAATTATATTGCAGTTTTATTTTATCAAAATAACAGTTCAGAAATCTAAAAAATTTCGTTTTAACGCGAAATCTCTTTGTTTAATTTTGTCGATAAAAAAGATAAGCTCACGTTGGCGTTCCAATTTTGTAGGTGTGGGCGTTCCTTCCGCCGACCGTTTTCTTCCCCGTTTATATGGTCGCCGTTATGTATCTGGATTTGTGCTTTTTCCAGATCATCGAGGTGTATTTCTCGTGGATTTGGACGTGGACGGCGCTTTTTCTGGGGTTCATTTTGCGCCTCGAGGAGGCCAGGATGCTGGCGAGCGTCAGAATCGTCCTCAAATCCCTTTTGACCATGGCGAACCGCCTTTTCACGGACCGGGTCTTGTTTGCTATCTTGCAGAAGAGCTTAGCGTCTAGCTCCTCCAATTTTCTTGCCGCCGCGTTCAGGCATTCGCCCAAAATGGCGTCCACTAATATATCCGCTTCGTCGGTGGATTTTGCTAGAATCTTCACGGAAGTTCCTCCTTGTATTTTTGACGATTCAATTATGGAACTTCCTTTTTTATTGCCACCTTCACTTTTAAAACGCAATAAATAAAATGGTTTTGATTGCTTATTAAGCTAAAATAAGTATAATTGGGTTGTAACCCAGAACGCAACCTATGTATGATAACTAGAAAAGAAGAAAAAGATCCAAAGAAAAGGATATTATCGGCTTGCGTAAAAATGTTTATTGAACGCGGCTTTAAAAAGACAACAATGTTAGACATTATCAAAGAAGCAGATGTTTCAGCCGGGACTTTTCAAAATATTTTTAAAACTAAAGATGGGGTTCTTGCGGAACTTTTTGAATCAATGTTTAACAATCAGTTCGATTTTGCTTATAAAATAGGTAACAAAACAACAAGCTTGCCTTTTATATATGGAATTGAGACCGCTATTCAATTAGCGATAACCGAATTAAACGTAAATATTAAGGAAGTTTATATTGAAGCCTATACACAGCCTTATTTATCTGAGATTTTGTATCAAAAAACATCAACTGAACTTTTTAAAATTTTTAAAAAATATAATCCAAACTGGCAAGAAAGTGATTTTTATGAAGCCGAAATTGGCACTTCTGGAATGATGCGCTCTTTTATGTTAAAGCCTTGTGATAAATATTTTACATTAATTAAGAAAATTGAAAGATTCTTGTCGATGGCTTTTGATGTATATCATCTCGACAAGGAAGAACAAGAAAAAATAATATCCTATATAACTTCCTTAGATTTGATTTCGATTTCCAAAAATGTAATGAAAAAACTATTTTCAACGTTAGAAATGACATTTGATTTTAAATTCTCGAATGAGAATGAAAATAATTAATAGAGGTTAAACATGAAAAAAACACATTTATTGCTTTTATTGTCTATATCTATGTCTGGTCTAATTTCTTGTGGGACTGATACTTCTTCTAGTAGTGTAGAAAAGACTACCGATTCATCTATTGAAGACTCTGCCTCTTCTATTAAGGAATATAGCCTAGAAGAAAACTTTGCCTATTGGAGAAGAGGTAGAGACAATACTCTTTCCTATATTGGCGATTATACCTTTTCTAGATCTAGCTTTGAGAAGGATGCCTATGGCAATCAAAGATTAACTGCAACAAAGGAGTCTAACTCCGGCAACCAATTATATAGGGAAGTAAAATTTAAACGTGGCGAAGAGCTTATTAGAAGTAGTTTGACCGTTATAAAGAATGTCGAATGTGAAGATGGCAAGACTAGAACAAAATTATATAAAGAAGAAAGCTTTGCCAATCAAAGCAAAAAAGAAGGGCAATATGTAAATCCTAATTATATAAACAAGTATGATTATGCCTATTATCCCCCTAATAGATTTTTAGAAGATTCGGGATTAGATGTTGGGAATACTTATGAAGAATTGATAAATAATGCAACGCTGTTTTATCAAGAGGATTTGGGGGTTACTTTATCTAAAATCGAATTTAATAGAACTAATGACGATTCCCTTTCTTTAAATCTAGAAGCAAGTTTAAAACACATTAATGAAGAAATTAGCGATGTTAGTTATGTTAATAGCCTCTATTCTTTTTCAATTAATACGGTCGTAAATAAAGACTATTTGACTTCCCTTTCTTTCCATTTTGAGGAAAGACAAATATATAAAGATAAAGAATTAGTTGAAACCAATGATATTTATTGTAGTGTTTCTTATTCTTTTGATAATGAATATTTTTCCTCTATAAACATAGATACTGATGAAACGACTGATAATTATAAACGTATCATAAATTTCCATGTCGAGGGATATCCCTTTATTTGGTCTATCGATGATTCCTACGCGGAAAATGAATTAAGCATTGATGAAGTGAATAATTATTTAAAAGAAGAAACCAATTTTATCGTCAGGGGTGTTGATCAAACAAATGATGATAAATTAGACTTATTTAAAGTTTATGCAGATGAAGAAATGACGATTCCTTTTGTTTCTACTAATTTAGACGAAATAGATTTATATATTAAATTAACCCCGACTGGAGAAAGAGGCATTGTCTTAACTCTTCTAGAACTTCAAGGAAGAACAATTGTCAACATAATCTATACCCGTAAATTAGGAAGCGAGTTTAGAACTGATAACATCATGGAATATTGTAACCTTATTTCTATTGATGGAGAGAAAGTTAAGGAAGGAGAAAGGCCCTCTTTTACCGTTTTAGAAAGCAAAGTTTATATAGTTCTATTTAACAATTATAGCAATTAAGCATTGTACTTGCTACTTTTAACCCTTGAAGGAATAAACGTTTTAAAATATCGTTCAAATTCTATAAATTTAGAAAGAAATATTGACTTTGGTTCTCACTTTTTTTGCTTTTTTGTTTAGACTTAATCTATCCTTGCATTATTTATTTTGGGTAAGTAACCTATAGATGAGGAAAGTATAAAACAAGTAAATATATGATTGGCTTCAAACATTTTGGCGTCATGTTAGACGTTTCTAGAAACGGCGTGCTTAAAAAAGAAGAATTGTTTTCTTTCATAAATCTATTATCTAAACTTGGATATGATACTTTAGAGCTTTATAGCGAAGATATCTACCAAATTGAGCAAGAACCGTATTTTGGGTATCTTAGGGGTGGCTATTCTATAGATGACTTGAAAGAAATCGACTCTTTTTGCAAAGAAAAAGGAATAGAATTAATTCCTTGCGTTCAAACCTTGGCCCATTTTACAAATCCTAGCAAACTATCTAGCTTTGCCTCTTTATTAGACATAGATGACATTCTTAATGTTGATGATCCTAAAGTTTACGAATTCATCGATAAATTAATATGCAACGTCAGAAAGGCTTTTTCTTCTAAGCATTTAAATATTGGGATGGATGAAGCTTATCATTTAGGAAGAGGCGAACATATCCGTAAATATGGTTATGAAGAACAAAATAGTCTTATGCTAAGACATTTAGACAAAGTTGCTAAGATTGCTGCTAAATATGGTTTTGATTGTCATATGTGGGGCGATATGTTTGTTAGAATGGCAAATGATGGTGTTTATTTAGAAAAATTGCCGGATTTTAACGCCTTGTCAAAGATGAATTTCGAAGTTCCTTCTAATGTTGAGCTTGCTTATTGGGATTATGGACATGTCGATACTTCCATTTACGACCATATGTTCAAATTTTACCGCAATTTTAATAGGGATTTGTGGTTTGTGGGGGCCGGATATTCCTGGAGAGGATTTTGTCCTCAAAATGAAGCCTCTTTAGAAATAGAAAAATCTTCTTTTATAAGCATGAAGAAGAATAATGTTGAGAATTATTTATTGACCTTATGGGGAGATAACGGGAAGGAATGTTCCTTCTATGAATGTTTGCCGACTATATTTGCCGCGAAAGAATTTGCCCTTGGCATTTATGATTTAGAAAAAATCAAGGAAGATTTCAATAATGAATTAGGCTTGGTTTTCGATGATTTCATTTTGCTTGATAAACCAAATCGTATTAGCAAAAACAAAGAAAAGATTTTGCCGATAAATTCAACTTCTAAGTGTTTGTTCTACCAAGATCCTTTGATGGGCGTTTTCGATAAAGATTTGGAAGAATTGGATTTTATCGATTATGAGAAAATAGCAAAAGAAATAAAAACAGCATCCATTAGAAATAAACCATATTCTTATGTGTTTGACATGGTTTCCTCTTTATGTAAATTCCTTTCCAAAAAAGCTTATTTAGGAATAAACATCCATAAATATTACAAAGAAAAAAATTTGGCAGAGTTATCCAATATTTTAAAAGAAATCGATGATTCTATCTTATCTTTAAATGAATTTATGACTGCTTTTGAATATGTTTGGATGAAAGAGAACAAATCATTTGGCTTTGAAATTCACTGCGCTAGATTTGGCGGAGTGAAAAATAGGCTAGAATACGCGAAAAGAAAGATAAAGATGTTTATTAATGGAGAAATTGCTTCTATTGAAGAAGTGGAAGCTCCTCTTTTACCTTATTTTAGAAACGAAGGGTTAACGATGAATAATTATCGTTTCTATATTTCCACAAGTGAAATCTAATATGAACAAAGAATTGAAGTTATTTTATAAAAAGCCTGCTTTAGATTCTATTGAAGGCTGGGAAAAATATTCTCTTCCAATTGGGAATGGTTATTTTGGTGCTTCGATTTTTGGCGGAATCGAGAAAGAAAGAATTCAAATAACCACAAACGAGTTTGCCAATGAATTTAAATACGGAGGCGTTTCAAATTTTGCTGAAATACATATATTCTTTGCTAGTGATAATATCAGTGGTTATGAGCGTGGCCTTAATTTAAATGATGGTACCGTGTATTCTTTTTATAAGCAAAAAGATATTACAATTAATCGACTTTGTTTTTATTCTTATCCGGATAATGTCTTTGTCTATAAAATAGTTTCATCTTCTCCCATAGATTTTTCCTTAAAGTTAGTTATACCTTATTTAGGCGTTAGAAAGATTGAAGAAGGTGGACGAACTGGAGTAGTTTCTTCTTTAGATAATAAAATCGTTATTAGAGGTAAATTGCCTTCAAGAGATTTACTTTACGAAGGCCAATTATCCATTTCTAGCAATGGAAAAATAGAAAATAAGGATGGAAGCTGTCTAGTTTCTTCCTCTACTGAAACAATCTTGATATTCGCGGCCGGGACATCTTATAAATTATGTAGCGAAACCTTTTTTACCCATAAAGCATTAGGGGACGACCCAAAAGAGAAAGTAACCTTATTAACTGCAAATGCTTTAAAGAAAGGCTATAAAAAACTTTATCAAAACCATAAAAATGACTACACGTCCTTAATGGATAGAGTTAGTTTCTCTTTATGCAAAGAAGTTGATAATAGACCTACCGATGAGCTTTTATCTTCTTATGCAAAAGGGGAGAATATACCTTATTTAGAAGAAGTATATTATCAATTTGGACGTCATTTATTAATTTCTAGTTCTCGGAAAGGCAGTTTGCCTGCTTCTTTGCAAGGTGTATGGACTGCCCATGATAAATCGCCCTGGGGTAGTGGCTTTTGGCATAATATCAATATCCAAATGAATTATTGGCCTAGTTATTTAACGAATTTGGATGAAACTTTTTCTGCTTATGTAGATTTTTTCAAAGCCTACTTAGAAAAGGCAAAGGAAAACGCTTCCGATTGGATAAAAGAAGTTTATCCTAATTCTTATTCTTCAAATTTGGATTGTGGGTGGATTATTGGAACCGGTGCTTTTGCCTATGAAATCGAGGGGATGCATTTAAATACCCATTCTGGACCTGGCACCGGCGGGATGACTGCGGACCTTTTTTATGATGCCTATGCTTTTACTCAAGATAAAGATATGTTAAAAGTTGCATATGAATCTGTTCATGGTCTTTCTAAGTTTTTAAATAAATGCCTTAAGAAGTACGGGGATAAGTATTTATGTTCATATAGTGCTTCTCCTGAGCAAATCCTTTCAGGACATTGGTGTTTAAGCGATCCTAGTCAGCAATATTACCATACCGTCGGATGCGCTTTCGATCAGCAATGGATTGAAGAAAATGCAAGACATGATATTGAACTAGCAACCAAATTAGGGAAAATGGATTCCTTAGTTGAAGAAGAAAAGGCTCAATTAGGAAATTTTGATTCCGTCTTAATTGGTTATAGCGGACAAATAAAAGAATATGGCGAGGAACATTTTTATGGAGAAATTGGAGAATATGGTCATCGTCATCTATCTCAATTAGTAGGGTTAATGCCTGGAAGTTTAATAACCCATAAAACCCCTGCTTGGTTAGATGGGGCAAAACTTACTTTGCAATATAGGGGCGATTATTCTACCGGTTGGGCTTTAGCACATAGATTATGTTGTTATGCTAGGGTAGGAGATGGCAATCATTGCTATAAATTGTTAAGGACGTTATTAGAAAAGAAAACGCATCCAAATCTTTGGGATGTCCATCCTCCTTTCCAAATAGATGGGAATTTTGGTGCAATAACCGGCATGAGTGAAATGCTTTTGCAAAGCCATGAAGGTTATATTTCGATTTTGCCTTCCATTCCCGATGCCTGGAAAAATATAAATGTTTCTGGTTTAAGGGCTAGAGGCAATTTTATCGTTAACATCACTTATAAAAATGGTTTGTTAAAAGAAGTCTTAATAAAATCTAAACTTGATAATGAGATTAAAGTATTTTATAAAGGCATAGATTCTAATACTAAAGTTTATGATGAGGGCAGAATAGTAGAATGTTCTTGCAATGATAATTTTATTTCCTTTAAAGCAAAAAAAGGACATACGTATCGTTTTATTAATTTTTCTAAGGTTATAAAACAAGGATTGCCTGTTAATTTCAAAGCCGTTTATTCTGATGAGGGAGTTAACCTTACTTGGGAAGGCAATTCTACTTCCTATGCTTTATATAGGGCAGATAATAACGACCCCATGTATCAATTTATTGGAACAATTAATGGTAATTGCTATCTTGATAAAACTTATTCTTTATTTAACAAAGGTAGAGCTACTTATAAGTTAATGGATGAGAAAAATCATAATCAAAATAACGATGGGGCGTTAGCTTTTATTAATAAAGCCGATGAACTTGAATATGATCGTTATTTGCTAAAACTAAAAGTAAATAATCAACACGCAGAAAAAATCGGTTGGACTAATGATTGATTTTAGTAATAAAAAAGAGATTTATATGGAAGAGAATAAAGAATTCTTGCATTGCTTAAGGCAACAAATCTATCCGGATGAATACGCGATAGAAAGAATAGAAAGTGCTAAATCGTTTTGTTTGAAGTATGGCTTTAAAAACGTAATTCTTCTTTTTAATGCGGAAGAATTTAACGTTGGCCATATTAAGGATGAAGAACTTGTCCCTTGGATTGAAATAATTAAGCAAGCAAAAAAAGTGTTTAATGACGTTGGCATATCGGTTTCGCTTAACCCGTGGATGGAATTAGGCCATCTAGATAGAGGCAGAAAATTACAACCCGGCCAAGACTTTCAAACCATGGTTGATAGGTTTGGTAGGCAAAGCGAGCTTGTTGCTTGCCCTTTTGATATTAATTGGAAAAAGTATTATTTAAATCAATTGAATTACTATGTAAAAGAAGTTGAGCCAGAAGTAGTTTGGATCGAAGATGATTTTAGACTTCATAATCATGATCCACTTGACTGGGGCGGTTGTTTTTGTCCGCTCCATATGGAAGAATTCAATAAAAGGTTAAATAAAAACGAAACTAGGGATGAATTTGTTACTCTTTTAAGCAAAGACACTCCTACGCAAGAAAGAAAAGTATGGCTAGATACTTCTTGGGAAGTCATGGATAATCTAGCAAAAGAAATAGCTAATGTAGTTAAAAAAGCGAATGTAAAAACACATATCGGTTTAATGAGTTCTCCTCCTTTTTCTCATGCTATGGAAGCTAGAGATTGGGCAAAATTGCACGCAGATCTTTGTTACGATGGAGTCAAAATCGATAGAATTCATCTTCCTGCATATAGGGAATATGGATCGAAGAATTATTATTTTGATTTCAATAGAATTTCTATGGTCAATCGTAGTTTCCTAGGTGATGATTGCTTAATTTATCCAGAATTAGAAAATAGTTCGTTTTCTATTTTTGTTAAAGATAAAAAGTTTCTTTCTTTTCAACTTGAATCCGCCTTGCCTTTAGGAATTTCAGGCATGACATATAATATTTTTCATCAAATTGGAAACGGTGTTCAGGAAGAATTTGGTTACGGACCTGCAATAAAAGGTTTAACTCCTTATTTGAATACTATAAAAAGCTTAAATGTTTTGCCTTCCCAAATGAAAGGATTAGTTTTTCCTCTTTCAGAAAAAACAGTTTATAACTCCCATAGAGAAGGATTTTTAAATTTAATTCCAAAGGATTATGACGCTGTCGGTTATTTTTCTTCTTTTGGCTGTTCATATAGAATAAGCAAAGAAAAGACTTTTAAAAACGAAGTTGTCATTTTAACTTCGGACAATGTCTATAATTTTTCTTCTCAGGAATTAATTGATTTATTTACCTTTAATTTTGTCTTTGTTGATGGCAGGGCTGCTTTTTGCTTAAAACAAAGGAATCTTTTGTCTTTAATTAAAGCAAAAGATGTTAATTTTGTGGGAGCAGGTAAAAGTAAAGCATCTTTTGAAATGTATGAAAAAGGTGCGTTTCATAATATGCATCATTATAGAGTCACTAGCCATAGACGCACGGGTGATTTTTATTCTATTGATTATGAAGACGGGGTTAACATCATTTCGGGGGTATATGGGCCTAGAAATGAAAGAAATAGCAATGGAGTCGCTTTTTCTTCTAATTTCTTTGTTTATCCTTATTCAATAGAAGGGGTAGATAATACTTGTTTCTTTATGAACTTAAGAACATGGTTTTTTGAAAAGTATTTATTAAATCACGTTCAGAGCCCTTTTGTTTATACTGGCGTTGACGGAGTTTATCCTTATTTATATGAACAAGATAAACGTTTTGTTTTAATTTTGACTAATGCTAATTATTATGATTATGACAAAATTCAATTTGAATTAAAGAATGTTACGCCTAATAAAATCAAGCTCGTTGATAGAAAAGGGCATATAAAAATTGTTAAATTTAGTTTGAACAAAAAAATGGTTACTATTAAGCAACCATTAAAGTATTTATCTACTATTACCTTAATAATTGAATAAAAAGGTTAGCTTTGCAGATCTTTTATCATGAGATGGACTAAGAAATTCCAACTTTGGAAGCCCTTGTTTGTTATACCTTCACCGGTTTCTGAATTGTAGTATTCAGTAAAGCAGCCTTGCTTTTCCAAGTCTTTTCCAAGCAAACTAATGGTTTTTAAAGCAAGTTCTTTTGCTTCTTTTTCATATCCATAATTTTTTAGGGCTACATAAGTAAAGTAGTTCGCATTTATCCAAATTGGACCAAGCCAACAAGAAGGGTTGCTTGAAACAATGTTAACAAACATTTTTTCCTTTTTGGAAACGCTGCGGATTCCAAAAGGGCTATTTAAGCCGTTTGTATCTAAGTAATGCTCCTCAATGCATCTTTTTGCCTCTTCTTTTGTTGCTATATTGAAGTAAAGAGGCAACATACCAGCCCAAGTTTCAATTCTAAGAGGCAAACTCTTCCAAAAACGTGGGCAACCGCTATGGAGGAAAGTATTTTTATCTATTTTTCTTAAAGATAAATCTACGCTATAGAAATACCCATCTTTATTATCAAAACATTCTTCATGAATGCTTTTCGCTAGTTCATCTGCCTTCTTTTTATAAAGTAATGCATCTAAATCTTCCCCAAGCATATTTGCTAACTTGGATGTAGCTATTAATTCACCATACATTAAAGAATTCAAATATATGGCACCCGTGGATTTATTTGGTCTATAAAATACGGTTGGGTCATTATCGAAACCTAATCCTAAATCATTAATCCAATAATATAGGCCGCTTTCTTTATCTAATTGATTATTTTCGTAATAGGATAAGAAATTTTTTATTTTTGGGAAATAATTTTTTAGCCAGGAAGCATCGTTTGTAGCTTTTGAAATGGCTAAGGCATGTAAAGCCAAACAAGGCTTATGGATATTTTTTTCTTCTCCCTTTTTTAAGGCGAATAAATCCCAAGGATTCTCTTGAACTAGAATAGGGATTCTCCCTTCTTCGTCCATTGATTCTAAAAAGTTTAAAACACAACCCTTTTCATATGGCAAGACATCTTCTCCATAATCAAGTAAAGCAACTCCTGTTAACCAAGAATCCCAATCCCATAATTGGCGGGCATAGCAACTGCCGGGGACTAAATATGGGTAAGGGAGATTTGCAGATGGTTCACGAAAATTCTCCTTATAGTTGTGTTTGATGTAATTTTCTATTAGTTCGATATATTTTTGCTCTTGATTCATTTTATTTTAGATTCCCCAATCATTATAATAGGTTTCTAGTTTGGTTCCTGATTCATTTGTGGTCTTAAAACCTAACTCGGTGGCTAAGGTTTTAAATTCATTTTGGAATTCTTTTCTTTTGTTTGCAGTTCCCCATTTATAAATATAAGCAATTCCGCTATATAAAGAAGATAAGGCAAAACTTGGGAAGATTTTTTCGCATAAAATATGGTTTTTCGCTTCTTGGCTAGTTACTAGATTTGCAGCTTCATCGCATAAGGAAACCCATTTTTTAAGTTGATCAAAATCCCAAAATTTTGTATTGGCTATATTTTCATAAATAGAGAATTGATTGTTGTTATATAAAGTTTTTTGATAGGTAGAAGTAGATTCTATTGTTTCTAATTGGGCAACCATTTCGTTAAAGAAAGTCCGCATTTTATCTCCTGCTTCCCCATAATAAGAAGAGAAGAAGTTATTCAATAATGTATCATAGTCGCTATTTATGTCTAACATTACTTTAGCATTCAAATACTTTTTTAAGGCAGTAAACCCGGTTCTTGGTTGTGCGGCGTTATGTTGCCCCTGGGCATAGGCCATAAAAACGTTTTTCTTATTTAAATATTTAAAGTTTTCAAAATTGGCCTTAAATGAATTGAATGGATATAGATAATTGCTGAAATTCGTTTCGTATAACCAAGATGATATTTTTCCTACTTTTGCCCAATCTTCAAACATATTTTTTGAAGAGGCGTTTCTTTCGTCTAATAATGAATATGTGTAATTAGCTTGGATTGGTGCGACCAAAGTAAAGACGTTATCGTTTGTTTTTATTGTTGGTGATCCATTTTTAATTGGTGCATCTTTGTAGCCTAAATAGGCAAATAATCCTAAATCGATAGAACTTCTTTTTGTTTCGCTTATTCTATTGTTGACTCTAGTTGATACATCGTTAACGAAATTTATTACCGTACCCGTAATTGAGCCGTATTCGCTCGTTTTTTCCTTGCAACTAGAGCAGTGGCAATAATTATTATTATCTTCAGTTCCTAATAATAATGTTTTGATGTTTAAATTATTGGAACTAGCAAATGCTTTTATTATGTTATTGGTCGCTTCATTAACCATGGCTTCGTATTCATTTGAATCGCCATGAGCGCTGAAACAAATTTGCCATAAATTATATTTATCACCATAGTTATTTCCGTTTTCATTTATGGCGTACCAACTTGGATGAGAACTATAGTAGGTTCCAGGATAGAGAATATGTAGTGAAGTGTGAAAAGTCTCTGCCGGTAATGTACCCATTGCTTCTGTGCCTAGATAATATCCATATTCTGCATAGCCGGCGTTATATCCATATTTATAACAATCGGTAGTAATGCCTTTTATGTCTTTATGATCACTCCAATCGCATTTTCTATAGCCGAAAGAAGGCGTAAATGTCAAATCTAAATAAGGTAAATCGATATTGGTTTTGTCTTCTATTTTATAAGTAATAGTATCGGCCCCAATATAATCATAGCCAATTAGGTTTTCTAATAGCTTTATGGCCCCAATTTGATAACCTTCATCATAGTTCGAATTCAAATAAATGGCTTTTCCTATGCCTTTTAGAACGAATGATCCATTTTCGCTTGGTAGTGTTTGTTGCTGATAATTCGAAAAAGAAGAAGAACCTAGAATTATGCTTGAAGTGTTCTCATTATATGTTAGGGAATCATTAATGGATGTGATTTTTATGTTTTGCCCAGTTGCATTGTCTATTTCTTCTTTGATTAGAAGTGCGGCTTTTTCAATTTGAGAATTCCCGTTTAAATATTTAATATCGTAATTTAACTGGCCATTATCAATAAATTTATAAGTACTTGTGAATTTTATTTCTTCTGGCCTTAGGCTTCTACCTTGTCTATCACCTACATAGGCTTTTGTCGAATTCAAACAATTGATGGAAACATTATCGTAAGTGACCGGGTTTTCTAAGGTCGAACTGTTATATGCTGATAAAGCTGAAGCAGTAAAACCATTGTTTTTGATTTTCAAGGCGGTTTGCCCCATATCGACTATAACGTTTTTTAGCTTTACCCCGCTATAAAATTCGTCACAAAGAATTCCTATATTTGACCACTCGTTCAACGTTGATGCCGTTTTAAATGAACAATTCTCTATTGTTGAGTTCTCTACGACGGTTCCTAAGATAGAAAAAATCGAAATTTCATCAAAGTTTAAATTTTTAATCGTTGCATCTTTAATCCAGCCAAAGAGTCTATGCCCCCATGCAGTAGGATTAGAAATGGTATGATTTCTTCCATCGAAAGTCGCTTTGAACTTATTTGTTCCGTTTTGGTTATTCAAATAAGAGGTTGGTGATTTTAAATCAGAAGTCAAAACGTAATATCCACTAACTTCTTTTCCATCAATGTTCTTACAAAACGAGGATAGTTCATCATTGCTTGAAATGACATCACTGACCGTCAAGCACTCTAAATTATAACTTGGCGATAAATTATCCTTTGTAAAATCCGTTCTTATTTTTGAACCAGGTTCGCTAGAAATTGAATCGGTTGGAGTATAGCCAGATATATTTATTTCTGAAAAATCAAAACTATCGCTGCTTAAGTCGAAAAATGCATTTTTATAAGAAGGAATATATTTAATCCAACGAGGATCGTTTTCACTAAACCCATCAGTATTATAAGAAGTATATTCTTGAATATTTGAACTGTTTGGCTTGCTAAATTGATATCGATGAGTAGAACACTCTATCCAATATTCTCTTATGCCATTTTCTTTTTCACTCGCTTCCTTTTTTGGATAATGAACCCATAATTCATTTGGAGACGAATAGGTCGCGCTTCCTTTATTAAATAACCCTAGGCTTACTAACAAAAGCAAGGAAGTAGAGGATAGAATCGTAGATATAATTAGTTTTTTTCTTTTCATTTTTAGACCCTTATGAGGTTATTATCTTTTTTTTAAAAAAAAGAGCCATGCTAGTCGCGGCTTTCTTTTTCTTTTTTTATTCCATTAATTAGTATTTATTGAATTTAGCTTTCTATATTGATTTGGGCTCATTTTTAAGATTTTTTTAAATTCATAGCCAAAGTGGGACTTTGCTTTAAATCCATTTTCGAAAGCAATTTCTTTTATTTTTTTATTTGTTGTGATTATCTGTTTTGTCGCGGCAAAAAGTCTATAGTTAAATAAGTATTGATAGGGACTTAACTTGATTTCCTCACTTAAATAACGTTGCAATGTTGGAACACTTAATTCCATTTCTTTTGCAACCGATTTAACAGATAAGTCTTCTTTAAATTTTAAAGATACTAAAGAGAGGAATTGTTTTGTCTTTTCTAATTTCTTTGTTTTTTTAACAAAATTGCCATTAAAGAGATTTTTATTAATTATTAGCCAAATTGTTAATATTTTTCTTTTAATTTCATACTCATAAAATGGGTTATCTTCTTTTAATTCTATTAATTCATCTAAATTTGAAAGCAAAGAAACGTATTCTTTTGAACCTGGCGCTAGACAAACACAGCTTAATTCTTGCTTGTTTTTGCTTTCATTTATCAGGTTCTCTTTTTCTAGATAGTTTTTCATGGAAACCAAGTCTTCGTCAAAAGAAATCTTATATAGTTTTGCCTCTTTTTCTAAATTTAAAGAGATAATGCTGCCTTTGTTTACGAAAACCAATGTATTTTCTCTTATTCGCATTTCTTTATTTGCTAAGACTAACTTTCCTCCTCCTTCGACTAAATAGAAAAGAGTGTACTTTTTGTTTATAAATGGTAATTTCAAACTTTGAATTTGGAAATTGTTTGCTAGCAAAACTAAGTCAAATGATAAATTAGAATTCATGATAAATATAATATAGAAAATGAACAAAAAACGATACTAATTTAAATTAATTATGGCAAAATGATTATAATATGAACAAAAAACGATACTAAATGTTGCATGAGTTCATTACAACTAATGAAATTTATTTCATCCTTATTTGTAAGGTCTCATAGATTTTTGCTATTATAATTATTGGTTGAGGAAAATAGTCTTTTAGACTAATAATCCTCTAATTCCTATTTCACTAGATTAATAATGATTTTGACGCCTTATCGGCAATGCATTGGTAATAATTAATATGAAAGAATCTATTTTGAATTCGCTTTCGACAATTAGTAATTTTGGTAGCGTTACAACTATATTGTCTTTTGTTTTTGCTCTTTTGATTTTTGGAATTTTTGATGTGGTAGCCTTTCTTTGGTTTAAAAGGAAATTTGTGCGGACCTATATAATTTCCATTGAAGTGTTGATTATACTTTTTTGGCTTTTCGATTTAAGCTTGCCACTTTTTCTTTCTTTGGTTTTGTTTTTATGTGGTTTTTTCGTTTTCTACATTTCAAATTCAACGGAAGGAAGATCGTTTACTTCAAATAATTACAAAGGCAAGTCTTCTATTGCTAATCTATTTCAACATAAAAACAAGACTCGTCCAGAAACATTATTTGACAGGGATGCCGTTTATAAAAAAGTCGAAACTGCCGTTATTACTTTGGCTAAGCAAAAAATAGGGGCAATTATTACCTTTGAAAAAAAGGATTCCTTAACTGATGTAATGAAATCTGGGACTATTATTAATGCCCCAGTTTCCTCTGAACTTTTACAAACTATTTTTTACCCTGGAACTAGGCTTCATGATGGTGCGGTTATTATTAAAAACGACATGATACTTGCAGCCTCGGTCTACTTCACCCCAACTACTAGACCTTTAACTGGCAAATTTGGCTCAAGACATAGAGCCGCTATAGGAATTTCGGAAGTATGCGATGCCGTTACTGTGGTTGTGTCTGAAGAAACTGGCAGGATTTCAATTGCTTATCAAGGCGAACTACAAACTGTTGGCCCAGATACTTTCCTTTCGACATTTGAAGATTATATGGCTATGTCTAGCGATTCTTCTGCAAACGCGGATGAATAATTTTGGCTTAAGTTATTGTTAGAAAGAAAAAGATAGTATAAAATTTCAAGATTAATAAAATTAATCTTTATTTTTAAAATGGAAACTACTGAGCGCAAAGAAAATTACAAAATATGTTCTAGACGTATTCTAGCCTCTATGATAGATACTGTTATTATTTTACTTTTTGACATTGTTTTGGCTTTACCTGCTGGTATGGCATTGGTCAATAATCTTGTTTCTAAGACCGGCTCTTCTGCCGTTGCTTTATTTTTCTCTTCTTTGTTTTCTGGGGCATTTTTACTTGGCGTGGATTTGATTTATTTAGTCGGGATGCCTCTATACAAAAATGGCCAAACTGTCGGTTTAAGGTTTTTTGATTTGAAAATTGTGTCTTTTAGTGGCGATAACCCTAGAACAAAGCAATATTTAACCAGGTTTCTTTCCATTCTTTTATTAGCGTCTTCTACCTTTGGATTTGCTTTAGTTGCCGAGATAATAAGTATTATTGTATCTAATAAGCATCATAGTTGCGTGGACGAAATTAGTCGCACGCATATAATCGAATCAAAAGAAAAGGAGGATTCAATAAATGTCGACACCACACATTAATGCTAACAAAGGCGATTTTGCCAAAGTCGTTTTGATGCCGGGAGACCCACTTCGGGCTAAATGGATTGCCGAGACTTTTTTAAATGATGTTAAACTTGTTACTAGCGTTAGGGGAATTTTGGGCTACACGGGTTATACTTCTTCTAAAAAAAGAATTTCTGTTATGGCTTCTGGCATGGGCATGCCTAGCATTGGAATTTATTCTAATGAACTTTTTAGTGAATTCGACGTTGAGACCATAATTCGTATTGGCACTTGCGGTACCTATCAAAAAGAAATAGATGTAGGGGATGTAATTTTAGCAGAAGGTAGTTGCACCGATTCCAATTGGTCTAGCCAATTTGCCCTTAATGGAGGGACTTATTCGGCAATAGCTTCTTTTGACGTGCTTCTTTCGGCTTATGAAGCTAGCAATAAATTAAACAAAAAGGTCCACGTGGGAAATATTTTATCTGCCGATGTCTTTTATGATGAAGATAAAGAAGTGTGGAAAAGGTGGGCTAAATTAGGATTGCTAGGCGTTGAAATGGAATCTTATGCTTTATATACAAATGCTGCCAAATTTAAAAAGAAAGCCCTTTGCATATTAACTGTTTCCGATTCCTTTTTAAGTGATAAAATTCTCACTAGCGAACAGAGGCAACTTGGGTTAAAAGATATGGCTGAAATCGCAATATTGACTGCCGAAAAGTTCGCTTAATTTTATATTTATGCCATATAGTGTTCGATTGAGTTTGTTTTGCGTTCTTTGCGTTCTTTGCTTTTTGTTTTTGCTATTCTTATTTTTTTATAGTCCAATAAAAAGATTCTTATACAAAAAGTTCACATTAAGAATGTATTATCGCAAGGTTAGAAGAGTAGTTCTAGATAATGATTATTATTTAATTAATAACTTTGCGAACAAAACAGCTGATCAAGAAACGTTTCATATCGATCATATAATGATTGGAGATAAGTATATTTATTGCATCAGGGATAGGTATTATGATGGGGCAATCGCGGCAAAAGAAACCGATCCTAGTTGGATTTTTTATAAAGGAAAAAAAGCAACTTATATTAAAAATCCAATGCTAGTAAATAAAGTAAGGGTCGATAGAATGTCGTTAATGACGGGAATAGATAGCAAAATATTCATATCTATTGTTTTAATTAACGATGACTGTATGATGACTAGACTTAACAATACCTATACGGACAATTTCATTGTTTCTTTGAAAAAATTCCCCTTTTTAATAGAACAGCTCGAGTCTAATGATGTCTCTCCTTTAGACCCAAAATCAATTGCTATTGCCGCTAGAGACTTTTCGGAGCTAAATCTTAATGGAAAAATTTGATATCAATAGACCCTTTGACAAAATTTCTTTTTCTAGGATAAAAAAATATCCTTTGCAAATTTTTGCATTGCTTTTTGTTTTTCTTCTTGTTGCTGGAATTTCAATTGGAATCGGACTTATAAATCTTTCTTTTTTGTATTTAACTATCCCTTTAATTGCTTTGCCTACTTTGTTTTCTTTACAAGTATCCATTAATTTTTTAATTGAGGGCAGGGGTATATCTAACAAGGCTTCCTTTGGTTTTTTCTTATCTTATTTTTCTTCACAATTCAAAGGTTGCTATCGCGTAATATTGACTTTTTTTAAAAGTTTATTGGTCTATGTTGTTTTTTCTTTTGCTGTAGTTATTGCCTATTATTATATCGCCATAAATGTTTCACCGACTTTTAAAGAAAGTCTTGACCAAGTCGTTTCTTTGCTACAAAACGATGGATTTAATTCTATAGAAAAGTTATTTGAAAATAACGATTTATTACTCTTTTATCATTTTTCACAAGGCATTCCTTTGCTATTTTCTTCACTTTATTTTTGCCATAATATTTTGTTAAATTCATTGAATGTCCATATTCGTTCAAGGGTTGGCAGCGTGTCCCCGTCTGCTTTAAATAGCCTTTTTTCCTTCATGGTTAGAAGTGACAAAAAATTATTTTATTGGTCTTTTGTTAAAAGGAATTGGCCCGCTTATTTATTTTATGGAACGGGATTTGTCCTTGGCTATTTGCTTTCCTTTTTTCTATTTCCTACGCTGCCAACATTTGCTATTTGTTTTGCTTTGTTTTTTGCTATTTTCTTTTTAAGTTTTTATTTGCCTTTTACTTTCATTTCTTCAGATTTATTTATAAGAAACAATGATCAAAACATTAAGAAGTTTTTTATTGAATTTTCTTTAAAATCTTTAGAAGAACTTAAGAAAACTTCTATTTTTACAAATGAACAAATAAATGAGGCTTTTAAAAATATCAAAGAAGCTGAAAAGTCTTTGGATGATGCAAAAAAAGAGCAAAATGAAGATAAGGAAGAAAAAGATTCTATAGACAGCACAAAAGTAGATAAGGATTCATCTAGAAATGATTCTAACGATCAAGACAAAGAGTAGTTTTTATTTTTGACTATATTTTTCTTGGAATATATTAGCTAAATATTCTTTTTGGTCGTTATCTAAAAAGGCAGATTCAATAGAATTTTTTAATATTTTTTCTATCTCTTCTTCGCTTAAAGAAAAACATTCTTGTAATTTTTTAAATTCTTCTTTTAATGTAATGTTAGATATGGCCATGTCATCGGTATTTATCGTTACCATTATCCCTTTCTTTAAAAACTCTTTTATGGGCAAATCTTTATAACGATTTATGGCATGGGTATCCACTTCGCTTGTGGGACATAATTCTAAGGCGATTTTTGTTTGGGATAAAAATTCCATTAACATGGGGTCTTCAATACTAGCAACCCCATGTCCAATTCTTCTAGCCCCAATTCTAATGGCTTCCCAAATGGATTTATAATTGTCGTCTTCCCCTGCATGGATTGTAATGGGAATATTATTTTCATTCGCTAGTCTAAATACGTTTTTATATTCTTCGGTTTTATATTCTTTTTCTGAACCGGCTAAATCAACTCCACATACCCCTTTTTTATAAAACTCTATAGCTACTTTTATCGTTTCTAGATTTGTTGCTTCATCCTTTCCTCTCATGCAACAAAGAATGATTTGACCGGGCATCAACGTTTCGCTTTTTGCCATCTCAAGTCCTTTTAAGACAGCTTTAACGGCTTGAGTTTGCGTTAGATTGTTTTCTAAATGCAAGCAGGGTGCGAATCTAACTTCTGCATAAATTAAGCCTTGCTTGCTTAATCTTTTGAATAAAGAATAAGTCGCATAAGTTAAGGAAGTTGCATTTTGCAAAAGCTTAACTGGCAAATCAAAATAAGAAAGATAATCGGAAAGACATCTGCATTTGTTTTTTATGTCAAATTGTAAGCGCTTCTCGTATTCTAGAACCATTTTTTCGTCAACATGGTTAATTTTTGCCAAATAGAGTAAATCCTCTATGCTTAAAGAGCCGTCAAGGTGTATGTGTAAATCAATCATTTTTTCTCTTCTTACTTTTATGTATTAAGTAATTAAAGCATTGCAAGCCTATTTTGGTCTAGCAAGTTTATCTATTTTTCATATAAAACCGCTTACAAGGTAATTGAAAAAATAAAAAATCGATCATAAACGATCGATACATTTTACTGGAGCAGGCAACGGGAATCGAACCCGTATATTTACCTTGGCAAGGTAATGTTCTACCACTGAACTATGCCTGCATCGCCTGAAGGCTTGACTATTATATACGCAAGAGTAATTACGTTTCAAGTAGAAGATTTTAAATTATAAGAATATAATTTGTTTGTTTATTTTTAAGGACTGTTTATGGCTGATAATATTGAACTCGCTGAACTTCTATTTCCTGATGTAAAACTAAGTATTGATGATTTGGAAAGAATGTATCCACCTAGAAATTTAAAAGAAGGTGCCCAAGTAACTAGGTTTGCCCCGTCTCCAACCGGCTTTTTACATACGGGGTCTTTGTTTACTTCTTTAATTTCTTATACTGTTGCTAAACAATCTGGTGGAGTCTACTTTTTTAGATTAGAAGATACAGATACCAAAAGGACAATTGAAGGATCTGGCGATTTATTGATTCAACAATTAAAAGAATTCGGCATTGTGGCTGATGAGGGATATTTTTCTAATGGCGACAAAGGGGATTATGGGCCTTATCAACAATCGAAAAGAAAAGATATTTATCGTGCCGTTATTAAGGAATTGGTAAAAAGGGGCCGTGCCTATCCAGATTTTTGCACGCCTGAAGATTTAGATGCTATTAGGAAGTTCCAAGAAGAGCATAAGATATTGCCTGGTTATTATGGCTCTTATGCTAGAGATAGAAATCTAACTCCAGATGAAAGAATTGAAAGAATCAAAAATGGCACACCTTGGGTAATCAGGTTCAAATCTAATGGGGATCACGACAAAAAAACAAAATTTATCGATGCCATTAGGGGAGAAATAGAACTTCAAGATAATGATACCGACGTTGTTATTCTAAAATCTGATGGTCTTCCTACATACCATTTTGCCCATGTCTGTGACGATCATTTTATGAGAACCACCATCATTACTAGGGGAGAAGAATGGATTCCATCGACTCCAATTCATCTTGATATGTTTAAAGCCTTAGGTTGGAAAGCCCCTAAATATGCCCATATCCCTTCGATCATGAAACTTGACCACGGGAATAAAAGGAAGCTTTCTAAAAGAAAAGATCCAGAAGCGGCCGTTTCTTATTTCCTAGAAAATGGTTATTGTCCTCAATCTTTGCTTGTTTATTTAATGTCTATTGCTAATTCTAATTTTGAAGAATGGGCTATTGCTAATAAAAGTTTTGACTTATCTAAATTTACTTTCTCTTTAAAGAAGATGTCTTTAGATGGAGCTTTATTCGATGAAAACAAACTTAATTATTTTGCCAAAGAAATTTTGGCTAAAATGCCTTTAGAAGAATTGTATGGCAATGTTTATGATTATGCTAAAAAGCACGATGAGAAATTGTTAGAAAAGATCGAATCAAATCCAGTTTATTTTAAAAAGATATTAAACATTGAAAAAGATCGCAAGAACCCAAGGAAAGACTATGCTAAATATTCTGATATTTATCCTCTTGTTAGATTTTTCTATCACGATGAGTGGGAAAAGATGATAAAAAACGTTAAATTCGATGAAAAATTTAATTTAGACTTGGTTAAAGATATTCTTTCTAGTTTAAAAGAAGAGATGTTATTTAATGTTGATGAATCTACTTGGTGGAACGGATTTAAGCAAATTGGAGAAAACCATGGGTTTGCTTCATCAAATAAAGATTATAAAAATAATCCTTCTGCCTATAAGGGCTCCGTTTCTGATTGTGCCGAAATATTGCGTTTAGCTTTAACTTGTTCAAAAGAATCTCCAAATTTACATGAGATTTTAGAGATATTAGGACAAGAGGAAGTAAAAAATAGGCTATCTACCATTATTTCCGCATTATAAATAGATTTTTCCTTGCCTTAAGTTTGTGACCGCTAGTAAAATAGTAGTCGCTTGGCCCCATGGTCAATCGGTTAAGACGGGACCCTCTCAAGGTCCAATGGCTGGTTCGACTCCAGCTGGGGTCACCAAGTGCAAGCATGCCCACGAAAGAGATTTTGTGGGTTTTTCTTTTCTTTTTATCTACCTTTTCCCTGCTTATAATATTTTCGTTATGGAAAAAGAATTTAAGCTTGTTGCAATAGGGGATTCCTATACTTACATCAATAATGACTTGCCGGAAAGTGGTAATAGGGTAAAAAAAGGATATTTGACTAGGCTAATTGAGAAATTGCCATTTAAAACAAAATTAATTAACCTTGGCATTAATGGGGCGGCTGCTTCTAATTTTTTGGATGTAAAAATTCCAAAAGGAGATATTTATATCATATTGCTTGGGACAAATGACTGGTTTGGTTCAAGAGAACTTGGCTCTTTATCTGATTTTAAGGCGGCTAAAAAGGGAACTGTCTTAGGAAACCTGGGTGATATTATAAAAAGGATTCATGAAGTTTCTCCTAATGGTAAGATATACCTATGCAATCCGGTGGAAAGAGGCAGGTTTGTTTATATATTTGATTACAACAACAATGCCCACGATAGCTCTACGCCAAATAAAAACGGGGTTTATTTAAGCGAATTTGCTAATAAGATATTAGAATGCGCAAGCTTTTATGATTTTGTTTATCCTGTTAATTTGCATGATGAAACTGGATTTAAAAGCGAAAATGCAATGAAATTTTTTAGAATAAAAGAAAATGGTGAGGTTAAAGATTTGCCTTACCCAGATTTTTTAAGTGTCCATGTTGACTCAAATTTAAAGATTTACCCTTATCCAATCGAGGCTTATGGCTGGGCTTACGATGGATTGCATCCTAACGATGATGGGTTTGAAAAGATAGCCGATGTAATATTTGAAGTTATTAAATCAACTTTTGCATATTAGTTTTTAAAATATTAAATTTCTTTAGTCTCATTAATAATTGGTTTTTTAAATGTTTTTTTGACATTGTAAAAAAAATAAAAAATATTTTTTGCCTCTAAGCCTCTCCCTATTTAAAATATTGGAATTGTGTTTTGGAGGATTTGGTTATGGACACCAAATTTATATTTGTTACCGGTGGGGTTGTTTCTTCTTTGGGAAAAGGGATATCCGCCTCTAGTTTAGGCTTGCTTTTAAAAAATAGAGGATTTAAAGTCTTCATGCAGAAGTTTGATCCATATTTAAATGTCGATCCAGGAACTATGTCACCATATCAACACGGCGAAGTTTTTGTAACCGATGATGGAGCTGAAACCGATTTAGATATTGGGCATTATGAACGCTGGCTCGATGAAAATTTAACAAAGGAATCTTCTATAACTTCAGGAAAAATCTATTCCTCTGTCATTGCTAGAGAAAGAAGAGGGGACTATTTAGGCGCGACTATCCAAGTTATTCCACATGTTACAAACGAAATTAAGAAAAGATTGCTTGATGCTGCTAAAGTAAGCGGTGCCGACATTGTTATAACCGAAATTGGTGGTACCGTTGGAGATATTGAATCCTTACCATTTTTAGAAGCTATTAGACAAGCAAGGCTAGAATTTGGTTATGCCAATACAATGTTTATCCATAACACGCTTGTCCCTTATTTAAAAACAAGCGAAGAAACTAAAACCAAACCAACTCAACACTCAGTAAAAGAACTTACGGGTCTAGGAATTCAACCAGATGCCATTATCCTACGTAGCGAGGTGAAACTAGATAAGCATACAAAAGAAAAAGTTTCTCTTTTCTGCAATGTTCCTCTTGAAGGCGTTTTTGAAGCTGATGACGCTCCTTGCATTTATGATTTGCCCATTGATTTGCATGAACAAGGAATAGATGATTACGTTTTAAAGCATTTTAATTTAAATGCCAAAAAGGCTGATTTATCTTCTCTGCTTTCTTTTATCAAGAAGATCAAAAGCATAAAAAATTCCGTTAAGATTGCCTTGGTTGGGAAATATGTTGAACTAAAGGATGCCTATTTATCGGTTTATCAAGCCTTAAAAGCAGCCGGCTATGCTTTTTCTTATGATGTTAAAGTTGAATGGATAAAAGCCATGGACTTAAACGAGAACAATGCTGCCTCAATTTTATCTAATTGTGATGGGATTCTAGTTCCAGGTGGATTTGGACAAAGAGGTTCCGAAGGAAAGAAAATAGCAATTAGATACGCTAGGGAAAATAACATCCCGTTCTTAGGCATTTGTTTTGGGATGCAGCTTGCAATTATTGAATATGCTGAAAATGTCTTGGGCATGAAAGGGGCTAATTCGACTGAGTTTGATCCTAATTCAGAATATCCAGTTATCGATTATCTTCATGACCAATATGCTGGGATCGATATGGGAGGCACGTTAAGACTTGGCGCTTATGATTGCAAATTGGATAAAAATTCGCTTGCTTATTCTTGTTATAAAAAGGAATTGATTAGAGAAAGACATAGGCATAGATATGAATTTAATTCCAAATTTGAGGATGCCTTTTCTAAAAGCCATATGAAGATAAGTGGCAAGAATCCTCAAACTGGCTTAACTGAAATAATTGAATTGGATAACCATCCTTTCTTTATTGCTTCTCAATTTCACCCCGAATTTACTTCTAGGCCAATGAAACCAAATCCTCTTTTTGAAAATTTTGTTGGTGCATCCATAAAAAATAAAAAGCAATAAATTGTGTTATCATAATCTTATGAAAAGGGCCATTTGTCTTTGTGCTTCAAAAAGTAGAAAGGGAAATAGCCGGAGAATTGATAATTTAATTAGAAAAAGGCTTAATAAAGTTTTCGATGTTTTTAAATTTGTAAAAATTGACGATTTAAATAACGCGATCGAAAATTTATCGATTTTGATCAATGGATATGATTATTTGATCATTTGTGGTGGCGATGGTACTTTTAATCATATAGTCAATGCAATAGCGAGGATAGACAAAAAGCCTATATTAGGCTATATAAACACGGGTACCATTTGCGATTGTGGTTATTCTTTTGGTGTTTATGGTTCTATTAATAAAGCCTTAAAAATTATAGAAAACCAATACACGGGTCGTTTCGATTTAATTAAAATAGGTGATAAGTTTTTTACCTATATGGGCGCTATAGGGACTTTTAGTTCTATTTCGTATCAAACTAGTAGAAAGGCATTGCGCATAATAGGTAGGCTTGCCTATTATTTGCAAGCTTTAAAATTTCTATTTAAAAAAAGCAAAGTTACATATTCTTTAACAATTAATGGCATTAATTATGATGGTATGTCTCCATTTATTTTGTTTTTAAATGGAAATAGGGTTGGAGGTTTTAAGATAAATAAAAATTCCTCTAGCCAGGATGGATATTTTGAGGTCTATTTAACTAAAAATAGGATCTTTAATGGTCTTTTATCATATTTTATTCATCCAAAAATAAAGCCCATAAAGACAAGTAAAGTAATCATTAATTCGCTTTCTTTATCTACTTGGTGCTTGGATGGTGAACAATATGAATTATCTCCTAATGTAATTGAAATCGATAAAAATAAGTTAGAAGTGTTTTGCAAAAAGCCGTTTAGTAAGTAAAAGCGGTGGCTTTTTGCGTTGATTTTTCTTTTTTATTGCTTTTTATTGATTTAAAATAAGATTAATAATAACTTGAAGTGGAGGTTATTTATGAAAAAGAAAGTGACTATTTTGTCCATCATTAGTCTTATTTTAATGGCTGGTGGGCTCGTTTTTATGTTTTTCTTGCCTTCCTTAATGCAAGATAAATTGCCATTATTCACGTCGGAATTCATGCTTGATTTTGCAAATTTTGGCCAAATTTTAAATGGGATGTTTTCTAATTTATCAAGTTTACTAACGATTTTATTTATATCTGTTGGTGGCATCTGTCTCATTTTATTGGTTTTGCATATTTGCTTCTTGATCTCGAAAAAGCATGCATTGTCTCTTCTTGAATCACTTGCATTTTTAATTGAAAGTGTTTTGTTGCTTTATTCCTTGATAATTTTCTTCTCACCAGATTTCTTTATGGCATCTGATTCTTTCTATTTCTTAGCGATGATTGATAGTCTAAAAAATGGACTTATTGACGGGTGGTGGCTTGCCTTATCTTTTGTTCCTGCCTTTTTGATTTTAGTTGGGTTTATTTTGTCTTTAATTGCTGTTATTGCTGATATTGTTTATTGTGCTTCTAATAGCGAAAATAAGGTGCTTATTGAAAACGATAGCAAATCTAGTAACGCTGACTTTGATAAGAAAATGGATAATGTGGTAGTTATTCATGATGATGACGATGCTTCCGATAATGCTTTGGAAAAAGATTTAAAGTCCATAGAGAAGAAAGAAGAGAATCCTCTTTCTACCGAAAAGCAATATGCTCAAACTTCTCAATATAATACTATTCCTTCTTTTTCTAATCCTTACGGAGGTCAATCGATTGCAGGACCCTTATTAGTCCAATATATCAATACTTATTCTCCCGAATCATCTAAAGTAGAAACAGAGCAAAAGAAAGGGTCTACTGTTCCACTTTCTGAAATTCAAGGAGCCATATCTGGTCAAAAGCCTTTAACTTCTGATGATATACGAAAAATTGTTCGCGAAGAATTAAGCGACAAAGATAAGCCGACTACTCCTGTTATAGTTTCTGTCCCTTCTCCTGTTTCTAGTGAAACAAAAGAAGAGAAAAAAGGCTTAACAGCCGATGAAGTTCGTTCTATTTTCTCTGATGAGATTAAAAAGATACTAGGCAAACAGGAAGAGGATATAGTGGTTGAACCTGCCCCTGTCCCTTCTTTAACAGCCGATGATGTTAGAAAAATTATCTCTGAGGAATTTAAGACAATAAAAGAAGCCTCAACGAAGAAGGAAGAAGATAGTAATCCAAACGAAAAATTAACCGAAACTGATGTTAGGGAAGTGATTAAACAAGAACTATCTGCCTTTAAGATAGAAAATGAAATAAATGAAAAAAAGAAATTAGAAGAAGAAAAAAAGGCAAAGCTCCAAGAAGAAGAAAGGGTTAAAACGCTTGAAGAGGCTAGAAAATCTGCTTTGGAGCAACTTAGAAAAGAGCAGGAAGAAAAGAACAAGAAATTAGAAGAAGAAAAAGCTAAGGAAGAAGAAGCAAAGCGTTTAGCGGAATTGCGTGTTTCTGAAGAAAGAAGAAAAGCTTTAGAAGAAGAAACCAAAAAGCCTTCTATTTCTATTGATGATATTAGAAAAATCATCTCCGAAGAATTTTCTAAGCTTCCTAAGGAGGAAAATAAAAAAGACGAATCGAAAATTACTCCTGAATTAATCCGTTCTATTATTAAGCAAGAGATTTCTTCTTCTCCTATAAAAGAAGAGAAAGTAACACCGACTACCGTAGTTATTAAAGATGACGAACCCAAAATAGAAGGAAAAAGCGAAACCAAACCTTTAGCTCAAACCCCAAATATAACCGTTGTAGTTAATAATCCGACTGCAACTAAAGAAGAGAGCAAACCAATCCAACCCGTTAAAAGAGTTGTAGGCGCTATAAATCCAAACTTACCTCCTCATGATAAAATCATCCGCATCCCTTTCCCGACTAGAATGGTTGACGCCGATAAGGAGATGAAGTCGAATTATAATGAGTTAAAGTCCGAGATTCTCTCGTATGGGGCAAAATCTAGAGTTTCTAATTCCGGCGATACTTTCCGTTTACACAAAGTTACTTTTGTGAAAATAACAATTGCAGGCAAGAGCTTAAAATTATACTTTGGTCTAGATCCAAAAGATTATGCAAATACGCCTTTGCCAGTACAAGATGTATCGCATAAGAATGTTTATAAGGATATTCCTCTTGTATTTAAAGTTAAATCCGAATTGTCTTTAAGAAGGGCTAAACAACTTATTGCCGATGTCATGGACAAAAACAATTTGGAACAAGGTAAGATTATTCCTCATAACTGGGCGGCTGAATTAAAGGATTATAATCCTACTAATTCAAAAGAAGAAGATGACGAAGAATAAAAAAGTATCGGTTAATTCCGATACTTTTTTAAATGATTTTGGTATAAATCATAGATTTGTTTAGCTAGTAGATCGATTGGTTTTCCATCCGTTTCGATTATGAAATCTATTTTTCCAATTCTATTTAAATCAAATCTTTTTTTATCCGTTTCTATTCTTTTATTTATTGAATCAATAGAGTCGCCTCTATTTTTCATGCGCCTTATTCTAGTTTCTTCCTTTGCCAAAAGAAGAAAAGTAACCATTTCTTTATTTCCTAGTTTTAAAAAAGAGGCTATTCCTTCGGGCTCTAAGACAATGCATTTATTTTCGCCTATCTCATTTTTGCTGCATCCATAATAATTACCGTTATAAATGGTACTTTCGACCAATTTATCGTTTTCTTTTAAATTTAAAAATTCTTCTTTGCTTAAAAAATAATAATCAACCCCATCTATTTCGCCATCTCGCTTTTCTCTTGTCGTATTTGTAATGGCTTTTTTAATTCCATATTTTTTTGATAGGAATTTAGCTATTTCTGTTTTTCCTGATGCGCTAGCGCCTACTAAAAGAATCATGGCTTTATTATTTTATTTTCATTCTTTTCTTTCAAGAGTAAAAAGTTGTAGCCGTTTTATGTCTTTAGCCTCAACTAAATATTGAGGTGAGAATAATGGAAGAAAATTTACAAATAAATATAAAAAAACTTAATGCTAAAAATAAAGCCTTATTGATTGGCCAAATATATAGGCAATGCTTAATTAATTTAGGAAAAAGTCCAGATTATCATGTTTACGACTTGAGTGAAGATTTTCTAAACGCCAATAAAGAAAAAGTAGAGGGTAGATTTTTAAAAAAAGTCAAAGATTATTATTTAACGTTAGATTGCTTAGAAAGAATAATGTTTATTAATGATTGTTTGGAAAAAGGGAGACATTATAAATTCTGGTATTTAAATTTTTATTTTGTAAAAGATTATTCGGAAAAGTTAAAGCAGTGCTTTGCATCTGTTGCTAAGGCTTTTTAATATGAAAAATGTTTTGAGGCTTTTAATTGGCGAAAGCTCGCTTTTATCTTTATTTGGCTCTCCTTTAATGGCGAATAATTCTGCGGCTAATTTTGATTATCACGTCCACCCAATTATAAAAAATGAAGACGTTACAATCGATTGGTCTTTTGATATTAGTAAGTGCCGCTTGTTTACTTTTACCATTCGTGTTTTCAAGGATAAAGCAGAAGCCAAAAAAATTTATGAAGTCCCTAAGCAATATGATTTTCGTAACCAAACTAGTAACAGGACTTATCAAACTTCTACAATCCCTTATTATGTTAATAAAAACGATAAAATATATTTCCAATTGTATTTATGGGGCCAAAGAGAGAACAATCCTAATATAGGCAATGGCATTTCTATTAGTTCTCATTTTGAGGTTCAAGCTGGGAAAATATATTCTTTAGAGCCGCTTAGCCATAATAAAGTATATGAAACAAATAGGGGTGAATGCCTATTTGGGATTCCTTCTAGTTTCAACGGTAGCTCTAGATATAAATTTTTAATTAATAAAATAGCAAAAAATAATTTAAGCCGTGCCTTATGCTTGCCTTCTATATTTCTTAATTATCAAAATGATGTTTATAAAGACATAACTATTTCTGGTCGCGCTTCTCTTATTATAAAAAACCATGTTGATGATTTTGCTATTGGGAATTTAGCGGGCACTTCAACAAAAAGAAGAGTCATTCCAATTGAAATGTTCCATATCGAAAATTCTTCTTCGTGGCAGGTATATGGTTTTAGGGCGGCTAGGAATTATTATGTCGAAAAGAAAACATTAAGAATGTCTATAAGCAAGCCTAAAACCCCTTACTTTATGACTCGCGATATATTCTTTCCCATTGCAACGGGGCATGATTTAGATTCATACGATATTTCGCTTAGATTTATTAGTCTTGGTGAAATGGAAGATTCTTTTTCCTTCGATACATCGGTAAGTTTTTATCCTTCTAATTTTGGTACTTGCGGGGCTAGCCAATATTGCGTGGTAATCGGGGAGGATTTGTAATGCTTAACATGATTATGTCTGGTTTTGGCTTGATATTGCTAGTTTTTACTTTCAAGCAGTCCTATTTTGTCGAAGGATTGAATAGATCTTTTCTAGGTTTATATAAAGGACCGGCAGAGAATGCGGTCGTTGCTTATGATGATGATGGTAACAACATTGAACCTTACTTTGACCAAATTGTATTTAAAACAATGGTTGGCGATTATTTTGAAAGGGAATTTAGCAAGTATATGGTTGTTTATTCTTTGGATTATAAATTCTTAGATAGTTTTACTCATGAATATTCATCTAAACCTGATTTTGCAAGCGTTCGCATAAGAATATACAACAAGCCTTTGATTAAGTTTGATAAAAAGGCCAATTTTACGATAACGAGGAATTTCTAATGGAAAACGCTTTAAAATTAGTTGATTATTTAGAACATTCTTTTCTTTCCCCCTTGCTAGGGCAAGAAGAAATTACAGACATTTCTTATAATGGCGAATATATTTATTATCAAAGCAATAAATTCGGGAGAAAAAAATCGGATATCACTGTCTCTTTTTCTGAAGTAGGGGCCTTTTTAAGACAAATTGCAAATTATTCGGAAAAACAGTTTTCTTATCTTGAACCATTTTTAGATGTCTCTTTTTCTAAATATAGATTGAATGCGGCTTTTTTATCTATCACAAGAGTCAATAATACAAAATCTTATTCATTTTCTTTAAGGATAGCAAAAAAAGGTAGTGCCATTATTTCTAATCCAGATTTTTTTAAAGGTGATAGCAAAGAAATTCTTTTAACTGCCTTAAAGGAAAAACAATCCATTGTTATAGGTGGAGAAACTGGTTCTGGTAAGACAGAACTACAAAAATATCTTTTGATGAATCTAAGCCCATCTACAAGGGTCATTGTTATTGATAATGTCATGGAATTAGAACTAAGTAGGGGTTTTTCAAATTTGGATATGACTTGTTGGGTTGTGGACGATCGAATGGAAAAATCTTCTTATTCGTATTTGATTAAGAATTCATTAAGAAACAATCCCGATTATTTGATTTTGGCTGAATCTAGGGGAGAAGAAATGCTAGATGCCTTAAATTGTGTTATGTCAGGACATCCTTTAATTACTACTTTTCACGCAAAAGATATTGAATCCATGCCTTTCAGAATGGCAAGAATGGCCATGATGAGCAGTAAAAGGTTGGACTATAACGACTTGCTTTCCGATATTTACCATCATTTCTCGACTTTTGTTTATTTAAAAGCAAAGGTCATTAATGGCTGCTATAAACGTTATGTCGATTCCATTGGAAAATTAAACGAAAAGGAGAAAAAAGTCGAAATTATTTATCAAATGGGAGATATCGGCAATGAATAGTTTAATATTATTTTCTATAATTTCGATTTTGCTTGGAGCTAGTTCTTATATTATTTCTTCTTCAATCTATATTTGCTTAATTGTTCTTTTCTTATCGTTAATATGCCTGTTAGGCATAGTTGCTCCGACAATTAATAACTTCGTAGTCAAATTAAAAAGACGAAGAGAATGCTCTTTCTTTATAAACGGTTTTATTGTTTGTTTATCGGTTACTTCTTCTTTAGATAAAGCGTATGAGAGTACTACCGCAAATGTAGATAAAGAATTAAAAAAGGTAATCTCTTCCATAGAGTCTTTGACGATAGAAGAAAAACTAAATTACCTTTCTTCTTATTTTGGTAATGAATTATACCCAATGTTTTTATCAATTATTTCCATTTATCAAGTCCAGGGAGGGAATATATTAAACTTAAGCGGGGACTTGCTTTCTGAAGCTAACAGAATCGAAGAAAGCGATTTATCGTTTAAGAGAAAAGGACTTAAAAATACCTACCAGTTTTGCCTTCTTTGGGGAATTTCTTTATTGATTTTAATATTTATGAGAATTGCCCTTTCTTCTTTTTATTCTTTTCTAAAGGAAAGTCCTACATTTCTTGGCTGCATAATTATTTTCTATGTCTTATTGCTTTTTTCTTTCTTGATTTATGTTTTCACTTTTACTAGTTCTTCACTTAATACTTTATTAAAAAGGAGAGACAAGCATGAATAAATTAAAAAAGGCTTATGAAGCCGCTAATTTAAATTATAAAAAAGAACTATTGATATTACTTATAGAATTATCGCTTTGCTTCCTTTTGGCTACTGTAATTTATTTTTGGAAAGGCATTTCGTTTTTCTTAATTATTCCAGCTTTGCTAGTTTTATGTTCCCTTTTTTATTCCTATATGAAAATAGATAAGCAAAAAAGGATGAATGAGGAGAACAATGTCAATGAATTTGTCAGATTATTCACCTTTTTTGGTATTTTTATTGAAGATGGATTTAACGTTTATCAATCTCTAAAAGAAATTATTTTATTTGCAAATGGCCAAGTAAAAAAATATTTAGAAACTTTGCTTAAAAGCATTGAGGAAGATAAAACCATTAAACCATTCATTGATTTTTCATCTAACTTTAAATTAGCAAAAATTAAAGAAGTCATGATAGCGATTTTTCAAATGGTTGATGAGGGCGAAGGTGGCGTTTATATAAATCAATTTCAGCACATTTTTCAAAAACTAAGGGATGATGAGTTTGAGAATGAGAAAAATAAAAAACTAGAAAGACTATCAAATTTATCATTCTTGCCTTTATTAGGCAGTGGCATAACCATGATAATGCTTTCCCTATCCATAGTTGAAATAATGGGAGGATTAATGAATGGGTTATAAACTTGGTTTGCTTTTATCTAGTGTCTTCATGATGATGGTTTTGTTATTCGGCGGTGATTTATTTTGCATTTCTTCCATCCATTCATCATTGGATTCATTATCCTTGATTGTTTCATATCGGATAGGGATAGACGGCTATATTTCGGATAAAACGAAGAAGTTAGTTTCCGATGCGGGGGCAAGTTTAATTACCTATAGCTCTAATATTCCTAGGTTAGGGGATGTTTTGGAATATAGCTTATATAAAGAATATAAGCCCTTAATTTTAAGTAAAAACACGATCGATATTAGCGTAAAAAGAAGTGCGATCGTGGGCTACTATACAACGGTTTATTATTGAAAGGAGGTGAGAATATGTCAGAAATTAAAGGTCAACTACTCGGAATGATGATGGTGTTGCTTGTTTTCTCTGTTGTTGGTACTGTTCTTTATTCAACGTTTAAGAATACCAGCGAAAAGATTTCCGAAAAAGCAAACGATGAGATTTCTTTTGTGGCAAGCATTGACGCATAAGGAAACTTGGAGGGTAAGGATAAAACTTGTCCTCCAAGTTTTTATTATTTGATTTGCTTTTCTCTCTATTTATAATAATTATGAGGTGAGAGAAATGGCTAAAGAAAAAATGGACGAAATCCGTGAAATGTTTAAGGAACGTCTGAACTTAAAAGAAATTGATGAAACGAAATCTTTAAAGGATTTAGGCTTGGATTCATTGGACGTGGTGGAAATGTGCCTTGAACTTGAAGAAAAATTTGGAATTGAATTCGCCACCGAAGAATTATCTAATTTCAAGACTATAGGCGATTTATTCAAATCTATCGAAAACAAAATCGCTTAATTTTATATATTTAAGCAAAAACGGACATCGTGTCCGTTTTTTTAAAAAATAATCGTTAAATGACAAAATAAATGCAACGGAATACGATTAATAAGATTGCTTGGTTAAATTTTAGTTATGGTTTTGCAATTACCTTGTCAAAGTTTGACTAAATCGGTCCATTGTATGAAAATTTAGGTATGCCGAAAATGCTTTCGTGATTCCTGTGACTAAGTAATCGCAAAAGCTTGGTTCGGCTGCTTTTTGGGCCCGGCCCGGGCCTTTTGGAAGGTCAGATTATCGGAGTTAGTCTGACTTTTCTTTTATCTATTTTTTTGACTCCGAGTGCTTCTAGAAAAGCCTTTCCGAACACCCGTTCCGCCGCCTCGCTGGGCGTTCGGTTCCCCTTTCCGGCACGGACGAGCGAATTGATGTTGTCAAAGGCGGAGTCCACGCTTTCCTGGGTCAGCCCGTCGAGCGATTTTCCCTTCGGGAAGACGTATCGTACGAATTCGTGGTTCCTCTCGCATTCGGCCTTGTCGTTTGATCGGTAAGGCCTTGCGTAGAAGGCGCGACATTCGGATGCGCCTGCGAGCTTGGCCGCATCCTCTATCTCGTAGAACGTGGCAAATTCGGTGCCGTTGTCGCATAGGCAAGCCTCGAACGCGTCCGGGAAACCGGCATTTATGAGTTTGGACATCACGCCTACTATCGCCTTTTTGGCAGACGACGGGTCGCCTTTTGTTATCAGCCTGCCTATCTGCAGGTTGAACCTGGGGAAGGTAATCGTGAGTATTGCCACCCCGTCGTCCCTTTTGCCGACGACGGAATCGTATTGGGTGACGATTGCCTTTTTGTGGGCTGCCGCGTAGGCAAGGAAGTCGTCATGCGTCCTTCCGACGAGGGCACGGACGTCGCGGATGAGGATTCTCTTTGCCTTCCGCGATTTCTGTGAATCCCTTTTAAACCGAACGTATCTGCGAAGCTCGTGTGCCTTCACGGATAGGACACCCGAATAGACAAGCCTGCGCAACGTTCTTTCGCAGCAGATTTCGCTTGCCCATTCGTTCGCGACGAAGACGTGGTGGATCGACCCCGTGTCCCTTGTTTGCTGGGAAAGGGAATCCAATTTGGCAAGGCATTCGCCGGGAATCCTTGTACCCGACCTCGCCTCGCTTCTCCTCCTTTGCGATTCATCGCTTGCGTTCTCGTAGTCGTAAAAACGCTTTTCCAGCCGGCAATAGGCCTTTTTGCTACAAAAATTGCATATGCCGATACGGCCGATTTTCGCACACTTGCCTGCGCCTAGGTTCCTTGTCTTGGACCCTCGCTTGATTTCCCTGTAAACGGTGGAGGCGGAGAATCCGATCCTTTCGGCAATCAGATTCGCGGATTCGCCCTTCGCGATGCAGGCTTGTATCAGCATTCTGTCGTTGATGGTTAACTTAGAGTGTTTGTTGTCCTTTTTGGCCATAGTTTTTCCTCCTTTTCAAAGGCCGGGCCGGACACGTTAATAATAGCATCCTGGCAGAAAAACATGGCTAGGTTACTTAAATTGGATGATTTCGCGATTAATCTGTCACCTTATGTTTTAAAAAATAATTCACTTGGAATGCAATTTCCTATTGCAATTAAACCTTGCAATCTATAGAATATGAAACGCGCTTAGGCGTATTAGGTGCTTGCTTAGCTCAACGGTAGAGCAATCGGCTGTTAACCGATCGGTTGTAGGTTCGAATCCTATAGCAAGCGCCACTTGGCCCGTTGGAGAAGTGGCTTAACTCATATCCCTTTCAAGGATACATTCATGGGTTCGAATCCCGTACGGGTCACCATTCGTATTACATCCTAACTGCTTCCTATATCCCGGAGGCTTTGGGTTAGTTATACAGTTTGAAGGTAACTCCAAACATTAAGAAAACATCCTTAGGGACGCTTTTTTTATGTCTTTAAGAGACTCTTTTGAAACCTGCTTACAATCCTTGATAAACATTGAATAATAGCAGGATTTTTTGAAGTTCAAAACGAAGATGAGAAAGATACTTTGATAAGAAGCCGTAATTTTTAATTTTATTGAAACACAATATTTTAAAACGTACAATATTTATTGCGATGGTGGCTCGCTTAATGACCATAAGAAAGGAACCACATATATGAAAAGCAATTATTTTCGGCTTTTGCACTAAGTGCAATTACTCTTCTTACTAGTTGTGGAGCTGATATCGAAGCTACTTTAAGAATGGGAACAGCAGACAAGGATAATGATGCTATCATTCTTAAATACGGATTGAATGAGACTATCAAAGAAGGCTTTAAATTATCTGGTTCATTCTCTGCTGAGAAGGATGCAGTTTTACAAGATCGTTATATCTTAACTTTTACAAACGATAATCCATTAACTTCTGATAGCTACACGGAGAATACTATTGCTGGTTGGGATAAAATTGAACTTGAAGCTGTTAAGATGGATGATGGATATGGTGAATTAGCTTTTGAAGCTGAACTAGACTTAAAAAAAGCTTTCCCTAAAGATCTTGATAATAAAGTAATCTACTTTGTCATCCATGGTGAGACATGGGATAGAAGTGATATTACTACCTTTGCTGATTCTGATTACAATTACTCCTGGGATGGAGATTCTGTAAAAATTAGTTTCTAACTAATTATTGATTACTATTTATTAGCTTCAGCTATTTCAAAATGGTTGAGGCTTTTGCTGTGCTTAAAAATAAGAATTTAATAATGATGTTGTAGAGACATGGTAATGTTGCAAAAAAGCAAAAAAATCAATTGTTTAACGATTTTTCTTCACTTTTTCGGGGGGGGCATAATAAAATTAGGCTAATCTTATAGGAGGCAAAATAATGACAGATGAAGAAGCTTTAATCAAATATTATGGAGGTAGACCACAATATTCGTTTGGTAAATTAAGCAAAATTGGCGATAGAAGAATTGAATATTCTTTTAATAAGATTTCAAGAGTAGGTTTAGATAGAGTTGAATATTCCTTTGATCAAATTAGTAGAGTCGGCGGAAATAGAGTCCAACGATCTTTCGGTGAGATTAGCTATATTGGACCAGTTAGAATTAAATAATTAGTTTTTGTGGAAGCTCCTATTGGAACTTTTTCTAAAATCATTTAATATCTATTCTTTTTATAGTAATTTTTATGAAAACTATTAATGATGAAAGCATCTCAATATTTGATGCATTAAACAAAATTAAAGAAAATAAATATGTAATTCCCGCATTTCAAAGACAATTTGTTTGGGATGTTTCTAGAATAGAAAAATTATGGGATTCTATACTCTTAGATTATCCTTTCTCTACTTTTTTGTTTTGGCATATAGACGACTCTAATACGACTTGGGATACTTATTTTATGAGTTTCTTAAGTTCAATTACATTTAATAGTCGTAATCAAGCTGATGCTGGAAATAATAATTACTCTCTTTCTAATATTAATACTAATATAAATGACACAGCAATTTTGGATGGTCAACAAAGATTAACTGCTTTATACGTCTCTTTATATGGTGATTTATATATTAGACAAAAAAACGCTAGAAAAAAGAGTAAAGCTGGCATAGTAGCAAAGCTTTTTGTCGAATTAAACAAAAATAAGTTAACAGTTGATGAAGAAGAATATAATAGTAAAAAATACGATATTGGATTTAACACAAAACTTGGAACGCTGAGTCCTACTGCTTTTGAAATCAAAAAATTAATAGATCCTAATATTCGTGATAATGAATATAGAAATAGGTTATTTGATGGTTATATTTCTAAGGTTCCTGATAATAGTAAAGAATATGCTGCAAACATTTTAAATAAGTTATATTCAAAGATTTATGAGGAAAAATTAGTTAGATACACTGAAATTTTCGGAATGAATCAAGATGATGCGCTAGAAATGTTTGTAAGATTTAATAGTGGTGGAAAAGCTTTAAAAAAATCAGAAATTACTATGTCAATTCTTGAGGCATATTGGTCTCAGGCAAAACAAGAATTTGGAAAAGTACTTGTAAAAGATTTTGCTGGATTTGGCTCTGATTTTATTATTCGTACTGCATTGATGCTTTATGGTGATGTCATTAAATCAACTATTAATAAGAAATTAGCAACGCAACTAAAAGATAATTGGAATTCTTTTAAAAATGCACTTAAAAATTTAGCAGCATTTTTAAAAAGTCAAAACATCAATATTAGCAGATTTTCTAATAGCTGGAACGTACTCCTACCAATTATTTATGTAATCTATTTTAATCCAGATACTTATCAAAATTATACTAATGAATTAAGGGCGTATTTAATTCGCGCTATTTTCTTTGGATATTTTAATGCTGGTACAACTGCAAAATTGCAACAAATGAAATCAGATATAAATTCCTTTAATGGAGTTATAACATTTGACCTATTAAATCAAAGATCGGAGCTTGCTATCACGCAGGGCAAACTTGATGATTTATTAATGTCTGAAAAAGGAAGCAGAATAGCTGGCGAAATACTTTATTATCTTAGTAAAGATTGGATAAATTCTTCTTTAAAATATGAGCAAGATCATTTACATCCAGAAGAAAGGTTTAATGAAAATAAACCATTAACTGTTACATTTGATGAATGGAATAAATGGAGAAGTATAAAAAATAAATTACCTAATCTTCAATATTTTGAAGGCTGTAGTAACGCTGAAAAAAGCAATATTAGTTTAGAAGATTATGTGTCACAATTAACTAGTGATCAACAAAAAGTATTTAAAAAACATGCATTGATAAAAGATGACTTTCCACTTGAAATAGAGCATTTTGATGATTTCTATAATAAAAGGTCAAAATTGTTAATAGAAAAAATAAAACAACTTTTAAATTAATTTAATATTCAACATCTATAAGAGTTTACAATTTGGGCTTTTTTCTTTTATATAATCTAGAAACGTATTACTTATGTATATTATTAAAATGAAAAAAGATGGTTAAATAGAAAAAAGCCGTCAAGACTAATCCGACGGCTTTTTTTAGGTGCTTATTAAAGAATTGCTTGAATATTTTGTGAGTTTACTTTCTTAAAACTCTTTTGATAGTCTGTACTTTTTGCTTCTCCTAGCTTTTCCTTCATGGCTTTATAGTGGCATAGTTTTGGCTTCATTTCTGGGCTTTCTATAGTGACAAAAACAGTGTCTTTCATTTTGGAGTAAAGGATTTTAACGGCTTCATCCAAGGCTTGCTTGTTTTCCATTGTCTTTCTCCTTTCCGATAAATGTCATTCCTACTTTCTTGCAATAAAGATTATCCATTATATCGCCGTATCCTTCATAGATGGAGTTATAAAGCCTTAAGGCTTCTTCACCGTGTGTTAGTTTTCAATTGATGTGAAACACTTGAGAAGCCTCGGGCATCTGACCTCGCCGGTATCTTGCATCAGCTTCCTCAGCTTTTCAAGTTCCACTTGGTTCGGGGACCTCAGTTTGAGCACCATCCTCGGCATTTCGTTGTACCTTTTGTTCCACCTCGCCCCCTGGGAGGCGAGGTCGTCGAGGGAATAGAATCTCAGGGATCTGTAGAATTTCTCCTGGTCGATCCTGTGGCTTCTTTCCACTTTGCCGTTGTGCTCGGGGGTCCTGGGGCGGATGAATTTGTGGGATATGCCGCTCTCGAGGCAGAATCGCTCCAGCATATTCGGCCCATCCCTCCTGATAGAGGTAATCTATATTTGACCAAAAAAGGGAATATAACATTCACCAATTTGGGCAATACTCTATAATTGCTCTCCAAGGAGCGATTATGGAAAATAACTTAATAGGTGCCTTAAGCATGTTTAGGACAATGGGTATCAAACCAAACTTCAGCGACCTTGCCCGCTCTTACGGCAAGGACAGACACACGATAAAGAGAATGTACGACGGGGAGGAAACGAAGTGCACTAGTCAAGAGAAAGTAGACACTTTTTAGTGTTTAGGGGGTAAAAAACTCTTTAAATTGTTTAGGAGTTAGATAATTAAGTGAACAAGAAGGCCTTTGTTCATTGAAGAAAAGGATGTATTCTTCAATACATTTAATATAATCTTCTTTTTCTTTTATTTTAAAATCATTAAACAATTCTTCTTTTAACCAACCATTAATAGACTCCATAGCTCCGTTATCAGTGGGAGTACCTGCACGAGACATAGAATGTGTGATATTATATAAAGGTAAAAGCTCATTGAAACTTTTCGAAGAATATACAAATCCTTGATCAGTGTGTAAAATCATCTTTAGATTTTTATATTCTTTTTTCTTTTCAATTAATTCATTTAAACCATTAATATAAGTAGTTCTATCTCCTTTAGTTGTAGAAACATCATAAGCGATAATTTCATTATTAAATAAGTCCATTATAAAGTTAATTCATAATAATCTTTATTAACCCCAAATGCAGTCATATCTGAAACGACAACTTGATAAGGTTGGTTAATAGCCAAATCGGCAAGTAATAAATTAGGATAAATTTTATATTTTTTGCCTGGTTTAGCATATTTGCATCTTTTAGAAACACTTCTAATACCAGCAAAAAGCACCGCAACGTTGAGCATAGTTATCTGACATAATTTGACCTAAATCCAACTTTATTTTAGCGTTTAGCCATCTATATCCATGTGTAGGATACATTAAATGATATTGTCTAAATAACTCAATACCATTATTTCTTCTTAATTTTTTTGATGATACATTATTCATTCTGCTTCTCCATTTATAAAATCCAGATCGATTGGCATCCATAATCTTACATAATTTTTGAACCGGGAAATCATTTGATAGTTTGTAAATTATTTCGAATTCGAATTGCTTAAACTGATGAATTCCTTTTCCTGACCACCTCCTTTGACAGCATAACCTTTTTTTGCTCGTTCAGTTTCAACACGAGCTTTGATTACTTCATCGATTAATTCTTCTCTAGATAAAGATTCTAAATCGTCGAAATTTTTCTTCTTTGCTTTATTAATAACTTTTAAAGCATCTTTACCATCAGACATTGGTTGAAGATGATTTAAATCTCTATATTGGTGCATATAGTCTCTTACTGTATACCAATTAAGGCTATATTTCTCGGCAGCATCGCCTACGGTGATTTCATGAGTATAGATTTGACGACCAATTTCTATTTTTTTCATCTTTTGTATAGTTCATAAAGATACTCCTTTCTGTATACAGTTATAAAACTAGTGTCGACAAGTGACATATAACTGTCCACATAAATGTCAAATTGTGTCTACTTTATTAATAGCACTTCATTCCGCCATCAAGGAAGAGATGGCTAAGAAAGATGATGGCGAATAGCGACAGGAGGCGGGAAAATGGGAGATGGATCATTTTTGAAAGAGCCAAGGAGTACTGCTATTAAAAACGATGGGACCAGGGCGGTTATCTACGCCCGCTTCTCCTGCGACAACCAGCGGGAGGAGTCGATAGACGGGCAATTGAGGGAATGCAGCACCTTTGCCAAAAGCAAGGGACTTTTGGCAGTTGGCAATTACATCGATAGAGCTATTTAAGCCAAGACAGATGAAAGACCTCAGTTTCAAAAGATGATTTCCGATAGCAGGTCCAAGGCTTTTGATTATTTCATCGTTTGGAAGGTAGATAGATTCTCAAGAAGCAGATACGATGCCTTGAAATATAAGTCTGTTCTCAAGAAGCATAATGTAAAAGTACTATCTGCTACCGAAGCCATATCCGATGGTCATGAAGGAATCCTTTTGGAATCTGCTCTTGATGGTCTTGCTGAATATTACTCTGCTGACTTGGCAGAGAAGGTCAAAAGAGGAATGACTGATAATGTCATCAACGGCAAGATAAATGGGCTTATTCCTTTTGGATATAGAAATGAGAATGGCCATTTTGCTATCAATGAGCATGATGCTGAAATAGTGAAGGAGATATTTAGATTTTACACAACTACAAACACTACATGTAATAAGATTTCGAAAGAGCTCGCTGCAAAAGGCATCAAAGGGTCAGATGGCAAATTATTGAGCAATTCAAGAGTGGTGAGAATAGTCAAAGCAGAAAGTATATTGGAGAATATGAGATGTATGGTAAAGTCAGCAAGACAGCTATACTTCCAATAATTGACGAAGCTACTTTTAATTTGGCTCAAGGTAGAATCAAGAACAATAGAACTAAGCCAGACAAACATACGGCTAGACTAAACTGTCTTCTTTCACCTAAAGTATTTTGCGGTGAATGCGGAAAGATGATGATTGCTGATGGAGTGAATAAGCCAAATGGCAAAATATATCGCTATTACAAGTGTGTGAATAATAGAAGAAAACAGGCTTGTGAGCTTAGAGGCATTAATAAGGATGCTTTAGGGACCTCGTCCTTAAGAACATCATGGAAGTTCTTCATGATCCAAGGCGATAAAAGAAATGGCTTCAAAACTATTTGCATCTCAGAATAAAGAGAGCCCATATCTTTTGATGCTTGAGGAAAGAAGAAAAGAGACTAAGAGTAAATTAGACAACATCATGAAGGTGTTGGAAGACGGCGGCGGTGAGTTCATGCGCTTCAAGCAAAGGTATGTGAAACTGGAAGGGGAGCTGAAGGAAATCGAGGTAAAAATAGACAAGGAGATGCTAGTCCGCCCGAATTTCAGCTTGGAGCACATTGAGGAGACGTTTTCCTTCTTTACAGGCTTGGATCTCGAGAATGAGGAAGATAGGCAAAGGCTCGTCGACGTCTTCTTGAATTCGGTCTTCGTCCACAAAAACGGCGATATCGATATCGTTTTTAACTATATGACGGCCAAAAAGACCATAAAAATCGATGAATTTGGTTCGGCCTTTAAGCTAAGAGGTTCACAAATCGGTTTGAAATGTCCCCCAAAATTTTGCCCAAGTAGGGTAAATTGAATTGGAGGATTTTTTATGTCTCTCCCTTTTTTGGTGGGTCAACGTGGGGTTTCCATGCGTGAAACCCCTCTTTTTCATGACGTGCAACCCCCTAAATTTACACGAGATTAAAAAATCCTCCATAATAGTAGCCCACTACAATAAGAAGGATTGTCATAAGAACATCAATATTTTTGCACTAGCCAAAAAGTGGACACAAATGTAACGCCTTTTGATCACATTCTCTATTTATTCTGCAAAATGGTTGGAAGTTTTAGCCTCCAGTATCGCTTCTTGTATTGGATAGGTATTAGGTAATCTAGCGCAAACAAAGGGCCACTATCCATGTCTACTTTATTGATAGCACTTCTGAATACCTTTCTGGATGCATGGAAGAGAAAGGCGTGGAAGAAAAGTCAGCCAACCAGGTAATAAGAGAGCTTACCGATGCTAGATACGGCTTAGGGACGAAAGGGCAGCGGAGATGAACTTTAAGCTGTCGAACTTCCCTTATAGGAAAACGCTTGTAGATTTCGACTATGACTACTAGCCTTCTATTACTTATCTTTCTTGAAACATTTTTCATCATTAAGGAAGACGAAAACATCCTTTTGAGTTGAAATGAAAGAAAAGCAATTTCCTTTATGATTCCATTTGTTACGTAGATAATAACAAAAAACTTTTTTTATATGGTAAATTATTCTTATTAAAGGAGACATATATGAAAGAAAAGGCTCGAATTCCTTTGCTAGTTAGTCATATCATCGGAATTATTCTTTTGTTGATTTTAATGGGTATTATTTTTATTGCCTTTGTTGTTGGCGGTATTTTTGCCGGTGCAATTGCAGGTATTGAAGGGGGTGAACAAGGAGGAGAAACCTTGGGAAAGGTAATGCTTATTGGCTATATTATCGACTCTTTTTTGGCCCTGATTCTTATTTTGGATGTTATAAATTTAGTAGTGGGTTTTCGTAAAATTCCAACTGGAAAAGTTTCTAGTATCTTTATGATTTTTAATATGTGCTTAACAAGTCTATTAAGCATGGGGGTTGCTTCTTATTTTGTTTGGAGTGCCATTATCGATATGGCATCTAGCAATGTAGATGCATCTTCAAGCGTTCCAATGTTAGTTATAGTTTTAATTATTCTCTTGTTTTATTTAACCATTTATATTCTTTCTATTGTTTTGATTTATGTTCCTCGAATTAAAAGGAATAAAAAAGAAGTAATTTAATCTATATTTCCATAACAATTAGTGAATATTAAAGTAATTTTTGACTAAAAAAAGAGATGGCTTCTTGCCTTTGGCTTTGCCATCTCTATTTAATTAACTATATTTACTCTTCGAAATTATCTTTTGTTTCGTCTTCTTTAATCTCTTTAGAAGAATCTAATTCTAACTCAAGTTGAACCGGTTCATCTTCATCTTCTTCCTCGGGTTCTTCTTTTATTAAAGAAATGAAAGGACGGGCTTCGATGACATTATTGACTTTAATGGTTAGTATATTGGTTTCAACATACTTTGCAATAATCTTACCTCTTTCTGTAGGGGTAGCAATTATTGGTTGAATCCCCAATTGCTTAAAGTACTTCATTATTCCCTCTATATGTCCAGCATCCATGTTATTGAAGGCTTCATCTAACATAATGACACAACCGTGGCTTCTTCTATCGGGAGAAGAACGGATGATTTGGTCAAATGATGCGGCTATGATGACATAGAATGGGGTTTGGGTTTCTCCGCCAGACTTTTCATGGCTTATTTTAGAGAATAAAGAACGTCCGTTTTTATTAGTTATTTCAATATCATAATTCATGAAACGGCGATAATCACAGAATTTAGATATTTCTTGCAAACTTTTTTCGTCTGTTTTATCGGAAGTAAGCTTCTTAAACAAGTCATTCATCATGGCTTGGTTACGATCGGAAAGGTTTTCGTTAAACAAGTCATTTTGGGTGAACATTTCGCTGCTTTTGAAAATATCGTAATAATCACCAAACAGTTTGTCTTTGCTCTTTGTTACGATAAATCTATATGTATCCTTATCAGTCCCAAAGGGTTTAGTGGCAAGAAGCTTATTCAATTGACGGATATGTTCTTCTTCGTTTTCAATATTCGCCCTTATTGCATCTAGATAGTTATTGGCAAAAGTATTGGTTGCTTCTTCTTTGGCTCTTTCTAGCTTGCCTTTATCTTCGATTAAGGCGCGGCTTAGCAAGATGTTGGATTCCTTGTAGAATTCTTGCAAAGAATCAATCGAGGCAATGGCATCGAAGTCGAATGTAGTGATGTAATTTTGCATTAAGCTAATCAAACGAGAACGCTTGGATTGGATTTCATCGCTATTTTGCTTTGCCCTAGCTTTGATTTCAGAAAGGCTTAACTTGTTATTCTTTTCGAATTCGTCAAACCTATCTTTTAAAGAAGGCGAGGTAACGAATTGCTCAAATTCATCGGTTGCATCTTTTGACCTATTTTCCATTTCATCAATTGATTTGGTCAAATATTCGTTTGTGGCCTCTAACCTAGATTTTTTAGCTAAGGATTCATCGCGTTTTTTAAGGATGGCTTCTTTTTCTTTTTCCAATTCTTTTGGCCTATCGCTTAAAGAACCTAGATTCAATTCGATTTCTTTTTGTTTGGCCCTTAAGGATTCGACATAGTTGTGGGTGTCATTATATTTTTTCCACCAGTTTTGCTCGTTTAAAAGAAGTTGGATTTGGGATCTATCGCAGCCATTTTTCCTTAAGGAGTCTAACCTAGATTTTTCATCTAGTAAATTTCTATATTCTTCTTCTTTCTTTAAAATCTCCAAATTGACGGATTCAAGTTGCATGTGGCTAGCGTTGCAACCAATATATGGGGTTTCATATACTTTTTGCTTTGTTTGTCTAGCGGCTTTGCTTTTATAGACCATGACTGTTCTAGTAATGGAGGCTTCATAGTTTTTAAGTTCGTTTTCGCTATCGACGCAAATGATGTTGCCCATTATGTAGGTTGCATATTTTCTTGCGTCTTCATTTAAGGCTTTTACTTTTAAAGCAAGAGAGTTTTCGTTTGGTTCAATGTCTTTTAGCTTTTCGGTATTGACTAAGCCAACCCCATATATTTGGAGCCTATTTTTATTGGCTTCATATAGGCGCAAGGCATCATCAAAATATTCTTCTGGAACAAATAAGTCGAATCTTCTTGTATTTAGATAGCCTTCGACGGCATTTCTCCAACTTTCTTCGCCATTTTCCATCTCAAGCAGTTCACAAAATGGAATGGCTCTTATGTTTTTGTTATAAAGTTTTTGTAGTCCGGTTTCGATAACTTCGATTAAATTGGTCACGTTTGGATCGTAACTAGAAACGCCTTTGCTTAGGCGATTCTTTTTATTTATCAATTCTCTTTCTTCACTGACTATTTGGTTTAGCTTAATGTCATTTTGGACTATCTTTTCGCTTAATTCGTTTCTTGAAGAGAGAATGGCATCATAATACTTTTTTCCTTCGTCAAGGAAGCCATCTAAATCGGTAGTGGAGGCATATTTTCCGATTTTTGTCTTTATGTTTAGGCTATTGGCAATCAAGACTTCGCTTTGGAGAATCTGATTCCATCTTTTTCCTTTGGCTAGGAATTCGTTTTCAAGTGAAATGTTTTCCTTTATTGTTTCGCCAATCTTTTTATATTCGCCCATAGGCCCTTCGCTAGATAAAATGGAAAGGCTTTGGTCGACTTTTCTAGCTTGATTGGCCAAATCAATCGCTTCTTCTTCGCATTCGAGGATAAGTTTTTTATTCTTTTCTATGGATGATTTTATTTTATTGACTTCGTCGCTAACCCCATCCATTTCGTGCTTTAATTGATAGGCTTTTAGCAATTCGTTTTCATCTTCTAATTGATAATAAATATCGCCTAATTTCGTAATATCTTTTAAGGCGGCTTCCTTTTCTATATCTTCCTCGACTCTTTTTTGAAGCTCGTTATAGACAAGGATGTTCTTTTTCATGTTTGTCAAATCAACTGGTTTATCAGGCATTAGGAATTGATAAACAAATTGGTTGACGTCTTTGATCGGACGGAAGGCAATGGCTTTTGGAAGAAGCTCGTAATAACGTTTTCTTTCAACAGAAAGCAAACTATACATCTTCATTCTGATGTCATCTCTTCTGCCTTCCATCTCATGAAGCTTGTCACCGTGCTTTTCTTTCATTAAGCGGAAGCCAAGGGTTTGTAATCCTTTTTCGGTTTTGGTAGTAAAAAGTTCATCGCTGATTTGCTCATTTTCCATGTAGTAAAAGGAGCGATCTACTTTTCCTTTTTCTTCTTGGATTTCTAAAACTACACCAATAAGGAAATAGTTTTTACTATATTCGTCATACCATTCGGTACAAATATGAGAAATGACATTTGGCTGGCTTCTTAAATTTTCTTTCCCTTCAATGCCGATTTTAGCCCTCATATACGTTTCAACTGTACGTGTGGCTTTTTCATTAGCGGCACTATTGAAATATTTTTCTTCTCCTCCGGTTAATAAAAACATCATGGAGTCAAGAAGAGTAGATTTTCCTGAGCCGTTCTCACCAAAAATTAAGGTTGAACCTTTTATATCTATGGTTTGGTTATAAAAACCATGCCAATTGATTAACTTAATCTTCGTTAGACTTTTCTTCATCTAAGTTGCCTCCGTTATTTGTATCTACTTTTGTATTTAATGATGCTATTTTTTCAACTAGTTCTTCTAAGCCGCTCGATGGAATAAGGACATGGATGCTTGGCAATATTTGAATTTGGGTTGAACTAGAAAGCACGTTTCCCCTAAAATCAATCAATTTATGCGTCTTTAGTTTCCTTAATGTTGGCAAATAGAAAGATGGGCGCTTGGCATAATCTAATAGCCCGGCCACTTTTAATTGCTCGACTACTTGTTCTAGGGTAATTATTACTTTATCATCGCTAGTAACTTGCTTTTTTGCCTCTATTTCCAATAGGCGCAAAACAAATAAAACGGCAGTATCCAATTTGTTTAAACGCACACGGTTACGGTTTTCCATTGTCTTTATATAGGCCAAACCATTTGTATAGTCTAAAACAAATTCATAATCTATTAAGGCCAAAAAGTGGCTTACCATGGTTTGGTATTCGGCCAAAAAGAAGTAGTCATCATAATCTTCTTCCTTATCTTTTACTAAGAAGGTCTCACCTAAAAGTCTATTTATGGCCTTTGAAAAGCTGTTTTTGTTTCCTTCGGTAAAAGCATAATATTCCGAAGAGAAGCCATCTAATTCATTGTTTCTATCGATCATTGTTTTTCCTCTTTCTGTTTTATATCAAAGGATTTTGTTTTATATCCAAATGTTTCGTAATAATCGTCATGGAAGTCTATCTGGTAAGACATAGTTTCATAAGAGCTATAGGCTTCTGACATCATCAATAAGATCAATTTGTCCCACGAATCTATTTCGATGTTCTTTGAATTCTTGCTCTTTTTGCCATGCAATTCTTCAATGACAAATTCGTTAACTCTTTCCCTAGAGAAATTGTCTTTAGAGAATAGGCTAGCCATAGCTTGATCAAAGTCCTCTTTTTGGATAGGTGGTTCTTCTTGAATGCAAGAGTCCATTTTTTCTTTGCTGCTTACTCTTTCATAAAGGGAATCCATGTCGACTTGTCTTGAAGTATATAGAGGAAGCAACTCATCATATTCGATTTCATCATCGCTTTCTTTTATGCTTTTCAAAGCTTCTTTTAATAAGCCCGTTACATCTTTTCTATTATTCATTAAGAATTCGAATTTAGCTTGGGCCGAAGTATGGAACTTTGTATTCTTCTCATCTATTAAGGCAACTAGAGAATCAACCGATTCGAACCGTTTGATACATTCTTCTAATTCTTCGGCATATTTGTCTCTAGTTTGGTTTATTTCCTCACTTGTAGGATTAATAATCCAACTGACCTCTAAAACGTTTCTTGTTATTTCTTCGATGTGGTTATATCTTAAATCGTTAAGATAATCTAATATTTTGGCAGTATATTTGCTGGGATTGTCCCTTGTTTTTAAATTATAAAAAACCTTAAGCAAGACTTGGTTACGATATTTGTCGACTAAAATATCCAAAACTTGTTTTGGGGAAAGGGTTTCATCGTTTATTAATTTTTCGGTAAAACGTTTTATTTTAGGTGGCAACCCTTGCAAGCCATGGAATAAAGACAATGTTTGGCTATAAACTTGTTCGATTATTCCTTTTGATTGATGGAAATCAAAATTCTCCAACGCTTTTTCAATCAAGTAGAAATAGCCAGTGAATTCTAGAGGCTTCTTTTCTCTTTCTACTATGTTATTGAATGTCTCCATTAAAGAAATGGCATCGCTAGTCAAAGATAAAGTGGTGGTAAAGCCTTCCGTTGTATCTTCTTCTAGCCAACCCGTTCTTTTGAATTTGGCAATTTTGGTCGTAGCCATATAACGATGGTCTTTGTTTTGCTTGTCAAAGTCCTCATCTTCGTCGAAATCCTCAAACAAATGGGTATCGATATAGGCTTCCAAGTCATCGGTTAAGTCTTCTTTGGCGATGCTTTGAGCATTACGTTTCGTCATGAAAACGGTATATATGAAATAAAGAAGCTCGTAATTTGTCCTTTTGTCTGCCCGTGCAAAAACGGAAAACATCTGGTTATTAACAACATCAAATAAATTATCCAAATTGTCTCCCTCCTATTTAAAATGAACGTAAAGAAAGCATTTACCTTGTTGTTTTTATGTTAAGAGTTCTTATTAAACTCATCATGGTATTTGCCTTTTTTTCTAATTCTTAAAACAATAAGTATTAAGCTTATTTATTCTAACAAAGAATACATGTCTATTTCTATCGTTTTCAACAAAATTTTTACTAAGATTTATTAACTGAATTATCCTAGCCTTAGCAAATGCAAAAACTGATATTATATTGTTTATGGAAAAATGCATTCTTGAATACAAGACCCCATTTGGATTCGATGATTTATATATATCTAGCGAAAATGAATTTGTCACAGGAATTTGGTTTAAGGGTTCAAAAGAGGACGAAAGGAATTTAGACGAGTTTGTTGCTAAGGAAAATCCTATTTTGCTAAAAGTTAAAAAATGGCTCGATTGCTATTTTTCTAGAAAGAATCCTGGCTTTAATTTTGAATATAAAATCTCTAACCTAACCCTATTTAGGGAGATTGTTTTGCAAGAAGTAGGCAAGATACCTTTTGGAAAAGTAATTACTTATAAAGAAATGGCAACAAAAGTTAAAATAAAATTGGGAAAAGAAAAAATGTCTTCCCAGGCCATCGGCGGGGCAGTTGGCTTTAATCCAATTTGCATTTTTATCCCTTGCCATAGAGTAATTGGGCAAAACGGTAAAATGGTAGGTTATGGAGGAGGGATTAACAATAAAATTGCTTTGTTAAAATTCGAATCAAGTAACAAAATAAATATATGGAACTAAGCATTGTTTTCAATTCTAACTATAAGGGAAAGATAAAGGATAAATTAAGCGTTAAGTTTTCTACTCTTTTTTTATTTCTCTTTCTTGGATTTATTTTTGTCTTTGTTGGCTTTTATTTATATTTTGTCGAAATAAATAGAATCATCACTAGACTTGATCGCTTTTATGGCTTTTTGCTTATTTGTTTAGGCCTTTTTTTAATTCTAATTTCTCCATTTTCTATCATCTTTAAGCATATGAATAAGGACTTAAAAGGAGATATCTCCATTTTGCTATATCAAGATATGACTTCGAATAAGTGGATGTATAGAATATCTGCCATAAAGAAAAATACCCCTTTTCTAGAAATAGGAGAAATAAATACTATCGTTATTAAAAAGAATATTGCCATTATGAAAAGTATTAAAGGGGAAGAATATATTATTCCTTTAAAAGAGTTAAGCATGAGTCAAAAAGAGACTTTATTTGGCATAGAAAAGGAAGTCAAAGAGGAAAGAATAAGGCATACTAGTGAAAAGAATAAGGATAAATAGATATGGATTTTAGTTACATTGGAGACATTTCTTCTATATATGGAGTTAGAAAATATAGTCTTTTAGAAGGAAAGGCTAAAGGCATGGAATTTTTTCATGTCAAAAATGGGCTTGGTCTAGAAATGGATATAAGTCTAGATAGGAACGCGGATATATCTTCTTTGTCCTATAAGGGGGTAAATTTAAGTTTCTCTTCTTGCTGTGGCAACGTATCTCCTTTTTATTTCAACAAAAACAAAGATGAATTTTTAAAATCATTCAATGCCGGGTTTTTAACTACCTGTGGTTTAACCTATTTTGGTTCACCTTGTATAGATAATAATGAAGAACTTGGCTTGCATGGAACAATTGGCAACACGCCGGTTTCCTCCTCTAGTTATGAATATAACGATAAAGGAATATTAGTTAAAACAATAACAAGGGATGAAAATATTTTTTCGCATAAACTAGTTTTAAATAGAAGCATATCCATCTCAAACTCCGACAATGTTTTCTATCTTAATGATTTAGTTAGCAATAACGGTGACCAAATAACGCCTTTAATGGTTCTTTACCATATGAACATTGGCTATCCTTTACTTGACGAAAACGCTTTACTTTATATAAATTATGAGTCCATAAAGCCTAGGAACGAGCATTCTAAACTAAGTATTTCTAGTTTTGATAAAATGTCAAAGCCCATGAAAAACTTTCAAGAGATGTGCTATTACTTCCTGATGAAAGATAATCCTTTTGCTCTTGTTTTTAATCCTAAGCTAAACATAGGGTTGCTTATTTCTTATGATAAAAAGAACCTAGATAGTTTCGTTGAATGGAAGATGATGGGATATCGCGATTATGTTCTCGGGCTTGAGCCAGGGAATGCATATCCAGATGGCAGGAGTGAAGCTAGAAAGAATAAGTCGCTAAAATTTATAAAGCCCAATGAAACCAAATCGTTTTCTTTAAAGGTTAGAATATTTCAGGGACACGAAGAATTTTTAAAGATCAAAGAAGGGGAGCTAGGCTTTTAAACAATTGTTGATTATTTTGCCTTTGTTTCTATCATTATATTGGTAGTAGGGATTAGAAAATATGAATTTTAAATTTGATGAAAATGGCTTTAGGCTCGATATAAAAACGCCCATTATAGACATTGAAAAAGAAAAAAAGAAAAGATTGCAAGATAGAATTGCCACAGTGATCGATTCTTCTTCTTTTGCCTTGTTTGTTTTGGCTTATGTCATTTTAAGTTTAGTTTTACAGCAAATTAGTTTCCCATCCCATTATGCCTCTTGGGTTGTTTTTGTCCCCATTATTGTTGCCGGTACAATACCTGGAAATATTTATAGGGCAATCGTAAAAAAAGATTTTAATTTATTTCCAATTTGGGGAATTGCCTTGCTTGCATATTTAATATGTGGAACATTTTTTAGTTTATGGCATCCTTATTGGCTTATTATGTTAATAATACCTTGTTATTACTGCATATTTTCCACGATTAATAGGCTGCTAAAAGATAAAAAAGACGGAAAGATTTAATTGTATTTATATTGATTATGGTAGTTAGCAGGCTAAGAAAAAAATATTTAGATTTCACTGAAATTTTTTCCTTATTTAAAAGCGCTTTGCCATACCTATTGCTTTTAATCGCTTCTTTTTTGCCTTATTCAATTTATTTTGCTAGCGAAGGGATTGTTGGCGGGGATGATTCCTATTGGCATCTAATTTATAATTATGACCTTATTTATGGTTTTAGGCATGGATTTGATGGCATAACGCCAAATCATCTATTTTTAGGCACCCTAGGTTACGATACCTTTTTATTTTATGCTCCTTTTCCCCATTATTTTTCTGCTTTTTTGACGATTTGCTTCTCTTTTATGGGTGCCACTATCCCCAAGACTTTTAAGTTCATGGCGATTGCTTCGACTTATTTTTCTGGAATTGTAACCTTTAAATTGGTTAGAAAGATTACCAAGGATGATAATTTGTCTTTGATTGCAGGTCTTGCTTATATATTCTTTCCTTATAGGATTTTTAACTTTTTATATAGGGCAGCGTTTTGTGAAGGCGTGGCTTTGGGATTTGTCCCTTTGCTATTTTATGGAGTTTATTCCCTGCTTCATGATGAAGAATTTCATTTTAGTTCCTACTTAGCCGCTATATTGGGAGTATCATTGCTTGTTTTATCACACCCATTCACGGCTTTGACTAGCGTTGCTGCTTGCCTTTTTATCATTCTTGCCGATTTTAAATTATTAATTAAATTCCTTAAGAAAAAGATTAATGTCGTCTTTCTTTTTATTTCCGTTCTTTTGATATTTGGCTTGATTTCCTTTTATTTATTTCCGATGGCTTCTGCTTTAAATAGCGGGTATTATCGGATGAGCGATCCTAAAGCCGTTTGGACGGATTTGGATTCTGTAATAAATTCTATTAACAAATCTAGCTCTTTCTCTGGTTTTTTAAATTTCCCTTGGCTGGATTTAATTAAAGATAAATACCATTGGAGAACTACAAATGATTCCAAACTTTCTTGGTCAATGGAAATATTGTTCTTTTTGCTTTTTTCTATTATCTCTATCTTCATTCTTTATGTTGGCAAAAAGAAAAATAAAAGAAAATTAGCTTTGTCATTGGCCATTGTTTCTTCTTTAATTCCTTTATTCTTTTCCCCACGAATCGAAGTAATTTTGGCGACTGTTTTATTTATTGTTGTTTTAATATTTTTTGAGAACAAAAACGATGTTTTTCAAGATGTAGACTTTAATTTAGGAAAAGAAGTTAATAAATCGATAAAAAATCCAGAAATATATGTTATTTCTATTTTATTAATTGTTACCCTTCTTTATTTATATTCCGATAAGATTTGGGAAATATCCCCATCCATATTTAGGAATTGCCAATTCCCATTTAGGTTTTGGGGTATATTTGGCATGTTATCTATTTTGCTAATAGCTTTAATTTGTAAGCCATTTAAAAACAAAAAGATTTTTGCCGAAGGCATGCTAGTTTTATCTACCTTACTTTTAATTCTAAATATGGGGCCGGTCGATAAGCGAATTGCCTATGAAAATGGGAACGGATTTACTTCCATTGTCAACGACGATTACGTTAAAAAAAGCAAAAAGATAGGGGTCATGAACGAATACATGCCTCGCGTCTTTTATGATGATACCTATGAAAGTGACTATCCTAATTCTTTGTATTATTCGACAAAGATGATGATTAGATATACCTATAATTATAATTGGGGTATTGATGGGTACCGTCACGCCTTTTTAAAGGGGAGTGGTGATTTTAAAGTAACTTATTTAAACTCCCCCGAGTTAAACTTCAAAGTAAGCGTAAATGAAGATTGTCTTATTCAGCTGCAACAATTCTATTATGATGGGTATGAAGTAAATTTATACTCAAATGGACAAAATATAAAAATAACACCTTGCTATATCGATGGTCTTCTTTCTTTTTCTATCCCAAAAGGCCAATATGAAGGCGAATTAAGGTATGTGGGCTCATTTTCTTATAGGGTTGCTAGGCCTTTCTTATACTCTTCAATTGGAGTTTTATTTGTCTTGGCAGTGACTTGCAAAGAAATAGAAAAAAACAAAAAGAGAAATATTAATTACTTTTATTCTTTTAAACGTAAATCGATTTAAAAAATAATTTAACTAAAGAATGAATATTTATCATTATTTCGCATTTTTGTATTTATTTTTGTCATATATCCTAGAAGTTCATTGAAAGGGCTAATAAAATTAGCCATAATTAAAAGCGATGTTAAACAATACCTTTAAAGGAGTTTTCTAAATTATGGAATTTAAGTCGAGATTAATCGGTTCTTATCCTGTCATTGGCATCCGTCCTACAATTGATGGAAGAAGAGGCAAACTCAAAGTCAGGGAAAGCCTTGAAGAGCAGACCATGAACATGGCTAAGGCTGCAAAAAAATTAATTGAAGAAAATGTTCGTTATAGCGATGGGGAAAAAGTAAAAGTCATCATTGCCGATACTACGATCGGCAGGGTTGCCGAAGCTGCCGCCTGTGCGGATAAGTTCCGTCACGAAGGAGTTGACATTACTTTAACCGTTACCCCTTGTTGGTGTTATGGGGCCGAGACCATGGATATGGATCCTATGACTATCAAGGCTGTTTGGGGCTTTAACGGTACTGAACGCCCGGGTGCGGTTTACCTAGCTTCCGTTTTGGCGACCCATGCCCAAAAAGGACTTCCTGCCTTTGGGATTTATGGACATGAAGTCCAAGATAAGGATGATACTTCCATTCCTGAAGACGTCAGGACTAAAATCCTTCGCTTTGCTAGAGCTGCCGTTGCTGCAGCCTCAATGAGAGGAAAAAGTTACCTTCAAATCGGTTCTGTCACCATGGGCATTGGCGGTTCAATAATCGATCCATCTTTCTTTGAAGATTATCTAGGCATGAGAGTCGAATCCGTTGATGAAGTCGAAATAATTAGACGCATGGAAAATGGAATCTATGATCATGAAGAATACGAAAAAGCTTTGGCTTGGGTTAAAGAAAATTGCCATGAAGGCATAGATAAAAACCCAAAGGAAATGCAAAAAAGCAAGGAAGAAAAAGAAAAAGACTGGGAATTCACGGTCAAGATGTGCTGTATCATCAAAGACTTGTTCAATGGCAATAAGAATTTACCAGTTGGAAACGAAGAAGAAATGGTGGGACATAATGCCATCGTCGGTGGCTTCCAAGGCCAAAGACAATGGACTGATTTCTATCCTAACTGTGATTTCCCTGAATCCATCTTGAATTCTAGCTTTGACTGGAACGGGGCTAGGGAACCCTATATTTTAGGAACTGAAAATGATACCCTAAACGCGACTGGCATGCTTTTTGAAAAGCTATTGACCGGACGTGCTTCTATTTTTGCCGATGTTAGAACCTATTGGAGTGGCTCTTCGGTAAAAAGAGTTACCGGTTATGAACTAGAAGGACATGCCAAAGAAGCTAATGGCTTCCTCCATTTGATTAATTCCGGCGCCCAATGCATCGATGCTTGTGGTGAAGTTGTTGATAAAAATGGCGAACACGTCATGAAACAATGGTGGGATGTCAACGAAAAAGATATCAAGACCATGATGGATGCAACTACTTGGCCTTATGCCGATTTAGGCTATTTCCGTGGCGGTGGCTTCTCTTCTAGATATCTAACTAGGGCCGAAATGCCTGCGACCATGATTAGACTAAATTTAATAAAAGGACTAGGACCGGTTCTTCAAATTTGCGAAGGTTGGACAGTTAGACTTCCAGATGAAGTATCCGATACTTTGTGGAAAAGAACCGATTACACTTGGCCTTGCACTTGGTTTGCTCCTAGATGCAATGGCAAAGGTCCCTTTAAGAGTGCTTATGATGTCATGAATGCTTGGGGCGCGAATCATGGGGCAATTTGCTATGGCCATATCGGTGCCGATTTAATAACCATGTGTTCGATGCTTCGCATACCAGTCTGCATGCATAATGTTCCAGAGGAAGATATTTATCGTCCAGCTGCCTGGAATGCTTTCGGAATGGATAAAGAAGGTGCTGATTATCGTGCTTGCGAAGCTTATGGCCCGATGTTTAAAAATATAAGAAAATAAGTAATTTAGTATTTGGCTAGAGGATGACTCTAGCCTTTTTTTGAAAGGCAAGAATGCATGAAAAGAAGAAAAGATTGTTATTTTGGGCTCCATTTCGATTTCCATGCCAATAAGGAAAGTAAAAATATTGGTCAAAATTTTAGCAAAGCAATTCTTTCTAGAATCATAGAAGAAGTCAAACCTGATTTTATCCAATGTGATACAAAAGGACATCCGGGATATTGCGATTATCCTTCTAAAATTGGAACTCCCGCCCCAGGATTAACAAAGGATTTGATTAAGGAATGGAAAGATGTCTGCTCTAAGTATGATGTCCCTTTATTTTCTCATTATTCCGGCATGTTCGATATGAAAGTATGTCATGATCATCCAGAATGGGCCAGAGTCGATGAAAAAGGAAACAAAAGCGAATGGTTTTTAAGTCCATTTAGTCCTTATGTTGATGAAATTTTGATTCCAATGTTAGATGAGCTTTCTTCTAATTATGGTATAAATGGGGCTTGGATTGATGGAGAATGCTGGGCGAGTTTGCCTGATTTTTCTTCTAAAGCAAAAGCCTTATATAAAAAGCAAACCGGAAAAGAATTCGATGAACATGACTTAAAGCCATATTTATCTTTTTGCCGCGATGGGTTCAAAGATTATGTCAAACATTATTGCAATGTAATAAAAAACAAGCACCCTGATTTTGACATAACTAGCAACTGGATGAATACGGCTTGGCTTCCCGATAATATTGCCTATAGCGATTTTATTTCAGGAGACTTAAGCCCAACTAATTCAGTTGATTCGGCTCGCTTTGATGGTAGGGTCATGGCTATGTTTGATAGACCATGGGATATTATGAGCTGGGGTATTTCTTTTCCTATCCATTATATGAAAAGCGCCCTAACCTTAAAGCAAGAAGCTTCGATTATCCTTTCTTTAGGTGGCGGGTTTCAACTTTATAATATGCAAGATCCGGTTAATACAGTCATGGATGAATGGGGGATACCCATGTGGGCCGAAGTTTCTTCCTTTGTTAAAAAGCATGAAGAAATTTGCCATCATGGCAAGGTGATAGAAGATGTAGGATTTTTATATTCCGTCTCTTCTTATTATGATTGTTTGGATACTACTTTTGCTAGGGATTGTCCTTATAATTTTGATTTATACGGCAATTTGATTAACGTATTGGATTGTGGAAAATCAGTCTCCTTGATTCATGAAGATCAAGAAATTGACTATTCAAAGTATTCCTTGATATGCGTTTCTAATTCGACTTGTCTAAAGAAAAATACCATTTCCAAATTGCTTGAATATGCTTCTAATGGTGGGAAATTATTGTTACTAGGACCTGCTACTTTTCTCTTCTTTAAAAATGCTTTGAATTTGGATGGCGTTTTTAAAACAAATGAAAATGAAACCGTATCTAGGATTATTTCCCCTTCTTTTGCTTTGGAAGTAAGAAAACCTTATGTATCTATTTCAATTAAAGGCTTTAATGATGTCATTAAATTAGAGACAGGAATGGTCGGCGGTGATTTGAAATTGACCAATCCACCTCCATCAATTACTTTTATAGATGAAGAAAAAATTGCCTTTGGGTCTATTAAATATAAAAAGGGAATCATCGGTATTGTTCCTATCGAATTAGGAAAGACTTATTTAGACGATAGGACTTTCGAATTGAACTCCTTTATGAAAGAAGTCTTAGATAAGATGGGTGAAACAAGAGTCCAGACTTCTTCTAGAGGCCAATTCGATGTTTATTTTGCTAGAAAAAATGGGAAAGATTATATACATGTATGCAATTTATTGGGAGAACATCGGGCATTAAACGTAAAAACCTTCGATTATATTCCTCCTTTCTTAAATGCAAAAATTTCCTTAAATAGCAAAAAGGAAATCAAATCCATAAAACATGCTTTTAGCAAGAAATCGATTGATTTTGAAAAGAATGGTAATAAATATAGTTTTGTTGTTCCAAAATTAGATTTATATGATATTTACGAATTGGAGTATTGATATGAAAAAAATATATTTCCTTGGCGATTCGATAACCGAAGGTGCGGGGGCTAGTTGTCCAAATAATGCTTTTGTATATAAAATTTGCCAATTGAACCCTAATTACTATACGGTCAATTATGGAATGGGCGGGACTAGAATTGCTAGGCAAAAAAATCCAACTCCAGACATGCCTCTTTTTGACCGTGATTTTCAAAAAAGGGCCATCGACATGGGCAATGACCCGGATTATGTATTTGTTTTCGGCGGTACAAATGATTTTGGGCATGGCGATGCTAAATTAGGAAATCTAGACGATAATGACCCTTACTCTTTTTGCGGTGGCATGAATAATCTTTGTTCTTATTTAATTTCTAGATATGGCAAAGACAAGATTTGTTTTATTTTGCCTCTTCCTAGGTTTAATATGTATTCTATCTATGGGGATGCAAAAAAAGAACCCATTGGCGATTTAAATACTTATATAGATTTAATGAAAAAGATATTGTCCAAATATGGTTTGCCATTTTTGGATTTGTCTAGTGTCTATCCTCGTCCTGAAATAGAAGGTGATTTTGGGTTATCTAGAGATGGTTTACATCCTAATGATGAAGGGCATTTAGCTCTAGCTAAAGCCATTGTTAAATATTTAGATAAGCACTTTAGTGAATAGGATTTGTTATGGATTATATTGGAATTGATATAGGTGGCACTTCAATTAAGTGTGGTTTTGTTAGCAAGGAAGGAGAGATATTCCATAGATTTGGTTTTCCTATCAATCATAAGGAAAATCAAGTCGATACGATAAAGCGTCTTGCTAATTTGGTTTTAATTAACATAGATAGTGTTAACAAGAAAAAGGAAGATTTTGCAGGCATCGGCATTGGCTGCCCTGGTTCGATTAATTCCATAACGGGTGTATGCTGTTTTTCAAATAATTTAGGCTGGCTTGATTTACCTGTTGTTGAAATAATGGAAAAAGAAACCCATATGAAATGTAAAATCAGCAATGATGCCAATGTAGCAATGCTAGGAGAAGCTAGCTTTGGTGCCGGGAAAAATTATAAAAATTCCGTTCTTCTTACTCTAGGAACCGGAGTGGGGGGAGGCTTATTCTTAAATGGTAAGCTTTATGAAGGCAACGAAGGAAAAGGGGCCGAGTTAGGGCATGTTATTATCGAAAAGGATGGCTATCCTTGCACTTGTGGCTTAAAAGGTTGTTTAGAAACCTATGCTTCCGTTACGGGGCTAATTAGAATGAGTAAGGAAGAGATGAATAAAAACAAATCTTCCTTAATGTGGAATTACGTTAATAACGATATAAATAAAGTAGATGGCAAGACGGCTTTTGAATGTGCGAAAAAAGGCGATGAATCCGCTTTAAAAGTTGTCAATGAATACGAAGATTATTTAACTATAGGAATACTTAATTATTGCAATATCTTTAGACCTGATGCCATTATTCTTGGGGGTGGAGTATCTAACCAAAAAGAATATTTGACAGACGCCTTGCTTAAAAAGGTAAAGGCACATAATTATGGGTTTAAAGGGACTCCTGTGGTCAAAATATTGGTTTCGAATTTAGGCAATGATGCCGGAATATTGGGCGCGGCCGCCCTTTTTATGTAGCTTACTTTTGAAATGCAATTTTCAAAATTCTTTTTTATTGTTAATTATATCAATGTTTGACATAATTAAGACAATGAAAAGGGTAATTTATGAAAAGGCAAAAAAGCTATTACGAGATTTTTTATAATATTGTGACAAATTCACCGACGACTAGAAGGAAAATAGAGGCCCAGACTGGTTACTCTTGGGGCACGGTTTCTTCAAATGTCTGCGCCTTAATCGATGATGGATTTATAGAAGAAACTTCCCCAACCATTAATGGAATAGGTAGAAGCACATACTCCATTATCCCGAATAAAAAATTTGTTACGATTGGGGTTAGCATCAATTCCTTCAATGTTTCTTGCTCGGTTAGCAGGATTGATGGCGATGAATTATATTCTTTTTCCATGCCCTTTGATGCAAAAAGCCAAGACGAAACAATCGATTTGATTGTGGATTGTTTTGATAAAGGCTTTGCCTTTGCAAAAGATAAGTATTCAATATTTTCCATTGGACTTTGCAATAGGGGATATATCGACAGCAAGAGTGGCATTTTGGACCGTTTTTTGCCTATAAAGGAGTGGAAACCTTTTCCTATTAAATCATTCTTGGAAGAAAAATATCATACCTTTGTTTCTTGTAATGGCGATATGTATTGCTTATCGGTTGATTATTGCAGAAAGTATAGGGATAGTGCTGCCAATACTTTGCTTGTTAGCGTTTCCGATGGCCTTGGCTTTTCTTTCCCTTTTGTAAATGGGACATTAAATGGTTTGGAGCGTATTGATTTTGGCCATTCCATTGCCAAAATTGACGGAGAAGAATGTGCGTGTGGGAAAAAGGGATGTTTGGAAGCTTATTGTTCTTTAGGGGGGATTTTAAAAAGAGCCAATTTAAAACCGACGGAAAAAAAGGAATTATTCGATAATGAGGAAAAATATCAAAAATATATAGATGAAGCCGCAAAATATTTGGGGATTGCCTTGATTAACGTATTGACTATCTTTAAAGCAAACATTGTTGTTTTAACCGGAGAGATAGCCAATATCAAATCTTTTCCGCAAAAATTAAAGCAGGCTTATTTAAAATATAAAGGAACACTTGAACCAGATATTACCATTTCTGTTACTTCTAACATTTCAACTGCCTTAGGTGTAGCTTTTAAAGCAGCTGAAGAAAGGATATTAAATGAAGAAAAATAAAGGTGTTTTCATTTGTCTTTCCGGCAACGGTGGATTAAACATTAACTCAATTAAACGCTTTATAGATATAATGGCCTCTTTTGGTTATGACAATATAGAACTTGGCCTAGATGATATGTTTAAAATTAAGGAAGAACCATATTTTGGTTATCTTCGTGGCGGATATAGCGAATTCGATTTAATTGATTTAGATAATTATGCAAAAGAAAAAGGAATTGAATTGATTCCCTCATCTCAATTCCTTGGCCATTTCGGGTATCTATGCAAGATACCAGAATATGAAAATATCATAGATATTGATGATATTTTATTAATTGATGAACCCCGTACATACGTTTTGATTGAAAATATGTTCAAAACATTAAGAAAGTGCTTCTCTAGTAAAAAAATAAATATAGCTTTTGATGAAGCTCACCGCGTCGGTTTAGGGAAGTATTTAGATAAGCATGGTTACGTGGATCGCTTTGATTTGCTGTTAAATCATTTAAACAAGGTTTTAGCCATTGCGAAAAACTATGGTTTTTCTTGCCATATGTGGTCTGATATGTTTTTTAAACTAGCTAACAAGGGTCTTTATTATGACAAAGATGTTGTTTTTAGCGAAGACATCTTAAAAAAAGTACCGAAGGATATTGGATTATGTTATTGGGATTATTATTCGAATGACAGAGACCTATTGGATTCAATGTTCAAATCGCATTTGCAATTTGATAGAGAACTCTATTTCGCAGGTAGTATATCGACTTGCAATGGTTTTGCCCCTAGCAATATTGCAAGTCTAGAAAAATTAAAAGTCCAACTGGAAGAAGCAAGAAAATTTAATATAAACAATTATTTGATTACTTTATGGCCAGATAATGGGAACGAGTGTTCTTATTTTGCTGCTTTGCCTGGCCTATTTAAGGCTTCTTTACTAATAGATGGCGAAAAATTAGACTACAAAGAAAAAGAAAGATTTAAAGATATCGTCGGGGTTAGTTACGATGATTTCCTTCTCCTTGATGAGCCCAATAGATCTAAAGTCAATCCCACTTTAAAAGAAATAAATTTAACTTGTAAATCACTTTTATATAATGATCCATTTTTAGGTTGGAAAGATTTTGAATTGAAAAAAATATTGCCAATTGATTATGAGGCAATGGTAAAAAAATTTGATGATATTTTGCCAAGAATTCCAAAAAAATATAAGACCCAGTATGTTAAATTAAGGGAATTATGCAACTGTTTGGTCTATAAATATGATTTGGGGATATTAACTAGGGAAGCTTATCAAAAAGGCGATAAAGAGGAATTAAAGAAATTGCTAAAACGTTACGATTTGGCCTGTTCTAGTTTAATAAAATTCAAAAATGCTTTTTATAAGCAATGGATGGAAGAAAACATCCCCCATGGCTTTGACGTGCAAGATATTCGCCTTGGAGGGCTTTATATGCGCTTAAAAGAGTGCAAACATAGGCTTAATTTATATATAAAGGGCAAAATAAAATCCATACCTGAACTTGAAGAAGAGTTGCTTCCTTACGCTAAATTCGACAGCATGTTTAATTCCTATAGGGGATTTGCAACCGTAAGAGAAATTTAATTTTATTTTTTATAAGGCGGTTCTTTCTTTTCTATTCATTTATTATTTACAAATAATAAGCCTGGTTTTATTTATATTAGTTTTTCTTTTTGTCTTTTTGCGTGGTTGATTTGTTTTTATTTTTTTGAAAAATAAACATATGAAAAACAAAAGATTAATTTTATTTTTACTAGCCCTTCTGCCTAATTGCTTAGCTTTGCTTCCTTCTTTTTCTTCTTTTGCTTCAAGCGAAGAAAAACTAATTGAAACAAAAGCTACCTTACATAAGGAGAATATTAGCAATTCTGAATTTAACCTAACATTAAAATCCAATAATATTCCTTGCGATTATACGGGTACATATTTGCATGAATCCACATTGGTTCCTGTTAATAAAACAATTGGATATAACTATGTCAATACGTTGGCCGAGGATTTTTATTTGACCAAAAAAGGCGAAAATTACTATAGAGCCTATTTGAATTCTACCTTAGCAAAAGAAGGGGATGTATTTACCTTTTACGGAGAATATAGCAATCCCACAGGCATTAAAATAAACATTTTGACTTCTCAGTTTAAATACGATGGTTCTTCTTTTCTTACTTATGAACCGGAAATAAAAATTGAAAGCAATGACAATGTAAAGGAAGAAAATAAAGTTATATATGTTAACAACGGGGCTTCCAAAAATGAAATAGTTGCTTCAATTAGCAATGGCTTTAATGGCGAAATTTCATATGAGTTCCCATTAAATTCCTTAGTAAACGATAAATTGGTTTCTTTTAACGGAAAGAAAGAATACGACGATTTTTTTATATATTGCAAATCGAATGGTTATACCTTTCGTTACGATTATAAATTAGTTGTCGGCTATAAGGATTTCACTTTAGAAAAAGGCGCGAGTTTAAATTTAAATGAACCTGGTTCAATTCAATTAAGGTGTAAAATCCCTTATTCTATCCTAGATCAAGCTAAAGAAATCGGGTTTTTAGCGGTTAAGAAAAAGGAATTAGGGAATCTAAGCTTTGATGAAAATTCCTTATTTGTCGAGAATAAGAATTTTTCCTTTAACAAAGTAGAAGAAGGTAAAATCTTAGTAAATAAACGCTACGCCTTTGCTGCTTCTAATTTCGATGGAACCTATACTTTGCTTGGCAGGATTGATAATGTTAAGGAAATGGATTATTTATCAACTTATCTATTTGCCTTTTATTTAAAAAATGAATATGGGTATTTTTTGGCGAACAACTACGTTTTAAAAAGTGAAAATTCGATTAGGAGTGTTTATGGAATTGCCTCTAGGGGTGTAGATGAAAACGATGAAAATAAAGAAATATTAAAAACTACTTATTTAACAAAAGAAAACGAAGTCAATTATTCCATTAGGTATTTGGACAAAGAAAGCAATGCTATTTTAAAAGAAGAGAAAAAGGTTGGAAAACTTAACGATGTTATTACAATTTATTTTAAGGAAATAAAAATAGGTGGTTTCTCCTATAAAATATTTGGCAACAAGGAAATAAAGGGCAAATTGCTTGATAATGATTTCATCTTTGACGTTTATTTAGTCAATGCCGACACAGGAATAAATATTTATGCCTACGATTGCCCGTATCTAAGTTGTCTTGACAATTATGATAATGACTTTAATAGAAAAATATGTTCCGATTTGGTCAACTATGGTTTTAATGGTGTTTTTTATTCAGGGCAAACCATATCGACCTTAGATAACGTCGAAGCTTTAACCGACATAATCACAATGTTTTATAAAAATGGATTAAAAACTGTTATTAACGATCGATCCTACTCGACAAATAATTTGCATTTTTATAGCGGTGTCCCTGATTTTAGTAACGTGGCGGGTTTCGCGGGTTTTTTAAGTTGGGATGAACCTAAAAATGAAAATGAGTTTAATTCCATTAAGGAAATGGCTTCTTCGTTTAACTGTACTTATCAAAACAAGTTGGACGCCAAATTCATAACTACCCTTTTGCCAAGTTACGGGGTCAATTCATTTAAGGATTATGTTGAAGAATATGTTTCTTTAATTAATTCATCCTTAACCGATTCCTCTTTAAAATCGCTATGTACGGATTTTTATCCTTTTACTTATAATGGCTCCTATACTTCCTTAAGCGATTATTATGTTCATGATTTGCTTTACCTAAGGTCAAAATGTAGTGAAAATAACGCTACGCCGTTTTTGATAATGCAGCTTAGTTCTGTCGATAATTTTTCAAGGGCCTCTTACTATAGCGAGATGCTTTTGCAATCTTACATGGCTTTGTCTTTTGGGTTTAGAAACATTGTTTGGTATAAAGTCTTTTCCAGTGATGAATCTTCTTTGTTTGTCAAAGAAAGCAAGATAGATTCCTCTTATAATCAAATGTATAAGATAACTACATCAACTTCATTGGATGTGCTCCATGTTAATAAAGAGATTCTAAAAATTGCAAGCTTGATCAAGGATTACGAATATGAAGGAACTTATCTATCAAGCGTATTAGGCAATTATTCTTTGCATCTACATTCTTCCTCTATGAGTGATCGCCTATCTTCCTTGCCCAGCCAATTAAAGATAAGTTCTTCTTCGAAATATCACGTAGGGGTATATAAGAACAAAGACAAATACGCTTACATTATTTCCTCTTACTTAAATAATGACGAAACCTATTCCTTAAAAATAAATGCCTCCTCCTCTTTTACGTCTTATTGTGGCGAGAACGAGAAAAATATTTTAGCTTCGACTCAATATAGTTTTGATTCCTTGAAACAAGGAGAAAGCATTGTTTTGCTTTAGTCTAGATATTTATTTTTTAAATTAAAGTAATCTTGTCTTAAATAAAAAAAGTTAGCATGAATCGAGTAATTATAAAAATGTAATTATATCAATGACTTATATAAATGTTTTGTAGCCCTTTTAACTTTTTTCTATTTAATTTAAATTAAACTCATCTAAGTTTTAATTTTTTTAAAAAATGTGGAGAAAATTATGAAGAAAAAACGTTATTTGATGTTTTCAATTCTATCTGCCTTAGGGATTTCTTCTTTAGGAATCGCATCATCTTTTTCAAGTCACTCTATGCAAAATGTTTTTGGTGACGATTGCTCTCATAAAGGGAATCATTATGCTTCAACAGATAAATACGTTGAGTTTTGGACTTGCTGCAATTGTAACGAAACTTTCCTAACTAAGCCTGGCTCTGGGACTTTTGTTGATAATGATAAAGAAAATATGATTGGTGGGGTTCCTTCGATCGCCATTATTGAAAAAGGCATTGAAAACCTTCCTTCTAGCATTGAAACTTCTACTAATTTTGAAAAAGTAAAAAACGCCAATCTTTTATATACTTTAAATAAAAAGATTTCTTTATTAAGCAATGAAGATAAGGAAAAGCTTAGTTTAGATAAATTTAATGCGGCTAAATCAAATTACGATTTATACGTTACCCCTCTATTTGGTTTTAATGATTCCGATACGATTACTCCACTTGAAAATAGCCAAATTACCTCCATAAGTAAGATTGAAAATGAAACATATGGGGAAATGTTTGATGCTCTTTTTGAAGAAAATGCCAATAGGAAAAACCATGGCATGACACTAAATAATTTAAATTCTTCATTTTCTTCTTTTGAATCGGTTTGTTTAATAGCCATCAACGATTTATATGCATGGGGCAATGGAACTAGTGAAATTGCTGATAAAATTAATTTTCAAAATTCAGATGAACTTGTATCCTCTCCTTTACCAGGCTATATGAAAGATGGCGGTTATGGCAATGGGGTAGGGTTTGAAGAATTCAAATTTAGTGCAACTACTTCCTTCGTTAATCCTATATTGAATTATCAGAACACGTGGGGTGTTACTGATAATGGTCACACACATTTGTATTTCACTGGATTATTCGGCATTAAAAAAAGCGATTATGAAGAAAAAGCCAATGAAGTGACTTCTTTAATAAATAAGGTAACTTCGCTAAAGATTACGAGCAATGAAATCGCCGCTCAAGCTACATTGCTTACAAAAGGCATTAAAGAAAAATATGAGGCTTTGCCGGAAAAGGCGAAATCGTTGGTTACTAACTATTCGGATTTAGAAACATTAGAAACAACGTTAACTAGTTACACATATATGCTAGAAACCGCCGCTATTTCTGTAAAGAAAAGCGATACAGAATCTTATTCTAGCTATAAACTTACATCGAGATTTGATGAAGATTATGGCAATATCAAACATATAAAATGCAGCGAAGCAATAACAAATAATGTAAGCATAAGCTTTGGCTTTTCTAATGGATTGGAAGCCTTAGAAGGCTATTCTAAAATAATTGTTTTCCTAAGAACGCCAAATTTGACTAGCGGTATCTCGGGAACATTGGACGGTGGAGATCCTTATTTATGGTTAAGTACAGGGACAATAAAAGATTCTTGGGTTGCTAACACTAATCAAGATTTAAAATCTATCACAAGCCAAAAAGTCAATGGAATTAGACTTTTGAATATAATACCTTCTTGGGCTACTGGCTATGGAGAATTAGAATTCAGCTCATTTGTCTTGATTAAAGATGGGGCATCTTATTCTGCCTTGCATTAATCATTTGCTTTAATTTCTCTGGGCTGATATTCAGCCCTTTTATAATGTTTAAGAAGGATTTTTATGGAAAAAGGAAGAGTTACGATACCAACCGATGCTAATTTTGTTGAAGGTACAAAACAAATTGCAAAACTATGGGGGGCTGATGCAGTAAGAGATTGCGATGGCGTGTCTTTGCCAAAAAACGCCAATGAATTAGCTAAATATGTTTATAATACTTATTTTGTTGTTAGGGGCGATAATGTTTGGGGGAGAAAACACCCGGAAGAAGCCCAAAGGATTTTTTTAGAAAGCAAGAGAGTCGTTGCTAACAAAGAGCAATTGGTCGTTGATGTAACGGAAGGCTTTTTAAAAGAAGAAATTTCTCCTGATTTTGGTAATATAGATAGATGGCAAGTGTTTGATAGAACCACGAATAAAGAAATCAAATCTTGGCATATAAAAAATGATTTAGTCGTTATTGATTCCATTCCATTCCATGAATATTCGGTTGATTTTTTAGCTAGGGTTATATGGCATCCTGTTCAAATCTATAATTATTTGACAAATTCTTGGACTTGCGAAAAGCAGCTTTGCTATGACCCTGCTTACCCTTATACAAAGGAATACATAAAGTCTTATTTAAGGAAGTGGCTAGAAGAACATAAAGAAACGAATGTTGTACGTTTTACGACTTTCCTTTATCAATTTAATTTGGTCTTCAACAATAAGGGAAAAGAAAAAATGGTTGATTGGTTTGGCTATGGAGAGGCTGCTTCTATTCCTTTACTAGATGGTTTTGAAAAAGAAACGCATCTAAAAATGGAAGCCGAGGACTTTATTAGTAACGGAAACTATAATTCTCCTTTTAAAATACCAAGTGAAAAATATAAAAAATATATAGACTATGTCCAAAGATTCGTCTCCAACACAATGAAAGAATTGATCGATATAGTCCATTCGTATAAGAAAGAGGCCATGATGTTCCTTGGTGACGATTGGATTGGCTCAGAGCCATATGGACCTTATTTTAAGAATATGGGTCTTGATAGCGTTGTTGGCTCGGTTGGAGGAGGGGTTACTGTTAGAATGCTAGGGGAAATTCCTCACGTAAAAACACATGAAGGTCGTTTCTTACCATATTTTTTCCCGGATACATTTTTTGAAGGAAACGAAGATAATGCGGTTGCCGAATTAGAAAAAAACTGGGTGACGGCAAGAAGGGCTTTATTAAGGTGTCCCCTTGATAGAATGGGTTTCGGTGGCTATCTATCCTTGGCTTCTAAGTTCCCCAATTTTGTAAATAGAGTTGCCTCCATTTGCGATGAATTTCGTCTTATATATGATACTTCTAGTAAATCTAGGCCCTATTCTAGCCTTAAGGTTGGAATATTAAATTGTTGGGGGAAATTAAGAAGTTGGCAAGGCCATATGGTTGCCCATGAGCTTTGGTATCAACAAATCTATTCTTATCAAGGCGTTTATGAGGCCTTGTCTGGCTTGCCTGTTGATGTCACCTTTTTATCCTTCGATGATATTTTAAATAATGACATCCCTTCTGATATCGATGTTATTTTAAATGTTGGCGAAGAAAGAAGTGCTTTTACCGGCGATAAGTATTGGAAGAATCCTGTTTTAGTTGAAAAAATACGTAAATTTGTATCTAATGGCCATGGCTTTGTTGGAGTAGGAATGCCTTCCTCTACCGATAGTTTTGAACATTGCTTTGCTTTATCTGATATTTTGGGTGTCCAAGTGGAAAAAGGACTTACTTTATCTATTGATAAATACAATATAGAAAAAAAGAGTTCCTTTATAACAAAGGATTGTACAGGCCAAATTGATTATGGTGAAGGATGCAAGAACATCTATGCACTTGATAACGCTACTGTTTTAGATATTGATTTTTCTTCTAGATTTAAAAGAAATGTGAACATAGGAGAAGTTAAACTTGCCTGCAATGATTATTTTAAGGGGCGTGGTGTTTATTTGGCCGGCCTTCCTTATAGCAACCAAAATGCAAGGCTGCTATATCGTTGCCTCCTTTATGCATGCCATAAAGAAGACGAATTAAATATGGCTTTTTCTAGTAATTATAATGTTGAGGTTGCCTATTATCCTTCTTTAAAAATGTATGCCTTAATTAACAACTCTAATAAGGCTCAAGAAACATTTTTCTTTAATTTCAACGGGGAATCGAAGAAAATTAAATTAGAGCCAAGTCAAATGCTCTGGGAAAAATAATGTTTGATTATAATAGTAAATATATTGATATATATAACGATCCTGTATTAGGAAAATATGCGACCCATTTAGCTTCTTTTGCAAAAAAAGAAAGCAAAATAGTTAGCAATGATTTAAACCCATGGCCCGAAAAGGAATCGATAGATTGCCTAAATTTCATTTCTATTCTTTCTAGTGAAAACAAGTTGGTATATAAAGAATTTAATGAAGAATCTAGTTTTTTACTTTTAAAGCAATCTAAGCCAAGCAAATTAGCCATTGTTGTGGCAGGAGGAGGATATGGCTGCGTTTGTACTTTGCCTGAAGCCTTGCCTGTTGCCGTATCTCTTTATAAACAAGGGTTTTCTGCTTTGACTTTTAATTACGGGGTAAAAGATAAAGCCATTTATGCCCTGAATGATTTATCAACTTTGATACGCTACTTAGAAAAGAATGAAAGCGAGCTCAATATCGTTGTCTCGGATTACATGGCTATTGGTTTTTCTGCTGGGGCACATCTAGTAGGAAGCCTTGGCTCATCTAATCTAGGATACGTTCAAAAAGGATTGCCTAAACCAGGCCTATTGATTTTATCTTATCCGGTTATTACGATGTTAGAACCACATTGCCATATCGGAACAAGAAACAATTTGCTTGGACTTTCTCCGACCCTAGAAGAAAAAGAAAAATACTCATTGGAATTGCACGTGGATAATGATTATCCAAATACCTTCATTTGGGTTTGCAAAAATGACAATGTGGTCGATTCCTCTAATTCCTACTTAATGGATGAGGCCTTAAAGAGAAATAATGTTATCCATGATTTCGTAGTTTATCCTAGCAACGTCCATGGATTTGGTATTGCTAGAAACACGATAGCCTCTTCCTGGATGGAAAGAATGCTTGGATTCTATTTCGATAAATGTAGAAAATAGAAGAAATGTAAAATTTCATATATATTTATATATATGAATAATTATATCAAGTCTTGATATAATTGATATTGCTTGTTTGTAAGCCCTTTCAGTTATCATATAATTATCCTTAGGATAAAAGGAAAAACATGGCTAATTTAAAGTTCATTAACGTAAATAAGATTTACGACAATAACGTACAAGCTGTCTTTGACTTCAATTTAGAGGTAAAGGATAAGGAATTTATTGTTTTTGTCGGACCTTCTGGATGTGGTAAATCCACGACATTAAGAATGCTTGCTGGATTAGAAGACATTACTAGCGGAGAACTCTATATTGATGGCAAATTAGTAAATTATGTTCCTCCTATGAATAGGCATATCGCGATGGTTTTCCAAAGCTATGCCCTTTACCCGCATATGAGTGTTTATCAAAATATGTCCTTTGGTTTAAGGATAAGGAAAGCCACGCGTGGTGTTTTTTCTTATGATGACGAGGCAAAGGCCTTGCTAGGACAATCTGCAAAACTTAGAAAAGAATATAAGAAAGTATCTAAAAAATTATCCAAAAGCCCAAACGATGATGAATGCTTAAAAAAAGAAGAAGAACTTCGTTTTTCATTGATAAAGCTTTATGAAGAAATATTTAGCAAAAGAAAAGAAGTCATTGGGATTGATTCTAATTTAATAAAACGCAAAGAAAAGGAAATAAAAAAATTAGAATCAGGTCTTTTAAGAGTCAATAAATTAATCGAAAAAGAAGAAAAGAAAGGCGATGCCGATAAAAATAATCTTCTTTTGGATACAATGAATCGTGATCTTGAGTATAAGCAAAACCAAATCAAGTCTATAAGCGAAGAAATATCTTATTTAAAAAACAATGAAGTCCAAATTTTAAAAAGCAGGAATTACAGCGTTTTTGAAAGGGACTATCAAGTCTTAAAGGCCGCGGGAACTTTGGATTTATTCAAATACTTGTCAAGGAAGCCGGCTGAACTTTCTGGTGGCCAAAGACAAAGAGTTGCTCTAGGCAGGGCAATAGTTAGGAACCCTAAGGTTTTCCTTATGGATGAGCCATTATCTAATTTAGACGCAAAACTTCGTGTTCAAACCAGAACGGAAATAGCTTCTATCCATAAAAAAGTAGGGGCGACGACTATCTATGTTACTCACGATCAAACCGAAGCTATGACTTTAGCTGACCGTATTGTCATTATGAAAGATGGCTATATTCAGCAAATAGCTACCCCGAAACAAGCTTATAATGAACCAGAAAATATGTTTGTCGGAGGCTTCATTGGCTCTCCGGCAATGAATTTTTTGCTTGGCACCTATTCGAACGGAAAATTTGTTTTCGATGGAGAGAAGTGTATTTCCATCAATCTAGATAAAAAGCATATCGACTTGCTTAAAAATGATTACGAAGGAAAACATATCGCTTTGGGCGTTAGGCCGGAAAATATTAAGCTTTCTTCTTTAAGCGATAATTATTCTTTACCGATTGAAGCTGATATAAAAGATTCTGAACTGTTGGGGAACGAATACATTTATTATTGCTATTTAGAAAAGCAAAAGTTCTTGGTAAAACTCGATATCGATAACGAAATAGCTAACACTTCCAAAGCACAATTATTCTTTAATTTGGATAAAGTTCATTTCTTCGATTTAGAAACGACAAAAAGGATTAAATAGGTGGCATTATGAAAAAACATTTTATTTCCAATATAGTCTTGCTAAGTTTACTAGGGGGAGGGGTAGTTCTTTCTTCTTGCTCCAATTCTTCTTCATCTATTGTTTCTATATGCGCTAGCGATGTAATTTCTTTAATTAACTCATTAAGTGATTCATCGACCAAAGAAGAGATTGAGGCGGCTAGAAAAACTTATGATAGTTTATCTAGTGAAGAAAAAGGCAATGTTCCTGCTTCTATCTTAACTAAATTGGAAAGACTTGAATCCATTTTATCTTCTAAGGCAGCTAGCCAAAAGGTTATTGATTTGATAGATAGCTTAAATTCATCTTCAACCGAAGAGGAAATAAATAAAGCAAAAGTAGCTTACGATGACCTAAACGAGGAAGCTAAAGGCTTTGTTACCAATTTAGATAAATTATTAACTGCTTTAGAAAGAATTGAAAATCAAAAAGAAGCGGAAATGTTTTCTAGCAAAGTCAATTCCGTTGACCTAACTACTTTAACTAGTGAAGCCATAAAAGAAATAGAGAATGAATATGAGAGTTTATCTATAGAGGCAAAAAATCTTTTAGATGAAGAAACTAAAGAAAAATATCAACAAATTCTTGTAGAATTAGACAAACAAGCCGCTTTGAGTTTTAAAAACAATATTGCTAATTCCGACGCGAACACAATCGAATATGATGAGATTGTAACTTTGCGAAATGAATATGAGTCTTTAAGCGAAAAAGCTAAATCTTTTTTAGATGAAGCCACTTTAACTAAATACAATCAAATTCTAGAAAATATTGATAAAGTTGCTAAAGAACTTGTTAGTAGAATCGAAGAATTATCCTCTATTGAAGATGTCGACTTGCTTTTCTTAACTAAAAAAGAAGAAATAAAGCAATTACGTGAAAAGTTTAATTCGTTACCAACCGAATTAAAAGAAAGGGTTACTAACATCAATGAGTTAGGGAAATTAGAAAAACTAATTTCTTCTTTTTCCTTGCTTTTAGGTGGCGAAGATTCTCCTTTAAGGTTGAAAGGTGATAGCGAAGAATATTCCTATCCAACTTCCTTTGATGTGGGATTTGATCAAACTTATGGGACTACTTTGAATTTGACTTTGAATCAAGCTAGTCAAAATTATAGCCTTGAGGTTTATTTTAATAATTCAATAAGCAATGATACTTTAAAAAACTACGATAAACTCTTCTTCTATTTTTATAACCCCGGGGAAGTTCAGGTTAATGTGTGCTTAGCAGATACGGCTTGGACTCGTTTTGGCGATTCTAGTTCTACGTATGGAAAAGGCTGGCACAAAATTGAAGTAGACGTTTCTTCTATATTGTCTAACAAACCAAGTGCGAAAATAGACACTATTACTTCTGGCTGGGCTTTATTTAATCCTAGCGCAAAAGAAGGATGGAAAATTACTCCTATCTATGGATACAAAGATAGCGATAAAGCCGGTTTAAAAACGATTAATTCCATTCTTTCTTCTTTACCTTCTTCGTTAAGTGGAAAGACTAATCAAGAAAAAATCCAATGCATTAGTAAATTAGCCTATGCTAAAAAATTAATTTCTTCTTTAGCGGAAGAGGAGAAAGAAACAATGGATATGTCTAAGGTGGATTCTTTTTCTTCTAGTTATGAAAAAGCGGGAAACGTTATTTATGGAATTAATGATAACGACACTTTAAGTCCTTTTGGCAGCGAGGAAAATAAAGAAAAAATTCAAAGCATTGATTTCGATTCAACTTCTTCTTTTTCTTCTAATTACGGACAATGTTTCAAGATTAATTTTAAAAAATCTTCACCTTGTAGCGTTTATGAGTTTAGGCTAGACAGTCTATCAATTGACTTCTCTTCTTATTCCTATCTTTGCTACTCTGCAATGAATGATTTATGTGAATGGGGTGGTTTAAGTGGAGGTTATGGCGATTATTCTTATTTAATAGATGATGATATAAAACTGGATTTAGCAGCAAACAAACAAAAGTATGGTTTGCCTGGCTTTTATGTTGATGATGGCTTAGGGAAAGGAATTTCTTTCTTCGAATATCAAATTGATAAAGAACAAGAATCCAATCAATTTAAAATCCCTAGATTTGTATATCAAAATAGCTGGTCTTCTACGGTTAATAGTTATTTATATTTATCGCCTTTAGTAGGCTTGAAATAAGGAGAGTTTACCTTGGCTAAGAATTTATCGTTAAACAAAGAAGAAAAAGACCTCTTTGAAGTAAAGCGCTACAACAAGAAAAAAAGACACGTTTGGGATAGACGCCTTTTTGTCTTTTCTATTTTGTTTCTGCCTATTTTAGGTTTTTTGATTTTTTATGTTTATGTCAATTTCCAATCTTTTTTCTATTCTTTTATGAAATATGAGGACGGGAAGGGGATTTTTGATCCAAACTTTACAAACTATAAGGAAATATTTGAAGCTCTTTTTATGGGGAAAGATTCTAGCATTTCCATATTGACTTCCTCTAATCTAAAGAATTCTTTAGTTAATGTATTGCTTTTTAATTTTGTTGGAATATTTTTAGGCCTACCGATTTCAGTATTCTTTGGCTATTTTCTTTATAAAAAGATAAAGGGTTATAAATTCTTTAGATTTGTTATTTATTTGCCTAGTATCATAACTAGCTCGGCCTTAATAATGCTTTATAAGCAGATTATTGGGGAAGGCGGTTTGCTTCATGCTTTAAGCGGGGAAGGTTTTGATTATGTTAATCCTTGGCTAAGGACGGACGGAAGCTCGATTTATTTTCTTTTGTTTTATTGCCTTATTTTTGGCTTTGGGACAAACATGATTGTCATTAACGGGGCCATGAATTCCATTAATACGGAAGTAATCGAGGCTTCTGAATTGGATGGCTGCAATTGGTTTAAGGAATTGATATATATAATATTCCCTTCCATTTGGCCAACTATATCAACGATTTTGATAATGTGCGTGGCTGGGTTTTTGGGAACAACCGGTCCTTTATTGGCCTATACTGGCATTAGCAGTGGTAACATGAATCAAACATTTACCTTAAGTTATTTGCTTTATTATATGGTTGCTAGGTCTTCTAATTACAATGAAGGCTGGATTTATATGGCTTCTGCCATTGGAATTTGCATGACCATTGTAAGTTTTCCTGCTGCAATGATAGTTAAACGTATTGCTTATGGTAAGGAGAAATGACATGGATAAGGATTCGTTAAAGTTTTTAAGTCGTGAATATGGCAAAGGGAAAAAGAGCTTATCAGAAAGAGTAGTTTTTATCGTGGCTTTTTTAATTCTTTTAGCCTATGTAATTTTGGTCGGTTATTTCTTTTTCTATGGTATCTGTTTGGCTTTGTTAGGCAATGCCGAAGTCTATGAGGAAGTCCAATTCGAGGGGAAACTTTATATTCCTCAATGGGACAAAATTAGTTTCGATGCTTTTTATCAAGCCATTTTTCATTTGACCGATTCTACTGCCTCTTTAAAAGATTTTTCATTTTTGCAATTGATTTGGAACTCAATTTGGAGAACTACTTTGTATTCGACTTTATCTATTTTTACTAGTTGCTGCGTTTGCTATATTCTGGTTTTTTATCGCTCAAAATTAACCAGGTTTATTTATAACATGGGCCTATTTGTTTCCATTATTCCTTTATTTGGTTCGGCTGCTTCTACTTATCAATTATATTCAAACTTCTTAGGTACGGGGATTGATTTAAAAGGAACCGTGGCTTTGGTAGCTATGACTTCCATTGGCCTATATGGAGGTTATTTCTTTTACATGTATTCATTTTTCAAGTCTTTGTCTTGGGAATATGCCGAAGCAGGTTTTGTCGATGGGGCCAATCATTATAAGGTTTTCTTTAAAATCATGCTTCCCATGGCTTTGCCTTCCGTTTCGGCTTTGTTCATCATGAATTTCATTATGGGGTGGAATGATTACGAGAATACTTTGCTATATATGCAAAAATACCCAAATCTATCTTTTGCCTCTTATTTGTTTTCTAATACTAATTCTAATAATGTCCCGGTTTTTATGGCTGCGACATTCGTTTCTTTAATACCTATGCTTATCCTTTTTCTAATATTCCAGAATTCCATTATGGAAAAAGTACATTTAGGTGGTTTAAAAGGATAATTTAAGGAGATTTAAAATGAAAAATAAAAATGTAAAATTGCTGCTTCTTTCTTCTCTTCTAAGTCTTGGTTTGGTCTCTTGCGGTAACGACGCGGATAGTTCTACGATCTTAAAAATTGAAGGGGTCAAATTAGGTTATGGGGTCAAATGGATGGAAGATATTGTCTCTTCATTTACTGAAAAAACCGGAATCAAAGTAAATTTCAAGGCCGTCGATGGCCAGGCCGGGGTTGAATCATTACAACAAAAAATTAAAGCCGGCGGAGATGGAACCGATATTTTCTTTTCAAGGATTACGGACTTTTATAAATTGGCTTACCAAGGAAATTTTGTCGATGTAAGCGATGTTTGGACCGATAAGGATGATAATGGTCTATCAATAGAAGATAGAACCGAACAATGCTTTATTGATGCGAATAAAATCGATGGCAAATATGTTAGCTTTTCTTGGGCGAATGGAGTTTTTGGCATTTTAAGGAATAATACCATTTGGAATGCCCTTGGTTTAACTGATAACGACATACCATATACAACTGATGAATTTATAACCTTATGTCAAAAAGTTAAAGACAAGGAATTTAGCTATGAAGGGTCGCAAATATATCCTCTTGTCTATTCTTATGAAACCGAATACTACACTTCCTTGCTTCCAGCTTGGTTCGCCCAATATGAAGGAAGCGAGAATATGGCTTATTTTAATGAAGGGATAGATCCTGACGATGTGGAAGGTAGCAAAGAACATCACGTTTCTTCTTTTTATGCTAGAGATGGAATAGTCGAAGCGCTTCAAGTGACCCAGGATCTTTTAGTAAATAATGATTTTCATCATCCAAAATCGAAAAACTATCAATTTGAATCTTGCCAAAATGATTTTTTAAGAAACAAAACAGCTTTGTTCATGGCAAACGGTTCTTGGGTTGATACTGAAACTAGCGTTAAAAGCTTTGATGCTTCTTTTATTCCAACCCCAATAGTTTCTTCGATTATCGATAATGGAAGGATAACGTCAATAAAAGACGATAAAACCTTAAGCGATGCTATTAAATATGTTCGTGGCGTCGCTAATGAAAAACCTTCTTCAGTTAGCGATAGCGATATCGAAGTAATAAAAGATGCCGTTAAAAATGGGTCTTATCTCAGAAGTGGGTGTGACCATCAATTGGTTATTTCTTCTAATAGCAAGAAAATTGATATGGCCAAGCAATTCGTAAAATTTATGTATTCTGATGAAGGGTTATCAATTTTTCATCGTTCGATGAATGGAGGTATGTTAGGGACAAAGCCTTCTAATGGTTATGATGATACAGGAATTAACGTTTCTTCTTTTAAAAGAAATGTCAATCAAGTTTTAAAAGAAAACAATATTTTTGCCTATAATATCCAAGTTCCTGCCAAAATATATTGTTATGGTGGCATAAATCGTATTTTTGCAAATGGTTTAGGAAATGTCGGCGATAATTGCGTTAAGGCAATGGTAACCTTTAAAAAGAGTCCAAATGAAGTTTTAAACATGAATATGGATTATTTGAATAAAAATTGGGCTGCAATACTTAAACAATCTGGACTTAATTAAACATGAAAAAAATCGGTAAGAAACTTTTAATATTATCTTCTTTTTGCTTTCTATTTTCTTGCGGGCAAGAGCAATCTTCTATAACTTTATCAAGAATAGAAGACCAAGAAGTTTGCAATCACGCTTCCTTTTCCTTGTTTTCTACTTATGCAACGACAAAAGTCTTAAGGAATCACAAAGATGATGCGTCTAGATATTTTTCCTTAGGAGAAGATATCAATATCAAAATGATGCAAGATGAAATAGAAGGCGGACAACTAATTTTGTCTATAGAAGGAGATAAAAGTGTCTATATCGATGCTACTGTTTCTTCTTTATCTTCGAGTAATGGAGGAGAAATACCTTCGTCCAATATTTCTCTTTTTTATCAAAAATACATCACGTTGCCGAATGCTTCGACTTTAAATCCTGCTTACTCTACCTTCGATATGGTTCCTGATATGCTTTTGCCATTTGATGTGGCCAAGTCTTATAAGGAAAATAAGGCTTATGGGGGTTATAATCAAGGAATAACGATTGAAGTTGATTCAAAAAATGCTGCTCCTGGATTTTATAATGGTTTTTTGGATTTAAAAGTCGGGGACGTAAACAAAAGAATAAATATTAACGTCGAAGTTTGGCCCATAAAATATGAAGGAAGAAGAGAATTTAAAACTTCTTTCTTGATTTATAGAAACGAATTAATTAATGGCGAATATGATAATTCAAAGGAAGTTGTTAATTCCTATGTCGACTTTTTAAATGATTACAAAGTCAATTCTTATGTTATTCAAGATGTTGGCTCAAATAACTTAGTCGATTTTAAAAATGATGTTTTAAGGCAATGGAGCAATAACAATTATTCCTCGATTATCATTCCTTTTGATTTTTCCCAGACCTATACGGCTAACGACGAGTCCTCAAGCAGGTGTGTTTCCTATATAACTACTTTAGCCAAAATGTCGACTTCAAGAGAAAATGATTTTATTAAATATGCCTATTTTTATCCCTCTAGTTATGATGAAGCTGATGCTGATCCGGTTAAATCTGCTGCTTCGGAAAGGTTGTTGAAGGTTGGCGGAGAATTAGACAAGACTATCGAATCGGCAATTAGGTCATTGCAAAATGAGGGTTTTTTCCTCTCTTTATCCGATCAAGAATTTGCTAGAGATTTAGAAGAAGAAATAAGAAATATTCCTTCTATTTTTACTAATATTGTTTTTATGGATGATTGGGTTGGAAAATACCATACAACTTTTTGCCCCTATATGTCTTTATTCGATGATTACGCGACAAAGCAAAAATATCAAGATGCTAGCAAAGATATGTCCAATGGAGATTTATGGGCTTATTCTTGCGTGGGACCTAATTATCCTTTTGCCACTTTCCATATCGATGATGATAACCTTGACATGAGAGTCAACTCATGGATGAATAAACAAATAGGAATAAATGGTTATTTGTATTACCAAGTAAATAAGATTACTTTGTCTAACAATGAATCGAATTTAGTTAATCCTTATGAAGATCCTCTTCGTTATGAAACTACCCCAGGAGATGGCTATCTTCTATATCCGGGAAGGCTTTACGGACTAAAAAAGCCCATTGCCTCAACTAGATTAGCCAATTACAGGGATTCTATGGATGATTATGATTTGCTTTCGGTATTAGAAAGAAAATTAAATCATTATAAAGATGTCTACGATATCGATGATTTGACTTTGTCTTCTTACATAGGAAATATCTATAATTCTTTGTTTTCTGGCGCTACCTGCATTGCCACTGACCAAGAATTTTTCCTAGCTAGAGAAAAAGTCGCCTCCAAAATAGAAGAATTAGATAATGAAGATGGGATTATTTTGCTAAATAAGAAAACGGAAGAAGGAATCAAAACAATCCTTTATTCTTCTAAGGAAAAACTAAATGTCAACGGTAGCAATATTACCTTAGAAAAATCCAATGAAGGTTATAAATACGAATTTATAAACGATGGAAATCCAAAAACTTTTAAAATTACTGGTTCTTCTACTTATGAAAGAGAAATTGAAGGAGAGTCTTTTCTAAATGATTTCTCTTCTATTTCTTCTTTTAGTAAGAACGATAAATCGGCCCTTTCTTTAAGCTCTAACCCAAATGAAATAAACGTTAGCATTATCTCTGAATATGCTAAAGAAGAAGGCAAAATAGATTCAGCTACAATGAGATTTACTCCTTACGTAGGAATCCCTGTATCTAATTTAGATAAGTATGATTCGTTTAGCTTTGATTATTCGAATTTGTCAAATGAAGACATCGAATTTTCTATTGGCTTAAATAATGGGAAAAACACTGAACTTATTATTACTAATTTCTGCAAGGCTAATTCAAATAGAAGTTTAAAAAACATTGATTTGAAATCACTTTCTAGCAAATCGAAAAAGAACGCGAAAGAAATTAGGCTTTATTTTAAAAACGTCAAATATGATTCTAGCGGAAACGCTTCTTTATTTGATAATAGAGATTTAACTATTTCTAATTTTATTGCTAATAGGAGTGGAAATTAATTATGAAGAAATATATTTTTCCTTTGTTATTGATATTTCCCATTTTGTTTGGCTGTGGTGAAAACGAGACTTCGAATGCAGTTACTATCAATGATTTTGAAAATGTAGGGGATTTATATAAATTTAAAACGGTCAGGACTGAATATTCTAGCCAACTTTCCTATTCGCTGAATAAAGAGAAAGAGTATGTAAGCAATGGCTCTTCTTCCCTAAAACTTTCAATAGAGCAAGGTGACATAGAGGAATTGATGTTTCCTTTTTCTATAGACGGGATGGATTTGTTTGATAAATCCATTTTAAATGCCGTTTCTGTTGATATTTATAACGCATCAAGCATCGATGTTCCCTTTAATGTCAATATTTATAATTCAAATTCATTGGATAACCTTTTGACTAAAACTTTTGTTCTTTCTAATTCTAGCTGGAATAAAATAGAATTTCCTTTGTCTTCTATTGCTATAAAAAGTAATTATGAATCCATTAAAGGGGTTATCCTAAGGTTTACTAGCGGTGGAAATGGCTTATTTTATATCGATAATTTAAAAGTTAAGTTAGGCTTGTCTAGCAATGAGGAAGATAAAAAGTTCGAAGACAAAATCAATTCGCTTCAAAGCAAAATAGATAGTCTCCCCAATGAAGTCCAAATCGAAGATTATGAAACAGTGGAATCAATATATGAAGAATATGCTTCGTTGCCTTCTTTGTATAGAAGAATAGTAAACAATTATTCAAAACTTTTCCTCTCTATTCAATCCTTGTCAAAAATCATCAGCGAAGAAGAAAAAGGCGATTTAAGCAAAGAAATTTTCCATTTTTCTAGTTTTGTCGGGGCGGGGGAATTTTTTAATCATAAAACCGTAGGTGGGGATTTAGAATATTTATATCAACATGAGGTTTGCTTTGAGGATGAAAAAGGCTCTTTAAGAGCAGATTTCTTTGGGACTGTTTGGAATTATATCGGCTATGAATTGCCTAGTGATGCCCCCGAATACGATTACACTATATTTCATATATACAATGAGGATAAAGAAAATAATGAAGTAAAAAGGGTTTATTTTGGGTGGAATGGAAATTATGTAGATTGCAAACCCAATTCTTGGACAAGCGTAAAAGTAAACATCGATACTTTAATCAACTCCACCTACGGAATCATAGTTAACCAACTTAAAAACGGGGTGTCTTCAACTTCTTCCGGTTCTCTTTATTTTGGGAAAGTTATTGGATATAAAAGCGCCTTTAAAGAAATAGGGGATGCTCTTGATGAAAATAATCCTATATATCTAAGTGGAGTTAAAACTAGCCAAGATGGCCTCAATATAATTTGTAATCAAGATGGGGTTTTAGATATTAGATTCAACAAAAAAATCAAAAATCTTACTTCTTCTGATTCCGCTTGCTTTAGTATTTTTGTTGAAAAAGAGGTAACTATTGATTTATTGGGCTTTGATGGAAGCATAATTAAAGAAGTCTTTTTGAAAAAGGGGTGGAGTTTGTTGCAACTTTCTTATAGCGAATATAACGATTTAATATCTTTGCGTTTGAAAGTAAATAATCTAGATAAAATAGTACTTACTAAATTAATAGCATATAAAAATTCTTCCTTTAATCTTTCTTATGTTTATCAATCTTTATTTGGATTAATGGCTAAGGAAGAATTCTTATTTGAAGACATGCCTTCTCTTCTTTCCTTTTTTGAGGCCTATTCAAAATTAAGCCAAGATCAAATAAATACTTTAACTTCTTTATATGATAACGCTGAAAATACCGTTGCTTCTATTTTGGCTAAAATAAAAAGTAGCGATATCGTTAACTCTTATTTGATGTCAGTTATTAATGACGTAACTGAAGGGGAGCCTTCCCCTTTGCTTTTATCTTTGCAAGATTCTTGCCTAATAAAGGAATATGCAAGTGAAAAAACCATTATCTTAATGCAACAAAAAAATGAGTATTATGGAATTAGCTATGGCAAAGACGAAACGATTTCAAAAGGCCTAGATTACAATTGGGAAGGAAATGTTAGGGAAGATTTTGATCCAAATATGGGAAGATATTTCTCTATAAGTGTAGACAAAATGCTCTTCCAGAATTATTTGCAATTTGAAAATACTTCTTTTAATACCTCAAATTTCGCTAAAGTCTTTACTTATGTTTATAACCCCCTCGATAAAGAAGTTAATGGTAATTTTGTCAATGTTAACCCTAGCAACGGCAATTGGGAAATTCTTTCTTCGTTTGCTCTTTCGCCTAAGACTTGGAATAAAATAGAAATTGAATCTAACAAGGTCACTGGGTCAAGAAGTTTCTTGATGCTTATGGGTAATTTAGTTTCCTCTTCATGGAAAATTACTCCTTATTATGGGATAAATTATTCTAAATATACTTCTTCTATCGTTTCTAGAATAACTTCCCTTCCGGATGTTGTTAGCAACGAAAAAGAAAAGATGCAAGTTCTTTCCTTAATGGAAGCCTATTCCAATTTAGAAAATGAAGCAAAGTTGCATGTTAAAAATTTTGCTAAGCTAAAATCACTTTTTGATTCCATTGCCGATTTAGAACTAGCCTATGCCGCCAATACTTCTTCTTATTCTTCAAGTCGCGAATCAAATGAATTCGAATACGGTTCTTCTTTAAAGGTCAATAACTCTTCTGGCCTTTTCTTCCTCGCGGTATTTAATAACGAGACTTTGAAAAAGCTTTCTTCCTATGAATCTACTTTCTTTTATGTCTATGTCCCGGAAGGCTGCTTAGACTCTTCTTTTGTTTTCCAATACGACAAGACTTGGTCGGGACCAACTTTTAAATTAAATGAAGGCTATAATAAGATAAATTTATCCAAGGAAGAGTGGTTTTCAAACCAGTCCGACCAAAGCGGAGAGATGTATTTATATTTTTCTTCTTCAATTTCTACTTGTTTTGAAATAACTAACATTTACGGAGTAAAGGATGCTGCTTAATATGAAAAAAATAATCCCGGTTTTATTGTCCTTATCGCTTCTTTTTTCTTGCAGTGAGGAAATTTCTTCTTCGATAGAAAAAAAGAATGTGCCATATGAAGTAGAAAGCGTTTGCCTGATTCCAGAAGAGATGAAAAATTATTTGATTCAAGAAGAGCAAAATAAACAATTCAAAGCTTTAAATGATCATTATCTTTATAATGCTTCTTCTTATTGTGATTATTCTTGTCCAGTCCGCATCTCCTTTGAAGCTTCCTCTAATTCGCCTTATACAATTAATATCTCTAATTCCGAAGATTTTTCTTCCTTTTATACAGTTACAACCCCATCTTCTTCATATTTGATAAAAGACCCGATCCCCGGCCAATCTTATTTTTATGAAGTGGCTGATAATTCCGATTCAATTCTAAAAAAAGGAAAAATTTATATTGAAAAAGAAAAGCATCTATCCGTTCGTTATATGAACGTAGACGGAACTAACAATGTAAGAGATTTAGGGGGGTGGGATGCTTCTAATGGTAACGAAGTTAGTTATGGATTGATTTATCGTGGGGCAAAATTAAATGGAGATAATTGCCTAAGCGAGGAAGGCTTTGATTTTATAAGGAATGTAATGGGGGTCAAAACCGAAATCGATTTAAGGAATGAAAGCGATGATTTAGGCCAAACTTATGCTGCTTTTGCTAAAAAAAGTTTTGATTTATACGATAGGACTTACTTAAAAGACGATGAGTTTCCTTATCAAATGTATGATGATATTGTTAAAGAATTGGCTAAGCCAATGAATAGAAAAATATTTTCTTATCTTGCAGATAAAGAAAACTATCCTTTCTATATTCATTGTTCGGCCGGGGCGGATAGGACGGGTACCCTTTGCGCTTTGATAAATGGGGTTTTAGGCGTAAGCGAGGAAGATTTGATTAGAGATTATGAATTGACTAGCTTTTCTAGACAAGGCAACCGGTGGAGGGCGGCTAGCAATGCCGATGGAACTGATTTTGACTTATCTAAATTTGATACTAGCGGCGGAGTCAATGCCAAATGGCAAGCTTTTATGAATTTAATTAAAGGGTCCGGTAAAGAAGGTGATTCCCTGGAAACTTGTTTTAATAATTTTCTAGTCAACGTAATCGGTGTAAACCAAAATGATATAAATTCCATGAAGTCGATTATGTTAGGCTTGGAAAGGGACTATTCGTCCAATGCCAACGTAATGGAAGATTGTACCCATGGGGGTCATGCCGTTTTTATAAATGGAAAAGAGAGAATCGAGTTTGACACTAAACCGTTAGGACACGATTTTAAAAGAAATGGTTCCGTTTCTTATTGCTTAGGTTGCAACAAATTAATTAAAGCAAAAAAAGATGAAACGGATGTCAAAAATGGTTATCTATTAAGCGAAGATATAGTAAAAGCCACTTCCGTTTCAAAAAAAGAAATGGAAATAATAGACAATAGGATTGTTTTTGCTCCATATATGGCTAGCAAAGATCCTGTTGGTTTTATATTAACCTCTAAAAATGGTGATTTATCATATTTGGAATTAACTATTTATTCTCTTCTTATAGAAAATGAAGACGATTTGTTTGGCATGAATAAATATTCTTGCGATTTAATTGACATAAAAGGCAATACATCGACCTATGGTTATTTTAAACTTAAAGAAAATATAGAATGTACAAGGGTATGGAATAAAGAATATGCGCTTGGGGTAAATGCCACGAAAGGAAAATCCAACTCTTTTAAAGGATTCTTCGATGGAAATAATAAGACGATTTCGAATTTTGTCGTTTCTTCTTTTGATGGTTCTTTAATATATACATCGGGAAAAGAAACCGAAGTATACGATTTAACCTTGAAAGGGTCTAGTTTGGATTCTTACTGGGGTAGTGATTTCCTAATTGCCTATTCCTATGGCGGAAAGCTTAGTAATTTAAATGTAGAGGTCTCATTGGGGAAAGGGGATGCAACCTTTAACAATACCGCATTATTGGGAACAATAGGTTATAAAGAAAAAATAAGCGAACCCATATATCTTCAAAATGTCTATATAAAAAACTTAGGGGAGAAGCAAATAGATTTTTCCTCTAGCCTTGGACAGCTTTATTATGACGTGGATGAAAAATCATCCCTTCAAGGTGCTTTGAAAATAAAGGAAGTAACAATTGAAGGGTTTGCTTCTAGCTTGATCGCCTTCAATTCAAAAGAAAACAAAATAAAATCGTATGGAGATTACGAAAGCATTGTTTCTATCTTGGGAAAAGGCAATGTTGAATCATTGAGAATAATATGAAATTAAATATAGAAGAAAAATTAAGCACGACCGTTGACGCTTTATCTAGATTTAGCGTGAGGAAATATTTTTTTCCATTGGAAGTAAAATATAGCGAGAAATTTAATGAAAAGGATTTTTTCGATGAATCCAGTTGCGATTATGTGGACTTTAATAAACCATGGACTATCTTTGAAGAGAATAAATTTATTTTATTTAAGGCTAGTTTCGATATAAAAAAAGAAGAAAATGAAAATGCCTACTTATGTATCGATACGTTTATTAATGGGGTGGCTTCAACCATTAGGCCCCAAGGACTTTTATATCTTAATAAAAAGCTAGTTCAGGGTATCGATATCAATCATAGCGAAGTCCTTTTAGAAGATGGGCATTATGATATGTTGCTACATTTCTATACACATTCCTTTTCCTTTTCTTTTCCTTTGTATTTTAGCTTGAAATATAAAGATAAAACTGTTGAACAAACTTATTTTGATTTCGAAACGATTTTAGAATCGCTCCAGATGTTAAAAAAAGACGATTTAAGATATATAGAGGCTTTGCCAATTATTGATAAAGCCATGAACATTCTTGATTTCAGGGATATAAATTCTTCTTCTTTTTTTGATTCATTAGAAAAGGCAAGAAAGTATTTAAAAGAAGAGTTTTTTACTTCCTTATGTGGTAAGCAAGACAATATAATAAATTGCATAGGCCATTCTCATATCGATGTAGCCTGGCTTTGGGATTTAGATCAAACAAGATTAAAAAGCCAAAGAACCTTTTCGACTGTATTGAATTTGATGGATCAATATAAAGATTTTAAATATCTTCATACCACGCCCCAATTATTTGAATATTTAAGTAAAGATAATCCCTCTTTATTTTTTAGAATAAAAGAAAAGGTTAAAGAAGGAAGGTTTGAACTTGATGGTTCGATGTGGGTCGAAGCAGATTGCAATTTGACTTCGGGGGAATCTTTAGTAAGGCAATTCTTATATGGCATAAGCTATTTTAAAAAAGAATTTGATGTTGATTGTACTTGTCTTTTCCTTCCCGATGTATTTGGCTATTCGGCTCAATTGCCTCAGATAATGAAAAAATGCGGGATCAATCGTTTTGTTACGGCCAAAATTGGTTGGAATGACACGAACCGTTTTCCTTATGATACCTTTGACTGGATTGGGATAGATGGATCTAGTGTTTTTACTTATTTAATTTCTACTTGCGATGCCAATCCTAGGATTGGGATAAACGATACGACTTATACCAATTATGTGGGTGTTATTTCGGCTAGCCAATTATTGGGAACTTGGAATAGATATCAACAAAAAGATATCAACAATCTGACATTTACTGTTTTTGGTTATGGCGATGGTGGAGGCGGTCCTACTAAGGAAATGTTAGAAAGAGAAAAAAGATTTTCCTATGGACTACCCGGGCTTGGAAAAACCAAACTTTCTTCTTTAAGGGAAACTCTTGATGAAATTGAACTAAATTTTAGGGACGGTTGCAAAAGGACTAATACCCATCCTTGTTGGAATAATGAATTATATTTTGAATACCATAGGGGCACTTATACCTCTGTCCCTAGGATAAAAAAGAACAATAGGTATGCCGAATTTGCTTTGGCTAATGTGGAAGTATTATCTACTATCAATAAAGAGTTGGGGCTATCTTCATATCCAAAAAGCGAATTGGCCACCGAGTGGAAAGTCTTATTGCAGAATCAATTTCATGATATTTTGCCAGGGTCATCAATTGAAAAAGTCTATTTAGATAGCGATGTCCAATTCAAACACCTATTTGATTTTGCCTCTAAATCCATTTCATCCAGTTTAGGGCAATTAGGGAAAAACATTGATACCGATAAAGATTATTTGGTATTTAATCCGAATGGTTTTGCTTCTAATGGGTTTGTTTTGATAGACAATATTTGTTTTGAAGTAAATAATGTACCTTCCTTTGGGTATAAATGCGTTTGCTTCAAGAAAGGTGAGACTAGCAAGGTTAAAGTAAAGGAGAAAGAAATTGAAAATCAATTTTTCAATTTAAAATTGAACGATAAAGGCGAGATTATTTCTTTATTTGACAAAAGGCTTAAGAAAGAATTTGTTAAAACTAACGAACCCATTAATCAATTTTCTAGTTTTGAGGATATGCCTTTTCAATATGATAATTGGGAACTCACTCCTTACTATTATGAAAAAGAATACAAGATAGATTCCCTTGCTTCCTTTTCTATTTTGGATGAAGGAGATAGAAAAGGAATTCAAATTAGAAGAAAGTATCTCTCTTCTACTTTGATTCAAAATATCTATCTATATTCTTCTTTAGATAGAATAGATGTCGTAAATAAGATCGAGTGGCATGAAAAAAGACAGTTATTAAAGATATTTTTCCCTTTGAATTTTGAATATGATGATGCTCAATTTGATATTCAATTTGGCAATTTGACTAGAAAAATGAAACCATCCAATTCCTTTGAAGAGGCAAAGTTTGAAGTATATGGCCAAAAATGGGTCGATATGTCTTCTCCTTCGCTTGGAATGGCTATTTTAAATGATTGCAAATATGGTTACGGGATTAAGGATGGCGTTCTTTCCCTGACGGTTTTGAAATCGGGAAGTTACCCTTATGAAGGGGCAACGGAAATTGTTCCTACCTTTACCTATTCTTTATATCCTCACCAATATAATTACCAAAAATCAAAAGTCATAGAGCAAGCTTATTCCTTAAATAGGCCACTTATATATTCTAAAATAAAACCATCCTCAAATTCTTTGTCTTTAAATGAAGAAGTTAGCTTTTTTAAGATTAACTCTAGCGGGGCCTATTTAGAAACAATTAAGCAAAGCGAAGATGGTAAGGGAATTATTTGCCGTCTTTATGAAGGACATAATCAAAAGGAAAATATCTTGATTAGCCCTTATTTCCCTTTTAAAAAAGCCTATTTATGCAACCTAATGGAAAAAGAAATAAAAGAGCTTCCAATTAGTGGCAATAAAATCGAGCTTTCTTTAAGCAATTTTGAAATAGTAACGATAAAAATAATATGATTAAGTATAAATTTATAAACGATTTTGAAATAATTTTTAACGAGAATAAGTGTTCTATTTCCTCTATAAAAAAGAATGGAAAGGAATTAATTTTTGAATCCCTACCCTTCTTTTCTGTTAAGTTAAGGGACAAAGATAATAGTTCTTTTGTAATTTCCTCTTTTGAATTCTACTTTGTTTCTAGAAAAGGCGATTTGTTTGAGTATAAAAATGAATACGTTGACGTCGCTCTTCTTTTAAAAAAAATAAATAAGGGGTTTAGGTTAAAAGTAAATGTAAAGAATAAGAGCAAATACGTCATAGAATGGGCAGAACTTAATTCTTTTGGGCTTAACCCTAGATTAAAAGATGAAGTAGGTGGGGAAGGAGAAATCCTATACCCTTATAACGAAGGATGCTTAGTTAGCAACATGGCAAGAAGGAATGCTTCTCCTTTTCCTTTTATCGAACCTACTTTTCCTAGCTTAGGAAAGTACTCTATTTTCCCGAACATGATTTGCTCCCAATTTATTTGTTATATTGAAGACGGATACGGAATATATTTTGGCCTCCATGATAAAAATAGAGGAACAAAGCATATCGATTTTAAAAGTTGCCCTAATTCTATAAAAATAGTCAACCGCATCTATTCAAATTGCAATTATGGCCAAGATTATAAAATGGATTTTTATTCCAATTTGCTTTTCTTTGAGGGGGATTGTTATGACGGGATGGATTTTTATAAGAAATGGTTCCTTAGAAACAAAATAGATAATTTAATAAAGATAGAAGAGAATAAAAATTTGCCATCATGGTATAAGAATTCTCCCATTGTTTTAACTTTTCCAGTCAGGGGACATTTTGATACGGATAAGATGGAACCAAATAAGTTCTTTCCTTATAAGAATTCTCTTCCCTGTATCGATGAGTTTGCTACTAGTTTAGATAGTCAGGTAATGGCTTTATTAATGCATTATGAAGGGAGTGCCCCTTGGGCCCCGCCTTATATTTTCCCTCCATATGGAGGGGAAAAGATGCTTGATGAATATGTTAGCTTAATGCATGAACATAATCATCTTGTTGGCTTATATTGCTCGGGATTTGGCTATACGATCCAGTCTAATTTGATAAAAAGTTATAATAAAGAGGCCGAATTCAAGGAAAAAGGCTATTCTAGATTGATGTGTTCTAATAGCAATGGTGAGATAAAATCATTAATTTGCCTAGATCAAAGGAAAGGCTTTGACCTTTGCCCTTGCCTAGATGAAAGCAAAAAGCTATGGGCTGGTGAAATATCTAAATTAGTCAAGTCTAATATCGATTATATTCAAGCTTTAGACCAAAATCATGGGGGAAATTCTTATTTTTGCTATAGTTCTAGCCATGGTCATCCTCCAGTTCCTGGGAAATGGCAACAAGAAGAAAGCAAGAAGGCTATTTCTTTAATTAATAGGCCTGCTTCTTTATTGCTTGGGTGCGAAACCGCGGCTGCTGAACCTTTTATTTCTAAACTTCAATTTTCGGATAATAGATTTAATTTAGATTATTATATTGGCATGCCTTTCCCTGTTTATTCCTATTTATATCATCAATATGTCAATAATTTCATGGGCAATCAAATCTGCATGACTTTATCTAATGAACCTTATAATTATCCCTATAGAGTTGCCTATTCTTTCATATGTGGCGATATGTTGACTGCCGTTATCGATGATGAAGGAGAAATTCGTCTTTCTTGGTGTAATGAACTTAAAGTAAATAAAAAGGTAGCAGTTGCAATTTTAAAGAATTTAAACGCTTGGAGAAAAGGAAAAGGAAAGAACTATTTATCTTTTGGTACCATGATTAGGCCAATAGAAATCCGGACTAATGATGTTAGTTTTAAAACCGAAGACGGGACTTCTTTATCTATCAAAGGCATCCATACGTCTGCTTTTAAATATAAAAACAAAAAAGTCCAATTCGTTGCTAATTTTCAATTAAATGAAGCCGTTGTTCTATTTAATGAGCCCCACAAGGCTTATTTATCTTATTCTAGTGACGATTTCATGCTTTCTTCAAAAATTAGCATTCCTCCTTTGTCCGCTATAATGATTGAGCTTTAAACTATGCCGACGATTACCTTAAAAAATCTTTCTTACTCCTATAAAGGCGAAAAAGGAAGCTTTATTCCTGCTATAAATAATCTAAACGTTACTTTTCCAAATGGAAAAATTAACGTGATTTTGGGGTCTTCTGGCTCAGGAAAAACAACTTTATTAAGACTCCTATGTGGTTTTGATTTCAATTATGGTGGGGAAATACTTTTTTCTGATGTGGACGAAAAAGGCATTCCTCCAAAAGATAGAAACCTTTCTTATGTCAGTCAAAATTTTTCCATGTATCCCCATTTGACTTTGTTCGATAGCATTGCCTATCCATTAAAAGTTTCTCTTGCCGATAAAGAAGAAATAAAGAATAGAGTTTTCGAAATATCCAAAAAGTTAGGAATTTTCCCTTTATTAAGCCGAAAGCCAAAACAAGTTTCCTTAGGCGAATTGCAAAGGGCTTGCATAGCTAGAGGAATAGTAAAAAGGCCTGAAATTGCTTTATTCGATGAGCCTTTATCAAATTTAGACCAAAAAAATAGAGACTTGATACGTCATTTATTAAAAAATGTCTTGCATGAATTGGATTCTACTGTAATTTATGTAACCCATTCCCTAAAAGAAGCAACTTCCTTAGGCGATAATATATTTATAATGGAAGAGGGCAAAATAAAATATAGTTGTACTCCCAAGGAAGCAAGTCGCTTAACTGATTCGATTTTAAAGCCATATTTTGACAAAACTAATTATGATTAAAGTAAATTATGTAGAATTTAAAAATTGTTTTACTAAGAAAGTAAAAATAGCTTTATGCCTTACTTTATTGTTTTTCATTTTGTTTTTAATTAGCTTGTTTCTATTTTCTATTTTTATAAATTATCTGAACAAAATTATTCTTTTGCCGTTAAGTATTCTTATAACTTCTATTTTCTTCTTTTCCTTTTCCTTTTCTTTATTTGCTTTTTATTTGCCTTTTAAAAAGAATTTAAAACATATAGAGCATGTTTATTATGGAGAAAAAGTTAAATCTAGAGGCAAGATAGTTTCAATAGGAGAAACGGTTTCATTGCCTTGCTTTGGAAAAGGGAAAGAAGTTATTTTAAAAGATGAAATGGATACCTGGGTTATTTATTTAGATGATGATTACGAAGACTTCTTTTTTTCTATTGGGGATGAAATAACCGTGATTACATCTAATTCTTTTGTGGTGGCTTATGAAAAGAATTGATTATAAAAAGAATATAAAAAAAGGTTTATTGCCTTCTATTTCTTTATCTATTTTAGTTAGTTTGGTTTTGACGTTACTATTTTCTACTCTTTCTTCCCCAAGAAGAGAAAACAAAGTTGAAATATTAATTGGAGCGAATGAGTGCAATCGCGATAACTTAATTTCACGTATTAAAGAAAATAAGCAAGAATATATTTATGAAATCGATATATCCAGTTATGAATCTTCTTCCGATCTGTTTTTGACTTATTATTTAAATACTTTGGGTGATATGGATATAACCATTATTCCTGAAAGCATACTTGAATTAGGGGTTTTTAAGACAAACATATCTAAATATGCCGTCTTGGATTTTAAAATAATAGAAAAATATATGGATTTATCTTTGTTTTCCTTTTATGAAAAAGAAGAGAAAAAATATGGCATTAAGGTATATGATCCTAAATTAAATATGGGGGTACTTTCTCAGTTTATTCAATTTGAAAAGAGCCCTTATTATTTATTCATTTCCTCTATAAGCAAGCATGGAGGCGAACTTACTAATGAAAAAAACGACGGTTTGTTTGATATTTTAAGGACATTGCTAGGCCTATGAAAAGAAAAAAAGCAATAAAAAAAGGTTATGCTAGTTTGCCTAGAAATAGAAAAGAATTGTTTTTTGATGTAATTAAGCAAAGGTGGAGGACACTTTTCTTTTTAGGGTTTATTTTTTCTTTATCCATTGCCCCTTTTTTCATAGTTTTGATTTTAAGGCGTTTATTCTCTACTTCCAATACGACTGATTATCAATTTTATGTATCGAATTTTTTCTTTCTTTTCATAGCTTCAATTGCCCTTATTTTTGTTAGTATTTTTTTAGGCGGTTTGCTTAAAAATTTAAAGCATCTATCTTATGAAGAACCAATATTTCTTAAAGATGATTTTTTTCTAGGTATTAAGGAGTCTTTCTTTCATTTGCTCCTTGTTGTTTTTATTTTTTCCATCATTTTCTTTTTAAACGTTTCTATTTGCTTATACCCTTCTATTCACATTGCCATTAAAGGAATTCTATTAGGATCATTAATATTTGTTTTCTTCCCTTTTTCATTAGTCTTAATTAATGAAATTTCTATTTATAAAAATTCGTTTAAGGATTATTTGCATAATGGGGTGATTATTTTAATAAAAAATTATTTTCGAATTTTATTTCTCTCCCTTATTAACCTTCTCCCTTTATTGCTATTTTTAATTAATAATATTGTAATTCTATCTACTAGCTTGTTCTTTTATTTTTTGTTAATCAATCCCTTTGTTATGCTTTTGGATATGGTTTATTTTAATTATATTTTCGATATTTCTATAAATAAAAGGTATTATCCTGACATATTTGAAAAAGGTTTATATAAGGATGAAGAAATAAGAAAATAGTTCTTCCTAATTTTCGCTTATGTCATACTGGAATGTAAATATTTTATAAAGTTAAGCCCTTTCGATTAATTAGACTTTTTTATCTTGCTTTCTATATGCCCCGGGCGTTATGCCAAATTTCTTTTTAAAATCTATATTGAACTGAGAAAGATTTGAAAAGCCAATTATTGAGGCTATCTCGCTAGAAGACATGGAAGTAGTTATTAATAAGCCCTTGGCATAACCTAGCTTTCTTTCTATTAAGTATTCATGGGGAGTCATATCAAAATACTTTTTGAATAATCTATTTAATTGAACTCTTGAATAATTTAATTCCCTACATAAATCGGAGACGGAAAAGGATAAAAATGATTCCTTTAGACTTAACCCGTAGACTGTAGTTTCAAATGTTGGCTTTCCCTCGTCGGCATCAATGTTCTCGGAGAACAAATATTGCAAAACCAATAAGACCGCGGAACAAATCAAATCATTGTAGCCCTTTTTGTATCCAAAGCCTATATTGGCTCTATGGATAAGGGATTCAACGTTAATTATTATGCTTTCTGGAATTGAAAAGCAGTGGGAACCATTAATTAGTTTTTCTTTAAAAGTAGGAGAAATGGCATCAATTATTTTTAACAAGGCATTTTCCTTGGCGGTTAGATTTATGTATCTTACTTTTTTATTATCTTTTCTTACTAGGCAATGGCAATCTTTTGTCGTGGCAAAAAATAACGAATTCTTCGGGCAAATATAACTTTTTCCATTTAGTTTATTTTCTATTGTCCCTTCGGTTACTATTGTAAATTCCCAGAAGTCTTTATGTGTATGAAAACGAGGATAATCAAAAGTATTTATATGATATCCAAATGAAATGGAATTGGTTTCGCCTAGGTTCTCTAGAGGTATTGCGGCATCGAAATTCAGATTTTCCATTTTTCGCCTTTTCTTTTTCTTATTCTATTTTACATCTTCTTATATTTCAAAGTTTAGTTTTTGTCAATGGAACAAAACAATATGAAAATGATAGAAAGCGTACTTTATGGGAAATGGCTATAAAAACAAAATATTAATGCATTTAGAAATATAAGTTTGTTTGCACTCGCTGCATCAATATTTATTTTAGAGGTAATAAAATGAAATTAAAAAAATATGAAGGCAACCCCATTATGTCGCCACGCAAAGAGATTCCATGGGAAAATTTTTGCGTTTTGAATCCAGCCGTAATTTATGATGATGAAAACGATAGATTTGTTATGGTTTATCGAGCTGCAGGGGATGATCCTGCCCATGTTATTAGATTAGGGCTTGCGACTAGTAAAGATGGAATTCATTTTACTAGATATAGTGATAAGCCCATTTTTGATGTCATGCCCGAAGAAGCCGATGGGGGATGCATTGAAGATCCTAGATTAGTAAAAATAGATGATTGTTATTTCATGACTTACGCCTCTAAACCATTCTATGTCGGTAGATATTGGCTACCTCCAGAAGAAAGATATAACCAAGGGTGCCCTTTTGTAAAAACTCCTGTTGCCGGGCCTACCTTTATTAACAAAAAACACACAACTACGTATTTGGCATATACAAAAGACTTTATTCATTATAAAAGATGTGGAAGGATAACCGATTCTAGATTCGACAATAGGGATTGCGTTATTTTCCCAGAGAAAGTTAATGGTAAATTCGTAAAGATAGATCGTCCTTATAGAGATGGCCCAAATCCATCGATTTGGATTACTTTTAGCGATGATTTGATGGAATGGGGAGAACCGACCCTTCTATATAAAGTAGGCGGGGAAAGTTGGGATGGAGAAAGAGTTGGTGCCGGTTGCCCTCCTTTGAAAACGAAAGAAGGCTGGCTACTTTGTTATCATGGTGTTTCTAAAATTGACCATAAATATAGAGTTGGATTCATGCTTTTGGATTTACTTGACCCAAGCAAGATTCTAGCTAAAACCAAAAACTATGTCATGGAGCCAGATTTGCCTTTTGAAAGCAGTGAAATGTATCCTGGTTGCGTTTTCCCGACTGGTTGGGTCAATAGGAATGGTACTTTATATATTTATTATGGTTGCGGTGATAAGCATATTGCCTTGGCAACCTCAACTATAGACGAGATTCTTGAAGAACTTCATAAAAAGGAAAACCAATATAAAGGAGAAAGAAATGATTAAGAACAAGCTTCCATTATTTGTCGTTTGTGCTTCCTTCCTCTCTTGCATTGTGTCTAACAATGGCAATGCCCTCTCTTCAGCTTCGGCCTCTTTTAAGACGACCGAACTATTTGAATATTCTTCTCCCCTTCTTAAACAAAAAGAAGGTTATTTAGATTCTTCTAGCGGAAAAAAAGGTCTTCTTCTTTATGGATATGAAAACGGGATGAGTGCTACTTTTAAATCATCTTTGTCAGGCATTTTTTCTGCAGATATTGTCGCCGTAAAAGAAAACGGGACTCCAACTGTAGCTTCTTATTTGCTTACTTTTAAAGACGTGGCAAGTGAAAAAGAGTTTAAAGTTGGTGTAAATTCTTATTCTTCTTATAGCGAGGCCTATGTTTCTTATAATGGGGAAAAAGCCGCTATTAAGTATTATCAAGTTGAATGGAATAAAAATGAGAATGCCAACGGGTTTAGTGCTGGTTATAACGCTATTGGACAATATACCCAATATAAAGGAAATGAAACCAAACTCCAATTCGATCCGTCCTCAATGACTGTAAAAGTAGTCGCAGACAATGGCTCTTATATCAATGTTTGGGATTTTTCTTCTACTTTTAACGATGGTAAAAGACTTGAAAATGACTTGGGCAGCTTTGGAGATTATACGGTTTCTTTAACGTTTGAAAAAATAACTCCTTATTATTTATCGCCTTTGCTTATTAATTCATTTGGTGGGTATTCTTTTGAATCGAGTTTAGAAAATTTAAATTCGACTATAAATGCTTCTTTTACTAACAAAGCCGTGGTTGGGGTTGAATATAAGTTGCCCCTTCCTAATGTCACTAATCCAATAAAGGGAAAATTAGACAGCAAGAATGTATCAGTTAAAGTTTTCGATAACGATAGAAACGTAGTCTCTTCTTCCTTTTCTTTTACCCCTAGGAAAGAAGGGTATTATTACGTCTACTATGAATATAAGGATAATGAAGAAACCGCTTCAAATTTATATAAACTTGAAGCCATGTCTAGTTCTAGCTTGGATTATTCATTTTCCTTTGAAGAAGATTATGACCTTAAAATCAACAATGAATTGGGTCTACATTCCACAATAAATTTTCCAAAAGCCAAGATTAAATCCAATTCTTTCTTTTCCTCTGAGCTAGAAGATGCTTGCATTGAGATAAAAAAATCCGGTCAAATTGTCTCCCATTCTTTTGGTAAGTATTCTTTTGATGAGTATGGAGAATATGAAGTTACTTATTATTCTTCTTCCGATAAGTCGATTAAGGATACTAGATTCATAACTATATCGAAACAAACTGCAGGGTACGCTTTAAACGGACTAGATAAAATTCAAAACAAGGGTACAACTTTAACTATAAAGCCTATTAAGGTCTATAAATTTGAAAAAGAAGCAATCGCTTTGCCTACTTTATTTTATCCTTCCGGAAGAAATATTAAGTCGAATTTTCTTTTAGACGAAATCGGAAATTATCATGTTCAATATGAATATAGTATCGACGGGGTTACTTCCTATATTGAAGAACGTTTTACTGTCTACAATAAGAACGCTTCTTTATTTAATGGCGATGTTTCTTACGCTTCCTATGGGGACATGGTTACAAATAATTCTAAATCCGGAGTCAAAGCCACTTTGTTCGATAGTGCACCATTAATCTATAGCAAAACCATCGATTTAAGCGACAATCATTTCGACGAAGGAATCGACGATTATACAAAAAATACGAAACTGATTGAACTTTATAGTTCTCCTCATTCAATAGGCAACAAAGATGCCGAAGGGCTTTATGTCACTTTGACCGATGCCCATAATAAAAACAATCAAATAATGATCAGGATGAAATGCCTTTCCTATATGCAAAAGTATACGAGGGTAAGGGCTAAGGCCACTGGCCAAGGTTGGGTTGGATACTACTATGACTTTGACACTGGCAATTTAGGCAGCGTTGACGATGCCCAGATTCACGAAGATGGCGGATTTATTTCTTCCTTTGATTTTACTGGCGGCATAAAAGACACTAATTTTAACAACACTTGTTTGCAATTATATTTTGATAATGATACGGGCAGGTTATATTCTAATCCTTGGCAATTATATGGGACTGCAAAAGGATATACCGATAATAGGGTTTCTTGGCTAGTAAGAGATTTTTCAACTAACGATTCTACTCTTTCTGGCGGGGATTCTGCCTGGACTGGGTTTTCTACGGGTGAAGTCATATTAAGCATTTACGCAGCTGGTGTATCTGCTTCTGCGGATTTCTATATTACCAATATCGACGGAGAGGATTTAACAAGTGAATACCAACTTGATAACAATGGTCCAGAGATTGAATTATCTTCTTCCTTGCCAAATGGTGAAGTCAATAAATTCTATAAATTTCCTTCTTGCAAGGTAAAAGACGATAAGACAGGCATTTCTTCTATTAGCGTTAATGTTTATAGGGGCAATGAATTACTAACTAGCAACAAGGAAGGATTTACTCCTAACACTAGTGGCGAGTATAGCCTTGTTTATACTGCTAGTGACTATTTTGGCAACAAAAGCAAAATAGAAAGAAAGATTAATGTCGTTTCTTCTTCCTCGAGTATGTCTATTTCCCTAAATGAGGAAATTCCTTTGACTGCCAAATTGGGCGATGTTATCGAATTGCCATCCTTTACTGTTTTTGGTGGGGTTGGAAGCTATAAGAGCAGCGTTTCGGTTACTTCAAATGGAAAAGAAGTGGAAGTTAAAGACAATAAATTTAGAATCGAATCTACTTCTAGATATATTATTAGATTTGTTAGCGAAGATTATGTTGGGAATACGGCAAAATTAATTAAATACATTGATTCCATCAGCGTTTCTAGTAAACCTGTGTTTGACGAGGATGATTTATATTTGCCTTCTGCTTTATTTGAGGGCGACGCCTATTCATTAAATGGCTTAGTGGCTAGGTTATATTCAAAAGATGGCAGTTATTCTTTACTTTCCCCATCTATCATTGTTAAAGATGGGGCGGGGGAAAGAATAATCGATTCAAATGAAAAGTATTATCCTGTTAGTTCCGAAGAAACTAAAGAATCCGTGATTACATTACGTTTTGGAAACGGTGAAAGTATAAATGAAATCACAAAAGTCATTCCTATTTTAAAGCCAACTGTTGAATTAGGTTTCATTGCTAAATATTTTTATGGCGATGAATGCGAAATTAAAGCTAATGATAACGGGGTAAGCGCTACCTCAAAAGGCGAAGGTCTAGACTTTTCCTTTGTCCGTGGCTTATTTGCTAAAGAGTTTTCCCTAGATTGGAATAATTCCTCCATTTCTTCTTATAAATTGACTTTAAAAGATAGTTTGAATAAACAAGAAAAAGTAGAATTGGATTTCTACAAGGAAAAGGGAAAATTATATCTTTCCATTAACGATGAAGATCCTCTTAGGTTCTATGAAAATGGAGATGGAGATGTCGGTCTAGTTTATAAAGAAAAGAATTTCGCCTTGTGTGATTCTAGAGGCACTGAAGTGACTTCCATTTCTACTTACGCGGATGGAACTGCCTTTAAGGGTTTCTCTTCCGGCCAACTCTATTTTGAATTTAGTTCAAGTAGCGAAGGCTCTTTGACCATAAAAAAGATTGATAATCAAATAATTAATAACGTCAGAAAAGATTCTGTCGGTCCTAGCATTTACCAAAACGGCAATCTTTCTGGTAGATTTGCACCTGGAAGCGAAATTAAATTACCTGAAGTTATTTGCTTTGATGTTTTAAGCAATGTCAAAGAAAGTATGGTGACTATTTCAAAAGACGGGGCCGTTATTAAAAAAGGAAGTTTAGAAGAAATAGGAAATTCTTATTTACCTGATGGCTATGGTTCCTATAAAGTCACATATACTTTTAAAGATGACAAGAATAATAGGTCAACCTGTTCTTATTATTTCTCTGTTGCAGATGATGTGATTCCTACTCTAGATTTCTCTTCTTCGTTGCCGACTGAAGCAATTTTAGGCAGCGAAATTACCTTGCCTTCTTATCAAATCAATGACCAAAACAAAGAATCGGTTATCGTTAACATTTATTGTATGTATCCAAATAATGAAGTCAAAACGATAAAAGACAATAAAATCAAATTCGATCAGCGCGGGGTCCATACGATAAATTATTTAGTAATTGACGAGAATAAGAACGTGAATTTCTATTCTTTCCAAATTAACGTTAAATAAAGAAGGAGACAATAGATATGAAAAAAACCAATAAAACAATATTACTTGCCTTATCTAGTTTGCTTTTATGTTCTTGCGATGGTTCCTCTTCTAGTTCAACTAGAAGCGATGATACCATCCAATCGAGTGTTTCGTCAAAAATAGAAGAGACAGGAAAATATATTATTTCTTCTTCATCTTCCCAATATTCCATAGTCATCCCTGAAGATGCCGACGAGAATGTCAGTTTTGCTTCTAGCGAGCTTCAAACTTTCCTTAATTACTCTACTGGCGTTACATTGCCAATTGTAAAAGATTCCTCGATTAAAAGCCTTGATGGACATTACATTTCCTTAGGACAAACTAGCTTATTTGAAGAAAGCGGTTTTGAAATACCTGAATATTTGCTTAAAACCGGTTATGTAATGAAAAGGCTAGACGATGCCTTGTTTATCAACGCAAGGAACGGAAGCGGGGTTTATTCGGCTGTTTATGATTTCCTTTCTTCTGTTATTGATTTAGAAATATATTCTCATGACGAATATACTTACACGCTTCAAAAGGAAATTCCTTTATTAGATTATAATGTCGAATTTAAGCCTTTATTTGATATTAGGCAAATTCTATATAAACATTTAAGTTCCTCTACTTTATATCAGCGTAGGATGAGACTACATACTGATTTAGGGTTAGGAAAATGGGCGGCTTTTGCTCATACTACAATTTCTCAATTCTTACCATATTCAAAATATGGAACCGAGCATCCTGAATGGTATAACGATTCAGGAACGCAAGTTTGCTATAGCAATAAGGAAGTTGTTAAGGCCATGGCCGAAGAAATGAAGGCTTGCATTAGTTCGAATAAGGAAGCTTCCTTTATCCAAATGGGCCACGAAGATAATTTGGATATGTGCATGTGCGAAGATTGCGTCAAAGAAAGAGAACTATATGGCGGATATGGTGGTCAAGAGCTTGAATTTACCAATAAACTTCAAGAAATATTGGACCCATGGCTAGAACAAACTGAACCCGGAAGGACCATGAAATATGTTTTCTTTGCTTATCAAACTAGCCAAGAACCACCGGCTAGATTAGATGAGGCAAGCGGGAAATATGTTCCAATTTCTTCTAAATTTAGAATAAATAAAAACGTCATGGTCATGTATTGTCCAATCGACGCCGATTTCTCAAAGAATTTTTCCGACCCAAAAAATGCCCCCCAATATCGACAAATTAAAGCTTGGGGCGATTTGTTCGATTATGCCAATAGGCATGGTGAAATGTATATTTGGACTTATTCTATTTTGGCGAAGTCTTGTATGATTCCTATGAATAATTTTGGGACATATGAAGAACAGTATCGCTTTATGGCTGATTGCGGTGCCATTAATATGCTAGATCAATCTTTCTATGAAACCGGGACCCCATCGCTAGAAGCCTTTAAGATTTATACGCAATCCCAGCTTCAATATAGACGCGATGTTTCTTACGAAGAATTATCTAAGAAATTCTTAAATCAATATTATGGTGAAGCTAGGGGAGCAATGATTGAATATTATAATGCCCTTCGCTCATGGTATAAGTATTTAGACGATTCTTTTGGAGTTGGGGCTTATGTTATGTCTGATTTATATCAAACCCAATTCTGGACATTTGAGATTTTGCAAAAATTCCTTTCTTTCATGGAAAAAGGGATTGAAGCTATTTCTCCATTAAAAGAAACCAATTATTCACGTTATTTGACTTTGTTTGATAGATTAAGAACCGAAGAATGTTTCCCCCTTTATTTAATGCTTCGCTTCTATATGAGCGAATTGTCCAATCAGCAGAAACAAGAATATTGGAATATTTTTAGCGAATATGCGAAAAAATTCGACATTATTTCTTCTATTGAAGGTGGGATGGACATTAATTCGACAATAGAAAATTGGAAGAGTGAGATATTTGGAGAATAAAATATGAAAAAACAGTTAATTTTGCTTTTATCTAGTCTTACCCTTTTTAGTTGCGGGCAGGAAGAACCTCTTTCTACTAAAGTAGATGATGTTTCGATTAGTTCAAGCGAACAAATAAGCGCTAAATTCTCTTTTAAAACCAAATCGATTTCTCTTGTTGAAGATTCAACTGCCCAAATTGAATTCGAATCTAGCGGCAAGCCAAGGTTTTCTTCTTCTTCTATTGAAGTCGCCGAACTTAATTCTAATGGCAAACTAATTGCCAAGAATCCTGGCAAGGCCATTATTACGGGGACAGTTGGGACTAGTAAAGACACTTTGGAAGTAATCGTTACTTCTTCTAGTAATTCTTCTTTTTCTATTAAATTAGAACAATCTAGCGAAGTCTTCTCTTTAGAAAACGTCAATACCTTTCAAATAAAAGCGACTCTTTTTGAAAACGACACCTTAATTGAAAACCCTTCTTTTACTTATACTTCTTCTAGTGAAGACATCGCTGCTGTTTCTTCCACTGGCTTAGTTACTCCTAAAAAAGAAGGAGAGGTATATATTGACGTTAGCTATGGAGACCTCAAAGCTTCTTTTACAGCCGATGTTTATACTAAATTTATAGATTCGACATCTGCTTGGCTTAATATGATTGCAACAGATAGCCAATATAATGAAAGATATTGCCTAGTTTCCGATCTTGATTTTAGCGGTGTTTCCTATACTGGCTATCCTAGATTGGGGTTTATAGAAGATACAAATAAGGCTTTTTGTGGCGAGATTAATGGCAGGGGCTATAGCGTTTCTAATGTAACCATGGCTATTCAAGCGGACTTCCATCAGTCTTTGTTTGGAAAAATTAGGGCGGCAACGATAAGAAATATTGCCTTCGAAAACATTGAATTTACCGAATCACGCGAAGGCAGGCTAGCCGGGCTTGCCGGATATGCTTTAAATGATTCGGAAAGAGGAGGCGACCAAATGAAAGTAAATAGAATCGAAAACGTTCTTTTGGATTTGACTTTCCCTGTAACAAAAGGTAGATGCTCTGGGCTATTTTCCCAAGGTTATCAATATTCCGTATCCAATGTTTTCCTTTCCATGCAAAAAAAGGATGGATCGCCATTTGATGTATTAAATGATTCATTGATCAACGAATACAATTATTTTTGGTATGGGAATGGGTCTATAGAGAATTCATGTCTTTATTCGGAAGGGACTCTTCTTTCTACTACGGTTGGCGATGAAAATTATGGAACGGTCTCTTTAAATCAAGTTTGTATGACTTCTTCGATAATGGATGCTTATAAAGGAGCTTACGATTATTTAGATAAAACCGTTTGGGATTTATATCCAAATTCCAACCCAAAATTAAAAAACAATATTTAAACATAAAATAAAAGAAGGAGGTTTTATGAAAAAAAGTAAATTGTTTCTAGCCCTATCTAGTTTTCTCTCCATTGGAATGACTAGTTGTGGCGAACCATCGACTTTTAAGGTTAGCTTTTCTACAGGTGTTGGCTATACCATAATTGGAGAAGAAAAGGCAAATAAAGATTCATCTTATTCTTTTTCAATTAAATTTAGCGAAGGGTATGAAGCTTCGCCTACTTTTAAGGTAGATGTCAATGGAGAAGTTGTTACAGGGAATGAATATTCATATACTGTAGAAAATGTTTCTTCTGATTTGAATATTGAAGTTTCTGGAGTTAGCAAGATTAGCTTTGATGTTTCTTTCGTTGCTGCCGAAGGCGTTACCTTTAATGGATTAAATAAAGTCGATTATGGGGCGACTTATACTTTTACTGCTAGCAAAAAGGAAGGATATGAAGGCGATTTAGCTATTTTTTATGCTATTGGCGAAGATAGCAATAAAACTATTGCTGGAGAAAATGGCGAATATTCAATTAGTGAAGTAAAAGGCAACTTGACTATTAGTGCTAATCCGCTTGATTTAATTGAATACAATGTAAATACGCCCAGTAAAAACGATGCTTATACTTTTCAAGGCGAAAGCAAGGTTAAGTATGGCCAGGATTATACTTTTGAATTAAAAGAAAATATCGGATTCCAATTTTCTTCCATTTCGGCGAAGGAAAATAATGAACCAAAGTTAGTTGAGCCGATAGGCAACGATACTTATAAAGTAAGTAATGTAAAAGGCGAATTAACTATTATTGTTAACGATCCAGACGTTAAATATTTTTCCATCAATAAAGATTTTGACTCAACCCATTTTGATTTTGTCGGCGATGAGAAAGCTGCTTATGGCTCCGATTATGTTTTTGAATTGAACCTTAAGGAAGGCTTTAGCGAAGGGGAAAATTTTGTTTTCTTGGTAAATGATGATACCCCAAGCAAAAACGAAGATGGCAAATATGTTGTTAGAAATGTTACTGCTCCGATTCATATCGAGGCTTTTGGCGAAGAAGAAGTTAAACTCAATGTTTCTTTTTCTTCCGATGTCGAAGGGGCGATAAGCAATGTTGCAGAACAAATTCCTTATTTTAGTCCAACTTATTCATTCGTTTTGAATTTCTCTTCCAAGTATTCTCAATGCGAAGACGAAGTACAAGTTTATCTTTCTAATGACGGAGAGGAGACTTTACTTGTTAAAGGGGAAGATGGTTCTTATACATTAAATAATCCTCATAAAGATTTCCAAATCCTTGTTAAAGGATGCAGGCTAAATAGATATACGATTAGTTTCTATAATGGTGATGAAAGAGTCTATGAAGCAACTTTAAATGATGGAACTAAGCTTACAAGTGACCAATTATTTGAAGCGGAAACCGCGCTTAAGTCTAGATTAAACGAGAATGAACAATTCGAAGGCTGGAAAGACTTTGATATCGACTCTTTAATAACAAAGGATTTAAAGGTAGAAAGCTTGATTTCGACTGGTATATCAACTCTAGTCGAACTAAAAGGGATGGAGGAGAACGGTGTTTACCATTTGACTAACGATATTGAATTAAGTAGTAAACTTGATATTGAAAATTTCTCCGGCTATTTAAATGGAAATGGTCACAAATTGATTGGGCTGGGAGCCATAAACGGTTCAAGTGCAAGTGCCTTATTTAAGAATTTCTCCGGAACTTTAAAGAACATTTACGTTGACTTTTCTATTATTGCTTATAGGGATTTTGGAGCAGGGCTTATTTCAAATATGACTGGTGGCTTTTTGGATAATATTGATGCCAATCTTTCCTTTATCGGTGAAACTTATCCTGGTGGATTCGACGGCGGCCTTGTCAATAAATTAATTGATGGAACCATATCCAATTCCAAGATCCATTTTTCTTCTGCTACCTTGAATTCTTCTACTGATTTAGTAGGCGCGGTTGTCGGCAGCTTAGAGGGTGGAAAAGTCGATAATATAACCATTTTAACCCCAAAGGGAATGGATAATGCCAATTTAAGCATTGCCTTTAAGACAAATGAAGGTCTAGAAACTTCGATTTCAAATTGCTCAGTCATAACTGAAAAATCTCATCTTCTTTATGATAATTCACTAGCTGAGGGAACAAAAACGGATTCTACCTATATGGGTATGCCTGTTTATTCAAAAAGCGCGAAGACAGAAAACGATCAAGGAAGCGTTTCCTTGTTTTCTTCCACTTGCAATGTTAAGTTAATGAAAAGATCTCTTTTCTACATTAGGTCAAGCGTTTCTTTCCATCTTGATGGCGGCAACCTAGCAATTAATCCAAATAGTTGGTACAAGGTAGAGGTTACTTATCTTTCTGCTAACTCCTATTTATTTAAGGTCAGTAATAACCAAACTTGCTTTGCCTCAATTAGGAAGGCGGATCTAAGCTATCAAAATCCAGATCTATTGAACTCGATGATTGGCTTCTATCCTTGGGCAATAGTAGATGCAACGATAGAATGCACCCCGATTTATTCAGAGATTGCCGATCTATCCTTAACAGGGGTTAAGATTGCCGATGCTTTATTTAATGGTGGCGAATTGCAAAACGATTATGCTCAACCAGTCTATTACCATTCTTTAAATGCCGGCGTAAACACCATTGTTAATGATGCTGATATTTCTAAATACTCTACCATTACCTTTGGGCTTAAATCGAATACCGATGCCTCTTATCTATCCGATTTCTATAACGATTCTAGCAGGGCTTCTGGCTATGATATAAACGCTACTGGTTGGGCTATAATTAGAGCAACTAAGAATAGCTCTAATAAATGGGATGTAAGGCTCTATAGATTCGATTCGATGAGTTCTGACCGTACAGCCGATTACAAAGAGCTTAAAGATCAAGACGGAACTAAGCTAAATGATTTATTCCCGGCCATATCTACTTGGGTTGGGACTGGTATATATTCAACTTCTATCTACGCGAAATAATATTTAATTTATTTCAATTAATTTGCCCTAGCTATTTTAAAGGCTAGGGCTTTTCTTTTTTAGATCAAGATATTTTTATCCTTCTTTTTGATAATGACGCTTAGTCAATTCAAGTAAAATTCCATTAGATAGAATCAGCTAGAATGATAGGATAAAAGATTCATTATGTTTTATTGATATAGAAAAAGTTCTTTTCGCCTTTTTTAGATATTGCATTGATTGAAAAATATTCGCTAATTAAGGGTTTGCTTCCTATTTAATTAATTTATGCAAAACGACAAAAAAGAATGTATTAATCTATTTTACATAAATAACATTATTGATTTTTAAATTTTTATTGCCTAATTTTGGCTTTCTTTTTTCTTTTTTAAAATAATCCCTGCAATCAATAAAACCGATACAACTATTCCAGATACTAAAAATAAAATAAAGACACCTTGCCATCCCTTATTTTCTGCAATCAAGCCCAATCCATACCCAGAGATTGCCGAACCTATGTAGCAAAACCCATCCATTAATCCGGCAATTAAACCAGAAGACATTTCGTTTCTAAAATAAACGGGAACTATCGCGGTTACTATATTGTTCACTGCTCCCATCGATAAAGAGATTATTGCGGCGGAAAGAATGAATATGGCAATTGAATTATTATAAAAGAAAGTCAATAAGACAGAGCTTAAAGTTGCTATAAAAAAGAAAATAAATGACAAAACCATATCGTTTTTGATTTTCTTTCTTAGCACTAGAGCAAAAAATGTTCCCAATAAACTTAAAATTGAATTTATTATTGTTAAAATTGTCGACAAACTTTCATTTAAGGAATATGTATCGATTAAAATCTTAGGAGTCCAAGATACTACTCCCTCCCTAATCATATTATTGGCAATGGCGGTCAAGGCAAATATTGTTAACATGAATAAAATAGGGAAGGCAATCTTCTTTTTGCCGTCTCTATTTTTCTCTTCGTTCTTTTGTAAACATCTAGAAACATTCGCATTGCTTATATTGATTAAAAATAGCCAAAGAAAAGCTATTAACAAAGCGAATGACCCCCCAACATAAAAACTAATTTGAAAATGTGATAAAAACGAACTTAAAGCGGATAAACCATAAGAAAAGGCAACTCCTAAAGAAACTGAAAAAGCATTTGCCAATATTGCTGCACTTAATTTCTTTTCGCTTAAATTTTCTGCCATAAGGCGAACTAAAGATGTCCATAAAAATGAGCATCCGATTCCATTTATCGCCATTAAGTATGGATAAATGGAAAAAGGGAGAAAAGGCATTAACAAAGTGGCTAGTCCAGATAAAGCCATGCCGATAAATACCGAGTATTTGACATTATAGAATTTGCAAAAAAGCCCATGTAAAACCTGTCCTGTTCCATAGACAATAAACATTATGGTTGTTATTAAACCGGCTTCGGATTTGCTAATTTGAAAATAATCTATAATGCTAGGTAAGGAAGCAGAATAGCAATATTTGCTAATGGTAACGGCAAAATAAGTAATAAAGGTCAAAAAGACAATTAGATTCTCTTTTTTGCCACTTTCGAGGCTTAACTTCATTTTATCCTTTTATTCCGCCTTCATCTATATTTGACATTATCTTGTTTCTAAAGATCATGAAGACTATAAAGATTGGAACGAAAACAACAATACCAGAAGCAATCTTAAATGGCGCTTCGTTTATGGAAGTGTTGACGTTTAATGTTGCATATAAGCCTAAGGCAGCCGTCGGCATGCTTGGCAAATAAACATAAGGAACTTGATAATCATTCCAATAATTTATAAATAGCAATAAAGCTACCGTTCCCAATAAAGGGGCAACCATTGGGAACATTATCTTAAACATTATGCGTGGGTGACTAGCGCCTTCTACCAATGCATATTCCGTATAATCTTTTGGAATGCGTTTAAAAGCGGCGTAGAAAATCAAATAATATATATTCGCATATCCAAATTTCATGATATACATACCAATCATCGTATCGTAAATATGAAGGGCTCTTAAGATTTGAATCATTGAAGACATATTGCCAACAATTGGCAGAATCATTGTTACAATGACTGAGTAGTGGACTATTTTAGATACAAGACATTCATATTTTGAAGTTAAATAGGCAACTAAGGCCGTGACAAAGGTCTGTATCAAGGCGCAACCGCCGGCATATAAAACCGAATATAAAAGCATTTGTTCGATATAGACATAGTTTTGTTTGCCATTTTTTGTAACCAAAACACGCATATATTCAAAAACGTTTAAATAATTATCGAAGCTAAATACTTTTGGCCAACCAACAGGATCGCGTAAATAATTATCATCAATTTTAAAAGATGTCATCAAAGCCCATAGAATAAGCATTATTAAGCCAATGGTGTAGAAAGACAAAATAATGAAAGTTGTTATATCAAAACCGCTGGAAAAAAGTTTTTTGCTTTTATGGCTTCTTGCTATAGTTTCCATTTTTTAATCCTCACTTGGCCCAAACTTATTCATTAAATATCTTGTTAAGAAGGTAAGTGGGGCGATTATTAAGGTCAATATTACCCCATAAGCCGATGCCGTTGGGTAGGAAACGGGGTTTTCTTGTCCGGTTCTTATAATGAGCATAAATTGGAAATATCCTAATGTTTGTAAACTAGAATCGGCATATCCGGCATAAAAAGAGAATAGAAAGGCCTGATTTGATGCCGTCATGGCAAGGGCAATGACAAATAAAGAAACTATTGTTTTATAACAACCTGGTATTATTACATGAAAGAATATTTTAAATTCGGATGCCCCATCTATTTTAGCTGCCTCAATGGTGGACACGGGTACACTTGACATAGCATTTAAATAAAGCAATATGGAGCCGGAAAAATTAATCCAGACATAGAAAACTATTAAGGCTATCATGGCTTTTGAATCGTCAGATCCCAATATGCTAACTATAGGATTTTCACTATTTAGGGCAGTTAAAAGGCTTGTCAATACGTCTTCTACAAAGTAATTATAGAAAATTACAAAGACCATTGAGCAAATGACACTAGGTAAGAATAGCATTACCTTGAAAAATTTTGCCAAGAAAGCTTTTTTATAGATGTAGTAGCCAAATAGCAAGGACAATGGCATAACAATTAATACATCTACTAAGAAAAATATAAATGTATTTCTTATACAAATTTGCAAGGTGTGCCCTGGGTCGGTTGTAAATACTTTCCAGATTTCGGCGAAATTTTCTAAGCCTACCCAGGTAACGCTCTCTTTGCCGCCATAAGTAGAATAGTTTTGAAAAGCTAGCAAAATCGAATTGAAGTTTACGACAATGTAAAATATTACAAATTGTAGAAGAGGCAAAAATATCATCAAGGCATAAAATAATTTGCCTTCTTTGTTAAACCATCCGACATTAGATGCCTTTTTTGCTCTTGAAAACATTTTTTAGACCTTATTTGGACCAGGAATTGGAGAAATAATAATTTATTTTGGCGAATAAATCTTCGGCTGAGGCATTTTGGTTTTTATTAAAGAAGTCAAATGGATTTTCATTTGATGCATCGATAGAAAATCCCCATTTTCTATAACTTAAAGAGGAAGTCTTTTTGGAAGCTTCTTCCGATTGGGGTCTCCAGTCGATGTGCTTTGTATCGGGTGCATGGAAATATTTATACATTTGGTTGCCATAATAACTCATATTAGACAATGTTTCTTCGCTTAATTCATAATCCATCATTCTCATCATGTCGGTGTATCTAGAGAAGGTATTCATGGCTTTATCTGAATTTAAATAAGAAAGGAAAGTTTTGGCAACACCTAATAAGTTCTCTGGGCAAGCGGCGTTTATAAACATAGAAGAGTCACGGTCTGCTAAAGTCGTATTGCCTTCGCCGATTTGAGAAGCGGTTGGCTTTGGAGTTGGGAGGATGCCGAACTTTTTGCTCATCTTTTCATTCCCTTTATAGGAAGGCGTGGCTTCTGAATTCCACCAAGATCCTTCGACTAACATGCCAATTGGTTGACCATTTGGTACTAAGGTTGGATCATCCATACCGTTAATAAAGTAATTTTGGGCCGTGGTATGCATGAAAGTTCCTTTAAACCCTTCGGCTAAATAATAATCTTTGTTTCCCATTATGGTTTTTACAAACTTAATGGCATCCAATAATCCTTTTTGTTGATGTGTTTTATATACATTAGAAGGAGTAACTATTAAGTCTTCTTCGTATTCGTAATTCCCATCTTTATCTAAAATGGGCCTAAAGTTAGAGTCTAGCTTTAATATATCGGTTGAGGTTCCTGAGAACGTGAGAATATTCTTTGCTTGGTCATAACCGATGGAATTGGTGTAGGTATTTAATGCTAAGGAAGTTAAATAACCTTTTTCATATCCGTTCCAGGCAATCGGAGTGACACCTTCTCTTGACATATAAGTCATCAAGGCATGGAAGTCGGCATATGTGGCTGGTAATCCATCATCGTAAGAATAATCAAATCCATCTATAACGCCTGTTTTTCCATTAGGTCCGAAGGATTTTTCATCATCAGGACCAGTTATGAATAATTCGCTTACTGCTTCGTATGAATTTAGTTCATCTTCGTTAAAACCTTCAGCGGTTTTCCCTTTGGCGAAATAGAATCCCTTTTCATCAAATAGGTCCACATTATAATTTATAGAGCAAGCATTCGTATAAAAAGGCAAGCCAAAGTAATGGGGCTCAGACTCAGTTCCTAGATTATAAAAGTCTTTTGAGTCTTTATACATTTTAGACTCAATGGTTTTGCTCTCTTTTGTTGCTGCGTCAATCGCGGCATTGCCTTTAACTACGTCTGTAATGTCTAATAAGGTGTTTTTTGCAGCAAATTGGTAATAATCTACATTTTCCATTACGAAAACTTGATAGGAGGACGAAGTAATCGCATCGACTTGAATGGAATTCTTTTCAAAGTCTTTACGTATTTGGACGCCTGTTTTTCCTGGTTCGAACGAATAGGACGCATAATCGCTTTCAAATTGGTCGCAAACCTTATCCATCCATTCCCTACGTAAGCCACCATTGTAGTATTTGACCCAGAGTTGAGTTTTCGTATCATCGATTGGCTCGTTGGATTCGTTATCGGGATTCTCTCTGGTGCAACTTAGCAAGGCGGTTGATAAACCAAAAAAAGTAAGAATTAATGGCAAAGTCTTTTTTGTTTTAAACATATTTTCCTCCTTATGTTTCGCTAGCTTATCCAAAATAATACAAATATTTTAATAGACTGATCCGAAACAATATTATTAAGAATTGTATTTATTCTAAACTTTGCTTTTTTCTTCTTGTATATGCTCTTGTTGCAATTTCTAGCGATTTTGTAACATGGAAAAGAATTGCTTTTAATAAAATTGTTAGTATTTATCGAATATTTTGGCCTTAGTTTCTTCATTCTATCTTCTAATAAACTATTGTTTTGAAACAAAATTAATTTTCTTAAATTCTTGCTTTTTTAAATTTATATGCAACAAAACAATATGTTGTTGTGTTTTTTTCCTATTAAATTCTTTTCATAGATTTTCATAAAATGTAAACGCTTACACGGAATAGTAATAACAAAATTTTTATTATTTCGCTTTTCTATAAAAGGAGAAAGGAAATGGAAAAGAAACAAAAGACTTTATTGTTAAGCAGTATCGGCTTGGTTTTGGCCTTGGGTGCAACTACTTTGGTCGCGAATGGTCAAAATTTTATCTTAAATGGTGAAAGTGGTTATTCCTCTGTTAAAACCAATTCAATAACCTTTACTGCCGATGATTTCAAAACAAACGGGGGGATCATTTATAAAAATGGCAACCCGTTTACCTTAAGCGGGGATGTCATAGTGAATGGTGATGTTGTCACTTTTAAGCAAGGTGCATCCTTAACTAGGAGTGATACCGGTGGAACAGGGGCTGAATATAGTGGCTCTTTCATTCACGGTATGAAAATTACTGGTTTAACGGTAGCTAAACCAAGCCAATCCGTTGTTCACGCCGGAAGTAATAGGACTTGGTATAAGATCATAAACGATAGAGGCGATGGTGAGGGTCGTGGACTTTATTCTAGCGTAGAAGAAGCTGACGCAGTAGGTTATACCAACATTACCCATGAATGGACTAACGATAGGGATGATAACGATCCTTCGGCTTATTGGATTGAGACCGCTAATCCAACCTTAACGGCCAGTGGTGGCGAGTTCTCTTTTAAAACCATAACTTATACTTATGATTGCTTGTTTAATGATGGGTCTAAATATTCAAAAATCATGGCTAGAAGCAACAGGGGATCATGGAAAGTAAAAGATGAAAACGGTAATAATTTGCCAGCCCATGTCAAGGTGGGAGACGTGTTGAAATTCAAAGTTGAATTAGATGAACTCTTTGCCAAACAATACGACATAACCGTCACGGCTTCTGCGACTAGAACGGATACCGAACCCATGACTTTGACTGCGGTGGATGGAATTTATTCATTAGAAATAGCTGAATCTTATAGCGCTGACGCCGATGGGCGGTTATATACATATATTAATGTTATTCCGCATGAAAAAAGCGCTACCCCAATTTCTACTTTGGATGAATTGAAGGCAATTAATAAAAACGGAAATTATTATCTTGCTAATGACATTGAAATAAAAAATACTTTTGGAGCAGATACCTTTGGTTGCTTGGGTGTGTCTTCTTTCTCGGGTGTTCTAGATGGGAATGGGCACAAAGTATATAGCAAAACGATTGCTAAAGGTTTGAATGCGTATGGCTTGTTTGAAAATTTCGATGGCATCATTAAAAATTTGAATGCTTCGTTTAGTTTTTGCAATTACCAATATAATCCGGGTGGTTTAGTTAGGAATATGAACGGAGGATTAATTGAAAACGTAAATATTGATACTTATGTTTTCGATGCAATAAATGATACGGCTGGCGGAATTGTCCATACGTTAAAAAATGGTACTATCCGCAATTGTGAAGTTAATATTGTCTGCACTCCCGATGTTAATGGAAATAGCGTTGGCGGCATAGCTTCTAATGTAGTTGGCGGCTTAATTGAAAACGTTAATGTGCATTCTCAATTCGATGTAGCCTCTTCTGATGCCAAACTCATCGTTAGCGGTGATGCAACTAGACTAAAAAATTGCAAAGTTAGCAATGATTATATAAAAATAGCCGACAGTGCTTTAATTACCCCTAGCGAAACTAGCGAATCTTATAGAAACATGCCTTTAACCAAAATGGATAATGTTGCTAATTCTTCTAGATTATTAAATTCAACTCTTTCTTTAGGAATGGTCGATAAGATTGCTTTCTATTTAAAATCGGATAAAGGGTTTGTTTTAGAAGGTGCAACAACCCAAATTAATGAGGATCAATGGTCTTATATTGAATTTACAAGAACGGGCGACTTGTCTTGGAATCTGCTCTCTTATTCTAATGGGTATTTTACTGGCACTAGAGATGGCGATGCTGCCAAATTAGTTTTAAATGAAATGTTTGGCTTCTATAATTGGGCCCAAGAGGCAGATTATTCTGGAAACATATTGTCCACGCCATTATATGTAACCTATAAGCAAGAAATGGGAACAAAAGTTGCCGATTCAATATTAAATGATTACGAAAATGTCAATGATTCCCCAATAAAAGGAACGACTTATAAAACGTTTGCTGGTGGCAATTTTGCAATTGCAGACATCCCTGCTCCAGAAAAAGGAAAAACAATGCGTTTTGCAATGAAAGCAAAAATTGTCCAAGGGAATTACAACTATATCTATTTAGTTAATCATTATAATACCTTTAATGTTAACGCAGACGATGCGAAAGTTAATGATACCTGGACTTTGTTTTCAATAGCCATGGATGAAAACGCTACTTCTTATACTGCTAACATTTATTCAGTAGACGTAAATAATCCATCAATTACTAGACTTAGAACATTAAGTGGCATTACCATGACTAAACTTGGCGATTTCTTCTCAATCTTTGCTTGGCAGCAAGTTGGGGTTTATTCTACTCCCGTTTATGTTGCCTAAATAAAGAATATCCAACTTATAAAGCGTCCTTAACGGGCGCTTTTTATGTTTATTCTATTTAAGCAATAAAGTAATTTTCGCTAGTTACGGTATTTTAATTAGATTAATCAGATTATGGGCTTTTATTACATAATTTAAAAAAATAGACCTACCAAATTGTTTTAAATTCTTTAGAATTAAGTTAGTAAGAGGTAATGTTATGCGAATTTTATTAGCAGATGATGAAAAAGAATTTGTCAAGGCATTATCTACCATTTTAAAAAATTCCAATTATTCTGTAGATTTTGCCTATGATGGAGAAGAGGCCGTGGATTGCTTGCATGGGGCTAGTTATGACGCGGTTATTCTTGATATCAATATGCCTAAATTAAATGGATATGATGTTTTGCGTTTGATGCGTAAGGAAGGGATTAAGACACCGGTTATTTTTTTAACCGCGAGAACGCAAATCGATGATAAGATTGAAGGGTTTGACCTTGGGGCCGACGATTATATTCCTAAGCCTTTTTCTTCCGATGAACTTTTAGCTAGGCTAAGGGCGGTTATAAGGAGAAGCCAAGGAGGGAACGGAAATATATTGTCTTTTGGTGATTTAAGACTAGATTTGTCCCGTTATAAATTGTCTTGCCAGCAAGCTAGCATTTCTTTAAGCAATAAGGAATTTCAAATAATGGAACTGCTTTTGAGCTCCCCTGAAACGGTCCATTCTTCGCAATCCATTTTAGAAAGCGCTTGGGATTTCGATTCCGAGACGGATTTTTCATCCGTTTGGGTTTATATTTCCTCCTTAAGAAAAAAATTATTACAATTAGGTTCTAAGGTAGTGATTAAGTCTAATAGGGGCGCTGGTTATTCTTTAGCAATTTAAAATGATTTCCAAACTGAAAACCAAATTTGCCGTTTTAATCTCTGTCATTTCTTTCGGGGTTTTGTTTTTGATTTGTCTTGTTTTGAATCTAACAATGCATTTCCAAACCGAATCCGCTATAAGAAGCAATATAGCAACCATTTATGATAACTACATATCCTCAACGAATGAAACTATAGACGAAGATGAAATACTTCCTAGGTATTTTTTTGCTTTTGCAGATGCTAGAAAGAAAAAATTGACCCAAAACGATGTTTCTATTGTTAAAAATGAATTCAAGGCGGGAAGCGAAGAACAATTGGTTGACTTGGTTATTCTTGCTTCTAATGACAGGTTTGATGATTTTGGCAGGATAAAAGAACTTTATTATTCAAAATTTTCCTATGACAAAAATAATGATTTGTATTTATTTGTCGATGCAAGAAGCGAAATAACTTTAATCGATATTACCTTATATGTTTCAATTGGCGTTTCTTTGGCTTGCTTTGCTTCTATTTCCCTTGCTTCCTTTTTCTTTTCTAAAAAAGCAATTTCTCCTTATGTAGAATTAGAGAAAAAAGAAAAAATGTTTTTAACCGATGCTTCTCATGAACTAAAAACCCCATTAGCCATTATTAGCGCTAACGCGGATGCTTTATCAATTTCTTTGCCTAATAATGAATACGTTACTTCAATTAAGAAACAAACAAAAAGATTATCTATTTTAATAAATGAGATGGTTTCCTTATATAAAACTGAAGAACTTTTAACAAAAAAAGAAATAAAAGAAGTGGATTTGACTGAGCTCCTTTTAGAGGCAACCGTACCTTTTCAAAAGATTTTCTTAAGCAAGAATGTCAAAGTAAATTCTTCTATTGGTGATGCAATAAAGGTAAAAGGCGATGAATCGTCTTTGATGAAATTATTTCTTATATTGATTGAAAATGCGACAAAATATGTAAATGAAAACGGAGAATTCACCCTTAAACTATATGATGATAAAAAGTTTGCCTTTGTTTCTTTTTATAATACTTGTGACCAATTTGATTTATCTAGGCTAGATCACATTTTCGACAGGTTTTATTCTCTTGACCCCAATAGGTCTCGCTCTAGCAGTGGTTATGGCATAGGGCTATCTATTGCCAAAGAAATTGTCTTAGCCAATAAAGGAGAAATCAAGGTTTTCTCTTCTTCTGGCAAGGATATTACGTTTTTTATAAAGCTAAAAAAATAATTAATTTCTTTTTTCTTCCTTTATTGTTGACTATGGGAAAATAATAAAAATAATTATCTAGTATTTTTATAAGCATCTATGAAAAAAGCAAAAATAAGATTAATCATATTGCTAATTCTAGCAACCTTGTTAAGTGTTTTTGTTTTGCTTTCTTTTCATATTTTAATGAAAAAATCGTCTTTCTTTATTAATCTAGATTTCTTTTCTTCTCCTATAAAAGTAGTCTTTTTATTTGTTTCCATTTTGTTTTTAGGATTATTTCAATTAAGTCTTCTTTCGACTTGTAGGATTAGAAACGAATCAGTTTCAGTTGTTACTTTTTTTGTTTCCAAGGGATTAAAAATTCGTTATCTGAAAGGAATATTGATTTGTTTTTTGACTTGTTTAAGTTCCTTTTTAATGGGCTTAGCTTTAGGAGGAGAAGCCCCAAGCGTTTATATGTCTTCTTTATGCTTTGGGCTTGTTTTTTCTTTTTCTAGACAAGATGAAACTAGGCTAACTAGAGCGATTAAAGTTGGCGCGAGTGTTGGCTTTTCCTTGGCTTTTGCTAATCCTTTAGCAGGAATTTTTTATTCTTTTATTCCTTCTAAATGGCATAAATCCTACTTTAAAAATGAATATAAATTGATAATAGAAGGTTGCCTTTGCTCAATATTAGGTTATTTGCTTTATAGCAGCTTAAAAGGATTGCTTTATTTTAATGATTATAAGGATTGCTTTTATAAAGCATTTCTATTCAATGAATTCAATAATTCTCTTTTTAATCTTTCATTGTCTAGTTTATCTAACTATTGGATTTTTATTTTAATTCCCTTAATTTGTTTGCCTTTAGGATATTTGTTTGTTCACTTTTTAGGACTTCTTCGTTTCTATCATTGGAAAGAAAAAGCCTACACGTATCTAATATCTTTGCTAGGAGCTTTAGTTTTGATAAGTCTATTTAGGTTATATATTCCTTCTTGCTTAGGGACTGGAGCTGCGATTATTGAAACTAATCTAGCTTATCTAGAAAAAGGAATTGTTTATGTTTTGGAATTATTTTTGGCTAGGCTAATTTTAATTCTATTTTCCTTTTCTAGCCATTTCTCGGGTGGAAATATTATACCTACTTTATCTATTGGCAATATAATGGGCGTTATATTCTCCTATTTATTTTCATTAGCTTTGAATTTAGATAGCAATGAAATGCTTTTGATAACTTATGCTTTTATGCTTTCTTTCTTTTGCTTTGTTTCTAATAAAAGAGAAGCAAGCTTAGCCTTGTTATTATCTTTTGGACCGAGTTTGCCTTTGTTTCTTGCTCTTCTCCCTAGTATTTTTATTGAATTTTTTGCCGAAAAATACATAAAAGGCTTTATCTCGCTTAATAAAGAGTTCGCGACACGTGATATCAAAAACAATTCCTATGCGAAAACATTGTGGAGGCATTACCCTTTATATAGAAGGGAATATGAAGAAATTTGGGAAAGAGTTGTCTAATTTGCTCAGGAAGGATCTTTAATGCTTAATGAAGGGCATTTTCTTTAAAAAAGAAAAAAAGAGTTTATATTTATAACTATGGGTACAATCGATTATTCTAAATACGATGATAGGTTATTCAAAGGAATTGCCCATCGCGGCTATCACGATGATAAAATTAGCGAGAACGGTTTATTCTCTTTTAAAAAAGCCATCGAACTTAATTTAGCTTTTGAATTAGACGTTCACTTGACTCTAGATAAAAAATTAATTGTTTGTCATGATTCTACTTTAAAAAGAGTAACCAATAAGGATGGAATCATTGAAAAATTAAGTTTAAAGGATATAAAGGAAAATTATAGACTTCTAGATGGGGAAACCCTTCCAACTTTAGAAGAAGTGCTCTCTTTGAATAAGGAAAGAGTACCTATCGTAATCGAATTAAAAACTTATAAAGGCAATTTTTATACTCTTGCGAAAGAAGTAAATAAATGCTTAAAAAGCGTTCAGAATAAGAAAAGTGTTACCCTAATTTCTTTTGATCCTCGCGCCTTATTGTTTTTTTCTTTTAAAAAAGAATATACCACGGGTCTATTAATTTGCCAAAATAGGTTGGATATTCTTCCTTTTAGACATTTCTTTTCTTATCTAGATGTCGATTTTTCATTGCTAGATAATAAGAAAGTAGCTTCCTTTGCTAGAAAAAGGGTGGTTAATGTCTGGACGATTAGAAACCTAGATGAATTGAACAAAATAAGAAAAAGAATTGATATGGTTACTTTTGAATTGTTAAAAGAAGAAGATTTAAAGTTAGTTAAAGAAGCTTCAAGAAGATGGATAGACTAAATTTTACTTTACTTCATAAACAAATTTGCCAATCCCAATCTATTGTTTTTTTAGGTGGGGCAGGGGTTTCAACTGCTTCGAATATCCCTGATTTTCGTTCTAAAGATGGGCTTTATAAAGTTAAAAACAAATACGGAGTAAGTTATGAAGAACTTCTCTCCTTATCTTATTTTTGTTCCCATACGAAAGAATTCTACTCTTTTTATTGGAATAATATGGTTTATAAGGATGCCAATCCCAACAAAGCCCACTTTGCTTTGGCTAGTTTTGAAAAAACCCACGATATTTCCATCATTACTCAAAATATCGATGGTTTGCATCAAAAAGCAGGGTCTAGGAAAGTATACGAAGTGCATGGAACAGTTTATTCTTATCATTGCCTTAGATGCCATAAAAAGTATAGTTTAAGTGAATTGGATACAAAGGGGGTTCCTTTTTGTTGCTGCGGTGGATTGATTAAACCCGATGTTATTTTGTATCAAGAAAGCTTAAACGAGGTTATTTTATCTAAATGCCTAGAACTAGTTAGCCATGCCGATTGTTTAATTGTAGCCGGGACTAGCCTATTGGTTTATCCTATTGCTGGCTTGATTGACTATTTTTCTGGGAAACTTTCAATTTTGATTAACAATGCTCCTACTTTAAAAGATAACTTTTTTGATTACCTAATTAGAGGGGACGTGGGGGATAATTTGGAGAAATTATTATTAGGAAAGAACATATGAATAAATTTTTTGGTCATCTTCATACAATCTTAAAGCATCGTCATTTAGTTATTAAAAACGCATCCCATTGCGGCATTTTCTTTCATGCCTTAAAGCATGATTTGTCTAAATTTTCCCCAAAAGAATTTTTTCCTTCGGTTAAATATTTCGTTGGGGTGCATTCTCCTGTTTATGAGCAAAGGATGGCAAATAATTATTACTCCTCTATTTGTCAACACCATACTAAAAGAAACCCCCATCATTGGGAATACTGGACTGATTTTTTTAAAGGGGTAATCGTAGTTAAAACAATGCCATATAAATATGCGATGGAATATGTCTGCGATATGCTTTCGGCTTCTAAGGTTTATGATCCAAAGCATTTTAATAGAGATACTACCCTTAATTATTTTTTAGAAAGGTCGCCTTATTATTATATGAGCAATGCGACTAGGGAATTCATTAAATGGAGTTTAACTAGATATAGGGATTTCCTTTTTAAGGGTTTAAAAAAGAAAGATACCTTGGCGAAATATAAAGAAATAACTTCAATTTACCCTGATGTAGAAGTAATTACTTCCTTGCATACTAGACTTGGCAATGATAAGGAAGTCGAGTAATTGTTTCTTTTGCCTAGAATAGTATAATCAACGTGCTTATAGGATATTTATGAAAAACAAGAGCATTATCATAGGTTGCGGAAGGCTTGGTTCTTCTATTGCCAATTATTCTTCTTCCCAGGGGGAAGATGTCATTGTAATCGATGAAGATAAAGAGTCTTTTAATCGCCTTGATGACGTTTTTTCTGGTTATAAAATAGTAGCTAACGCGACTGATGTCGATGAACTTGAAGAAGCTGGCATCGAATCGGCTAGACAAGTAGTTATTACAACAGGCGACGACAATGTTAATTTATTTTTGGCCCATTTATGTGCAAGAGTATATGGGGTCCCTTATATTTATGTCCGTTTCGATGATCCAGATAAAGGTTTATTGATTCAAGGGATGTCCATAAAGGCCATTTATCCTTTCCAACTATCTAAGGATAGATTCAATTTGCTTCGTTCAGGAGTAGATAAATGAAAATCGTTATAGCAGGCGGAAATGAGGAAGCAGAATTCATCATTAAGATGTTTTCTGGAAAAGGCGATGACCTTATTGTTATTAATCCCTCAAAAGAAATGGCTGAAATTATCTTAAAAAGATGTAAGATACCAGTCTATGTCGGTTCTCCTTGGAGGAAGTTTGCCCTTGATGAGGCTAATGCCTATGATGCGGATGCTTTTATTTCGCTATGCCAAAAAGATACAGATAATTACGCGACTTGTCAGCTTGCCAAAAAATGTTTTAATGCCAAAAAATGCGTATGTCTTGTCAATAATCCTAAAAACGTCGATGTTTATAAAAAACTAGGAATCGATTCGGTTATTTCTTCTTCTTATTTGCTAGGACAATCGGTTAAAAATGAATCGAGCGTGGAAAGCATTATGGAAACTTTATCGCTAGAAAACGATAAAATAGTTATGATTGAGGCACTTGTCTTATCTAGGTTTCCCATTGCGAATAAATCTTTAAAGGAGATTGGCTTTCCTCCCTATGCTTCCATTAGTTGCATATATAGAACCCCGGAAGTAATAATTCCAAAAGGCGATACAATAATAAGACCCAAAGATAAACTTCTAATAGTTTGCACGCCTAATGATCAAAAGAAGGTTATGGCCTTTATTAAGGGAGAAAAAGAAGTTGAATAGTCTTTTTAAAAGAAAATTTGGTGCGGGTTATCGTCTTATTTTTGGCTATGTTTCTTTGTTCATGGCTTTTATAGGCCTAATAATCCTGCTTCCTTTGCTTGTGATTGCCTTTTTTCCTAATGAGTGGATGTGCTACAAAGCTTTCTTGGTCCCAGGCGTTGGTAGCTTGGTAATTGGCCTTTTAATGTATCTAGTTTTGACTAAAGGGGTAGATAAATCTCAGCTAGGCAAGCATCAAGATTCCGTCTTGCTTGTATCAATTTGGCTTAGTGCCGTTTTAATTGGGGCTTTGCCTTTTTTTCTTAATCAATATTTCTATCCAGAAATAGATTCGATAAAAATGAACTTTAGCGAATCCTTTTTTGAATCGGTATCCGGGTTTTCAGCAGCTGGGTTAACCGTTTTTAAAAACTTATTGGATGGAAAAGCGGCATATGGGTTAGATACTTTTTGTCCCCACGTCTATCTTTTCTATAGAGCACTTACTCAATTTTTTGGAGGGATAGGGCTTGTTTTAATTGTGACTAGCGCCGTTTCAGACCGTTATGGAATGAAACTATTTTATACAGAAGGACATAATGACAGGTTGCTTCCGAATTTGGCAAAAACCGCAAAAGTCACCTTTTCTATTTATTGCCTTATTATTGCTTTAGGATCTTTTGCATTATGGTTATTTGGCATGGATTTTTTTGAAGCCTTATGTCATTCCATTAGCGGCATGGCAACTGGAGGCTTTTCAACTAGAAGCAGCGGTTTTTATTATTTTGAATCTTCTTCCTATACTGGAAATGGAGTATTTGAATATAATCCAATTGGGGCTGAAATAACGACTTGTTGCATAATGCTATTGGGGGCTACTTCCTTTTTGCTTATTTATAATTTATTAAGAGGAAAATGGAAGAATTTTTTAAATGACTGCGAAATTAAATTCGCTTCCTTTTTCCTTCTTTTTACTATTTTATGCGGGTCGGCAATGTGCTTATGTCAATTTGACTATGCTTCCTCCTCTTTTGCTAATCCAATAGATTATCCTTCTTCTTTGCGTTATGCTGCTTTTCAACTAATTTCTTGTTTGACTACAACTGGGTTTGGTAACGTCCCCAATATTGCCTATTTAGGACAAGGGGTAATTTATTTATCCATTATTTGTATGCTTATAGGCGGGGGAATGGGCTCTACTGGAGGCGGTATAAAACAATATAGATTTATTGTTGTCATGAAAGAGCTTTATTGGTCAATAAAATATAAATTAACGCCGAAAAGGCAATTATATCCGCATAATATAATTAGGGCAGGTAAAACAGAAGAAGTTACTCCCGAATTATACAAGGATAGTTCACTATATTTAATTTTGTATTTGCTCGTGACTTTTTTCCTTACTTTTGTTTTATCTTTTTTGCCTAATATCAATGTGCAGGAGTGTTTATATGAGGTAGTCTCCTCTTTAAGCGGGACAGGTAATACCATTCTCGATTTCTTCTCTTATAAGGCCAATAATCCTCTATATTGCTATAACATCTTGCTTTGGATTTTATCTATTGCTATGTTTTTAGGAAGGTTAGAAATAATGCCTTTTTATTATTTTTTAGTTAGGTCTAGCAAAGATATTATCCATAAAGAAACAATTTAGAGTTTATAATATTAGAAAGAAGGATTGTTTATGTTAATTGATCAAATTAAAAAAGCCAACATTGAGGCTATGAAAGCCCATGATAAGGATGCTAGGACTGCATATTCATTAGTTATTTCTTCCTATCAAAATCTATTAACCTCCGGTAAAGGAAACGAAGTTAGCGATGCCGATGTGGTTAAAATAATAACAAAGTTCTCCAAGGAATTAGACGAAGAAGGGAATACCTATTTGCAGGCTAATAGAAAAGAAGAATATGAAGCTATTCTTCGTCAAAAGGAAGCAATTGTTAAATTCCTTCCGAAGATGTTAAACGAAGAAGAAATAATAGAAATCATTTCCAAATTAGATGATAAATCCATTCCATCTGTTATGAAACATTTTAGGATGAATTACAATGGCAAATGCGATATGGGTCTTGTCAACAAAGTCCTAAAAGGGCTATAATCCTTTTCGCCTTATTTAATAAGGTGAAATAGGGACTTAGTTTAAAGGTAGAACAAAGGTCTCCAAAACCTTTGGTGAGGGTTCGATTCCTTCAGTCCCTGCCATTAAGAATGCATTAGTTTGATACAGTAAAAATGTATTGAACTTTTTTATTTTTACGTGGGTTCAATTCCTACCGTTGGTTCGAACTCACGAACTTTGATACGTTAGAAAACGATTCATAGTGCCTTTGCAACTCTTTTAATATAAAGATTTATAGATTTGAAACGTCAATGATTGAACGATTACCCTAACAAATGAACGATTACAGGAACTATTGGGCGTTTATCCCAATGATTGAACGATTATTGAAAAAGTCATGAAAAGCATGACATTGCGAAATAAGCCCTTGAGGAAGCGATGTAGGATAAATCCTACAAGAAAGGCAAAGGGATAAAACTACAATCGTCCCTTGAAAGCCTGAATAAAAAGAAAACATCTTGGATGAATGAAACGAGGGACTATGGATGATTAAGTCCTTAGGGACAATCGATAACCTTCAAATTTTATAATGAAAAAGAAACAACGATAGCAGCTGCTTAACTAGTGGCTGCTTTTTTTCTTTTGCATTCTGATTTCTACGGCCATCATGTTATAATCGCTTTGGAAGATTAAATGGCATAAGCAAATTCTCTTATGTCGTCTTTCCTTAAGGAGTGATTGTTTTGTCAAACATAGATACCAAAATAGAAAAACTTTTGAAATCGGCCAAAAAGAATCCGAAGCACTATGTCAAAATAGCTGATATTTACCTTGATGATAGCGACTTCAAAAAATCTGAATTTTTTTATAAAAAGGCAATCGAAAGTGGAGTTAGCGCCTATCAACAACTGGGATTTGTTTACGACTACCAACACCGATATAAAAAAGCGTTCGACACTTATTTACAAGGGGTCACTGCCGGAGACATAAACTGCATGATTTACGTTGGCTATGACTATGAAGTTGGCTACATCGTAAAGAAGGATATCGGAAAGGCGATTGAGTATTATGAGATGGCCTCGAATTTGGGATCCGCAACTGCCGCACGGAAACTTGGCGACATCTATTACTTCGGCATACCTTGCAAAGACGATAGAGCCGAAAACGTGAAGAAAGCCTTAAAGTTTTACGAACGAGCGTTTTATCTAGGCGAGACGAGCGTCGCTAAGAAAATAGGCTACATTTACCTCAACGTCGAAGAACTATCCGATGCCAGCAAGGCGATAGAATGGTACGAAAAGGGATTGAGCCTCGGCGATTATTCTCTTAATTTCGATTTGGCATATGTCTATCTCAACGACAAGTTCGTTCCGCACGACTACAAAAAAGGGTTGGCGTATTTAGCGGACGGCGTAAAACACAACGATCCAGAAAGCATCTACCTTCAGGCCCGAGTATACGAAATGGGACTTTATGGAATTGAACCGGACAGTAAAAAATATGTTCAATTTTTGAAAAAAGCTGCAAATTTAGGGCAGGATGATGCGCTGCTTGATTTGGGATATTACTATTACAAGAAAAAGAATTATGACAAAGCCTTGGATTGTCTTGCCGAATGCGAGATTGATGCTGTTGGTATTTATTGGGCAATCGCCACGATATGCGAAGAACAAAAGCAGGATTACGATAACGCGCTTAGGTACTACCAAATGGCGGCGGAAGAAAACTTCCCTGATGCCTTGGAACGATTGGCTGAAGCATATTTAGGCGATAATCTTGGTCTTGAAAAAGACGAAAGGAAAGCACTTAAGCTTTTTAAAAGAGCGGCTAGACTTGGCAATGCAGCTGCCCAATATAATCTTGGCATGGCGTATGCATGCGGCTACTATGGCTTGGAAGCGAATCGGGAAAAAGCCGTTTTTTGGCTCAAGAAAAGTGCAAAGGGCGAAAACCCAATGGCGTGTTTGCAACTTGGACTTTACTATTATTACACCATAAAAACAGAGGAAGCCTATAAAAAGGCGTTTGGCTTATTCACCGATGCCTTTAATCTTGGAGAAAAAGAAGCAATCGTGAACATTGGCTTATGCCATTTGCAAGGACATGGCACAAAAGAAAATAAGAAGGAAGCAGTGAAATGCTTTAAAACCGCTGCAAACAAGTACAAATCCAGCCTAGGATATTATAACCTTGGAATATGCTATGAGAACGGGTTTGGTGTTTGTCAGGATTATAAAAAAGCAATAGAAATGTATGGAAAATCAGTAGAATTAGGTGAGAAAACCGGTCTTGAGGCTATCAAGCGAGTTTATTCAAAAATGAATGTCAATGCTTATAGAGCATAGTTTTTTAAATGCTTTTGCGTTAAATCATCATAGATAAAAAAGCTGTTGATAGGGTATGCAAATTAGCTCTAAGGGTATGCACTTTTTAATTAGGGGTATGCAAAAATTCATTGCCTAGGGTATGCATTGTATCAATATTGGTAATCAGACCCATTAAAGAAGCATTAGTTTGATACAGTAAAATGCGTCAAACTTTTTTGTTTTACGAGGGTTTAATTCTTGCTGCTTGATCAAGCCCAAAGAAAATAGGCATTATAATCAACCTTGTTTTAATCTTTTAATATAAAGAAAGAGGATAAATTGAAAAGAAAGAGAATTCATTTTAAACTAAAAAAACAATAAAGGAGAACAAAGAATGCATAAAGCGATTCACAACAAAAAAATCATTATTTATGCCGTGTGTCTTTTGCTCTTTTTAATTGCTGGCTTTTTTCAAATGATGGATTCTAAACTTCCAGAATTTTTTCATGCTTTATTCGCTCTTTTAGCGCACGTGATTTTAATTTCTCTTGTTATTGCATGGGGAGTGTCTCTGCTTCATAGAATGGTACGAAAAGATTTGCGTGCCTACTTTTTTATTGTAGCCGTGCTTGTTTTATTCTTTCTTGTTATAAGAATGATAAAATACGGACTTACAAGAGATATAGAAACCTTAAGCCGATATTTATGGTATTCTTATTATGTTTCGCAGTGCTTAATTCCACCCACACTTTTATTGGCTAGTTTAAGCATTGAAAATAAAAAAGGAAAATCATTAAAAAAATCATGGTATTTCATTTACTTACCAGCTTTTATTTTACTTGCCTTCATTTATACCAATGACCTTCATCAATGGGCGTTTGCGCTTTATTTTAATCAAGGAGAGTTTTCTTATTCTCATCGTTTTATTTTTTACATGGCTCTTATATGGGAAATCCTAATAACAATTACCAGTCTTATCATCATGATTATTAAGTGCAGGGTTTCGGCTTGTAAAAAGAAAATATGGATACCTCTTTCTACATTTTTAAGTTGTTCTTTCTTATCTACAATTTGTTTTATTACGAACATTTCCGCTTTTAAAATCCCCGAACTTTTATGCTTTACTTGTATAGCAACGATAGAAAGTTGCATTGCAATTGGCTTAATTCCATCGAATGAAAATTATGTGGATTATTTTCATCATTTGACATGTTCTGCTATCGTTACAGATGAAAAAATGAATATTATTTATGCCTCTAAATCATCTTTTCTTTTGGAAAAAGAAGATTTAAAGAAGGCGATCATTGGTTCGATTATGATAAATGATTATACGCGTTTTTGTGGTAAAAAAATCCATGGAGGCTATTTTTTTAGAAGCGAAGATTTAACCCATATTAATGAAATGAATATGGCTTTGTTAGAAACAAACGAACGTCTTAAGGAAGAAAATGACCTTATAGAAGTTGAAAACGAAATGAAAGCCCAAAAAGCAAAAATTAATGAACAAAAAGAACTCTATATAAAAGTGGAAGAATGCACAAAAGAAGAACTGAAAAGACTTAGTCATTTATTGTTAGAAATTGAAAGTTATCCTTGTGACTATGCAAAGAAAATGAAGTTTGCTTGCGTTTTAGGCGCTTATATTAAAAGACGGAGTAATTTCATTATGCTTTCAAGAAATAATGAATTATTAGATGTAAAAGAATTAGCGCTTTCCATTAAAGAATCATTAAATTACCTTTCTTTCATGGGCGTGGAAGTTTCTTTAGATTTTAATATAAAAGGTAAAATGGATGGCAAAACACTTGGAGATATTTATGATTTTTTTGAAATATGTGTAGCCCATGAATATGATTTGCCATCCGCTATTATGGTGCATATTTGTAAAAATGAAGAAACAGTAATGATTTTAATTGAAAGCGATATGAACGTAAAAAGTGTTGTAGAACAAATAAAAGTAAGGTTTCCAAAATGCTCAATCGTAGAAAATGAAAAAGAAGCAACTTACTTTAAGTTAATATTGCCTAATGGGGGAACTTTATGAAATTTGTAGAAGGTCCTCTTTATGGTCAGCAAATAACGATTATTTTATTTATTTTAGCGTTAGTTTTATCTATTATTGATCTATTTGTTGCCTCAAGAATTTGTAAAAAGAAATGGTTTAAAATTGTAGCGATTTTATCTTTTATTTTTTCTTTTGTTGCTATTTTTCTTACCATGCGCGGCAGTTATCTTTATCGCGTGAATCGACCAGTTTTTGAACCATCATTAAGTATAATTCAATGGCCGTTTTTTCTTATTTTATCCTTATCCATTGCTTTATTTTTTATGACGATTATTTTGCTTCTATACGCTTTTATCAAAGGCAATCAAAATCTTTCTTCGGTGTCTATTAAAGAAAGTGTGGATATGCTTCCAAAAGGAATTTGCTTTTATGAAAAGAGTGGCTTAGTTCGTCTTGTCAATAGAGAAATGAACGATCTTAGCATTTTAATGCTAGGAGAAGCTTTGTTAAATGGAACAAGCTTTTGGCATAACATCACGCATGGAAAATTAGAAGAAGGCTTTCGTTTGCTAAAAGATGGGGAAGAACCCATCGTTAGATGTAAAGATGGAAAAGTGATTTCTTTTAGACAATATAAGCCTCTTTTAAATGAAAATGAAATCTATGAAATTATTGCGACGGATATAAGTGAAGAATATCGTTTAATGGAAGAACTTGAAAGCAAAAAAGAAAAATTAAAAGCAGTGAATGAAAGACTTATTTCCTATGGGAAAAACGTTTCTCAACTTGCACGCGAAAAGGAAGTTTTAGCTGCTAAAATACGAATTCATGACGATATAGGAAAACTGCTTTTAATAACAAAGCAAAAATTAACGGAAGACATAACAAAAGAAAATAAAAAAGAATTATTATCTTTTTGGAACGTAGAAATTGAAGCACTAAAAAACACGGAAATAATAAAAAAGAAAAGCAATCTACAAGTAATTTTAGAGGCGGCACAGCTAGTTAATGTGACTATCGAGCTTAAAGGCAACTATCCTCCTATTGGCTCGGTAGCGGAAAAAATTCTCATTCAAGCGATGCATGAATGCTTAACGAATACGGTTTCTCATGCGAATGGGAAAAAGATGTTGGTAGAACTTGAAAATGGACCCGATGCTTTTATGATTAGGATTACTAATGATGGTGAAAAACCAAAAGGAAAAATCATAGAAGGTGGTGGTTTATCTAGTTTACGTTTACTTATTGAGAAAGAAAATGGAGAAATGATAGTGAAAAGCGAAACGCAATTTGAATTAATCATCAAATTATGAAAAGGAGAAAAGCGATGAAGGATGGAAAGTATTCAGTAATGATAGTAGAAGATCAACAAATGCCAAAAACCCTTTTTGCGCATTATATTGAAACTTCAAAACATTTTTATCTTCAAATAGCCATTGAAAATGCTTCTATTGTCGATATTGTTTGTACGCGAACTCCTGTGGATTTGATTCTTATGGACGTCGTTACTGAAGATGGAGAGAGCGGGCTTGTTGCGGCTGAGAAAATAAAGAAAAAATTCCCCAATATTAAAATTATCATTGTCACCTCAATGCCAGAATGTTCTTACATTAAAAGAGCAAAGAAAATTGGCGCTGAAGGATTTTGGTATAAAGAAGCGAATGAGCAACCTATTATTTCTGTGATGGAACAGGTAATGGAAGGGAAGATTGTTTATCCTAGTGAACCTCGCTCTATTAAAGTCGGACTAGCGTTAAGTAGCGAATTTACGGAAAAAGAATTGGAAATTTTGCGTCTTATATTAGGTGGATATAGCAATGTCGAAATTGCGAATCAACTCAATGTTTCTCCTGGTGTTATAAAAAATCATGTTGCAGACATGCTATTAAAAACCGGTTTTCGTTCACGTACCCAATTGGCGGTAAGAACAAGAGAAACAGGCCTTGTTATTTTGGATAAAATAGAGAACGAGATCTAAACTAATAATAATTATTAGGGCAGTCGCTAAGAAACGACTGCCTTTTTATGATTGCAATATCTTTGTGGCAAAAAGCAAAACGAGTTCAAGCTATCGATGGGCTCAATAACCACTTACAAAGTCTAAACTCGTAACTTTCATATGGCAAATTAAGGGATAGTAAACAAGAAAAGATACATCAACTTATCCCATGTGGTTTCGAAGAAGTTAAACTAGCAATAACAATTTCAAGTAGTCGTCAGAGGTCATAGTAAGAAAAAATTGAACGAGTAAACATAAAATTAAATATGTTTAGCAATAGCAAGATAATGAATATAAGTAATTGAAACATATCTGAAGTAAACACATGATAAAGTGTTTTTTATAAAGATAACGAAGTGGCGGAAAAATTATGTGAAGTCAAACCGCCCATTGCCTAATGGATCGTTACGGTGGTGTGGAAGGAGATGAAAATAAGCAATTATTTTCTATTTTAACCGAGTTTATATAAATATGCGTTAGGGGTGCCAAATGGCACTCTTAAAACGAAGGCGTATATTGATATATTTAAGGTGCAAGTTAAACTTAGGCAAAAGGAGCATCAAAAATAAAAAAAGCCATACTTGCAATTAGGAATTGGCTAAAGGATCTGCTTTTGTAGAAAAGTCATTTTCTCAATAGATGGATAAAGCTTTGATTTTGACGAAAGTTTTATTAGCTGGTTTTCTAATTATGGATGTGACTAGATGTGGCGATGGCACATTTGATTAACGAATGGATACTGCTTTAGCGGCAAAAGAGCAAAATCCAAACGTAAAATTGCACTTCTTTGGGTTAACATTTCAGGCGAAGAAAATGCTTATAAAATCAAACATGCTAAAAATTAGGGGAAGAATTGATGCTTTCTTTCATGAATCCGTTTCATCGGACTGCTTAGCAGATTTAATTGCTTCGCTATAAGTCAAAATTTAAACAATATTAAAAAGGAGAAGAGAATTAATGAAAAAGAGATTATTCGTTTCACTATTTACCTTTATTCCGCTTTTCTTAATGACGACTGCCTGTGGCGGCAATCCAAATTCAGGTGAAAGTCAATTTAAAACGGGAACAATAGATGAACACACAAGCAGTTTGGAAGAAAATACCATTGAATCAGAAATCGGCTTGACTTATACCCATACAAAAACAGAGATAGAATGGGCTAGTGAAGAAATAAAAAACACCCAATTAGATGAAATGGAAATAGATGAAGAAACATTCTTCAATATGTATGATAGTGCGAAAATTGAGATTAAGTTTTTAGAAGAAAACAAAGCCACCGTTATCTTTAATATGGCGGGTAGTGGCGATGTAACTAATGTATTTTATAAAAATGAAAAACAAGTGATTTCATTTTATGATTCGTTAGAAGACATGGAAGCGAATCAAGCAAAAAAAGATGGGGGATTTTTTGCCGGTCAATTCAAGTTATCGGATGATTATCGAACGTTATATTGGATGGCACATCAAGAAGGTATACTAACCATAACGCTTACTTGCACAATAAAATAAAAGGAGAAAAAAGCAATGAAAAAAACAATAAAAACTACTTTTACCGCCTCTTTATTACTTGTTTCGTTACTTTCAATAGTGACCGCCTGTGGAGAGAAAGAACCAACAAGCGGTAGCGCTACGCAAACAACAATGGAAACATCTTCGACTTCAACCTCTTCAACCTCTTCTAAACCAACTACAGAGCATACCCATACCTTCGCTACCGAATGGAGTTCTAATGATATGGAACATTGGCATGCGGCGACTTGTGAACACATAGATGAAAAAGACGCTTTAGCACCCCATAGCTTTGATGAGGGCGTAGTTACGAGTGAACCAGGATATGGAATAGAAGGTGTTAAAACTTTTACTTGTACTGTTTGTGAAAAGAAAAAGACGGAAGTTGTTGCAGCACTTACGCCTTTCTTTATGCCTATTAGTGATGTGCTTGCGGTTTCAGGAAAGGTAGTTGTTACAGGTACCATTTATAGTGGAAATGTGAAAGTTGGAGATATATTAACACTTTCAAACGTAAATAAAGATGTAACGATTGTGGGCATTGAAAAATTTAGGAAAAATTATGAAAGTGCATCTGAAGGGGAAGAAGTAGGATTATTAGTTGAAGGGGTAACTAGAGATCAAATCCAAAGAGGATATTCCTTATTTACACCATCAACGAAAAAATATTTCAACCAAATTAAAGTGAATTTAACTGCTTTAACGAAAGATGAAGGCGGGAGAAATACTCCTTTCTACACTAAATATCGTCCACAAATCAAGCTTTACCCTTATGAGGATAGCGGCATTGCGGTATATGCAGGAGAAGTTACGGGTTGTATCATTCTACCAAACGATTTAGAAAACTTTATGCCGGGAGAAACACATGAAGTCACTATTATTCTCAAAACAAAATTTATTTTAGATAAAAATATGGAATTAGCGGTTGTTGAAGGGAGTAAAAAAATTGCTTATGGCACCATTACATCACTTGAACAACACGCGCATGATGAAAACTATGAGGAAATAGGCGTTTGCAATGTTTGCGGGTTTGATCAATGTATATCCTTTAACTATGATTCAAGTTTGGAAGAATATAGTTATGAAACTCATTTAGAAGTAAATGGAAGACATTTCTTTAAAATTACTCCAAAAAGTGATAATGCCGAAACAGAATGGAAAGTCGAAATTGAAGGTACAACTGAAGAAAACTATGAAGTTATCATTTATGATTCAACCTATAAAAATACAAAAGATGATGATCACTTTATGTTGACAAATTCAACCTATTATATTGTTGTTATTGGTAAGGATAACGTAAATGATATTACGATTAAAGTTGTTGATACTTGGCTTTAATTCCCGTGCGATATAAAAAATAACAAAGAAACATTCAAAGCCGTTATCATGACGGCTTTGATTTTTTAGGAGGGATGGCATGAAAAAAAGATATCTAATATTATCGACTTTAGCAATGTGCATGACACTAATGGGATGTAATGAAAATAATGCCTTAAAAACTACAATCAACAATAGTGTTTTTACCGCAGAAGGCGATTTTGAAAAAGGCAGTCAACTTAAGGTGGAATCTCTTCAACAGGCAACGCAAGAACAAAGAAACTTGATAAAGGAAAAAGACCTTTGTGTTGATTATAATTTCCTAATTTACGATATTTTCGTGCAAAAGAATAACGAAAAGATTCAACCAAAAAGCAAAGTAAAAATTAGTTTGGATTTTCCTTCTTATTCTCAAAGCGGACATACGGTTTTCCATTTTAAAAGCGATACTGAAATGGAAGTATTAACCACGAAATACGAAAATAAAAAATTAAGCTTTGAAACGACAAGTTTTTCTATATTTATTATTGGTGAGAATATACCAGATGTTTATCAATATAACGTTACATTTGATTTAGATGGAGGTAGTTTTGCTAAAGGCATTAATATACCAACATCTTATAGTAATGAAAGCGACTTTCCTATATCTTTGCCTATTCCAAATAAAGAAGGATATAGCTTTAAAGGATGGGGAAATGCTTATGATGTTATCGTAAGCGAAATTACGAAAAAAACGCGTGGAGATCTTCTTTTAAAAGCAAAGTGGGAAGAAAAGGTAGAACCAATTTATACCGTCAGTGAAGATGAAAAAAAGGTTACTTTTGGTAGTTATCCTCAAAACTTAATAGATGATGAAAATTTAATAACTTCTTTAAATGCCTCAATTAAAAACATGCCAAAAAAAGATGATGGAAAAGGATGGACAAGTTTTGGCTTCTATAGCAAAAATATTAAAAGCGATTATGCTTGGTATCAAGATATTGATTTTGAAGGAAATCGATATCGTGCTGTTTACTTTAATTCATGGCGTTTGCGCTTTACTTATTTAGAATCGGTTCCAGGTAACTGGCAAGGTTCAACAGATGGTAATCAAATGTCTAATGGCGTAGAACTCGATAAAGTATATTGGTTTAAATTTGCCCCTCTTCAATGGCGCATTTTAACTAAAGATAATCAAAAGGCGTTGTTGATGTGTGATAGTGCAATTGATTCTATGCAATATCAACATAATGTGGCAGACGGTATACCATGCGATTATGCAAAAAGTGACATTCGTGCTTGGCTGAATTCTTCTTTCTACGATTTAGCTTTTGGCACGAAACAAAAAGAAATTATTCTAACTACTTTAGTGGATAATAGTGAAAGCAGTGCAGATGCAAAAGAAGAAAAATATAAATGGAATGCCGGCACCGGTGGTACAGCTTGCGAAAGTACTGAAGACAAAGTATTTTTATTAAGTTCCTATGAATTAACAAATACAAATTATGGCTTTATTGCAGATCCAACTTCCTATAGGACTAAAGATCCACAAAAACATATTTGGTGGTCTGAATATGGAAAATACATGGGTGGAGAAGTTATCAATAGCGCACCTTACTATCCAAATTGTGATTGGTGGACTCGTTCGCCTAATTATTTGACTTCGAAAAGTGGAAATAATATGAACGTTGTAATGGTTACAACAGATTCTCAACTAAAATATATAAACGTATCGCGTGTAGTTCAAGGCGTTGTCCCGGCAATTTGGATAAATTTATAAAAACAAAAATATAAATCCTTATTTATATAGCGGGTTTAAAATTTGAAATATTTAGGTCATTAATCGCTGCTTTTTTGTAATAATCACGATATTTTAATGAAATTGGAGTAACTAAAGAAAGGTATGTACGTACGTTTCATTCTTTCTAATCGTTCTCCTTTTTCATTTGCCGTAAAACAAATAAGTCTAAATATTTTTACAGTTTATCACGATTAAATCCTGGATGTGACTTTAAAAATTTTTTAATAGACAAGCAATTCTATTGATTATCTTTATCTTCTAATTTTTTATTCGTTTCCATCATAAGAAGGATGTGCTAAAGATAAATTGCTAATTAAAGCATTATGGAACATTTACTTATCGTGAATTAAGTGTGGCTTAAGCAATATGAATTATAAAAGTTTGAATAGTTTTAGTTTGCCTTGCCATAATCTTCGACGGCTAGAAAAACATTAAAAATTATAAGTTGTTCCGATACATATTTGGCAGATTATATAGGGCTGCATAATCCTTTCTATTTGCTTCTTTTAGTTTACTTTGAAAAAAGCTCCTGGCAGGATATACAAATTAGATCTAATTGCATGCACCTTTTTGAATAAGGATATGCAATTTTTCATACTTATTCGATGGATTGCATCAATATTAGTCATCAGAACCATTATTTCTAAAAAATAAATTTCAATAAAGCATTTAAATATAAATTTGCTAATGATTTTCGATATTTACGCAATGACTACTTAGTTTTCTATTTTAAGATTTCTATGTCAATGGGATTTACTTTTTGTCTAAATTCTTCAATAAAGGCGTATAAAGAACCCTTGTTTTTTTCAATGCACTTAAAATGTATTCTTAATACTTCCTTTTCATTTGTTTCGGCTAAAGTTGTATCAAAATCCTTATAAGCGATCTCATATTTTTCTAGAAGTAATATTAAATACTTAAAAACAGGACAATCAGGATTAACAACAACCATTATATTTGTATTATTCTTACTGGCCCAATTTTCAATTTGCTTGAATGTTATCAAGGCTATTAAGGCAATGATTGTAGTAAAGGTACCGATAACAAAAAATCCAGCTCCGCAAGCCATTCCAATGGCCATGGTTACCCAAATCGTGGCAGAAGTTGTTAGGCCTTTTACGCTTATTCCGTTTTTAATAATGGCTCCTGCCCCTAAAAAACCAACCCCTGTTACTCCAGCCGCAGCCAACCGCATTGGATCCCTAGTCGCCTCTCCTGGAACCGCATAGATGGATAAAATCATTATTAAAGCGCTGCCTATAGAAATCAAAACATGGGTCCTAAATCCGGCTGAATGTCCATTTATTTCTCTTTGATACCCAAGAATTCCGCCAAATATAGTGGCACTTAAAAGCGATAAGACTAATAAGATTAAGTTTCCCCACCAACCTAAGTTGTTAAAAAAATTAATTATATAAGTATCTAAAGACAAAGGGGTTTTAAAACCATCGCTAGTAACCGCTTCTAAAATCTTAAATAACATGCTCTCTCCAATCAATTTTGCTTTATAAAATGGCTTTTTTCTTTTTTTATTGTAATTTTTTGCCTTTTTCTAATAAAAAGTTTAAATCGTTTTCCCCTTATTTAGCAAATATTTTTTTAAAGTATTAAATAGTTATTTGTCTAGATGCCCATTTTAAGTATTTATTGGCTTTAGTAGTTTTTTAAAGTGCAATTTTAAATAAAATTAATCGCCGTTATAGTTTTTCCATGAATCGGCATCATTTTCGTCAATATAGGCATCCTTAAAAAATGTTTCATGGTATTTTCTACTGGTGCCAGTACTATCAGTATAATAAGCTTGCGAGGGGCTAAATACTGAAATTATTGCCCCGACAATTATTAAGAATCCGGCAATGGAAGCGATGAAAATCAAAATTTTTACAAAAGCAAAGAACAATAGCCCAACTAATCCTCCTCCAATAGCTACTCCTAATAGGGAAAATAAAGGAAACAGTAAAGGTATGTCTTCCATTCCTAGATGTTCTGCAATCATGGCTCCTATAAAAATTGCTACAAATTGAATGGCAATGCTTAGCAAGGGGAATATATAGAACATAAACCTATATCCCCAATGCATAGGCTCTCCGGCAAAAGACATAATAGTAGCGTTGCCATAACCTATTTTTTGGCATATTGCCCACCAATAGACTATGGCTAAGGCAATCGCGAATAAAGCGGCTAAAATACTAGCTAGGCCAGACCAACCCTCCCCCTCGTCCAAATCTATTCCAAATAATGAGCAAATTGAGCCGATTCCAAAAATCAAGCCATAAACGCTTAATGGAACGAATGTAAAAACGGCTAGTCCAATAAGCTGATATAGGCTTACATAATATTGGTCAAGGGTTTTTGCCGTTCCGTTATAGATTGCTTGCGAGCTTGGGTCAAAGCCAATTTTTTCTATAAAGAAAGTCGCACAGCTTTGCCCTATACCACCAACGTTATAATAAACCAATAGTCCAATAACTAGTGGGGAAAAGAATGCGATTATAGATAAACCGCTTAAAACGAACATAATGATTGCGAAAATAGAAGATGGAATGCTTTTTTTAATCATGGTTAAACCTTAATGGTTTTGATTTTACTCTTTTTTAAATAAAGAAAAACAGTTTGTTTTTTTGTTTAATATTTTGTTAAAAACGAATAAACACAACGCTTAATTTGTTTCTTGTTCTTTTTAGTAATATAATCGATTCGCTTGGTACTATTTAGAATAGACCAAAGCCCGGAAGGAATATTATGATACTTGCCGTAGATATAGGTAATTCCATTACCAATTTAGGTTTTTACGATGAGGAAAACCTTATTGCTGATTTTAAGTTAAAGTCCGATTCTAGTCGAACCATTGACCAGCTCTGTTCTGATTTAACAAATTTATTAAAGCCTTATGGAGATAGGTTTTCTTTTGTTTTTGGTTGCATCATTTCTAGCGTTGTTCCAATTTTAGAAAAGAAATGGGTCAATCTAATAAAAAAGCTTTACGGAATATCGCCTTTGACACTTGGTCCAAAATTAAAAACCGGCATAGCCATTAAAACTGATAATCCCAAAGAAGTGGGGGCCGATTTGGTGGCTGATTGCCTTGGGGCCAAAAAGAAATATAAATTACCTGCCATAATTGCTGATTTGGGTACTGCCAATAAAATAATAGCCGTTGATAAGGATGGGTCTTTTTTAGGATGTAGTATTGCTCCTGGATTAGAAATAGGAAAGGAAGCCATGGTTAAGCGCACGGCCGCTTTGCCAGAAGTAGATTTTTCTATTCCGCCTTCTCCGATTGGGAAAAATACCGTTGATTCCATGAATAGCGGTTTAACTTATGGGGAAGCAATGTTTGTAGAAGGGATGTGCAATCTTTTTTCAAAGCAATTCAAAGAAAAACCAACTTTAATATTAACTGGCGGGTGTTCTATTTTTGTTAAACCATTGCTGCCCGAATTCAACTATGATCCTAAATTACTCCTTGATGGTTTGGTTTCACTTTATTTAAGGAGGAATAAGTAATGATGGGCTTTCAGATTGCCGGTATTGTTTTATTAGGCTTAATCTTAATATTGACCTCTTTCGTTTATAAAAGTTTTAATAGAAAAGAAATTGATACTTCCTTGAATATTAAAATGATGGTTATTGATGCTTTTTTTATAGCAATAATTGCCATTTTTACCTTTGTTCCTAATATTGGCTTTATTGCCGTTTCTCCTTTTATTTCTTTTACCTTGCTCCATATTCCTGTTTTGATTGGCGCATATTTATTTGGGTATAAAAGAGGTTTGCTTTATGGGCTTTGCTTTGGCATATGTTCCTATATTCAAGCCTTGACTACCGGAGCCGGCTTTAATTTACTTTTTGCCTATCCTTGGACGGCCATCCCACCTCGGGTTTTGTTTGGATTAGTGGCAGGAATTACTTTTTCCTTAATAAGGAAACTATACAAAAGTCCTCTTAAAGGAATATACTTATCCGTGGCTGCAATGGGCTTGACATTGCTGCACACATGCTTAGTCTTTTTAACTTTATATATTTTCTTCCCAACTGAAGTTGGAGGATTGCTAGGCTCATCTAACCCAGTGTCAAATGGAACGACTTTGACTTTCTTAGCAATAATATTGATCGGGATGGTGGGGGAAATGGTTTTATCTGGGGTTATTGTTCCGCCTACTTGCCTAGCCTTAAGTAAAGTAATGCCTAGATTAAGCAAAAAGAAATAATGGAGATAAAAAATGCCAAATTTTAAAAAATTAGCAAAAAAATATGAAAGTAATTGCCTTGCCTCTTTAATTGAGTTGGTTCGCAAGCAATCTGTTTACGATGAGTCTAGTATCACTGATCTTGCCCCTTATGGGAAAGGGGTTAAATCTGGGCTAGATACTTTAGAGAAATTTGGTAAGGAATTCGGTTTTAAAACTAGAAATATTGATGGGCATGCCGTAGAGATTTCTAGTGGTGAAGAAGGGCCATTGATTGGCATTTATGCCCATTGCGATGTTGTTCCTGCCTCTGGAAAATGGGATTATCCTCCATTTGAAGCTAAATTAGTTGGCCAAGGAAAGGAAATGAAATTAATAGGGCGCGGTACTAGTGATGATAAAGGTCCATTAATTGCCTCGCTTTATTCTTTAAAGTTATTAAAAGATAATGGCCTAATCGATGGCTATAGAGTTAGATTGGTAGCAGGCGGAGACGAAGAAAGAGGCTCTTCTTGCCTTGATTATTATTTTAATGTGGCAAAAAATCCCCATTGCGACTATGGCTTTACCCCTGATGCCGATTTTCCTTTGATTTATGCCGAGAAAGGAATCGTCCATGGTAGCCTAACTAAACTTATCGATTTATCTCCTATTATCGCTATAGATGGAGGGGTGGCTGCTAATGCGGTTTGCGATAAAATGATTGTTACTATCCCTAGCGATAAAAAATTTATCAAAGAATTTAATGAAAATAAAATTAATGGCGACATCACCGATACTGGTGAAATAATGATTGTAACTTTTAAAGGCAAGAGCGCCCATGGTTCGACTCCAGAACTTGGTCAATCTGCCATTGCTAATGGTTTCGCTTTCCTTGGTCAATATTATAATAATGCTTTCTTGCTCAACTTAGCCAAGGCTATTTTAGATAATCGTGGGGTTGTTTTTAATGGTAATTCTTCTTCTAAAGAATTAGGCGAAGCAACATTTAATTACGGGATTGTTACCTATAATAGCAAACACGTTTTAAATATTTCGGTCGACTTTAGGTATGGGGAAGAAGCAAAAGAAGAAGAAGCTGTTGCAAATTTGTCTAAATTTGTCGATATGACTTTCGTTATGAATTCGAAAGCCCCGATTTTGCTTTATAAAAAAGATTCCCCGTTGGTATCGACCTTGATGAAAAGCTATCGCCATATGACCCATAGATTTTTTGATAAGCCTATGGCCATCGGGGGTGGGACTTATGCAAAAGAGGCTAAAAACATTGTGGCTTATGGTTCTGCTTTTAAAGGACATCCAGGCAATATTCATTCGCCAAATGAATACATCTATTTAAAAGATTTATATGCTCAAATAGCCATTTATGCCGATGCCATTTATAGATTAGGTAAATTAAAAAAGTGAGAGCTAGAAATAAAAAATGGGCTCTTCCTTTCATTAATGCCCATAAGGACATAGTAATAAATTCTATTGATGATCCCTTCTTTTTTCATTCGCCTTTATATCTAGAGATAGGAACAGGAAAAGGAAGCTTTATCCTAAATATGCCTTCGCTTGTAAAAGGACATTATTTGGGCATAGAAAAAGATACTTCAATTTTAGCTATTGCCGCTAGAAAGGCTTTTGAAAGCAATAACAAGGATGTAAAATTTCTTTGCGGTGACTTTGATAAATTGCTCCCTCTTATCGAAACGCTTAGATTTGATGGAATCTATTTGAATTTTTCTGATCCATGGCCAAAATTAAAGCACCATAAAAGGCGGCTTACCTACGGCCCAAGATTAAATAATATTGTTTCCTTGCTTAATAAAGATGGCTTGATTTATATTAAAACCGATAACGCCGATTTGTTTACTTTTACTATCGAAGAAGCTAAAAAAATTGATTTAGAGATAGTAAGTAAGGACGATAATTATCAATTAAATGAATTTGATGTTGAAACCGAATATGAAAAATCATTTAGGGAAATGGGCGTTTCAATCAATAGATTGATATTAAGAAAAAAGGAGAATAATTAACATGTATCATATTTATTCTTATTATATTGGCAAAGAAAAAATTACTTCTTTGGTTATCGAACCTAATTGCATTCCCAATCAAGTTAAAAGCAAAGATGGTGTTACATATTTATTCAGGGATAAGAAACTAATCGGGATTAATTTCTTTAACGTAGAGTTATCGACTACTTCAATTGGGTTAGAAAAAAAGCCTTCTAAAGAATTAATCGATCAAATCAATTCGTATTTAACCAAAGAAAGGATAGATAAACTTGATTATGTATCCAATTCTTCTTTTTTGGTATATGAGGTGGAAAAAAGAGAAGAACATCCAATTTTTGAAAAACAAGCCATAGTAACTTTAAAAGGATTAAACGATACATTGACTACCGTTACTCGTTATTCTAATTTTAAAGTAGGCGATCATTTAGTTTGCTTAGTTAGTAATGGGGCTAGGCTTGATGGGACTATTTTTAAGGAAAGAATAGAAAAAAACATTCCGATTCAAACCGAAATCAATAGTCCTAAAGACTTAAAAATAGGTGAAGATGAAAAAAACGCCTACATAACTTCTTTGCCAGTCGGCGCGGATTTTTTTGCTTAGGGAGATAGATATGGACGAGATGGAAATAACTTTAAAAGAACAAGGGAAAATCAAAAGGCTAACGGATAAGACTTTTAAGCTTGATCCAAGGATTGGCCAAGGGTATTGGAGTGCTTTTTATTTCCTTAAATCTAGAAAAATAGTAGAGGAAAATGTTCCTGGCCATATTGTGACCGAGCAATGGTTCCAACGTAGCGAAGACGCTATGGTTTGCGGATTGGATGAATGTCTAGCCATTTTAAAAAAATTTGCCCGTCATCCGGAATCTTTAGAGATTTATGCCTTAAATGATGGCGATTTGATTGGCCCGGAAGAACCTGTTTTAAAAGTAAAGGGCAAATACGAGGACTTTGGTTATTTAGAATCTACAATCGATGGGATATTGGCAAGGAGAAGCTCAGTAGCTACCAATACAATGCGAGTGGTAAGGGCCTTAAAAGGCAAGCCTACTTTTTCAATGGCCGATAGGCAAGACGACTACTTGACTCAAACTGGTGACGGCTATGCTAGCTATGTCGGGGGCATTAAAGCTTTTTCTACCGATGCGCAGGGTGCTTGGGTTGGCAAAAAAGGTATGGGTACTATGCCCCATGCCCTTATTGAAATTTGTGGCGGGGATGTCAACAAAGCCGCTTCTTTATATTTAAAAACCTATCCTAACGAAAAGGTAACGGCTTTAATTGATTACCATAATAACGTTACTGTTGATGCGGTTAATTTAGCTAGGCATTTAGGAACTAAATTAAAGGCAGTTAGGGTTGATACTTCTAAATCGTTAATTGATCATTATTTCGATGATAAGGATACTAGTGGATTTGATCCGCATGGGGTATGCAAGGAATTGATTTTCGCTTTAAGAAAAGCGTTGGACGATAACGGCTTTAATTATGTCCAAATTGTTGTATCTAGCGGTTTTACGGCTAAAAAAATAGAAGAATGGACTAGCTTAAATGTTCCTGTTGACATGTATGGGGTCGGTTCTTATTTATGCAATAACACCACTTGCGGTTTTACCGGGGATTTAGTCGAACTAGACGGCAAAAGTGAAGCTAAGGAAGGAAGAAGGAATATACCTTCCTCACGGTTAGAAAAAGTAAATTTATTTGAATGAGTTTCTAAAATAAAAATTATTAGAATTACTTTAATGTTAAATTAAGGTTCTTTTCATTATTTTGAAAATTTTTTCATTGATTTTCATCTCGTTACATTTTATATATAATTAAGTAATAAATAAAAGAGGTAGTTGGATGAAAAATCTAAAAGACCGTGTCACGATTTATCAGGTAGCCCAGGCTGCCGGAGTTTCTTTAGCGACCGTTAGTAGAGTCATTAATAAACAAGGCTCAGTTACCGAAAAAACTAGGGAAAGGGTAGAAAAGACTATTGCAAGCCTAGGCTATAAACCTAGTGGTTTGGCTCAAGCTTTAGCAACCAATAGAACTACGACAATTGGAGTTATCATTCCTAGCGCGAATTATGTCTATATTGCCAACGTCTTAAACGGAATTACGGCCGTAGCCAAAGAGAAAGGCTATGTCCTTACTCTTTTTGTTACTTCCCATTCAAGGGGAGAAGCCTTATCAATGATAGAAAAAGTCATTACGGCCCATGTTGACGGTGCCATCATATTTGATGACCAACTAGCGGCAGAAGACGTCACAAAGATTGCTTCTTATAATGTTCCTAGCGTTGTAATAGATGCTAGGATTAGCGGAGATAAGGTCGGGGATATCCTTTTTGATTATGATGATTGCATAGAAAAACTAATCAAGGCTTATTATGCCGGGAATGGTGATAAGGAAATGACTTTCCTTCATGTCCATAATGCCGGTAGGTTATTAGGAAGATGTGAAAAAACTTTCATTAAGGCTAATGAAGAGTTAAATAAGCCATATAAAGTCGTCAATTGCGATGATTCCTATGCCCATACCTATGCCGACTTCTTACAATATTTTAAAACTAACAAAAGGGGATTCTTCCTTTGCTATCGCGATTCAATAGCCGCGGCGGTCATGAATGCTGCGACCGATTCTGGATTAAAAGTTCCAGAAGAAGTCGAAGTAGTTTCAATTGTCGGTACTAAATATGCTTCCATAGTCAGGCCAACATTATCTACTTTCCATATCGATATGAGTGAAGTTGGGAAAAGAGCTATGTATATGTTAACCGATCTGTTAAATCAAGAATTAATTGAAAAAACTGCCAAATTCGATGCAACATTCATTCCTGGCTCTTCTACAAAAAGCATTTCTAAATAAGATTTATCAAAGAAGCCCTGCTTATCAAAATAGGGCTTTTAATTTTCAAAATAGACAAAATCATTTGAAATGTTTAGCACTCTGCTCTTGACACTGCTAATAATTGGATTATCATTTCCTTGTTTGAAATGAAAGGCAATTTAAAATGATTAAACCATTATCTGATTATGTCTTGCTAGAAAAAGTTCCTAGCGAGAAAAAGGTCGGGTCTATAATCTTGACTTCTGAAAAAAAGACGGGGAATGTCGCTACCGTTGTTGCGCTTAGTGAAAATCCTCTTGATAAGGAAGGAAAAAAGATTTCTTTAAACGTCAAAGTCGGGGATAAAGTTATCTATAAAGAATATTCTGGAACCGATTATGAAGAAAACGACAAGAAATATCTTCTTATAAAAAACGAAGACATCATTGCTATTATCGAATAAATTTTGAAAGGAAATATTTATGGCTAAAGAAATTAAACTAGGTAAATCCGCTAGGGATTTGATGCTAGAAGGCGTTGATACTCTTGCTAATACTGTTAAATTAACTATTGGTCCAAAAGGACGTAATGTAGTTTTAGATAAAGGGTATGGCTCACCTCTTATTACCAATGATGGAGTTACAATTGCTAAAGAAATCGAGCTCAAAGACAATTTTGCCAATATGGGTGCGAAATTAGTCTATGAAGTAGCCAATAAAACCAATGATGCGGCAGGAGATGGAACTACAACTGCAACATTACTTGGGCAAAGCATCATCCATCGTGGCATTGAAGCCGTTGAAAAAGGGGCTAACCCGGTCTTTGTTAGACAAGGTATAGAAAAGGCAGGGAAAGAAGTTGCTGCTAAACTATTAGAAGAATCTAGGCCGGTTGATACCAATGAAGATATAGAATCGGTTGCTACTATTTCTAGTGGCGATCCTGAAATTGGTCGTTTAATTGCCAAAGCCATGGAAAAAGTTGGCAAGAATGGCGTTATCACCGTTGATGATTCTAAAGGAATTGAAGATGAATTGGCTATTACACAAGGCATGGAGTTTGATAAGGGATATATCTCTCCTTATATGGTAACGGATAGAGAAAAAATGGTCGCTGAACTTGACGATGCCTATGTTTTAGTTACTGATCAAAAGATTAGCAATGTTCAAGACCTTGTCCCATTATTGCAAGCTAATATCGATGCTGGCAATAAACCAATCCTTATCATTGCCGATGATCTTGACGCCGATGTAACTTCTACTCTTGTTGTTAATAAGTTGCGTGGTACTTTCAATGTCGTGGCTGTTAAAGCTCCTGAATTCGGAGATGCCCAAAAGGCTGCTTTGGAAGATATAGCTATCATGACTGGTGCTAAATTCATTTCCAAAGACCTTTCCATGGAAATTAAAAACGTTACCATGGAAGATTTAGGAAAAGTCAAAAAAGCCACCATTAAGAAAGATAAGACTACCTTAGTTGGAGGAGAAGGCGATAAAAAGGCAGTTGAAGATAGAATTGCTGAGTTATCTAGCCAAGAAAAAGCTGCTACTAGTGAATATGATAAGAAAGCTTTATCTAAACGCATTGCCAAATTATCGGATGGAGTTGCCGTATTGAAAGTAGGCGCTTTAACTGAATCTGAACTCAAAGATAAGAAACTTCGCATCGAGGACGCTTTAAATGCTACTAAAGCCGCTGTTGCGGAAGGCATTGTTATCGGTGGTGGAGCTGCTTTAACGGAAGCCTATAAAGAATTAAAGCCAACTTTAAAAGATAGCAATCCAGATATCCAAAAAGGTATCAATGCCGTTATGGAATCCTTATTTGATCCACTAAGACAAATTGCTTCCAATGCCGGTTTTGAACCTTCTGAAATTGTCGAGGCTCAAAAAATGGCCAAGAAGAATTATGGCTTTGATGCTAAAAACGGTAAATGGGTTGATATGTTTAAAGAAGGGATTGTCGACCCAACCAAAGTCACTAGATCGGCTATATTGAATGCTTCTTCCATTGCTTCTTTATTTGTTACTACCGAAGCTGCCGTTAGCGAAATTAAAGAAGAAAAGCCAGCTGCCCCATCCATGGGTAATGACATGTATTAATCGTTAAAATAAAAAAATTGCCCCTAATAGAATTAGCTACTAGGGGCTTTTTATAAATTGAACACATAAAAAAGCCAGCCTTTTGGCTGACTTTTTAATTTACTTACTTATTTTGCTATATAGTTTTCGATAAATGTAATGTTCGTTTTATTGAAATTATTAGCATTCACCATATAGCCATCGTTTCCATAATCAACAATAAAAGAAATGCTTGGTTCTAAATTAGTTCCTTCATTAACTATATACATTCCTATGGCAGTTGTACTGATTCCAAATATATATTTTCCAAATTCCGTTGAGAGATCGCTTCTAGAACAATAATAGCTTTCATTTGAAGAATATGGATTTTTAGTCGTGCTATAGAAACTTGCTAAATATGTATTGAATGTCAAAGAATTAAAATATGGATATTGTCTAATTAATTTATCTTCACCATAATATTTTTTTAAGCTTGAGTCTTTAAAGATAGGCTTGTTATTTTCATCATATGTATCAATTTCAAACGAATAAATTCCTTTGGAAACATATTCGTTGCCGTTTAATTCTATATAACCTTGTCTTTTGACTGTTTCGCCTAATTCTTTAGCATAGTCAATGTATTCATCGGTATAATCTTCATAGATATACTGTTTTGAAAAATACCTAGTCCCAACATCTATTTTTTTGCCATTAATAAATAAGGAACCCATGGAAGAAGAATAATTATAAGAGGAGAAGTTATTCATTAAGCTAAGCAAAGATGCTTCTGCTTGTCTTGGCTTTCCTCCGATAGTTATATAATCTTCATATTCTTGTAACGTTAAATTGTTATCATTTATATTTGTAATGGTTTCCTTAATTGTTCCATTTACCCCAAAATCAATGGAAAAGATTAATCCATCTTCATTTGCTTCAACCTTGGCTTCTTGAATTAAAGACATCAATCCGCTAGAAACAGTTAAGCTAGCCATATTAAGGATGGCACTTAAATTTATTGAATCGGTTAAAGCAAAGTTAAAGACATCGCTATTAGAGACTCTACTAGGATTTAATCCATCGAAATAATTCCTAATGCCATTATCTTTATCGTAAACAGATTTTATGTTTACATTATAAATTGGCCCGGCTTCGAAACGATTATTTTCAATATTAAAGGTCCAAATTCCGTCTTCCCCGCTAGAAATGCCAGTTACTTTATTATTATGCTCGATTGCATAAAATGAATCAGCATAAGTATAGATATAAGTAGAACCGGTATTACTTGTCCCGTCGATTAAATCGTAATTTAATACCAGACGAAACGTTTTGGCTTTCTTTAACGCTTCTAGTTTCTCTTTTAGATTATATTTGCCTTCTTCGCTTGCTGAAGAATTTATATCCAAATTACTAGAAGTAATCTCACTAGTAGAAGCAGAGCAAGAGATTAATGTTAATAATGGCAATAATAACAAATACTTTTTATAAGACATTGTAATCGCTCCAATAGACTTGATATAAAATTTCCTCAAAGTTGAACTTATCGCCAGTATAGACTTGCTTTGGCGCGTGTAAGAAAATGGCCTCATAAGTATCCGCATAATAAGAGCCATAGCTACTAGTCGCTTCAGATTTTAATGTAAAAGAAGATAAATAATCGTTTTCAATGACAAATTGCCAAGTGTTTCTAGCGTTTGCGGTATAGGAATTGCTAGAAATATTGCTAACGGCGTCAATGACGATTTTATCGTTATCTTTTTTTCCAGTGCAAGATAGGTTAATTGTATAGTCTTTGGATTTATTCTCCCCTAGATTGAATGAAGAGAACAAAGATAAGTCCTTTTTAAATTCGCTAGTCGTGCTTTCTCCTTTTTCCGTTTCCCCATAGAAAAGCGGGTTAGCATCTAAAAAGCAACGTAAATCTATTACTTGATCGGCTAAATAAACCGCACAATTGGAGGTGATCCATTTATCGAATTTACCGCCTTTTATAACATAATCATCCATGGCTTGGGAGTAAATCCAGTAGGGGACTTCTTCTCCATATGGCTCGTCTTTACTATTTACTTTCCGCATTGTCCCATGGTTATCAAGAATATCATCTTGATATGCAATCAGTTTACCTTGGAAAAGGATATCGCCGATATCATCCTGGGTAGAAGAGGAGAAATCATAAGCTTTATGATAAATAAATGAATAATTGGTTTGTCTAGTGTCGCGGGCATAATAAAGGATGTTATTCACGAACTCTAAAGCCCTTTCGCTAGTCAATTCTCCATTGGGAACATTGCTTAAATCTACTTGTTTAGCAGGGGCGTTATGTACTTTTTCTTTAGGAAGTTCATCGATGGAATGGATTGTTCCATCATATTTTTCTTTCTTTCCATAAGCAATATTTGAGATTGTATAGGAAGTAAATCTAGCAGTTGAAGTTTCATAAGCCCCGTCAATACCGGAATTATAGTAACGAACGGAAGTAGAAATAGATTCTAATTTCTTAGTATTGATATCCAAGATAACTTCATATCCTAAGGTATAGGCAATATAAGTCGCATCCCCAGGATAAGAGACTTCGACTACGTAATGTTCTTTTCCATTTTCTTTTTCAACAAAAACATCCGGATCAAGGAAACCGCTATCTTTTGGGAAAAGGGTAGTTAAGTTTGCAAAGGAAGCGGCCGTATCGGTTAAAACCGTGTCATAATTTAAATATTTTGCCAATGTACGGTATTTATGGCTAGGATAACAAGTGGCAAAAGATTCCCCTTCGACATTGACTAAAAATATGTCGTAAATATAAGAGTCTTTTAAATAGATTTGTTCATTGGCCTGGAAACTGTCTTGAATAGCAGTAGCTTCGACCCCGCTTAAGGCATCAATGCTTACTTCATCGGATACAAAATTATCTTTGAACATCTTAAAGTTATGGTTGGCTTTATAATTGACCATGACTTTTGGATCGCCGCTTATTACATATTTGGAATCATAATAATAAGAGGCGCCATAACTTCTATCGACAAAAGAAAATGATTTAACACTATCCCAAGAGATATCAGAAATAATTTTAGAGGCTTTTACTAAGCTAGCTTCCTCATTCCATATAGAATTATTTTCTTCTTCTTGACTAGAAGAAGTAGAGCAAGAAAATAATAATGAAGTAGAAATTAATAAGAATATAGGTGTTTTTTTCATGCAATTACTCCTTGCTTAACGAAACAAACGAATGTTCTTCGGCAACTTCGTCAACATCAATAAAGTTGCCAGTCAATGTTCTTCCATCTGGGGCAATTTCAAATGGGCTATTTTCTTGTGGTATATAGCCATAAGAGTCTAAAAACCATAAAACATCATCATCTTGTGGAATCGAAGTAAAGGTTAAAGTTTTTGCCGCATCATCGAAGCTGCAACTAAAGTCTATTGAAAAATCAGGATTTGAATTTGGATTATAGGAAGTAAGGCCTGCGCTTATGGCATAACCTAGCATCTTGCCGCTATTTTTTGAAGTAAAGTGGATAATGACTTGGCATTCATCTACTTCCGCTGAAAAGTCTTGGGCTATAACTTTATCAGAGATTGCTCCAGTTACCGGATCATTAACGATGGCTTTAAAGGAAGACTTGGCTTGTTCGTTATACTTGGCTGTCACTACGTAATTTCCTGCTTTTGTTGCTTTAAAGGCAAATGTGGGCATTTTATTGATTTTTTCTTCTTTCTCAATCATTTCGCAGAAAGAGGAGGCGTCATTTCCTTCTTCGTCGACAAAAGAGAACGTTGGGGTAGTACCGGTTTCATTTGCCTTAGTTGGATAGGTAGTAAAATAAAATCCATCATATTCTTGGTTGGTAACGGCATTTAATGTTTTTATGTTTTCCCCTTCATTTCCATACTTTATATATAAAGCGGTAGCTTCTGGAAGAGTGGTAGAGACATCTAAAGTAAATTCAGTATTGTTTTTAGTGGAATTAAAAGTCAAGGTGGCTTCCCCTTCTTTTAAGACTCTAAAATTAAGACCGTCGCTAGAAACTTGAATGACTTCTTTATTGCTAGTTGAGGTTAATAGAATTGGATCGATAGTCGAAGTGGCAATATTTGGGCTGGCATTCTTTTCTAAGAATTCATAAGTAGTGCCGACTTCTAATTTCTTAGGATCTACCGTGGTGGATGATTTTTTTATATCGATTTGGTAGGAATCGAAGTATAGATTATTTGTATCTATGGTTAGGGTAGATTCTTTTCCAATGTCCCCAAATCCTTGGCTATATTTAATTGTATAGATATCAACGGGAGTGGCATTTTCTTTTAATGTATTGTTTTCGAAGTCAAAACCAGTTTCATCATATACTTTGTCAATGACTGTGACGCTAGTTAGTATTGATTCTTCATTAAAGACAAATTCACCCTCGTTAAAGAAGACCATTCCTTTATTCGATAAAGAAGTGGAAGGCTTTTCTTCAATGACATACCCTTTGACTTTAAACCCATTAGCAGTTGTTTCATAAGTCGCGTTATTGGCAACTTCTCCTCCAAAATAGAAGGGATATGATTTCGTGAAGAAATAATCATAACCGCTGTTGTCTGGGCTAACCATGGCTCCGGCAATTTCACTTAAGCCAACATGACTATTGTGAATCAAGAAAGAACCATTACGTTTGGCATCGGCTCTAGTGATTTGGCCAGCTTCGGCTTGTTCGTTTCCAGTTATTGCTTTTTTAACTGGGGTTTTTTCATGTTTAAAAGTCTCATCGTTAATCTCTAGTTCATAATAGTTGGTGTTGTCGTTTCCAATTCCGGTAAAGGTAGTCATTTTAGAAATGGTTTCATTATCAGAACCTGTCTTGACCGTTTTTGTTTTCTTCCCAATCATATATGATTGTTGGCCGTTTTGATAAACATTGTAATTTGTTGTTTCTTCTTGCTTGGTTAAAACTCCACTTGAACGTCTTTCGCTAATCAAAGAAAAAGAATAGGCATTAATGTTTTTTGCGCTTTCTTTTTCCTTTGACGAGACTAATCTTGCATAAGATAGGTTACGATCGGATTTTCCTTGCGTAGTTATTTTAAAGTTAATGGTTTTGCTTAAGGAAGTGCCTTTGACCGCAAATGTAATGTCTAACGAGCTTATTTCTTTTAAAGCGGTCAAAGTAGATGTGGCTTTATCAAAACTGGCATACTCAGGAACTGAGAAAGTAGTTTCGATTTCTCCTTGAGTGGAGCTTGGAGTAAATAAGAAACCTAGTTTATAATCTTTTCCCGCGATTAATTGTCTATATTTTTTATTTCCAGATGTAATTTCTATTGCATCTTCTGGAAAAGAAATATCAAAAGAAGTTATGCCTATTGCTTTAACAGTCACTTCTAAGGTGGCTTTAATTTCTTTATTTTCATCTGAAACAACATTTATAGTTGTTTTTCCTTCTTTTTTAGCCGTGACTTTTCCTTGAAGAGAAACGCTGGCAATAGATTCATCGCTAGAAGAAAAATTAACTAATTTATTTGTTGCTTCCGTCGGCAAAACTGTTGTTTCAATTTGGAATGTCTCCCCAATTTCTAACTCAATGCTAGTTTGATTCAAACTAATAGAAGCAACTTTCGTGTCTTCTTTTATCGATGAATCACTTTCTTCTTTGTTTTGGCTAGATGTGGAAGGTTGATCGCAAGAAGCTAGTAATAATAATGACGATACGAGAACTAATAATTGTTTTTTCATTTTCATTTTCCTCCAAAATTAATCCAAGTTATTCAAATAAGAATCTAAGAAATCCAATTTCACGTTGCCAAACTCTTTATAAGTAAAATTTTGATAGGAGAGTTGGCCGTTATAAGAAATAAAGACACTTAATGTAATTAGACAATCTTTGTCCAATGAGGCGTCTTCTAAAGTCAATCCCGCGCCTAGGACATAGAATCCATATTCTTGCTGAGTATAGACATTTGTTAATTGCCCAATTGCTTCTAAAACACTTTCATTGCTAGTAAAGAAATCATAATAGCCTTTAAAAGTAGAACTTTCTTCATCAAATGTTTTTAATACTTCTTCATTTCCTAAAAATCCCGGAAATGTTGCCAAATCATATAAGGAAGAAATAGAAAGATTATATTTTTCACCTAAACTAACTTTATTATCCTTATATTCAAAACGGTAGAAGCCATTTTCTACGCTTTTCTTGCCTTCGATTTGTAATATACCTTCATCAACGTAAGTAGAGTCTTCTTTATTTTCGTATGTAGTGGTGAAGTCTTGGTATATTGCTTTGTCGGTGAAGTAATTAGTAGAAACCAAATCGCCATTTCCATCTAGAGTCAAAGATAAGAAATTATGTAAGCTAAATAATCTACTTATTTTTGCTATTTTATCAGTAAAAGGCAATGCCTCACCTTGATAAGAAGAGGCCTCGTTAATTAAAGTGCTGCCAATATTAGTAACGGTATAACGAATTTTTCCTAATATTATTCCTGAACTAGCAAATGTTAAATCCCCATAGAAACTATCTTTGCCCGTAACCTTAATTTCTAAAGCGGTTGGGACATAGGTAGAAAGTTCATCCCCTTGCACTAAATCACTTAATAAAGCAAAACGCCTTAAGACAACGCTATTTGTGACATCATAAACATTTTCTCTATTTTTAAAGACGGAGTTTGGGAATTGAAGTTCGTTTAAAGAAGAAAGCTCTTCATAAGCTTGATGATAGTCTTTAATATTTTCATCTAAAACGTAACTAGGCTTGAATTCATTGTCTTTTATCCTATATTTATAAAAGCCATCCTTGCTATTTTTATAGCCGAAATTCTCACTAAAATAGGAGGATTCGAAATAACATTCGTTTTCCGTGAAACTTTTTTTGGAATTAAATACTAAGTTTGTTATGTAACTTTCTATATTTAATGTATATGATTTGCTAGTTCTTAAGTTTGAAATAAGTTCCCTTAAACCGGGATAATTTTCTTCTTCTATTTCACTAGCAAAACTAGAAGAAGAGGAATCGCTTTGCTCTTGTCCGCAAGAGAATAAACTTAAGCAGGCAGTCGCTAATAATGTCTTTGTAATTTTCTTCATAAAAAATTCACCTACAAAAAGGCAATGTTAACTATATTACCTACTGAATATTTGTCAAACTTAATTATTAGATTAAAGGCGTTTTATTTAATATGGAAACGGTTTCAGGCTTAATATAGCTCCCAAAGCCTTCTCCCTCTCCATCAAATTCTTTGCCAAAACATTTTAAGGAAGTTGATTCATTTTTTAATTTGGCAAAATTAGTGAATTCTTTAAAAGAAGAATAATGATTTGTCGTATAAAAAATAATTGGGGCGGTGGAACTATATTGCTTTAAGCCATTATAAACTACAACAAGGCGGTTTCTTCCTCTATTTTTAGCTGTATAGGAGGAGTTTTCTTTTGCTATATCTATTTCAAAATATTTGTATTCATATGGTTCGGGGATGGAAGCCATATAGCCATCCACTCTAGAATAATCTCTAGAATATAGTCTTCCTTTTTTATTAAACTTTTGTAACTGGGTTTGCAAAGAAGACGATGCTAAATTGGTATCATTAAAAATGTAGTTAACAGGAAGGCTACGAAAACTTGAATAATAAAAAGCCAAGTCTATTGGATCTATATACCAGGTGGAAGGGTCGTCTAGAGTAGATCTCCTAATCGTTTTATAAATAGATCCATCAAGGTTATAAAAAGCTATGGTAGAAGAAGTTTCAAATTTCGGGGCCACTCTATAATATCCTTCTTCTACATAGGGAAAATAAGAACTAGAAGAGCTTTCTTCTTCGCTAGTTAAACTATCTGTATAGGAAGTAGAGTTAGAATTAGAATCGGAGTCTTTAGAAAAGTTAGAGGAGTCTATTTCTAAATTAGATTCTAAATTATTAAAAGAAGAATTATTTATTTCGCTTGAGTCTATAAAATAACCTAGGCTACAAGATGAAAGCAATAAAAATAATATAGATAGAGGCAATATTTTTTTCATTCTTCTTTGCTCACTAGCATCTTTTTTACCTTGACCCCATCCATAGAAAGTATTGTAATTTTTAGATTTTTATATTCAATTACATCGCCTACTTTTGCAAATCTATCTCCTAACAAGTCAATACAAAAACCACCTATTGTAACGTATTCGGTTTCTATTTCGTCAAAATCTAGGTCGAATAAGGAGCAAAAATCCCTTAAGGTCATTGACCCGTCAACCACATAACTTCCATCGGCTTTTAATGAATATGGTTCTTCCGCTTTATCTTTTTCATCCCATATCTCGCCGACAATTTCTTCAACTATATCTTCAAAAGTAATAATTCCTTCATACGCGCCATATTCGTCTAAGACTACTGACATGGCTACTTTTTCTTCTCTCATTTTATTTAAAATATCGTTAATTTCAATTGTATGGGGTATATAAATCACTTTTTCTATCATTTCTTGAGGTATTTCTTCTTTGCCTTCTAGTTTTAGTTTCATTAAGTTTTTGTTTTTTACAAAGCCGATAATCTGGTCGTTTTCTTCGTTAAAGATCGGTAGCCTAGAATGGGAAAAAGTCTCTTTATTGCTTAATATTTCCTCAAGGTTATCGTTTAAGAATAGACCATATATTTTTGCCCTTGGAGTCATTATTTCATAGGCTTCTGTTGTAGCATAGTCTATAGTTCCTCTTAATAATTCGGCTGCTTGTTCATCTATTTGTCCTTTTTCTTCGATTTCATCAACCATTTCGTGAAGTTCTTCATCTCCTGTCTGGAAATCGTTTAGGTTATGAGTTAATGGGTAAGTGACTAACATGCCAAACCCTCCCATGAGGAAAGTAATTGGCAAAGTCAAATAAAAGCAAATACGTAAAGGATAGGCATAGGCAATAGTTAGCTTATTGTTAAAGACTTTGCCTAATGATTTGGCTATTATTTCTCCAAATATTATTTTTAAAATTAAGAAAATTAATGAAAAGATTAAGCCGATGTTTTCTTGCATTGCCTTATCGGTGATATTTAGGATAGAAATAGCCACATTTATTCCTAAAAGGGTAGATAAAGTATCCAAGGCAGCATTAATGACGTCATTCCAAAGCAAGATGGTAGAAATTGTCTTTTCATATCCTTTGGCCAATGAATAGGCTATTTTTCCCATCTTTGTGTTGGACTTTTTCTCAAGTTTAGCTAGGGAAACGGAACCAAAGGCCATATCGGCAGAAGAAAAAAACATTGAGCAAAGCAAAAGAAGAAACAAGACAATGGAATAAATTGCTATTAACATACTTCCTCCTTGTTTTTCTTTCTTCTTCCTATTGGATGTAAATTTGTATCTAAATTTCCTACTAGTTGAGATAGCAAATCGTCCATTGTTACTAAACCTACAACTTTGCCCTTATTATTTTTTACTAATGCTAAATGGCTGCGTTCTTTATTTAAAATGTCAAAGGCATCGTCTAATGTTTCATCTATATCAACATAAACTGGTTGTAGCAATATTGAACGGATATCAAGGTGGGGGTCTTTGTTATATTCTTCAAAATAAAGATTAATGGATAGAATCGATAAATATTCGCTTTCTTTATTTATGATGGGAAATCTAGAATATGAAGAGTTCATGATAAAGGAATTTACTTTTTCGCTTGTTAAATCTTCTTCCTTAATAGAAACTATGTCGCCTTCCTTTGTCATGACTTTTTCTATTTTTATCTTGTCAAAAACAAAGGCTTTATCGAGGAGCTTCAATTCATTATCCTCGAATAGTTCTTCTTCTTTTTCTTCCTCGCCTCCGCCTTCATCATCTAGCTTGGCTTCGTTAGCCTTTTCTATGAAGTCTTCTTTTGAAAGTACGTTTTCATCGCTTATTTTAAATATTTTATGAACAAGCTTTAAAACGAAACGGAAAAGGAAAATTATTGGGAATAGAATTATCCCTACAATAAAATCGGGCCAGGCTAAGATAATTGCCATTCTATTGGGCAGAGATTTCGATAGTATTTTAGGGCAAGTATCGGAAATTATATAGACCAAAGCCCCCATAACCACGGTTGATAATATGGCTTCAAGGGAATCGGCTAGTCGATATATTTTGCAAATATTATAAAACATGACTGCCGAAATAGAGGACATTAAGGTTTGGACAATGTTATTGCCTACTAAAACAGTCACCAATGTATCTTCGAATTTTTCTGTTAACTTTACTATTATTTTTGCGGTCAAGTTGCCTTTATTTGCCTCGACTTTAAAATGGTATTTATTGCAATTGCTAAAAGCATTCTCTGAAGCACTGAATAATCCAGATATTAAAAGCATTATGGCTATTAAAAGCCAAGATGCCCACATTGGCATCCCATATACTGTTATCGAACTATTGCTAGCTATGTCTGGATCTAAAGTGATAGATAAAGGAACTTCCATTAATTGCTTATTATAGAGTAATTTGCTCTTTTATGCAATTTAGTATTGCCTATTTTTGAGCAAAAAAGCCTTTCTTTGTTGTTTTTATTATTCAATATTATAAAATAGCGTTCATGGAAAACATTATTGAAGATTTGGCTTATCGCGGCCTAATTGAACAATATAGCGATGAAGATAAAATAAAGGAATTATTAAATACCAAACAAACTGTCTATTGTGGCTTTGACCCTAGTGCAGTTTCCATGCATTTGGGAAATTATGTCATGATTTCCCTTCTTAAAAGATTCCAAATGCACGGTCATAAAGTCGTTGCTTTAGTAGGCGGGGCCACGGGGATGATTGGCGATCCTTCTGGGAAAAGCAAAGAAAGGAATTTGCAAACAGAGGAAACTTTAAATAAGAATACCTTAGCCATAAAAAATCAACTTGAAAAATATATTGATTTGACAGATGAAAGCAAAGGGATGGTAGTCTCCAATTATGATTGGCTAGGAAAAATGTCAATGATTAGTTTTTTACGTGATTATGGCAAGTATTTTTCCATTAACTACATGCTTTCGAAAGAAATCGTAAAATCTAGACTTGAAGCTGGCATTTCTTTTACCGAATTTTCCTATCAAATCTTGCAATCGATAGACTTTTATCATCTTCATCATGAATATGGAGTCAACATTCAGCTTGGGGGGAATGACCAATGGGGCAATTTGACTTCAGGGCTAGAACTAATTAGGAAAATCGACGGGGAAAATGAAGAATGCCAGGCCATGACTGCCCATTTGATTTTAAGAAGCGATGGAAAGAAATTTGGAAAATCAGAAAAAGGTGCCTTATTCCTTGATCCGAATTTGACTTCTCCTTATGCCTTATATCAATATTTTATGAATGTCAGCGATGAAGATGCGATTAGGTTCTTGAAAATATTCTCCTTCCTTTCCAAAGAAGAAATAGAAGAAGTTGCCAAACTTCATTTTGCTTCTGCCGGAGCTAGAATCGGACAAAAACGTGTGGCTTATGAAGTGACTAAAGATATACATGGGGAAACTGCTGCAAAAGAAGCCGTTGCCATGAGTGAGGCTTTATTTTCGGGGAACGTGGCTTCCTTAAACGAAAAAGAGATAGAAGAAGTGTTTGGTGAATTTAAAAAACATATTGATTCTTCTTTAAAGGTAGAAGATTTATTAATAGCATTGGGGCTTGCTAGTTCTAAAAGGGAGGCTAGGACTTTCATAAATGGAAATTCTGTTTCCATTAATGGGAATAAAATTAGCGATCCCAATGAGCTAATTGGCAAGGAAATAGCTTTGTTTGGAAAATACTTAATTGTAAAAAGAGGCAAAAAGAATTACGCCTTGGCCGAATTTTAAGTTAATAAAAAAATAAAAAGGTTCCTGCAAGGGAGCCTTTTTAGTATTAAAAAAGCCAGGTTTCCCTGGCTATTTTGCTTCTAGAAGATTATAACTTGCGGTTATAGTATTCGATGATAGCGGATTCGTTGATATCAAGAGCGAGCTCGTTACGTTCCGGCAATCTAGTAAAGGTTCCTTGGAACTTTTCAGCATCCACGGTTATGTATGGAACAGTTGCTGGTTTAGAATCCATGGCTTCTTTGACACATTTTAATGGGCTAGTTTCCTTTAAAGAAATAACATCGCCGACATTGCAAAGTGCAGATGGGATATCGCATTTTTTGCCATTTAGCAAGATGTGTCCGTGATTGACTAATTGTCTTGCAGCGGCACGAGTGCGGGCAAATCCCATACGATAAACAAGATTGTCTAGTCTTGATTCAAGGATTCTAAAAAAGGCTAATCCAGTGACGGTTGGTTCTTTTTTAGCAAGCATAAATAGACGGCGGAATTGTCTTTCGTTAACTCCATAAAGCGTTCTTAATTTTTGCTTTTCCAAAAGTTGGGTTCCGTATTCGGAAGATTTTCTCTTCTTATCGGCTCCATGTTGGCCTGGACCATAAGCTCTTTTCTTTAATTCATCGCCTGTTTCTAGGACAGAAAAATTAAGGTGGCGTGACTTTTTCCACATTGAATCTGTGTATCTTGACATAAAAATGTCTCCTTTCTTTGCGTTAGCAAGTTAGGAAGCTTTTCCCTCTTTTCGGGTGTCGAATTTTCCTTTCAGCATCGTAGCTATTGCTTACTTGTTTTTCTTTTCGACGTCAGACAAAAGAGTAAAAACCTGCTGCTTTTCGCAAGGGAAAGTATATATGTGTGATCTACCATAGTCAATCTTTTCTTTAGAAAAGAGTTAGATTCTACTTATTGTTAAAGTAGCGGAAGCGGGAGTGACTGAATCAAAGTTAATAACATATGGGAAATTTTCCCCGTTATTTAAAGAAGATTTATTTGCAAAGAAGTTTGTTCCATAGTTTGCATAACCTTTAATTGAAGTCATGGAAAAGGTGTCTCCTGTTTGAAATAAATCGGATTTTTTTAAATAAGAACTAGTGTTGGTTGCACTCCCTAATTTATCGAATGTATTGATATTTGAAGCTTGGATTAGTTGAATCAAACGATAGTTTTTATTTGCATAAGAAGTAGGCTTTTTACTGGCATAATCCCCGTTTTCATATGTATTGTTATTTAAAATTTGGTGATATTTATAAATTGATTCCGAAAGATCAAAAACTATTTCTCCATCATCAAAGGTTGCTTCACTATTATATCCCCAAAGCCTAGCATCTACATGGTATAGTCTTATGCCTCCATTTCCTAATGAATTTACATTGTTTTCCCAATATTCCCAAAACGTTTGATTTGAGTCCATTTTAAATACATTGTTTCCAACCTTAGAAAATAATTCTATCAAAATATATTCATCAAACGGGCTTCCGTTCCAATTTGGCGATAAAAGGATGCAATCCCCAGAACTAGAGGCCGGACTTATTGTTATGGTTACTTTTTCCTTGCTTCCATCTATTACAATGGGGTTTACCCAACCCATGGTTAGTTTAGAAAAAGAATTCCAATCAAAGACATTGTTATCTTGCATGTCTGCTCCGCCTAAGCAATTGATGATTTTATTATCGCTTCTATCCGAATAGTCATAATAATCTTCTAGTCCGAATATATGCCCTTGTTCGTGGATTGTTGTTATGGCATCTTCGATATGGCCTATGTTAGTGGCACTATAAGTCCTGAAGTTAGGGGAAGAGACGCTCCCTTTTTTGTTCTCATAGCTAGCCATATGAGGCCAAAGTGCGCCACCCCATAAATCTTTATCGCTTCCATTAAAGATAAAATGAACCGAATCCAAATAGCCATCATCATTTGTATCGTAATCATCTAAATTTATTTCAGTGTAATTATTTTTTACCCAGGCAATGGCTGAATTCATCGTATTATAAAGCTTGTTAAAAGCTAGATTTGTTTGACCTTGAAGCTCGCTTTCTTTAAACGAAGATGTATACATTTTCGTTAAGCTACCGGCAATATCCCCATCTAATTGGAGTTTTCCAAAAGAAGCATTTTTATAATAGTTAGATATGGTATCTATGTTTTCTTGGACTTGATTTAAGTATTTGCTATTCCAGGTATAAGTTGCCTGAGCTAATTTTATCGGGACAAATAATAATTTTTGAGCGCCTTTGGCTGGTGCGTAAGTATCGCTAAGATTAGCAACGGTATCTTTTACTTCGACTTTTTTATAGCCATCGCTTTTTATAACGGTTAGGTTGCACACTTTGGTTGTACTTAAATACGTGACTTTAATTTGGGCAAAACCTTCCTTTTTCCCTTTTACTAATCCAGAAGAAGTAACGCTAGCTATTTCTTCGTTGGAAGAAGAAAAGCTTACTTGTCCTTCTAAGGGGGAATTTGCTTTAACTTCTATCGTAAAAGAAGAACCAACGTTTATGGTTTTTTCATTGGGAGAAATAGAAAAGGAAGAACTTTCGCCAACTATATTGAAATTAACTAAATTAGATACATGTCCTCTATATATCGCCTTAAAAGATACTTTTCCTAAATCTAAGTTTGTAAAAGGAATTTCTCCATTTAATTCGCTATTTTGTGCATTTTTTCCTATTAATTTATAGCCAAATAAACCTTTGGAGTCGTAATTTAATTTTATTTCTTTTCCATCTTTATAACTTGCCAATACAGATTTTTTATTGTCATCTTTATAAATGCTTCCTATTTCTTTTTCATTTTCGAGTTCGGCTAGAGAAATGTTTTTTATACAATTTTGATATGTATTTAGGCTAGTTTTATATTTAATTTGTAAATCTTTTATATATGTTTTTCCTTGTTTTGAATAGAAATTGAAATAGGCTGATGTAGCTAGAAAGTCATCCTCATTTGCCTTAAATGATGTATACGTGTATGCATTTTCCGAAGCAAGATATTTATTATTGCTTATTGGTTGATAGAGCAAATCATCACTTAAATTGACTATGGTTTCTTCTTCACTTTTAATAGAAAAAGAAATTTCTTCTATATTAGGTAAGGCATCTAAATTAAATAATGATCCACCTTTTTCTATTTCTAAGGCTTTCTCGTTTTTACTATAACTAACTTTATCAAAGCATACATTAAACTCCGTGTCTTCTAGCGTTACGTTTATATTGACTAAAGAAGAAGTGGAAGTAGGAATTGAATTTATAAAATCATTAAAATTTAATATATGTCCTTCACTTTCTTTTTCGCTTGAGGAATTTTTATTCGTAATAATTTGGCATGAAGAAAGCAATAAACTAGTTATAAACAATGTTGATCTTATTAGAGCTTTTTTCATAAACGTACCTTATTATTTATATTAAATTCCTTTCTATTAAATCGATTTTCAACTGCTTGGTATTTTTAAATAAAATTGATTCGATGCCTATTTTATTCAAACCTACTAAATTAGAAGGATTATCGTCTAACATATAAAATTTATTAGCTTTGGGAGTAGAATTTTTAGCCAACTGATAAAATGATGGATTTGGCTTAGCTATACCAAACTTATACGAAATGAATTGGCAATCGAATAAGTCATTAATATCGAAACGTTTCAATATATCTTCAACTATGTGTTCGCCAGCGTTGCTTAGCAAAACTAGATTGGCTTTTTCTTTTACTTTTTTTAATAGGGTAATAACCTCGTTATTGACTTTTATATATGAATCGAATTCTTTTTTGACCTCATCTAAAGAAAAGGAATAATCATTGCAAATGCTTTTTAATGTATCTTCAAAAGTCATTATTCCTAAATCTGTTTTTTCAAAATAATGATTTTTTATTTCTTTTCCTTTTTCTTTAAAATGCTTAGCGAAGAATATGGGGGCCATTTCTCCTGCTATCACGCCGAAGAAATCACTTATAAAGGTAATACTTTTTTCCATTGCCTATTTACTATAGGAAGTGGATGCCTGCTTTTCTAGTATTTTGCATTTTTTTAATTTTTATTTTTGCATCTCGATAAGATATAGTTGATGGTGATATGATATATATCATATGAGAACAATTTTTTTACTTTCAACTGGTGCGATTGCAGGAATTATCATCGGCACAATATGTGGAGCCATTCTAATTGGCATTGGCGTTTATTTTTTATTCTTCTCTGGCATAAGATATAAAAAGGCCGTCAGGGAATTATCTAGAAGATTTGAATTTCTTCACGCTTTGCTATTTGGACAGGATTCTCAATATATAAAAAGAATCGAGATTATTTCTTTGACAAATTTATTATATGTGAATACTCACATGACTTTTAACAAGAGATTTAAGGATATTCGCGACAAAGGAGATTCGAGTGCTCAAACTGCGATAAATAACCTTAAGGATTTACTCTCTGATAGAGATTTTAAAACTCTTAAGGTTGCTTTGCCTAAAGCAAAGGAAGTAATTGATTCTTACGATGATGAAGTAAATTCACTTAATTCTGATTTGCAAGCTGTTATTAGACCGGAAGAAGAATGTCGTCAGCAATCATTGCTATTAAAAGAAGAATTAAGAAAGATTAAGCAAGACTATTATGTAAAACAAGCCGATTTGACTTTAGTTTCTTCTAGTTTTGAAACTGTTTTTTCTAAGCTTGACGATAGATTTAAAGATTTCGAATCCTATGTCGAGTCTGCCCAATATGAGGAAGCTAAAGAAAAACTTCCGGAAATATCCAGAATATTAAAAGAGCTTGGTAATGTCATTAAAGAAATGCCTAATATTTGTATTACTATTCAAACTGTAATTCCAGATAAACTATCTTCATTAGAAAACAAATATGAAGAAATGGTTTCTGCCGGTTACCCTCTACATCATTTAATGGTCAAGGGCAATGTAGAGGATATGAAAAGGGAATTAGCAATTTTGACTAATTCCGTTCAAAAGTTCGAATTAGACGGGGTTAGCGACAAACTTGATGGTATATTGGCTCAAATCGATGAATATTTCGATGCTTTTGAAAAAGAAAAAGAAGCTAGGGTTTCTTTTGAAAACGATTGCGATAGCGTTTATTCAAATGCCACATCCATCGATAAAAAGTATATTCGTCTATGCAATTTAATTCCTGATGTGAAACGCATCTATGTAATTTCGGATGAAGAAAATTCAAAAATCGATATGATTAAAAATTTAGTCAATAAAGCCGGGGCGACAAAAAGAAGTTTGGATACATTCATACATTCAAATACAAGACAACCATATAGCTTATTGGTAGAAAAAATGAATTTATTGAAGGAAGAGAGCAATTCTACTAATCAAGCAATTGATGATTTTGATCGTTATTTAATGTCTTTGAAAAACGATTCCGAATCTGCTTTTAAAAGCGTTTCTACCTACTATTCCAAAATGAAAGATAACGAATATATCTTACGTTTAATTGCCTTGGATTCTTCTTATTCTAAATATAATCCGAAAATAGAACGGTGCTATTCTCTTCTTGATGCTATTTATGACAGGCTTAAATCTTTGCCTATAGATGTTAGAAAAGTTAATGAATTGGAAAATGAATTATCTTCTTTGGGTGAAGAAGTTAGTGATTGTATAAAAAAAGATTATGAACAAATGCTCCTTACTAATGCCTCCATTCTTTATGCTAATAGAGATAGAAGACACTTGGGTGAGGTTGATGTAGCTTTAAAACAAGCAGAGTCATATTATTTTTCAAGTGAATTCAAGAAGGCATATGACGAGATTAATGCCATGTTAAAAAGAGTATCTGGAGAATAGCTAGATATGATTTATTTAGATTATTGCGCTACAAGCGCTCCTTTTGAATCTGTGCTCTCTCTTTTTAAAGAAATATCAAAGGATAATTTTGGGAATCCATCATCTCTTCATTTTTATGGTTATGAAAGCAAAAAAATCCTAGAAGAGGCAAGGAATTCCATTCTATCAATTTTAAAAGTAGAAAAAGAAGACAACCTTATTTTTACTTCAGGAGCAACTGAAGCTAATAATTTGGCTTTGAAAGGGTTGGCTTTAAAATATCAAAATAGAGGTAAAAGAATCATTACTAGTGAAGGCGAACACCCAAGCGTTTTAAATCCTTTACGCCAATTACATGATTTATTCGGCTTCGATATTGTCTACTTAAAATTAAATCAAGATGGCGTTATTAATTTAGAAGATTTAAAAAAGGCAATAGATAAAGATACGATTTTAGTTTCCATAATGGGGGTAAATAATGAAACCGGTGCGATTTCCCCATTAAAAGAAATTGCTAAAATTGTTAAAGATTATCCGAAATGTTTCTTTCATTCCGACTTAACTCAAACCATAGGAAAAATTGATTTGGATTATTCTATTTTCGATTTATTTTCTTTTTCCGCCCATAAAATAGGAGGGTTAAAAGGATCCGGGGCCTTAGTTTATAAGAAAAAAATTCAATTCATCCCGCTTATTAGTGGAGGCGAACAAGAATTTTCGTTGCGTAGTGGAACTAGCGATGTTGCTAGCGATGCTTGCTTATTCGAAGCCATAAAAGTAACTTTTAATTATCTAAAGGAAAGAAAAAGCTACGTTGAATCGATTCATTCTTATCTAATTGAAAAATTAGAAGAAATCCCTTCCATTGTTATTAATTCGCCTTCCAATTCTTCTTTTTTTCTAACTTCTATTTCTTTGCTTGAAAATAAAGCTTCCGTAGTTGTTGAAGGATTAAGCAATAAAAAAATTTGCGTTTCCAGCGTTTCTGCTTGCTCTTCAAAAGGCGAACCTTCCTCTTATGTTTTGCTATCTATGGGGAAAAGTGAAAAACTTGCCCATAATCCAATTAGAATATCTATTTCCTTTTTTACCACAAAAGAAGAAATAGATACATTTATATTCGAATTAAAATCCCTTCTAAAGGAGACTAAAAGCATATGAACAATTATTTAATGATTCATTACGGGGAGCTTTCTACAAAAGGAAATAATCGAAAGGAATTCATTCGCTGCCTTAATGTAAATGTAAAAAGGGCTTTAAAAAAATATGAAGTCGAAACTAAGCCTACTAGAGATCACATTTATGTTTATCTACATAAAAACAATATCGACGAAGTCATTTCTACTCTTCAAGAAATTTCTGGCATCCAAAAGATTTCTTTAGTTGAAAAATGTCCTCTTGATTTAGCTTCCATTAAAGAAAAAGCTTTGGAGATGATGCTTGACGAAGGGATTTCCTCTTTTAAAGTGGATGCTCATAAGGCAAAAGAATTTTTAAATTTAACAGATTACGAACTAGATTGCCTATTGGGTGATTATATTTTAAAAAATGTTAAACAGTCCAAAGTAGATTTGCATAATCCAGAAGGGAAACTTAAGGTAATGCTTAATCAAAACGGTGCTTATTTATCTTTGCATAATTATCCTGGATTAGGCGGATATCCTCTTGGAATGAATGGAAAGGTAACTTTGTTATTAAGTGGTGGTATTGATTCTCCCGTTGCCGCTTTTTCCTTAATTAGAAGAGGAATAAAAGTTGAATGCTTGCATTTTGCTTCTCCACCTTACACCAGTATGGCGGTTATTGATAAATTAAAAGACTTATTAAAACAACTTAACGAATATCAAAGCGATATAAAGCTTCAGATAATTCCTTTTACTAAGCTACAAGAAGAAATATATAAAAATGTATCAGAACCATATTGCATTACCATTATGCGTAGAATGATGATTAGGATTGGCGTTAAAGTGGCTGAATCTAATAACTGCTTAGCTCTAGCAACTGGGGAATCTATTGGTCAAGTTGCCTCCCAAACCCTTGAATCGGTAAAAGTTATAAATGAAGTGACTAATTTTCCTATATTAAGGCCATTAGCAACCCTAGATAAATTATCTATCATTGATATTTCTAAAAAGATAAATACTTTCGATATTTCAATTAGGCCATATGAGGATTGCTGCACGATTTTTAAACCTAAAAAGCCAAAGACAAAGCCTAGGCTTGATGAATGCTTAAAATTTGAAGAAAAATTCGATTATGAGTCTTTAATTGAAGACGCTATAAATAATATAGAAACAATTTATATTTCTGATAAGGTAAAAAAAGATGATTAAAGGAACTTTTGAAGGCGAACGAAGCCTGTTTAAAACTTCTAACGAAACAATCGATGCATCTTTGTTTCAAAATGGAGAATCTCCTTTAAAAGAATGTAAAGGGTTAAAAGTTTTAAATTCTACCTTTTTATATAAATACCCACTTTGGTATGGCAAAGATATAACTTGCTTTAATTCCTACTTTCTTCTTGATGCCCATGCTGGCTTTTGGTATGGGGTTAATTATGATTTTTCTTCTTGCTATTTTGGTGCGAATAAATCTTTTAGAAGAAATTCTAATTTAACATTAAAGGATTCAATCATGTTAAATTCTTCGGAAGCTTTTTGGTTTTGCTCTGACTTGCTAATTAAAAATACCTATATTAACGGCGATTATGCTTTCTTAGGATCTAAGAATATAATTCTAGAAAATGTCTATATTAAAGGAAATTATCCTTTTGATTCTGCTTGTAATGTTACTTTAAAAAATTGCATTTTGCTTAGCAAGGATGCTTTTTGGAATTGCAAGAACGTTTCTGTTTATGACTCTATTATTAATGGGGAATATATTGGTTGGAACTCTACTTCTTTAAATTTCTTCTCTTGTAAAATCTCTTCTCATCAAGGGTTTTGCTATATTGATAAGCTCTTTATAAAAGATTCAAATTTATATGGGGGAGATTTAATGTTTGAATATTGTTCTAATATTGATATCCAGGCAAATTCAAAAATTAAATCAGTTAAAAATCCAATTTCTGGAAAAATTGCTTCCAAGGGAATTGAAGAATTGATCCAAGACGACCTAGGTTTAGATAAAAATAAAGTGAGTTATGAACAAATTTGATTTTGTTACTTATCCAGATAAATTCAATAAGGGTTATTTAAAGTTTGATAGTTTAAAAGAAGGCGAGCTTCCTTTATCTATTGCTGACATGGATTTTTTAATTTGTCCGAAAATATATGAAGTCTTAAAAGAAAAATTAGACTTAAAAACTTATGGCTATGTTTCTATTGATTCTTCCTTTTACCAATCCTATATAGATTATTATAAAACTAAATATGATTTTGATATTTCTTCTTCCTCAATGTCTTTTTCTTTAGGCGTATTGCCTAGTTTATCTTCTATTATTAAAACTTTAAGTCTTCCTAACGATTTTGTAGCGACTTTAACACCTGCTTATAATTGTTTTTTTAATGAGATTAGAAATAATGGAAGAAAAGTAATCGAAGTCCCTTTATTCTTAAAAGAGAATGTTTTTGAAATAGATTTCAATTTGCTTGAGAAGTCTTTTAAAAAAGCAAAAATCTTTATTCTTTGCAATCCTCATAACCCCACGGGAAAAGTATTTTCTAAAGAAGAGTTAATTAAAATCGCTTTCTTGGCAAAAAAATATAAAGTTGCTGTAATCAGCGATGAAATCCATTCCCCCATAGTTAGAAAAGATATTCCTTTTTACCCTTTCTTAAGTGTTTCTAACGATGCAAAAGAAGTGGGTGTTACTTTATTTTCCGTAACGAAAGGATGGAATTTGGCCTCGATTCAAACTAGTTTGGTCTTTTCTTTTAACAAAAAATCCATGGAACAAATAGAGATTGGATTGAATAGAGATGATGTCAATGAACCTAATTTGCTTTCAATCCCTGCTAGTAAAGCCGCTTTAAGTTCATTGTCTTGGTTAGAAGAAGCAAATGAAGTAATTTTTTCTAATAAGGATTTTGCTTGTTCTTATATTAAAAAGAATATTCCTAGATTAATTGCTTATAATTCAGATTCAACTTATTTGCTTTGGATCGATATTTCTAAATTTAACATGGATTCGAATCAATTCTCTCTTCTTTTAAGAAAAGAAAGTGGGCTCGTAGTTTCTTCTGGTTTAATTTATGGCGATTCAAATTTTATTAGAATGAATCTTGCTTTGCCTAGAAAAAAATTAATAGATGCCTTAGGTCGACTAAAAAAATGTTGTGATTTGATAAAATAAAAAACATCCGTTATTTCGGATGTTTTTAATGTTATTTAAATTTTACTTTAAAGCAGTTTTGGCTTGCTCAACCAATGCAGAGAATGCTTTTTCGTCATTTATTGCAAGTTCGGAAAGCATTTTTCTATTGATTTGAATGTTGCTCTTTTTCAAGCCATCCATAAATTTTGAATAAGAAATTCCATTCATATGGCAAGCGGCATTGATGCGTCTTATCCAAAGCTTGCGGAAATCTCTTTTGATTAAGCGACGGGAATCATAAGCATAACGTAAGGAGTGGCAAACTTGTTCCTTGGCGGTTTTGAATAATAAATGCTTGGAACCAAAATAGCCTTCTGCTTGTTTTAATATTTTTTTACGACGTGCACGTGTAACTGTGCCACCTTTAACTCTAGCCATTTTCTATTCTCCTTATTTAACAATCATGTACTTGATTCTTTTATAATCAGTACGATCCATCATGCCGGAACGGCGTAGTTGACGGCATTGCTTTGGTGTCTTATATGGGGCGTGGTGTCCTTTATAAGCGTGAATAAATTTGATTTTTCCGTTTCCTGTAACTTTGATACGTTTCATCAAAGAACGGTTGGACTTCATCTTTGGCATAAGATTTCCTCCTTATTTCTTACCTTTCGATGCAACAATGGCCGAATAACATTTCCCTTCCCAAAATGGGGCCTTCTCAATTTGATAGGTGCAGTTATCCTGACTTAGCAAATCCAAGAATTTTTTCATTAATTCTTCGCCTAAATCTTGGTGGGTCATTTCCCTTCCTTTTAAGACAATCCTGACATTAACCTTGTCTCCGTTGGAGAGAAATCCTCTTGATTGTTTGGCTTTGGTTGCTAAATCGTGTTCTCCAATTGATATGTGGAGCTGGATTTCCTTTAATACAGCCGCTTTAGAATTCTTTCTTTGGGCACGCTCGGATTTCTGCTTTTCGTAACGATATTTACCATAATTTACGATTTTGCAGACCGGTGGGTTGGCGTTTGGAGCGACACAGAACAAGTCTAAGTCATAAGAAGCGGCCAATTCATTGGCGGATCTAGATGACATTTTTCCAAGATTTTCTCCCGTTGGTCCAATTACCATGACTTCAGGATAGCGAATGTGCTCATTGATTGGGTCGAAGCGTTTTTGCGGGCGGCGTTGATCGCCTTGATTAAAGTAAGCGATAGTTGTTATTCCTCCATTTTATCGACAAAAAACCGGGTGAAGTATCTTACCCGGAAAATAAACTCAAATTAATTGTAGCTTTCTTTTGCCAATCTCTACTTAGAAATCTGGCGAGCCGGGTAGGCTACTTTCTACGTCTTATCGACAAAAGGAAGTTTACTCTTTTTTATTGCTAATTCAATAGGTTTTATTCAAAAAAGGAATATTTTTAATAAGCTTGAACTAGTTTCTATAATTTCATTATCTAAATTTAATCTACCAAATCTAAAAAAGAAAAATAAAGAAAGAAATAAAAAAACTGTAAAAAGAACAAAAGTAAGGCTTTTAATCAAGCTTTCTTTCTTTTTTAAATAGTCGGGTAGAAAAATAAAAAGCGCTATATTTAAATATGAAGCTAAAAGAAAAATAGAACCGATTATGAATGAATTTTTTCCATTCCCAGAGACTTTTTCTTGTAAATAGATACTAGAAAAAATAATTAGCAATATAAAAAATATTCCATATATTACAAAAAGAATATGTTTTATATAAGTGGGCAATCCACTTTTTTTACTTATAAACATATAGGTGAGTAAAATAAAAAGCGACAATATGAAAAATATTAATAAAAAGATCATTTTTGTTTCCTTGCATATCTTTGGGTACGATCGGTAGGTGAAAGAGGGTTAGACATAAGAAGGAGATCGGCTTCTAAGGCAGGCTTGATGTAATTCTTATGTAAGCCTAGTCTTGATTTTAGGTTTATTAATTCTAGTAGTTCGGAACTAGAATAGAATTTTCCCTCTTCCATCTTTTCAATCATTTTCAATACTTTTGGGGATAAAGAAGAAGGTTTTTTGCTTCCTATTTTTGTTAATTCATCCAAACAGTTATTGATTAAATTGCAAAAATACAAGAAAAAATGGACGCAGTCGCCTTCGCTAACGCTTTTTAATAAGGCCTGGTTCATATTATCCTTACTTTTATATAGGTATTTAGCTAGGGGAATTTGCTTTAAAATATTGTACGATTCTTTTAGAAAATATCGAGAATAGAAATAGCCCAAAATTATGTTGTCTTTTTTATAGGGAGCGATTGAGACTATTTCAAATAGCGATAAGGCGGCAAATATTAAATTAGAAGATGTCCCATTGCTTTTCTTAAAGAATTTATAAAGTCTATTCAATAAGGGGTTTATTTTATTTGCAGGAGGCAATTCAAATTCAAAATCATCTATTTTTTTATTTGTTCTAAATGGACTTTCGTTAGCAAAATAGGCATCCTCAAAATGTTTTTTTCCTTCATTGGTGGTGGCATCAAAACTATTAATATGAGATAAAAGAGCATAAATACTATTCGCTTCTACGGGACTATTTACCTTTTCTCCTCTTTCGAGGGCCCTAAGGTTGCTTTTGCTTATTTTCTTGTTTGTTAATAAAAGTAAATAAGAAGTTTCCTCTGCGTCTAATTTTGTTTTTGAATAAGTAAAATTAATCAATGCAAGCTTGCCACATTTATAACTAATTGAACAAAGCGAGTCTAATAAGGCCTTATTAAGCGTGTAATTGCATTTATATAAAGGAATAACTCTATCCATACATTTATTTTAATTAAGCCTAAAAACAATTAAAAGAAAAAAGATATATATTTTCTTATATATAAAAAAAGGAAGATCTTTCATTCTTCCTTTATTATTTATAAATAACGTTTTTTGTTTTTGATAGAATCTAGAATCAATTCGACAAATTTTTCTAACGGTACATTGATTTGGTCTTTTTCTCCATAAACCCTATAAGTTACTGAATTATTTTCGACTTCTTTATCGCCAAGAACAAGGGTAAATGGGATTTTTTCTACTTGGGCATTTCTTAATCTATAACCGAGTTTCTCGTTAGAAGAATCTAATTCGACCCTAACTCCATTTTTCTTTAAAGTATCTACAACTTTGTTTGCGTATTCTCCTTGTATGGCTCCGTTTACAGGTAAAACCTTAACTTGAACTGGACTTAACCAAGTCGGGAAAGCTCCGCCATAATTTTCTATTAAAATGCCAATGAATCTTTCAATTGAGCCAAAGACAACGCGGTGAAGCATGACAGGTTCTACCTTTTCTCCATTTTCATCGATGTAATAACATCCAAACCTGTGTGGCAAATTAACATCTAATTGGATGGTTCCACATTGCCAAGTCCTTCCCATGGAGTCTTTTAGCTTGAAGTCTAGCTTTGGCCCATAAAAAGCCCCGTCTCCTGGATTGATTGTGTATTCATGCAGAGAATCTTTGCAAGCTTGGCTTAAGATTCTTTCGCTTTCATCCCAGAACTTCTTTTCGCCGATGTAATCATCTGGCCTAGTGGATAAGACAATTCTATAAGACAAACCAAAAACATTATAGACTTCATCAAATAAATCCATGATGCCCTTAATCTCATCTTCGAGTTGGTCAAACCGGCACAAGATATGTGCATCGTCTTGCGTAAAAGCCCTTACTCTAAATAAACCATTTAAGGCGCCGCTAGCTTCATGACGATGGACGTGCCCTAATTCGCCAATTCTAACAGGTAAGTCTTTATAGGAGTGGATAGAGTTTTTATAAACTAGCATGGCACCAGGGCAATTCATAGGCTTAATCGCATAATCCTTGCCATCAATTTTAGTGGTGTACATGTTTTCTTTATAATGGTCCCAGTGACCCGAAGTTTCCCATAATTCCCTAGAAAGAATGGTGGGGGTTTCAATTTCTTGATAGCCCCTTCTAGTATGGATTTCTCTCCAATAATTTATTAATTCGTTCTTTAAAATCATTCCTTTTGGCAAGAAGAATGGGAACCCTGGCCCATAATCGCTAATCATGAATAACCCTAATTCTTTGCCTAGTCTTCTATGATCGTTAGCTTTTCTTCTTTCTAGAAGTTCCAAATAGTTATCTAATTCTTCTTTGCTAGGCCAACAAGTAGCGTAAATCCTAGTAAGTTGCTTGTTTTTGCTATCTCCTCTCCAATAAGCCCCGGCCAAAGAGAGGAGTTTGAAATGCTTTAAGTATCCGGTAGATGGGACGTGTGGACCTTTGCATAAATCAACAAAGTCCCCTTGCCTATAAATGGATATTTGCCCCTCAAGCTCTTTTATATGTTCTACTTTATAGGGGTTGTCCTTAAAAATAGATAAGGCTTCTTCCTTACTGACATTTTCTCTTTTAAAGGGGATGTTTTCTTTGGAAATCTTTTTCATCTCCTCTTCTATTGCCTTAAAAGAAGCATCGGAAATTACTTCATTTCCAAAATCTATATCATAATAAAATCCTTCCTCAATTGCAGGCCCAAATCCAAATAAGGCGTTTGGATAAAGATGTTTGATGGCCTGGGCCATTAAGTGGGAGCAGGAGTGATTCATTATGGCAAATCCTTCCTTGTCTTCACTCATAATGAAACTGACTTCGCCCTCTTTTATCATTGCGGAATTCATATCGAATTCCTCCACATTTTCTTTATAGGCCAAGGCTTTGTTCTTCTTTTCTGGATCAACAATTTTCGCAAGTTTAAAACCATTTATGCCTTCTTCGACTTCATATTCTTTTTTGTTGTAAATGATTTTCATATTTTTCTCCTAAAAATAAAAGCGTCCCTAATAAATAAGGACGCTAGAAATAACGCGGTACCACCTTACTTCGCATTTGCTTTATCAATAGGACAAATGCGCTCTCGATAACTTGATAACGGAAGATTCCGCCTAACTCGTCGTTAGGAGCTCAGGAGTGGTACTAGATGGCTATAGCTATCTAGCTTGTCTCCTTCAACACCATCATTATTTTAGGTAGGCTAATGCATAAGTCAATAGTTCTTAATTAAATTATTTAGGTATCAACAAAAAGTAGTTAAATTCTTTTCTTCTATTCTTTGAATAGCGTATAATCTTTTTTGTCCTAGGAAAAAAGGAGATTTTATAATGGACAAAACTAAAATTGTTAAAGTCTTTGGCCGTCAAATCATTGATAGCCGTGGAAATCCAACTGTTGAAGCCGAAGTTACTTTGGCCGACGGGACTGTTGGTAGGGCCGCTTCGCCTTCTGGAGCTTCAACCGGAACTAGAGAAGCCATCGAACTTCGCGATGGCGATAAAAAGGTTTATGGTGGCAAAGGCGTTTTAAAAGCCGTCAATAATATCAATACCGAAATTGCCAAGGCCGTTGTTGGCTTGGATGCAACAGATACTGCCAAAGTCGATTTCACCATGATTAAACTCGATGGAACCGATAATAAAGGCAGACTTGGAGCTAATGCGATTCTTGCCGTATCTTTAGCCGCCGCCCATGCTGCTGCTATTTCTTTAGGCGAACCACTTTACCGTTTCATTGGTGGAACTAGTGCTAATACATTGCCAGTTCCTATGATGAATATCATGAACGGTGGGGCTCATGCCGATGATAACGTCGATTCCCAAGAATTCTTAATCATGCCAGTTGGCGCTCCAACTTGGTCTGAAGCTCTTCGTTGGTGCACCGAAGTTTTCCACGCTCTTCAAAAAGATTTAAAGAGCAAGGGACTTGCTACTGGTGCAGGAGATGAAGGTGGTTTTGCCCCAAATACCGCTACTGGTGCCGATGAAGAAGTCTTAGATTTAATAATTGAAGCTATTAAGGCTGCAGGCTATGTTCCTGGAAAAGATTTCATGCTTGCCATGGATCCCGCTGCTTCTGAATGGGCAAAGGGTGAAGAAGGTGGAAAAGTAATTTATCACCAACCAAAATCTGGCAAAGTCTATACTTCCGATGAATTAGTCGAACACTGGGTCAAGATTGCTTCTACTTATCCATTAATCTCTTTAGAAGATGGTATGGCAGAGGGCGATTGGGAAGGATGGAAACACCTTACCGAAAAACTTGGAAACAAGATTCAACTTATTGGAGACGATTTGTTTGTTACAAATACTAAAATCATTGCCAAAGGCATTGAATTAGGCGTTGCCAATTCCGTTCTTATCAAATTAAATCAAATCGGTACCTTAACCGAAACCATCAATGCTATCAAAATGGCTAAAAATGCTGGATGGACCGCTGTTGTTTCCCATAGATCTGGTGAAACCGAAGATACTACAATTGCTGACTTAGTTGTTGCTTTAAATGCAGGGCAAATCAAAACCGGTGCTCCAAACCGTACCGAAAGAGTTGCCAAATATAACCAACTTCTCCGCATTGAAGAAGAACTTGGCGAAAATGCCACATATCCTGGCATCAAAGCCTTTCGCTTCAATAAGTAATTATTGATTATTTAATTTCTTTAGACCCATTTGGTTATCCTCATGGGTCTTTTTTATGCTTAATCAAATTTTAGGTGGTTTTAATTTCTTTCTTCTTTTATTATTTAAAAGAAAATGAGTAAATTAGAAAGAATTATTATTTATCCCCTTTGCTTAATAACATTTATTGTCGTTTGCTTTTTTGATTTTCAAATTTCTTCTTCTTTATTTGATCCAAGCAATGCATTTGGTCAAATTTTTGAAATGATAGGAGAACTATTTTTTCAATTATTATTTTGCTTTTCTTCTTTTTATTGTTTTTTAAATAGAAATAAAGAAAGCAAGAAATCTTCAGTTATCTTTGGAGTATTGTTTTTTCTAGCGATTTTAGTTTCTTGTTTATATGGGGGAGGGCAAATAAGAAGTTATGTTAATGGAATTTTCTTTTTAAATTTAAATTATGGCTATATTGTTTTGTTTGCTTTGCCTTATGCTGTTTTGACTTTGCCATTTACTTTTATTTCTTCTAAGTTGTCTTTGGATAAGCGAAAACTATTTAACGTTTGCCTTTGCGTGATCTTTTTATATTTAAGTATCTGGATTTGCATGAATCTATTAAAGGTTTTTTGGTTTAGGCCCCGTTATAGATTTTTGGCTAAAATTTATGTAGGGGAAGAGATCAAAGCTCATTGGTTGCCTTTTTATAAGCCTCAAGGGTGGTGGAGCTTTTCTAAATATGCAATAGATATAGAAAAAGCTAAGGCAAATGTAAAATTTGATGATTGCTTTTCTTTTCCTTCCGGCCATACGATGAATTCCTTGGGGATAATTTGTCTTAGTTATTTTCCCTTAATTTATATAGATAAGAAAAAAAGAATATTAGTTAAATTATTTTCCTATTCGTGGGGACTTTTAGTTGCTTTAAGTCGAATTTATCGTGGGGCTCATAATGCGACAGATGTCGTTTTTGGTTATTTTCTTGGAGTTTTCTTATTTGATTTGGTATTTTCTAAGTTTTTTCTTTTTCTAGAAAGAAAAGAAAAACAAGCCTAACACTTGGCTTGTTAATCAATGTCTTTTATCGAATTTACATTTACGATTCGCATGAAATTGGTTTTTCCAGCTCCGGTAGGAGTACCGCCTGCAATTATAATTGGCTCCCCAGGTTTAATGGATAAATCTCTAGCTATCTTAAGTGCCAAAACTTCCATTTCTTCGATAAAATCTGGCATGGAAGTTTTTAGTAAGATTGAATAAACTCCCCACATAAAAGCCCCATTCATGGCTGTTTTTCTTCTATTTGTGATTGAAATAATCGGGCAACAAGGTCTAGATTTAGAAATTCTAATCGTAGATTTGCCTGTTTCTGTAAAATTAACGATTAACTTTGCTCCAATTAAAAGTGCAGTATTTGCCACGGCGTTAGAAATGGCATCGTTATTAGAATGTTCGCTAGTTTCGTAAGCTTCCCTAGCTAGCTTTTCATAATCTAGATACTTTTCCATTGTGGATGCGATTTTGCTTTGCATAGTAGTGGCTTCCACTGGATAGTGGCCTGAGGCTGATTCGGCAGAAAGCATAACGCAGTCGCTAGATTCATTAATGGCGGTGGCGCAATCGCTAACCTCGGCCCTAGTCGGACGAGGGTGGGCGACCATAGAGTCAAGCATTTGGGTAGCGGTTATTACCGGTTTTCCTTTCATCCTGCATAATTTGATTATATTACTTTGGATTACCGGGACTTCTTCTGGCGGTACTTCGACCCCCAAATCTCCTCTAGCGACCATTATTCCATCGGCTTCATCGACAATTTGTTCGATTTTTTCTACGGCTTCAGGATTTTCTATTTTTGCGTAAACAGGGATATCTTTATCACCATATTTTGCACATATCCTTCTAATTTCTTTTATATCTTCAGGGCGTCTAGTAAAAGAAGCGAATATTGCATCGACATGTTGCTGACACCCAAAAGCCAAATCTGCTTCATCTTGGGGAGAAATAAAAGGCATATTTAGCCTAGAAAAAGGACAATTTACTCCTTTTTGATCCTTTAAAGTATGATCGTTTTTGGCTATTACTTCCAAAGTATGGCTTTTTTCATTCTTTTTAATTATTTCGAAATCTAGATTTCCATCGTCGATTAGAATGTGATCAAAAACTTTTACATCAGAAAATAAACCTGGATAGGTAACAGAAAACCCGTTTTCATCCCCGAGTCTATCATCCATATAAATGGTCATTTTTTGACCTGTTTTAACTGCTACAGAGCCATTTTTCATATATCCGGTTCTTATTTCTGGCCCTTTTGTATCAAGTGCAACCGGAATATAGATACCTTCTTTTTCAAATTCTCTTGCTATTAAAATTTTATTCAATTGTTCTTGATGCGTTCCGTGAGAAAAATTAATTCTCATTACAGTCATTCCGGCTTTATAAAGCTCAAGAATCTTTTCTTTTGTTTGAGTAGATGGCCCGATCGTACAAACAATTTTTGTTTTTTTCGAAATGTTTAATAGCATATGAAAAAAGTCTTTCTATTTAAGAATATCTATTAACCTTAGCATTGAGGCATGCTTATCGCGAGGTAGTTGCAATGCTTCATAAATATCGTAATCAACTATTTTGTTATTTACCATCCCGACACAGATTCCACCTTTTCCGTCAAGTAAGCAATCAACGGCATAAGCACCCATTCTAGCTGCCAATATTCTATCAAATGCGCTTGGGGCGCCACCTCTTTGGACTCTTCCTAAAACTTCAGCGCGGCATTCAAATCCGGTTTCTTCGCCTATTTTTTCGGCAAATGCATGAATATCTGGATAGATTTTTTCCGATACCAAGACTATGGCTCTTTTCTTTTTGGAGTCATGGAGCTTCTTTAATGAAGAGATGATTTCTTCTTCAGGAATTGGATGATCTGGGGTGATTATCATTTCTGCCCCTTCGGCAATACCTGAAAATAAGGCTAAATCACCGCAGTGGTTACCCATTACTTCAATTACGGCACAACGTTGGTGCGATTCGGTTGTATCTCTTATTTTATCGACACAGTAAACAATGGTATTCAAGCAAGTATCAAAACCAATCGTATAATCGGTTGAGGCAATATCGTTATCGATGGTGCCTGGCAATCCAACGCAATTGATTCCCATCTCAGTTAACTTTTTAGCACCCATATAAGAGCCATCTCCGCCAATAACAACAAGGGCTTCGATTCCTCTTCTATGTAAATTATCAACGGCTTTTTGTCTAACGCTTTCTTCCTTAAATTCACGTAGACGCGCAGTTTGTAATATCGTTCCGCCTCTATTAACGATATCCGAGACAGATGAACGGTCCATTAAAAACATGTCATCGTCGACCAACCCTCTATAGCCGTCCATGACACCATAAACTTCTAAACCATAAGTTAAACCAGCTCTAACTACAGCCCTAATTGCACAATTCATGCCTGGAGAATCCCCTCCAGAAGTCAAGACACCGATTTTGTGGATCATAAATAACCTCGTAATTCAACAATTTCATTATAGACCATTCGCGCCCATGTGTGTGCGTAAAAAAGTAAAAAAATTGCAATTTTTTATTTTTAATTTTCTCTAAAATAAACTATGCAAAAATGATAAGATTTTGTTTGGGTATATATTTATGCATGATGTAGGCGCTAATGATTTTTATGAGGTAAGTAAAAAAGACGCTCTTGGAGGGGATGACATTTTAAGAGTTAGGGAGTTCTATCTTCCTTTAATCGGGGCTAAGTCTTTTGCTTTGTATAGTTTTTTACTAGGTGAAGAAAATGGAAAAATATTCACCCATGATAGAATTTTTTCTTTTTTATCATTGACTCCTGGCGAACTATATAACGCTTTCTTGCCTTTGGAAGCCTTAGGGTTAGTCAAGACGATGTTTTTAGAGGAAAATAAAAGCAATTATTTTATTTATTGCATCTATCCACCAGTTAATCCTCTTTCCTTTTTAGCTGACCCCATGTTAGGAGGCTTGCTTAAGAACACGCTTGGAGGCGTTGCTTACTCATCTTTGGAAAATAAATATAAAAAGGGTTCTAAACTAGATGGCTTTAAAGACGTTTCCGAAACTTATGACTCTTATTTTGGGTTTGGTAATGGTTCGCCTTTATTAAAAGCTAAAAAGAAAAAGAATAGTCTAAAAAGCGATTTCGATTATTCAAAATTAAAGGATTGTTTATTTTCTTTTGGCTTTAATTTAAAAGCCCTTAACGAAGATAATCTTCTTTTAATAGGCAAGTACGCTTCCTTATATGGATTAAATGCCGAGGAGATGGCAGAAATTACATTATCTTCTTATTCTAACGGTTCGTTAAACTTTTCTAGGCTTGAAGAAAAATGTCGCTCCATGGTTAATTTTTCTTATTTGCAAATGACTAGCAATGAAAAAAGCCAAGTTTCTTCTTCTTCCTCTTTAGCTAAGAAAATAAGATTGATGGACGAAGTTGATCCCGCTCATTTTTTGTCTTTATTGCAAGGAGGGAATAGACCTTCTTATCAAGATTTACGTTTGCTTCAACATTTAAAAATAGACACCGGTTTATCTAATCCTTTAATAAACGTCCTACTTGATTTTGTCTTAAGCAAGAAAAATGGCATTCTTCCTTTTGCCTATACTGAAAACTTAGGCGTTATCTTATTAAGAAAAGGAGCCAAAAACAGTAGGGACGCCATGTCGATTTTGCTTGAATTAGATGAAGAAAATTCAAAAAAGAAAAAACAAATAAAAGAACAAAGCAAAGAAAATCCAGCTGAAAAAAAGACCCTCGATAAAAAAGAAAAAGAAGAAGAAGATATAAGTGATGAAGAAATTAATGATTTGATGAAATCGCTAGGATAAATGTATGGAAAAAATGAAGTTAAAAAAAATGGATTTAGGGGATGTCTCCTCTTTAATTGAAGAGGCATTAAAAGGCTTAAAAAATGACCCAGTTGTTTATAAAGCGATTTCTTCTTTGGGCTTAACTGCAAAAGAGGTAAAGGATAACCTTGCCACTTTGCTTTCCTATCAAGAAGATGTTTCGTATTGCTCTGCTTGCCCTGGCATGGATAAATGCAAAAAAGATAACCCTCTTTACGAAATGTCGCTTTTTAAAGATGGTGGAGTCTTAAATAGAGAGTTTTCTCCTTGCAAGGTTTATTTAGATTATAAAGAAAAACTAGACAGGTTTTTCATACATGATTTCCCTATTGATTATTTAAATAATTCAATTTCTTCTATTGATAAGGATGTAAAAAGAAATAAAGCCTTAAAACGAATAATCTCTAGCTTAAATTTAACTACCGAGGATTGGGTCTATTTAAAAGGAAAAACTAGATCTGGCAAGACTTATATTTTATCTACGTTTGCTTCTAATTTTGCTTCTAGGCATCACCAATGTGGGTATGTCAATACTTCTTCTTTAATCGAAAACTTAAAAAATTTGTCTTTTAATAACAAGATGGAGTTTGAAGCCTTGTTTGCCAAACTAAAAAATGCCCCATTGTTAGTCTTTGATGATTTTGGAAACGAATATAAAAGCGAATATTCTTTTTCTTCGTTCCTTTACCCGATTTTGCTTTATAGAAATGAGCATCGCCTGCGTACTTTTTTTGCTTCCCCATTTTCCATTGAAGAAGTGGTTTCGATGTATAAAAGTAAAATAGGCTTGGCTTTTTCTAGACAATTAGATGATATTATCAGAATAAATTGCAAAGAAGAAATAGACATTACTTCTATTAACGTTTATTGATATTTATAACCATTTGGAATCTTTATTAAATCTAGTTGTTTATATAAATTTGGTAGTCCTTGATCGTTGTTGATAACGATAGAGGCTTTCTTTTTGACATAATTTAATGGGTACGTGGCATTGATTTTTAACAAAGAAACACTATCTCTTCCTTCTTTTTCTATCCTAGATTTTCTATTTTCTAAATTAGAATTTATTAAAATAACGAAGTCGGTTAAGTTATCTAGATGAGACGAATATAATAAAGGAACATCCAAGATTACGTTAGAACTAGCTTTGCTTATGAACTCTTCCGCTTTTTTATATAAAATTGGATAGAGGTAATCCATCAAAGCTTTTTTATTGTTTTTATCTTGTAATAAATGAGTCAATTTGGCTTTGTCTATCTCGTTTTTATTTATTACATCTTTGCCAAATAAAGTCATTAAGTGTTTTTTTATTCCTTCTAATTTATATAGACTTGCCACTTCTTTATCGGCATTAAAGATAACAAATCCTTTTTTTAAAAAATAATTAGATGCGGTAGATTTTCCGGAGTGTATTGGACCGGTTATTCCAATTACGAATGGACGGTAGGGGTTTTCTTGGCAATAAGGACAATAAGTAGTCCCTCTTCCGCCTATTTTAATTTTATGAAATAGATTTAAGCAATTCGGGCAAGGCGTGCGTTCTTTTCCATAGACTTTAAGAAAGTTTTGCATATTTCCATTTTGATTTTCCTTAAAGTGAAAGCTCTTAATTGTAGACCCGTTTTTTTCTATGGCCTTATTTAATATTTTAATTGAGGAAGTGATTATATTTTCGGCTTGGCTTAAGCTAATTTGATTAGACGGGGTACGTGGATTTATTTTGCAATCAAATAGGACCTCATCATCATAAATGTTTCCTAAACCCGACATTATAGTTTGGTCTAATAAGGCTTCTTTTATTTCTACTTTTCTTTTATGTAAACCTATAAATAATTCTTCTTTACTAATTTCAAATGGTTCTTTGCCAAGGTTACTTAAAGGAGATTCTTTTAGAAAGGAAGATACTTTATATAGTCCAATAAACCCGAATTTTCTCACATCGTTATAAACTAGTTTGGTATTGTTATCTAAAATGAATTCGACTAAGTCATGCTTTTTTCTTTTTTCTCCTTTTGGTTCGACAAAAAACTTACCTTCCATCCTTAAATGGGAGATTAGCAGATAGGGAGAGGAAAGGAAAAATAATAGAAATTTTCCTTTTCTATCTAATTTAGTTATTTTTTGGTTTTTTAAAATAGAGAGAAATTCGTCCTTATTTGTTGAAATTGTTTTTTCGTTAATTAGATTAATGGATAGTATAGTTCTATTTAATAAGGTGGGTTCTAATGCTTTTTTAAATGTTTCCACTTCTGGCAATTCAGGCATAATTTTTACTCCTTTGTTTCTGCAAAATTATTTCCAAGAGAGGGAACGGCATCTAATTTGACCTTTAATTTGACACAGTTATCCATTATTTCTTTCAATTTTGACGGCAAAAAGGAAGCTTCTTCCTCGTCTAGGGCAAATACTAGTTCATCGTGAATTTGCAAAACCATTTTGGTTTTATAGTTATTTTCAGTTAGGAATTTGTCAACTTCAATCATGGCTATTTTTATTAAATCTGCCGCACTGCCTTGAACAGGGGCGTTTAAGGCTGCTCTTTTTGCAGCTTCTCTTTTGGCATAGTTAGAAGAAACGATATCGGGAAGATATCTTCTTCTTCCAAACATGGTTTCGACATATCCTTTTGTTTCTACATTGCTAATTATGGAAGAAAGATAGGTGGCTATATCTTTATAATGAACATAGAAAGACTTAATTAAATCTGCGGCTTCGGCAGGGGTGGATCCTATTTGTTCGCTTAATCCGTAAGGTGTGGTCCCGTAGATAATTGCAAAATTTATAGCTTTTGCTTTTTTTCTATAAGAATGAGATACGGGCTCATCTTCTTTCAAGTTAAAGACTTTTCTTGCTGTTTCTGCATGGATGTCTCTAGATGTGGAAAATATATCAATATAGGGTTTGCAGTTAGATAAAGAAGCCAATATCCTTAATTCTATTTGAGAATAATCTAGAGAAAGGATTTTTGTTTTCGAATCGTTATAATGAAAACAAGATTTTACTTTCAAACCTTCCTCATCTTTTCCTGATATGTTTTGTAGATTTGGATTGGAAGAAGATAATCTCCCGGTTGAGGTAAGGGCTTGGTTAAATATTGTATGGACTTTGCCATCGCTTAAAACGTAGGGGATAAATCCATCTACATAAGTTCCTAATAATTTTGCATATTTTCTATATTGAAGAAGATGCGAAGGGAAATCGCTTTGGCCAATTAATGAAAGCAATATGTCGCTTGAAGTGCCTTTTCCTTTATCCGATTTTAATTTTAGTTCATCAAAAAGAATCGTGGCAACTTGCTTTGGCGAGGCCGGATTAAATTCATGTCCTGAAATTTTAAATAGCTCTTCTTTTTCTTTATTTTCTTTATCGGCAAATTCTTTACCATATTTTTCTAATTCTTCTTTATCTAAAGGAAAGCCTTCTATTTCCATTTTGGCTAGGACTCTAGTCAAAGGCATTTCTATTTTTTCATATAGATCCAATTGTTCATTTTGCTTTAATAAGGAAATCGCTTTTTCCTTTATTTCAAAACAAGCCTTGGCAATGGAAGAGGAAGATAGGTGATGATAAGTCGATAATAAGTCTAATTTATCTTCTTCAAGAGCTATGCCAAAATAATCAAAGCTACTTTCTGGATTTGAAGCGATAGAAGAATCTAAGACATAGCAAGCTAGCATCGCGTCAAATATTTCTCCATTTAGCTTGATATTGTATTTAGAAAAGACAACCAAACTTCTTTTCAAATCATAAGTAGTTTTCTTAATGTTTTCGTTTTCAAAATAATTTAAAAGTTGTTTGTCTTTAATAAAGATTTCAAAAGGAACATATATAGATTTCCCTTTAGTAAAAATAGCAATTCCTGAAGGCGATTTATTAAAATAATCTCCTGATTCCATATCTAAGGCAAAGCCAAAAGAATCCATTATTTCGATACTATTGATTTTATTAACGATTTCTACTTCTAGAGGCTTTCTTTCTTTTTTTCCATAATAAGAAGAAGATAGCTTTGCTTCTAATTGCCTTAATTCGTATTTTGAGGTAAAGGATTTGGCTTTACTATATTCATACCCTTTATAAACTAGGTCTTCTAATTTGAAAGGAAGGGGGACGTCTAGTTTAATTGTAGCTAGTTTTAAGCATTCTCTCCCTAACGCTTCTCCATCGATAATTTTTTGACCGGTCTTGCCTTTTATTTTTCCTTCTTTTGCAGCATTGATAATGGAATCAAAGGATGAATATTCGGATAATAGTTTTTTTGCCGTTACTTCTCCTATGCCTGGAATTCCGGGAAGATTATCGCTTGAATCTCCTCTAAGTCCTTTGTAATCAATTGTTTGCAGGGGATAAAATCCAAATTTTTCAAATATGTTACTTTGGTTGATATTTTCTAATTCGCTTAATCCTTTTATGGGCAAGTTAATCGAAATATTGCTATCAATTAATTGCAAATAGTCTCTATCTGAAGTATAAATCTCTACTTTAATGCCTTCTTTGGAAGCCATTTTAGATAATGTGCCGCAGATATCGTCTGCTTCAACCCCGTGTAATTCAAAATGAGGAATCGATAAAGATGACAAGAAATCCCTAGATAAGGGAAATTGGCTTTTAAGTTCTTCTGGGCATGGTTTTCTATTGGCTTTATAAGTGGCGAATTCTTCTTTTCTAAACGTCATGGAATCGCTGTCAAAGCCAACAAATAAGCCATTATCTTTTTCTAGTCTTGCCAATATTTTTAAAATCATATTTCCAAAAGCAAAAATGGCATTGGTAGGTTGATTAAAACTTGTTCTCATTATGGATTCAGGCCCATTGAAGCTAGTGGCATAAAAAGCCCTAAATAAAAGAGAATTTCCATCTACTATAATTAATTTATTCATGTTTGCCCTTTCTATATTTTCCTTATTTCATCAACGATATATGATTCCTTTTTATAATTATCTTTGTGCCCTTTTATTATTAGGCTGTTCCCTTCTTTTAAAAGAGGGTAATAAGTATCGTAAGTTGATGGGAAAAGAGTAAATTCCATTTGATTCGTGTCATCATATAAGGTTAAAAACGCCATCCTCTTGCCTTTTTTTGTTGAAATGGCTTTAAGAATAGAAACAATGCCAACGCAAATAAATTGATAGGAGGCTTCTTCGGCTTCTTGTAAACTCTTCGCGTTATTTTCTTTTATTATTTCTTCTTTTTCACTAAGCAAGGAGGAAGAAACTAAGACGCCTAGTGCCTCTTTTTCATATAAGAGATCCATTTCCTTATTTCCTTGGATTTGCTTTATTTCTGGCAATGGAAAATTAAAATCTAGCAAAGAGGAACCATCTTCGTTTTGCATCATTTCGGCGTAACTTAAGGCTTGCGTTACCGCTAATCTTTTACTAGCCCTATTAAAAGGGAAGGTATCAAAACAACCCGCGTCTATTAAGCGCAAGAAACTTTCTCTTTTTAATCCATAACGTTTCATTCTAGAGGCAAATGAAAAAATATCTGAAAATGGTCCTAAAGCCTTTCTCTCCCTTATTATATTTCTTGCTAGTCCCATGGATTCTGTTAAGTTTATTGAAGATAGGGGGAACATTATTTCTTTTTCTTTTAAGGGTAAAAAGAAAGTGGAGGCCACGTTGATATCTGGCAGAATGAATTTTATACCGGCTTTTTTAGCTTCTAAGTAAGTTGATTTAAACTTGGGGTCAGTTGGAGTTAATGTCGATAAAATGGATGCGTAGAATTCCTCTGGATAATGGGCTTTTAAATAAGCCATTTGACAAACTAAGAAAGCATAGGAAACAGAGTGTGATTTATTAAAGCCATAAGAAGCGAATTTATAGATTTGCTCGAATGTTTTCGAAGCTATTTCGCTAGAATAGCCTTTTTTTAAACACCCTTCCATAAATTGGCTTCTTAATCCTTTTAATATGGATTCATCTTTTTTGGCAATAGCTCTTCTAAATAAATCGGCTTGGCCTAAAGAAAGCCCGGCCATTTTCATAACCAGCAGCATTATTTGCTCTTGATAGACGATAATGCCGTAAGTAGAAGACAATATTTCTTCTGTTTCCTTATTTAAGTAGGTTACCTTTTCTAACCCTTGTTTCCTTTTTGCATAAGTAGGAATAAATCCCATCGGCCCAGGTCTATATAAGGCTATTAAGGCTACAATATCCATAAAAGAAGTGGGACGTAGTGTTTTTATAGCATTGTTCATTCCCTTGCTTTCAAGTTGAAATATCCCAATTGTTAGCCCTTTTCTAATTAATTCAATAGCTTTTTTATCCTCATAAGGCAAATCTTCATATTTTAAAGTAATGCCTCTCCTATTTTTGATTAAATCAAGACAAGAATGGATTGTAGTTAGATATCTAATTCCCAATAAGTCCATTTTTAAAAAGCCTTGTTTTTCTAAATATTCGGCTTCAAAGCAAATTAGGTCCCCATCCTCCTCTTTTTTAATTGGCAAAACATTTTCTAGATTCTCGCCATTTAAAATAACTCCTGAAGGATGCAAGCCGCTTTGCCTTGGCAAGCTTTCTATTTTCGAAGCCAAGGAAACTATATTTAAATAATATGGATCGCTATCGACTAAATCTTTGAATTGCTTATTTCTTTTATAAGATTCCCTTAAACTAATTTTAGAATCTAGCAATGTTTTTGCTAATAAATCTATTTCCCTATTTTCTATGTTATAAACCCTTCCGATATCGTGAAGGGAAGCCTTGGGTCCTAAAGATTGGATTACTAAAATATGGGCAACTTTATCTTCTCCATATTTTTCTTTTAAATAAGTAATGATTTCTTCTCTTCTAACATCCTCGAAATCAACATCGATATCCGGCAATGTTTTTCTTTCTGGATTTAAAAATCTTTCGAAAAGTAAGCCAAATTTTATCGGGTCTGCCTTTACTATATCTAGGCTAAATGAAACTAACGAGCCGGCAGAGGACCCTCTTCCTGGGCCAATTAAAATCCCTTTTTCCCTAGCTTTATTGCAATAATCGGATACGATTAGGAAATAATCTGAATACCCCATTGTAGAAATTATATTCAATTCATAATTCAGTCTATCCTCGTATTCTTTGGTGACGGGGTTAATCTTTTTCTTTAATCCTTCCTTGGCTAATTTGGCTAAATAAGAAGAACTATCAATTCCCAATTCATTTTTAAATATAGGAAGCTTTCCTCTTTTTTTATAAAAAGAAAAGTCGATAGATTCGGCAATTTTTTTACATGAAAATAATTCGGAATCGTCATAATAACTTGTTAGTTTATCTTCTTCTAAAAAATAATTATTGCCTTCTTTGTTTTTTATATTAATCTGATGGGAAGAAGCTATCGCGTTGACTATTTCTAAGGCGATGGCATCTTGTTTTTTTTCGTAAAGGATAAAAGGATAGGCTAAAGAAATATAACCATATCTAGAAGCGAAATCCCTTAATAAATCGATATATTCTTTTTCATCTAACAAATATGGGATTCCAATATATGCTTCCTTAAAAGAGGAAAATTTGCTAGATAATTCTAAGGATAACGAATTATCTTGTTTTTTAATTTTTTCTTTTAATTCTCCTCTTCCTCCATCTAGGATTAAGATTAGTCCCTCATTATAAGAAGCAATTGCTTTGCTTTCTAATTCCCCTTTGTTTAACAAATATATAATCTTTAATAAATTTAAGTAGCCTTGTTCGTTTTTAATATAAAAAGAAACATAATATTTATCTACGATCGTATCCATCCCATATAAGGGCTTCAGGTTTAGCTTAGAGGATAATTCCGTTAAACAAGGATAGGCAGTAATTGTATTAAAATCACATATCGGCGCATATTTATAGCCTTTTTTTGCATAGATTGAAACCAATCTAGCCAAAGATATCCCGCTTTTGAGATAAGAATAACCAGAGTAAGAATGCAAAGGTAAAAAATTCATAACCAAAGTTATTATAAACTTTTAAAATGCCTAATAAAATTAGGGTGGTGGTTTTTAGTTAATTTTTTATAGAAATGAAAAGTAGGTTTACAAAACCTACTTAATCTATTATTTAAACAAGGCATCTAGATCGTTAATAAATTCATCTAGCTTTGTTAAATCCTTTATTTTGGCTCCGCTAGCTTGAGCGTGACCTCCGCCTTCATATTTGTTAGCTATTTTAGAAATATCTTTTTCTTTTGACCTAATTGATATTCTCCAACAATAATCTTTAGGATTGGGATCTTCGGTAATTGAACACCAGGCATTTATTCCTTCTATATTGGAGAACATGTTAACATTCTCTTTTCCTTGTTCAGGAGTAATTTTCAACTCTTTTTGTACATTAACAGGCAATAAATAATAAGCCACCCCGTGGGGGGAGAGTTTGAAATTTGACAAAACATATGCCTGCGATTTCAATGAATCTATTGTTTTTTCATACATTTGCAAATATATGTCTTTTATCGAGATACCTTTTTTTATTAATTCTTCCGCTACGGCAAAAGTATGGGTAGAAGTAGAAGAATATAAAAATCTGCCCGAATCCCCAACAATGCCTATATAGAAATATCTAGCTGCTTCTTTAGAAACAAGCTTGTTTTTGAAATTTAGACAAACATCGGCAGCAAGTTCTGATGCTGATGCACTATTTGTATCAAGTAGAGTAGCTCTAGCTATTTCTTTTTTGCAGGGGTGGTGGTCTATTTTTATTTTATATTTTGCATGTTTATATCTAGGATCGGCTATACGTTCATGATCCCCTACATCAACTATAATCGCCAAGAAGTTTCCATCCTTGAACCACTCATTGTTTAAGTTTTCGGTTGGAGGAAATAAACGCGGAGTAAAACTAACATGGTTATCCCCGACAAAATGAATTTCTTTGTTTGGATAATTATCCTTTAAGAATGTATATAATCCCATTTGGGTGCCCATGGCATCAAAATCAGGTTTTATATGACGGAAAATAACGATTTTATCGTATCTTTCTATTGCCTTATATATGGAGTTATATATTTTTTTATGATCCTTATAGTACGTTGTTATTTCAGGATTAAGGGCGTTTTTCATTTTTTAATCCTTTCATAGCAATCCCTTGCTATCATGACTTCTTCATCTGTTGGGATAATGGCAACTTTGATTTTAGAATCCTTTTTGGAAATTAAGGCTTCTTTTCCTCTTATAGTTTCATTAAGTTCATAATCGATGCTTAAGAGTAAGGCTTCTTCTACTCTTTTTAATATTTCTTTGCGGAAGTAGGGGGCGTTTTCACCTATGCCAGCGGAGAAGATTATTAAATCGCACCCACCTAATCTAACGAAATAGGAACCGATGAAATCGGCTATTCTCCTTGCGAAAACATCGCTAGCTAACTTAGCCCTTGGGTTCCCTTTTTCTATGGCTTCTTCTATGTCTCTAGTATCGTTAGAAACACCACTCATTCCTAAAAAGCCGCTTTTCTTGTTAAAAATATCATACATTTCATCGACATTTTTGCCGGTGCAAGTACATAAATAATCCATAACGGACGGGTCTAAATCTCCAGTTCTTGTCCCCATCATCACTCCGCCTAAAGGAGTTAAACCCATTGAAGTAGCGACACATTTGCCGTTTTTAATCGCACATAAAGAGCTTCCAGAACCTATATGGCAAGAAATTATTCTTTCGTTTTCTATATCGCCACAAAAATCTTCTTTTCCTTTTTTTGCTAGATAAGCATGGCTAGTACCATGTGCCCCATATCTTCTGCAATCATACTTTTCGCTCATCTCATAAGGAATTGGATAAGTATAGTCTTCGGCTTCCATACTTTGATGGAAAGCAGTGTCGAATACGGCAATTTCAGGGACTTCTGGTAAGGCCTTCTTAAAAGAATGGTAACCAACTAGATGGGCAGGAGCATGAAGCGGATCTAGTGGAATTAGTTTTGTTATTTTTTCTTCGCTATCAGCATCAAAATCTACTGAATGGGAAAAATATTTACCGCCTTGAACTACTCTATGGCCAACGCATTTAATTTCGCTTAAATCTTTGACTATGCCATATTTTGTTAGGGCAGTTAATACAAGATCTACTCCTTTAGCATGATCTAGAATCGGAAGGATATCTTTATGTTCCTCTCCGTTGAATTTTATTTTAAAAATCCCATCCTCATGTCCAATTCTATCGGCAACGCCAGAACAAAGGACTTTTTCTTCAGGCATTTCGAACAATTTATACTTTAACGAACTAGAGCCAGCGTTTACGGCCATTACTTTATACATCTAATCTATACCTCTTTTGAATGCTAGAAAACTATAACATTTTTTCTTCCTTCTTTTAATTGCAAAAAATTGTTTAAGTGATTTAACCTCTTCAAAAGGAGAATATAATCGTCTTTTTTTGGAAATTTAATTAAAGTTTTATTAATTAATGTTTATACTTTATGAAGGAGAAAAAATGGCTTTTGGTTTGCTTTATGATTACTTGATGGGTCAATGTAGCGAAGGGTATCGCTATTTTGGTGCTCATTTTGAAACTAAGGCTGTTGGAAATAAGAAAATAAGTGGTGTGACTTTCCGCTTATATGCACCGCTGGCCGAAGATGTTTCCGTTATCGGCGAATGGAACAATTTCGATGCTACCGCTAATAAAATGGACAAAATCGATTCTAGCGGGGTTTTTGAAACATTTATTCCAAATTTAAAAGAATATCAAATTTACAAATATCATTTTAAGAATTGCAATGGGGTTTATGTTGATAAAGCCGATCCGTTTGCTTTTTTTAGCGAATTGCGTCCTAATACTTGTTCTAAACTTTTTAATATAGATGGCTTCCCTTGGGGAGATAAGGCTTTCTTAAAGAACAGGAATAATAATTTTAATAAGCCTATGTCAATTTATGAAATCCATTTAGGCTCTTGGAAAATCAAAAACAATGACGAATATTATTCCTATGAAGAAATGGCAGAACTTCTTGTTCCCTATTTAAAAGAAAACGGCTATACCCATGTAGAATTAATGCCAATTTGCCAACACCCTTTTGATGGAAGTTGGGGATATCAAGCCATAGGATTTTTTTCTAGCGATTCTAGGTATGGCAACCCAAAGCAATTAATGCAATTTGTTAATCTCCTTCACAAAGCAGGAATAGGGGTGATTTTAGATTTTGCTCCCGTGCATTTCGCTTTGGATTCTTATTCCTTGCGTGAATTCGATGGCTCTTGTCTATACGAATATAGCGATTCCAGATACACCATTTCCCCTTGGGGAAGTGCTCAATTTGATTTAGGAAAAGATCCAATTCGTTCCTTTTTAATTTCAGCGATGGACTATTTTTTAACTTATTTTCACTTTGACGGCCTTCGTATCGATGCCGTTTCTAATATTATTTATTGGAATGGTGATAAAAATAGGGGAGTTAATGAAGGGGCTATTGAATTTATAAAAAGATTAAATGGCAAACTTCATTATTCTCATCCTGGCATCATGATGATAGCGGAAGATTCTACCGATTATTTAGGGGTGACTTCTTCTTTAGAAAATGGTGGTTTAGGATTTGATTACAAATGGGATTTAGGCTGGATGAATGATACGTTAAAATATTATTCCCTTGATCCAATTTATAAAAAATATGACCATAACAAGCTAACTTTTTCGATGGCTTATTTTTATAGCGAGAAGTTTTTATTACCTTTGTCTCATGATGAAGTGGTTCATGGCAAAGGCACGATGATTAATAAAATGTGGGGTGACTATGAAACGAAGTTTGCCTTGCTAAGAAATCTATATGCCTATCAAATGGCTCATCCTGGCAAAAAGTTAAACTTTATGGGCAATGAGCTGGCATCCTTTGATGAATGGGATGAAAAAAAGTCCTTGCCTTGGAATTTATTGAGCTTCCCACGTCATGATTCGATAAAAAGACTATGTAGAGATCTAAACTTAATCTATCGTTATCACATGTCTTTATATGAAGATGAATATAACCCTTCTTCATTTAGATGGACTATGGTTGATAATATGGAACAAAGCGTGTTTGCCTTTGAAAGAAGTTTTGGGAAAGAAGTGATTTTATTTGTCTTCAATATGACTCCTAACTTTTATGAAAGCTATGATGTCCCGACTTATCAAAATGGTCAATTTAGTGAAATATTTAATTCCGATAAAGATGTTTATGGTGGGAATAACCAATATAATGGATTAAAGTTGAAAACTTATCCAGGTGGCCCAGAAAATAAGCCAAACCATATAAGTATCAAATTAGCGGGATTTGCCGCCTGCTATTTCTTACTTAGTAATGACAAAAAAGTCACGATTAAACAAAACGTTAAGAAGAATAAAAAGATTAAAAAATAAACCCCAACGATAGGAGAAAATTATGTTTGACAACAAAGAAGATTTCAAATTGACTTTTGCTAGAAGATTAGAAGAAAAATATGGTCTATCAGTTTCCGATAGTCACATAAGTGAAAGATATGATATTTTGGGGGAAATGGTTAGAGATTATGCCGGACATGAATGGAGAGAATCCAGGGAATCGATTCTTCGCGACAACAAAAAGCAATTAATTTATTTTTCCATGGAATTTTTAATTGGAAGACTTATGACTTCCAATATGCAAAATTTAGGAATATATGAAGTTGCTAGAGACGGATTAGAAGAATTAGGGATTGATATAGGGGAATTAGAAGATGAAGAGGCTGATGCTGGATTAGGAAACGGTGGCTTAGGTAGATTAGCGGCTTGTTTTTTGGATTCCATTGCTTCTTTAGGATATCCTGGTCATGGCAATACCATAAGATATGAATACGGCTTTTTTAGACAAAAATTTGTTAATGACGAGCAAGTTGAACTTCCTGATCAATGGCTTAGCAATGGGTTTGTTTTTGAGGTAAGAAAGCCAAAACACGCGGTAGAAGTTAGTTTTTATGGTAATGCCGAGACTTATTTAAAGCCGGATGGCGGCTATGGATTAAGGACTGTTAACGCGACTTGTGTCCGGGCCGTTCCTTATGATGTCTCGATACCCGGATATAGAAACGGGGTTGCCAATACTCTTAGATTATGGTCTGCCGAACCAAGCGAAAATAATTTGCCTTCCGATCAAAGTTTTGAAGATTATTTAAATACATTAAAAGAACTTTGCCACGGGCTTTATCCTGACGATTCAACCGAACATGGAAGAATATTGCGGTTAAGGCAACAATATTTTCTTGTTTCCGCAGGGCTACAATCCGCCATGCGATCATATAAAAGAAGATATGGCAGCTTGGATGATTTTGCTTCTAGCTATGTCTTTCAACTTAACGATACCCACCCAATACTAGCCATACCTGAAGCCATGAGATTATTGATGGATGAATATGGATATGGTTGGGATAAAGCTTGGGAAATAGTAACAAAAATGTTTGCCTATACTAATCATACTGTCATGCCTGAAGCCTTGGAAAAGTGGAATGTGCAATATGTTCAAACTTTAGTTCCTAGGGTTTATATGATCATTGAAGAGATAAATAGAAGATTTAATATTTACTTAAATTCAAATAACATCGATCCTTCCTCTATTTATAGAATGCAAATAATAAAAGATGGGCAAATCCATATGACAAATATGGCTATTTATGCGGCTTTTTCTGTCAATGGGGTAGCAAAAATACATACTAAAATTCTAGAAGAATATACCTTTAAGGACTTTTATAATCTTTTCCCTTCTAAGTTTAACAACAAAACTAACGGGGTTACCCATAGAAGATGGCTAATGTATGCTAACCCGCGTCTATCTAACGCCATTAGTAAAAAGATAGGAGATAGTTGGAAAATAGATTTTCAGCATGAAATCTCTAAGCTAATGCAATTTGTCGATGATGATGATTTCTTAAAGCAAATAAATGATATAAAATATCAAAATAAAGTTGATTTCGCTTCTTTTTGCGAGAAAACTTATGGGATTAAAATAGATCCAAGTTCAATATTCGACGTCCAAATAAAACGTCTTCACGCCTATAAAAGGCAGCTTTTGAACTTGTTCCATATAATGTATTTATATCAAAGAATAAAAGAAGATCCTAATTTTAAAATATTCCCCCATACTTATATTTTCGGGGCCAAGGCTGCACCAAGTTATATTTATGCTAAAAAGATAATCGAATTGATACTTTCGGTTGCCAAAGTTATCAATAACGATACCGATGTTTCTAAATTCATAAAGATTGTTTTCGTTGAAAATTATGGAGTAAGCCTAGCTGAAAAAATAATCCCTGCCGCTGATATTTCGCAACAAATTTCAACCGCAGGAAAAGAAGCCTCCGGGACTTCGAATATGAAATTAATGATGAACGGGGCCCTTACTTTAGGAACTTTAGACGGAGCTAATATCGAAATTAAGGATTTTGCCGGTGAAGAAAACGAAATTATTTTTGGCTTAAAGGAGAACGAAATCCAAGAAAAATTAAATAACGGTTCTTATAATGTTTGGGATATTTATAACTCTGATTCGAGGGTAAAAAAAGTCATGGATTCTCTTTTTAATGGGCCATGGTGTTTTTCTGATCCTAATAGATTTAGGATGATTTTTGATGAAATAATGGCTAAAAACGACCAATTTTTTGTTTTAGCTGATTTTGCTTCTTATCTAGAGGCGTGTTCTAGGGCCGAAAAAATGTATTTAAATAGGAAAAATTGGGCTAGAAGTGCGCTTATTAATATTGCTAGCAGCGGCTATTTTACTTCCGATAGGACAATAGAAGAATATAATAGGGACATTTGGCATTTGGAGAAATTAAAATGAGTGATGATAAAATTGTTTTAGATGAGCTTTTCCCCCTTCAAAGTGAACTTGATGAAGAAATAGCTTCCCTTCATCAAGTTAACTATGAATCAACGCATGAGAAAAGAGTCTTGGCCTTGTTAGTAGAACTTGGCGAATTTGCAAACGAGACGAGGTGCTTTAAGTTTTGGTCAAATAAGGGACCATCGCCAAAAGAAGTCATCTTGGATGAATTTGCCGATGCCTTGCATTTTTTCCTTTCCTTAGGTTTGGAATTAGGGGTAAGTAGATATTCCCATAAGTTCAATGTAACCAATAAAGATTTAACAATGGCCATTTTAAATGTTTATGAGTTAGTATCTAAGCTTCATGATGAATTCGATGGCGAGAGCTATTGCAAAGCCTTTTCTGCTTTTTTAAATATAATTCCTTTATTTGATTATTCTTCTAGTGATGTTATAAATGCATATAAAAAGAAGATGGAAGTAAACCATAATAGACAAAAGAATAATTATTAATGTGTTTTTTATAACTCTATATCATCAAAAGTGGAAACCATTTTCAAACAGTCATTATTTAATCCTGATTCAACTAAGTTCCCATCATCAAAGCCGATAACATTGTAGCCTGCTATTTTTCCAGAGATTACTCCGGCTGAGCTATCTTCTAAAATTATGGCTTCTTGTTTCTTTTTTACTCCCAATCCTAAGGCTAATTCAGAATAAATCCAAGGGTGAGGTTTAGCACATAATTCCCCCATTGTTCCATATTCATCTTTTCTTTTTTCTTTTCCGCCTGTAACAATACAATCATAAAAGTCTAAAGGATCGCCCATATTTAATGTTTTAAAAGCGGATACAATTTCCGGAATGGCTTTATAATCTAGACCAGAGGTAGCCAACCCAATCTTTATATTTTTCTTTTTTAATGATATTAAGAATTCTTTTAACCCCTTGCGAGGGGAAAAGGCATCTTGTCTTCCTTTTCCTAGTAAAATATCGTTTAATTCTTTTCTAGCGACTTGATGATAAACTAAAATCGCTTCCTCTAGGCTTTGATTGAATCTATATTTATTTTTGCAATATGACAAATGTTCAATGGTCGTAAAGCCTTGAACGTAAGGACTATCTTCTTTGCTTAGTTTAAAGGAATCATCATGAAGCAAAGTTGCAGTGGTTTTCTCAATTATATATATCCAAAATTCCTCGCTTTTGACACTTGTCCCGTCTAAATCCATCATGACATATTTAACATTAGTCGGTTTTTCTGCTTCCACCCATGGGTAATAGCAATCAACCTTGCCTTGATGGATGCCAATTAAGGTTCCTTTTGACGTATTTAAAAAATCGATCCCATTTAATTTATATTTTTTATCCATAGCCAATTCCATGCTGGAATTATAATTGAATTCCCCTTTATTTATCGTTTCTTTTTCATTCTGGTTAAAAAAAGACTATTAAAGGTCTATAGAAATAGGGATAGTCTTCTTTTCTAATAATAAAATTATCTGGTTAATAGATTTTCCTTTTGGAGAAATATATATGGACGAACAATTAATTTTAAATGAATGGAATTTATTGGGTAAAGGTTTAAAGATAAAAGCAGAAGTACCTGGAGATATAACTATCGACATGTATAATGCTAACAAAGTTAGCAATCCTTATATTTTGGAAAATTATAAAGATTCAGCTTGGGTCGGCAGGGAAGATTTCACCTATGAATGTGAATTTGATGTCCCTTCTTCTTCATTTTCTAAAGACAGTCAGGTTTTGGTTTTCGAAGGTATCGATTTGTTTTCTTCTATTTATTTAAATGGAATAAAAATAGGAGAAACAAAAAATGCCTTTCTCGAATATAGATTTAATGTAAAAAATGCATTAAAGGAAAAAAACAATTTGCTTCAAGTCAAGATGGTTTCCACCTTGAATGTGGCCGATAAAATCAATACGGACGGATATAACGTAATATTTAACAAACCTCGTATCTTTTTAAGAAAACCCCAATGTCATTTTGGCTGGGATTGGGCTCCAAAAATCTGCGCTTATGGGATAACTGGAAAAGTCTATTTAGAAAGCAAGGAAAGATTTCAAATTGAAGATGTCCATTATAAAGCTGATGATAAAGGCAATCTTTCTTTCTTTATTAAAACTAACTATACCACCGAAACATTGTATCGTCCTGACGGAAGCGTAGCCAAACAAGGTGAGAGCAAAAAGGATGATAAACTAGTTTTTCGTTTATCAAAAACTCCCTTTGGAAATGATTTTGAAACTTATGAAATTCCACTTGAAGGAAAAAAGAATTTCTTAGCACTGAAATATAAGCATTTTGCTCTTTGGTGGCCAACTGGATACGGAGAGCAGCCTTTATATAATTATGTTATTGATTTATATAGAGATAATAAAAAAGTCGATACTAAGAAAGGCTATTTTGCTTTTAGATCCGTCTCTTTATTAGAAGAAGCTAAAGGCAATAACTTATTGGGGATGGATTTTCTTATCAACAATAAAAAGATATTCCTGAAAGGCAGCAACTGGGTTCCTCCTGAATGCTTTACCGGGGTCATGAAAGATGAAAAATATAAGAAGATGATTGCCCTAGCTAAAGAAATGAATATAAATATGCTTCGTGTTTGGGGTGGGGGAAGCTATGAAAAAGATATATTCTATTCTCTTTGCGATAAATATGGCATTTTGGTTTGGCAAGATATTTGCCTAGCGTGTGCCGATATTCCCGAAGACAATCAAGAATTCGTATCCAATTTATTAAAAGAAGTCGAATACCAAGTCAAAAGGTTACGTAATCATCCTTGCTTGGTCTATTGGTGTGGTGGAAATGAAAAAACGGGCACCTATGGCAATTTGATCAATAAAGGTGATTTCTTGGTCAATTGTTTGCTTTATGGAGTCATTTATAATCTAGATGATACTAGACCTTATAGAAGGCAATCCCCTCATTCTTATACTGATGTTGGAAATGATTATAGAAGTGGGGATACCCATTATGGGAATTTTGAATATGCCTTAGATCATGGCATGGCCGATTATAGAAAATATATTTCTAAGAAAAATGTTCCCTTCGTTAGCGAATGTGCCGTCATGGGCCCATCTAGTGAGGAGAGCTTAAGGAAAATATTTGGCAACGACCATATTTGGCCAATGGATGAGATGTGGAAAGATCGTTTTATGGAAAATCCTTACGGGATTTCTCCTTTGGATTTTCCGCATCGCGAACTTTTCTATGCCGAAGATATGTATGGAAAAGTCGATGGGATCACTTCTTTTGTTAAAAAAGCTAGTTTAGCCCATGCCGAGGCTCTTCGTGCCGAATTTGAATACACTAGAGCAAACAGGCATATATCTGGGGCTTTTTTAAATTGGATGTTTGATGATATTTGGCCAAGTGGGACTTGGGCAATTTTAGATTACTATCTTGAGCCAAAGCAAGCCTATTATGTCTTGAAGAATTCCTATAGGCCTCGTTTAGCTAGCTTCTATGAAGACAAAGATGGGTTTACCCATGTATTCTTTGATAATTCTACCGATATTCCTTACTCTGGTAAGTTAATTTTTGGAGTAAAAAAATATGATGGGGAAACTTTATTTGAAAAAGAAGTTAGCCTAGAAAACGTTTTAGATGACGTTTTTGATTTAAAACTAGATTATAAAGATGCTGATTTCGATACTTATTTCTTTGCTAAATTCCTAGACAATGGAGAAGAAATCAAAACGCTTTATTCCCCCTATATGTGGCGAAATCATTCTTTTACTAACGATTTTGACTATAAAGTCGAAAAAATCGATTCAAAACATATAAAAATACACATAAAAGCCAATTCCTTTGTTAAGTCTTTATTCATTCATTTTAAAGATAATTATAATTATTTATATTCTTCTAATTTTCTTGATTTAGAAAAAGGAGACGAAGCTATTGTTGATGTAAGCAATGAAGAAGATATAGACTTGTCTAGCTTGAATTTAGCTTCTTTTTAAAAAAATGGAAAATAAAGTCCTTACATTTATTAAAACGCATTGGGAAAAAACGGTTCAACCCGCTAGAGTTGATGTACCTTTTCCTTTTAATTCTCCTTGCGAAAACTTTTTTTATACCGACTTTTTCTATTGGGATTTATATTTTATAAACAAAGGTCTTTTGGCTACTAATTTATCTAAGCAAGCTGAAAATAATCTTGATGATATGGCTTATTTTGTTAATAAAATTGGTTATGTTCCAAATTCTAACGGCTTATTAAATAGGTCACAGCCTCCCGTATTTACATTATGCGTTTACGATTTGTATTTATTTAAAAAAGATATAAACGTCATAAAAAAATATATTGATGTTCTAATAAAAGAACATGATTTCTTTATGAAAAAAAGAATGACTCCAATAGGGCTAAATTCTTTTGGCGATTCTGCAAGCGATAAAGAAATCATGGAACATTACTTTATGCATTGCGATAGGGTAAAAGAATATAGCCCTGATCCTAAAAAGCAATACGTCATTGGCAAAGATATCATAGCCATTGCTGAATCAGGATTAGATTTCAATATGAGGTTTAAAACAAAAGAAAGCAAAATTGCCGCGCATGAGTTTGCCCATTTGGATTTAAATTGTTGGCTCTATCTAGTTGAAACTAGGCTAGAAGAAATGCTTCTTTTAATAGATAGAAAAGACGAAGCGAATGAATTTAATAACTTACATAAAGAAAGAAAAGAAAAAATTAATAAATATTTCTTTAATGAAAAAGAAGGATTATATCTAGATTATAATTATATTAATAAGTCTTTCTCTAAGGTTTTGAGTTGCGTTTCTTTATATCCTTTTGCTTTTGGGGTCTCTAAAGATAAAGAATCCGCTTTAAAAGTATTGAATAAGTTAGAATACGAACATGGTGTCAGCTGTGCCGAATATAGGGGAGAAGACATTTATTATCAATGGGATTATCCTATTATGTGGGGAGAGGTGACTTTAATTGTCTATGCTGCCTTAGCTAATGTCGGGGCTAATGAAGAAGCTAAACGCATAAAAGACAAATATATGGCTACTATTGAAACCAATTTTGAAAAGACGGGAAAACTTTGGGAAAAATATGATAGTAGAACAGGAGAAATTTCTAATATAGAATATGCTTCTCCTGCCTTCATGGGTTGGACTGCTGCTTGTTATCAATTATTTGCCCAAGGCAATGACATTGTTTTTGGAAAATAGACTAAATTCTTTAAAAAACAATTGACAATTTAAATACATCCTCGATATTAAATACCGTATATCGAGGATTTTTTATGAAAGAAAAATTGTTGTTAATATCCTTATCAATGCTTCTATGGTCCTGTGGAGGAGAACTTTCTTCCACTTCATTTGATTCGTCAAAGATAAATCAAGAAAGTAGCGATTCTTCTTTTGCTGAAGCCGATTCAAGCAGTAATGAAACCGAATCTAGTAGCTTAGACCTTCCTGCTTCCGATGAATATTTTGAATTATCCAACGATGGAAAATCGTTTACGTTGATTAAATGCCCCGAACCGTTTGCCAAGGAATACGAAATACCCTCTACTTATAAAAATCTTCCCGTAAGAGGCATTTCAAAAAAGCTTTCGGGATGACCCCGTTTTTGGAAAAATTAATCATTCCGAATTCGGTTGAGTATATTGAAAGGGGTGCCTTTACAAATTTTTCTAATTATTTAGTGGAATTGACTACTCCTTTCATTGGGACTAGTTCAACTGATTCAAATGCTTATTTGGGAGAAATGTTTGGAATAGGGAATGTCGTTGGAAAAAACGCTACATCGATTTTTGCCCCCAATTTTAAAAAATTAACCATAACCAATCAGGAAGTTCTCCCTGACGGTTGCCTTTCCGGGGCGACTACCTTGGAAACTATTTCCATTTTAAATTGCAAACAAATAGGCGCTGGGGCTTTGTCTCATTTGGATGGCTTGACTAGTTTGACTTTGGAAGAAGGCTTGCTCAAGATTGGCAGTGGGGCTTTTTCAGACGATAAAAATTTAAAGGAACTATCTATTCCTGATTCTGTAAATCAAATTGATGACCAAGCTTTTTTTGGATTGCCTTTTTCATCCTTTGAATTGCCAAAAAGTCTTTCTAAATTTACCTATTATCAAGATATGCCGAATTTAAAAGAATGGATAATCTCAGATGAGAATGAAAATTTTTTGGTCGATGATGGTGTTTTATATAGCAAAGATTTTTCTACCCTGGTCAATTTCCCCGCCGCAAAAGATGCTTCATCTTTTATTGTTAATCCTAATACTACGATTATTGGTCCCTATGCTTTTAAAGGGACTAATATTTCTTCTTTTTCTTTCCAAAATATCTCTAGGGTCGAATCTTTCTCCTTTTTTGGGGCGGAAAGATTGGCTCATGTTGCCTTTGGCGATGGATTATCCTATATTGGCGATAGCGCTTTTTATGGAAATACAAACTTGCAAACCCTTACTTTTGCTAAAGCCATAAAAGAAGGGACCCCTGCTTTTAGCTGGGAACATTTGGTGTTTGCTTCATGCACAAAATTAAAGGAAGTCGTTCTTCCTTCCTACGTTAATACGGTTCCAGATTCGGCTTTTGCCGGGGATACTTCTTTATCTAAACTCACCTTAGAGGGCAGCATGTCTTATTTGGGACTTCTTTCTTTTTCCAATACGAATCTAAGGGAATTAAGTGTTACTTTTGCCGATGAGGCAAGCTTAGGAAGCAATTTATTTAAATATGCTCCTTTGGATAATCTATATCTACATTTTGATAATGTTGTTACTTATCCGATAATATCAAGCCTTGGAATCGGGGCGACGCCTCATATTTATGTTGATACCGAAGAGGAAGCAACAGCCTTAAAGTATTCTTGGTCAAATTCCCCCTCAACGGCGGCCTTGATTTTAAAAAGTGGGACTGAAACGGAAGAATTTAGTATTAGCAATGGCGCTTTAATTAAATATGACGTATCTTCTTCCTTTAACAAAAAAAGGATAATAATCCCCGATGGGGTAACCTCAATTGCTGCCAATGTGTTTAATAATCTTGACGAAGTTGAATATATTTATGTCCCTTCTAGCGTTATAAGGATAACTTCTTCCTCTTTTGCTAATTGCCCAAAATTGCTTGAGATTGAATTTGGACATGACGATATAACTGCTTTTTCCGTTTATCAAACAAACGGAAAAGAAGGAAATTTTTACTCTGCCTTTAATTTTGATGGATCTAATAAAATGGTGTTCGGAATCAAAAATAAAGATCAAATAGAGACATTCAAGAATCGTTTTACTTCCATGTATTCCGCAAATGTTCTAGCCCATGAATCTAGCGATTTATATCTGGATTATGAAAATTTTGCTCTTTATAATCTAGAAAAATCTACTTTGCTCTCTTATTTGGGTGATAAGACCTCCTATCTATTCTTTGATAGCGTGTCCACAATTGGCAAAAAAGCATTTTATGGATCCAAAGACTTAGAAGAAATAGATTTCAATAACGTTTCTAGAATCGAAGATAATGCCTTTGGCAAATGCGAAAAATTGACAGAACTAAACTTCGGGGAAAAGGTAGGCTTTATAGGGAATAATGCTTTTGCATATTGCAATGGCTTGACCTCACTGACTTTTAAAGGGGCTACAGAAATCGGGAACAGTGCCTTTTATATGGATGATGCTTATTCGTTAACTAGCATTGATTTTGGAAAGAAACTTAAATCAATTGGATCCGAGGCATTTTATGGGGCTTTTTCTAATTGCGAGATTTTCATCCCTTCTTCATGTCTGCAGATTAACAATGATGCCTTTGATTGCTTTAGTCAAGATGAAAACAGTTCCATTTATTTTGAAAATAATGTCGAAACTTATTCTAATGATGACGATTTTGAATGGGTTACTTGTTTTGTTGATGATTATGCTAGGAGCAATAATAGCGATATTGTTGTCGCCTTCTATAGCGAAAATATTCCAGATGAGAGTTATTCTTCATTAAGTTGTTCTTTCTGGCATTATGATGAAAATAATTCTAAAGTTCTTTATTGATTGAAAACCCCTTTTTTACTTTCTTGTTAACGATGAAATATTCGTTAACAAGGAAGGGTTAATGGGGTTTTTATTCTTTGTTTTTAAATTTAGTTCTATATTTTCCAGGCGCCATGCCATATCTTTTCTTAAAGGCACTAGAAAAATGAGACATGGATGAATGGCCAATTAGGTCGCAAAGTTCTTCAATTGACATGTTGGAATTTACTAATATATCTCTAGCATTAGTTATTTTTACTTCTTGTAAATAATCCCCAATGGATCTACCCATTTCTTCTTTAAACATTCTTGACAAATGAGTTTTTGAATAATTTGAATGGGCCACGACTTCATTAACATCCCAATTTAAGTTTTCTGGTTTATTTATTTCAATTAACAAATCATTTAACCAAGCAGGCCTTTTTTCGCTTTCATAGACCCCATTTTGAATAAATAAAGGTTCGAGTAAGTTAAACAAAAGGAAATTGGTTAAGACTTGGACATTGTCCTTATCATTTTGCTCTTCTCTTAATTGATTTAGGTAGAATATGATTTTTCTCACTCTATTTTCTGAGATAGAAAAATACATGGTTCCATTGTTTTGCAATTTTTCTAATAATGAAGGATTGATAAAATGAACAAAATTTTCAAAAGCATCTTTCCTAAGTGAGATGGAATATTGGCTAGAATCTTTCTTTATTTCTTCAATAGAATGGGCATCTTCTGGACGAAGCAAGCAACAAGAAAGGTTTTTGAAGAAGTGGACTTCATTATTTATGATTTGTTTATATTCGCCTTGATAGCAAATGAAATATTCATAAAAATCATGACTATGATAAAGAGGGTATCCATGGTAAATATGGTGAAATTTAACCCAACCATATTCCACGTCTTTTTGTTCATTGTAGAGTAATTTGACAGATTTATCGTTTTCCATAATTTCTTATATTATCTTACTTTTTTATTTCTTATTTGTCTTTTATTTTTATAAAAATAAATAATATTTTTAGCAAATTTTAACTATTTTTATATGAAGTGTTTTGAAATGATTAGATATTAAAAAAATGGCCACATTCTATTGACGTAAAGTAAATTCTAATCTTTTAAAACGAAAGGGCAATTATTCTTGTTCCTCGGTTTGAGCTTTTGAATTTAGGCAAGGCTATGATGGGCTATTTTTTCCTTTTATCTTGTTTACTTTATTTTATAATAAAGTCATGACAAATATTTTATTTTTCTTGCTTCCCAAAGGTCAAGTTGAGTATCTTTTTGGCGATTTTAGTTTAAGGCAAGCTATGGAAAAAATGGAGTATCATCGTTATTCTGTTGTTCCTGTTGTTTCTAGGGACGGCAAATACTTATATTCACTTTCTGAAGGTGATATTTTATATGCTTTAAAAAATAATAAATATTCTTTTGATGAGTTAAACAAAATACCTTTGTCTAGTATTAATAGGAAAAGGAATTTTTCTTCTGTTTCCATTAATGCTTCAATGGATGATTTAGCTAGTTTAATTGTCAATCAAAATTTTGTACCGGTAGTTGATGATAAGGGTATATTCATTGGCATTGTAACTAGAAAATCAGTTATTAATTACTTGCTTGAAAAATAAAAAAAGCCTATCTTTTCCGATAGGCTAAAATATTAAGGAATCCTTATTTATTGGCTTTTCCGACCGAACCAAATAATTCCATCTTTTCTTTTACTTTTGCTTGAATGGCCAAGAATCCAGGCTTCAATAATTTTCTTGGGTCATAGCCTTTGGATTCGTTAGAAGCGGTTGGGTCAGCTTTTCCAGCGGCACAATAATCGATTGTGGCTTGAGCAAAGACTAATTGGCAATCGGTGTTGACATTTATTTTGCTCATTCCATCGTGGATGGCGTGCTTGATTTGATCATCGGGGATTCCGGTTCCGCCATGTAAAACTAGTGGGATGCCATTTGTGGCTTTGGAAATATTTTCCAATGCGTCAAAGTGCAATCCTTTCCAGTTTGCTGGATAGATACCGTGTATATTGCCAATTCCGGCAGCTAGGAAATCAATTCCTAAATCAACAATCTTTTTGCATTCGACTGGATCTGCTACTTCCCCATCGGCAGTAACTCCATCTTCAGTCCCGCCTATTGCGCCTACCTCTGCCTCAATTGAAAGTCCCTTATCGTGGGCTAAGTCAACTAGTTCCTTGGTTTTGGCAACATTTTCTTCAAATGGGAAATGGGAACCATCGAACATAATGGATGTAAAACCGGCTTCAATGCAAGCTTTTGCGCCTTCATAAGTACCATGGTCTAAGTGCAAAACGACTGGAACGGAGATTTTTAAGCTTTCGTCCATGGCTTTGACCATGGCAGCGACAACTTTAAATCCACCCATATATTTGGCTGCGCCTTCGCTTACACCTAAAATAACAGGCGATTTAAGTTCTTCGGCAGTAAGAAGAATGGCTTTTGTCCATTCTAGATTGTTAATGTTAAATTGTCCGACTGCATAATGGTTTTCGTGGGCCAATCTTAACATTCTGGTTGCATTTACTAACATAATTATCCAAACCTCCTCAAGCTTGGTTTCATTATTTTAAAACTTTATTTAGGCAAACTAAAGAGTTAACAAATAAAAGTTTAGTCTTCTTAATTAAAATTCTTTTCTTTTGCATCTAATTCTTCTTGCTCATCTATATTCAAATAACGGAATTGGTCTAAATATAGTTTCTTATAAGCTCCGTTTTGCTCCATTAATTCTTTATGGGTGCCATCTTCAATTATTTTCCCTTCATCAAAGACTACAATACGGGAACAGCTAATGATTGTTGATAGGCGGTGGGCAATGACAATAGAAGTCCTTCCTTTCATTATTTTTAGCAAGGCATCTTGTAGGTTTTTTTCGGTAATGGTATCAATATTTGAAGTAGCTTCGTCTAGAATTAAGATTCTTGGATTTCTTAATAAAGCCCTAGCAAATGAAATTAATTGTCTTTGGCCTTGGGACAAGGAAGGTCCTCCGCTAGATAATTTTGTTTCATATCCATCCGGACTAGACATAATAAATTCATCGATGCCAACAATTTTGCAAGCTTGCCTTACCTCGTCAATAGTCGCATCCTTTTTCCCGTAACGAAGATTATCTAGAATGGTTCCGGAAAAGAGGTAAGGATTTTGTTGAACATAGCCTATATTTGACCTTAAGCAACCCAATCCATAGTCTTTATAATCGACTCCATCAATATATATGTTTCCTTTTGTAGGCTCATAAAACCTGCATAATAAATTGACCGTAGTGGTTTTTCCTGATCCTGTTTTGCCTACTATTGCTAAAGATGTACCTTTTTTTATCTTTAAGTTTAGGCCATGGATAACCTCATTGCCTTTTATATAAGAAAATGAAACGTTTTTAAATTCTATTTCTCCTTTAAAGGTAATGTAATTCTCTTTTTTAGGATTCAAAATATCTCCATACTTTTTCTTTACTTCATTTGTATCTACTATTTCGACTTTTTCTTCTAACAGCTGCATTAGTTTTTCTGCCCCGGCTTGACTAGCCATGAATTCAGAAAAGACTTCGCTTAATCCTTGCAATGGGCTATAAATGGAAGAAACAAATCCTATAAACAAAATTATGGTCGCGGTTAAACTAGCTTCTTCTATAGACAAAAGATTAGAAATCCCTAAAGAAATGATTATGGCTATGGTCAAAGAGGATATAGTAGTCAATATAGGTTGAAGAAATCCATTTACTTTATGGGCACGGTATCTTTTTATTTTGATGGAGTCGGTAATTTCATTAGCTTCCTTTTCTACTTTGTCCTCGCTAGATAAGGTTTTGATTGTTTTAGCCCCGGAAATAGTTTCGGCTAAATAGCCAACATAAAAAGAATAGGCGTTTCTTGCTTTTCTATGTCTTAGTAATACTTCTTTTTCAAATAGAGGAACAATGATGGCTACTAAAGGGATGGAGGCCAATACGACAAACGAAAATAAATAATTGACGCTAAACATGGTTATCATGGTAAATATTAAGTCGAAAAGCGACCAAATTATTTGATTGACGTTCCATGACAAGACATCTCCTAAAGAAGAGGTATCATTTTGCATTCTTGCAATTAACCAACCTGAAGAATTTTTGTCAAAATAAGAGAAAGGCAACTCTTGAATCTTTTTAAAACTGTCTCTTCTTAAATTAGTCATTATCTTCATTGAAACAATGTTTTGAAAATAAAATAAAATAAAAATAGCTACCGATCTAAACAAAATCATAGCGATAAATATTATTATGTAGCCTAAATAAGGTAGGCTTGCTTTAATGCCAAAAATAAAAGTAACGTTAATTTGTAAATCAAAAATAGAGCTTAGGCCGCTAATTTCCTTGCTTGCGTTAATTGCTCCGGCATTCATAACCGGGACAAAACTAGAATCATAGAAGGTGATAGCAAGAGTAGACAATAAACAAATTAATAGCAATTTCCATTCTTTTAAACCGTAACGAAAAACCTTTTTCCAAACGGATAAATTTAATTTTTCGGGGAGTTTTTCTTCTTCGAATGCAAACTTTGCCATATTATTGCCTCCTTTCTTGGATTTTAGCTAATTTTTCATAAAGTCCATTGTTTTTTATTAATTGTTTATGCGTGCCCATTTCCTCAATTATTCCTTGGTCTAAAACAATGATTTTATCGGCACTTTTAGCTGAATTGATTCTTGAAGTGATTATTATTTTCGTGGTCTTTTTGTCTAAATTAGCAAGCCTTTTTCTTATGTTTAAATCAGTTTTTGAATCTACTGCAGATAAGGAATCGTCAAATATCATGACGCTAGCTTTTGATAAGACTGTCCTAGCTATGGCAACCCTTTGCTTTTGCCCTCCTGATAAAGTGACTCCTTTTTCTCCTACTGGAGTGGCAAATCCTTTTGCAAATCCTTCTATCGTCTTATCTAAATCGGCTATTTTTGTGGCTTCAAATATATCGCTTTCACTCGCATTTTCATTAGAAAGGGCTATATTGTCTTTAATGCTTTTAGAAAACAAAAAAGGATCTTGAAGGACGGGTACTATATTTTTTCTAACGCATTTTTTTGATATTTTCTCAATGTCTATTCCATCTAAATAAATATGTCCTTTGCTTGGATCAAATAGCCTAGTCAAAAGTAAAAGCAAAGTTGATTTACCTGAACCAGTTTTGCCTAAAATCGCAATTGTTTGGCCTTTTTTAATAGAAAAAGAAATGTTTTTTAAAGCATATTGGTTTTTTCTATCTGGATAGGAAAAGCTTACGTTTTTAAATTCGATATCTCCTTGAATTTCTTTCTCTATACCTTTAGTTATATCTTCTTCCTCTTCTAGAAATAATTTTTTTATTCTATCGGCACTAGCTAATGCCTGCCCTAAATTAGATAACATAGTCGCAGTATCGCGAAGCGGCCAAACAATCATATTTATAAAGGTATAGGCTACCACTAGAGTACCAGCGGTTATTTCCTGCTTATAAACTAAATAAAGAGAAAAAATTATCGATAAAGCGGAAGTGGCAAATATAAAGATATCGCTAGAAGAAAAAAAGAACGAAGAAAATATCCTCCATTTTTTGTATTTGTTTTCGTAATCTTTTAATTTTTCTTCAAATCTATTTATCTCATAAATTTCCTCATTATAGGCTTTTACAACCCGTATGGAATTTAAATTTTCTGAAATATCGTCGGTCATCATGGCTTCGGAATCATCTGCTTTTCTATATCGATTTCTAACTTCTTTTATTAGGAAAAAAGAATAAAGGAACATAAAAGGCAACAAAGATAAAGACACTAGAGTTAATTTATAGGAAATTTCCATCAATATGACAAAACAAATAATTACTATAAAAAAAGTATAGGCAGTTTGGTTGAGCTCCATTATCATGAATTTTCTAATAACGTCAACGTCTCTAGTACAAGTTTGAATTAAATCCCCCGGTTTAGCTTTTTGAAAATAGGAATATGGTTGCCTTTGCAAATGACAAAACAAGCCATATTGCAACGTTTTATTGATTGATGCGCTGGATTTATAACGCAATAAGTTCCTTGTTATTGTTACTAAGGCAAGGATAATAGATGAAATAACTATGGCTATGGGCAAACAATATAAATTATCATAGATGAATTGTTCGCCTTTTCCTAAACTAACAATATAGATTACAAATCTTTCGATATATTCGGCTTTATATAATTCAAAAGATAAAGCGTCGACCAATACTTTGGACAAGAAAGAAGTAAAAACGGTTGCTAAAACCATAAAAAACAAAGCGACAAAATTTAAAAAATAAGTTGCCTCTACTCCTTTTAGCCCCTTTTTCATTACATAAATCAGACTTTTCATGTTTTAAATGATACTATCTTTTTATTTGTTTATGGCTAATAATTCTTTGATTTTATGGAATAAATTTAAACTTAAAAAAATAAGGGAAATTGCCTAAAATATTTATATGGAACGATTTTGCTACTTCATTGCTCAAAATAATTTCTCCCATCCTTCTTTTGCAAATGCTTTAGTAGGGGCTGGGGTTGAAAAGAACTCTATAAAATTCATTTCCGATAGAATGGGTTATTTTTATTTTGAAGATGAAGATGATTTGCCATTAGATAATCTTCCGATTTTGCTTCACGAAGATCTAAATGTTCTTTTTTCTATGCTTATTTGCCATGAAGTGGGACCTTTTGAAGAATCTATTTTAAATGTAGCCTTATCTATTTTTCCTAATGAAGCCGTTTTTTTAAATGAATTGATTCTAAAAATGACCATGTATGGAAATTTTTCTTTCTATGGGCCGATGATTTCTTTATTTTCTTCAGTTCCGCATGATTTAATGTTGACGGCTAAATGTTATTTAAGGGCAGGGTGTAATGCAATAAAGGCAAGTGAGCTTCTTTTCGTACATAGAAACACTTTCTCGTATCGACTTAATCAATTTATTAATTTAACTCATTTGGATATCCGTGATTATCATAATGCCTCTTTTTTAGAACTGTTTTTCTCTTTGACTAGTCAAAAATATTCTTAATTAGTATTTGCTACTGAGATTTATTTAAATTTGTTCGGTAATTTGTTATTTTTTTGTAATATTATTCGATTTGTGCATCGTGCACTAGATAAGTTTCTTTTTTCTTAATACAATAAGTTTTAATTGATTAAGGAATAAAATATGTTTAAAAAGAAAAAAGTCGAAAAAGTCCTTGCAACAGAAGAACCCTCTTTTGTTCAGGAAGAATCAGATCATAGTGACGCCTATGTTTCTTTGCGTCACATAGATAAGGTTTATGATAACAACGTCCAAGCCGTTTTTGATTTCAATCTTGATATTAAAAAACATGAATTCATTGTATTTGTCGGACCTTCTGGATGTGGAAAATCTACAACCTTAAGAATGATTGCCGGTTTAGAAGATATAACACGTGGCGAACTTTATATCGATGGTGAATATTCTAATGATAGAACTCCAAAAGATAGAGATATCGCCATGGTCTTCCAAAGTTATGCCCTTTATCCTCATATGACCGTTTTTAATAACATGGCCTTTGGTTTAAAGATTCGTCATCTTCCCAAAAATGAAATCAAAAGTAGGGTAGATGAAGCTGCTAAAATTCTTCAAATAGAACAATATTTAGATAGAAAGCCAAAAGCCTTATCAGGTGGCCAAAGGCAGCGTGTGGCCTTAGGAAGAGCCATTGTTAGAAATGCCAAGGTCTTCTTAATGGACGAGCCTCTTTCTAACCTTGATGCTAAGTTGCGTGTTCAAATGAGAAGCGAAATAGTAAAACTTCACGAATCTTTAGGCGCGACTACAATTTATGTTACCCATGACCAAACCGAAGCCATGACAATGGCTACTAGAATAGTCGTTATGAAAGGCGGCTATATTCAACAAATCGGCACCCCAATTGAGATTTATGACCATCCGGCCAATTTGTTTGTCGCTACATTTATTGGCTCTCCGGCCATGAATGTTTTGCAAGGTGTTTATGATAACGGCAAGATTAGCTTAAATGAGGGCAAGGTCATCATCCCATTGCCAAGAGGCACCAAAACGGCCCATGACGAATTCTATAAAAAGCAAATTGAAGAAGCCAATACCAAGATTGCCTCTTTGGAAGAAGAATTATCCGCTAAAGAAAAATGGGATCAATTGCTCTCTGATAGAATCGAAAGATTAAGAAGCAATGTCGAAAAATACGAGGCTGCCTTAAAAGGACCACACGAAGTTGCCTATGGTATCCGTCCTGAAGATATCCATGATATCTCGGATGGAAGCGAAGGTCTTACCGAACCAGTTGAATTATTGGTAAATGTTGCCGAACTTCTCGGGCATGAATACTATATCCATACCGATTTTGGAGGAGTGGATATGATTGCTAAGATTCCTTTGTCTAAACCTATCCGTAATGGAGACATGATAAAGTTGGGATTCGATGCTAAAAAAGCACATATCTTCGATACTACTTCTACAAAACGCATATTCTAAAAATTTTTGTATCTTTTATGTCTATTAACCTCCTACTTAATTGTAAGGAGGTTTTTTATGAATGAAGAAATAAAAAAAGGAACAAAAATCATATCTATTTGCCTAGGCATTGCCTTTCTTATCCTTGGACTATATGCCTATTTTGCAAAAAATGATTTCTTTTCATGTGGCTTATCTATCTTGCTTGGGCTTTCTATTTCTAGTTTTGGCCTAATCTTATCTAAACTTGATTTAACAAGAGAAAAAACGCACCTAAATGAAGAAGACGTTGAGGAAGAAGGCTTATAATTTCATCCTTTGCTTGATTCTCCCTTTTTCTAAGGGCAAATAGATAAGAATAGAAACTATTGAAGCGAGAAGAGCTTGTAGCAAATCAAAGCAAGAGCTTAGCATAGACCCATAACCATATAAATATATATAGCTACATAAGTATACTAAAGCCATGATAGATGAGCCAAGAAAGGGGGCGATAAATCTAATAGTTTTCCTTTTGTTTAATACTTTGAATAATACTCCGCATACTAGACACATCAATCCCTTTGCAAGTAATGTCCAGGGGACAAAATAAGCAGAACCTAAAAAAATGTCTGATAAAGATCCGCCTAGCATGCCAACTAACATCCCGTCTATTGGGCCGATTAATAAGGATATAAGCAAACTAATGCAATCACCAACATTAAAATAGCCTTGTCCGCCCGCATAAGGAATTTGCAGAAAAGAAGTGCAAACAAAACATAGAGAAGAAAATATCCCGACTATGCACATTCTTAAAATAATGCTTCTAGTCGAGGAATATTTATTTTTCCTTATTTTTTCTTCCATAATCCTTGTTTATTCTTTTATTGCCATGAAAGCTTGTTTTTTCATTCGGCTTAGATTTATTGAATTTATTTTTTGTAAATTTAGAGTTTTTATTTTTTGAAAAGGACTTTCCGTTTTTTCCTTCATATCGTTTTCCCCTATTTTCTTTTCTTTCAAATTTTTTATTTTTATCAATTATCCTTTTATAGTTTTTGTTCCCGTCAAATTTCTTGTTCGTTTTAGATATTTCTTTGTCTAACTCGTCTTCTTTTCTTTTTTCAATGGAAATTGCTAGACGTTCTCTTTCTTCTTCCTTTAATTTATTTAAGAATTCAATACCTTCTTCCTCGTTTAAGACTTTGATTCCTTTTCTTCTTAAAAAAGAGGTAGTGATCCCTTCTCCGTCCACAATTTTGCCTTTAAAATTGCCATCATGAATTTTATGAACTCCGCAAGAGGGGGAATTCTCTTTTAAAATGGCTATTTTTATGCCTAAATATGAACAAATATTATAGGCTTTCTCCGCTCCTTTATAAAATGAAGATGTAACGTCTTTTCCCTTGCTATTTTTAACTTGACCCCTTTTTATTTCGGAAGGGTCTCTAGGTGTTGATAAACCTCCTTCGACTTCCGGACAAAAAGGGACTAAGTCAAAATAAGAAGAAAGGTCTAATAAACTTTCGATAAGGTTATCTTTACCATCATAACGGCATTTGCTGCCTATTAAGCAAGCTGATATTAATAATTTTTCCATAAACGCATAAATGATAATGAAACTACGCCTATAAATAAAGAAAAAGGAATTATAATTATTATATGGATTTACAAAGTATAAATTACCTTGGAAAGGAATATAAAGTTGAAATTAAAAGAAAAAGCGGATTAAAAAACATTTATTATCGGTTGATTGACTCTTCTACTTTAAAAATTTCTTCCCCTTATTTTGTTTCTAATGAATATATTCTCTCTTCTGCTATAAAAATGCTGCCTAAAATTTTAAATAGTTACAAAATTAAAAAGGAAAAAGATAACGAAGAAAGCTCTTATTATCTTGGGGAAAAGGTTTTTATTGGTAAGAATAAGGAAGAAGTGGAGAGTTATTTTAAATCAAACTGTTTGGATTTAATTGTCTCTAGGGTTAGGTTTTACGAAAAAATTATGAACGTGGCCCCTTCTTATAATGTCAAAATACGAAATATGTCTAGCCGTTATGGAGTAAATTCAAGAAGGACTTATACTTTGACTTTTTCCTCGACTTTATTTCATTATCCTCTGGAAATAATCGATTCCGTCGTAATCCATGAATTGGCTCATCATTTTGTTTTTGACCATTCATCTAGCTTTTATGATATCGTTTATAGATATATTGACAAAAAAGAATATAAATACCTACATAAATTATTAAAGGAAAGAAAGTATGATCGATCAAATCTCCTCCAAGGATAATAAATTGGTAAAAAGATATAAAAATATTGCAAGCAATGGCGACCCTATCTATTTTACAATCGAGGGGTTCCATCTTCTTGAAATGGCTATGCAAGAGGATTGCCTTGAAGAGATTTTTGTGACCGAAAATAGAGCTTACAAAGCTAGTAAAATTCATATTTGTCCGTATTCATTGATAAAAAGCATGTCTACTTCCATTAATCCAGAACCGGTTTTAGGTATTTGCAAAAAAAGAAGTAGTCAAATGTTTTCATCGAATAAAGCGTTACTTTTGGATAGGGTCCAAGACCCAGGGAATGTCGGGACATTGTTAAGAAGCGCGCTTTGCTTTGACTATTGCGATATATATTGTCTAGAAGGGACCTGTTCCATTTATAATCCAAAAACTATTTCTTCTAGTCAGGGTGCTATATTTAAACTTAATGTCTTTGAAAAATTAAAATCTAAGGACATTTTTCCCTTGCTCCAGGAAAAAGGCTATAAAATTTATGGATCGGCTTTAAGGAATTCCATAGACATCGAAAATATTTCTAGTCTTAGGGGAAAGTATGCTCTTTGCTTAGGGAACGAGGGCAAGGGGATGAAAGAAGAGAATTTAGCAATGTGTGACTCTTCCTTTTATATTAAAATAAGCAACATTGACAGTTTAAACGTTGGGGTGGCCGGGTCTATTTTGATGTATGAACTAAACAAAAAATGGACACTTTAACGAAATTGACTTTTTTCTTTTTCTCTAACTTGATACCTTAGGATTGGCTATTATAATGAGGCTATGGATATGAAAAATTTAAAATTAATACCGTTGGTTTTTGCTTCTTTGACTTTAGCGGCTTGCGACTCTAACAAAGATAATGACGAAGTTAAGCCAGAAGAGGCTTTTGCATCTGCAAGCAAAGCCGCTAAAAAGACTTCTGAATCTGATCACGCTCAAATAAAAACAAAAGAGCAAGGAAACTTATTCGCCCAAGGTGGAGTAGAGATAAAAAATGAAGACTCTACCTGGAACTATTTTGATTTAAAAATATCTCAGCTTCCTATCGATTTTAGATACTCAGGTTATTCAAATAAAGACGCCTCTAGATTAAACGCTTCTTTCATAAGCAAGGGAGATGAAAATTCGGCCGGTGCAACAATTAAGTTAAATACTGACTATGATATCGGCTCGGCTTCTACATTTGTTCCTACCTCTATTAGCGATTTATCGTTTGCTACTTATTTAGAACAAGGGACTTTATATGTCGATACTTCCGATAGCGATCTAGCTTTATATCGAGTTGCCATTTCTTCCCTGATAAGCAGATTAACTGGCAATACTTATTCTTTGCCTCAAAAAGGAAAAATTAGTTTGTCAGAAAATGGTTTAACTAGTTTTAGCAATATGATTAACGATATTAACGTCGATATTTCTTCTTTGCAAAAGCTATATAACGAAGTTCCTTCTATTTTTAATTTCAAGTCTAATGAGATTAAAATCGAAACCACTGACAAAAATGAGTTCAAGTCTTATCTTAAGGCAGTTTATAACAGGGTAGAAGAAGAGATGAGCGAAGAAGAAAAAAGTAGTGCTGCCTCTATTGAAGAAGAGTTTTTCAATCGTTACGATGTCTATCTAGCTAATTCCACCTTCAATAAATTTTCTACTTCAATTTATTTCGATGAAAACGGTTTATCCGGAGCTAAATCGAGTTTATCTATTTCTAATTTCGATCACGAAGGCATTGTCTCTTCTTTGCCAGAAGAGCAAGTTATACCCCACGGGGATCTTTCTTATAGCGCCGATTTTGCCTTCGCTTATGATGAAAGTGTTTTGCCTTTATCTCCGTTAGATAAAGAAAAATATCAAGAAATTGAAATCCCTGATATTGATATCAATGATGAGGTTTCTGCATCAAATTAAAAATATTTTGCTATCTAGCCCTCGTTAAGTTGAGGGCTTTCTTTTCTTTATTTATTTTTGCTACTAGATTAAAATATAAAAGCCTAGTGATAGGAAGTAGTAATAGAGAAAAGCTAATTTAAAGGGACAGGGAGATAGTGAGACCCCCTGAATTAACTTCTATGAATTCACCCTTGAAGGCGGTTAGGAAACTAACTCGTATTCCTGCGTTAAAGGAAATAAAGGGCCTTTTAGGTAGTAAAAGGAAAAAGGATGGCACCGCGGATTATTTCGTTCCTATGGATGCCTTTTTTATTTTTGGAGAAAATATATGGATGATTTGGATTCGATTTCTATTCAAGCAAATGAATGCTTAGACAATTGCAAAGATCAAAACGAACTTGATAACTTTTTTTCGACTTATCTTTCAAAAAAAGGAAAAGTCTCTTCCTTGATGTCTTTAATGAAAGATATTGCCAAAGAGAAAAAGGCTGCCTTTGGAAGCAAAGTAAATAATTTAAAAAAAGAGCTAAATGAAAAATATAGCCAAAAGAAAGAACAATTCGAAAAGGAAATCCTTAATAAAAAATTAAAGGAAGAAACCATAGACATTTCTTTGCCAGGAAGAGAAGTAAAACCAGGTAAAGTGAATCCATATTATTTAATAATAGATGAGGTTACCGATATTTTTCTTGGCATGGGATATAGTTTGGCTGAAGGTAGAGACATTGAAACAGATGAATATAATTTTGAGCTATTAAATGTCCCCAAAGATCATCCGGCTAGAGATATGCAAGATACTTTCTATTTTAATTCCAATTTGCTATTACGTACCCAAACTAGCGCCGCTCAGGCCCATGAAATGAAAAATAAAGAAATTAAGACCCCCATTAAAATCATTTGTCCGGGTAAGGCTTATAGAAGAGATGATGACGACATGACCCATTCTCATCAATTTGCCCAAATTGAAGGCTTGGTAGTAGACAAGAATATATCAATCGCTAATTTAAAAGCTACTTTGGAATTATTTGCCAAAAAAATGTTTGGCGAAAAAAGAGAAATAAGGCTTAGATCTTCCTATTTCCCATTTACTGAACCTAGCGTTGAAGTTGATGTTTCTTGCTTTTCTTGCCAAGGAAAAGGATGCTCATTATGCAAGAACACCGGTTGGATTGAAATATTAGGAGCGGGCATGGTTAATCCTAAAGTTTTGCAGATGTGCGGCTATGACCCCGAAATTTGGTCCGGGTTTGCCTTTGGGGTAGGTGTAGAAAGAGTTGCAATGCTACGATATGGCATAGATGACATAAGAAGATTCTACCAAAACGATATTAGGTTTTTGTCTCCGTTTAAAATGAAATGAGGTTTGTTTATGAAATTGTCATTTAATTATTTAAGTAAACATGTCGATTTAGAAGGCATTAATGTTAAAGAGATAGCCGACAAGCTTACTTTTTCTGGTGCCGAAGTAGAGGGAATTGAACATTTAGCTTGTGGGAGCAATCTAGTCATAGGCGAGATAAAAAGTTGCATTCCCCATCCAGACTCCGATCATCTTCATATATTAAATGTCTATGAAGGCGAAAAATATGGAACCCATCAAATAGTATGTGGGGCAAAAAATGCTAGAGTTGGGTTAAAAGTGATCGTGGCTAGAGATGGAGCCAAATTAAAAGAGGCCGAAATTAAGCCTTCTTCCATAAGGGGAGTTTTTAGTGATGGCATGTGCTGCTCCTTGCTTGAATTAGGTGTTGATAGCAAGTATTTAAGCAAATATCAAATTGAAGGCATCGAGGAATTGCCTCTTGATGCAAAAGTTGGCGAAGAAGATGTATTGGGCTATTTAGGATTAGACGATGTTATTTTAGATGTTTCTATTTTGCCAAACCGTCCTGATTTATATTCTTTGTCTTCGCTTTGTTTGGAAGTCGGATGTCTTTTTTCTAGAAAAGTAAACTTGGATAAATTTGACGATGTAAAGGAAATAGATGATTCCTTTAGCGTTGCTTCATCTACTTCATCTTGCCCTATTTTTTATGGAGGAATAGCAAGAAATGTAGAAATTTCTTCTTCTCCAAGTTGGCTAGTTTCTTTATTAAGAAGCGAAGGCATTAGATCGATAAATAATGTTGTTGATATCGGCAACTTAGTCATGCTTTTGACCGGACAGCCTATCAATATGTATGATTTAGATAAATTAAATGGTAACACATTGGAAGTCAAAGATGATTTTGAAGGCGATTTCCTTGCCATGGATGGGAATACTTATAAACTAGAAAAAGGCGATTTGGTGGTCTCTAGTAATGATGAGCCGATGTGTTTGGCCGGAATTATGACTTCTTCTAAATGCGAAGTTACTTCTAGTAGTAAAAATATAGTAGTGGAAGCCGCTTATTTTTCTTCTTCTAGCATTAGGCATACCTCTTCTAGATTAGGATTGACTAGCGATTCTTCTCTTCGTTTTTGCAAAGGCATTTCTAAATCCAAACAAAAAGAAGCCATCAATGCTTGTTTATATTATTTGTCTTCTTTGTGCAAGGCTTCTAAAATCTCTTCTTTGTCTGCTTTTGGCAATATAAAAACAAAGGAAGATGAAATAAGCATGCCGATTTCTTATATTGATAATAGATTAGGGACTTCCTTTGGCAAGGATTTAATAATTAAGACTTTGGAAAGAGATTATTTTAAGCTTAAGGAAGAAAAGGATGGCAATTTAACTTTCCTAGTCCCACTTCATAGATTAGATATAGACGATAAAGCCGATTTAAGCGAAGAAGTCATTAGGATTTTAGGATATGAGAACGTTAAATCGATTTTACCAAATTCGAGTTTGACTTTAGGCGGACTAACTCCTTCTCAAGGCAAAATTAGATCATTGAGGAGATATCTTTCTTCAAGCGGATTAAATGAAGTATTGACTTATACTTTGATTGGCAAAAAGGACTTAAATAAGTTTAATTTCCTTCATAATGAAGATCCCTATATTTTATCTAATCCCATGAGCCAAGATAGAATGGTTGTTCGTAAGGGTTTATCTTTCTCTTTATTAGAAGTTTTGACTTATAATTCTTCAAGGCAAAATAAAGATTTAGGCGTTTTTGAAATAAGCGATATAGATACTCCTTCCTATCAAGGCAAACATCTTTGCATTGCCTTGACTGGATTAAAGCTAAATCGCGGATATTTAGAAAATAGGCCTTACGATTTCTTTGATGGGAAAGGCTATTTTGAAGGAATTGCCGACTATTTATCCATTTTGCCTAGTAGAATTAGCTATTCTCAATTTATTGAAGAAAAAGAGGAATTGCACCCTGGAAAATCTGCCTATATAAAAATAGATAATAAAATTGTTGGCGTTATTGGCGAGCTGCACCCCCTTTCCTTAAAGGAATTTGGCTTAAAAAACGCCGTATTGGTCGAATTGGATTTAAAGGCTTTATTGGATATAAAAACAAGTCAGCCCAAAGCCGTTGTTCCATCTAAATATCCTTTCATTACCCGTGATTTGGCTTTTATATGTAATAAAGACATGACAATGGATAAAATAAAAAAGGAAGTCAGCAAATGTTCCTCTTTGATTAAAAATGTCGAACCATTCGATATTTACGAAGGCTTAAATTTATTGCCTCATACCAAATCAATGGCCATCAGGATTACTTTGCTTGATCAAAACAAGACATTGACCGATGAAGAAGCAAACAATGTTATGGCTAAGGTTATGGATACTTTAAATAAATTACATTGCGAGATTAGAAAATGATAGTTTTTAAATCCTTGGTAACGCAGAATAAAGATCTAAAATTCAACAAGACTTATGACTTTAGTAAAGACGAATTAAAAAAATATTATCCTTTAATAGAAGTAAAAAAAGCTTTAATGGATGGGTATTTTTATAGAGATGAGGAAGATTATTTACGTTGCAATGTTATAATTAAAGCAAACCTTACCTTAATCGATTCTTTAACAAATGAACCTTTTACTAAGGAAATAGAAATTAAAGACGATTTTGAAATAATGGATAAAGAAGATGGGGAAGGGGAAGGCTATATTTTTCCTTCTGCTAGTTTTTCCTTGTCTTCTTTATGCCTTTGTCTAATAAAATCTTCCATTCCTTTAAAAGTAGTAAAGGAAGATTGATTATTTAATTTCGAATTTGCTGCCACAAAGTTTGCAAGACTTGGCATCGCTTTGATTTATAAAGCCGCATTTAGGGCATACTTTTGTATTCAATGAATCTGTTTTATTTTCATTTTTTGTATATTCTTTTTTGCTAAATCTATCTGAAGAAGAAAAATCTGGAGCCACATAACGGTGGTTATCGCTTTCGCTTGCAAAGGTTTTATTGACTGGAAGCGTTGTGATTTTATTTTCCTTTCCTTTATTCCCTTGTTCTACTTTTTTTATGACGTTTTTATAAATTAAGGAAAACAAAAAGATAAATAAACTAACAAAAAATAAAGGAAAGCAAAAAACAAACATGGGGGAATCTTGAAAAAGGGTAGAACTAACAATAATTAAAATAAAACCTATCAGGAAAGAAATGGCTGAGAATGTAGTTAAAATAACATACATTATCTTATATTTTTTTAATAAAAGTGGGTTGTCCCTTAATTTGTTTTCGAATTCTTTTTGTTTGTCTTGATCTAATTTCATGGATTCATTATAAGGGCAATTAAAAATAATATCCATATCCATAAAATAATTTTTGAAATTTCTTGCAAAAATTTGAAAAATAAAGATAATGATTGTTAGGAGGTCTCTATGATTGAATGGATAAATCAAAAAAATAGAGTTGGTGTCGTTAGTTTATATCAAACAAACATGACTTTTAATTCAGTTGCCACCGAATCTATCCTAAATGCTTATAAAGTTCAAGTTGGGATTGACGAAAATGCCGATTTAATTATCAAGCCCATTTCAAAGGAAAGATTTGATAGGGGTGATCTTGATCCAAACGGTCTTTATGATGTGGCAATTAAAAAATCATATTCACGAATCTCTTCGACTTTTTTATTGTCCGCGATTGCCAATAAATTGCATATTAAACTTGGCTCATCCCCGTATAAAATGGATTCATTTTGGGATGAAGAAAACGGTTATTTAATAATTAAAAAGGAGGCTCAGATTTAAAATGGAAGAATGGATGTGGCTTATTTGGCTGCTTTTGGCAGTCATTACATTAATAATAGAAGCTTCCACTGTTGCAGTTATCTCAATTTGGTTCTCGTTAGGCTCAATATGTGCCTTAATATTATCTTTCTTCCCTAACTATGTACCTTATTGGGTTCAAATAATTGTCTTTTTTGGGGTTTCTATAATCTCTTTCTTTGCCTTAAAGCCCTTAATAAAAAAATGGATGGCAAAAAAAGAAAAAACAAGGAACTATGTCGATTCCTTAATTGGAATGAAAGGCATAATCTTAACTAGAGTCGATCCTCTTCATAATGGCGAGATTATGGTGAATGGGCTAACTTGGACTGCAACTACCTCAACTTCTTATACCTTTGATGAAGGAGAAGTTGCTAAAATAGTAGCCGTCGAGGGCAATAAATTATTTATTTCTAAAACAAAAGAAGAAAACAAGGAGTAAAAAAATGATCATTCTATCTTCCTTACCTGGTTATGCAATCGTCTTAATTATATTGGCATGTTTATTCGTATTATTGATTCTAATTTTGTTAGCCAATGTCAAAATCATTTCCCAAACCGAAAAAGGGATAGTGGAAAGGCTAGGATCTTTTCGTACCGTTTGGGATACGGGCATCCACTTTAAAGTACCATTTTTCGATAAGCTTGCCCATAGAATTGACATGAGGGAACAAGTTAAGGACTTTCCACCCCAAAATGTTATCACTAGCGATAATGTCACGATTCAAATAGATACAGTTGTTTTTTATTACGTATCCGACCCTAAACTATACGCCTATGGCGTTGCTAATCCAGTTCAAGCCATCGAGTTCCTTTCTTCTACGACTTTAAGAAATATAATCGGCGAACTAGATTTGGACTCAACCCTTACTTCTAGAGACATAATCAATGAAAAAATGAGGAAAACCTTGGACGCTGCAACTGATCCTTGGGGAATTAAAGTTACTAGAGTCGAAGTTAAAAACATTTTACCTCCAAGAGACATCCAGGAAGCCATGGAACGCCAAATGAGGGCTGAAAGAGAAAAAAGAGAAAAGATATTGCTTGCAGAAGGACAAAAACAAAGTGCCATTTTAATTGCAGAAGGTAATAAAGAATCCGTTATTCTAAGCGCAGAAGCCGAAAAAGAATCGACGATTAAAAAAGCAGAAGGCGAAGCCCAAAAACTTATTGATTTAAAGAAAGCCGAAGCCGATGGAATTAGACTAGTTAGACAAGCCGAAGCCGATGGTATCAAAGCTATAAAAGAAGCTGGTGCCGACAAGTCTGTATTGACTATAAAAGGCTATGAAGCCTTAGAAAAAGTTGCAGATGGCAAGGCTACTAAGATTTATCTTCCTTCCTCTTTGCAACCTCTTGCCGCCAATTCGGAAATACTTGCTTCCTCATTTAAAGAAAGCAAAGAATAAAAAATAAAAATTTGATAGAAAAAGGTGATCGTAATGACCACCTTTTCTTTTTATTTTTTTATAAAAAATTCGATTTTTCTCTTGAAAGAAAATATCTTCAATGGTAATCTATACTTCGTAGGTGGGAAAAAGTGGGAAACGTTTATTTAGGAACATACAATCGCTCCTTAGACAACAAATTCCGACTTCAACTTCCACCGAAATTGCTTCCTAATGAAGAAAAAGAATTCGTTCTCTCTTGCGGTCTGGATGGTTGCTTGTCTGTTTATCCGAAGGAAGGGTTCGATAAGCTTGTTGAAAAAATGAGCCAATTCGACTTCCTTGATGACAAGAAAAGAGCCTTTGTTAGATTAACTAGTGGCTCGGCAATGCCAATTAGTTTGGATTCACACGGAAGGATATCCATTGGAAAGGATATTGCAGAACGCTTTAGCTTATCAGGAAGTGTCACCGTCATTGGGGCTTTGGATCATTTCGAGATTTGGAATGTCGCCTTGTATGAAAAATATCTTCTTAAAAGCTCTTTGGGCTTAGGGGGTATTAATTAATATGGACGAGCATATTCCCGTATTGCTTAATGAATCTATTTCCTTACTAGAAGTTAAAAATAACGGCATTTATGTTGATTTGACTTTTGGTAGGGGAGGCCATTCTTCCCTTATCCTTTCTAAATTAGGCGAAAAAGGAAAACTATTTGCCTTCGATCTAGACAAGGAAGCAATCGCCTTCGGCAAGAAGAAATTCCAAGATGATAGAAGAATAAACTTCATCCATTCCAGCTTCGCTTTCTTAAAGGAAGAATTAAAAGGAAAAGGAATAGATAAGGTTGATGGGATCTTGGCCGATTTAGGTGTTTCCTCTCCTCAGCTAGATAATCCTGAAAGGGGCTTCTCTTATAGGTTTGATGCTCCTCTAGACATGAGAATGAACCAAGATAGCAAATTGACAGCCTATGAAGTAGTTAATTCCTATTCAAAGGAAAAGTTAGAAAAGATCCTATTCGATTATGGCGAAGAAAAAGATAGTAAGCGAATCGTCAATGCAATTCTAAGAAGAAGAGAAAAAGCTCCTATTAGAACTACATTCGAATTGGTGGAGGCCATTAAGGAAGGAAAACCTTATTCTTCTTTAAAAGAAAAAGGACACCCCGCGAAGCAGACATTCCAAGCCATTCGAATCGAAGTAAACAAAGAAGAAGAAGCCTTGGAAAAAATCTTAGAGGACGCTCCAGAACTATTAAACTTAAATGGAGTACTCGCCATCATTACGTTTATGTCAATAGATGATAGGCTCGTGAAAAAAAGATTCGTCGAATTAAGCTCGTCAATAGGTTCTAGGCACGGATTAGATTTGTTACCAAATCAAATAGAAAAACCAAAATTCTTAAACTTGAGCAAAAAGCCAATCTTGCCAAGTCAAAAGGAAGAAAATATAAATCGCAGAAGCGTATCTGCAAAGCTTAGAGGCTTAAAAAGAATAGCAGAATAGAAAGGTTAGGTGGGCTAAAATGAAAGATAAATTAGTGAAAACCGGACATAAGAAAAACTACTATAAGATGAAGAAGATATTTCATACTTCTATTTTCGTTTTGGCTTTAATGGCAATTTCTGCCGCGCCTGTTGCAATTACTTATACAGTTTATATGGTTGATGCCAATAGCAATACAAATGCCCAAATGAATACTAACGAAGAGCAAGTAGAAACAAATGAAGAATACCCATCTTATTCTTCTTCTTGCAACGAATAAAAAACGCTTATTCCCTTTGGACCGGTTTCCCTTCGCCGGTCCTTTTTCTTTACTGCTAAAAAAATATTAAAAAAACTACTAAAAAATTATCGCTTCATCTTTTTTTGTCTTGTCTTCTATATTAAAATAACTAGGGAAAAAATATGGATAGACCACAAGCGTTTTTTGAAATAAGTTCAGATGCCATTAAATTAATTGTCGGATACGAATTAAACGGTTCGCCTTTTGTTTTATATACAAAAGAAGTGAAAGTTCCAAATTTATTGGACGAAAATAAAGCCATTAATAAGGATGCGTTAAATCAGGCTTTTGCTTCTTTTCATAATATAAAGGATGAAAAAGAAAAATTAAATATTTCCATTTCTAGGGTTAATCTAGTTTTGCCCTCAGTCGGATTACAAGTTTATCAAAACGATAAAACTACCAATGTCGTTGACCAAAACAATGAAATAACCAAGCTCGACATTACCAATGTCATTTCCTTAGTTTCAAAAGAAAGCGTACCGGGAGATTACTCAATTGTTGATATTATTCCGGATGAATTCATTATTGATTCTGGAGAGCGTTTCTCTAACCCTCCATTAGGAAAGAAATCAACGTCGTTGACTATAAAGGCAAAAGTCCATTGCCTGCCAAGTGGAGTCGATTCCTTTTATCATAATTGCGCGAATGCTTGTGGCTATAGATTGCTTAAAAGATGCGTTTCTTGCTATTGCGCGGCCACATTGTTAGCGACTTATAATGAATTGCCTCGTTCTTATGTTCTTATCGATATGGGCTCAAGGCTTACTAGCGTTTCCTTAGTTGGGGAAGCTTCCCCTTATGAAAATGCCTCCTTTTATTTGGGCGGATCAGATTTGGATAATAAAATCGCTAGAGAATTTGGCACTAGTTTAGATACCGCCATAAGGCTAAAGAAAAGATTAGGCTATGACGATAGAAAGACTTCCTACTCTTTAGGCATTGCCGAAGGATTAGATGCCTCATCTAATAAAGTTACCTATTACCAAAAAGACTTAAATCAAGTAATTTCTTCTTATTTCGAAGAGTTTTTCAAAACATTTGACAATGCCTTGAATTCAATTTTTTCTAAATATGGGAATAAATTCCTCAATTTGCCATTTATCCTAATAGGCGGTGCTAGTAAATTAAATGGTCTAAAATCTATTTTTGCCATGCATTATCCAAATAAGGATATTTATTTTGTGACTCCGAAAAGCATAGGCGCTAGAGACCCAAGCTATGTCAATTTGCTTGGCTTGATATTAGCCTCTAGTCATTATGGTGGGACCTTGGAAGATAATTATCGCGGCATGGCCGAGGTAAGTAGAGTCAATAAACCTTTTGATAAGAAAAAGAAAGAGAAGAGCTCTTCCCCTGAAGATGATTCTTTGTAAGTCGAGGCTAATTTATGGATGAGAATAGTATGGATTTAGATAATTTTGAACCTGTTGCCAGGATTATTGTAATTGGCGTCGGCGGGGCAGGGAATAATGCCGTCAACCGCATGATGGATGAACATATCGATAATGTAGAGTTTTATGTTCTAAATACTGATAAACAAGCCCTAGCTACCTCTAAAGCTCCTAATAGGATTGTTTTAGGCGAAGAAGTTACAAAAGGGCTTGGGGCAGGAGGAAATCCTTCAGTTGGCAAAGAAGCCGCGATTCAATCAACCGATACGATTCGTTCTATCGTAAAAGGTGCCGATATGGTATTTATTGCGGCCGGAATGGGGGGAGGAACAGGAACCGGGGCGGCTCCAGTGATTGCTTCCATATGTCGAGAAGAAGGGGCTTTGACGATTGCTATTGTTACCCGTCCATTTACTTTTGAAGGCAAAACCAGGATTGCCAATAGCGTATCAGGCTTAGGCGAATTAAAGGATGCCGTTGATTCAATAATCATTGTTTCCAACGATAAATTGCTTATGGCTAGCGGCGGAGTGCCAATCTCTCAAGCCTTTAGCGAATCGGATAGGGTTTTGGCTCAATCTGTAAAAACCGTGACTGATTTAATTTTATTGCCTGCCGTCATTAATTTGGATTTTGCCGATGTTAAATCCACCTTAAAGGGATCTGGAATTGCCTTAATTGGATTTGGGATGGGCAGTGGCGAACATAAAGCCGAAGAAGCAGCTGAAAATGCTATAAATAGCCCATTATTAGAAGCATCCATCGCCGGGGCTAGAAGAGCTATATGCGCCGTTACTTGCGGTTCAAATGTTACTTTATACGAAGCTAATGAATGCGTAAATAGAATCATTGAGCAAGCCGGGAATGAAGTCGATATTAAATTTGGCGTTTCAATAAACGACCAACTCAATGACACGATTTTAGTTAGTGTTATTGCTAGCGATTTTACCGAGGATTTTGACTTTACCTCCGCTCCAACCTTTACTCGTCCTAAAAAGGAAATGGTTGGCAATGGTGTTGACGAAGCCAAGGCCTTGGCCATAAAAAAAGATGAAGAAAACGAAAAGAATTCCGGAGAAGACGAAGAAAATGCCAAAACCAAATTCTTGCCAGATTTCTTTTCGGGGAAACTTGACTCCAATAGTTAAGCGTAGTTGTTATTTCTTCTTTTAGTGATAATATTTAATAGGCTAAGACGAAGACGCGCCAAAGACAATGACAGAGAACCCCGCCGAAGTTGAGAAGGGGGAAGCCAATGGACATCACTTCCGAGCCTGGAGATCGAACTTAATTTAGGTCTTCCGCTTCTTTGCGTTAAAAGAAAAACAAGGGCTTGATATCAATCAAGAAATAAGGTGGTACCGCGCCAAAGGCGTCCTTATAAGAAGACGCTTTTTATTTTTTTGAGGTGAATTATGGAATTAAAAGAAACCCTATTGATGCCTATTACGGATTTCCCAATGAGAGCTGGACTAGGCGAAAAAGAACCATTATTAGTAAAAAAGTGGCAAGATGACCATATTTATGAAAAGATGAATGAAAATAGGATTGATGCTCCTACTTTTATGCTTCATGATGGCCCACCTTATGCCAATGGGGATATCCATTGTGGCCATGCCTTGAATAGATGCTTAAAAGATTTTGTCATTAGATATAAGAACATGGCAGGCTATAAGACGCCATTTATTTTTGGTTGGGATACTCACGGCTTACCAATCGAGGTTCAAGTAACAAAAAGCGGAGTCAATAGAAAAGAAACCCCAATACCTGTATTTAGGGAAAAGTGCAAACAATATGCCCTTACTCAAGTTGCAAGACAAAAGAAAGAAATACAAAGGCTAGGCTGTCTTGGCGATTATGATAATCCATACTTGACCTTGTTAAGCGATTATGAAGCCAAGGAAATGGAGGTTTTTGCTTCCATGGCCTTAAAAGGACTTATTTACAAAGGTGTCAAACCAGTTTATTGGTCTCCCTCTAGCGAATCTGCTTTAGCAGAAGCGGAAATCGAATATCATGACGTCAAAGCTAGGACGATGTATGTTAAATTTAAGGTAAAGGATGGCAAAGGCAAACTTTCTTCTTCTGATTATGTTGCAATTTGGACCACGACTCCTTGGACAATACCGGCTGATCAAGCCGTTACGGTAAATCCTAAATTTGAATACGGCTTATTTAAAACCAATAAAGGAAACCTCCTTTTCCTTGTGTCGTTAAAAGATAAACTCGCGGCCGAGTTAGAACTTGGGGAAGTCGAATTGATTAAGACATTTAAAGGAGGGGAATTAGAAGGGGTAGTTCTAGAACATCCTTTATATCCCAATAGAGTTTCTCCTATTATTTGTGCTTCCTTTGTTACTGAGGATTCAGGCACTGGATTAGTCCATACTGCCCCAGATCATGGAGTCGATGATTTTAATGCTTGCTTAAAATATGGCATTAAGCCTTTTTGTCCTGTCGATGAAAAAGGTGTTTTGCATTTAGAAAAAGACGATCCGCTTAATGGGCTATTTTATGAAGAAGCCAATGATAAAGTCATTGATATGCTTTTTTCTCTTGGCTTATTGTTAAAAGAAGAAGACATAATCCATAGTTATCCTCACGATTGGAGGACAAAAAAACCTGTTATATTTAGGGCTACTCCCCAATGGTTCTGCTCCATTTCCCCAATTAGGGAACTTCTTTTAAAAGAAGTATCCTCGATTAATTGGGTACCATCTTGGGGCGAGAACAAAATGGTTAACATGATTAAGGATAGAGGCGATTGGTGCATTTCTAGGCAAAGACTATGGGGGGTTCCAATCCCTATTATCTATAATGAAGATGGTTCTCCGATAATAGAAGAAGAAGTATTTGACCACATTATTAATATAATAAAAGAAAAAGGTTCTTCGGCTTGGTTTGAATTAAGCGAAGCAGAACTTTTACCTCCAAACTATACAAACAAAAAATCACCCCATGGTTTATTTAAAAAAGAAAAAGACATCATGGATGTATGGTTCGATTCTGGCTCTAGCTGGAATGGAACCTTGCTAAATAGAGGCTTAAAATATCCAGCCGATTTATATTTAGAGGGAAATGACCAATATAGAGGATGGTTTAATTCTTCCTTGATCCTTTCTACCGCCTTTTCTAATATTGCTCCTTTTTCAACTTGCCTAACCCATGGCTTTGTCATGGATGAAAAATGGCAAAAAATGTCAAAATCAGCCGGAAATGGAGTCGATCCAAATAAAATTGCTTCCATATATGGGGCAGACATATTGCGTCTATGGGCGGCTACAGTCGATTATAGGTCGGATTGCCGCATAGGGGAATCCATAATTAAAACCGTTGTTGATAATTATAGAAAAATAAGAAATACATTTAAGTTTATTCTCGGCAATCTTTCTTCTTATGTGGAAAAAGACTCATCAAGCTTAGCTTTCTCTACGGTTGATAAATTTATTCTTTCCGAACTAGAAAGAGTAAAAAACAAAGCCTTAATTTCTTATGAAAGTTATGACTTTGCTTCCGTTATTAATCCTATTGTTAATTTTTTAAGTTCGACATTGTCTAGCTTTTATTTAGATATTAGCAAAGACACCTTATACTGTGATGCCTCCAATTCAGAAAAAAGAGAAGCCATTTGTTTTGTTTTAAATAAATGTTTAAAAACATTGACTCTTTTGTTAAATCCGATTCTTCCTTTTACCATGGAAGAAGTGCATTCTTATTGGCCAAGTAAGAGCAAAGAAGCCTGTCAATTGGAAGATATGCCCAGGGTAACCCATGTTTATGACGAATCAGTCCAAAAAGCCTTCTCTTCTTTTATGGGTTTAAGAGATGAGGTATTAAAAGCCTTAGAAGTAGAAAGGGCAGAAGGCAAAATTGGTTCAAGTGTCGATGCTTCCATTCATTTAAGTATTAAAGACGATTTACTTTATTCTTTGTTTTGCTCTGAAAGCAACGAGAATATCGCTTCCTATTTCATAGTTTCTAACCTAACTTATGAAAAAGGAGAAAAAGATAGTTGTCTTGTTTCCATTGACGAAGATGAAATTTGTTCCCGTTGCCGTAAACATTTCACTAAATTAGTCGATCATAACGGGATAAAACTTTGCCCTAGATGCAATAAGGCCTTGGATGAACATGAATAAAATCAAGTCTATTTATTTGAAATTCAAATCTTTGGATAAGCATAAAAGAAATGGTTTAATCATTTTCTTTTCTCTTTCTCTATTTTTGTTTGCAATGGACATTATCTCGAAATGGCTTTGCCAGATTTTTGTAAAAGAAGGGGAGCCAATTCAAATAATACCGAATTTCCTTTATGTTTCTATTTACCATAATACGAAGATTGCCTTCTCCTTAGGAATAGATGGAGTAGCAGGTAGAAGCATTAATATTATTATTTCGTTAGTAATGTCTATTGTAATCGCTTTTTATTGGCTAAAAAATGCGACTAAATTCAATTATTTAGAACACGCGACTGCTTGTTTATTATTAGCTGGGGCTGCCGGGAATTTAATTGATCGCGCTTTCTATTGGTCTAGCATTTGCGGATTCGACGGAGTAATAGATTTTATTCAGTTTTATTTAGGTGGAGGGCCTAGTAAACCTAATTCTTTTTTAAATCCTTTCGCGGTTTTTAATTTTGCAGACGCTTATTTAACGATTGGGGTTATCATGATGATAGTCATTTTATTGATTGATGCGATTAAAAATGCAAAAAAAGATCCTTTTAACAAGAACCCACTAGAAGAGAATAAGAATAATAATGATGAAAGAAACGAATAAGATTACTTTAATAGTAACTAAAGAAGAAGCATGCCTTAGGCTTGACCAATTCCTTTTTCTTCATAAAGCGGCTTTTAGTCGAAGCAAGGCTAACTTTATTATTAAAAATAAAGAATGTTGGGTTAATTCTAAATTTGAAAAAGCCCATTATTTAGTCGAAGAAAACGATGAAATCTCTTTCATTCCTTATTTGGAAAAGGAAAGTCAACTAATCCCGGAAGAAGTTCCTTTTGAAGTCGTCTATGAAGACGACTATCTTCTTGTCGTCAATAAACCAAGAGGACTGATTGTCCATCCTGGTAATGGCCATAAGGACAAGACTTTGGTAAATGGACTTTTATATAGAAAAACTAAGCTAGCCGATACTAATGATTACATTAGGCCAGGCATAGTTCATCGTATCGATAAAGATACTAGCGGCCTTTTGGTTGTTGCTAAAACTAACCAAGCCATGTTAGGGTTACAAGAACAGCTTTCCTCTCATTCGATGCATAGAGAATATAAAGCACTTGTTTTAGGGATAATAAACGAAAACGAAGGCAAAATAATTGCCCCTATCGGTAGAGATAAAACCAATAGAATAAAGATGTGCGTTGATCTAAAAAACGGCAAAGAAGCCATTACCAACTTCAAAGTAATCGAAAGATTTAAAAAAAGCAACGCGACATATATAGATTGCAAGCTTGAAACCGGCAGAACCCACCAAATAAGGGTCCATTTTGACTATATTGGTCATCCTTTGCTTGGCGATCCAATTTATGGAAAAGGCAATAGGACATTAAATAACGATGGCCAATTGCTTCATGCTTATAGACTCTCTTTTATTCATCCGATTTTAAAGAAACAAATGAGTTTTGAAGTGGGACTGCCGTCATATTTTCAAGACGTTTTAAATAAACTTAGCTAGACGAGTTTAAATTAGTTTAAGATTTTCTTTGTATTGGCAAAATTTACTTTAGCTACTTTTTCTAGCTCTTTTTCTCCATATTTTCTAACAAATTCCTTACCAAATGAATCAACTTTATTTCCTGATCCAAAAGGGAATGATAAATCATAGGCTTTATTTAATTTTTCCATCTTTAATAAAAAGGAATACCTAGCAATAATTGAGGCGGCTGCCACGCTAGGGAAAAATAATTCCCCCTTTGTTTTAAATTCAATGGGGCTAGCAATTTCTTTTTCATCGCATAAATAAGAATAATATAATGGTGCGGAGGCGAATTGATCTTGCTTTAAAGGAATGTTTGGATATTTTTTTGCCAGATTTAAAAGAACTCTATTATGCATTTTGGCTTTTATTTGATTAATGTTTAGGCCAAGCTTAGATAGTTCATTATATTTTTCTTGTGGCAAATATAATTCCGAATAGGGGACTAGGTTAATTAGTTTTGCCCCAATTTCTTTTATATTTTTATCATTTAACAACTTGGAATCTGTTACTCCTAGCTCTTTTAAAATTGGGTAAGTTTGATTGGAAATAAAGCTCGCAGCTACTATTATTGGTCCAAAATAATCGCCTGTTCCTACTTCGTCTGAACCTATCTGGGGAGAGAAGATAGGTGCTTCAGGACAAGTTTTCTTTACTCTTTTTATTTCTTCTTTAACCTCAAACCCATTTTTTAAGGCTTCTTTTCTAGCTTTTTCCCCTTGAAATAGAATTGTAAATTCATTTGGATTTTTTCTTTTATAGATACTTATGGCGACATTTTTATCTTTATAGGCAAAAAGAATGTAATCATTTTTAGGAACAGAAGAATTTCCTTTATAGAAAGAAACTATTTCTTCTAGTTTTGTTTTATCTATTAAAAAAGAATAAGAGGAGTTATCCATCTACTATATTTTAAAGAAACATCTTTAAAGTAAAAACACTTTTTGTAATGTATAATTAATTTATGCGCAGCGTCTACGATATTTTAGAAATAAATAAGATTAGGGAAGAACTATCTTCTTTTGCGTATACCGAGATTGGAAAGTCTTTAAGTTTAAATAAAAAGGAATTCCCTCTTGCTGAATTAGAAAGACAATTTGCTTTATTAAAAGAAGTGGATTTAGCAATTTCAAGTAAAGGCAATATGCCCTTTAATTGTTCTATAGATTTAACTAAGCCCATTTCTTTAGCCGAAAAAGGCTCTTCGCTTAGCAAGGAAATCATTTATTCAATTCTTCTAGATATCGATAACGGCTTAACTTTATCTAGCTATATAAATTCTTTAGAAGAAAAGAATTTTCCTTACTTAAAAGAAATAATAAAAAAGTTCCCTTCTCTTGATTTTATATTAGATAAAATAAGAAAAACAATTGGACCAGACCTCTCCATTTTTGACGATGCTTCAGCTGAATTAAAAAGAATTAGGCACCAAATTTATCTAATTAAAAGACAAGCCGATAAAATTACTAACGAAGCATTAATTAAAAATAAGGAATACCTCACTTCTTTTTCTTATACTTTAAAAAACGGGCATTTTGTTTTACCTGTTTCTACTTCTTTTAAAAATAAAGTCAAAGGCATTATCCAAGATGTTTCCTCAACCGGTTCAACTACTTTTATAGAACCTGAAGAAGTGGTGCGTTTAAATAATAGGATTTTTGAGCTTAATGAAGAAGAAAAAAGAGAAATAGAAAAGATATTGCTTGAGTTATCAAAATTAATTGCTTCTAGGGGAGAAGAAATATTAGCCTTAAATAAATTGATTGGAGATTTAGACTTTTTGCAAGCTAGGGTCTTGCAAGGAAGAAAATATAAAGGGCATGTGCCTACTTTAGGCGATTATGTCTATCTTCCAAGTTCTAGGCATCCCTTGCTTAATCAAGATAAAGTTATAGCCAATACAATAATTTTAAAAAAAGAAACTAGGGTGTGCATTATTTCTGGACCTAACGCCGGAGGGAAAACGGTAATTTTAAAAACGCTTGGCTTATTTGCCTTAATGTTTAAGTTAGGCTATATGCTTCCAACCGAACAAGGAGCCGTTCTTCCATATTTTAGAAATATTTATGCCGATATTGGGGACAATCAATCCTTGATGGATAATCTATCAACTTTTTCTGGCCATTGTTCCAACTTATCTTCTATTTTAGATAACGTTGGAGGCTTAGATTTAGTTTTGCTCGATGAAGTAGGGACTGGTACAAGTCCAAATGAAGGGGAAGCTTTGGCGGAATCAATTGTTACTTATTTGCTAAAAAAACATTGCTTTGCTTTAATTTCTAGTCATTTCGAATCCTTAAAAAGTTTTGGATTGACCAATAGAAACATAATTAACGCCTCCATGGAATTCGATAATAAGAGTTTATTGCCTACCTATCATCTTCTTTTAGGCTTGCCAGGCGAATCATATGGGTTAGAAGTAGCAAGAAGGTTTGGCGTCAATGAGGAAGTTTTAAGTAAAGCAAAAGAATTGCTTAATTCCAAGCAAGTCGGTTCGTTGCAAGTTGCTTTGAATAAATTGTCCATTTCCTTAAATGAGAATAAAGCCTTAAATGAAAAATTAGAGAGAAAAATCCAACTCATTGAAAAGAAAGAAAAAGAATTAAAATCCAAAGAAACCGCCTTGTTAATCAAAGAAAAAGAAATAAAAGAGTATAATATCGATAAAAATAACCAAATATTAGAAAAAGCCAAAAAAGAAGTCGAGGAAATCATTTCTTCTCTTTCTAGGCCGAACGTAAAGCTTCATCAGGCTATAGAAGCCAAGAAAAAATTAGAAGACCTCTATCTAGAAGAAAAAGAGGAAGAAATCTTGCCTAGTTCTAAACTAGTTTTGAATGATTACTGTGAAATACCTTCTTTTGGAATCGTCGGGAAAATCACTCGGATAAATGGCAAAAGAATTGAAATATCAACTCCAAATGGTTTTGTTTTTAATTCTACCGTTGATAAAGCTATAAAATGTAGTCCTCCAAAAGAAATTAAACAAGGAATCTCAGGAAAAGTATTGGATAGTTTGTCTACTTCAAAAGGGTTGCCCTTGGAATTAAATCTATTGGGACTTCGTTACGAAGAAGCTAAAAACGAATTAGATCATTATCTAGATTCTTGCCGACTAAAAGGCTATAAAAGAGTAAGGATAATCCATGGGCTAGGTAGCGGTGCCTTAAAAAGAATGTGCCAAGAATTTATAAAAAACCATTCATCCTTTATTGAAAAAAGCGAGCCCGCGGGTGAATATGAAGGTGGGGCTGGCGCTACTATTATATATTTAAAATGAACGAAAAACTAAAAGCCCAAATAAGTCTTCTCTCTTCTAGACCCGGTGTTTACCTAATGAAGGATAAAGACGATAAAATTATCTATATTGGCAAGGCAAAAAATCTAAAAAAGAGGGTCGGTCAATATTTTTTGCGTCCTCAAAATGGAAAAGTGGCAGCCATGGTAAGCCATGTTGACCATTTCGATACAATTCTTCTTTCTTCTGAAAAAGAAGCCTTGATACTAGAAAGCAATCTAATTCAAACACATTATCCGCGTTATAATATAATGCTGACCGATGATTCCCATTATCCTTATATTGCCTTAAAAAGAAAAAATGACCCATATTTAAAAATAGCAAGGTCTAGCAAAGATAAGTCTTATTATTACTTTGGGCCTTTTCCTTCTTCTAGTTCTGCTTACGCCATTATTGATTTATTAAATAAAATATATCCAACTAGGAAATGTAGAAATATCCCGAAAAGCCCTTGCCTGTATTACCATTTAGGTCAATGCTTAGCCCCGTGTGTCAATAAAATAGATGAAAAGAGCAACGAGGAATTAAAAGATAAAATCAAAGCTTTCTTAAGAGGTGATGTTAATGCAGTAAAAAAAGAATTGACTGCAAAAATGATAGACGCCTCGAATAAATTAGATTTTGAATTAGCTTCCGATTATAAAAAAACAATAGAGAGCATCGATTATGTAATAAGCAAGCAAAATGTTGAATTAAGGGGAGAGTATACTTCTTTTGATGCGGTCGCGTTTTCAAGCAGAGATTCTTATTGCTGCATTGCAATTTTAACTTATAGAAACGGACTTTTGCTTGGAAAAAATATCTTTGTAGTCGAAACTTTTTCAAGTTTGGAAGAAACCGTACTAGAAGTATTAGAACAATATTATTCCACTAGGGAAACGCCTAAATATTTAGCTACGGGCGCTCTTTTTTTAAAACAAAGTTTAGAAGATGAATTTGATATGAAAGTCCTTTTGCCTAAAGAAGGGCAAATAAAAGATATCGTTTCCATTGCCGAATTAAATGCAAAAAATGGATTGGATGAGCATTTTTCTTCTTCTAGATTAGAAGATGATAAAGAGAAATTATTGGAAGAATTATCTAATTTATTAAAAATTAAGACCCCATATAGAATCGAGCTTTTCGATAATTCTCACCTTCAAGGTGATTCGGCAGTGGGGGCCATGGTTTGTTTTATTAATGCAGAAGTAGCAAAAAAGAATTATCGAAAGTTTAGATTAAGCGAAAAAAATGCTGGCGATGATTACCATTCCATGGTCGAAGTAGTAAGTAGAAGATATTCAAGGTTAAAGGAAGAAAAATTGACTTTCCCCGACTTGATTTTAACAGATGGAGGCTTAAGCCAAGTTCACGCTTGCTTAGAAGGGCTAGATATAGCAAAAGTAAAAATCCCTGTTTTTGGTTTATATAAAAATGATTTTCATCAAACCGAAGGCTTGATAGATAAGGATGGAAATACGTATAAGCTAGATAAAAAAGGCAGTTTATTTTTCTTTCTTATGAGAATGCAAGATGAGGTTCATCGCTTTGCCATTTCCTATTTTAGAAACACCCACGAGAAGAAACAAATGAATTCGATTTTCGATGGAATAAAAAATTTAGGTGATAAAAGAAAAGAATTATTAAGGAGGACATTTTCCTCCAAAGAAGCCTTATTAAAGGCAAGCATTGTCGAATTAAGCCAACTCTTGCCTAAAGAAGTAGCCGCTTCTTTATATAGCAAATTGCATCAAAAGGAATAGAATCATTTAATAAATTCTTTTATATAAGCTTTGCTATCTTAATAAAAAGTAGGTATTTTTGTTTTTATCTATTGAAGTTTGTTATCTAATTCTTTATTATTTCCTCGTTGCGCCCGTAGCTCAGCTGGATAGAGCAACAGCCTTCTAAGCTGTGGGTCAGCCGTTCGAGTCGGCTCGGGCGCGCCAATAAATAAAATGGCGTTTCTTAATCGAGACGCCTTTTTTATTTCTTAGGTAGATAAAAGTTTGCAAGAATCTACAATGTATCTTACTCAATCCTATTTAGGCGAAATAGATTAGTTTAGCAAGGCTTCTTTAGACGTATTTGAAATGAACAAAAGGCGGTTTCGTCTAGATAAAATAAAATATTTTTACCCATTTTTCATTTTTAAATAATGCAATAAATTCGTTTCTATCGATTGTTTTTAAGTTAATTCAAAATTTAAAGAAATTGAAACTAATTCTTTCCTTGAAAACGCTTTCTTAGGTGTTTTTAATAATGTTTATAAATTTGGTTTCGCTATTTTAAATTAGTTTCGAAAACACGAAAGGAGCTTCTATGAAAACAAGCGAGAGAATTAAAAAGATTCGTATTGATAACAATATGACCCAAGATGAATTTGCGGCAAAGCTTGGTCTTACAAGAGTGGCGATTAGCAAATGGGAACTTGGTAAATCTTATCCTAGCATTGAAAACTTAAAAACCATTTGTTCAACCTTCAATGTCTCATTCGATGACTTACTAGATGATGAAAAAAAGAATGAAATTCCTAATGAGCAAGTAGAAGTGCATTCATCTGAAGCAAAGAAAATGCCGTTAAGGAAAAAAATAGATATTGGAGTTTTTTCTGGGATTGGAGCAATTTTAGTTACCTCCGTTGTTTTAATTAGCGTAGGTTTGAATAAAACTTTTAATAAGCCTTCTAATGAACCTGTTTTAAGCCCGGTCGAATCAATTTATGTTAGCGAAAAGCCTACACGCATGACTTATTTGCTTGGTCAATCCTTTAATAGCGATGGGATGGTAGTCAACGCCGTTAGAGAAGATTCTAGCGAAGAAGAGATTGAAGGCTGGACAATTGATGTTCCTACTACTTTTGAAGAAGAAACAAAAAACGGAACATATAATGTCAGTTGGTTAGATTCATCTACTGATAAGAAGTTTGAAACTACCTTAGACGGGGTGAATGTCTATAAATCTTTAAAAGGAGTTTTTTCTCCTAATGGATTAAAGGCAATAGAAGGTCCTTTGCCTCAAAAAAGTGGGACTAAATTCAATTCTACCGGCTTAAAATTCCATGTTACTTATGATGTTTATGGCGAGACTATCGAAGATAACGATAACACTTATAAGATTGGTGATTTTACTTCCAATAATAGCTATGACCAAATTAAATTAATAACCAATCCGACTCTAAGTAGCGAAACAACTAGCGTAGCCATTCAATATTCTCAAGGCAAGACCACCGATTTAGCAATTAATGTATTTAAAGATATAAAAGCTAGCTATGAAAAAACATCCGTTGATGCTAAAGTCGATACTTTTTCCATTAAGAATATACAATTAAAAGGCGTTAAAGATAATGGGGATGAAGTCGATCTAGATCCTTCTATTTATTCTTGGGTTGATAATATAGAAGGCGAATTAAGCGAGGGACAAAATTTTATTTATAACGGCTCACACGTCTTGACCCCAAAAGAAAGTGGCTCTTTTTCGATTGAATGCGAATTTAATGTTATTAATGGCTCCGCTGTTGGAGAAGTCGATCCGAATTTAAATGAAGATTATTATTTCTCTGAAGCCGAAAATCTAAATATAGAAGGAGAAATTGCTACCTTAGTACAAACAGGGGATGACTATAAAAAAGATTATAAGGCAACCAATTGTTCCTATGCTTCTTTCCGTGCCGCTGCTTATTTAGGGTATAGCGGAAAATATGAAGCCAGCGGAAAAGGATTTGTTTTGGGCTTTGATCAAAATGGGGATGGAAGAAACATGTCTATGTCCATAAACGCCCCAGGTGGAGGCTTTGCCAATTTAATTGTCCGTGGTGCTTCTAATATTTCTACAGGCGAATATACATCCGGGGACTTACAGGTCACAAAAGCGGCTAAAGTATTGCTAAATTCTGTCGATATTACTTCTTCCTTAAATCAAGAAGCTGTGTTTGAAGGAATTAAAGATCCTACTCCAGATAAGCAAAATAGAACCGGTATGGTCGATGGAATGTCTTTAGAAGGGCGTTATCGCTTCATTAATTGGACAGAAGTTAACCTAGGTCGAATTAATTTAAGAAGGGGAAATAACAAAATAAATTTCTATCCAAACAATGCTTCCGAAAGCGGGCATTGGGATTATATAAAAATAGACGTCAAACCTTATAAGGATGGTGGGGATTCTTCTAATGAGATTTCGCTTAATAAATCAGTTTCGACTTTAAATATTGGAGAAAGTGAGACTTTGATAGTAACAAAATCTAACTCAAATCCAGTTACTTGGTCTAGTAGCTCTATAGATATCGCTAGCGTTACTGAAGAAGGCAAAGTAACCGGGTTAAAGGCAGGGACAGCCATTATTGAGGCTAAATGTGGCGATAAGTCTGCAACGTGTACGTTTAATATTGTTGACCCCAACGAAAAACCTGATTTGAATGATGATAAATATACGTTTGAATGCGAGGACATGGAATTAAAACACGCTTACGCAATCAAGCAAACAGGCACTAATTACAAAACCGATTATTTCGATAATTGCCAATATGCCAAAATGCATGCAAATGCCTATTTAGGATATAGCGGCGATTATCAAGCAAGTGGGAAAGGCTTTGTTCACAATTTCGATGTTAAAGATTCAAATGAAATTGGAGAAATGAAGAAAACTTTCACTCTTCCTAGCGGCGGTGATTGCGATTTGACAATTCGTGTCTCTTCTAATTCCGGAGTGGAAGGAAGCAAGTTCCAAACCAATCCTCTCAAAGCCAATAAAATGGCCATATATAAACTAAATGGGGTAGACATTACTTCAAATTTCAGCGACGACATGGTTACAAAATGCATTACTAGCGACACCCCGGATCCTCAAAATAGAAATGAATCAATAGATGGCATCGATATCAACGGTAGGTATAGATTTGTCTATTGGACCGATATAACCATTAAAGGAATCAAGATGAAAAAAGGCGAGAATACTCTTGTCATTACCGCAAACAATTCCAATACAAGTGGGCACTGGGATTGCGTTTCTTTGAATTTTGCCCCTTATAAAACCAAATAAAAGAAGGCTAAAGAATATGAAAAAAATAGGAAAAATCATTAGTGGTGTCGATATAGCTATTTTAGCTGGAGCTATGATTACCGGCGATGTCTTATGTGGCAAGTATTATGATTTCATCGACCAAGGAATAAATGGGTCTGGCGTTAGCTATGATAAAGCCGGAGCCGCCTTAGCCAAAGGCGATGCTTTTGTTAAGGAAATAATGGAAGAAGGAATCACCATGCTAAAAAATACAAGTGGTAAAGCTCCATTCGCCTATGATTCCTCTAATCCAAATAGCAATAGAAAGGTCAATGTCTTTGGGTGGTCAAGTGTTGATGCCGGCTTCTTAATTTCCGGTTATGGGTCAGGCATTTCTAGAATCCCAGAAAATAAACGTGTTTTGTTTTTTGACGGTTTTGATAAATATAATAAGACATATCCAAAGAAAAAAATTGAATATAATACCAACCTTAAAAAATTCTATGAGAGTTGGTGCGGTGGCAGAAAAGTAAGCGAATCTTTAGGTGGGAATGACAAACTTTATACTAACTATAACCCGAAAGTTGATGTTTATACTAACCCTGCAAATGCAGTAGATGGAAAAACTCTTCTAGAAGATGCAAAAGAATATTCTGATAATGCGATTATCGTAATCTCACGTCAGTCCGGGGAAGCTCAGGATTGCCCGCAAAATTATTCTTATGTCGTCAATGAAAAAGGAATGGAACCACAAAAAGTGGATAGGGGTTACCTTTCTTTGACCGATGAAGAACTTGACATGATTAAGATGGTTGAAGAAAACTTTTCCAATGTAACCGTATTGCTAAATTGTACCAATATGGTTGAATGTGGGGCTTTCGAAGATAATAGAATTCAAAATGTTTATTATATTGGTGTTACAGGACAATCGGGGGCAAGGGCAATTCCTTCGGTTTTGACTGGGGATGTCAATCCTTCTGGAAGGATAACGGAAACTTGCGTCACCGACCATTCCGAGAATCCAAGTTTTTATAACTTTGGGCGCGTATCTTCCCCTTCGGTTACTTATGTTGAGGATATCTATGTCGGCTATAAATTTTTTGAAACCGCGGATAAAGAAGGATATTGGAACAATTATTCTAATAACGATGAAAAGAAAACCAATGGCAAAAATGGTTATGATGGAATAGTCCAATATCCATTTGGTCACGGTTTAAGCTATACGAGTTTTTCTTATGAATTGGTTGGAAAAGACGGGAAAAGTGCTGTTATTCCAACTAGTGGAAGCGATATTTCTTTAGATACGAATATAAGCTTAAGCATAAAAGTAACCAATTCGGGTTCTGCTAAAGGAAAAGATGTCATCGAATTATATTATTCTGCCCCTTATACTTCTGGCGGAATTGAAAAATCATCCATCAATTTGCTAGATTTTGCCAAGACTAAATTATTAAATCCGGGGGAAAGCGAGATTTTAACTTTCCAAATCGATCCTTATTACATGGCTAGTTACGATTGCTACGACAAAAATAGTAATAATTTCAAAGGATATGAACTAGAAAAAGGCGAATATAGCCTAAAATTCATGAAAAATTCCCATGAAGAACTCTTTTCTAATGGGACAATTAAATACAACGTTGCCTCCGATATCAAAATAGAAAAAGATAAAGCAACCGATAACGAGGTAAAGAATAGATTTACTGGCGAAGACGCCTTTGATAATACTAGCGTCGATAGAAACGATCCTTCTTTATTTTTATCTAGAAGCGACTTTAAAGGAACGATCAAAAAAGAAACGGTAGAAAATTATACTAAGGGCGGTACTTTAAAAAATACGCGTACTTATGAGAAATTGCCTACTTTTAATGCCGACAATGGTCTTTATTTATATACCGATTTAGAAAGGAACAAGATTACTGATGCAAATTTATTGCATTCTCCAAACGCTGCTTCAGTTAAGGCAAATATTGAATTAATGAAAGAACTTGGAGGCGATTTTGATAACCCAAAATGGGATTTGCTTCTTGACCAATTAACTTATCAAGACGCTTCCAATTTAATAGTCATGGGCGGATATTCAACCATAGAAGCCGCTAGCGTTGGCAAAATTTGGATGAGAGACAATGACGGTCCTATGGGATTAACTAGATCAAATGCCTCAGTCACGGAAACTAGCCAATGGACTTGGTTCCCAATGGCAGGATTAATTGGGAATAGTTTCAATAAGGAGTTAGCAAGTAATTATGGCAAGACGATTGGAAACGAAGCCCAAGTTACAGGGGTAAATGGATGGTATGCGCCAGGGTGTAACATTAGGCGTTCCCCATTTGGAGGAAGAAATAATGAGTATTATTCTGAAGACCCAATGCTTTCTGGATATATGGCGGCCTATACGGTAAAAGGGGCCTTGTCAAAACGCCTTACCACCTATGTCAAGCATTTTGCCTTAAATGAATGCGAGACAAACAGGGGCGGCATAAAGACTTGGACTACCGAGCAAGCTTTGCGTGAAACGTATTTGCGCGCTTTTGAATTGGCAGTTAAAGTCGGCGGAACTAACGGCATTATGTCTGCCTTTAATTGCGTTGGTGGAACTAGTGCAAAAGTTAATGGAGCCTTGCTTACTTATGTTTTGCGTGATGAATGGGGCTTTAAAGGTGCGGTCGTAACTGACTGGGTTGGCGGAGCCTATGATGCAAAAGAAGGCATTCAAGCCGGAAACGATATTTGGCTAAATGGGGCTCAGCAGAATAGCCATAACCTAGGAAATTCTTGGATGAATGATATCCAAGTTGCCAATGATGTTAGAAAATCTTGCAAAAACATCCTCTACATGGTCTGTTACTCGCAAATACAAAGTGAAGAAGCACCCGCTATAGTTGATGTTGTACGCAATGAACCTTTTTGGCTATTGGCGGTAGTTGGAATTAACTTGTTGCTGCTCGATGGTATTTTGACTCTAGGCTATTTTGCCTATATCCGCAAAGGAAAAGAAAGTGATATCGTTAAAGAAGAAGGGAAATAAATATGAATAAATATTTTAAATTATTATTAGTAGGAAGCGTTGTTTTTACTGCTACTAGTCTCATTCTTGGCTTAAAAAATAAAGAAGCTATCGAATCTAATGCTTTGAGCTATAAGACTTTATCAGAATTAAAGGATAAAGAAATCATTGAATTCGAAGGTGGTGACACTTTACCAAGTGGGACGAGCATTACATATACAGGCAATGCTAAAAGCTATCTAAGTGATACTTATAAAAATTCGCGTTTATATGCCGCAAGGATGTATACAGGCAATTATTCTTGCTCTCCAATTAACGAAATAACCCAAGAAGTTTATTTAAACGGAAAAAGCAAGACCATGACTGTCAATACTACCGGTGGTTATGTGCTTGGTTTTGATGCTGGGGCAACCGTTAATGTCTCTTACACTTCTAGTGTTGATAGATATGCCGATCTTTATGTGCGCGTTGCTTCAAATTCAGCCAATAAAGACGCTGAATTGCCATCGACTAGCAAAATGAAATTAGCCAAAATGTTGGGTGTTTCCTTAAACCAAGAAGAAATCGCAATTAACGACAATGCGACTGTTTTTGGAAGATATTATAAGCAAAGGTTAGATGAAGATATAAACGATAAAGTCAGTTTTGCTTATGAAAAAGATGAACAAGGAAATTGGAAGACACTTAGTACCGAGCTTAATATGCATGGACGTTATGTCTATCAGGATTGGCAAACCGTGTTGGTTGGTAAGGTTTTAGTAAGAAGTGGAGAAAACAATTTCACTTATACTGCAAAAAATGGCAACACAAGCGGTCAACTAGATTGCATGATTCTTGATTTTGATAAATATGAGAATAAAGATGTTTATGAATTTGAAGATGCCACTTTAACTGGAGATGCCAAAACTCTTGCCAATTATAATGGTGATTACAAAGATTTAATACGCGATTTTGTTACATATAACAAAGATTATTCTTGCTCGAATTATGACTTTGTTAAATACGCCAAGAATGGATCTACCTTATCTAGCGACATTTCGCTTACACATTCTTATTCGAATCCACATTTATTCTTAAGGGTTTCTTCTTTAAACGTTAATCAAACCAATTTTGTAACCAATAGCGTTACGGTAAAAGACCACTTAAAAGTAGAAATAAATGAATCTGAAATTTCCATCCCTTCCTCTTTATATATAGAAGGAAGAAACGATTCTACTAACCATGATCCAGATGGAATTTCTCATGGCATACCAGGTTCTTTGAATGATGCTTACACAAGTAGCAATACTAGTTATGCCGTTAGATATATGTATTTAATTTGGAGAACTATCGATTTAGGGCCTATTTCGCTTAACGAAACTAATAATCAAATAAAATTTACCATCATCAGCAATGATAATAATGAATATATAGGCTTTGACTATTTTTATATCGCCGATACAAATGACACGGACTCAAAAGCCAATTTATTTGCTAGTGAATTTGTCTCTAGATTGGCTAATGTTTGTAAAGCGGATGGCTCTTCAAATATTGTAGAACTTAAGAAAATCTGGACCGATAGCAGGGATAAATACGCTTTGTTAGACGAAGAAAGTAAATCCATCATTGCAAATGGAATTGCCAATGATAATAGCAATGAAGATGTAGCAAGATATCTTGCAAGATATGACTATATTGGGCAAAAATATAATGCCTCCCTTGTTGATGATGGACAATGGAATTTCTTAAATAGGGATATCGTTAATAGCTCTTTAAGCATATTTGCGGAACAAGAAAATAACAAAACGGCAATTCTAGTTACAATTTTGTTAGCTCAATCCTTCGTTATTCTTGGCGGTGTTTTGCTTTTAAAAAAGCATAAAGCCAAGTAAACTTAGCTACTTTTAAATTTATTTCAATTAATCATTCCTTCCTATAATAGCAAAGAATATCAAAGCTTTTCTAATATGATCTTTATAGGAAGGAAAACATTGATAGCTATAGAAACCCCCTTAAATGGATAAACTAGATTTAACTAGCCGATACTTTTTACTCTATATTATAAAGTCTTATCCGACTAATAGATTTTAGATACGGTTAGAAATGTTTCTATTCCCTGGGATAATGTTATTTTTTCTCTATAGCCATTAATTTGGCAAAAAAAGAAAAGGTTGGAATTAAAATGAAACACAAAGACATTGTCGATTCATTATCATTAGAAGAAAAAGCCTCTTTAAGCAGTGGAAAGAATTTTTGGGAATCGCAAGAGTGCAAAGAAAAAAACATTCCTTCCATTTTCTTTGCTGATGGGCCGCATGGGGTTAGAAAACAAGCCCTTGCAGCCGACCATTTAGGCTTAAACGAATCAATTAAAGCCACTTGTTTCCCTACCGCTGTTACTATGTCTTGCAGTTGGGATCTTTCTTTAGGGGAAGAGTTAGGAAAAACTTTAGGAAAAGAGGCTTTGAGCCAAAAAGTAAACGTTTTATTAGGCCCTGGACTTAATATAAAAAGAAACCCTAGGTGTGGTCGCAATTTTGAATATTTTAGCGAAGACCCATATTTAGCAGGAAAGATGGCTGCGGCTTATGTAAAGGGAATCCAATCAAACGGCATATCGGCCTGCGTAAAACATTTTGCCTGCAATAATCAAGAAGAAAAAAGAATGACAATCGATACAATTGTCGATGAAAGGGCTTTAAGAGAAATCTATTTGACCGGTTTTGAAATAGCCGTTAAAGAAGGCAAGCCCTATACTTTGATGTCTTCTTATAATATGGTTAATGGCATTCATGCAAACGAGAATCCTCATTTAATGTCTATCCTTAGGAATGAATGGAATTATGATGGGGTTGTAGTTACGGATTGGGGCGGGGAAAATGACCGCGTCAAAGGATATAATGTTGGTAATGAAATAGAAATGCCCGGGGCAGGCGGAGAGACAATAAAAGAAATTATTGACGCCGTAAAAAATGGGAATATAAGCCAAGAGACATTAAATAATAACGTCGATAGGTTTATTGATTTGGTTAAAAAAACATCTAAGCCTTTCGAAGGAGGAAAAAGCTATTCTTTCGATGTTAAAAAGCATCATGAAATTGCTATTAAGTGTGCGGAAGAATCCCTTGTTTTAATGAAAAATGAAAACAATATCCTTCCTTTAAAGAAAGATTGCAAAGTCGCTTTGTTAGGTGATTTTGCTTCCAAAATGCGTTACCAAGGGGCAGGCAGTTCGTTAGTAAACTCTACATTTTTAGAAACTCCCCTTGATATCATTGAAGAATATGATTTGGATTTTCTCGGTTATGAAAAAGCTTTTCATAGGTTTGGCAAAAAAAGCAAAAAGCTATTAAAAAAAGCTATTAATTTAGCCAAAAAAGCCGATATAGCACTAGTTTATTTAGGACTAGACGAAGCAATTGAAGCAGAAGGACTAGATAGAAAAAACATCAATTTAAACGAAAATCAAATTCTCTTGCTTAAATGCTTAAGAAAAGAAAATATCAAAACTGTAGCCATATTACACGCCGGAAGCGTAGTAAAAATGGATTGGGCGGATGAAGTGGATGCTTTGCTAAATGCTTTTCTTCCAGGCCAAGGAGGGGCTAGGGCCGAATTAAATATTTTAACTGGCAAAGTTAATCCAAGCGGAAAATTGACCGAGACCTATCCATTTGTTTATGAAGATAGTCCAACAGCAAACTATTTCCCTGGGAAGGAATTAAATACAATCTATCGCGATTCAATTTTTGTCGGATATAGGTATTTTGCTTCAATAGGAAAAAAAGTACGTTTCCCTTTTGGCTACGGACTTTCTTATAGCGATTTTTCCTATCGCGATTTAAAAATTAGCGAAAAGGGAGTCTATTTTAAAATAAGAAATAATTCAGATGTAGACGGGAAAGAGATTTGTCAGCTCTACATTTCTAAAAAAGACTCTAAAACTTTTAGGCCGGCTTTGGAATTAAAAGGCTTTAACAAAACGTTATTCAAGGCAAAAGAGGAAAAAGAAATATTTATCCCCTTTGATGAATATACCTTTAGATATTGGAATCTAAAGCTAAATAGATGGTCGATTGAAAGCGGAAGATACCTTATCCAAATTGGTTCAAGCAGTTTGGATATTCGCTTATCTAGTGAATATGAAATAAAAAAAGATGAACTAGATGATTCTTTTTTTATTCCTAGAAACGAAATTCCTAGTTATTATTTTGGAAAAGTAGATGATGTTAAAGACTTGGAATTTGAAAAATTATTAGGCTATAAAGTCCCACCTAGCTCTTATCCTTTCATAAAGAAAAACAGAATGCTTGTTCATTACAATACAACAGTGAACGAACTTAAGTATGCAAAAGGTTTTAGCGGCAGGTTATTTGCCTTTTCTATAATGGCAGCCATTAAGATTTTAAGAGCTTTCGGGGATTATAAGAATTCCAATACTCTTATAATGGGTGTCTTGCACCAACCAATGCGAGGTTTATCTAGAATGACAGGTGGATCAATTTCCATGGACGAACTTGATGGATTGATTCTAATGTTTAACGGCCATTTCTTTAAAGGTGTAAATCATTTTTTTAAGGCAAAAACAGATAAAAAGAAAGAGCTTAAGGCAAGGAGAAAATGAAATATGGAACAAATCGAAATAAAACCTTATTCTAATAATTCCTTTATCAAGGCTTTTCAAAAGATTTATCGTCATTGGCTTGGAATTTGGTATGGTTTTAATGATAAGCATCCAAAATTAGGCAATTTGCTTTATAAAATAGGATTTTTCTTCCTTTTTTCCATGGCCGTTACGGTTGTTCAATTTTTAATAATGCTATTTTTGCCTTATGCATTTTCTTCCATTTGGGATATCCCTTTTTGCTTTCCTAGAATCAATCTAGGCTTAAAAGATGTTAGGGGGAATGATTTATTTTTTGGGATTTTTAATGAACCGGTACAAATCTTGCTTAATGGAAATCTAGTTCAAGCCTATACTTATGCCGATGTTAATTGTCTTCTTTCTAATGGAGGAGTTATAAAAGCAGGAGGCTTAGGTAATTTTATTGCTTTTGAAATTGCAGTGTTTCTAGCCCAATGCATTAATTTTCCTCTTCAAAGGAACATTACTTATAAATCCCAAGGAAACCCATATTTCCAAGCTTTTATGTATTTTATAGGTTGGATTGGGGTTTCTTTATTTACAAATGCCTTATGGGGAATCGCTAACCCTTTACTTCTTTCTTGGCAAGTCAATGACGTCTTGATCTCTTTACTAAAAACAGTTTTAACGGGCGGAGTTTCGATGGTAATATTTTTCTTTATATTCCTAATAATTTTCCCTAATTTAGAAAAAAATGCTTTAAAGGAAGAAACTAAATTAGAAAAAGCAAGGAAAAAGAATGCAAGTGAAGAAAGAATACAAAAATTAGAAAAAAGAGCTAATATCCTTAGGGAAAAAGCTAATTTAGAAAACGCTAGATTAGAATATATAAAAGAGGCATGTTTATATAATTCTAAAGCAATTTCTTATTTTTCTTATCGAAACAAAAAAGAAAAAGAAGATCTCAATAACAAGTATAAAATAGATGATCTTCTTGCCATTAAATACGAAGAGGCTTTAAAACAAAAAGCAAAAATGAATGAAGCAAAAACCATTTATGATGATCTTTCTAGAAAAGGAAAATTTAACGTTTAAATTTCGACTGGCTTTAAAAATAACTTAACCATTTAAATAAGCAAAAAATTCTAATGATATTGTCTTGCTTCCTTCGTTTTTAAATGTTTCATTATCAAATCTCTAGAATGCGTGGAGATTTCATTCAAGCTCATATCCTTGTAATCGTTATAAAAAAGTACTTCCAAAACATCAATATAGACTTTTGTTTTATGAAGAGGGAATCTTTTAAAAACGGATTGAGTATTTTGAATCGAAGCGACAACAATTGGTTTCTTTGCCTCTTTTGCCATGGAAAAGCTGCCTGGATGAAAGGGAAGCAAAATAGGGTTTGGGTAATTTTTATTCCTTGTCCCTTCTGGAGCGATGCAAATTGAAGTAGTAGAACTTTCTAATAAACTGCTAGCCTCTTCCATTACTTTCTTTCCATCGATTAAATCGCCTTGGATTATTGTTAAATAGCCTGCATAGATAAGCCATTTCCCTGCTACGGGGATTGATGCATTGGCTAATTTAGAAACGCAGACCATGGGTACTTTTGCTAGCAAAGACATCAAACAAATATGATCTAGACCACTTAAATGATTAGTTGCCAACATAAAAGAGTTGTCTCTTGGCAGCTTTTCTAGGCCATTGGGAACTACTTTTACTCTTAAAAATAAGCATATCAAATAAGCGGTTTCACTTATTATCCACATCGCATATTTATTTGGCTTGTATTTATGCCCTTCTTTAATGAATAAAGAAAATAAGCTGCAGTAAAGAACGTGAAGAAGCAATAAAGAAAGAAAAAAAGCTATAGTTAAAACAATCGGGACATAAAACAATGTCCAATCTTCTTGCATTGAATAAGAAAAATAAGTTACTAACGACGCCCCCATTGAAAGAAAAACAAAGCTAATTAGTAAAAACATAATGTCAAAAGTATACTCGCTTGGAAATAAAAGAAAATCTCGTAGTAATTACTAGGTCGATATTCGTGGTAAAATTATTTCCATGGATGTTAGTTTAGATTATTTAAATAAAAAGAATTTTGATAAAGTTATCGAAATTAATAAAGATAAAAAAGATGCTAAATCACTTTATTATCTTCTTCTTTCTTATATAGGGAAAAACGATATAGAAAACGCCGATAAATTTATTAAGGAAAATAGATTGGTTTTATTTAACTATAATCCAAAAGGAATTATTAAAGCTGATATTGAATTATCTTTGGCCGAAGGTGATTTCATTAACGCTAGAGACAAACTAGAAATTTATGAAAATTTTCCTTATGTAAGTCAAGAAATCGAGGAACTTTTTATTTTGTATAAAATCAAAATAAAAAAAGAAGAAAGTGAGCTTTTAAAATCGATAAAAAAGAACATAAATGGCCTAGAAAAGGAGAATACCCCTTCTTTAAATGAGAAAAAGGAAATCATTTACGCCTATTTACTTTCCTTATCCAATGAAAAGGGGTTAAGTTCTTTTGATTTATCTTTTTGTTTATCCTTAATTGAATCAAATAGGGAACTTGCCTTAAGAAAATATGCTTTACTGATACTTGCTTATTTTAAAGTCGATAAAAAGATAAATTTTGAAAACAAAGTTTACAATATTAAAGATTTAACTATACCAACATTAGATAAGAATTACTTAAATATTAAAAACAAATTGGCTTCTGTTGCTGATTTAAGCCTTTCTTCTATATGTTCTAGTTTATTGGATTCTATTTCTTATTCTCTTTTTCCTGAACCTATAATAGAGATAGAAAATTTTTATGATTCTCTTCTTTGCCTTGGAAAAAAATATTTAGGTTTGGAATTAAATGAAAAAGAAAAAGAAATGGCCTCTAATTTAGATATTATTGTTAAAAATTCACCATCGATTTAAGAAATTATTGAAAATTTTAATCAAATTGTTTGGTGTCTATCTTAAGATAGGGTATATTATCTTTTGCTTTTAAAGGAATACTTATGAAAAACACATTAAAAAAATTAGATGATTGCAAAGTTGAAATCACTGTCGAAGTACCTTCTTCTACTTGGACTTCCGCCCAAAAGAAGGCTTTTAGCAAATTAGCTGCCAATGTTACACTCCCAGGCTTTAGAAAAGGACACGCTCCAGAAGCCATGGTGAAGTCCCATATCGATCCAAGCAAAATCATAGATCAAGCCTTAAACGACATCCTTCCAACGGTGTATGGAGAAGTCATCACCGAAAACAAGGTTGAACCATTTTATCGCCCGGATGTCGATGTAGTAAAAGTAAGCGATACCGAATTAACGTTAAAATTTGTCGTTACCTTAGTTCCAAACGTTACATTAGGTAACTACAAGGGCCTTCATGCCGAAAAAGAAGTTGCCTCCGTTACCGATGAAGAAGTAAATAAAGACATCGAGAATAGATTAAAGGGCAATGCCGAACTAGTAAGTTCAGATAAACCAGCCGCCAAAGGAGATACGGTTGTCATTGATTTTGAGGGCTTTATCGATGGAACTCCATTTGATGGGGGAAAAGCCGATAATTATTCCTTAGAACTTGGTTCCAATTCCTTTGTTCCAGGATTTGAAGATGCCTTAATTGGAGTAAAAGCAGGCGAAAGCAAAGACGTCGAAGTTACATTCCCAACTCAATATGTTAAGGAATTGGCCGGCAAGAAAGCTACTTTCAAATGCCTAGTCCATGAAGTTAAAAACAAAGTTATCCCTGAATTAAACGATGAAGCCGTCGTTGATTTAGGCTTAAAGGATGTTAAAACAGTCGAAGAATTAAAAGAATTTGTCAAAAAGACTTTATTAGAAAGAAAGGTCAATTCTATAGAAGCCAAATATTATAATGACATTTTCTCCCAAATTGTTGATGGCTCAAAAATAGAGATAGCTTCTAGCATAATTGATTCGGAAGCCCAAGCTTCAATCGAAAACTTAAAAAAGCAAGTCGAAAGCAATGGCTTAACATTCGAACAATATCTAGAAATAACCGGCAAAACCCTTGATTCATTAAAAGAAGAAATGAAAAAAGAGAGCACGAAGAATATCAAAGGCTATTTGGTCTTGAATAACCTTGCCGCCAAAGAAGGATTATTAGTCGATGATGCCGAACTTGACCATGAATTAGCCAAGACTGCCGAAACCTACAAAATGAAATTAGAAGATTTAAAGAAAGCCTATGGAAACTCTTTGTCTTCTTATAGGGAAAGTTTGGTCCAAAATAAAGTTAGAAAATTCATATTAGAAAATAATAAATAAATAGGGTGATTGCCCTAGAAGAAAGGAGGCAAATATGCCTGAAAGTGAAATAAAACAAGAAAGTTCTTCCTCACTGACCCTTCCTCTTCTTATTGTTAGATCCCTAGTCGTTTTTCCTTCGGTGAGCGAAAATATCGAGGCATCGAGGGATTTTTCAGTAGAGTCAATAGAGCTAGCACAAAGTGAAACCAATAACCAAATTGTTATCGTCTCTCAAAAAGACGAAAACATTGACAATCCAGAATTTAAGGATATTTATGATGTCGGGACACTTTGTAAAATAGTTAGCTCAACTTCTGATAATTCTAGAGTCAAAATTAGAGTGGTCGGGTCCAAAAGAGTAAAAATTACATCCATTGTCAACAAAGACGGTGCTTTTTTTGCTACTTTTGAATTTGGCGAAAACTATGAAGAAAACGTTTTAAATGAAGTTGATTTAGTCAAAAAAATAGTCGATTTCATTTCCTCTAATCCAAATGTTGCTCATTCCATACCTAGATCGAGTTTGGCTCAGCTTGGAAAAGGAATTTCCCCAAGTGATTTGCCTGATGCCATAGCTTCATATTTGCCATTAAATAACAATCAACGGCAAAGGATCCTAGATCAATTCGATCCAGAAAATAGACTAAAAGAGTTACTTGTAATTTTAAATGAAATTAAGTCTTCGGCCGAAATAGAGGCTGATTTGCAAAATAAAGTCAGAGTTTCAGCCGAAAAATCTCAAAAGGAATATTTCTTAAGAGAAAAAATGAAGGCAATAAGGCAAGAACTAGGTGAATCTAGCGATGCATCAAGCAGCGAAGATAAAGTAAAAGAAAAACTTGAAAAGAACCCTTATCCAGAAAACGTCAAAGCTAAAATCAAATCCGAGCTAAAACGTTATGAAATGATGCCAGAGGCTTCACTAGAGAGTTCCTTGATAATGTCTTATATCGAAACCCTTTTAAGCGTACCTTGGTTTGAAAAAACCGAAGACGACATGGATTTAGATCATGTTAAAAAAGTTCTTGATGAAGACCATTTTGGATTAGAAAAAGTAAAGAAAAGGATTATCGAATACCTTGCCGTTAAGAAGATGACTGGCAATTTAAAGGCTCCAATTCTTTGTTTTTATGGTCCGCCTGGATGTGGCAAGACTTCCTTAGGCAGATCCATTGCCAAAGCTTTAGGAAGAAAATTCTTTAAAACAGCATTGGGCGGGATTAGCGATGAAGCCGAGATCAGGGGTCATAGAAGGACTTATGTAGGTTCCATGCCGGGAAGAATAATACATGGCATGATTAAAACCGGAGTTACTAACCCCGTCTTCCTCCTTGATGAAATAGATAAAGTCGGAGGCAGTAATTATAGGGGGGATCCTTCTAGCGCTTTACTAGAAGTTCTTGATCCTGAACAAAATTTTGCTTTTAACGATAATTACATCGAAGAACCTTACGATTTAAGTAACGTTTTATTTATTTGCACGGCCAATTACATTGAAAATGTTCCCGCTCCATTAAGAGACAGGCTCGAATTAATCGAGGTCCCTTCTTATACGGAACTAGAAAAAATCAAAATCGCCGAAGGTTTTTTAATACCAAAGCAAACAAAAGCCAATGGTTTAAGCAAGGAAGATATTCTTTTTAAAGAAATGGCTATAAAAACAATGATCGAACATTATTCGATGGAGGCTGGCGTTAGGCAACTTGAAAGATTGGTCTCTTCTTGCTGCAGAAAAGCCGTAGTCGAGATTTTAACTGATAAGGACGTAAAAAAGCCAATCATTATCGATAATGAAAAAGTCCATAAGTATCTAGGGGCTGAAGTTTTCGAAGGCTCTAAGAAAGAAAAAGAACCCCAAATTGGTGTGGTAACAGGTTTAGCCTATACTGAATTTGGTGGCGATATATTGCCTATCGAAGTCACCTATTTTAAAGGAAAGGGTGGGCTAGTTTTGACTGGCAAATTAGGGGAAGTCATGAAAGAATCGGCTACGATTGCCCTTGATTATGTACGTGCCAATGCCAAGAAATATGGAATCGATGATGATATTTTCCAAAATAACGACATTCATATCCATGTCCCGGAAGGGGCGGTGCCAAAAGATGGGCCAAGTGCCGGGGTTGCTTTAACTTGTGCCATAATCTCTAGTTTAACCCATAAAGAAGTATCTCCTAACATTGCCATGACTGGCGAAGTAACTTTAAGAGGAAAAGCCTTGCCAATTGGTGGATTAAGGGAAAAATCTTTAGCGGCTTCTAGATGTGGCATAAAAGAAATACTCGTCCCATTTGACAATAAAAAAGATGTTGAGGAATTGCCTAAGGAAGTTAAAAAATCCTTAAAGATTACCTTCATGAAATGCGTCGACGACGCCTTAAAAAGGATTTTTGTAGAGCCGAAAGCATGATTGACTTTAAAAAGGTAAAATTCATTACTTCCTCTATCGAAACAAAAGATGGGCCCAAAGACAATTACCCTAGAGTTTTGATTTTAGGAAGAACTAATGTGGGCAAAAGTTCCTTAATAAATGCTTTAGTGGGACAAAAAATTGCTTTTAGTTCGAAAAAAGCCGGGAAAACCAAGCTTTTAAATTATTTTCTTATCGATGATAGTTTCTACTTGGTTGATTCTCCAGGTTATGGTTCAACTGGATACGCTACAAAAGACACGATTCAATTTTCTTCCATGGTAGAAGGCTTTCTTTCTTCTTTAACTTGCAAAGGTATATTGCTGTTGCTAGATTTAAGAAGGAATTTAGGAGAAGATGATGTAGCTTTTATCCGTTACCTAGAAAATAGCAACCATAATATCGTAACAGTCATTACCAAGGCCGATACGCTTAATCAGTCTGCCTTGCATAAAGCCAAGCTAGAAGCAACTAGAGTTGGACTAAATAATCCGCTTTTTTGCGATTTATCTAGCAAGTCAATTAATAAAATTAGAAGCGAAATAGCTTCTTTAGTAAAATAACCTGGTTTAAAAGCCGGGTTTTTTCTTGCCAATCTACAAATTATATTTAATAATTAATGCGTTCTAATGAAGTAGAAGGGATTTGGACATTCTTCTAAAAAGAGAGCCTTGTTTGGTGAAAAAAGGCTAGAAGGAACCGATGAGTCGTCTATGGAGGAATAGCTACCAAAGCTATAAATGGTAAATAAGAGCCTAATGGATATATTCATTAGGAATTTGGGTGGTACCACGTTTAAAGCGTCCCAAAGAGACGCTTTTTTATTTTAGGAGAAGGTTATGTTAGAAAAGCATTATGAACCTGTTAAAGTCGAGGAAGGAAAATACGATAATTGGGTCAAAAGCGGTTATTTTAGTTGCGGAGATAAAACCAAACAACCATTTTCGTTAGTAATACCGCCTCCAAATGTAACCGGAAAACTTCATTTAGGGCATGTCATGGATACTATCCCCGATGACATTATTGCCAGATATAAACGCATGATGGGTTTTGATGTCTTGTGGGTGCCTGGTGTTGACCATGCCGGCATTGCAACCCAAGCCAAAGTCGAAGCCAAATTAAGGGAACAAGGCATCTCTAGATTTGATTTAGGCAGGGAAGAATTTGTTAAAAAAACATACGAATGGAAAGACGAATATTGTGCAACGATCCATAAACAATGGGCAAAAATCGGCCTATCTGTTGATTATAATCATGAAAGATTTACTCTTGATGAAGGCTTGTCAAAGGCAGTAAAGCATGTTTTTGTAACTTTATATAATGAAGGTCTTATTTATCAAGGCGAAAGAATAATTAACTGGGATCCAGAACTACATACGGCCTTATCAAATATCGAAGTTGTCCATCAAGACGACGAAGGCGCGTTTTATTATTTCTATTATGATGTTGTAGATAGCGATGAAAAGCTTATCGTTGCTACGACTCGTCCAGAAACAATGTTTGGCGACCAGGCAGTTTTTGTCAACCCAAAAGATGAGCGTTATAAACATTTAATTGGCAAAAAATGCATTAATCCTGCCAATAAAGAAGAATTGCCAATTATGGCCGATTCTTATGTCGATTTAAAATTCGGGACTGGCGCCATGAAAGCTACTCCAGCTCATGATCCAAACGATTTTAAACTTGCGAAAAAATATAATTTGAAATTAGTCAAAGTCCTTGACGAATCTGCCCATATGAACTCTTTGTGTGGGAAATATGCAGGAATGGATAGGTATGAATGCAGAGATTTGCTAGTCAAGGACATAGAAAAAGAAGGACATCTACAAAAAATAGAAAAAATTGTCCATAGCGTTGGACATAGCGAACGCAGCGGGGCCGTGGTTGAACCAATGCTATCAAAACAATGGTTTGTCAAAATGAAGCCTTTAGCCGATAAAGTAATCAAAACAATGCAAGGGAATGGCAAGATTAATTTTATTCCGAAGCGTTTCGAAAAAGTCTTATTAAGGTGGATGGGCAATTGCGAAGATTGGTGCGTCTCCCGCCAACTATGGTGGGGACATAGGATTCCTGCCTATTATAATAAGAAAGATGGTTCGATTTTAGTAAGCGAAGAAACACCCGATTTAAATCTATATACCCAAGATGAAGATGTTTTGGATACTTGGTTTAGTTCTGGACTTTGGCCCTTTGCTACTTTGGGATGGCCAGAAAAAAGCGAAGATTTTGATAGATATTTCCCGACATCAGTTCTAGTTACAGGATATGATATTATCTTTTTCTGGGTTTCTAGAATGGTCTTTCAATCTCTTCATTTTACCGGAAAAATACCATTCAAAGATGTCGTAATCCATGGCCTGATTAGAGATGAACAAGGCAGAAAAATGTCAAAATCCTTAGGCAATGGCATCGATCCAATAGATGTAATTGATAAGTATGGGGTTGATGCATTACGTTATTTTATTACGACCAATTCTACCCCAGGGTTAGATATGCGTTATAGTGACGAAAAGCTTAGATCCTCGCAAAACTATCTAAACAAAATCTGGAATGCGACTAGATATGTTGAAATGTCTTTAGGAGAAGATTTTGCCCCCTCCATTTTAGAAAAAGAAAAATTATCAACTTTAGACCGTTATATTGTTTCTAGATTAGAAAAAACAATAAAAAGAGTCCAAGCCAGGATGGAAAAATATGAATTCGGCGCGGCCTCATCAATTCTTTATAATTTTGTTTACGATGATTTCTGCTCTTTTTATCTAGAAATGTCAAAAATCACCTTATTAGACGAAAGTAAAAAAGAAATAACAAAGAACGTTTTATATGCAGTCATAAAATCCATAATTTTAATGATTTATCCTTATACTCCTTTTATTGCCGAAGAAATGTATTTATCTTTGCCAAATCATAAAAAATCCATTATGGAAGAGTCTTATCCTTCATATCAAAAAGAATTTGTCTCCGCTTCCTTTGAAAAGAAGGGTGAATTATTGAAAAAGATGATTTCTGATATCAGGGGATATAAATCTTCTTCTAAAATTGCCCCAAATGCCAAAATGGACATATATTTGTCTCCGAAAATGCCGTTTAAGGGTATGGATATTTATTTAGAAAGGTTTGTTTTTGCTTCCAAAGTAGAGGTATGTTCTAAATTAAATCCGGCTTTGCCTAGTTTCTCTTATGGCGATTATAATCTAGCTTTAAGCGAGACTTTAAATAAGATTGAGTTGCTAGAAAAGCTAAATAAAGAAATAGAGTTATTAAAAAAAGAAATAGCAAGGGGAGAAAAAATGCTTTCTAATCCTTCTTTTATGGAAAAAGCCCCAAAGGAAAAGGTTGCCTTAGAAAAAGAAAAGCTAGAATTAAATAAAAAGAAACTTAGCTCCAATCTAGATAGATTAAATTCTTTAAATTAATTTGTAGCCTGATTTAATTCTTGCATCCTACTTATTAGTAAGGAGGCTTTTTATGAACTGCATCAAATTAAATGAAAATGAGCTAAATAGCATTAGAGTGGGGGAGGCTTTGACCCTAGCTACCGTTTTTATTGTCTTTACTACCGTCATTCTTTCCGTTGTGGCTTATCGCTTGTTTATTTCAAATGGGGGAAAGATAACATTGCCAGGTGGTTATAAATTTGAATGGAGTAGCAAGTGAAGGTAGCTTTATTGCCTATAGAAGACCGTCCTAGAGAAAAAGCCTTAAAGAAAGGGTTGGCCTCTTTGACTGATTCAGAACTTTTAGCCTTAATAATTGGAAAAGGGAGAAAAGGGGAAAATGCATTGGAACTATCTTCGCGTTTGATTTTCGAATACGGCTCAATTAATAACTTAAAAAACATAGAATATGCCGATTTGATTGGCTTTAAAGGGTTAGGGGAAGCAAAATCTTTAAGTATTTTATCCATCTTTGAATTAAACAAAAGAATATCTAGTCATAGTTACATCGATTTAGACTATTTTAAAGCAATAGAAAGGATTAAGGCATCCGATTATGGGAAAGAATGTCACTTGCTTTGCCTAGATAAAAAAGAAAAATTGTTAAGGGATTTTAAGTTTGCTTTTTCTCCTTCTTCAAATATAGCCATAAGCGGATCTAACCTAGCTAAAATTGCCACTAGGGCAGGATCGGCAAAAGCCGTTTTGATACATACTCACCTTTCTTTCTATCCTTACCCATCGAAGGAAGACATAAAAACCACATTAACGTTAAAACAAATATTCTCCCGTTTTGAAATAGATTTCATTGACTCCATAATAATTGGCAAAAAAGGATTATTCTCTTTTAAAAGCGAGGGAATGCTTTAACTACATTGCCATAAAATAAAGCGAATGTAGAATTGCTTATTTTTTTCTTTCCTATAAGGAAATAAACGTGTATAGTAATTGCGTTGTCGCCTTTTGCTTTTGGGCTGCAACCGCTTAGAAAAGGTTTACAAAAGGATTCCTTGCCTTAATAGCGAGTCTTCAATAAAGCGCAAATTACAGGAGGAATTGACATGTACGCAATCATCGAAACCGGTGGAAAACAAATCAAAGTTGCCGTTGGCGACAAGATTTATGTCGAAAAGCTCGCCATCGAAGCCGGCAAAGAAGTCAAGCTCGATAAAGTTCTTCTTCTTGGTGGAGAAACTACAAAAGTAGGCAATCCATATGTAGAAGGAGCTTCTGTCGATTGCAAAGTCGAGAAGCAGGGATTATCGAAAAAAGTTGTCGTCTACAAGTACAAAGCCAAAGCCAATGAAAGAAAGAAAATTGGCCATAGACAACCTTATACTTGCTTAGTCGTTAAAAGCATCAACGCCTAATTATGATTAAAGTCGATATCGTTTATTCCGATAAAAAATTCGTTTCATTGCTAATAAAAGGCCACGCCAATACTGGTGATTACGGCAAAGACTTAGTGTGTGCTGGAGTATCTGCTGTTAGTATCGGTGCACTTAACGCCTTAGAAGATAGCGATAAATTCGAAATAGAAGTGGAACAAGGCTTGGTTTATTTAAGTGCCAAAGATAGCATAAATGAACACGACCTAACGGTAATCGAAGTCATGATATTGCAACTTAAAACAATCGCGATGGCTTATCCAAATGCCATCAATATCAAAGAAAGGAAGTAAAAAATGAAATTCATTCTTGATCTTCAGCTCTTCGCTTCCAAGAAGGGTGTTGGTTCGACTAAAAACGGACGTGACTCTGCTGGACGTAGATTAGGAGCAAAAGCCAGTGACGGAGAATATGTCACTGCTGGATCGATTTTATATCGCCAAAGAGGAACTAAGATGAAACCTGGCACCAATGTAAAAGTTGGTGGCGATGACACTTTATTTACCACAGTTTCTGGAATCGTTAGATTTGAACGCGTCGGACGTAGTGGAAAAAAAGTTTCTGTCTATCCAGTTGAAACCGCAAACTAATTAATAGTTTCAAAAGATAGCCTATCCTAATCAACATGGGTAGGCTTTTTCTTTTTTTGGTTCTATTTCCTTTTTTAATCATGTTTTATAATTGAGGCGTTATGAAAATTTCTATCATTTTTCCAATAAAAAACCAAACGGATAAGTTTCTAGATAATTTAGAAAGAAAAGTAATCCCTTTTTTTGATAAATCCGGCTTTACATATGATGTAATAGTTTGCCCTAACGGATCTAGTAAGGAAGAGCAAAGAAAGCTCGAGGTCGGGTTATCTAAATTCCCACCCTTTGTAAAAATGCTCCCATATAATGAAAAAGGAGCCAAAGGATTGGCAGTTAAAAAAGGCATATTGGCTAGTAGTTGCGATTATGACCTTGTAATGGATGTTGATTTAGCAACTGATTTAAAGGCATTTGACATGATAAAAGAAAATTTAACTAATTACGATGCCTTTTTAGGCGATAGGGATATGAAGGGCGCATATTCAGGGAAACGTCCATTCATAAGAGAATTAGGGCATAAAATATCCAAAGAAATGGTGAGGCTAAAATTCCACTTCAAAGAAATAGGGGATACCCAATGCGGCTTTAAGTTATTTAAAGATGATATAGCAAAAGAAATGGTCAAAAGACAAACTATCGATGGGATTGCCTATGATGTAGAGCATTGTTATTTTCTTAGTTTAAATAAATTTAGAGTTAAGATGATACCGGTAATTTGGATAAACGATGATGCGCATACCTCAATTCCTTTTGCAAAAAGCAGCAAGGAATTTTCATCCGATTTAAAAAGAATAAAAAAGAATAAAAAAAATTACATTCTTTCCGAAGAAGAAAGGAAAAAATATGTTAATAGATAGAGCTGTAGTCGAAGTAAGGTCAGGAAAAGGTGGGAACGGAGCCATTTCCTTTTTAAGAGAAAAGAATTTACCAAAGGGAGGTCCTGATGGGGGGAATGGTGGAAATGGTGGTTCTGTTTATTTTATTGCAAGAAAAAACATTAATACCCTTTTAGCTTACAGGCATAGCAAAGCCATAATTGCAAAAGATGGCGAAAAAGGCGATAAAAAAATGAGATTTGGATTATCTCAAGAAGATGTTTATGCCGAAGTACCCGTAGGCACGGTTGTCTATTTGGAAGAAGGAATGGTTCCACTTGCAGATTTAAGCCGCGATGGAGATAAAGTCTTAGTCGCAAAAGGAGGCAAAGGCGGTAGGGGGAATGCTTCTTTTAAATCCTCAAGACTCCGCGTTCCTAAAATTGCCGAAAACGGGCATCCTGGTGAAACCAAACGTATCGTCTTGGAATTAAAGTTATTAGCCGATGCGGGTTTAATTGGCTTTCCATCGGTAGGTAAATCGACCTTTTTAAACGTCGTAAGCAAAGCCAATGTCCAGACAGCCGATTATCCATTTACCACTTTAGTCCCCAATTTAGGCGTGGTAACCTTGCCAAATGGAATCGATCAATTTGTTTTATCCGATATGCCAGGGTTAATAGAAGGTGCCTCAAAAGGAAAGGGCCTTGGCTTTTCCTTTTTACGTCATATAGAAAGATGCCGAGTTTTGGTCCACATGGTCTCCATGTCCGGGGAAAGGGACCCATACAAGGATTATTGTTTAATCAATGAAGAATTAAAAGATTATGGGGCCGATCTGGATAAACGCCCCCAAATCGTGGTAGCGAGTAAAATGGATTGCCAAGGAGCAATAGAAAGAAAAAAAGAATTCGATAGCAAATTAGGATTTACTTCTTTTGGCTTATCCTCATTAACTCAAAATGGTGTCAATCCTTTGATTAACTATATTTATGAAATGATTCAAAAAACTCCTGCTTTCCCTTTATTTAAAAAAGAAAAAAATCCTCAATATAAAATATATCAAGCCAAGGATAACGAACCGTTATTTACTATAAAACATCCTTCCGCACATCTATTCATAATTGAAGGAAAAAAAGTTGAGGAAGAATGTGCCTTAATCAATATTACAACCGATCAAGGTATAGCAAAATTGCTTTCTTATCTAACTAAAATAGGTGTAGATGAGGCCTTAAAAGAGAAAGGAGCAATAAGTAAAGACACCATTAGGATTGGGGATTTTGAATTCGAATACGACGAATAACTATTTCCTTTTTTTAATGGTATAATTTTAGCGATGGAAAACGATTCTTTAAAAAAGGCTTTATTACCTTTGCTTTCTACATTGGTTTGTTTTCTAATCGTTTTGATATTTTTAATTAGTATATGATTTATTCTCTTATTGGACAAATTGTAGAGGTGACAGCAAAAAGTGTCGCCATTGAAGTAAATGGGGTGGGCTATGAAATAAATGTATCTAGGCCCGAAGATTTTGCCTTATTTAAAGAATGTAAGGTTTTTACACATGAAATAATAACTCAAGATGATCATTATTTAGTTGGGTTTATTTCAAAACTTGAAAAAGATGCCTTTTTATCGCTAATTCAAGTCAAAGGCATTGGACCGAAAACCGCTTTATCGGCTTTATCTAAAACCAATCCAACCGATTTGTTTTTGGCAATTTCTAGCAATGATATAGGCTATTTAAAAAAACTACCCGGCATTGGTCCAAAAGCCGCTAGTCAAATTATTTTGGATTTGAAAGGTAAGCTAATTGAAAATAATAAAAAAGGAAATTCTTCTAGTAGCGATTATGAAGAAGTTAGAGGCGCCCTTTCTTCTTTAGGCTTTAAAAGCAAAGAAATCGATGATGCCATATCCAAACTAGATAGGGGCCTATCTACCCAAGACGCCTTACGCCTTGCCTTAAAGGGATTAAGAAAATGAAAGAAGATACATCGAGATTAATGGATGCTAGAAAAGAAGAAGAAGACGTTACTAGCGAGCTTTCATTACGCCCAAAAACATTAAAGGAATATATCGGTCAAACCGAAATGAAAGATAATCTTTCCATATTCATGGGAGCCGCAAAAAAAAGAAAAGAAAGCTTAGACCACGTTTTGTTATATGGCCCTCCTGGATTAGGGAAAACAACCATGGCTTATGTAATAGCCAATGAAATGGGCGGAGCGATAAAGCTAGTAAATGGGCCATCGATAGAAAGGCCTGGCGATTTAGCAGCTATACTTTCCGAAATTGAACCAGGAGATATTCTTTTTATAGATGAAATTCATCGTTTGCCTCGAGTCGTAGAGGAAGTTCTATATGGAGCGATGGAAGATTTTAGTCTTTCAATTTTAGTCAATCAAGGTGGCTCAAGCCATGTCTTATCGATGCCTTTGCCTCCTTTTACTTTAGTAGGAGCGACAACTAGGGCAGGCGATTTGTCTTCCCCATTAAGGGCAAGGTTTGGGATATCAATAAAAATCGATTTTTATTCTAGCGATGAATTAAGGCAAATAATTGAAAGGACTTCGAAAGTTTTGGACACGCCTATTGATCCATTAGCTGCTAGTTTACTTTCAAAAAGAAGCCGTGGAACGCCGCGAATTGCCAATAGGCTATTTAAAAGGGTTCGTGATTTTGCCAATTTTAGGGGCCTTTCTTCTATTTCCTACGACTTAACTTTGGAAGCATTATCAGCATTAAAAATAGATTCTTTAGGGTTAGATGAGGTGGACATTCGTTACCTAAATACCATAATCGATAGATTCCATGGGGGGCCTGTTGGGTTAGAGGCAATTGCCTCATCTATAGGAGAAGAAGTCTCGAATCTAGAAGACGTCTATGAGCCATATCTAATCATGAGCGGTTTGATTAATCGAACTCCAAGGGGGAGAGTGGCTAGCGAGAAAGCTTACGCGCATCTAAAAAAATCCCATCAAAATACGCTTTTCTAGGCTATTTTGGCATATTTTTATTGCCCTAGTTTGTATCTAAGAGTATGCTTTAAGACGACAGTATGAATTATTTATAATTCAGTAACTATTTTGGAAGGAAGAGGAAACACTATGCGTCGATATATATCTTACATTGCGATGTGTGCAACTTTATTAATAGGCATTGGTGCCGGGACCGCCCCGCTGATGCAAGAAATGAATTCCGATTTGGCTTATGCGGAAGGAAAGACGCTTTATTTTAAAGCAAGTCATTTTGAAGAAAATAGCATCAATGGAAATTATGGCAATTTCTTAAATGCCGAAGATATTAATTCAAGCGGAAATCCCGTAATCGACGACTTATCAAATGTGGTGAGGGAACGTTTAGATACTTGGGGGATGTCTGAATATGAGGTCAATACCCAAGGTTACGATACAATTTCCGTTTCTTTAAGAACTTCCAACGATTCCGAAACCCAATATTCCTATTTGGAACAATACTTGGCTTTCTCTGGTGGTGATTATGAGCTTGGAGCTTCCAACACTACTTTTAGTGATTATCCAGATGCCGACGTCTTAAAAACCATAATCGACGATCAAGAAGCAACAATCAAAGATATCGATATGGGCTCATATAAAGTTCCTGTCGTAGTCGTACCTTTAAAAGAAGGTGACATGTATAAAGAAGCCTTCAAGAACTTGTTGAAATATTGCACTGACAACACCAAAGAAGCGACAACCGACTCTGAAGGAAATACAACCGAAGAAGCAGTCAATACCTTGCTTGTAGTATGGGCAAATAGAAAAGAAGACGATACCTACGATAAAGCCGAAAGCGACCAAAATATAAAAAATAGAATTTTGACTGTCGAATCTACAAAAAACGATAATGCCGTTTGGTATGATGAAGCCGATACCGATAAGGAGACGCCTTATTTACAATTGATACCATCTAGTTCTGCCATTTCTAGCGACGGCAATTACGATCCAACCAAAACAAAAGAAGCTTACGAAGCGGCTGTTTTTCTATGCAACATGTTTAATGCTTCTAATTTAGGCGAATATAGACTAAATTTCACCTATAGCGAAAAGACCAATGCCACTGTCGAATCTTTAATTAGCGTAGGCAACTATGCTATTAGCCCAGCTTTAGGAAGGACACTATTATCAACTCTAGTCGTCTTTATTTTCCTTTGCATTTTACTAGCATTATTTGATAGGATCCTTGCTTTAGCCGAAGTCACTTCGATTGGTTTAAGCTGTTTCGGCGCCTTTGGTTTATTTGTTGCTTTCGGTGCTCAATTTAACATTGCCGCCTTATTAGGGATAATGGCTACTTGTTTGATCGCAATGTTTGGTGGCTTATATTATTCATCAAGATTAAAAGATGAGCTCTATAAAGGCAGAACATTAAAAAAAGCCCATCAAGAAGCTAGCAAAAAAGCTTTATTGCCAACTTTAGATGCTGGAATAATCTCTATTATCATAGGAACATTTGTTTATTTATTTGCCGGAGATTTGGCTTCAAAATTCGGCGTTATGTTAGTAGGTGGTGGCTTAATAGCGACTCTTGTAAACATAATATTCCTTAGATTAGCTGGTTTCTTATTGACTTCGGATAATTCGATGCAATCGAAGTTTCCGAAGCAGCTTAATGTTAATGAAGAAAAGATTCCTGATTTAGTAAAAGAAGAAAAACAAACTTATTTTGGGCCTTATCAAGATAAAAACTTCTCCAAAGGCAAGATTTGGACAAGCCTAATTTCAATGGCCTTTGTCTTAGCTGGTATCGGTACGATGATAGGCTTTGGCCTTACAAATGAGGGTGATGTCTATAACGATGCCGCTTACAAGCAACAAGAAACGGTTTTGCGTTTAGATGTAAGAAGTGAAAGTGCTGACTATATTACCGTTGCTAACTTTGCGGATACAGCCCATCTATATGGAGAAGATGAAAACGGTGAGCCATATCTATTGAATTCAATTAAAATAGGGGAAGATACCTTAATTGATTTAATAAGCAATCCATCTAAAGATATTAAACTTTCTGAAAATCCAAAAGAAGAATATATAACCGCGGAAGCTGGAAAAGGAACGACTTATTATTGGTTCTATTACGAAATAAAGCTTAATAAATATTTGCCTTTATTAGATGAAAGCAAAGGCGATATTAGCTATAGTATTTCTACTTATAATGGCAGTGGTTGGACCGATCCAACTAACATCGGCTTAAACGATGCCATATCAAACTATATTGAAGAAAGATTTTTAAGCGAAACAGCCAATTATCTTTCTTACTTTGCTACAGTTAGCCCAGAAGTTGGCCAGCCTTATCTAGGTTCTATTGCTTTGGGATTAGGCTTAGGGATATTGCTAGCTAGCGTTTATCTAACTCTTAGATATGGAATTTCTAGATCTTTAAGTATGGGCATAATTGCCGTAACCTCTTCTTTTATTTCAACAGCCTTCTTTGTCATTACTAGAATTTCGGTTAGCCCGATAGTTGCTTTAGGTTCAATTGGAGTTGCCTTGATTGCGTTCTTATTATCTTTATATATAGCCGGCGGAGAAAAAGAGATTTCTTCCTCCGTTCACGAAAAAGATAGAAATAGTGTTGAATTCAAGCTTGAAACTATCAAACAGGCAACAAGTAGGCAAGCTGGAGTATTAATTGTATTTGGATTGTTAAGTGCCTACGTTGGGATTGTTTATTTTGCTTTTGGTCCAAGCGCATTTATGAGTTGCTATTTAAACATAATTATTGGTTTAGCATTTGCAATAGCCTTGGTATTAACTGTCTATCCATTTATTTATGAAGGCTTAATAAGGGCGTTCTCCCATATTAAGATTAAACCAATAAAAAAGAAGAAAAAGAATGTTGGTGGCCAATTGATGAAGAAGAACAAATCAGCAGAACCCGAAGAAGCCATCTTTATTGGAATTAATGATTGATGGATGCTTTCTTATCTAAGCTATTAAAATACTATTCATTGTCAAAAGAGGAGTTTGATTCTATTTCATCTAACCCCTCTTTTCTTAATATCAAAAGAATCGATGAATATACTTCCTGCAAAGAAAGCAAGAAAAGAATCCAAATTGCCATAGAAAAGAAAGAAAAAATCCTAATTTATGGTGATTATGATTGCGATGGTATCATGTCGACTTCTATTATTTATCATTGCTTAATAGCATTGCGCGCGAACGTATCTTTTTTTATCCCATCTCGATATAAAGATGGATATGGGCTAAATTTAGAAAACGCCAAAAAAATAATAAAAAAAGGATATGGGCTCGTAATTTTAGTAGATAATGGGGTTTCTTGTTATGAACCGATTTCCGCATTGTCAAAAGAAGGAATAGATACTTTGATTATTGACCATCATGAGCTTCCCTCCTCTTTGCCTCCTTTTTATGCCCTCATCCATGATAAAGCCTTGAATTATGGACCATATGGGGTTTCAGCCGGCTATTTATCTTTTTTATTTTCTATTAATTTGTTAGATAAAATAGATCCATATCTACTCGTCTTAGGAGCTCTTTCTACCATCTCTGATAGCATGGATTTAAAAGGATATAATAAAGAAATAGTTAGATTAGCCTTGTCCTTAATTAACAAAAATAAATACCCCCAAATATTTAAGCTAACACAAAAAACTTATATTGATGAAAAAGTCCTAGGCATGGAAGTTATTCCTTGCATTAATGCTGTAGGGAGAATGGACGAAGGCTATCAATCTTTTAAATTGGTCCATTATTTTGCCTTGGATAATCAGGCTTTAGAAAACGTAGCAAAACTAGCTTTATCAACTAATTTAAATAGAAAAAACTTAACAAAAACCGCAGCAAACAGTTTTTCTATCGATCCAAATAGCAAATGCATATGTTTCCTTTCCCCTTTAAAGGAAGGGTTAAGCGGTTTATTGGCATCTAGATTTATTTCCACTTATTCTTTGCCTACAGCCGTATTTGCCTCTTCTTATCTAGATAAAAATATCTACGTCGGCTCATTAAGAAGCAAGGATGGGTTTGATATTATCTCTTTTTTTAATTCACTAGAGGATTTGCCCATTAAAAAGGGTGGACACGCCCACGCAGGAGGCCTCTCGATAAAAAAAGAAGATTACGAAACCTTTAAGTTAAAATTTGAAGAATATTCTCTCTCTCATCCATTAAAAGAAGAAAAAGAAGACAAAATAGAAATCACTCTTAGCGACATAAATCAAAGCAATTACAAAACTTTAAAAAAATTTTCTCCTTTTGGACAAGGGAATAAAGAGCCTACATTTATAATAAAAGATATAGATACCTCGATTCTTGCCTTTAATAAAGCCGGCTATCTATATACAAAATTAGAAGATAATTCGGATATATTTTCTTTTCAAATCAAGCAATCAGAAATCAAGGAAAACAAAATTACCTTGGTTGGAAAGCTTACCCTTCATGAATATAATGGCAAGATTAATGTTAGGTTTGATTGCGATAAGGAAAAATAGCCTACTTTATTTTTCTTATTGATTTATACTTATTGCGTTATGGAAAACGAAAAAAATAGTCAAAACCAATTAAAGCCCAATGGTGGCTATCCAATGCATACATTTGATGATCTAAAGGCGCTTTACTACACCTATATTACAAATCCAAAAGATAGGCAAATGATAGAAGACGCCTATCAATTTGCATTAAAAAAACATGAAGGTCAATTTAGGAAAAGTGGGGAGCCATATATCCATCATCCAATCGAAGTAGCTTATATTTTAGCTTCCCTTCAAAGTGGGCCGGCAACTATTGCAAGCGGCTTGCTCCATGATGTAGTCGAAGACACGGATACTACCATAGAAGATATTGAAAAATTGTTCGGGGAAGACGTAGCTAAAATTGTAGATTCCTTAACAAAAATCCAAAGGATGAAACTATCAAAAATGACTGCCGAGGATTTTGAGGCCGAAGACCATCGAAAAATATTCCTAGGCATGGCTAGAGACGTCAGGGTAATAATAGTTAAGCTAGCCGATAGACTTCATAATTTAAGGACTCTAGATTCTTTATCTAGCGAAAGGCAAAAAGCCTTAGCCAAAGAAACGATCGAAGTTTTTACTCCAATCGCCCATAGGCTAGGTATTTATTCGGTCCAAAGCGAAATGGAAGACCTTTCCTTAAAGTATTTAGAACCTGAAAAATATAAATCCATTTTGAAATTAGTAAATGAAAAATATGAAAACAGAAAGCATTCCTTGGAACTATTGAAGAAAAGGATTGCCGATATTTTGCTTGAACATAATTTGCCCTCAAAAATGGAGTCAAGAGTCAAAAGCATTTATTCAATATATAGAAAAATGTATCAAAAAGGCCATAACTTCGATGAAATTTATGATGTCCTTGCTATAAGAATCATTACAAAAACTATCATTAATTGCTATGAAATATTAGGAATTATCCATTCAACATATAAGCCAATCCCTGGTAGGTTTAAAGATTATATAGCCATGCCTAAGCCAAATATGTACCAATCTTTGCATACTTCAATCGTGGCTGGCGATGGACAAATTTACGAAGTTCAAATCCGTACCGAAGAAATGGATCAAGTAGCCGAAAGTGGGGTTGCTGCCCATTGGAAATACAAAGAGGGCGGCCATTATAACGCCAAAGACGAACAAAAAGAAATAGAAGAGCAACTTCATTGGTTTAGAGACTTTGTTTCTTTATCCGGAGAGCAAAATGGTACCGCTAGCGAATATATGGCTAACCTATCAAACGATATATTCGGAGCAAACGTCTATGTTTTTACCCCCCTTGGAAAAGTGGTAGATTTGCCAACGGGAGCGACCACCCTAGATTTTGCCTATAAAATTCATACTAAAGTTGGCGATTCTGCAATAGGAGCCATAGTAAACGGGAGTTTAGTTCCCTTAAATACTGTTTTAAAAACAGGCGATGTATGCGAAATTAGGACTTCAAAAACTTCAACTGGCCCTAACCAGAGTTGGCTAGAAATAGCCAAAACAGCCTCCGCAAAAGCCCACATTAAAAAAGCATTGCAAAAAAAGGATGCTTCAATAATGAGAGAAGAAAAAATCAAGGCAGGCAGGTTATCGATTTTTGATTCATTTAGGTCGCAAGGCTTTAACGAAGAAGAAACAATGCAGCTACTAGATGATGAAAGATTAAGAAATGAATATCATTTCGATAATTTGGATGATTTCTTTGTAATGGTGGCTGGAAAAAACCCAGCGCCTGGAACTGTTTTATCCTTGCTGCATATAAGAAAAAAGCCAGGCTTTGAGTTTAAGAAAAAGCCGATTAAGGAAGAAAACGATAAATCTCCTGTTACGATTCCAGGCGGCTCAGCGAATCTAGCCATTACTCTTGGAAAATGTTGCACGCCAATTCCAGGAGATGATATTGTCGGCTATATTACAAAAGGAAAAGGCATAACGGTTCATAGGAAAAATTGCCCAAATATTGCCCATGAGCAAAAACGGTTAATCGATGTCTACTGGAAACTAGATTTAGGGATATCCAAATATCCAGTCGATATAGAAGTTTACGCTAACGATAGGCCCGGATTATTAAACGATATCTTGCAAGCCATGGCCTCTAAATCAATTTCTGTAACAGATTTAAGGGCCCATGTAATACCCGAAACATTAAACGATATAGTATCCATGACCATTAGCGTGCCAGATGCTAAAGTACTCTCTGATTGTTTTGCCGATTTATTAGGCGTCAAAGGCATTTATTCAGTCAATAGAGTCACACATTGATATAGCCTCTAATTGCCTATATATACGCTAAAGAATATAATAATTTAGTTATTGAAAGGAAGGCTTTATGGAAATTAAAGCAGTTAAAGGAACTCACGATACTTATGGCGATGAAAGCTATCGTTACGATTATATTGAAAACATATTTGCCTTAGTTGCCGAATTATATAATTATAAAAAAATAGAAACTCCTGTCTTAGAATATACAGAAGTATTTTCACGCAGCACTGGCGGGTCTAGTGATGTCGTAAGAAAAGAAATGTATACCTTTTTAGATAAGGGCGATCGTTCCGTTACGCTTCGCCCAGAAGGCACGGCTGGGGTCATGAGGTCAATTGTTGAAAACAAATTATACGCAACTTCTACTTTGCCTTTAAAAACTTACTATATCGGTCCGGTTTTCCGTTATGAAAGACCTCAGCTTGGCAGGTATCGTCAATTCTATCAAGCCGGCATTGAAGCAGTTGGGGTCAATAGTCCAGAATTAGACGCTGAAACCATTGTCTTTGCCATGCGTGTTTTAGGAATGCTTGGATTTACTTCTTTAAAAGTCAAGGTAAATACGATTGGCGATAAGGAATCTAGAAGCGCCTATAAAGAAGCATTAAGAGCCTATTTTGCCCCAAAAATCGATTCGATGTGTTCAGATTGCAAAGAGCGCCTCGCCCTAAATCCCATGAGGATTTTAGATTGCAAAGTCAAAGAAGACCATGAATTGGCTTTGAATGCTCCGAAAATAAGAGATTATTTATCTAATGATAGCGAGAAACGTTTCTACAAGACTCTATCTATCTTAAATGAATTAAATATCGAATATGAAATAGATGATTCTTTAGTCAGGGGATTAGATTATTATGGCGAGATAGTTTTCGAAGTGCACGCCATTTCGCCAAGTGGTAAAGATTATGGAGCTTTATTAGGCGGCGGGCATTATGATGGACTCTTATCTAATTTCGATGGTCCCGAAGATATAGACCATGGCGTTGGTTTTGCCATGGGAGTAGAACGAATCTATTCGCTTATGGAAGAGTTAGGGTTATTAAAAGACATTAACCAAGAATTGGATTTATATTTAATGCCACTTGGAGAAAAGGCCATTGAATATAGCGTTAGGCTAGCCGAAGAATTAAGAAGTTTGGGTTATTCTACCGAAAGACCATATGTAGAAGGCAAGCTAGGTTCCTATTTTAAAAAGGCCGAAAGAGCAAAAGCTAGATTTGCCATAATTTTTGGGGAAGACGAATTAAGTAGGGGCGTAGTCCAAATTAAAGACTTAGTCAAAAAAGAGCAAAAAGAATACTGCCTAGATACGCTTAACGAAACTCTAGATGAACTTTTTGGTGAAGAAAGTCACCATCATTGCGATTAAAAGAAGGAAAGTTATGGAAAGAACTGATTTTAATGGAAATTTAGGATTAAAAGATGTCGGAAGAAAAGTTACTTTGTTAGGCTGGGTTGCCTCAAAACGTAATTTGGGCGGGTTGCTATTCATTGATTTAAGAGATTCAACCGGCATTGTTGGCTGCACCATTTTAAGCCCAGATGAAGTTAGTGAGATCAAAAACGAATACGTAATTCAAGTTCAAGGGGAAGTAAAAAAGAAAGACGTTCCGAATTTAAAACTAAAAACCGGAGAAATAGAAGTTATTGTCTCTTCTTTAAAAGTCATTAACAAAGCTGAATTGACTCCTTTTATAATTGCGGATAAAACCGATGCCTTGGAAGATACTAGGCTAATATATAGATATTTAGACCTAAGACGCCCTTGTTTGTTGGAAAATTTAAAAAGAAGAGCCAAAATCGTCAAATGTTTTCATGAATATTTCGATGATAACGGCTTTTTGGAAGTAGAAACCCCTATTTTAAACTTGTCTTCTCCAGAAGGAGCAAGAGACTACTTAGTTCCATCTAGGACAAAAAAAGGATGTTTTTATGCCTTGCCGCAAAGCCCGCAACTATGGAAACAGCTTTTAATGGTTGGGGGGGTAGAAAGATATTATCAAGTCGCCAAATGCTTTAGGGATGAAGATTTACGTGCCGATAGACAACCAGAATTTACCCAGCTCGATTTAGAAACATCCTTCCTCGACATGGATCAACTACTTTCCTTAAACGAAGGATTCTTAAAGAAAGCTTTTAAAGAAGTAATTGGAGTCGATATCACTCTTCCTTTAAGAAGAATGAAATATTGGGATGCCATGGATAATTATGGTTCTGATAAGCCTGATACTAGATACGGCTTGCTTATAAAGGATTTAAAAGAAATACTAAAAGAGTCATCATTTAACGCCTTCAAAGAGAATGAATACATTAAAGGCATTGTCATTCCTAACCAAGCTAAAGAAACCTCTAGAAAGGTTTTGGATGGTCTAAATGCCGAGGTTAAGAAATTTAATTTGCCTTCATTGGTATCGCTTAAATTTGAAAATAATCAATTAATCGGTTCTTTTGCCGATAAATTCCTTAGCGAGAAAGAAAAAGAAAAATTAATAGAAACGTTGCAATTAAAAGAAGATGATTTACTTTTAATAGGTTCAAGTCAATATAGGCGCGACATTGACTTTGGCTTAGGAGCCATTAGAACTTTATATGCAAAAAAACTCAATCTAATCAAACCAAATACCTATGATTTGCTTTGGGTTGTCGACTTCCCAATGTTTGATCCGGTGGAAGGAGAAGAAGGCAAATATGTTGCCGAACACCATCCATTCACCAGACCTAGAGATGAAGACTTGCCTTTGCTAGATAGCAAGCCGGAAGAAGTATTGGCCTACGCCTATGACATCATTATCAACGGCTATGAAGCAGGTGGAGGTACCTTAAGGATTTATGATCACGACGTTCAATGGAAAGTATTTAAATTACTTGGTTTAAGCGATGAGGATGTAAAAAATAAATTTGGTTGGTTTATCGATGCATTTAAATATGGCGCGCCTCCACATGGCGGTTTGGCTTACGGATTAGATAGGCTGGCCATGATTATGTCCAACACGGATAACATTAAAGACGTAGAAGCCTTTCCAAAGAATCTGTCGGCAGTAGATCCAATGTCTCATGCCCCATCAAAAGTAGACGAAGACCAATTAAAAGCAGTGGGCATCAAAGTGGATTTAGGCGCTTAATATATAATTATATATTACATAAACTAAAAAACTACTAAAAATAAACTAGGAGATGAAACACCATGGAATCTGTTAGAGCTATTAAAGAACAAGAGAAATTATCCGTCGCCGCTTTAAGGTCGTTAGTCATCGACCAAACTAATAAAGCCAAATCAGGACATCCTGGCATGGCCTTGGATATCGCTCCAGCTTTATATGCTTTATATAGGGACCACCTTGTCGCAGATCCTGCTCATCCAGATTGGATAAATAGAGATAGGTTCGTCTTGTCTTCAGGACACGTTTCCGCCTTGCTTTATGCAATGCTTCATATTGCCGGTTATGACTTAACCATGGAAGATTTAAAATCTTTTAGGCAACTTAATTCTAGGACCCCCGGCCATCCTGAGGTAGGGGTTACTCCTGGAGTTGACTCTTCTAGCGGGCCATTAGGGCAAGGGATTGGACAAGCCGTCGGTATGGCAATGTCGGAAAAAGCTATAGCGGCCTCCTATAAAGAAGGTTCAAAAATAATGGACCATTATACATATTGCCTATGTGGGGATGGTTGTTTAGAAGAAGGAATAAGCCAAGAAGCCATTTCCTTAGCAGGACATTTTAAATTAAATAAATTGATTTTGATTTATGATGAAAACGGCTCGACTCTAGACGGGCCAACCCTTGACTCTTTAAGCGAGAATGTAAAATTTAGGTTTCTTTCTAGCGAATGGAATGTTTTAGAAGTAAAAGACGGCAATTCAATAGAAGCTATTTCTTCTTGCATTGGCAAAGCCAAAAAAAGTAAAGTTTATCCTACTCTTATAATAGTCCATACTAGAATTGGCTACGGCTCTAAAAATGAAGGTGACCACAAAACACATGGAGAGCCATTAGGAGAAGAAGATGGGGCTTACGCAAAAGCAAAATACCATTATGATTATCCTCCTTTTTTTGTTCCTAATGAAGTCTACGAAGATTTAAAATCTACCTTTAGAAAAAGAGGTGAGGAAGCCTATAAAAATTATTGCGACCAATTTAATGCCTATAAGATTTATCATAAAGAAGATTTCGATTTATTTAATGCTTCTTTTTCTAAAGATATTTCTAGCCTAGTTAAAAAAGTCGAGACAATTAATACAAAAGACATTGAGGCGACAAGAGCGACCTCAGGGAGGGTTTTAACTAGCTTTTATAAAGCCATTCCCTTCCTATTCGGTGGTTCAGCTGACGTTGCCGGCTCTACAAAGACCAATGTAAAAGACATCAAGATGTTTACTAACGCAACACCGGAAGGACATGATGTCCATTGGGGAATTAGAGAATTTGCCATGGCAAGTGCATGTAACGGCATTGCCTTGCATGGAGGCTTGCGTCCTTATTGTTCTTGTTTCTTGGTTTTCGCCGATTATATGAAAAACGCCATAAGAATGGCCGCACTTCAAAACTTGCCTGTGGTTTATTTATTCACCCATGATTCCTTAGCCGTTGGAGAAGATGGGCCAACCCACCAGCCGATTGAACAACTTGCAATGTTAAGAAGTATCCCAAATCTTCGCGTTATGCGTCCATGTGATCAAAGGGAAGTTGAAGCGGCTTATAATTTTGCTTTCTCTAGAATAGATGGGCCGACAGCCATAATCTTATCAAGACAAAATTTACCATTATTAGAAAACAGTTCTAAAGAAAAGGCGATTAAAGGCGGATATAAAATAAAAAGCTTCGCCAACCCGGATTGTGTCTTACTATCTAGCGGAAGCGAAGTCGCTTTATCCATTGAAGCCTCATCATTATTGGAAGAAAAAGGAATCCATGCCGATGTAGTTTCTCTTCCTTGCCTTGAAGAATTCGATCAATTAGACGAAAAAGAAAAAGAGAATATCCTTGCTCTGCCTTACGCAAAAAGAATATCCATTGAAATGGCTTCAACCTTTGGTTGGGGAAAATATGCGAAATTTAACATTGGCCTCGACGTTTTTGGAAGTAGTGGCAAGCCAAATGATGTAATGGAAAAATATGGATTTAGCAAAGAACAAATAGCTGAAAAGATTGCCCTATTTTTGTTAAGGAAGTAGAATTTTTATATGAAAGATTACGTTATTATCAATAATTATGGAAGACTAGGAAAAATAGGTATTTCCACGAACGCAATTTGTAGCATTGCCACTATGGCGGTTAATTCATTTCGCGGCGTTTCTTTAAAACGAAAGAAAGCCTTATTTTCGGTTGATAAAGGAGTTAAGGTTACTTTAGGAAAAGATGGCAGGGCCATTGTTTCCATTGACGTCATATTAAGTAGCGATACTCCCGTGACATCAACTTGTTTAAATATCCAAAAAGAGGTAGCCTCCGCTATTACCATGATGTGCGATACCGTTCCATATGATGTGAAAATTAAAGTAGTTCAAATCGCATGAAAAATAACGTCAAGCCCTTTGAAAAAGCCTTAATTAAATATCAAAAAATATCTTTATTGCCTTTAATAGTTACCCTTGCTTCATTTTTTTCTTCTTTATTGTTTTTTCTTTTTAATAACCCTAGCACTTTTTTGATGCTTAGCATTGTTTATATAGCAAAGAAGATTCCACTTTTATATTTTGCTTTGTCCATAATGTTTATACTTTTTGGTTTGTTTTCTTCTTTATTTTCAGCGAAAGGGAAAATAATCTATTTTATTGTTTTCTTTCTATTTTATTTAATAGACACAATTTGTTTGTTTTTTGCCTATTCTTCCTATCAATTAGCTTATTACATAGGGTCCATCTCAATTCATCTTGTAATCTTGCTTATTCTTTCTCTAGGAATTCTATTCTATAAAAAAGCTAAAAAAGAATTGGCAAAAGAGATTAAATAATTCAATAAATAGAAGATATATGTTTCTACTTATGCTACAATAGCACGGCCAAAAGGGAGATACCTATGGAAGACGAACTTGATCTAAACGAAAACGAAGAGCTTAGCAGAAACCAATTGCAAAAAATTGCGATGACTTCCATATACGATGTCCTAACATATATAGACATGAAAGAAAAAGTCGATGTCGAAAGCATCGTTTCTTCTTTATGCGAAACCCCTTATTCAGAATGTGATTACTTTGTTAAAGCCACAACCATAATGGCCATTAAAGAATATGATAAGGCAATAGAATTATTTAACGCGAACATGAGAAAATGGACTTTCTCTAGACTTAATAGGGTCGAACAAGCTATCTTACTCCTTTCATATGTTCATTTTTACTATGTCGATCCTAAAGTCGATAAAGGAATCATAATAGATATAGCTATAAAATTAGCCAAAACATACCTAGAAGAAAAAGACTATAAATTCGTCAATGCCATTTTGGATAAAATCTTAAATAGAGAAAGCAAATAATTAAATGGATGAAAAAGGCTATTTGTCCATATATGAATTCAATTTACTCATAAAAGAGTTTCTAGAAAGTGAAGATCGATTTAACTCGGTTTTTTTAAAGGGCGAAATTAGCAATTATAAGGTTTATCCTTCTGGCCATGCCTATTTTTCTTTAAAAGACGATAAATCTACTCTTTCTTGTATAATGTGGGGATCTAATAGAATCAATTTAAACTTTTCGCCAAAAGATGGGGAAGAAGTATTAGTAAAAGGTAGTTTAAACGTTTACCCACCTAGAGGCTCATATACATTCATTGTTTCAAAAATGGAACAAACCGGATTAGGAAGCGAGGCTTTGAAAGTCAAATTGCTTTTCGAGAAGCTAAAGAAAGAAGGGCTTTTTGATGAATCGAATAAAAAGCCTATACCAAAATTTCCTAATACAATCGGGATAATTGCAGGGGCAAATTCGGCAGGCTTAAAAGATATAGTATTTAATATTTGTAACAGGTATCCTCTAGTTGAATTAAGAATTTATTCGTCCTTAGTCCAAGGGAAAGACGCTCCAAAAAGCCTTATCAAAGCTTTAGAAAAAGCTAGCAAAGACGATATCGATACCTTAATAATCGGCAGAGGGGGAGGAAGCAGTGAAGATTTAAGTGCATTTAATGACGAAGCATTAATCAGAGCCTTATTCCATTTTAAAAAACCAATTATCTCAGCCGTTGGGCACGAAATAGACGTTACCTTAACCGATTTAGTCGCCGATTTAAGAGTATCAACCCCAACAGGTGCCGCAATAGCTTCTACGCCTAATAAAGACGATTTATTAATGCATCTAGCTGATGATGATAACAAACTAAACAAAGCAATGAATAACAAGATAGATAGCCTATTATTAAAGCTATCCCTTTTATCATCTAGAGGTTATTTTAAAAATCCCGAAATGCTTTATGTTCATAAAAAAGAAGAAATAAGCAAAACTGACCACAGGCTTGATATGGCTTTTTCTTCTTACTTTGTTAAATTAGAAATGAGGGTAAAATCTATTGAGGAAAGATTAGCCTTGCTAAGCCCATATAATGTATTGAATAGAGGCTATAGCATTACTAGCGACGAAAAAGGAAAACCCTTAACTTCAACAAAACAAGTCAAAGCAGGCGTAAGCACGATTACAACCTTAAAAGATGGTATAATAAGAAGCAAGGTCATAGAGATAAAGGAGAATACTGATGGAAAAATTTGAAGATAGATTAACCAAATTAGAACAAATTGTTAATAAACTAGAAACATCTAATCTTCCTTTAGAAGAGACTTTGTCTTTATTTAAGCAAGGAAAAGAACTTGTAAAATCATTATCGGATGAACTAGAAACGACTAAAAACAAAATTAATGAGATAACAACAGCCGATAAATAATTAGTAGAATATTAGTATTTAATTAGTATATGAAAAACAATGATGTAATCGAAACTTTTTCAATAAAAGACTTAAAAAGTCCAGAAATGGTAAAATCTTTAAATTATAAGCAATTATCATCTCTATGTTTTTCTATTAGGCAACAAATCATAGAAGCTTGTTCTAATTATGGAGGGCACCTTTCTTCTAATTTGGGTGATGTTGAATTAACAGTTGCCTTATATAGAGTATTTAATTTTCCAAAAGACAAATTAATTTTCGATGTCGGGCATCAATGCTATACCCATAAATTGCTAAGTCTTAGAAGTTTAGAAAACTTAAATTGTCCAGGGTATTCCTCAGGCTTTCAAAAAATAAAAGAGTCTATCTTCGATCCATATGAAGCAGGACATTCTTCGACTTCCATCTCTGCCGCGGAAGGATTTGCCATAGCTAGGGATTTTAAAAACGAGAATTATAATGTTATAGCCTTAATAGGCGATGCTAGCATTGTAAATGGACTAGCCTTTGAAGGGCTTAACGATTTAAGTGCGAGAAGCCACAAGGTAATCATTATCCTAAACGATAACGATAGATCTATTTCCATGCCTACAGGTGGGACAAGCAAATTCTTTAGGAAAATTTCTTCTGGCAAAGTTTATAACAAATTCAAAAAAAGGTATCGTAGAGTTTTGTTTCGTACCGAACTAGGCAAAAAAATCTATTCTTTTTCTTTCGCGATGAAAAACGCCATGAAAAGAAGATTAGTTCCGGTTACCTTGTTTGATAATTTAGGCTATACATATATTGGACCAATTGACGGACACGACATAAAAGAATTAGAAAAAGCATTAAAAAGAAGCCTCTCTTGTACTAAATCTGTCGTGCTTCATGTTAGAACCATTAAAGGAAAGGGCTACAAATTAGCTGAAAATGACGAAAGTGGTTATTGGCACGGTGTGACTCCTTTTAACATAGAAACCGGAAAGCCTAAAAATGTTCATCCAGGTTATATTTCTTGGAGTCATTACTTTTCAGATTTGACTTACGATGCACTTAAGGAAACTAAAAATAGCTTTCTAATTGTTCCAGCAACATTAAAAGGATCAGGATTAGAAAAAGCATTTAAGGATTTTCCTTCTAGATGCTTAGATGTTGGAATTGCCGAAGAACACGCTTTAACTTTAGCAGGAGCCCTCTCTTTAAACGGTTTTCATCCAATTGTCACGATTTATTCAACATTCTTGCAAAGAGCCTATGATGAATTAAGCCACGACTGCGCGAGATTAAATGTTCCTGTAACTCTTTTAATAGATAGAGCAGGCCTAGTAGGGAAAAATGGCGACACCCATCAAGGAATATATGATGAAGCTTATCTATCTTCCATCCCTAATCTAATCTTAACTCAGCCTTCTACTAAGCCTATTGCCAAAGCCTTATATAAGCAATCATTAAGAAACGAGCATGGTGTTTTTTGCATTCGTTATTCCCGGGAATTAGTTGAAGACAAGCAGGAAGAGGAAGAAAACATAAAACCTTTTTCTTATTTATATTTAAGGGAATCTACAAAAAAGAATATAGTTATAGGCGTTGGGCAAAAAGGAAGGGAACTTTTAAATCTATTGGCCAAAAATAACTTAGACATTTCTTTCTCTGACCCTATTTATTTAAATATGGTTCCAGAAATAGAAATAGAAAAAATTATTAAATACAAAAACGTATTCGTTTATGATGCATATGGAATAGAAAATGGCTTTGCTTCTATTCTTTCTTTGGCTTTATTAAAGAAAAATTTCAAAGGTAACCTCTTTATTAAGGCAATTCCCAATACATTCATTGATTCAGATTCCTACACAAACCAGCTTTCAAAATACGGCTTGCTTCCTGAGCAAGTATTTGAATTTATAGAAAAAGCAATAACCACAAAGAAATGAATCTAGTTAACATAACCGACTAATATTTATAAAATAAAGATATGGCTTGCAAGATTATAATGCACATTGATTTAAACGCTTTTTTTGTAAGTTGCGAAATCATAAAAAATCCATCATTAAAAGGCAAGTGTATTCTAATCGGCCATAGTGGAAGAAGTGGAATAGTATCTACTGCTTCTTATGAAGCAAGAAAAAAAGGATGCTATTCCGGACAGCCAATGTTTATGGCCTTAAGAAAGTGCAAAGAAGCGATAGTGATTGAAGGCGACTATGATTTTTATAATGTCATGTCAAATTCTTTCTTTTCCTTTTTAAAGAATTATTCAAAAATCATAGAGGTAGCCTCGATTGACGAAGGGTATGTAGATATGAGTGCTGTCCTGTCTAAAGAAAAAGATCCGATAGGCTATTTAAGGAAAATGCAATTTGAATTAAAAAAAGAGACCGGTTTAGGTTGTTCAATCGGTATCGCTCCGACAAAATGGCTAGCGAAAATGGCCTCGGATTTAAAAAAACCGATGGGCTTAACATTGATTAGGAAAAAAGATATAAAAGACATAATCTATCCTCTACCCATTGAATCATTTTGGGGGATAGGCAAAAAAAGCGCCCCACGATTAAAATCGATGGGAATTAACTCAATTGGAGATTTGGCTAATAGAATTAATGCAAACGACCCTATCTTGGAAAAAGAATTCGGCAAATTTTACTATACGATAAAAAGCTACATAAATGGGACTAGCAGCGATATAGTCGATACTTCTCCTTTTGACCCCAAATCAATTGGCAACTCAAAAACATTGCCCTTTGATTCGATTGGATTCAATGAGGTTGAAAAAGAAATAAAGTATTTATGCTTTGAAGTATCATCTAGAGCCAAAGAAGAAAGAAAGGTAGGGAAACTAGTATCTTTAAGCGTTAAAGATACCAATTTTAACACCCATTCAAAAAACAAAACATTAGACTACCCAACTCAAGATGAGCAAATTATATATAACGAAATAAAAAAACTATATTTAGCAAATTTTAATGAAACGGAAGTTCGTCTAGTCGGAGTCACCTTGGGAAAACTAACGCAGAAAGGAAAAGAAAGGATCCAGATGAGCCTTTGGAATTATCAAGATTACGAAGAAAAAGACAAAACCAAACTTCTTATAGACTCTTTAAATAGAAAAATGAATAAGAAAGTATTTATGAAAATGGGGGAAATAGAAAAAAACAATGGAAATAAATGAAGCCATATCTAAATACTTTACCTACTTAATAGCAGAGAAAGGATTAACAAAAAATACTATTGATAGTTATCAAGAAGACTTAAAATTCTTCTTTGAAAACTTTGATGATATCAACGATACATCTTCTTTAGATGAATCCTTATTAGAGGAATGGGCTATTTATGAAGGGGAGAAAGGATTAAGCCCTTCTTCGATTGCTAGAAGACTCTCTTCGGTTAAGAGTTTTTTCTTATTTTTAACAAAAGAAGGAATTAATAAAATTTCAATTAACAAAACGCCTTTCCCCAAAAAGAAAAAGACATTGCCAACCGTTTTAACCAAAGAAGAGCTTTCTTCCCTTTTTAATAGCATTGACGTTAATAAAAAAGGAGGGGAAAGAGACTTAGCAATGATTTTATTCATGTATTCAACAGGAGTTAGGGTGAGTGAGTTGCTTTCTTTAAAGCTTGCTGACGTTTCCTTTTCAAAACGAATAGTCCTTGTTAGGAATGGAAAAGGAAGTAAGCAAAGAAGCATTCCTATAAACGAACTATCCTTGACTGCATTAAATAATTATATAAAGGGGGGAAGGAAAGAAAATATTGGAAGAAAATCCCCGTTTTTATTCTTAAATAAATTTGGAAAGCCAATTTCAAGGAATTACTTTTTCCTGCTTATAAAAAAATATGCGAAAGAAGCCAACATAAACAAAAACGTCCATCCCCATACATTACGTCATAGCTTTGCGACTAGTCTATTGGAAAATGGAGCCAATTTAATAGCGGTGAAGGAAATGCTGGGGCATTCGCATTTAGAGACTACCCAAATTTATACAAATATTTCTTCTAAAAAAATAAAAAAAGATTACGAAAAGGCTTTTTCAAAAAGCAAGAACTAAGACAAGGCTAGATTATTGTTATATAATTTGCTTAGCAATGGCAAAAGAAAGGGAAACAAATGGAAAACGGATTTAGATTCAATCGTGTATTTTTAATCGTTGCCGATTCGCTTGGAATCGGAGAAGAACCGGATGCAGCAAAATTTGACGATGTAGGTTCTAATACCTTCGCCCATGCCGCCGAAGCGGTTAATGGGATTCTTACTCCTAATATGGAAAAAATGGGAATAGGGGAATTAGATTCAATAAAAGGAGTCAAAGTCATAACTAACCATCCTCATTGTTATAATGCAATTCTAGAAGAAGCTAGCAATGGCAAAGATACTATGACAGGACATTGGGAAATGATGGGCATTTTGACTTTAAAGCCTTTTAAAACATTCACCGAAACCGGCTTCCCCAAGGAATTAATAGAAGAATTAGAAGAAAAAACCGGCAGGAAAGTCATAGGCAACTATTCTTCTTCTGGAACCGAAATCTTAAAAGTATTAGGAGAAGAACAAACTCGAGATGGTAGTTTAATTGTCTATACTTCCGCTGATTCTGTTTTGCAAATCGCCGCCAATGAATCTTGCGTTAGCGTTGCCGAACTTTATAGATGCTGCCAAATTGCTAGGGAAATTTGTCTTAGGCCAGAATATTTAGTAGGCAGAGTAATCGCCAGGCCATTTATCGGAACAAATAAAGACAATTTCAAACGTGACGGGGCCAATAGGCATGACTATACTGTTTCTCCAACTGGCCTATCTTGCCTAGAAATATTAAAAAGGAATGGCCTAGAAGTCTCCGCCGTCGGGAAGATAAACGACATATTCAATGGAGTTGGCATAAGTAGGACCATCCATACGGCTACAAACGAACAAGGGATGGATGAGGCCATAAGACAACTAGAAAAAGAAGACTACAAAGGACTTTGCTTTGTGAATCTAGTTGAATTCGATAGCGAATACGGGCATAGAAGAAACCCCATAGGCTATGCTAGATGCATAGAAGCATTCGATAAAAGAGTAGGGGAATTCATTTCGAAAATGGGAAAGAAAGATCTTCTAATTATCACGGCCGACCATGGAAACGATCCAACATTTAAAGGAACGGACCATACCAGGGAAAAAGTGCCATTCTTAGCTTATTCGCCTTCTTTTAAAAACGGAAGGAACCTAGGTATATTCAAAACATTTGCTTGCATAGGGGACACAATCCTAACTAACTTTAACCTTAAAAAGGAAGGCAAGATGATAGGAGAGACAATCAAGGAAGTCTTAATTGATTAACAAAAAAAGGAAGAACAAATGAAAAAAACTCCATTCTTATTTTTAATAACTATCTCTACGCTTGTATCATGCGGGTCTAATAATGAGGTCAGCTTAAACATTCTTTGTCCAACAGGGATTCCCTCTTTATCTTTTTTTGACCAAGGAGAAAACGAAAACTTTGTAACAACTTCAAATCCAGGGGAGGTAATGCCATCTGCTTTCGCCTCTAGCGGCGAAAATAGTTACGATGCAATCGTATTTGATGGAATTTCAGGCTTGACTAATATTTATAAGAATAACCGTAATTATGTCTTAGCCAAGTGGATATCTGGTGGAACTTTTTATGTAGTTTCGACAAAACATAAAAAAGAAGAACCATTTGATACTGAGTCCACCATAAATGGATTTGTTAAAAATGGGGTTGCTTCCTTAACTTTTTTAAAACTAGCCAAAGACAATTGGAATTGGGGCGATTATTCTAATTCCAATAAAATCACCTTTTCTTCCTCCGTAGCAGAAGTAAAAAACACCTTAGTAGCAAATCATACTTCCTTTGATTACTATGTTGTTGCTGAACCTGTTTTGACTGCAGCAAAATCCGCTTTAAAAGAAAAAAATATCGAACTTAACGTTATTTACGACATTCAAGAAGAATGGGCTACTTATTATGATGAAGGAATTGTCCCGGCTGCAGGCTTATTTATCAATAAATCTTCCTATGAAAATAAAAAAGAAAAAATAGATGAATTGTTAAATAAAGTAGAAGAAAGAATCAACGTGGCAATAAATAATCCCAATGAAGCCGTTAATAAATTAAACGAATACGAAGATTTAGATAAAAACAGCAATAACGATTGCCAGTTAAGATTTGGCTTTACCCCTAATTTAGTAAAAGCTTTGCAAGCAAACGGACAAAATAAATTCAATTTGTTAGAGAAAGAAAAAGCAGGGGACATAAAAAAAGTAGCAAATTCTTTTAGGGTTTCCTTAGGAATGGAAGTTTTTCCCGATTCTATATTTTTAAATTAAAGCAATGAAAAAACAAACCCGTTTAAAAGCAAGTTTATTTACCTTCCTGGGGTTTGTTTTTGTTTTATTAATTTGGTCTTTGTCTGCTTTTCTATTAAAAAGAAATCAAAATGATGCGTTGCCTTATCCGCATGAAACTTTTATTAGAACTTTCAAACTCCTTTTTGCTGACCAAGCTAAACTGACCTGGCTAGGGATAGCCTTTACTTTATATAGGATATTGATTGGGTTCATGTTTAGCTTTCTTTTAGGCTGCTTATTAGGAACGATTGCTAGCTTATATAAATCTTTCAGTAATTTTTTATCAATATCTATAAATATTCAAAGAGCCATACCGACGGCCGCGGTTGTAATAGTTTTGTTAGGAATATTTTTAGGTCCGAAAACTAGATGGTTTATAGATTACCTCCCTTGCATATTAACCTTTATCGTTGCCTTTCCTATCATTTATGATTCATTTAGAAAAGGGTTAGACAACGAAGATAAAGACATTCTAGATGCTTTAACTCTAGAAGGAAGCTTAAATAGCCCAAGGATATTATTTGGAATTCGTTATAAAGATGCCTGGCCATATATCAGTTTAGGGATTGCCCAAAGCCTTGGCCTTTCTTTTAAAGTATCAATCATGTCAGAAATTTTAATTGCTAACTCAAGCTCAAAAAGAGGATTGGGATCATTAATAATAAACGAGAAACAAAACGGATCGATTGAAAATGTTCTCTCTTATGCCTTGATTGCTTTATTAATAATGGCAATTGTAGATATTCCATTTATTATTTTAAAAAGAAAAACCGAAAAAAGATAGTTAAATAATCATTAGTAGTTTTTTAGTAATTATTTAATAAAAAATAAAATGCATTTTATACGCATTTTAAATTGTTTAATCAAATATAAAATACTTCGATTAATATGATAGAAAGCCATTTTTTAATCGGTAAGTTAACATAATGGACATTATACGAAGTAATCTAGTAAATAAAAAAACCTGAATTAGAAATATCAGGAATTTTTATTAATTTTAACTAGTAACAACCACTTATTTATTCTTGGTATTAAGTCTATCCATTAGCCCTTCTAAATTTAACTCTTTTCTATTTGATTCTAGTAACAAATGAACGATTACATCCCCTGCTTCTACAATCATCCAGCCAGAAATTGGATTGCCTTCTTTTGCCCTTACTTTTATTTTGTTCTTTTCAAAGGCATCGTCTAAAAGTTCAGCCATCGCGCCTAAGGCTCTTACGTTTAGGCAAGTTGCTAAAACTAAATTCGAGGCAAACGGATTAAATTTGCTAACGTCGATAGAAACTATATTTTCCGCTTTATGTTCTTCTAAAGATTTGATAGCGACTTCCAGCTCTTTCATATACATTACTCTCCTAAATATTGTTTATAACAATCCTTTGTTAATTCATTATCTACTATATATCCTTTTTTTTCTAAATATTCCCGATTTGCTTTTAAGACTTTTATGAATCCATCTTCATAATTAGAAAGGCAAGCGCTTATTAAAGCGCTGCTGTCATAGCCTCTGCTAGGCTCAATCTTATCCGCGGCATAAATCACCTTGCCCATAACGGTCATGTTTTTATTGCCTGTCGCGTGGAATTTAATCGCTTCCAAGATTTCCTTATTATCGATATCAAATATTTTCTTTGCTAAAAATACTCCTAGAAATTGATGATAAGTCCAAAAAGGAAAAGAAACATAGTTTGGATAATTATTCAGCATAATCGACTTAGCTTTACTAGCTTCTAAATCTTTTCCTAAATCATGAAGAAGTCCAGATATATAGTAATCATCTCTATTTTCTATTTTATTAGAAACGGCGATTCTATAAGATAGATTGGCAACGGAAATGCTATGAGATAGCCTATGTTGACTTTCCACCTTTTTTAATTCCTTTATAAAATATAGACCATTTTCTTCTATGTATTCTCTTACTGATAAAGGGATATCGATACTTTCTAGCTTTCTAACCCCACTAGAACTTACTTCTCCGGTTTTGTTAAAAGGAAGACAAATCATATTGTATTTTTTTATATTTTCTTTATCTACTTTAACTCCTGGTCTAGGTACGTAAACTATTTTTACAATAGAGGCAATCGCCTCGGCTTCTTTCCATTTAGAAAATGAATTAGCCTCATCCGCCCCAATTAGAAAATATAAATTTGATTGTTTGTATTTATTTTTAAAATATCTAACCGTATCGATAGAATAATTCACTTCGTCATTTGAATCCATTTCAAATAAGGAAATCTTAAAATTAGAAGGATCTAGATCCTTTATGGCTAGTTTAAGCATATCCAGTCTTTGTTTCGGCGTGGAGTCTGGTACTTTAAACCTAGGGTTTTTAGCAGGAACAAAAATTACTTTAGCATTAAAATATCTAGAAGAAGCCAAAGCAGTTCTAATATGCCCGTTATGTATTGGGTCAAAAGACCCTCCATAAATTACTATCGAATCCATTTTATAAAACTATCTTGGGATTTTTCTTGCTCTTTCTATATAAAACAATGACTTTGCCTATTGTTTGAACTATTTCGCAATTAAGTTTAGTAGATAATTCCAAAGCGACTTCTTTTCTATCTAAGGAAGAATTTTGAAGAATCCCTACCTTAATAAGTTCATGACTTTCTAGTCCATCATCGATTTGCTTTAAAAAAGAATCGTCTATTTCTCCTTTTCCAAACAAATAACGATGGTCGATTGAGTTGGCCATTCTCTTTAAATATGATTTTTGTTTACCCGTAAGCATAATTCTTTCCCTTATTTTACCAATTTCGTTCTACTTTGATACAAGGCGACTCCTTTTGGCACATAGATTCTAAATGTTTGATTTTTTCCTTCAAAGGTTATAAATCCTAAGCCCTCCACGCCTATATCCCTTAATCCTTCTTCTTTTATTTCCAAATCGAAACAGTCAAAAGAAGATGGACCATTATATACATTAAGAGTAGGTTCTAAAATGCCTTTTTCTATCGCGGAGAAAAAATAGTCAGTTTTTTCATTCTTCTTTTTTGCCTTTTTATCTATTTTTAATTTGGGTGAAAATGATAAATAGACAAGAGTCTTTTCTCCGTCTAATAGTTCAATTTTAACAAGTCCTCCTAAAAACAAAGAGTCGTTTTTAGATAAGAAAGTACGTCTTAGTTTAATCTTAGAGTCTGGATAAACGTTCTTTATTTGATCAAAACTTAAAATAGACAGTAAGGAATTATTAATTGAAATACCAGGGGTATCATACATATAGGAAGTCGAGTCCAAAGGTATCTGCATTACTTTTATATTTGTCTTTCCATATTCTTTTGATTGAATCGGATGAAGGGATTTGTTTTTAAAACTTCTTAAAAAAGAAGATAGTAGCAATGTTTTCCCTGCGCCCACACTTCCAATGATATAAACGTCGTGCTTTTTTCTTCTCTTTTCTATTAAAGAAGAGATTTCTTCAACGTTGCAAGAAGAAGATAGACTAGACAATATTACATCAGAAGAAGATAAATTAATCTTTGCAACCCTAAACCTATGGGCAACGTATTCTTTTAACAAGTCGTCATTAATAAAGGAAGGAAGCAAATCCCTTTTGTTGCCAATAACTAATATATTAAGTCCGTCCAAAATTGAATTTACCTCAGGGGCAAAGCTAGATTCAAAAGAAAACAAATCGACAAGATAAACAATTAAGGCATCGCTAGCCTGGGCGTCCAAAAGCATCGACAAATAGTCTTTTGAAACACTGGGGGATTTGGGAGAGAAGTTATAACGTTGCTCATCCCAGCACTTCTTACAAAATAAAGGTACTTCCTCGTTTTTGCTAAACAAAGACTCATCTATATATCCATCTTGATCTTTATGCTCGCATTGCAAAATCGACCCGCAATTAAAGCAACGTTTAACAAAATTAAACCTTCCCATTGATTCTCTCCTTCAAGCTTTTAAGTAGTCCCTTCTTTTTCATTTTTTTTCTAATTGGTTTGTCAAAACATCTATTAATTTTGGTCCATAATGGTTCTTTTTTTCCTAGAGGCTCGGTCAAGATAACCTTTAATCCAATTCCATTCCCGCATATGAGGTCAGTCATAATTTGATCACCTACCATTAAGGTCGATTCCTTGCTAAGCCCATTTTCTTTCATCATTTTTCTTAAAGGTCCAGAAAAGGGCTTTCGTAAAAACGATCCATAACTAACTCCGAGTAAAGAAGAAAAATGATTAACCCTTTTCCCTTTGTTATTAGAACAAACAATAAGGTTGATACCAAATTCATTTAGTTTGTTCTTCAACTCTTTTACTTTTTCGTTAGGACCATTCTCATCATAAGTAATCAAAGTATTATCCAAATCCGTTAAAACTGCTTTTATACCTAAGCTAGCTAAATCATTAACATCTATATCGAATATAGATTTTTCATAAGCATAAGGAATAAATCTTTTTAGCATAATCCAATAATACATTAAAACTAATTTAATGTTAATTAAAGAATGGCATTTTTTAAGAAAAAGCTAGAATTAATCGATAAAAAACAAATACTAATAAACTACTAATAAATATCTAATTTATTACTTATTAAAAATCGTCGTCAAATATTGATATTTGTTCGAATTTCTCTTCGATGCTTTTATCTTCTTCTTTTGAGTCAGCTTTATCAAAAGAGGTATTAGTTTTATCTAGAGTAGGATCCTTTTCTATAGGCTTATAAGATTTAATTTCATCGGTAACTACTTCTTTATCTAGTAAATTGACAGAGACAATAGTTGTTCCTTTAGGAAGGCTTTTTTCGACTTTAACAACCTTATCCATGGGAGTCAAAAAGAAATCAGGGTAAGTAATATCTATATAGTTGCCATTAGATAGGGTTGACTTTAAGACAAATGGGGCTTTTTTATCTCCTACTAAATCGGCATAAACCAATTTATGGGGTTCTTTTTTAAATGTTTTAAATATAGTTGTTGCTCTTAATAGCCTACTTGTTACCGTAACATTTGAACTAGACAAAACCCTAGTTACCCCTAAATCGGTAAGCAAAAGGATTTTGCCATTAGAGTTAGGATCAAAAGGCAAAATAGAAACAATGTTTGCCCCATGGAAACTAGCAGCTTTAATCCCGCTTGATCCATTGGAAGTAATACTAATTTCGTTTTCATTATACATAGTAGCAAGCCCGTTCTCGCTTAGTAAAAGCAAATTAGAGTTGCCGGAAGTCAAACAAACTGAGGCTACCTCATCATTGCCAAGAAGTTTCATGGCCTTGACAGGTCTATTTGTACGTGTAACTGGGAAAGAAGAAAGCTTGCTTCTTTTAATCTGACCATTTTTAGAAACTATTACAACATTTAAGTCTTCTCTAAATTTCCTTACGGCCATGGCTTTTACTATCTTTTCATTCGGAGACAAAGAGACGGCATAATTAATATGGAATCCTTCGTCTAACCACTTACCTACTTTTAATAAATGGACAGGCAAATAGATATATTGACCCTTGCTAGTAAAAAGCAAAAGAAAATCCGTAGTCAAGGCAGCCCCATCATAAACTAGGCTATCCCCTCCTTTTAATCCGGGATAAGTTCCATTATGACCATTTGAGCCCTTCCAAGAGGCAAGGGAGGAACGTTTGACGTAGCCATCTTTAGTAATGACAACCATGACTTCTTCCTTGGCGATTAAATCACGCTTATTTACTTGCCTTAGTTCAAGGTTTTCTTCTTCAATCAAAGTCCTTCTAGAATCTCCATATTCTTTGGCAATGCGTTTTAAATCTGCCGCTATGGCCTTATCTAGTTTTTCTTCGCTTTCTAAAAGTTCAACAATAGAGTTAATTTGTTCGTTTAAGCTATTCTTCTCATTAAGCAAGACTTCAATGTCGGTGTGACTTAATTTATAAAGAGGCATCATGACGATAGCTTCGCTTTGATCAGGTAGGAAACCATATTCTTTTTCTAAGTTAAGCTTAGAATCAGCTTTGTCTTTACTTTTTCTAATAATAGCGATTACTTCATTGATTATTGAAGCGGCTTTGATTAGCCCTTCAACAATCGATAGCCTTCCTTTGCATTTTTTTAAGTCAAAATTTAGCCTTCTAGTCCATACTTCTTTTTGATGGGCAATATAGGTATCGCAATAAGAAAGCAAGTTTAAAGTCTGTGGTCTACCATCGACAATAGCTACCATATTGGCACTATAAGACGACCTTAATTGCGTCTTGCTCATCAAATAAGCCAAAATAGCTTCTGGCTTAAACCCTTTTTTCAAGTCAACAACAACACGTAAACCGTTTTTATCCGATTCATCCCTGACTTCGTCAATGCCGTCTATTTCTTTATCGTGCCTAATCTTATCGATAGAATAAACTAGCGAACTTTTAACCACACCGTAAGGGATCTCGCTAATAACAATTTGAACTAAGCCGTCTTTTCCTTCGACAATTTCATATTTTGAAGCAACATCAATCCTGCCTTTGCCTTTTGTATAAATGTCTTGCAAGCCAGAGCCTTTATAAATAATCCCACCCGTAGGGAAATCAGGGCCAGGAACAAAACGCATCAAAGTTTCCATTGGGCAATTAGGATGCATTATCCTATAAGTAACAGAATCGGTAATTTCATTTAAATTATGTGGAGGTATTTCTGTAGCAATGCCAACAGCAATTCCGCTTGCACCATTAACTAACATATTGGGAAAATGAGCCGGTAAAACCGTGGGTTCGAATTCAGTATCATCGAAAGTAAGTCCCATATCACAGGTATCTTTTTCCAAATCACGGACCAATTCTTGAGAAACGGCACTCAATCTAGCCTCGGTATATCTATAAGCAGCAGCGCCATCGCCATCCATTGAGCCGTTGTTGCCCTGAAAGTCGATTAAAGGCAATCTAACTCTCCAAGATTGAGACATTCTAACTAAAGCATCATAAATCGAAGAGTCGCCATGAGGGTGATACTTGCCCATAACCTCGCCAACAATATGTGCGCATTTTTTGGTTGGTTTATCGATTGTATTGCCAGTTTTATACATTGCAAAAATTATGCGTCTTTGAACTGGTTTCAACCCATCCCTAGCATCTGGAATGGCTCTTTCTTGAATAACATCCTTGGCATAGATATCAAATCTATCGCCCATTAGTTCATCTAAGGCACTAGGCAATATATTTTCCTTTATTGTAGAAGGTACTTCTTTTTTCTTGCTCATTTTTTAACCTCCTCGATAAAGGAATCCTTATCATTGAATTTTACATTTTCTTCAATCCAAATTCTTCTTTGCGAAGCGTCATTTCCCATTAAGACAGAAATCCTTTTTTCAACTACCAATGGATCATCGATTTGAACTTTTAATAACTGTCTAGTAGCCTTGTTCATTGTCGTTGCGGCAAGTTGATCTGCATTCATCTCCCCTAACCCTTTATATCTATTAATGCCGTAACCAGCTCCAATTTTAGCTTTAGCTTCTTCTAAACTAGTCTCATCCCAGGCATAAACGAATTTCTTCGGATCAGATTTCTTATATACCCTATATAAAGGAGGACAAGCAATATAAACCATCCCATTCGTAATCAATGGCTTCATATAGTTATAGAAGAAAGTCAATAAAAGAATCTGAATATGGGCTCCGTCCGTATCAGCATCGGTCATTATGATAATCTTGCCATAATGGGAGTCTTCTACGTCAAAATCAGCCCCAACTCCAGCCCCGATTGTTTGAATGATGGTTGAAAATTCAGTATTTTGAAGCATTCTTTCCATCGTAACAGAATCGGTATTAAGTGGTTTACCTCTTAAAGGCAAAATGGCCTGGTGAAGCCTATCTCTTCCGGTTTTAGCTGATCCTCCAGCTGAATCGCCTTCAACTATAAACAATTCGTTATTTTTATAATCCTTAGATTGAGCGGCCGCCAATTTATCGGAAATAATGGCATCTACGCTTTTCTTTTTGCCGCTTCTAGCACTTTCTTTGGCTTTTCTTGCCGCGTCTCTAGCTTGCTTAGATGCCTGGCATTTATGTATCAAATCAATGGCAAAATTCTTATGTTCAGCCAAATAATGGACTAAATTTGTATACGCAAAATCGCTTACTAAAGGCAAGGCATCGGGAGTTCCTAACTTACCTTTTGTTTGACCTTCGTATTCTAGTTTATCTTCCGGGATCTTAACCGAAATAACAGCGGTTAGTCCTTCCCGAATATCCATGCCATCAAGCTTTTGGCTTTCTTTTATAACACCATTTTCCAAAGCCCAATCATTTACGGCTTTGGTAATGCCAGTCTTTAAACCAGTTTCATGAGTACCGCCGTCATGAGTACGGACTGAGTTGGCATAGCTATAGACATTTTCATTATAATCTTTGCTACACCATTGAAGGGCAAGTTCCATCTTTATATAAGATGTATTGTCTTCAAAATCTATCGTTTCCCCTATTCTTTCCTTATTTTGGGTTAAGATGGAAACATACTCTCTAAGTCCATTTTCATAATAAAACTCATGAGACAAATTCGCTCTTTCATCTTTTAGGAAAAAGTGAACTTTCTTTAGCAAGAAAGCTTCTTCTTGAAGATGGTTATAAATAGTGTCCCATTTGAATTCAACGGTTGAGAATATCGTTTTATCGGGCTTAAAATGAACTAAAGTACCATGTTTTTTAGTAGTACCAATAACTTCTAGAGGAGTCACTAGCTTACCGCCGTGTTCAAAACGAAGGTGATGTATTTTACCATCTCTAAAAACAGTAATGTCTATCCACTCAGACAAAGCGTTTGTAACAGTCGCGCCTACTCCGTGTAATCCAGCCGAAGTAGAATAAGCCTTACTGCTAAATTTTCCACCAGAATGAAGAGTAGAATAAACCAATTGAACGGCAGGAATGCCGGTTTCTTTATGAACATCGACTGGAATGCCCCTACCTTCATCTTCAACGGATATCGAACCGTCTTTATGGATGGTAACATAAACGCGATCACCATAGCCATTAACGGCCTCGTCGACCCCATTGTCTACTATTTCCCATACCAAATGATGAAGGCCCTGGGAATTTGTTGAGCCTATATACATGCCGGGGCGTTTCCTAACCCCTTCAAGTTCAGATAATACTTCAATGTTGTCTGAAGTATATTGCTTCTCTGCTGCTAATATGTCTTGCATTTAGAAAAATCCGTTTATTACTCGCACATTATAACGCAAGATTTCTTTAAAAATAAGTATGAATGAGTCATAATTTTCTAGATATGGAGTTTAATGATGGAAGTATATTTAATTAACTCGCTAGCCTTTATTCTTTCTATGATATTTGGCTACCTTTTAGGCTCTATCCCCAACGGGGTCATAATAGGTAAATTATTTTATAAAAAAGATCCTAGAGATTACTATTCGCATAACAGCGGAGGGACAAACTCAGGCAGGGTCTTGGGCAAGAAAATAGGAATATTGGTTACCTTTTTAGACATGCTTAAAACGATTGCATCTTTATATATAGTATTTGCAATCCTTGAATTTACAGGAATTGAAAACTATTTTATATGGCAAGGTTATGATGCGAAGCCTTTATTTTATTTTGGCGCGGCTTTCTTTTCTATTATCGGACATTGTTATTCGATATTCTTAAAATTACAAGGAGGAAAAGGGGTTGCATCGACTTTAGGGCTTAATGGATCGATCTCGCCAATATTGTTTGGATGCGATTTGATGTTCTTCCTTTTCTTAAAAAGAAAAAAGATGGTCTCGCTTTCTTCTATTCTTACAAGCGTTACCCTATCTATAGCAAGTTGGATTATTGCCATTTCTTGTTATTGTCTTTCCTATTCATCAATTAATTTAACTTGGAGTTTTGGTTTTCTTGTTTTTCCTAAAATAGGTTTTGAATTCGCGACTATGAATACTTTAATTAGCCTGCTTATCATATATAGGCATAAGGAAAATATAAATAGAATTAAAAACGGTACTGAAAGCAAAGTAACATGGCTAAAGTAGTATTTTAGTAGTTTATTAGTATATTATATATCTATGTGAGTATTAAATGTGAATAAGTTTAATACTCATTTTTATTTGATTATATCGATGTTTTTCATTGACATTATTTTTACAATATTTTGACAAAAGAATAAATTAACTAATTTTAGTCAATGCAGCAATATTCAAAATAATATAACAGAAACACATAATAAAATTAATAATTTACCCCTTCATCCCCTGCCTCTTTTTAAATGTTCAAATTAAACATATAACAATTTTAGACCTTGGATAATTATTCAAAAAAATGAATCCATTTGAATGGAACGATTTAAATAAAAAAAGCAGTCGAGTGCTCGACTGCTACAATCCCTTTTTTATTATAAGTTATTGTTTTTCTTCATTGAATTCATGACGGCTCTAATGTTAGCTTCAGTTGGTTTCCTGCCCATTTGAAGGAACATGGCCCTAATCATTTTTTCATTAATTGGAGGATTCTTCTCCAATTCTTTTTTAATAAGTTTTCTTGCCCCCAAGAACCCAACGACCAATCCAATTACTAAGGCACCGATGACTAATCCAAACCATCCGCCATCCCAAGACATTAAAAACATCTCGATTAGGCCCTGCCGTCATATTTGCCGGTTGCAGTATCAACGGCAATCTTATCGCCTTGATTAATGAATAAAGGAACGCGAATCTTCATGCCAGTTTCCAAAACGGCATCTTTAGACCCACCATTAGAAATGGTATCTCCCCTGACTCCAGGTTCACATTCGACAACTGTTAAAATAGCTTTGGCCGGAAGTTGAACGCCGAGAACTTCATCATCATAAGAAATAATGGTTACTTCGCTATTAGGAGCAAGGAAAGGAATTTCATGCTCTAAATTGTTCTTTGGTAATTCGATTTGTTCATAAGTCTTGCCATCCATAAAGCAAAGTGTCTCTCCGGTATCATAAAGATATTGCATGACTTTCTTATCAATATGAACGTCTTCAACCCCATAACCAGAGTTTCTAGCTAATTCAATAATGGCTCCAGTACGTAAATTCTTTACTTTTACCTTGGCAACCATCTTCCTCATGGCTGTTTTGTTAAGAAGAATGTCAATGACTTGGTAGAGATTTCCTTCATCAATGAAGTAATTGCCAGGTCTTAATTCAGTAACGTTAATCATCTAATAATTTCTCCTCGCCCAGAAAATAAAGGCATTGGTATTTTATACCAACAAGAGTATCTTATAAACCATTATTTTTCTTAATAACGCTTAAAATAAGGGTTATATTTCAATTCGTTGCCTATAGAAGAACTACTTCCATGGCCAGGATAAACCTTTACCAAAGGGTCCAACTTTCTTAATTTATCTAATGAATTATTTAATTCTTTTGCCTCATTGCCAGGCAAATCCATTCTGCCAATGCCTAAATGAAACAAGCTATCCCCGCTAAAAAGAATCTTTTCTTTTTCAAAAAGGAAACAGACACTCCCTTTTGTATGAAATGGGGTTGCGATTACTTCTAATTCAAAATCATCTAATTTTAAATGCCCTTCTTCGATTTCATTAATTTTTAATTTATCATTAATTATCAATTGTTCTCCGTCTAGGAATGAAGACAAATTATATTTTGGCGAATAAAGGCAACGATAATCGTCTTTACTGATAAATATTGGAAACTTTTGAGGACTTTTCAATTCATTCAAGCCCATTATGTGGTCATAATGCCCGTGTGTTAAGAACAAACCGAGGCAGTTATATCCGTGCTTTTTTAAATATTCTTCTATGTAATCGGATTCGTTATAACCTAAATCAAAAAGTAAGCATTGATTATTTTGGTTTAGCAAACAATAAGTAATCCCAAGTTCGGCGGAATGGTTTAAAGTTATTACTTTATACATCTTTGAAATAAAAAAATAAGGCGATTGCAATGCCTTATTTCTTTTCCTTATGAAGTGTCATCTTATTGCACTTTGGACAAAATTTGTTAATCTCCATTTTGTTGGGATTATTTCTTTTGTTCCTAGTGGTAATGTAATTCTCATCGCCACATTCGGTGCACTTGAGTATAACTTGATCGCGTTTGCTAGCCATTCTCTTTTCTCTTCCTTTCGGCGTTTAGAAGTCTAGCATAGGATTAAACGAAAATCTATAATAAGATTTAGGTGAAAAATATGTATAAACGTATTAATACTAAAAAAATTAGAATTGGAAATACTTTTATAGGCGGATCAAATCATGTTTTGGTCCAATCTATGTGCAATATTAAAACCGAAAATTCGGATGAAGTCATAAAACAAATTAATAGATGTGCCGCTTTAGGAGCCGAGGCCATGAGAGTATCCATACTTGACCAAAAGGATGCCTTAAGCGTTTCTAAAATCAAAAAGGAAATCAAGATTCCCTTAATTGCCGATATTCATTTTGATGCCGATCTAGCTTTGACTTGTATAGAAAATAACATCGATGCCATAAGGATCAATCCAGGTAATATAGGTCAAATAGACAGAATAAAAAAAGTAGTCGAGGCAGCTAAAAGCAAAAGAATACCGATTAGAATCGGCGTTAATGGGGGCTCATTAGACAAAGATATTTTTAATGGTGATAGCAAAATAAAAGCAGAGTACTTGCTAGATTCTGCATCTAAACATATAAAAATATTAGAAGATTTAGGCTTTTTTGATATCGTAATTTCTTTAAAAGGGTCAAATGCAATAGAAACTATCCAAGCTTATAAAATGGCATCCGAAAAGTTTCCTTATCCCTTGCATTTAGGCATAACCGAAGCTGGACCAAAAGATATTGGTTTAATTAGGTCTAGCGCAGGGCTATCCCCCCTCTTGCTTGAAGGAATAGGCGATACTATAAGAATTTCTTTAAGCGATGAGCCCGAAGAAGAAATCAAAGCCGCCAATAGATTACTTCATGATTTAGGCTTAAAAAAAGAGTACCCTACTTTCATATCTTGCCCGACATGTGGGAGAACACAAGTAGATTTAATACCCACCGCTAAAATAATCCAAAATTATCTAGAAGAAAATAAAATAAATAAAACCGTTGCCATCATGGGTTGTATTGTAAATGGCCCCGGAGAAGCTAAACACGCGGATTTAGGCGCGGCCGGCGGGAATAAAAACTGGGTAATTTTCAAAAAAGGAAAAGTAATTCGGAGTGTTTCAAACGAAAACATTGTCGAAGAATTAATAAAAGAAATCGATTTGCTATAAAAAGCTCATCCAATCTTTCTCGTAAACTCCATTTCTAATCATTTCAATTTCTTTTCCATATGGAGGTTTGCCGTTTATATAGGGGGTTTCTAAAATTTTTGGGACATTGCCAATTCTATTGTTTTTGGCAATTCCTTCTAAAATAGAAAAACCAATTGCCCCATTCCCAATATTGGCATGTCTATCTTTGTGGGAAGACATAGGGTTAGAAGAATCATTTAAATGAATAACCTTTAACTTATCTAAACCAATTTTTGTATCAAAATCATCCAAGACTTTATCAAACTCAGCCAAATTATAGCCAGCATCATTAATATGGCATGTATCTAGGCAAATTCCAATCCTTCTTTTATCTTCGATTCCGTTAATTATTTGAGATAATTCATTAAAATCTTTACCTATTTCGTTTCCTTTGCCTGCCATGGTTTCCAAACAAATGGTCACATTTTCCTTAAAGGAAGAAAATATTTCGTTAAGGGCAAGGCAAAGTGCTTCTTTTCCCTTTAAAAAGCCCAAGCCTTTAGAAGAGCCAGGATGTAAGACCACTTTATTTACATTAAAAAAAGTAGCCCTGGTAAGCTCTTCTAGCAAGAAACGTTTTGCGAATTCATAATTAGATAAATTTTCCTTATTAGCTAAGTTAATTATATAAGGGGCATGGATAATTATGTTATTCTCGTCGAAGTTATTCTCTTTTAAATAGCGTCTGCCTTCTTCTATTTTCAACTTTTCTATAGGCAAACGAAAAGAATTCGCTGGAGCGCCCGTATAAAACATAAAGGCGTTTTCTTTAAAACTTAAAGCAGATTTTACGCTGCCTAGATAATAATCGGGGGAGCTAAAAGAAACATGGGAGCCAATAAGCAAGTCAGTCTTCTTTTCCATACGCTTTTTTCCTTATGGCTTTTCCGATGGCTTTTCTTTTGTATTTGTTCTTAACTCTTTCAACTGCCCATTTTTGTTTTTTCTTATAGGCGGGTTTAACTTTATCGGTTCTATTTTTGGCTTTAGCAATTTTAATTTCTTTAGCTTCTTCATCGCTAAAAGGCTTTTTCTTGCTAAACTTTTTCTTTGGAAGCAGCCCCACCGGATCGTTTATAAGACAATCTTCCTTCAAAATAAGGAAATCAAACTTAACCCCTTTATTAATCAACTCCAAAGGAAGCTTGGTAGAATCTGAATTATAAAAAACATACGAATCGCCTTTTTTCCCAAATCTTCCGGTTCTTCCAGCCCTATGGTAGTAATATTCCAAATCGTTAGGCAAATCTAAGGAAATGACTTCGCTTATATCGTCAATATCGATACCTCTAGATAGCAAGTCACTGGCAACAATGAGTTGGAACTTGTTATCTTTGATTAATTTTAACGTCGACTTCCTTTTCCTGGCATCTAAATCCCCAGAAAACATGGTAACTGAGTAATTATTTTCTCTTAAATCTTCATATACTTTTTTAACGTCTTCCTTTTTAGAAGCAAAAATAATGGCAAGGTAAGGGTTTTTTATTTTCAAAAACCTTTTCAAAGCCTCTATTTTTCCAACATGTTTAATATTGACTAAATGATGAGAAACATTAGAAGAACTTTTGTTATCCTCGTTATCGAAAGAGAAATTGACTCCCATATATTTTTCTAGTCTATGCTTTAAATTTTCTTCTAGAGTAGCAGAAAAAACCATGGTTTGTATTTTTTCAGGAAGTAAGGAATATAAAGAATCGATTGAATCAAAATAGCCCAATTCCATAAGCATATCGGCTTCATCTAGAACCAATGTCTTGACGCCATGCAAATCCAATTTATAAGAATCGATTAAAATATCTTTTAATCTTCCGGGCGTCCCTATAACAATATGGGGAGGAACGCTTAACCCTTGGCTAGAAGAAGTCCTATCTTCTTCAGAAGTAATCAGCCTAATCTTTAATTTTTGGAAATGGTCTTGAAAAGGCTTGGCAAATTCATAGACTTGCCTCGATAATTCTCTACTTGGGGTAATAATAATGGCTTGCAAGCGAGGCAAAGAAGTATCTATCCTATCTATAATTGGTATTAGATAAGAATGGGTTTTGCCACTTCCGGTTTCCGCTTGGCAAAGCAAGCTCTTGCCTTGCAAGGCTTTTGGAATAATACGAAGCTGAACCGGAGAAGGTTCAAGATATTTTTGCTTTTTAAGCGAATCAAGCATCGTCTTAGATAAATTTAATGAAGAAAAGCTGCTCATAATGATAAAATTATAAAGGAAAGGTAGAGGATTTTCATTCATTTACGTATGGAAGTACATATTATTTCACCATTTGGTTTTTGCTCTGGGGTTAATAATGCAATAGAAATGGCAAAAAAAGCCAAAAAAACCTATAGCAACGACATTTATTTGCTAGGCATGATAGTCCATAACGAAGATGTGGTCAAAGAATTGGAAAAAGAAAACATGCATATAATAGACGAAAGAAAGTCCAATCTCCTTGATGAATTAAAAAAAATAAAAGATGGCAGCATTGTTATTTATTCAGCTCACGGCCATCCATGCATATATGAAGAAATAGCAAAAAAGAAGAACTTAATCCAAATAGATGCCACTTGTCCTTTTGTAAGCTTAAATTTAAAAGAAGCTAACGAATTTGAAAACGGGACAACTATTTATATAGGGAGCAAGAAGCATTTAGAAGCGGCTTCTTTCTATTGCAATTGCCCTAGCTCATATTTTTTTGATATCGATACTTTCTCTTTCATAAGAAAAGGAAAGAAAAACCCAAAACATGTCATTACCCAAACTACTTTATCTGAAGATGAAATAGAAAAATCCATGGAAATAATCAAGAAAGAGTATAAGGAAGCTAAATTAGAAAAAAGCGTTTGTTTCAGCACAAAAAGAAGGCAAGATGCCATAAAAAATTTGCCAAATAATTACGATGCAATCCTAATTATTGGCTCCACTTATTCTTCTAACACGAATAAATTAGCCACAATTTCTTTAAACAAAGGTTTTAAAACTTATCGTGCACTTAATTTAGAGGAATTAAAAAAATTAGATTTAAAGGGAATTAAAAAAATAGCCGTGGCCACAGGGGCAAGCACTTCAGAAAAAACACTAGAAGAATGTTCTTCCTATCTAGAATCACTTTAAAGTAGAAGCAATGATTCTATATAAGGCTAAAGCTTGTTCTCTTTTTTCTTTTGTTAGTCCTTTGTTTAATAAAGAAGAGACTTTTTTTCTTTGTTCTTCAAGCCAAAGTAAAAAGATTGGTTCTTTTTTAATAAGTAATTTAGGCCCAAGCAATAGTTCTTTTGTAGAATAGTGTTTTTCTAGTTTTCCGCGCTTGAATTTAACAATGAAATAATAAATCTTATCTTCGTAGACTATCGTTTCATCATCTATATAAAACCCCAAAGAAGAGACTTTTTCCCTGACTAATTTTAAATCCCTATGAGGATCGACAATTATGGTTTTAATGTTATCTAATTTATCTAGGTTGGAGGAAAGAATTTGATAAGTTAAAACCCCGCCTAACCCACATAAAGATAAAGTATCAACATCGTCGCCAATTTCAGATATCCCATCGCTTTTGCTAGCAAATATTTTAGAAGAAAGACCTGCGGATTCTATATTGGTTTTCATTCTAATAAAGGGACCGATTTTATTTTCTATGGCTTGTGCGTATTCTATTTTCTTCGACTGTACTAAATAAATAGGAAGGTGAGCGTGATCACTTCCAATGTCAGCTAAAAAAGAATGCGGCTCAACAAAATCAGCAACGGCTTGTAAACGCTTGGACAGTTTAAAACCCATCTACTTCTCCTGGTCCAATCCTTTTTTCATTCTCAAAAGAGCTTGTTCTTTTATTTGTCTTACTCTTTCTCTTGAAATCCCCATTTCTTTTCCTATGGCTTCTAAAGAACAAGGCTCATCATTATTTAAGCCATAAATTTTCTCTATGACCTTTTTTTCTCTATCCGGCAAATAGCTTAACCCCTTTTTAACCGTTTCTAAGACATCTTCTTGATCGATGTTGCTAGAAACTGAATCGTCATTAGAAGGGATAAACTCGCTTAATTCGCCATCTTTATCCTCGCCGACAGGTTGATCTAAATCGACAATGGAAGTAGGCAAGGAGAGAATTGTCTCGACCTCATCAGAACTAATATTACCTAAATTTTTCGCGATTTCCTCAGTAGTAGGCACTCTGCCTAATTTGTCTTCTAAATCCGTTTCTACTTTTTTTACTTTGGCTAGTTCTATTGATTTATGAAGAGGGACCTTAATCGGCCTAGATAATTCAGCAACTGCTTTAGAAACAGCTTGGGTAATCCAAAAATGGGCATAGGTAGAAAACCTATTGCCTTTGCTAGAATCAAATTTCTCTGCAGCTTTATAAAGTCCTATATTGCCTTCTTGAATCAAGTCTAGCAGAGGAACGCCCCTACCTTGATAATGCTTTGCAATGGATACAACAAGTCTCAAATTAGAATTAATCAAAGTAGTTTTGGCTAATTCAGCCTTGTTTTTTTCTTCCTTTGTGGCGTTATGTTTATTTCCGTTAGCAATTTCAAGAGCTAGTGCAGTCTCTTCTTCTTTGCTTAAAAGAGGATAACATCCTATGGAATGAAGATAAATCGAAAGCGAATCGCCTTTTTTCGAAGGAGGCAAAGGCAAAGACTCATTTAGCAATGTGTCGATTTGCTCATCGCTAGCCTCGATTGGCTCTACTTTAGGGGAATCAATCAATTCTTTTTCCTCCTCTTCGCTTAAAGAGGAAGAGTCATCTAAAACTTCATTCTTATTTTCTTCATTCATATATAATTAATTTCTAGAATTATTCCCGCCATTATAATGGCTTTCGCTAACATAAGTTGCATCTCTATAATCGCCAAGTTTTTTGGCTCTAGTCGGATGGCGAAGCTTTCTAATGGCCTTAGCTTCTATTTGGCGAATACGTTCTCTAGTAACGCCAAATTCACGCCCTACTTCTTCTAGGGTTCTAGGTCTATTATCATCAAGCCCATAACGAAGACGCAAAACCCTTTCTTCCCTATCGGTCAAGTCTTTCATTATTTCATATAGCTCATCCTTAAGAAGGGATTTCGTCGTGTATTCTTCAGGGGACTGAGCTTCCTTATCTTCAATAAAGTCGCCTAAATGAGAATCATCTTCTTCGCCTATAGGAGTCTCTAATGAAACCGGTTCAAGGGCAATTCTTTGTATTTCTCTTATTCTTTCGGGAGATAAAGTATTATCCATTTTATCGGATATTTCTTCAGCGGTTGGGTCTCTGCCTAGTTCTTGGACAAGTTGGCGTTGGAATCTAGTCATCTTGTTTATGGTTTCAACCATATGAACAGGAATTCTAATGGTTCTAGCTTGGTCGGCAATGGCTCTAGTGATAGCTTGCCTAATCCACCAAGTGGCATAAGTAGAGAATTTAAAACCTTTGGTATAATCAAATTTCTCAACCGCTTTAATTAAGCCCATGTTGCCTTCTTGAATTAAATCAAGGAAATGCATACCACGCCCAACATAATGCTTAGCAATGGCAATAACTAGACGCAAGTTAGCGTTGATTAAATGGTCTTTTGCCTCCTTGCCTTCTTGTTTTTCTTCTTCTGTAGCATCAGGCTTATTGCCTTCAACAATCTTTTTAGCTAGTTCGGTCTCTTGCTTGGCATTAAGCAATTCAACTTTTCCGATTTCTTTTAAATACATCTTGACTGAGTCGTTAGATTTAACTTCCCCAATGCCAACCTTAGAAAAGTCAGCTAAAGCGACAGCCTCTTTATCTTCATCCGAGATAAGAGAATCATCATCGACGTCGACTTCGTCTTCTTCCATTTCCCTTTCCACTTCTTCTTCTGAAAGTGGCCCTTGGACATCTGGGTCATCTAATTGCTCATTATCATCTTCAATTTCGATTTTATTGGCCTTGAAAAAATCAATAAGTTTTTCAAAATCATCTTCGCTTAAATCAAGATGACTTGTTTCTTCTAAGACGTCTTCCGTATTGATATAGCCGTCTTTTTTTCCTTTTTTCAAGAATTTCTTTTTAATAGTCTCTAAAGAAACTATTGCCTCTTCTTCATCGTCAATCACAACATCATCGAATGATTCTTCTTCTAACTTTCTTTCTTTCGTCTTTTTGCTTTTTGCTTTCTTTTCTGCCATAAGTAAATCCTTCCTTTCTTAATAATTCGTTTAAATCTAGACTATGATGGTTTTTCCTTTTTCCATTTATCCCTAATCTTAGAAGCATATTCTGCAATAGCCTTGCCAGATAGTTCTTTATCCTTTGAATTCAATGTTTGAACGGTTTTTTGAATCTCCCGAATGGAGTTTTTTTCTTCTTCAATTATTTTGGCGCAGGAATTTAGCGTTTTTAACGTGCAAGGTATAGACTTGCCATTGAAGGCTAAATCGGATAAAACACTTGATAAACTTGAGGCGCACGGATCTTTTTCTATGTCGGAGACTAAATTAGAAATATCTATTTTTTCATTTGGATGGGAATCTTTATAATCAAGGATATAATTGGCCAAAGATTCATAGATTTCATTATAAAAAGAGCCGATTTGAGTTTCGAAAAATCTAATTGCCGAATCTTCGTTTAACATAAAATAAAGAATAGTTTTTTCGGCTTCATCTAGTTTTTTTAGATATGGTTTTTCATTTGATTTAGGATGATAAACCTTATCTTCCAAATAATAGGAAATATCAATATTATCGTTTCTATTTGTTTCGCTTTTTCTTAATATCTCTCTAATGGCATCAATTTCATAGCCTGTGACTTTGGATAATTTTATAAGGTAATTTTCAAGTTCAATCCCAGGTTTTAAGGCTAAAAGAAATGGCAAAGATGCTGAAATGACTTTATTTTTTTCGCTGGGATCACTTAATTTCTTACTATGAAGAAAATAGCTTAATTGGAAATCGAAAGGATCGACAAGATTTTCCATTCTTTTTTTAAGAGCGTCTGGCCCTTCTTCTTCAAATAAGTCATCAGGATCTCTTAAATCGCCTTCGTAATCAACCAACTTAAAATTAATCATGCTTTTTTTAAGCAACGGAAGCATCTTCATCATTGCTAATTGCCCAGGTGCGTCTCCATCAAGACAAAGCCTAATCTCGCAGTTAAGTCTTTTAAGCAAGGAAATTTGTTCATTTGTTAGAGCAGTCCCCATCAAAGCCACCGCATTTTTTATCCCGGCTCTTTCTAACGACATAACATCCATAAAGCCTTCCAAAACATAGCAATAGCCGTCTCTTTTTGAACTTAGAACGACGTTATGGTAGTTATAAAGAATAGAACTTTTATGAAATAAAGCGGTCTCGGGAGAATTTATATATTTAGAAGTTCCATCCTTTTCAAGCTGTCTAGCCGAAAACCCGACAACATTTCCATTTGGATCAAATAAAGGAAAAATAAGCCTACCGGAATTATGGTCAGAAGTGACGCCTGTTCTAGCTAAGGCTATGCCGATATCTTCGATAGATTTAAGGGAATGTCCTTTCGCCTGTAAATATTTGATGGTCATTGCCCCATCAATAGGAGAATAGCCAATTCCATATTTAATTATTTGTTCCGGGCTAATTCCCCTATTAGAAAGATAAGTGCGGGCTTTTTCTCCCTCTGGTATCGATAAAGCATAAACATAATACTTTTGAAGGTCGTTAATAGTTGCCATAAGCCTTTCTAAGTTGGCATCTACTTTCTTCTTAAAAATGGGTTGAGTTAGCCTGGGGTCTTTAAAACCGATTATATCAGCCACTTCTCTAGCCGCTTCTTCATAAGATATCTTCTTGAACTTAGAGACAAAGGAGATGGTATTGCCCCCTTCTCCACAAGAAAAACATTTCCACACTTTTTTCTCAGGGGAAATATACATTGAAGGATGCTTATCATCATGAAAAGGGCAAAGGGCCACGTAGTTCTTTCCTCTTTTTTCAATATGTACATTAAAGGAGGATATGACATCGACAATGTTTGCGGAATTTAATATTTCTTCATAAAGTTCTTTATCCATATCGCTCCTTTCTATCTACTCTGTAGATAAAACTACTAATTTTATACTATATCATTACTTATTATTAACTATATTAATAAAAGCACTTTTCATTTAAATAAGTAACTAGATCACTAATTTTGATTCTTATTTGTTGCATTGAATCACGCTCTCTAATTGTCACTGATTCGTCACTTTCGGTATCAAAGTCTATAGTAATGCAAAATGGAGTACCAATCTCATCTTGTCTTCTATATCTTTTTCCAATTGAACCGGTTTCATCGTAGGTAATTGATAAATGCTTATTAAGAATATTTACCACTTCCATTGCCTTAGTAGAAAGCTTCTTGGACAAAGGCAAAATAGCAGCTTTATAAGGAGCTAGCGCTGGACTTAAATGCATTACAGTGCGCTTGTCCCCACCTTCAAGCTCTTCCTCATCATAGGCATCCATTGCTACCATTAAAAACAATCTATCCAATCCCATGGATGGCTCGATGGTATAAGGCAAATACCTTTCATTTGTATCGGGATCGAAATAAGTCAAATCTTGCTTTGAGTATTCTTGATGCCTTTTTAAGTCATAATCGGTTCTATCGGCAACGCCTAAGATTTCACCCCACCCAATTGTTGGGAAATCATATTCAACATCGGTCGTGGCTTTCGAGTAAAAAGCAAGTTCTGCTTGTTCGTGGTCACGATATCTAAGGTTTTCATCCTTTACGCCTAAGGAATCGATGAAATTGCGGCAATAATTCTTCCAATAAGCGAACCACTCCAAATCGGTGTTTGGCTTGCAGAAGAATTCCATTTCCATTTGCTCGAATTCTCTTGTTCTAAAGGTAAAATTGCCAGGAGTAATCTCATTTCTAAAGCTTTTACCGGCATTGCAAATACCAAATGGCAACTTTTTACGACATACCCTTTGGACATTTTTGAAATTAACAAAAACACCCTGGGCAGTTTCAGGACGTAGATAAACCGTAGAAGAAGAATCTTCTGTAACCCCAATATGAGTTTTAAACATCATATTGAATTTTCTTATCGGGGTAAAATCAGCTTTTCCACAGACGGGGCAAGTTAAATCGTGGGTTTTGATAAACTCATCCATGTCTTCGAAGCTCATGGCGTCAACGTCAACATCAGGATATTGGCTTTTAATAAGCTCATCGGCTCTATGTCTAGCTTTGCAACTTTTACAATCTATCATAGGATCATTGAAAGTAGAAACGTGGCCAGTGGCTTCCCATACTTTTGGATTCATTAAAATAGCGGCATCAATGCCAACATTAGTTGGGGATTCTTGAACAAATTTCTTCCACCACATCGAACGGATATTCTTTTTCATTTCAGAACCTAAAGGTCCATAATCCCAAGTATTTGAAAGCCCGCCATAAATCGATGAACCCTGGAAAACATATCCAGTGTTTTGCAAATGTTGACTAATCGTATCAAAACTAAATTTATTTGCCATGTAATCTCCTTGATTAATACATTTTTCCAATTAAAAACACCCGTCTATTTTATTAAAAAAGACTTCTTTGTCAACCTAAAAAAAGTGTACTATATGGCTTTTAATAGTTTTATAGTCTTTAAAGAAATGCCAACTTCTTTTTCTATGAAATATCCTAAGTTTTCAATAATAGGGAAAAGAGGAGAACTGATTTTAGGCAATAAAGCAATTTTATTTGGGCTAATAAGGTCACAGTAATGCAAAAACTTCATTGTCTCCGCATTTAGCTTATAATCTTTTTGTTTAAAGCAATTAGTACAAACAAAACCGCCATCTTCATAGCTAATCCCAACAATGGATTTGCTTTTTTGGCAACGAATACATGAATTTAAATTCAGTCCATAACCTAGAATGGATAATAATTTAATAAAATAGCAAACTCCAATGCCTAAATAATTATCATTTTCCTTAATGGCCTTTAAGGAAGAAAGAAAATATGGATAGATTTCTTTCCCCTCTTCCATATCCTCATCGATGGTTTTTAAGGTCAATTCGATTAAGAAATTAGATAAAGCCAAAGATGAAAATTCTTTATCTATTAAATAAGAAGCAATGGAGGCTCCTTCTTTTAGGCTTTTTTTATTATTGCTTGAAACATTTAAGGTAAAACAAGAATCCATAAGCAAAGAACAAGGAGCAAAGTTTTTAGAAGAAATCTTGTTAACCCCCCTAGCATAAAAACAGAAAAGTCCATCGCTACCTAGCGAAGTTATAATCGCGTCATTTTCTTTATAGAATGTTTGTCTTAAAACGATGCCGCGTATTGAAATTGTCTCTTTTTTATTCGTCATAGCCGAATTCAATCAGTTTCTTGGTAGAGTTTCTCCAGCCTGGATCAAAATCAACTTCGATTTTGAATTCATTAATGTGGCAATGCCAATCGGTCTCCATTTGTTTTTTGGCAGCAATTTTTATATTTTTAATCATGGAGCCCGCTTTTCCAATGATGATTCCTTTTTGATTTTCCTTTTCGGCAATGATTTTAGCCTTAATGCTAACCCCTTTGTCATCTTCTTTAAAGGAAGTAATCTTTACCGCGCATTGATGAGGTATTTCTTGGCGGAGAAAGTGAAGCAATTTTGCTCTAATTATTTCTTTTGCTTGGTATGACTTGTCTTTATCCGTCAACATCCCTTCGGGATAAAAAGGTTCACCTTCTTTTAATATAGGATATATGGCTTCTTTAATTTCCTTAATGCCAAAATTCTCCTTAATGGAGGCTTCTAAAAGCAAATAAGGATTAAATTTTTCCTTAATTTCCTTTTTCTTTTCCATGGCCTCTTCGGCTTTAATTAAATCGATTTTATTTAAAACCACGATTTTTGGCGCATTGCTAGAAATCGAATTAAAAATTTTAACATCATCATCAAGGGCTTTATTTGATGAATCAATCATGTATATAATCGCGTCAACATCCTGACTAGATTCAAAAGCAGTTTTCTTCATTAAGGAATCAAGCTTTTCTTTTCCGTAAAAAATCCCAGGTGTATCAACAAAAACCATCTGATAGTCTTTTTCGTTAAGAATCCCTGAAATAGCATCTCTAGTTGTTTGAGCTTTTGGAGATACAATGGACACTCTTTTTGAAAGTAAGGCATTAAGCAAAGTAGACTTCCCGACATTTGGGCGCCCCAAAATAGCAATAAATCCAACTTTCATAAATCACTACCGTCGAAAGAAAAAGGCAAAAGTTCCTCAATGTTGGTTACTTTTACATCGCCTTTTAAATTTGCTAAATAAATTGGCTTATCATTAGGATATAGTTCGCTTAATACTTGTCTGCAAGCTCCACAAGGAGAGCAAAAAGAAGATGTATCTGCCACAACTGCCAAAGCTAAAAAATCTTCGCTACTCTTTCCATCCATCATTGCATTATAAATGGCATTCCTTTCAGCACACATCGATACGGGAAAGGAAGAATTTTCAATGTTCGCCCCAATATAAACAGATCCATCCATGCAATATAAAGCAGCCCCAACGGCAAAATGAGAATAAGGCGAATATGACCTTTTTCTGGCTTCGATGGCTATAGAAATCAACTCTTCTTTGTTCATTTCTCTTCCTCCTTGGCTTTATTCAGTATTTCTTCTTGCAAGGCGAACATCACTTTAGCGTCTTCTTCTTTCATATGATCATACCCAAGCAAATGCAATAAGCCATGGACAAACAAGAAAGAAAGTTCCCTTTCAACGCTATTCCCTATTTGGTTAGCCTGACGTAAAGCTTGGGGGATGCAAATGAATATCTCGCCCAACATATGTGGTATATTTTTATCTACAATCTGTCCCAATTCGCTTTTATCGTCATTAAAAGCAAAGGAAATAACATCCGTAACCCTATCGACGTTTCTATATTCTTTATTAATCTGATGAATTTGCTCATCTCCTATCAAATTTACATCGACTTCGTAGTTAGTTTCGATTTTTAAAGAAGAGAAAGCCGCCTTTAAAATGTTTTCATATTTAGCTTCGAGACAATCGTATTTTTTGTCAAAATCGTTTTCAAAATTTAGTTCCATATTTTTATGGAAATACTTTAACATTTTTCAAACAGCCTATCTATATTTATTAAGAAAGGAAATTAAATATGAAATAAGATTCTTCCTTCTTCTTTTCATCTAACTTATCGTAGTTTGTTAAAGATTGTTTTACTAAACCAATCATTAAATAGTTAGAGATAAAGGTAAAGAAGAAAAGTTCCATCCCAAGGTCATTTTTAAAATAAAGAGCAAAAAAGGAAGCCAAACATGCAAATATTATAGAAGCAGAGTCTTTTATCGCTAAATAAACAGAATACTTTTTTCCCATCTTTGAAAGAGAATGAAGTTCAAGCAATCTACTTTTCTCACTCTTATTAAAGTGAAAATATGAATATTCCAAACTACTTGCCTTTCCATTGATTAAGTCATCTTTGGAAACAAAAATAAAATACAATAGCAAAGAAAAAAAGATGCTAGAAACCAAACTAAAGAAAAAATAAGGGTCGCCAAAAGAAAAAATAAATAAAGTTAAAAGAATTTCTAAAATATTTAAAATTAAAGTCGGATAAATAACAAAGGCCAAAGATTTATATTTATTGTAATGAAGATAATTTTCTCTTCTTTTAAAAGGGCTGTTGTCATCTACTTTGTTTAAATAAAGCGAATCAAATCTTTTAACAAGTAAACTAGTCTCTAATTTAGAAAGCAATAGAAAAAGAAAAGAAAAAAGGAGCAATAGTAAGGAAAAAATAAAATTTTCTTTCTGCCCGTTCATGGAAAATATTGATAATAGCAAAGAAATAGATGGCAACGAATTTAAAAGAGAATGAAAGGAAAGGGACAAGGCTGAAACAGGATGAATTGGTTTAATTTTTGGATAAATATCATTATATTCTTCAACTCTTAAAAATCTCCCGTCGAATATTTTGATAAAATCCGCTTTTTCAATCTCCCTTTTTCCATTTTTTGGGTCCAAGACCAAAAAAGATTTTCTTTTTGCCTTGTATAGATAAAGCATATGGGAAAGTCCATTTTCATAAACAGAAACCAAAAGAGGAAAATCTTTATTCGTGAGAATTTCCCTAGGATCCTGAACTTTATATCCGCCAAGTCGCAACCCAAATTTCGCACCATAGCGGATAAGTTCAGCAAAAGAGGGGGCTTGCCCTTCCACTTTCTCTTCCAATGCATAAATAAAATCACGGCGTTTTGAAACGTGGATTAAGGCCATTTTGACCACGGCGTAACCGCAACTTTTATTCTGTGCTTGGTAAACAATAGTATTTCTCACACCATATAGTTGCCTATGCGCAAGCAAAACGGCTACAAAAAAAGCCCTACTTTTAATAGGGCCAAGACATTACCATTTTTTGCGACGTGCAAATTTGGATTTCATTTTTCTCATAAGGGCGGGTTTTAGATAAGCCTCGCGCTTACGTGTTTCAAGAAGGATGCCAGATTTATTGACCCCACGTTTGAAACGACGGAGTGCATCATCGATAGTCTCGCCTTCGCGAACTACAGTCTTAACTGCCATTTACCTCACTTCCTTCCTGCAAATGCTTTAATACGTTACTATAAAAGTAGAATGGAAATCAATGATTTTTTTATTTTTCTTCCATAATGCTAGCAGAAGAAGAACAGCCAATCCTAGTCGCTCCAGCTTTTACAAAGGAAAGAACTTCTTCTTTAGTATGGATTCCACCGGAAGCCTTTATTTGGCAAGCCCCATTTAAAGTCTTTTTCATTAAAGAAACAGTCTCTATTGTTGCTCCAAAAGTAGAAAAGCCGGTTGAAGTCTTAACAAAATCTACTTTTTCTTTCGCACATATCTTACAAATTTCAATAATTTCATCATCATCAAGCAAACAGGTTTCAAAAATAACCTTTAGAATATGGTTTTTTGTTGCTTTTCTAATTTGAGAAATCTCTTCTTCGATTTTAGCAAAATTATGTTCCTTGGCATCAGATATATTGATAACCATGTCTATTTCATCCGCGCCTTGAGACAAAGCCAAAGTAGTTTCCATCCATTTTATCTCAGCTAAATTGGCTCCTAAGGGGAAGCCTATGACCGTACATACCTTCACATCACTATCTTTTAATTGCTTTGCAGCCAACGAAACAAAATCGGGATTGACACAAACCGAGGCAAAATCATATTTCTTGGCTTCTTCGCATAACTTGATTATTTGCTTTGATGTGGCATTTGGTTTAAGCAATGTGTGATCAAATAATTTATTAAATTTTTCCATATAAGCTAATTCCTTTTATTCGTATATCTAATATAAAAGAAAAAACCACCTCTTTCGAGATGGAAATTTTCAATTACTTTGTAGGAGCGTCTTCCTCTTTAACGATGTGAAGGACTTCCTTGCCATTATAATAACCACATTTTGGGCAAACATGATGCGAACGAATCATTTCACCACAATGAGGGCAAGCAACCAATCCAACAACGTTAAGTTTAAAATGTGAACGACGTAATCTCTTCCTAGTTTTACTAGTTCTTCTTTGAGGTACTGCCATTTTTGACTCCTTTCAACCTTGGCAAATTATAATTCAATTTAATATGTAAACAAGAAAAAAATTGAGACGATGTCAAAAAAAATGTAATTTAATCCGATGCCACCGATGGATTGTATATTATAGTTTTTATCTGACCATCTAAAGAAGTATCGCTTTCTATTCCAACAAGAAGGTAGTTAGGCGTATGGCCATAGCATTTCTTTTCTTTGGCAGAATAAGATTCAAACAGGACTTCAACAGGCTTACCATAAAAACGTTTTTCGTACTCGAGCCTCATCTTTTTCGAAAGGGCAAGCAATTCATGTGTTCTTTCTTTTTTAATTGCTGGTTCGGTATCTTTTAATGTAGCGGCATAAGTCAAAGGTCTAGACGAAAAGGGAAAAACATGGATTTCAGCAAATTTCGCCTTTGTACAAAAATCCATGGTTTCTTGAAATTCTTCATCGCTTTCTAAAGGAAAGCCAACTATAACATCAGTCGTTATGGCTATATCTTTTCTTAAAGAACGTATAACATCAAGTTTTTTTAAAAACGAAGAGGTATCGTATTTCCTTTTCATCCTTTTTAAAACGCTAGAAGAACCGCTTTGCAAGGGAATGTGCAAATGAGGAACAATTCTTTCTTCTTTTTCAATTAAATGCAAAAGGTGTTCATCGATTTCGCTTTCCTCTATAGAAGAAATGCGAAGCCTTTTTAATGTTGGATTCTTTGCTAAAATTGATTCTATTAAATCGGCTAATCTAAAAGAACCGTCTCCCAAATCTTTGCCATAAGCTCCAATATGAATGCCAGTCAATACTATTTCTTTAAAGCCATTTTCTACAAGTCTGTTGGCCTCGTTCAAGGCATCCAAAGGATTTCTAGAACGTGAATTGCCCCTAAGCTGCGGTATATAGCAATAAGAGCAAAAATTATCGCAACCATCTTGTATTTTTAAATATGCTCTAGCATTTAACCCAAAGCTTCCAACCCCAAATTCTTCATATGTTTCTTTTCTAACACTACTCTTAACATTGACAATTTTCTTATGAGTTTTCTCGAATTCTTTAACATAGGAAAGAGCTAAATGCCTATTGGATGATCCTAAAACAATATCAGCCCCCATAGAAGAAGCTAGTTCAGCATGGGATTGTGAGTAGCAACCCATAACAACCAAAATCGAATTAGGGGCCTTATTTTTTAAAGATCTAATGTGTTGTCTTGATTTTTGATCAGCCGTCGAAGTGACTGAACACGTGTTCAAAATGATGATGTTAGCTTTAGAAGCATCATCGACTTTTTTATAACCTTCTTTATCAAGCTCAGTTGTAATCAAAGAAGTTTCATAGGAATTTACTTTACATCCCAAACTATGGCAATAATATGTGTTCATAATTAATTGGTTATAAATCTTTCTCAATGCTAATTTTTCCGATTTCATCGGATTTAATTAAATTAAAAATACGCCTAGATATTAACTTATTATCTACTAATTCTTTACTCATTTTATCCTTATCGTTTCCATAATAAGCCTCAACTACGCCTGCAAGGCGATCAATCATATGATTGGTTGAAGGGTTTTCTAAATAAACGTCGAACAAGCATAGACTAGCATCAAGGCGCCCCTGCCCATTTACAAAATAAACCGAAGAGGAATCGTAATCATAATAAGAAGAATAAACCCCATTTTTCTTTAAGAGGATAAGTCTAGTAAAATAAGAATTGAAAATAGAAGATCCATAATAATCAAAAGGATCAACGCAAGCGGCATCGAAGTTCTTCATTAACGACTTATATGGTTTCTTTAATAATTTATTTAAGGAAGAAGTATATATTTCATTGACAGTTTTTGAAAAAATAGGAATATATATTTTTTCTTTATCTAATGAATAATAAGGGAGGCTTTTGAATACTAATTCTAAAGCATCTTTTATCTTAGATGAATTTGGATCGGGTTCGTCTCCTTTTAACGTATCGCTTTTAGCAATCTTAAGGTAAGACCTTTCTATATAATCTTTATTTTGAATTGCCCTGATTATTAAATTTGCACGAACAACATCGAAAGGTTTTGAGGCTTTTTTATAGATATTAAATAGTTCCGCTTCATTTAGGGTTGATACATTTTCTAAGAAAAATTTCATTTCCGAGCATTGCTGGTAATTCTGTTTTCTTTGCTTTTTTTCTAAAGTTAAGAATAAATCCATTTTTAATCCTCATTATCTAGACAAGAAAAAACTGATGCGGCATATAGGCAAGCAGTTTCAGCCCTTAGAATCCTATTTCCTAGCGAAACTGGTTCAAATCCATTTTGAATTGCCAAGTCTACTTCCTCCTGGCTAAATCCGCCTTCTGGGCCAATTAAAATAAGGGTTGATTCATTTTTGTGACTTAATAGAGATTTATATAATGTATTGCTTTTGCCGGATTCTAATTCATAAGGGATTATTTTATGTTTATAAGGCAAAGATAAGACATCTTTAAAATTTATATAAGAATTAATGCTAGGAATGCTAGTTCTTCTACATTGCTCCGCCCCTTCTTTAGCTATCTTTTTTAATCTATTTAATTTATTGTCGTCGTCTTTTTTTGGAATGGCCACAACTCTATTTGAAATAACCGGATAAAAGGAATTAACCCCTAATTCAGTACCCTTTAAGACAATTAATTCGTTATGATCACCTTTTAATAAGCAAAAGGCGATGGCTAAATTAGTCTTGTTCTCGCTACTCTTATTTAGTTTTTTTACTACATCTATTTGCAATTTCTTAATCGAAGAAAGATTGCATAGATATGTTTCATTATTGAACACCACTTCGATTTTTTCATTAACAAGGCTTCTTTTGACATTTAAAAGGCGATGAAGGGAATCATCGTCTAAAATAACCTTAGAATCTATTATTTTGCCAAAATAATGTTGCATTAACGAAGGAACTCCCCTTCACCATCTTTTAAAGAATCTTTTTTTAAATATATGAGTCCAACAATCAAATAGAATAAAAACAAGATTAATAAGGGCAATAAGAAAGCAAAAACATTTTTTATTGCACCGGTAAAATATAAAATCAAGCCAAGCGAAACCTCAAAAAGAAAAGAAGTGATTAAATTAATGATTCCGACTTTGGTCTTTTTAATATAAAAATTATGAACGCCAAACATGCCCAAAAACATGGCATATAAAGAAAAAGAAAGATGTGACTTAGATTTATATAATTCGACCTCATCTTTAATTTTCCCAATTTGTCTAGTGACATCCATTGTTTTATATTCGGAATCAATAGGATTTGCCCCACCGCAAAAAGGACAAACATCCCGATCAAATTTACTAATTTCATGATGACAAAATTTGCAATATGGCATATTCAATATTATAGCAACAAATTCTTTTTCTTTTACTTAATATTTAAAAAACTAGGCCTCTATTTAGAGAACCTAGCTTTCCATTTAGCAAATATTGACTCTTTTTTCTCACTTTGAGCTTGGAATTCAGTCAATAATTCTTTTTGAGTCTTTGTTAATTTAGTTGGCGTTTGAGTTTTTATGTGCAAATACTCATCGCCTGGAGTACCGGTGCGCAAATCCTTAACTCCTCTGCCGCGAATCTTAAGTATTTGATCAGGCTGCGTGCCTTCTGGAACCTTAACCTGAACTTCTCCATATACAGTAGGAACATCAATTACCGTACCAAGCGCACAATCGACAAAGGACAAAGGCACATCAAGATGAATATCATTGCCATCGCGCTTAAATTGAGAATGTTCGGCAACAAGAACTTCAACATATAAGTCCCCATTAGGCCCACCATTTATGCCCCTGCCACCTTTCCCGCTAACTCTAATTTGTTGTCCGGAATTAATTCCAGCTGGAACATTTACGGTCAAATCTTTCTTAACGCGAATATATCCTTCGCCATTGCAAGTAGAACACTTTTTCTTAATAATTTTTCCAGTTCCGCCACAATGAGAGCAAACAGATTGCGACTGCATCATGCCGAATATCGTTCGATTTTGGGTCGTTACATAACCAGTTCCGCCACAATATGGGCAAGTTTCCACTGCAGAAGGATCTTCAGCTCCCGTCCCGTGACAATGCTCACAAGGTTCATCATAAGTTAGAGGAATCTTTACTTTCGTTCCTAAAACTGCATCCATGAAGGAAATCCTAATCCTAGTAATAGTGTCTTCTCCCTTGCTAGGAGAAGAAGATTGCCTAGAATTTCTTCTAGGACTACCTCCACCAAAGAATGAACTAAAAATATCGTTTAAATCGACATCCCCAAATCCTTGGGAAGAGAAACCTTGTCCAAAAGGATTACCGCCTGTTGAGCCGCCTTGTTCAAAAGCCGCATGGCCAAATTGGTCATATTGGGCTCTTTTGTTATCATCATAAAGAACATCGTAAGCTTCTTGAATTTCCTCAAACTTCTTTGGGGCGTCGGGATCATGGTTGATGTCAGGGTGATATTTCTTTGCTAATTTTCTATAGGCTGATTTTATTTCATCTTTAGAAGCGGTTTTAGCTACGCCTAAGACTTCATAATAATCACGTTTGTTAGCCATAGTATCCTCCTTGTTTAAATTAATAAGCACGCTAGCCCATTAGAGCTAGCGTACCTAAACTAAATTTTGATTATAAATTAATTATTTTTGGATTTGTCGGTGAAATCGGCATCGACAACATCATCGGCTGTTTCATTGCCTTCAGATTTTGGATTAGCCCCAGTAGGACCACCTTGTTGAGCTCTAGCGGCCATAGAAGCAGCATCTTCAAGACGGCCAACTATTTCGCGAAGCTTGTCGATGTCATTAGAAGCAATGGCTCCGCTAGCTTCGTCACGAAGTTTAGTAAGCTCTTCTTTTTGCTTAGGATCCATCGAATCGCCTTTTTCGGTAAGGACATTATTGATTTCATCAACATAGGTTTGAGCCTTATTTTTGACTTCAATATCGCCTTTTCTCTTCTCATCGGCAGCTTTGTTATCTTCGGCTTCCTTAACCATACGGTCGATATCTTCTTTTGATAAGCCATTGGAGCCAGAAATAGTGATATCTTGACTTTGTTGAGTATCAAGGTCTTTAGCAGAAACCTTAACAATACCGTTTACATCGATATTAAAGGTAACTTCGATTCGAGGTTGCCCTCTTCTTGCCGGTTTGATTCCAGAAAGAGTGAAATGACCTAATAATTTGTTATCATGGGCCATTGGACGCTCACCTTGATAAACCATAATGTCAACGGCAGGTTGATTATCTTCGGCTGTAGAGAAGATCTGCGACTTTGTGGTAGGAATGGTTGTATTTCTTGGGATAAGAGGAGTCATAACCCCACCAAGGGTTTCAATGCCAAGAGTCAAAGGAGTAACATCAAGAAGAACAACATCTTTGACATCCCCTGCTATAACAGCACCTTGAATAGCGGCACCAACAGAAACGGCTTCATCCGGGTTAACGGACATATTGATATTCTTGCCGGTTACATTTTTAACCAATTCTTGAACGGCTGGCATTCTAGTCGAACCACCAATCATCAAGATGCTTCCAATATCATTATAGGTCAAGCCAGAATCGGAAAGGGCTTTTTCCATTGGTACTTTGCATCTTTCAAGAAGAGAACGAGTCAAATCTTGGAATTTAGCACGGGTTAATTTTCCTTCATAGTTGATAGGACCGTTTGGACCCATACCAATGAATGGGAGGGAAATTGTAGTTTCTAATGAGCTAGAAAGTTCAATCTTGGCTCTTTCGGCAGCATCGATGAAACGTTGTCTAGCCATTTTATCGGTTAAATCAGCACCAGTTTCGATCTTAATTTGAGCTTGGATCCAATCGGCGACAACATGATCCCAGTCATCACCGCCTAAGCGGGTATCTCCATTAGTGGACAAAACTTGGAAAGTCCCATCTCCAATATCAAGAATAGAAACATCAAGAGTACCACCACCAAGGTCAAAAACCATGACTTTTTCGGATTTATTTGTATCTAGACCATAAGCCAAACAAGCCGCGGTCGGTTCATTAATTATACGAACAACATCTAATCCAGCAATAGTACCGGCATCTTTAGTGGCTTGACGCTGCGCATCGTTAAAATAAGCAGGAACGGTAATGACGGCTTTCTTAACAGGTTGTCCTAAGTTCTTCTCAGCATACGATTTCATATAGGCAAGAACCTTAGAAGAGATTTCTTGCGGAGTGAAGTCTTTGTTTAGACAAGATATATGGAACTTTTCGGAAGTCCCCATCTTTCTTTTCGCACTAGAAACAGTATCTGGATTAGTAATGGCTTGACGTTTTGCAGCATTACCAACGATTTCTTCTCCACTGCCCTTAAAAGCAACTACCGACGGAGTTGTATTTGTTCCTTCTGGATTAGGAATTACTTTAACCTTTCCATCGGCTTGCATATACGAAATAACAGAATTCGTAGTACCTAAATCAATACCAACAATAATTTCTTTAGCCATAATTATTAATTCTCCTTTTTAAGCCTTTGCGGCTTTGTTTTCATCTTTTTCTTCTTTATTTTCGCCTTCTTTTTTATCATCTTGCTTGCTTGCTTTAGCAACTGCTACCATCGCTGGGCGAATAAGGCGATCATGTAGTTTATAACCTTTTGAATAAACCTTTGCGATTTTTCCAGGGCTTACAGAATCATCTTCAATGGTATCGACTGCGTGCATGAAATTCATGTCGTAATCATCACCTTTTTTTGGAGATAACTCGGAAACTCCTTCATCGACAAGAGTCTTTATTATTTGGTTATAGATGTATTTAAATCCAACCAAATAATTTTTCGTCTCTTCCGAAGTCGGAGGATTTTCTAAAGCCATATGGAAGCCGTCTAGAGCCGGTAGCAAATCAGCTAGGAAGCCTTCCGCTCGATATCTAAGAGCCACACGATTTTCCTCTTCCAAGGACTTTCTTAGGTTCTGGGTGTCGGCATAAGCTTTATAGTATTCGTTTTTCCAATGCTCTTTATCGCTTTTTTCTTTTTCTAATTGAGCACACACCTCTTCATATTTTTCTTTTGACACTTTCTTGCCAAATAATTTTCCATCTTTTTCAGTGGAAGAGGTTTCTTCTTTGTTCTCTTCCGCTTCATTATTTGCTTGAGTGTTTTTTTCTTCCGCCATTGTTTTTTTGTGCTCCTTTCTGTTTTTCATTTGCAAAATACTCATCCAATTGTCCAGATACATAAGACAATAACGACATTGCTTTCTCGTAGTCCATTCGTTTTGGACCAAGTAAGGAAATCGAAGCGTTTTGCCCACCAGGAATAGCTACTTGAGCCGATACAATGCCAACATCTTCAAGTCCTTTTTCTTTAGACCCAATCTTGACACTTAAATCGGAAGATGAATCGACTTTGGCTTCATCTAAAGCGTTTCTTAATGCTTTAGGATCATCTAATAAAGATAATAGGCTTCTAAGCTTTTTAGCATCATCTGCATATTCTGGCTGATCAAGAAGCTTTTGTCTGCCATATAGATTCATTCTTTCCCCGGCAAATTTTAAGAATGCCTGGAAAAAAGCTTGGTAAATGCTATCTTGCCCCACTACATAGTCGGTAAGGGCAGGACGCATAGCCTCCATTTTCGGAACTATTTCGGAAATTGGAGTTCCTAGAAGGCGTTCATTTAGAAGCTCTACCGTTTTCTTTACTTCTTCAATTCCGGTTTTTTCATCAATCATGAAAGTCTTGTTTTCAACATACCCTTGGTCTGTGACAAATACAGCCGTAGCCGTAGAAGTCCCAATGGGAATGATTTGAATGGAAACTAACTTTTCCTCATTGACTTTAGGTCCAAGGACCACGGAAGCCAAATTGGTCATGTTGGAAAGAATTTCGCAACTTTGTTTAATTACTTCTTCGACCGATTGAGCCTTTTGGTCAAGCACTTTTGCCAAAGCAAACTTAATTGAGGAATCGACTCTTTCATCACGAAGTTTATCAACAAAGTATTCGTATCCTTTTTTTGATGGAACCCTCCCGGAAGAAGTATGGGTTTTTTCCAAATAACCTTCTTTTTCCAAGGCGTTCATTTCTGAGCGGATGGTAGCACTTGAATAATCGAGGTGATATTCCTCAATAAGAGTTTTGCTGCCAACAGGTTGGGCCGTTTTAATAAAATGCTCGACAATTAATTTAAGAATCATCTCGCTTCTATTCATAGGTCTCATCCTTTCTAGCAGTCTTTTCTTTCGAGTGCTAGTAACATTATAAGAATCCTTTTAGCACTGTCAAGGAGTGATTGCTAAAAATTGAAAATTTATACAATCAACGACAATTGACAGCCATTGTTTGGCTTAATCTATCGAAAAGAGAACGTTCCGTATGTATTAAAAGCATAAAAGCGGCATTAACTAAGTCAATGGCAATGACCCCGTTTAAAAAGCATTTTAAAAAACAGCAACGATAGCTAGGCCTATTCCCTTCCATGTCCACCGTTTTTATCCCTTCTATAGTCATTCCTAAGGTTTTTCCTTTAAAAGCATACATAGAAATGGAATTGATTAAGACATAGAAAAAATAATCAAAAAGAATAGAAATAACGACTAAGAAAAACAAAGGAAAAGACGCATCGAAATAATATATTAACCAAAAGCAAAATACCCCAAAAGGCAAACAAAGCGCTTCATCAAGAAGCCAGCCATATATTCTTTTATAAAATTTCGCGTTATTCATACTAAAATAGATTAATTAATATATAATCCAAAAGCAATAGACCCTTACTAGAAGCCTTTAATCTGCCGTTGCTTATTTTTAATAAGTTAGCATCGATCATTTTTTGAGCCTTTTTCAATAGGACATCCTTATCAAAAGAAGAAAATCTCTGCTCAAATTTTTCTATAGGGAAGCCATCCTCTAACCTTAGATTAGTAAGCAAAAAATACTTAATGTCATCTTCTTTGCTAACTACTTCATAGCTGCCTTTAAATTCGTTTTTTAAATAAGAAGACAAGTTTAATGTATTCTTGCTTCTAATTCCTTTAACATAACTTGAAGCCCCCAATCCTATCGCATAATATTCTTCGTCTTTCCAATAAACTAGATTATGCCTGCATTCAAATCCATTTTTTGCAAAATTAGACACTTCATAACGTTTATAAGAAGCATTTCTTAATTTATTTAATATAAGTTCATATTGGTCCGCTGCAATATCTTCGTTTTCTTCTTTTATTCCTTTATTATAAAAAAGAGTACCTTTTTCTAAGATAAGCGAATAGGCAGAAATATGAGGAACGTTTAAAGATAAAACGTCTTCTATTGTCTTGTTTAAATCTTTTTTTGATAAACCATTATAGGCGTAAATCAAATCGCAATTGATATTATTTATAGAATGTTTCCTTAGCAAATCAACGCATTTTTTTACATCTTCATAATTATGTTTCCTACCTAAAAAAATTAAATTGCTCTTTACTGTTGACTGCACGCCTAGACTTACCCTATTTATCTTATTCTTGGCTAAGACTTTAATTTTTTCTTCATCTAGAGAATCAGGATTGGCTTCGATAGAAAATTCTCCTCCTTCATTTAAATAAATAGATAATTTTTTTAGTAACTTATCAAGCAAAGAAATATTAAGAGAAGTCGGGGTTCCACCGCCTATATAAATCGTGTCTAGCTTATCTAAAGAAAGAGAATCAAGCTCGAATAATAAAGAATTTAAATAAGAAAAAGCCCATTGCTTTTCATAAATGACTTTAGGAAAATCGCAATAGGGACAAATTTGATTGCAAAAAGGGATATGGACGTATAAAGATGAAGGTTTCATTCTTCTTTCAAATCGTCATTATCATCTTTTTTTTCTTTTAAATCATCAATAGGCTCTAAGATTTTATCAAGATTTTCTTGGGCGATTTCCTTATCCGATTTGACTTTTTCATCACTTTGGAAAACATGGAAATGTTTTTTAATTAAGATAACCGCTAAAACAATTAAGCCAAAAACGCCCACAATGACTAATGGAATGGCCCATCCTGGCATTCCTGCTAAATAAAGATAAGAATTCATAATTATTTTTCTCCTTGTTCGATTGGGGTATAAACGAATTTATTTTTAACTTGTAGCTTCTTATAAAAGCCTTGCTCTGCTAATAAATCCATGGAAGTCCTGGCTGTTTCATAGGCACAACGAGTGACTTTTTTATAATCTTGGATTGTATAATACCTGCCAATGGTAGAATGCCCGGCAAAGAAATAGGCTTGGGCTTTTTTTATATTAGGATTAGTTTCAACTATATATCTAGCCGTTTCTTTTATTTCCTTTTCACTTAAACTAGATTTAGGAGGCAATAAAGCTAGATTAGCATTTCCTTTAGCAAACTTATAAGGATCTATTCTTTCGATAGAAGAAGCCTTCTTTTCTGCTTTTTCTTCTTTTTTTGGAAGCTCGCTTTCTTTTCTTTCTTCCTTTATTTCTTCAATATTAGGAGAAATTTCCATTTCGATTTCTTCTTTTACGAAATGCTCTTTTTTTATGATGTTTTTATTAATCTGATGCATTTGGTCAAGAAGTTCGTCCAATAAAGGGGAAATCTTTTCCATTGCATACATCACAAAATAAGTAACGTCACCTGTTTGCTGAATTGATTCAAAATAATCATTTAGCCTATTGCTAGGGATAAAAGCGGCTTCAAAAGGTAAAATCGAAGCCACGTTAGTTAAATTAGCCCTGCTTAAGCTCCATTTCGAAAGCAAAGCACCTATTAAAAGGTTATTATCGTCGAAGGGCTTAATATAATTAATAAAATATTCAATAATCAAGGCTTTTAAGAAACCTTTTTTGTTATCTAGTTTTTCAAAATCAAGCAAGGAGTCAATTAAATCGGGGATTTCGTTTGCAGGAGCTGATTCATATACTTTGGAAACAACAGATCTCACATATATGGATTTGGAATCGTTAGTCCTATAAAAGGAAGTAAGTTCATTCGTCCCTTTCAATATAGAATATTCATGCCCTAAAAAATCTAGCCCATCGGTATAAGAGGCAGCATCTTCAAAAGAAGAAATAGCCTTATAATAGGCATTTATATAGACTAAAGATGGATCAGTATCTCTATATACCCCATTTACAATAGCTTTTAAAGATAGTTCGGAAGCATTTATTTTTAAGGCTTGGCAGCATAACTTTAAAATTAGCAAATAAGCATATTTATTAATCGCTTTTTCGCTATCTTTGTTTAAACAAGTCTTAACATATTCAGTTTGAAAATAAGAAAGCTTCGTTTCGAATTCAGAATACTTATCATATAAGGCTTGGGTAGAAGTTAGATACATCTTTTGCTTCGTAATAAGGGTAATCCCGCTTAAAGGCTTAGCAAATTGTCTTCTATAATCAAGGATTCCAGACCACATGGAATCAACTAAATTTAAACGAAGCTTATTAGCTAGTTCCCTTTTGGAGACATATTCTTCGTCAGTATATCTTTCATTAAATGTTTTTGAAGCCATATTTCCTTATTGGAATTATAAAAGGGCGACCATTTATAATCAACTTAAAAACTACTAATTTTTAATGCTATTTTTCTTCATCATCAATGGAAAGCACCGACATAAAGGCTTCTTGTGGAACTTCTACAGAACCAATGGCCTTCATTCTCTTTTTGCCTTCTTTTTGCTTTTCTAATAGTTTCTTTTTTCTAGAAATATCCCCACCGTAGCATTTGGCCAAAACATCTTTTCTCATTGATTTTATGTCCGCCCTAGCGATGACTTTCCCCGATATAGCGGCTTGGACTGGGACTTCAAATTGCTGTCTAGGGATTATATTTTTTAATTTAGAAACAATGGCAAGTCCCCTTTTATAAGCATCGGGACGATAGACAATTGAAGATAAGGCATCAATCGTATCGCCATTTAGTAAAATGTCCATCTTGCAAAGTTCGCTTTTCCTATATTCTTTAAAATCGTAATCCAGGGAAGCGTATCCTTTTGTGTAAGATTTTAGTTTATCGAAAAAATTATAAATTATTTCACTTAATGGCAAGTCGTATTTAACGATGACTCTAGTATCGTCAAAATATTCTAAGTCAACATAGGCTCCCCTACGTTCTTGACAAAGTTGCATGATCGGCCCCACGTATTCTTTTGGAGCCATGATTGAAGAAGAGACAAAAGGCTCTTCTATATAGCTAACGCTGCTTGGCTCGGGTAGCTTTGAAGGATTGTCGATTTCAATGACTTCGCCATTGGTAAGTCTTACTTTATAATTTACAGAAGGAGCAGTAAGAATTAGATTAAGGTTATATTCTCTTTCCAATCTTTCTTGTATTACATCCATATGTAACAAGCCTAAAAAACCGCACCTAAAGCCAAAACCTAAGGCCTGGGAAGTCTCAGGTTCAAATAAAAGGGAGGCGTCATTCAAAGATAATTTTTCTAAAGCCTCTTTTAAATCTAGATATTGCTTTGAATCAACTGGATATAAACCGCAATAAACCATCGGATTTATTTTTCTATATCCAGGAAGAGGGCTAGAAGCAGGAGAAGAAAGCAATGTAATCGTTTCGCCTGAAAAAACATCATGAATATCTTTAATTTGGGCCGCTAAATAGCCAACTTCCCCACATTCTAAAGAATCAGTTTTAATTTCATTTGGCACCCTTATGCCAACTTCGGTAACTAAATAAGATTTGTTAGCCTGCATCAATAAAATGGTATCGCCAGGTTTTACCGAACCATTTTTAACTCTAATTAAGACCACTACCCCTCTATAAGGATCATAATAAGAATCAAAAATCAAAGCCTGCAAAGGACCATTTGGATCGCCATTAGGAGGAGGCACCATGGTAACTATCTTTTCTAAAACATCTTCCACACCAAGCCCGGTTTTAGCAGAAACCAAGCAGGCAGAAGAACAATCTATTCCTATTCTATCCTCGATTTCTTTTTTTACAAAATCAGGTTGGGCCGATGGCAAATCGATTTTATTTATAATAGGCAATATCTCAAGGTTATTATCAATTGCCAAATAAACATTGGCTAAAGTTTGAGCTTGAACGCCTTGAGTTGCATCCACTACCAATAAAGCCCCTTCGCAAGCTGCTAGAGAGCGAGATACTTCGTAAGTAAAATCAACATGCCCCGGAGTATCAATTAAGTTATAAATATACTTTTCGCCGTTTTTTGCAACATAAGAAAGAGTAACGGCATTTAGCTTTATGGTAATGCCTCTTTCTCTTTCTAAATCCATGGAATCAAGAATCTGCGCTTTCATGTCGCGCTTAGAAACTGTTCCGGTCAATTCCAAAATTCTATCCGCCAGGGTCGATTTACCGTGGTCGATATGGGCAATTATTGAGAAATTTCTTATATGTTTTTGATCAAAGGGCATAAAAACTCACCGTCGAATTATACAATATATTTATTTTTATAGAAATTAGTTAAAGAAGTTTTTATTTCTGTTGGGTTAGTCACGACTTCATAATCTACATAGACTCTAGAAAGCATCAAACGATAATCTTCCTTTAAATACCTATCGTCAATTAGCAAAGCCGCTCCAACATCTGTTTCGCTTCGAATAAGTCGGCCCATCGCTTGCATTACTTTATTTATTCCAGGATTTTTATACGCATAATCAAAACCGCTGCCATTTTCTTTTTTCTGATAATAATCCTTGATTAATTCGTTTTCTTTGCACACTTGGGGAATGCCAATGCCAACTATTGCTACCCCGATTAGCCTGTCGTTAGGCAAATCTATTCCTTCGGAAAAAGTGCCACCCAAAACCAATAAGCCGACATTAGTTGAATTTGGATTAGGAGAGAAATGATCAAGAAATGAAATCTTTTCCTCTTCATTCATTTTCTTACTTTGCATATATAGATTCGCGGAAGGGAAATCTAGCAAAGGCAAGATAGATTGCAAGTAAGAATAGCTTGGGAAATAAATAAAATAATTACCTTTCTTGCTGGAAACAAATTCTTTTAAATAGAGGCTTACTTCTTCTTTGCTTTTTTCTCTATCGGCATAACGAAGGGATAATTTTGGGGCAATCAATAATTTAAAATTTTCTTTTGGGAAGGGAGAAGGGAGTAGTAAATAAGGCTTTGTTTTGCCAATACTAGCTTCCATAAAATATGAAATGGGAGATAATGTAGCAGAAAAGCATAAAACCGAGGAGGCTCTATTTAGAATATCGAATAGATACCTTGAAGGGTCAATATTAAGCATATATAAGGTTTTATTTTCAACATAAAGCCTATAAGTGGAATCATAATAATCCTCATATAAGGATAAAAAACGGTTTTCTTGTCTATAAAAGTCTTTATAAGCGGAAGGATATCTTAAAGTATTTTCCTTATTTTCTTTTTGGTTAGCCCTTTTTATGCTTTCGATTGCCTTAATTATATTTTCAGGTACTTCATCTAGATTTTCATTATTTTCTAAAAACAACTCTTTTAAGGACTTTTCCAATTTTCCAATTGCCCTTTTAGAGGAAGCGAATTCCTTATTCGAAAGTCCTTTTTTTGCCTTTTTTATTTCATCAAGAGAAATATAAGAAGAATACATCATCCTTCCCCTATCGATTAAATTATGGGCCTCGTCTATTAAAATCATGTCTTTACTCATATCGACAAGGGGAGAGAAGAACCTATCTAAATAGACAAAAGGATCGAATAGGTAATTGTAATCAATGACAATAAGATCACACCAAAGGGCTAAATCTAGTTGAAATTCAAAAGGACAAATGGAAAATTCCCTGGCTTTTTTTAATATAAAAGGAAGATCAAAGGAGGCATTTTCCTTAAAAGAAGAAGCAATGGCCTCTTTTATTTTGGAATAATAGCCTTTGGCAAAAATGCAATCCGCAGGATTGCAAAAATGGCCAGGACAGAGGCATATTTTTTCTTTTGACGTTATATAAATATCTTTAATATTTAGCTTATTATCCCTTAATTCTAGTATGGCGTTTTTGACGCTACTTGCTCCGGTGGATTTAGCCGTTAGATAAAATATTCTCTCCTTTTTATTATCCTTATAATTTTTTATAAAAGGATATAAAGAAGACATGGTCTTACCGATGCCGGTTGGAGCTTCTACGAACAAAAATCCTCCATTTTTGGCAATTCCATAGGCATATTTAGCCAATTCCCTTTGTCCTAGACGAAACTTTTTAAAAGGAAAAAGAAGAGGTTTAACGCTTTCATCTCTTTCCTTAATATGGTCAAAAAAGGGTTTATGAAAAGAAAAATAAGTATCAACGATTTCATCTACTTTTTCTTTTACTTCTTCATGGGTAAACTCATATCTTTTTATTAAGGTTTCATCGTTATTTAATTGTGAAATGTAGACCAATTTAATGGAAATTTCCTTTAAGTTCTTCTCTTCCATAAACATATAGGCATAACATAAAGCTTGGCCTAGGTGCCATGTTTGCAAGGAAGAAGAAAAATTTTCGAGTTTATCAACACTGCTCTTTATTTCTTCTATAATGGCTTTAGAAGAAGAATAATAAATGCCATCTGCCCTCCCTTGTAGGAATATAGTTCCCAAGGGTCTAGATATTTTTGTAGACAAAGGATATTCCGCTAAATAATTATCGCCTTGCTTTTTTTGATACCTTCCATGAACAGAAGAGCCTTCTTTCATGGTTTCTTTATTAAAAATCCTATCGTCTATATCGCCACTTCTTAAAATTGAATCGACTAGTTGGTGAACGGATAGATGCAAGTATCTTTTTTCTACTTCCATTAAGATAAAACCTTTAAAGAGAGATCTCTATAACCATTGGCAAAGCTATAAGCATCCATTTCTTTTTTGCCTTGCAATTGAACTTTGTTTAATTTGACAATTCCATCTTTTAAACAAAGGCATACATCTTTCTTATCGATAATGATGGAACCAGGCTTCCCCTTTATTTGCCTAGACAAGATTTGGCAAGAATAAATCTTGAATTTCAAATTATCTAGGAGCAAATAAGCGCCGGGTGTAAACGATAAGGCGCGAACATAATTGCAAAATTCTTTTATATTAAGCCTAGACAAGGGGATATGTTCATCCTCACTTTTTATTTTATTTGCAAAAGTAACCAAGCTTTCATCTTGCTTTTCTCCCTTTAATAAGCCATTAACGTAAGGAAGCAAATTTTCATCGGCCACTTCGAAAGCCAAAGTAGACAATTTATCACATAAAGAGGAATAGTTATCGCTTTCCTCTATAATTATTTCCTTCTTAGCAAAAATATCCCCGGCATCCATTTTTTCTACCATCTTCATCAAAGTAACGCCGGTTTTTGTCTCTCCGTCCATGATTGCCCTTTGAATGGGCGCCGCTCCCCTATATTTTGGTAAAATCGAGCCATGTAAATTTAGCGCTCCACACTTAGGCAAATCCAAGACTGCCTTAGGAACGATTTGCCCATAGGCCAAAGTAAGCAACAAATCGAAATCCAAATCTTTTAAAAAGGAGTAATCTTCCTTAATTTTATGCGGTTGGTATACCTTTATGTTATGTTTTAAAGCCACTTGTTTGCAAGGGGTTGGCATTAATTCCTTTTTTCTCCCAATCGGCCTATCTTCATTGGTGATTAAGGCAATGATTTGGTAACCGTTCGTAATCAATTTTTCTAATACTTTGCCAGAAAGCAATGGAGTTCCCATGTAAACGATTCTTATTTGGCTTTTGTTGTTAAAAATCATAGCTTTAATTTTATCACGTTTTTCTTTTGCATTATAAGTATAGGAACAAAAATTTTATTTTGCTTGAAAGCAAGAATGGTTTAATATCAAGTTTGTTCTAAATAAGGAATTATATGGAAAAAAATAAAATTGTTATCTCCAAATACATAAAAAAACGTTGCGATAGCCTATCAAAAACAGGCCAAACAATGGAAGATATATTCAATGAAATCGTAACAAATAGCCCGAAAGAAAATGCCTATTTATATTTTGACGAATCGGGAAAATCTATTTCTAAAACCTATGAAGACTTAAAAAACAATGTCTTCCTAACGGCTTCGAAATTATCAAATTTACTTTCTAATATCGCCCCAAAAACAGTCGTAGGGATAAAACTTAAAAATAGTCCTAGATGGCAAATAATTTTTTGGGCTTTGCTAATGTCGGGTCATATTCCTTTATTAATAGATGCCAAACTAGCAAAGGAAAATACAAACAATTTATTATCGCAAGCCAATGCCAAGGCCTTGATAGCCAATGATGAAGAAACTTTTATTTGCCCTTCCTATCGACTAAACGAAATAATGAACGAAAATGATGATTATTCATTTAGACCAGATTGGGCCAATGAAGTTATTTTTTGTTCCTCAGGAACTACAGGTGATGCCAAATTAATGATATATGAAGGAAAGAATTTGACGGCCCAGATTTGTTCTTCCTACGAAATGGCTTCATCAAGTGAAGATTTAATTTATCCAGAAAGAATAAGAATATTGGCCATGCTCCCATTTCACCACATATTTGGTTTTGTAGCAGTCTTTCTTTGGTACTCTTTTTATAACAAAACAATCGTCTACCCATCTTCTATGTCTACTAGCGATCTTTTATATGCCATAAAGAAAGGGAAATGCACCCATGTTTATTCAGTGCCTTTATTTTGGGATGGCATAGCCCAAAATGTTAATAGAACTATCGCCTCATTAAGCCCGAGCAAAGCTGATATTTTCGAAAGAATGCTGGCTTTTAATACCAATAAAATAACAAAGAAAGAAGCCGGGATAGGCGGAAGCAAATTGATTAACAATATCTTTAAAAAGAAAATATTGGGCAAATCAATCCGTTATTGCATTTCCGGGGGAGGCTTTTTATCTAAAAAAACCCAATCCTTGATAAATGGACTAGGCTACCCGCTTTATAATGGTTACGGAATGACCGAGATTGGCGTCACTAGCGTGGAAATGTCCCCTAACATCGAGCAACGTTTAAAAGGGTCGATTGGCAAGCCTCTATATAAGGTTGAGTATCGGATAGGAAATGGGGATGAAAATGAAACCTCTGGAGAACTATTCGTCAAAAGCCCAATAAGCCATTATAAGGAAATAATCGGTGGAAAAATCAAAACAGTCGATTATCAAAATCAATTCTTCCCTACTGGAGATATAGCTATAAAAAACGAGCAAGGCTATTATTTTATAAAAGGGAGAATAAAAGATACCATTATCCTTTCAAATGGAGAAAATGTTTTCCCGGATGAAATAGAAACTTATTTTAAGGACATCAAGAACTTAAATAACGTCGTTTGCTTTGGAGCAAAGAAAAAAGGTGAAAGCGAAGAAAAGATTACTTTGGTTTGTGAAGTTGATAATTCAGTTAATCTAGAAGCCATAAAAAAGATTTACTCGGATATTTATGCAATAAACGCGACTTTGCCTTCGGAAAAGAAAATACAAGAAATCTTAATAGATAAAAGGCCTTTGCCAATGTCGGGCTCACTTAAAGTAAAACGATTCCTAATAAAAGAGGCGATAGAAAAAGGGTCAAACGATTTCATAAACATCGAACAAGGCAAAAAAGAAGTCGTAAGCTTTGATGGTTACGATAAGAAGGAAGTAGAAAACATACAAAACAAAATTATTAAAATATTCTCGAAAATCTTGATGCTTCCAGAATTTAAAATAGACGTCGATTCCATTTGGACTTCCGATTTAGGCGGGGATTCCATGTCTTATATTGAAATGGTCCAAACTTTAGACAAAACCTTTAAAATTGAAATCCCAGAAGATAAATACGGCCTATTAGGCAACGTCAATGACTTCACCAAAGAAATATTAATATTGAAATATGGCGACAAATCTAGTAAAAATGAAGAAGAATAAAGAAAACAACTAGAAAATAGTTGCCTTTTGTTAGTCTAAAGACTAATATTAAACCCGCTAATAAAGTAGAAGGACTAAGTTAAATGCCAAACATTAAATCTCAAATCAAGCGCGATCAAACCAATGAATTAGCCCGTCAACGCAATGCTGCCGCTAAATCAAAAGCTCGCACCGCTATTAAAAAAGTTGAAAAACTAGCTGCTTCAAATAACAAAGAAGAAGCCACAAAAGCTTTAGCAGAAGCCATGAGCATTCTTGATAAAATCGCACAAGATGGCACCATTGCCAAAAATAATGCCGATCGCAAAAAAGCTCATTTGCAGGAATTAGTTGCTAACATTAAATAAGAATCTTATTTATTAAATTAAGCTGCATTAGGCAGCTTTTTTTATTTTAAATTAAAATTAGCCAAAAACCTTTCAAAGGCAAATTGCCCACTACACCTGCCACTTAAAATATCCTTATCGGCCTGGTAAAGAAGTTCGCTTATATCGGCTAATGTTTTCTTTTTTACTCCATAAAGATTTCTTATGGTAATGTCTACTCTAAACGGAGAAGAAGATAACTCCCTAGCAATGGAAGAAGAAGACAATCCTTTATTGTATAGATATAAAACCATATCCATGAAACGGAACTGGGAGGAAAGCATACCGATAAGTCTTACTTCATCAATGGAAATTATCTTTAATTGTCTATATATTTCCAATGCTTTCTTTATATCGCATCTAATTAAAGAGTTAGAAAGAGAAAAAGCATCATCTTCTTCTTTTGGACTAACTAGCCTTTTTACGTCTGATAAAGAAATATTTTCACCGTTTGCATAACTAGATAGTTTATCAATTTCATTTAAAAAACGTCCGTAATCATCACCAATTCTATTTATTAATTCTTTAGCGGCATCAGAAGAAATTGAACATCCAAAATTTGAAAAATACCTATTCATATAATCCAAGTATTCGTTCATTTTTGGCAAAGTAATTTCTTTAATTGTCCCTACTTTTTTTATGGCAACTACAAGAGGATTTTTTTCATCAAGCTTTTCTGCTTGGCAAGTAAAAATTAAATTTACTTGTTCGCTAGGGTTATTTAAATAAGAAAGTATTTTTTCATAAGAATCATTCGGCAATAATTTTGCCTTCGTTTTTGCTTTGGCTAAAAAATAGCACCCATTCGCTAGAATTGTTTTCTTATCATAGCCTAGGGGCATAAAAACGCATTCTTCGTAAAGTTCATTTAAAGAGGTCATGGCCATATTGAAGGAAGAATAATTGCATTCATTTCTATTTGGTTCTAGCTTAAAAGAGAGTTTACGCCCTAAACTGCTAGCCATTTTTGAGTCGATAGAATAATAAAGAATAACCATAGAAAAATTTTATACTTTACGTAGCAAAACTAAAATAGGAAATGCTTCCTTCGACATCGGTTCTTCTAACGTTAATATTTTCTTTTTCAAGTCTAGAAATAACCTTTGAATCAGGATGGCCATAACCATTGCTTTTTCCTACCGAGATAATAGCGTCTGTTGGTTTAATAACCTTTAAAAACTCTAAGCAAGTCGAAGTCGATGATCCATGATGTCCTACTTTTAAAACATCCGCTTCTAAATTTGGATAATCTTTTATAATTAACTTTTCAATTTCAAGGGGGCAATCGCCCATAAATAGCCATTTTTTATCAATAAATTCAGTATAAATGGCTAAGGAATTCTCGTTGCTTCCTTCTAAATTGTACTTATTTAGATTTTCCAAGGTCAAATCGCCTATTTTAATAGGAAATTCGTATTTGGAATCCACTACCCTTTTAACATTAAAGTTTTTGCATAAGGATTCTTTTGCCCCGTCATGATCAAAATCTCCATGCGTCAAAATCAAATAATCTAGTTTATATATCCTTTTCTTTTTAAAAAACGGAATCAAAACTTCTTTGGCCATATCAAATTTAATGTTCCCGCCCGTATCAATAAGCACAGTTTTGCTTTTGTTTCTTACCAATATGGAATCCCCTTGGCCGACATTAATAAAACAAACTTCATTTGAAAAACAATTCCAAAGAGGCAAAATAGAAATAAGCAAAGAAAAAATATAAGAAAAAGAGATTATTCTTCGTATTTTTATTTCGTTTAAATTAAAAAATGTTAGCCAAATGAAAAAGATAATATAAAAAATAATGATGCTAGTTTTACAAGGGACAGGCAAAGAAAGCGTTGGATCAAACCTTAAAAATAGATTAGATAATTTCAATATGATTTTATATAGAATAGAGACAAAGTTTCCTGGCCTAAAAAAAATAAAAGAAAATAAACATACAAAATAAGAAAAAGCAACAACAGGAGTCAATAAAAAAGAATAAAAATAAGAAAATAAATGAAACTGTCCAGAAGAAAAAGAGAGTTTAAAAGGTAAAATAAAGACATTTAATAGCAAAAACTCTAGAAAAGCTCTTTTTTTCTTTTTATAAAAAGAGAATTTGACTTTTGTAAAATAATATAGAAAAGCAATGCCCATGCTTAAGAAAAAACCATCTTGATAAGCAAAATTAAAATCAAAAGCCAATAATAACAAGCCAGGGAGACAAATTAATGTAAGATTATCTGCTTTTTTCTTTTTTAACTTAAAAATCTTCCTTAATAGAAATGATAAAAAAGAACGGATTACTCCAACCTTTTTAAAGGAAAATAAAAAAAGAAATGACCCCAGGACAAGCTCGGCCACATCTTCTTTTTTGCCATTTAAAAAAGAAGAAAAAATCATTTTATTTATTTTCAACATTAAAGAATAAAATAAGCCAGAATTGCTTAATAGATATAACAAAGACAAAGAATCCATTTTATTTACCAATTCGTTCTGGTAGTCTTTTTTGTTAAACAAAATCAATTCAATCAAAGATTTTTCTTCTTTTCTAAAGGAAGATAAAAATGCTTTTTCGATTACCCTCCATCGAATTGGATTTCTAATCAAATAAGAAGAAGAATCAACCTTAAATTCATTTCTAGCTCCAAGACTTATTAAATAAAAAGAAAAAGAAAATTTGCTTTCATATTCAGTAAAAGAAAAAGAAGAAATCTTTCCCTTTATTTTGACTATGTCCCCTACTTCATAATTTATAGAATCATAGATATAAAACTTATGTAATAACGTCCTTCCGATTACATAGTTATTTCTAGTTTGACAAATTAAAACAATACATTCTTTTTCATTTAATAAGGGCAAATAGAAGCTAAAAGAAAGAAGAGTTCCAACAATAAAAGAAAACAAGAAGAAACATACTTTCCTTTTTTTAAAAGCGACAAAAGTCGATAATAAACTTAATATAGCAATTAATAAGGAAAAAAAAGGCGTTAAATAGAACCCGATATAAAGGCCGAAAAAAAGCCCAAGAAAAACAAATAGGGCTTTCATCTTTATGAAGCAAGAGAACGAATGGTTATTTTGTTTCTAGTTGCAGTATAAGTTGCCGGACCAATTCCGTTTACATCCTTTATTTCTTCAATTGCCTTAAAAGGAGAAGAAGACCGATACAAAACTATGGCCTCTGCCACCGTTTTGGAAAATCCTGCTACTTCTTGCATTGTTTTAGCATCGTCTAAATTAATGTTTGTTTTTAAAATAGGCTTATCGGAGCAAGTATTGCTGTTATCATAAATAGGGGCTATATAATATTCTTTATCTTTTAAGACATAATCCAAATTATAAGCGCAAGGATCGGCGTTTCCAGTTAACCCAGAAGCGGCTAAAACCAAATCATTTAATGTCGAATTTTCCTTCATTACATAAGTACCGGGTCTAGTTACTTCTCCAGATATTGTGATGTTAATCATGTTCTCATTATTATTAAGCGAAGTCCCTGGATCAATTATTTCTCCACTCATAATCTTATTGGTTACTCCAAAGGCGAATAAGCCAAGAAGGGCAGCGCAGACGATGATTATCAATGTTTTCATATAAAAAACCTCCTTACTAATAAGTAGGAGGTCATTTATGTTTTTGACTACAAATTTAGCGTTTGAAATTTAAAATCTTTATAACGTAAGGTTCTTCACTAGCAACGTTAACTTCTTCTCCTTCGCTATGGCCTAATAAAGCCTTGCCTAAAGGAGATTCATTAGAAACACTTGGTATTTCTGCCATCGGATCGGCACCAATGTTACCAATGATTTTTACTTTTCCTTCAATTCCAGTTGCCACTTCCTTAAAATTAACAACGCAGCCAATGGAAATCTTACTAGAATCATCTTCGTTTTCGTCAGCGCCAACTGAATTTTGGAAAATAGATTCAATTTCGGAAATCCTGGATTCTATTTGGGCTTGTCTATCTCTAGCAGCATCATAATCAGCGTTTTCGGAAAGGTCGCCTTGAGATCTAGCAAGTTGTAACTTTTCAATTATTTCAGGGCGTTCGACGTCAATTAAATGACGATATTCATTATTTAATTCTTCTCTAGCTTCTTTTGTAAGTATTATTTTTTTAGCCATGGATTTTCCTCTTTTTGCTAGTTGATTATATTCTTAACTTGCTAAGGTAACAAGACAAGTTTTATTTCTTTGCCTCTTTAATCTTGGGGTCGTTATTATAGGCGTCGAAAACTTCCTGTGCTTCTTCGAATTCCTCATCGGATAATTCAAAAAAGCTTTGCCCATCTTCACTGCCTAAAACAATTATAGAATCAGGGTCTTCCTCTTTATAAATAAAGTAATAATCCCTATTTCTATTATCATTATGAAAATAGAAAAGGATTTTATCTAATTCTTCATTTCCATTTTCATCGGTTATGATAATGTCGTTATCGTTTTTAATTTCAAACATTTTCCTCAAATTCCTTTCTTTGCAGATAAGACTCCAAAATGACAACAGCGGCTTGCTTATCGATTACCTTATGACGCTTATTACGGCTTAAATCGGCTTCAAGAAGTCTTTTTGTGGCAATTATGGTAGTCATTCTTTCGTCGACCAAACTTATTTTAAGGTTTGGATTGGCCTTAAGCAAATCATCCCTAAATCTTTTCGAAGAAAGCGCCTTTTCGCCTTCACTTCCATCCATATTTAAAGGATAGCCTAAAGCAATTTCGTTAACGTTTTCTTTGCTAACTACTTCTAACACTCTTTTTATTGCTTGTTTGTAGGCTCCTTCAACAAACCTAAATTCTTCATAGCCATGAGCAATTCCTAAGGCATCTGAAAGCGCTATGCCCAAGGTCCTAGTTCCCAAATCTAAACCTATGACTTTATTCATTCAATAAATCCTTTAATTTGTTTATGGCATTTTCAAAAGAGGAAACATTAGAAATAGATCCAGAAGCCATTTCTTCTTTTCCGCCGCCATTGCCTCCTAAAATAGGCGCAATTTCTTTTATAGCTTTATTAGCAGGAAGTTTTTCTTTTCCTTTTCCTTTAGAAAGTATTAATAAACTCCCTTTCGGTAAGGAAGAAGAAGCTAGAACAATTAAATAGTCGGGATAGATTGCTTTTAAATTATCGCCAAGGGTAAGCAAGTCTTTTCTTTCACCTTCGACTACCTTGGCAAAGAAATTAATCCCGCTAATATTTTTCCAGTTCGAGGAGAGGTCCTTAGCTTGCAAAGAAGAGAGCTTATCTTTCAATTGGCCATTTTCTTTTAGTAATTCATTTTTTTCAGCAAATAAAGAATCAAGTCTAGAATCTATATCCTTATCAAGACAATTACCTAATTTTATATTGACAGAAGATAGATAGTCTTTTTTCTTTAAAAGATAATAAAGAGCATTGCTGCTAGTTCTAGCTTGAATTCTTCTTACTCCGCTAGAAACAGATGACTCGCTTTCAATAACAAACAAGCCTATTTCCGAAGTATTTTTAACATGGGTTCCGCCACAGAATTCTTTTGAAAAAGAAGAGAAAGTAACTACGCGCACCAAATCGCCGTATTTTTCGCTAAACTCCATTTCAGCACCCATTTTCTTAGCTTCATCTAGAGGCAAAACTAATGTCTTTTCTTCGATAGATTCTAGTATTTTTTTATTAACTATATTTTCTATTTCCTTTAAGGAAGACTCGCTAAGTTTTTCATTGCTAGAAAAGTCAAAACGTAAATAATTCTCGTCAACAAAAGATCCTTTTTGATCAACGTGACTATTTAAAACTAAGGATAATGCGGCATGAAGAAGATGGGTTGCCGAATGGTTTCTTTCAATTAATTTTCTTCTGCATTGGTCAACTTCTAGAGTTAACTTATCTCCTAATTTTACATTTCCATTGACAACTTTTACTTGATGTAAATGTGCGCCTGAAGGAGCTTTTGAAACATTAACAACGTTTGCCTTAAAAAAGGAAGAATATATTTTTCCTATATCACTAACCTGTCCACCTGATTCAGCGTAAAACGGAGTCAAGTCAAAAACGATTTCACCTTCATCGAAAATGGAATCCACTTTTACCCCATCTTTAAATAAGCCGATAACGGTCCCTTCTAATTTTGTTTTATCATAGCTAAATTCACTCTTGCTCTTAAATTCCAATAAGTCTTTTGATTGTTTATGGAATGATTGAATTTCTCCTCTAGCATTCCTTGCTCTTTCCTTTTGTTCTTCCATCAACTTGGAGAATCCATCCAAATCGACCTTAACGTTTTTCTCTTGGCATATTTCCTTAGTCAAATCAATAGGAAAACCGTATGTGTCGTATAGTCTAAAAGCATCTTGGCCAGAAAGCACTTGTTTTCCTTTTATGTATTTTAATAAAACTTCTTCCCCTTCTTCCAATGTCAAGATAAAACGATCTTCTTCGATTTTTATGCTTTTAGAAATCGAATCTACCTTTTTTTCTAGTTCAGGATAAAAGTCTTTATAAGAATCCGCTACAGTTTTAACTAGCTTATACATAAATGGCTCGTTTATGCCTAGTTTTTGCCCATAACGCATGGCCCTTCTAATGATACGGCGCAAGACATAACCTCTACCTTCATTGCTAAAGGTAGCCCCATCGCCTAAAGCAAAAGTCAAACATCTAGCATGATCGGCAATTACCCTATAAGGCAATAAATATTCACCTTCGTAAGATTTATGACAAATTTCTTCCGTCGCTTTGATAATTGGGGTAAATAAATCGGTTTCGAAATTTGTATCGACTTCTTGCATAATGCAAGCTAATCTTTCTAACCCTGAACCTGTATCGATGTTTTTAGAAGGCAATTCCTTATAATCTTTTCTATCAACTCCATTTACGGCATTAAATTGAGAGAAAACAATACCCCAAATCTCGATATAACGGTCATTTTCCATATCAAGGCGGAGCAATTTATCACCTAAATGATTAGGGTCGTATTTTTCACCTCTATCGAAAAAGACTTCCGTATTTGGCCCGCACGGTCCTTCACCAATTTGCCAATAATTTCCTTCAAGCGGGATCAAATGACTTTCTTCCACCCCTTGTTTTCTCCATAATTCAAACGTTTCCAAATCGCTTGGATTATAAGTGAAATAGAGCTTATCTTTGTCTAAATCAAACCATTTAGGAGAAGTTAATATTTCAAAAGCCCAAGGAATGACTTCTTTTCTAAAATAATCGCCAATAGAAAAATTGCCTAACATCTCGAAAAAAGTATGGTGTCTAGCAGTATGTCCTACATTTTCAATGTCGTTAGTCCTTATGGATTTTTGAACATTTACAATGCGGCGGCATGGCGGAATCTCGCTTCCATCAAAATACTTTTTTAAACCAGTGACCCCAGCGTTAACCCAAAGAAGGGATTTATCGCCTTGCGGAATCAAGGAAACTCCAGGCATCCACTTATGTCCTTTGCTTTCAAAAAAAGCAATCCACATTTTCCTAATTTGACTACCAGTTAATTTTTTCATAAATTACCCTTTCAAAAAAATAAAACACCCCTGCAATGAAGGAACGCTAGAAGCGCGGTACCATCCTTCTTCACCATTGGGTGCATCTTGTTTCCTCTATTAACGCTAGACACGGCGGCATTGCCCGCTATAAGGGGGATTGGCAATTTCCCGATGGCATTATGATACTATTTGTTTAATCAAATAGCATCAATTTTATTGCCAAGATAAAGGAATCGTTCTATTTTGCTTAAACCAAACGGTATCTTTTAACTTAGTGTTATTGTTTGAACATTCTATTAACTCATTAGACGAGGAATAGGACACTTTTATATTTCCATTAAGCGAAGCAAAATAATTAGAATCTTCAAAGCTGCCTAAAGAAGTAACATAAACCTTATCAGTAAAAGGAGCGATCCTATCGATAAATTCTTGGGCAGGAAAAGAATGAGATGGGTTTGAAGCGTATTCTTTATTCCCGGCACAGCAGCATACACAGACGGTGCTAGGCTTAATTTTATCGAGTAAAAGTTGACTAGAAGCCGTATAAGAGCCATGATGACCGCCTTTAAAAAGAGAAGCTTGCCCTAAATCGTTATACTTAACCAAACTATATTCGGCATATTCTTCGGCATCACCTGTAAAAATAAAGCTTTTTTGCCCTTGCTTAAACCTTAGGCAAATTGACATATCGTTTTGGTTAGAAAAAGAAGAAACATTAAAATCTGGATTTAATTCCTTAACGTCTTTAGAAGTATGGTCATAAAAGAAATTATAAAGATAATCAAAAGATAAATTCTTTCCCAAAGAAACGCTTCTACTATCCTTATCTTGCCAAACCTGTCCAACCGTATGCCATTTTGTCCCTTTGCCTATAGCATAATTTCTAGCTTCGACATATTCTTTATAAATAGAAGAAACGCCTTCAATAGTTAAATCGGGGCTAGCATTATCTAATACTATCTTTTTAGAAGAATCTTCATAATAGGAGAAATCAATTAAATTATCGACTTTATATTGATAAAGCAAGCCATCCCGGCCACCTTCTAACTTATCGTTTTTTGAACCTACAAAGCCAGCAATATGATCGGTATGGGCATGGGTTACAAAAACATATTCAAGTTTGCCATCTTCCACTCTTCCTTCCTTAGACAAATAAGAAGCAATTGTGGGTGCGGAATTTTTCTTTGAACCGGCATCTATTAAAATATCAATATCGCCGGCTTTAATATAAGTACAATCGCCAGTATTCGCATTTCCTAGCTCTAGGAAGTGAAAACTAATCGGAGTTGAGTCAATATCATCTTCTACAATAATCGAACTAGAAGAAACATCCTCATTAGAAGGAGGCAAAAGATAATAGTTATAGACATAATATAGGCCAATGCCAACCGCGATAGCAAAAACTAGTAGCAATATAACAAGGGGATTTAATTTCTTTAGATTTATCTTTTTCTTCTTTTTCTTAGCCATAATCTAATAAATTATATTAGATGAATGGGAATTATTAAAAGAGGTTAGACGTCAATTCTAGTCCCATTTTTGTAGACTCTATCGATTATGCCGCCACCAAGAAGTTTTTCGCCACTATAAATAACTCCAATTTGTCCAGGCGTTACGGCTTCTACCCCTTGTGGATACGTTAATTTTATTTCATCCCCTTCAAATTCAAGGAATGCTTTTTGATCGGGTTGACGATATCTAAATTTTACGCCTACTTCGATCTTTTCATTTGGTTTTTCGCCTATCCAATTAACATTACTTAAATAGCAGCAAGAAGAAATTAATAAATCCAAGTCGGAAGGATGGGCGACATAAAGAATATTTTTTGCTACGTCTTTTTTATAAATAAAGAAGGCGCCTTCCTCTCCTTTTATCCCACCTATGCCAAGGCCTTTTCTTTGTCCTATCGTGTAATATAAAACGCCTTGATGTTTGCCGACTACTTTATTTGTTTTACCTTCGATTATAAGCCCTTCCTTAGCAGGTAAATAATTTTGTAAAAACGATTTGAAATTCCTTTCTCCAATAAAGCAAACTCCAGTTGAGTCTTTTTTATCCATAACGGAAGTTAGCCCTAATTCATGGGCGATTTTTCTAACCTCACCTTTATTAATATCGCTTAAAGGAAATAGACAAGAAGATATTTGCTTACTATTAAGGAAAGAGAGGAAATAAGATTGATCTTTATTCTTGTCAAATGCTTTATAAATGAATGAAGTCCCGTTTTCATCGATTCTTTTTGCATAATGCCCCATAGCAATCATATCGCAGCCACAACTATAAGCAAATTTTAAAAACGAATCGAATTTTATATATTTATTGCAAAAAACGTCTGGATTAGGGGTGCGTCCGTGCTTGTATTCATTTAAAAAATAAGTAAAGACATTATCCCAATATTCTTTGACAAAATCTTGTCTATAAAGAGGGATCCCTAGCATATCAGCTACTTTTTTAGCATCTTCATAATCTTTTTCTTGCGGACATTGGTTAGCGTTTACATTAGGGTTGCCTAAATAATCATTATTGGCCAAAGAATCCCAATTCCTCATAAAACCGGCAACGACATCATATCCTTGCTTTTTCAGCAAATATGCGGCGACAGCACTATCGACCCCACCGCTAAGACCTATCATTACTTTCATAATCAAAATAATTCCTTATCATCCAACATCAAGGTAAAGGGACCATCGTTAGTTAGACTAACTTTCATATCTGCCCCAAATACCCCCCTAGAGACCTTAAAGCCTTTTTCTTTTAGCTTTTCTAGAAATAGTTCATATAAACAAGAAGCGCTTTCATAGGAAAGGCAATTAGTAAAACTAGGTCTATTCCCTTCTTTTAGGCTACCATAAAGAGTAAATTGAGAAACACATAAAATTTGGCCATCAACAGAAGCTAAATTTAAATTTGTTTTTCCATTTTCATCTTCAAAAATACGCATTTTAGCGATTTTTTCGCTCATTCTTAAAACAGTAGTACTATCATCGCCGTTAGTAAAGCCAACGAATAGAACAATTCCTTTTTCAATCGAAGAAAATAATTTATTATTAATTTTTAACTCGGCTTTTAAAGCACGTTGAACCAAAACTCTCATTTTATATAATCGTAAACAATTGGGTGAATTTTAACCGGGTTAGCGCTCAAACTAAAGGCAGATAAAACATCTTTTGATATGGCTTCATAATCATCTTTGTTCGTATGTAAGTAGCAAATAACGTCGCCTTTATTTACAAAATCTCCGACCTTTTTATTTAAAATAATGCCAGCAGACATATCAATAGTATCGTTTAACGTTTCTCTTCCTGCCCCTAATTTCATAGCGGAAACCCCAATTAAAAGGGAATCGATTTTTTCTACATACCCAGAGCAAGTGGCGTAAATAGGGATTATATTTTTAGCTACTTTAAATTTTGATGGATCTTTTATATATGAAACATCGCCACCTTGCGCAAAGACGAATTCAAGCAATTTATTAAAGCCACTGCCATCTTCAATAGCTTGCTTTATTCTTCTTTTTCCTTCTTCAAGGCTAGTAACAATTTTAGCTTGTTCTAACATTATGGCACCAGCATAAGTTACTAAATCAACTAAATCTTTAGGACCATTGCCTTTTAAAGTAGAAATAGCCTCCTTTACTTCCAAGGCATTGCCAATAGCCATTCCAAGAGGCTCTTCCATATCCGTAATTATGGCCCTAGTGTCTTTATTTAAATAATCGCCTATATCAACCATTGTTTTGGCTAATTCCTTGGCCTTTTCGATAGTTTTCATGAACGCCCCGGAGCCAAACTTGACATCTAAAAGGATGCAATCTGAGCCAGAAGCAAGCTTTTTTGACATAATGGAAGAAGAAATTAAGGGAATCGATTCAACTGTAGCCGTAACATCGCGAAGGGCATATAGTTTTTTATCGGCCGGATCTATTTTTGCAGTTTGGCCAATTATGGACATTCCGATTTTATTGACTTGGTCAATGAATTCTTCTTCGCTTAAATTAATTCTCATTCCGGGGATAGATTCCATTTTATCAAGGGTTCCGCCCGTATGGCCTAAACCCCTGCCGCTCATTTTTGCTAATTTAGCCCCACAACTAGCCACAAGAGGACCAAGGACAAGAGAAGTTTTATCACCTACTCCACCGGTAGAATGCTTATCAACTTTCATCCCTTTAATTGAAGATAAATCAATGATTTCTCCAGAATGCATCATCGCATCCGTCAAATCGCCGATTTCCTCTTTATTCATTCCGTTTAAAACTATGGCCATGGCTAAGGCGCTAGCTTGATAATCAGGAATGGAGCCGTTTGTATATCCTTTAATAAAAAAAGCGATTTCTTCTTTACTTAAAGAAAATCCATCACGCTTTTTTTCGATAATATCGACCATTCTCATAAGCAACACTCTCTTTCCTTTTAAATTGTATACCTATCTATCCTTAAATATAATAACATCATGGATTTTAAGACTAATTTGATAAATTCTATTGGAGAGAAGCTAGCTTATTCTTTGCTAGAAGAGTTAGAACAAGAACGGCAAATTAACGGTTTGGTATTAAATACAAACAAAATAGATTCCCTAACTATTAAAAAATTCTATCCAGATTTAGAAGAGAACTTGTTAATACCAAATTCTTATTATTTCAATAAAAGCAAATATGATTTAGGAAAATCCCTTCTTTTTAATATCGGGGCTTTTTATATTCAAGACCCATCTTCGAATCTAGTAGTAAATTTATTGCAGCCGGAAGAAAACGAACAGATCCTAGATATGTGCGGGGCACCAGGAGGGAAAAGCATCAATGCTAGCCTTCTTTTAAAAGAAACGGGTTTAATAGTCTCTAACGATATTTCTTATCAAAGAAGTCTCGAGACTTCAAAAAACATTGAAAGAATGGGCTTAGGCAATGTGGTTGTTACCTGTGGCGACCTTAACGAAGAAAAAGAAAATTTTGTAAATAAGTTCGACAAGATAATTCTAGACGCCCCTTGTTCTGGCTCAGCCATGTTTAGAAAAAATAAAAAAGCAAAGGAAGATTGGACGTACCAAAAAGTATTATCTTGCCAAAAAAGGCAACTAGAATTATTAGATTTAGCTTCTACTTTTGTAAAAAAAGGTGGAATTATAGCCTATTCAACATGTTCTTTTTCCATAGAAGAAGATGAAGATGTAATAATTTCCTTTTTAAACAATCATAATGATTTTAAGATTATAAAATCTCCTTTTGATGATAAATCATTTTTCCACCATCCCAAATTAAGCAAGTCAATAAGGCTTTTGCCTTCTTTATATAAAGGCGAAGGACAATTTATAGCTTTGCTAAAAAAAGAAGGTAATTCGCCTTGCCCTTGTTTTACATCCAAAAAGGAATATAAGTCCAAAGCGAAAGACGACTTTATCAATCTGGCCTTTTTAAATTCAAGAAGCAACATTCTTATAAGGGATAACGTTTATTCTTTATCTAGACCCTTTAATTGCAAAAAATTGGACTTGATTCGTTATGGGATCGAAGTTGAATCCATAAAAGATAGGTTCATACCGGCCTACCATTTAGCTAAAGCTATCAAATACAAAGACATTCCTTTGTCGCTAGAACAAACAAAAAAATACCTTTTAGGAGAAACATTTACCTTAAATGAAAGCGATGGCTACCATACAGTATCATATGAAAAAATAAATCTTGGCTTTATAAAAATCAGTTCCAGGATAGCTAAAAACCACTACCCCAAGGGATTAAGAAGAAACTACTAAATTTATCTATCGCAATAATTTAAAATCGATAAAACCAATAAGCAAGCTCCAATGCCAATGGAACAAATGCCTAAAGAAATATCCTTTAGTAGAACGAAAAAAGTAACTGAACCTGAACAAATTAGAATAGAAGCAATAAAACCGATTATAAATAAAGCCTTTTTAGCCCAGCCTTTATCATAAAAAGAAAAAAATAACATACCTAACAAAGCCATTAAAAAATAAACCGATCCATAAGGCAAGCAAATAGATAAATAAGGCCAAATGGGACTATTATCTAAAGAAGAGACATAATTTTTAGTCGAAAAAATCAAACCAAGAAAGATGGCTAAAGGGCCAAGAACCAAAGCAGTGCAATTCGTTTTAAATAAAGATGACTTTCTTTCTTTCGCTTCTCTCATTTTATTTACTCTTTACTGGCAAAAATTTATTCTTAGGACGTTTCTTATTCTTCCTAGCAACATAATATTTTATGTAATCGCCTTTCATCAATTCAACTTCGTTAGAAATGATTCCATGAATCAAAGAAGCCTCGATAGGAGTCGAATTAGATTCATATTCCTCATAAGATATGGGTTTGAAAAACTTAATGCAAACATAATTTGATCTTTCGCTTGAATTCGATAAAAGAGTTTGAGTACCAAATTCTGCATAAGGTAAGATATCAGCCTTATTTTTATAGGCTATTTTTAAAGAACCTGGATGAAAATCGCCTACTTTTCCGTTAAGAGGATATTTATTTCTAGTACCTTCGGGATAAATACAATAGGAAATATCATTTTCTTTCATTCTTTTTTCTGCCAAAAGAAATACTTTTACGGCTTGTTTGACATCGCTTCTATCTAAAAACAACCCGTCTATTAAAGTTAAGGCTCTTCCTACAAAAGGAATCTTTTTAACGCTTTTTTTAGCAACAAAAGACAAAGGCTTTTCCGATAAGGAAATAAGTAAAAGAACATCGGAAACAGATAAATGGTTGGAAACTAATAAAGTTTGGTTCTTTCTATTCGTTAGATATTCTATGTTCTCGCATTTGAATTCAATTCGAAAACATTTGCAAACATCGATAATCAAATTCCTTAATTTTTTATAACGTAAAGATAAAGGATGCTTGTCAATATGCTTAGAATAAGGCAACATCCAAGTAAAATAAGCCCAAATTATTTTGTACCAATTTAATAGTAGCAAGCGAGTAATCTTAATAATTTTTTTCATTTTTACCTAATTGATTATATCACAATTAAAATCATTCAAAATTTGTATATCTTTTCATTTTTTCAGGCAAGGAAAATATTTCCTCTACTTCAGCTACGACTATCAAACCGTGTTTTTTATCAGTTTCCAGTCTACCTTTTATTATGGCTAAAGTTCCATCGTTAGCTCTATAAAATGTGCTAGATTCGCTAAGCATCGAACGGACGGGAATTAAATCGGTCTCATATCTTCCTTGATTAGAAGGGACAAGACGATCTACTTCAAGCAAGCGAATCCCTTCTCCGACATATTTTCCAAGTCTACCGGAAACAAATATTGATGAAATCATAATAAAAACCTCCTAGTTTCGATTTCATATTTTCGGGAGATTTTTAGTTGGCTTATTTTTTTATGAATAGAGAACAAGCAGGTATTAAAACTCTATTGTCTTTGCCTTTTCCTAAACTAATTTTAGTCTCATCTTCAAGTGGTATATCGAATCGATTTGGGTTGAAAATCAATTCGATTTCATAATCTTTATTTAATGGGCCTTTCTCAATTAATTTAACTCTTAAGGCATTATTTATCTCGCTTATATCGATATTTTTATCAATTAAAGAAAGAGAAGACGATGAGAGGATTGCTAGTTTTTTCCTAAGTTCTATCAACCCTTTGAAATAATTATACATGTCTTTTCTTTCCTCGAGTAAAGAATAAGAAAATTTATTATATTTATCGCCTAAATTGTAAGTATTGTCTTTATTAAACTTGCTTTGCCCTATCTCCTGGCCAGCATGAATAAATGGGGTCCCAATAGATAGAAGGACCAACGCATTCGCTAAATTTACCCTATTCAGTTTTTCTTCTAGGCCCATTGCAGGATTAGCTAAAGAAAGAAAATCAAAGTAAGTATGGTTATCATGACATTCTATATAATTTATAGATTGAGAAGGCGTTAAAAAATGTTTAGGGAAAATAAAATCAAAACAGCTTCCGGCATAAGCGTTCTTGACTTTTTCTAAAGTAGATATGTCACCACCGCAATACCTTTTAACATTTTCCCTATAAAAGTCATTGAAGAAACCAACATCAGGCAAATTAGAATAATTAAACATATTGGCCAAAATAATGCCGTTAATAGAATCCATTGCCCAGCCTTCGCCATAAATAGCAACATCATCTCTAATTTTTCTAAGCTCTGATTGAACATTTAAAATAGTTTTTTGATCAATTAAACCCATTAAATCAAAGCGAAACCCATCCACTCCGTATGTTTTTACATAAAAGAGGCAGCAATCTAGTATAAGTTTGGATACCATGCTTTTTTCGGTGGCTAAATCATTCCCGCAGCCAGAAGCGTTTGAAAGAACTCCATTTTCTTTTTTTCTAAAATAATAATTTGGGACAACTTTTTCAAAAGCTGAATTCTGGTATTCATAAACGTGATTAAAAACAACATCCATCACTATCCTAATCCCTGCCTCATGATAAGATTTTACTAATTCCAAAAATTCTTTAATGCGGCAATAGGGGTCATTTGAATTGGTAGAATAACTTCCTTCAAGAACAAAATATTGCGAAGGGTCATATCCCCAATTGTACTTGTCATCAGGATTTAGTTCATCAACACTTTTAAAATCCGAAACCGGCATTAATTGCAAATGAGTTATTCCCAAAGAGCAAATGTAGTCAAATCCAGCCTTTAAGCCACCTAAAGTAGTTTTCTTTTTTTCATATAATCCCTTGAATTTGCCCTTATTAGTTATATTAGTATGATTAGAGATGGTCATATCCCTAACGTTAACTTCATAAATTATGGCTTGATTTAAACTGGTTATTTTCTTTAAATGCTCAAGTTTAAAATCCTTGTCGAGTTTAGAAAAATCGATAACGGCGTTTTCTTCTCCATTAGCAATGCTTCCTTTTCCATAGGGGTCGTTAACGCGAACTTGAACTTCGCTATTGGTAACTAAATAATGATACAAAGCTCCATCAAGGTCACCCTTAATAATAGTTTTAAAAACGCCACAACTCATCCTGATTAAAGGATATATATTAAAACTAGAAGCGTTTTTCTCTTTTAGGCAAAGAAGTACTTTAGAAGCTAATGGAGCCCATAAAGCAAAAGAAGTTTCTTTTTTTGAATAAATAGCCCCTAGATCGTCGCCTCCATAAAAATAATCTTTGTCAAAGTTAGGAAAATTAGTAGCCTCGCTAACGTCAAGAGGAATTCGCCCACAGGTTGAAAAAGACAAAAAATAAGAATGACCCAATTCGATATTAAAAGGTAAAAGAAATTCTAATAGCGCAATAGAGGGCAAAGAAGAAATTTTAGGCTTGTCTAATTTTATTTCTTCTTTTTCATCGATAATTAAATAGACGTTTTCATAATCAAAAAAAATAGAAGAAAAGATAGAAACCCTAATCAAATTTGAATCGATTAATTTGGCGTTTACGTAAGTGTCTTTCATTAGCTAACCAGCGTAAAAAGTAGTTTCAGATTGGCTTAAAGAGCCAGGATTGCTTGAAGAAGAAGGCTTTTCCTCGCTATGTTTAATAACAGGGCATCCTCTAGATGTTGTCGGGGCATCCCCGTTTTTAGCAACAATGCCTTCGGCTTGCAATCTAGAGAAAATTTTACCAGCCCTAGGAAAGCCAACGCCATAATCTCTTTGAATTTGAGAAATAGAAGTATATTCTCTTGCCATGACTGCACTTTTTATCATTTGATACTTTTCTTCTTGGGAAGCCGCTTTTAATTCAGCAGTAGAAGGGACATAACCTTCACCGCCATTATTTTCAGTAGGAGACTCGGTATCTGTTAAATCAAGGAAAGTTTCATTATAGGCAACTTTTTGTTGACCGCGGATATAATCGGCAACCGCCATTATTTCCTTATTTTCAACAAGAGGGCATTGACAACGCACAAAATCTTTCTTAGCGATCAAAGTGCAATCAACAAGCATATCGCCTCTACCGGCCAAATCCTCTGCTCCGCCTTGTCCTAAAATCGTTCCAGAATCAATTGCGTTAGCCATAGACAAAGCAACTCTGACAGGCAAATTCGATTTAATTGTACCAGTAATGATTTTAACGTCAGGACGTTGAGTGGCAATGAATAAATGAATGCCGGCAGCCCTGGCTTTTTGAGCTAAACGTAAAATATATTCGGAAATAGATTTTTCAGCATCCACCAAATCGGCATATTCATCAACAAAGACAACGATAAACGGCATCTTTTCTAGATTTTTACTAGATGCATACTCATCGTTATATTCTCTAATGCCAGAAACGCAAGCTTCTTCAAAAACAGTATAACGCCTATCCATTTCATCACACAATTTTTTAAGACAGACTTTAGCTTCTCCAGCCTGCTTAATAATGGGACAAAGCAAATGAGGCAAATCTCTATATTTAGATAACTCTACCCTTTTAGGATCGACTAAGACTAGTTTTAAATCCTCAGGACGATTACGCATTATCAAAGACATAATGACCGAATGCATATAAATAGATTTTCCTGAACCTGTAGTACCCGCGACAAGCATGTGGGGGAATTTAGACATATCGGCGGATATGACTTTCCCTTCGATATTAACCCCAAATGGGATATATAGATTTTTATCCGGTCCAGTAGGCAATCCATCCAATACTTCTTTAAAAGGAACGATTCTAGTGTTTTTGTTAGCAATCTCTATAGCCGAGGTTTTCTTGCCAGGGACCATTTCCACAAATCTAGTAGGAACGCCACCAAGTTTTATCCCAACATCGGTCATAACTTTTCCTAATCCCGAAACAGAAAAATTATCATTGCATAAGACGTCATAGCGCGTAACGGAAGGGCCAATTGTATAAGAAACAACGCTCGCACCGACATTTAAATTTGCAAAAACAGTATTGATGGCTTCGCAATTTTCTTGGCATTCCTTATCCATTTCCTCTTTGTTAGTTGATTCCGGATAAGTTTGAAGCAAATTATCTGTAGGGAAAACATAAGAAGGGCGCGGTTTAGCTTTTTTCATATTAGGGTTCTCTTCAATAGTATTGTTTTTAAAAGGAACAGGCGGAACTTCAACTACTTCTTCCTTAGTAAAAGAAGAGGAAGTAATTATTGGAGTCTCTTCGATTTTATTTTCTTCTTTTCCCATTAAAGGATTAGGGACTACTTTCGTCTCACTTTCTTTAGATACGTTACTATCTTTCCCTTTTTGTTCCGTTATAACAAGCTCAACTTCACTTGTTGTTTCATTATTTTCATCAATAGATGGCAAAGGCTTTTTTTCGTCTTTAGTCAAGTCGCTATCCTCTTTGTCTTCATTTGAAGTAGTTTCTTTAAAAGAAGGATGGATCGGACTATTAAACGAAGAGTAATTTGGCTCAGTTTCGATATGGGGCATGTTATTAGAAGAAGGGACGCTTTCAATGATTATATGTTCTTCTTTTAAAGTTTCTACTTTGTCCTTATTGTCTTCACTAGGCAAAGAAGAAGGAGAAAAAACAGCTTCCCTAAGGCCTGATTTGCCAATTGAATTCTGCGAATATAAAGATGGGTTTGGATTTGGGACCTCCTTAGGTCCGACATCATTTAAAGAAGATGGATTAGAAATATGGGTTTGGCTTCTAGAAGGCAAAGGCGCATTTCCAGCAGGTTCAAAAACAAAGGAAGATAAAGGGTTGCTCTTTTCTTCGCTTTTTAAAAAGAAACTATCGTCAGTTTCTTCGGGAGCAAAAATAGGAGCCGGTTCAATTTTGCTATCGCCTTCATCATTAAACTCAAAGACCTCTCTATCATTATCAATAGATTCTGCATTATCAATTTTCTTTTCTTTTCTTGCTTTTTTAATAACCGATTTGGCTTTTAAATTTTTAATTTGCTTTTCAATAGGAACAATAAAGGCAATGCATATAGATAAAAGACCTAAAATAAAACAAAAAACAATTCCAAGCCAAGCCCCAACCGTTTCAACGAAAAGTCCATTGAAAAAATAGCCAAAAATCCCACCACCAGAAGAAAAATCAAAAGAATTCTTTAAGCTGGAAGAATCGCTTGATAAATAATCAAAAAAAGAAGACAAAGAAGAATATGAACACATCCCTATGTTATAAATTAGGCTAAACAAAGAACATAGGAAAAATAAAGAAAAGAAAAAGGCGATAACAAAATGAGGCCTTATCTTAAATAAAGGAGAGAGAAAAAGAACATAAATGCCCAGAAATATCATAAAAAGGCAAATCCATACATGCCCTATCATCCCAAATAAGGAAATAAAAGGATAGCTAAGGGGAAATAGGTGAGTTCCTGGGGAAAGCAAAAGAAGAAGAGAAAACAAAACAAGCAATAAGCCAAATGCTTTCTTTAATTTGCTATTATAATCGATGATTTTTTTACTAGATTCAGCCATGTTTTTATTTTAATAAAAAACAATTAAATATAAAGGGGGGTCAAATTAAATTTCTACAATTAAGGGGATGACCATAGGTTCTTTACCTGTAGTTCTCCTAATGGTCCTAAGACATTTTTCGTAGACATTTTGTTTCATTTCATCCGAATTGTAATAAGATTTTTCCAAGAATTCGGAAATAGTGGCTAAAAAGACTTTAGAAATTTCTCTAGAGACGACATCGGCTTCCCTAGCAAAAAGGAATCCTCTCATTTGGATATCTGGGCCAGCAATAATCTTTTTTGCCTTTTTGTCAATGGTAAGTGCCATCAAAACAACACCTTCGGCTAATTTTGAACGATCCTCAAGTACTTGCTTCGAAACATCGCCCACTCCTTCTCCATCAATAAGCAAATCTCCATGAGTAAGAGCATCATATGCCATCTTGGCCGAGGAATGATCTATAGTTACGCAACACCCGTTTTCCATCACGAAAACATTTTGGTGATTCAAATTGACGCCCATTGATAATGCTAGCATGCCGTTGTGCAATAAATCTTTATAAAAGCCGCGGATGGGGACGTAATATTTAGGCTTTAATAAAGAAACCATCATTTTTAAGTCTTCTTCGGAAGCATGCATCCTTAAGAAAGTCTTTTTAGAAATAAGATTAACATGGCAGCCGGAACGGAAGAGTTCATCGGCAGCATCGGTATATTCTATTTCTGAATTATCGTCGCTCATGGAAGCGATGATAAAAGAATCCGTTGGCTTTAGCCTTATGCGCTTATCTTCGTTTTGACCTGAAGCCAATAAAGCAATTTTTCTAAATAGTCTAGACCCAAAGCCCATCATCAAAACAACCGTATCTTGGTCACGGAGCCGTAAAATATCGTCTAAAGAAGCAAAATTATCCCTAGGGATCATAAGCTCGCCGCAACCTTGCAATGTTTTTAGAATCGAAGCAGCGGCCTCATCATAGCAAACAATCTTTTTCTTATTTGCTATAGCTAGAGCAATTAATTCGGAAACGTTATACAAATCATTGGAAAAAATAGAAATAAAAACTCTACCCTCTGCATTTTTTATCATTTCCTCAATATGGGGCGTAAGTTTATATAAGGGAGCAGTATAACCGGGTCTGCCCGCATAAATAGATTCGGAAAGCAAAGCCAATGTTGGCCTTTCGGCAATCTTTGCCAAGGCGTTAAAATCGTTTAAATATGAAGGAGAGGCAGCATTTTCAACAACAAAATCGCTTATAAAGACAATGTTGCCCTGGGAAGTTGAAATTGAAATACCACTACTTCCCGCAATATTATGCGCCGTATGGAAAAAACTAATTTCCCTGCCTGCCACTTTGAAATTTGAAGTAGGTTCGACAACGCGCAAATCATATCTGCTAGCATCTTTTTTAACGTGTTCGCTAAACATTTTTAGCATGGACAATGTTACTTTTGAACCATAAACAGGAGCGGGCGCCTGAGGATAAATAAAAGGCAACGCACCGATTACATCATCATGGCCATGGGTCAAAAAATAAGCCTTAATGCGGTTTTTGTTTTCGATAAGGTAATCAAATCTAGGAATGACATAATCAACTCCAGGCATCGTTTTGTCAGGATCGCGTACCCCGCAATCAATGACGAAAATATCACCGTCGATATCGACGCAGTAACAATTTTTCCCTTCTTCATCTAAGCCACCCAAGGCAAATAATTTTATTTTTTCATCCATAATAAGCTCCTAGCCATTTGGCTAAATACTATAAACATATTGCTCGACTTTTTTATCAAAAGAATTATAAAAGAAATTAAGAAACAATTCGATATGAAAGCGGTTAAATTAAATCTAAAAAGGTCAAAGGTAAATCGTCATCAAGTTTCCTTATTTCTAAATGCAGCCCATCCATGACTCCATAAGTGGCAGGGTTCCCGTTTTTAGGAAAAGAGGTCGAACCAGGATTAAAATAAATGACTCCATCTTCCCTTTTTAGCATATAAACATGCGTATGGCCAAACATTAAGATGTCACCGCGTTGGACATCTAAAACATCAGAAGTCAATAAATCGCCATGAATTAAATCGCACCGAAAGCCATTTAAATAAATAACCCTAGAATCTTCCAAGGGAAACTTTAATAACATACCATCAATCCTAGAGTCGCAATTTCCCCTGACTCCAGTAATTAAATTCGCATATTTATTTAAAATAATGGAAACACCCATTGGATCATAATCTTCTGGAACTCCATTCCTAGGTCCATTATATAGATAATCACCAAGCAAAATAATCTTATCTGGATTATAGCGGAGAAATAGCTTGTCCAACTTTTTAGCCGCTAAAATACGCCCATGGATATCACTGGCTACGATAATTCTCATATTATTCTTTTATCTCCCTAGTCGTAACAAGAGGTACCCCAGTACCAGCTAAGTCATTCAAGACAACTTCCCCCATCTTTATAGGTGCTTTCAAATGTATTTGGTTGACAAATTTCATGGCTTCCAAAATTTTATTTTTAGGTAAGGGATAGAGGCTTTTAACCGGGCAAACACGCAAAATTTTAGAATCTATTTTCACAGTAGAAGTCAAGGTGCGTTTTGGATCAGTCAATTCTTGGATAGCATATTTGGCCCCACGAGGACAAAAATTCCCAGAGACATTCATGTCATCATCGATTTTAAGCCGACATCCTCTAGGACAAATGATACACACTAACTCTTTCATTTGCTTGCCTCCTTTTTCTCTAATCTGACATTAATAGTTTTATAGTTGTTATTTAGTAAATTCTTAGGCAATTTATAAATTTCCATTTCACTAGGTATAATCGCACTTTTATATACTTTTTTAATAATTTCGCCATCACAACTATAAACTATATAAACATCTTTGCTAGGCCTTTTTACTCTAAATTTTAATTCTATGAAGTCTTCGGCTTCATCATAGTCTATTTGACTAGGAACAACATATCCTATCCCCTCACCAGCTTCAGTTAAAATCTTATGTTCTCCCCTAATCAATTTGCCTTTTAAATATTTACTAGCGCCAAGCCCTGCCACTCTAGCTTCTTCAACAACATAATCGACAAGATCATGAACGTGCAAAACATTGCCACAAGCAAATAAGCCATCGAAAGCAGTTTCCATATGTTCATTGACGCAAGAACCTCTAGTTTTGGATTGGGGTGTTCCTATGCTATTTAATAAAGCATTATTAGGGATTAGGCCAATAGAAAGAAGCAAGGTATCCAATTCAAATCTTTTCGCTGTTCCATCAATTACTTTTAAAGAAGAATCAACTTCACTTACTTCAATAGCCTCTAATTTATCTTTGCCAATTATCTTAGAAACTGTATGAGACAAATATAAAGGGATATCAAAGTCTTTTAAGCATTGTTGAATGTTTCTATTTAATCCATTGCTATAGGGCATTAATTCGGCCACGCCCAATACTTTAGCACCTTCTAAAGTCATTCTTCTAGCCATGATAAGCCCAATATCGCCAGATCCCAAAATAAAGACTTTCTTTCCAACTAAATAACCATATTCATTTAAATATAATTGAGCTTGTCCAGCCGTAATAACTCCACTAGGCCTTTCCCCAGGGATACCAATAGCACCAGCACTTCTTTCCAAGCAGCCCGTCGCAACTATTATAGATTTAGCCTTAATAGTCGTCAGTCCATCAATTCTATTTACATAACTAATAATTTTATCCTTTGTCAAAGAAAGGACATAAGTATTTAATTTGTATTCGATTTTCCTTTGCTCAATTTGATTAACAAACCTAGTTAAAAACTCGGGTCCAGTAAGTTCTTCGTTGAATTCATGCAAGCCAAAGCCATTATGAATACATTGGTTTAAAATGCCACCTAAAAATTCTCCTTTTTCTAATATTAAAATATCCTTTATACCATTATCGAAAGCAGATATGGCGGCAGCCATTCCGGCAGAGCCTCCACCAATAATAACTAAATCACGAGTCTCCATAATTATTTGCTCTCCTGCTTTAGAATATTTGAATTAGGCCCATCGTAAACTACATCCAAAGGAGAAATTCCATTGTTTTTCGATAGTAAAAACAAAACCATAGGTTGGCAAAAACCACCTTGGCATTTACCAAAACCAGCCCTTGTTCTTTTTTTAATTGCCTTAACGCTTAAACAAGGCAAGGATCTAGATAAAACATCCTTAATTTCGCCTAAGCTTATCTTTTCGCAATTGCATATTATTTGCCCATAATCACTATTTTTTGCTATTAAATCATTTCTTTCTTTTATAGAAAGAGCATTTGGCTTTATATAAGGTTTGACGCAAGGATTAAAAGATTCGTTCTTGCTAGGATGTAAAAGCGGCAAGACCAATTCTTCTACTACATATTCACCAATCGCAGGAGAAGAGGCTAGGCCAGGGCTTTCAATTCCAGCAACATTAATAAAGCGAGCATTTTTTAAGGAAGGACCGATAATAAAATCATGTGTGCTTGGAGTAGCCCTAACACCAGAAAAAGTTCTTATTTGCTCAAAAAAAGGAATATTTGGCACCATTTTTAAGGCATTATTTTTAACATCTAATAATGTCAAAGTGTCAGTTGAAGTATCTTCTTTATCCTCATTAAACTCAGAAGAAGGTCCTATTAAATAATTAGAAGAAGTAGTCATTGTAACAAGAACACCTTTTCCTTTTTCGCTTGGAAGAGGGAACAAGACATGATTAACTAAGCCCGCACCAAAATGATCTAAAACAAAATATTCTCCTTTTCTAGGATTAATAGACCAAGAAATATCTTCGACCATAGAAGCTATTTTATCTGCATATAGACCGGCACAATTAATAACGACCTTTGTCTCATATTCTTTTTTATTTGTTTTAATAATAAAACGATCATCATTATTTTTTATATCAATTACAGTCTCGTTTAAATGCAATTCAATACCATTATCAATCGCGTTTTCAAAACAATGGGCAACCAAAGTAAAAGGATTTATTATTCCAGCGCTTTTGCAAAGCAAAGAACCCATTACATCGATTGAAACATTTTTTTCTAATTCCAATGTTTCCTCTTTATTTAGCAAAGTTGCCTGGACCCCATTTTCATTTGCCCTTTCCTTTAATTGCTTTAAAGTTTCTAAATTTTCTTTACTAAAGGCTAAAGTCATAGACCCGACTTGTTTAAAAGAAACATCAAGTTCTTTGCAAATTTGAGGATACAAAGCATTTCCTCTAACGTTAAACTTGGCTTTTAAAGAACCAGGCTTTGGATCATAGCCAGAATGAACTATAGCAGAATTTGCCATAGAAGTGACGTCTCCTACATCATTCTTGCTCTCGATACATAAAGTAGATAAATTGTATCTAGATAAATTTCTACAAACGAAGGCACCGCTTATGCCTGCTCCAATTACAATGACATCATACATATACAAATAGTATAAACCACCAAGACAATATTCAGTAACAAAAACTACTATTTTTAAATGTTTATTTAAAAGGGCAATTCTAATAAAATTAAGAAAGCGATTTTATGATAAACAAAGAATTATATAAATATATACAGTCACTTGCAAAAATAGAAAGCGAGGGAGAAGAAAGAGATTATCACGCTAATCTTTTATTCAGCGTAAATCCAAAGCAATTTGCAAAGTCGTTAAAAGAAAATTTAGTCAAAGAAGAGAATCTATCTACTTGTTTAGATAGAACTTTAGCCACTCTAATCAATTTAGATAAAGAAAGCGAACAATATTTAAATTCCTTGCCAAAGCTTCACCTAGAAGAAGTTAACAAAAACTTATTGCTATTAAATCCATATTACCAAAAACTAATGAATTTAAAACCAATAGAAAAAGGTTCCGTTTCTTTTTGCATTGATTATTTCTATCCTTTTGTTCCTTTTTTGCTAGATGAAAAAGTAGTCACTTCTTCTTTTGAAGAATATTCTCCTTTTGGCTATTTTAAAGAAAAAATCGGCTATCCCGTCTTAAAAAAAGAAGGTTCCAATTGGATGGAATTGGTTCCTCATGAATTAAATTCAATGAAAGAAGATATAAAAAAGGCTCATGGGAATGTTTTAATTTTCGGCTTGGGATTAGGCTATTTTGCTTACATGGCTTCAATTAAAAAGGAAGTAAAAAAGATAACCATTATAGAAAAAGATAAAGAAATTATAGATTTATTTAAGGAACACCTTCTGCTTGAATTTGAGTATAAAGAAAAAATAAATATCATTGAGGAAGATGCTTTAGCCTTCTCTAATTTCTCTTCTTTTGATTTTGTCTATATTGATATTTATCGAGATGAACTAGATGGCTTGCCTTTACTAGGAAAAATGTTAAACAATAAAAATTTATCTAACGATGCTCATTTTTGGTTTATTTCTTCGATGCTAGTTTATTTAAGAAGATTTGTAATCGTTAGTTTTGAATTAGCTAGTTCGCCTACTTTTAAAGAAAAAGAGTATTTTGATTATATAAAGACAACAAAAGAACCCTCCCAAGCGGATAAGATAGTTTACAAATCGTATCTTTACTTTATTAAAAACAAAGAATATCGAACTCAAAAAGACATAGAAAAAGCATTGTCAAATAATAGTTTATTAGAATTTGCAAAATACTTATTCAAATAAATTAGTTACCATATCAACTAATTTTTTTATATCCGTATAAGAAGTATTAATCATTAGGTCGTAATTATTCTTATCGCCCCACTTTTTGCCACTGACAAAAGAGTAATATTTAGCGCGACCTTTATCTATCTTTTTAATTTTTCTTTTCATTTGAGAAAAAGTAAAATTTTCATTTTCCTTTTCTCTTTTTTGACATCTTTCTATCCTTGATTCCATACAGGCATAAACAAATATTGAGAAAGGCTTTAAATCTTTTAATATATAATCGGCAGCCCTTCCGATGATGATGCAATTAGATTTATTGGCCATTTCTTTTAAAACATTGGTCTGGACTTTGTAGACATTCATAGCCATTGTTACGCTTGGATCTGGGCCAATGGCAAAAGAGTTTCCATAACGAATAGGAAATAAAGGAACTGGGTCTTTTTCGCTAACTTGCTCGATATATTCTTTCGAATATTTGGTCCCTTTGCAAATTTCATTGATAATCTCCGAATCATAATAGGCATAACCAAGTTTTTCGGCAAGTCTTCTACCAAACTCCCTTCCACCTGAACCAAATTCACGTCCAATAGTTATAATCTTTCCCATAAATAGTAGACCTTTATTTTCATTATTTTAAAACAAATTTAAAAAATTTAATCATATTTTTTAATTTCTTAATTTAAGTTAAGAAAAAAAGCCCATCCATTGCTGAATAGGCTTAGAAATAAATTATGTTTTTTTATTTTCTTTTTGTTGATGGCTTGCCATGGAATTTGGAAGAATGATTATCGTTCTTTTTGACTCTTTCTTCCTTTTCTACATAGCCTTCGGGCTTTTCTTCGAATTCGCGATGACTTAATTTAATCTTTCCTTTTTCATCAAGTCCAACAACAACTACTTTGAGCATATCACCGACTTTAACGACTTTGGAAGCATCTTCGACATAACCCCATTTAAGTCTAGAAACATGGCATAAACCATCGGTATCGCCGAATAGGTTAACAAATGCTCCATAATCTTCGACTCTAGTAACCTTGCCTTCAAAGATTTCCCCAACCTTGGCTTCTCTTACAATATCGTCGATTATAGCCTTGGCTTTTTCTATCATTTCTTTATCGGTATGATAAATGGTTATGGTTCCATCTTCTTCAACATCAATCTTGACATCGTTGCATCTAGCAATAATGTCATTTATAACCTTGCCACCTTGCCCGATCACATCTCTAATTTTATCTGGATCAATCTTAAAGGTAACCATCTTTGGAGCATATTTGGACACTTCTTTTCTTGGCTCGCTGATGCAAGAGGCAATGGCCTCCCTGATTTCCGCCCTAGCTTTATTAGCTTGCGCAAGAGCCTCAGAAAGAACTTCCCTAGTAACCCCGTGAATCTTTATATCCATTTGGAGGGCGGTTAAGCCTTTAGAAGTGCCGGCACATTTAAAGTCCATGTCGCCAAAGTGGTCTTCTAAACCTTGAATGTCTGTAAGAATGGTATATGGATGATTGCCATCTAATGGCCCAGAAGTAATCAAGCCCATGGCAATGCCGGAAACAATCCCTTTAATAGGAACGCCAGCCGCCATAAGCGACATGCAGTTAGCACAAATCGAAGCTTGACTAGAAGAACCGTTGGACTCACAAACATCGGCAACGCATCTAATTGTATATGGGAATTCTTCCTCGCTAGGCAAGACATAGCTTAGAGCTCTTTCCCCTAGTTTGCCGTGTCCAATTTCTCTTCTTCCAGGAGCACCCATTCTGCCAATTTCGCCAACTGAATATGGCGGGAAATTATAATGGTGCATGAATCTTCTTTCGGTTTCGCCGGTCAAATTGTCAATCAATTGTTTATCGCTAAGCGGACCAAGAGTTGTTGTGCCTATGACTTGAGTTTGGCCACGCGTAAACATGGCGGATCCATGGGCTCTTGGAAGCAAATCGACTTGGCAATCCAAAGGACGAATTTCATCGACTTTTCTTCCATCTGGACGAACTTTATCTTCAGTGATAAGTCTTCTGACTTCTTTAGCAACCATGGCTTCTAGAATATCATTGACCATTAACATGCTCATTTTGTGATCATGTTCATCTTCATATTCTCTAGAATCATAATCATCGATTATTTCTTTCTTTAAAGCATCGATGGCGTCTTGTCTTTCTAATTTATCGAAAATAGAAATGGCCTTAACCATTTTTTCGCCAATCCTAGATTCTATGTCTTCCTTTATACGCGGGTCTGGAGCATATAAATCGATATGGCGTTTAGGCTTGCCAATTTCTTTGATGATTTTCTTTTGGAAAGCGCAAAGTTCTTTTATTGCCTCAAAGCCAAACATTATGGCATCTAGCATTTCTTCTTCCGGAACTTCTTTTGCACCGGCTTCAACCATCATAATGGCCGAATCGGTACCAGCAACCGCCAAATCGATATCGGAAAGTTTCTTTTCTTCTTCGTTTGGGTCAATTATTAATTTGCCATTTACTCTGCCAACATATACCCCTGCAACAGGACCATCAAAAGGGATATCAGAAATACATAAGGCCAAAGAAGCACCTAACATACCAGTCATTTCCGGAGTATTGTCTGGATCAACCGACATAACGGTCGATACCAATTGAACTTCATTTCTAAAGCCTTCTGCAAATAATGGGCGAATTGGCCTATCGATTAATCTAGCGGCCAAAGTAGCATGTTCCCCAGCCCTTCCTTCTCTTCTTAAAAACGAGCCAGGAATCTTTCCGACTGCATATTGCTTTTCTTCATAATTGACAGTCAAAGGGAAAAAGTCGCCTTCTTTTGGTTCATCCGCACAGCAAGCAGTTGCAAGAACAACAGTTTCGCCAAAGCGAACAAAGGCCGAACCATCAGCCTGTTTTGCGATTTCGCCGATTTCAACACTTAGTTTGCGTCCTGCGAATTCGGTTTCGAATACTTGTTTCATTCTTTTTTCTTTCCTAAATTGTTTTTTAACTTTGATATATTATCACTAGATAAAGTCCATAAAAAGAAAAACCGCCGAAGCGGTTATCTATTTTAATTACTTTCTAATTCCAAGCGAAGCAATCAAAGCGGTATAACGATCAGCGTCATTTCTTGCTAAATAGTCAAGAAGGCTGCGTCTTTTTCCAACCAAGATTAGAAGCGATCTTCTAGCAGCGGCATCCCCACCGTTCTTTTTAAGATGCTCGGTAAGATCTTTGATGCGTTGAGTTAGAAGAGCAATTTGGACTTCGGCAGAACCGGTGTCCTTTTCATCTTTTCCATACTTTTTGATGATGGAAAGAGTTTCTTCTTTCTTTAAAGCCATTATTTTTCTCCTTTCAATAGAACTTGGCCTAATCCATGCCGTAACTAAGGAGATAGATAGCGGCTAAGATTGGCTGCAACAAGTAATATATAGAAATGTTTTTAAATATTCAACAAATTATCTCTTTTTTTAACAAAAAAAGCCGTTAGGAACAAACAATTTTATTTTTTTCTTGCACGTATACGCGCGTAAGACTAGACTAATGCTCGGTTGTTTTTGGAGGTTTTTATTATGAAAATGAGAAATATAGCCATAATCGCACACGTTGACCACGGGAAAACAACATTAGTCAATTCGCTTTTATCTAGTTCAGGAACCTTTAGAAACAACGAAGCTATCGTCGATCGCGTCATGGATTCTAATCCTCAAGAAAGAGAAAGGGGAATTACAATCCTTGCCAAGACTACTTCCATAATTTATAAAGACACAAAAATCAATATCGTCGATACCCCTGGGCATGCCGACTTTGGTGGGGAAGTTGAAAGAATTATGCATATGGTTGACGGGTGCCTTCTTTTAGTAGACGCTTTCGAAGGCACGATGCCACAAACCCGTTTTGTACTAAAAAACGCATTAGAGAACCACATCAAGCCAATTGTAGTCATCAATAAAGTAGACCGTCCAAATGCCGACCCTCAAAAAGCCGTCGATGAAGTTTTGGATCTATTCATTCAACTTGGGGCACCGGATGATTTGCTCGATTTCCCGGTTGTTTATACTTCTGCTTTAAACGGGACTTCTTCTTATTCTAGTGACCCGAAAACGCAAAGCAAAGGAATGGATCCGGTGTTCGAGACAATTTTAAAAGAAATCCCTGAACCAATATGCGATAAAGATGGTCCATTTAGGTTCCAACCAGCCTTATTAGACTATAACGAATTCGTTGGAAGAATTGGAATAGGCACAATTAGAGGCGGACAAATTAGCGTCGGCGATACTGTCACAGATGTCAGGACAAATGGGACAACCAAAGATTTTAAAGTCATGAAGCTTTATACCTTCATGGGTCTAAAACGAATTGAAACTAATAAAGTCGAAAGCGGCGATATCTGCGCCATAGCAGGATATGATGAGTTAAATGTCGGCGATACTTTATGCACCCCGGGACAATTAAACCCACTCCCCCCATTAAGAGTAGACGAGCCAACCCTCCAAATGGAATTCGGAACGAATTCTTCCCCATTGCGTGGGCAAGATGGAAAATTTGTTACAGCTAGGGTTATAGAAGAAAGATTATTTGAAGAAGTTCAAAGAGATGTTTCCTTGCGTTATAAACGCATTCCCAACACCGAGACATGGATAGTTTCTGGCAGAGGCGAACTTCATTTATCGGTCCTAATTGAAACAATGAGAAGAGAAGGATACGAACTAGAAGTAAGCAAGCCCCATGTCATCATAAAAGAAATAGATGGCAAAAAATGTGAACCATACGAAGATTTGCAAATCGATGTTCCTAGCGATTATGTAGGAGACATAATGGAAACGCTAGGTTCTAGGGGCGGACAAATGATCGATATGAATGAAAACAATAGCCAAACCAGATTGACTTATGTAATTCCTTCAAGAGGACTTCTTGGCTTTGTTTCCAATTTTCTTACCCTAACAAAAGGATATGGCATTATTAACCATACCTTCAAAGAATACCGTCCTATTTATAATCATGTCGTTGGAGAAAGGCAAATTGGCGTTCTTGTTTCCGTAGATAAAGGACCAGCCACCCCATATTCAATCGAAAAGGTCGAAGACCATGGAATTATGTTTATTGCCCCTGGCACGGTTTGCTATGAAGGGATGATTGTAGGCGAACATCGTTATCCAGTAGATTTATGTGTCAATGTCACGGCTACTAAGCCACAAACTAACGTTAGATCTTCCACTAAAGACCAAACGGTTGTCTTAAAATCCCCTAGAAAAATGTCCCTAGAAGCTTGCCTAGATTATATAAATTCCGATGAATTGGTTGAAATCACCCCATCCGCTTTTAGGATGAGAAAAAGAATATTATCAACTCCAGATAGAAAGAAATTCGATGCCAAAAAGAAAAACGAAGACGAGCTTTCCAACGAATTATCTTCCTATTAATAAATAATTATTTAAATGGGTCTATACTTAAGGCCCATTTTTTATCGTCTTCGATTTGGTTTTTTAATTCTTGCAAGGAATTGAATTTTATTTCCTTACGTTTGAATTCAAGAAAAGAAACATAGACAAAATCATTGTATAAATCTTTATTAAAATTCAATAAATGCACTTCGATAAGAGGTTCTTTTAACTTTCCTATTGTCGGATTATTACCTACATTTATCAAAGCCTTATATGGCAATCCTAGACAATAACAAAGGCCATAATAAACTCCATTAAGCGGTAAAACATAATTGTCTTTTAAGGAAATATTTAAAGTAGGAAAGCCTATTTTATGGCCATTTTGAAATCCTTTTTTCACATAGCCACAAACTTCATAAGGGTGACCTAAAAACTTCCAAGCCTTTTTTATTTCTCCTTTTTCAATAAATTCTTTTATATTAGAAGAAGAAATCTTTACTCCATCTAGCTTTTCTATTTTCAAACAATAAACTTTAAAGAATTGCCTTAATAAGGCTACATCCCCTTCCCCACCTTTCCCAAAGCGAAAGTCTTCCCCTACAACAACGGAACTAACGCCTAAAGGCAACAAGATTTTTTTAATAAATTCAATTGGAGTCAAAGAAAAGAAAGACTTGTTCACGTCAACAACATAGGCATAATCCAAACCAATTTTGCTAACATAACGGATTTTATCATCCAAAGAAGTCAATATAAGCTTGCTTTTGTTTCTAACTAGATAGTTTTCCGGAGAAGAAGAAAAAAATAAAATTCCAGAATAAGAAGTAGCTTCAAGCCTAGCATTAAGGGCCAATTTATAATGAGCTTTATGAAAGCCATCAAAAGTACCTAAGGCCAAAGTTAAATTATCCTTTTTTGTAGGTAGATTATCCAAACTAAATTTAATTGTTTCCATTAAAATAAGCCTCTTAAGCAAGAATATAAACCATCTTCATCTTTTTTATAAATGGCCAAGGCTTCATCCTTATTATATAAAAGCAAGCTAGGTTCTTCTTTATCTATCTTTATTCTTTTCCCATTTTTTACATCTTTTACAATCTTTCCTTCTATTTCTAAGCTAGGATAACTAGACAAGGCTTCCTTAACGGAAATGAAGTCATTTTCAATTATTTCTTCTTTCTTTTTGGCGTTAAGCAAAGAAAAAGAAGAAATGGATATTCTCCTTAATTCTTCTAAGTATCCGATATTGTTTAGCCTTTTGGCTAGTTCAACGCCTAAACTTCTTATATAAGTCCCCTTACTTACATTGACTAAAAAATCAATATGGGGTGGGCAATAAGCCAATAACATGGATTCGAAAATACTTACTTTTCTTTCTTTTCTTTCTATCTCCATTCCTTCCCTAGCTAATTTATATAAAGGAGTCCCATTTATTTTTATGGCAGAAAACATAGGAGGAGTTTGACTAGTTATATCAGTTAACGATTCAACTGCATTTTTAACTTTATCTATATGGTAATAAGGGACTCTTTTTTGTTCTATTATTTCGCCATCTTTATCAAAAGTAGATGTAGACTTTCCCAAAGTAAGCCTAGCTATATAGCTTTTATTGCTCTCTTCTAAGAAAGTCAAAGCCTTGGTTCCTTTGCCAACTCCAACAATGACTAACCCAGTGGCAAAAGGATCTAAAGTACCTAGATGCCCTACTTTTTTTATCCCAAATTTTTTAGAAATGTAATTATCGATATATCTAGTGGTTTCTCCGCTATCTTTATCAATTAAAAGTAATCCCTCTTTCATAAACATAATTATAAGAAAAAGACTACCTTACTTCTATAAAAAACAAAATGGACTATTGCAAGAAGAGAATATAAACTATCCGCATGAAATATATAAGAAAAGTTTTGGCGTGCCTAAGAAAAGCCGATGAAAAATATGCCTTAATAGATGATAATGACAAAATTGTCCTAGGCATATCAGGAGGAAAGGATTCCTTATGCTTGCTAAAGGCTATGTCGATATATGGAAAATTTTCCAATAAGAAATTTAAGATTTATCCAGTTTGCTTAGATTTGGGATTTATTGGTTTTGATGGAACAAAACTAAAAGAATACGCCTCTAGTTTAGGGTTAGAATTAACTATTGTTGATTGTAAGGAAGTCTACCCAATCTTAATAGAACATCAAAAAGAAGGATCGCATTTGCCTTGTTCAATCTGTGGAAGAATGAGAAAAGCCGCGATAAATTTATATGCAAATAAAATAAAAGCCAACAAAGTGGCTTTCGCTCATCATAAAGACGATGCAATAGAGACTTTATTCATGAACATGATCCATGGGGGCAGAGTAGCTACTTTTGAGCCAAAAATGTATTTATCCAAGGCCGATATAACTTTTATTCGCCCTTTAATTGAATGTAGCGAAATGGATTTAATAGGCATGGCAAAGGAAGAAAATTTGCCTGTAATGAAAAGAATCTGTCCAAGTGATGGCTTTACGGAAAGAGAATTCATCAAAAATTATTTAAAAAACCTATATAGCCAAAGAGAAAATGCCAAATATAACTTTGCGGAAATGTTATCAAATTATGATTCATTTAAACTATATTTTGATTGTTTGGAAACTACTTCAAATAGAAACCACGAGCTTTCCTTTAGAAAGATGAGTAACCGAGCTGATTTTTATTCTTTTTTAAATCTAGTAAAGAAAAGCAAAGGACAAATAAAAGAAAACATAACTAACGGAGAAACTTTATTGCTAAAAAAGAATCATGAAAGCGTTGGCAATTTAACTTATAGATATATTTCTAAACACACGATAGAAATATCTTCTTTTCAATCCTTAAAGGAAATAAGCGAAGAAGAAAAGAAAGAATATTTAATTTTATTTATCGAAAATAATTCTAAAAAAATATTACCTTGCAGCTTTATCTACAAAGAAAGAAAGAATAAAAAAATAGCCTTGGAATTAGGATTTGAAACCAAGGCTAATATAAATGGATATAGCGGTTTGACATTAAAAACAAACTCTACACATCCTTTTTAAGATTTTTTAATTGTTCCTCTTCCCTTTCTAAGGCCTTGTCTAAAGATAAAGCCTTTTCGAAAGATTCATCCAAAACGAATTTGATTTTAGGGACGGAATATAAATCCATTTTTTTAGCTAGCGAAGACCTAACAAAGCCCTCGCTTTTTTTAAGTTCGGCAAGTTTTGTTTTGGGGTGATCTCCAAAAAAAGTAACATAAACTTTCGCCTCGCTATAATCGTCATTGACTACCACTTCATTAACCGAAACCATTCCAATATGGGGATTTTTAATTTCCCTAGAAACAATTTCTGCTATGTCTTTGCCAATAACGGCTTTTATTCTGCCTTGTCTATTAGCCATCTTTTTCACCTTTGTCGACTAGTTCGTATCCTTCGACAATATCCCCTTCCTTAATGTCGTTATAGCCATCTATAGTCAAGCCACATTCATAGCCTTCTTTTACTTCCTTAGCATCGTCTTTAAATCTCTTCAAAGAGCCAAGTTTGCCTTCATAAATGACAATCCCATTACGTAACAAGCGGATTCTTTCGCCACTTTTTAAGAAACCGGAAGTAACATAAGAACCCCCAATAGTACCTATTTTAGAAATTTTATAAATGTGTCTAATCTCGGCTTGTCCTGTTACATTTTCAACTTGTTCAGTCTTGACCATGCCTTTTAAGGCTGCTTCCATTTCATCAAGCAATTCATAAATTATCTTATGTAAATGTATTTCGACATGATTTTCGCTAGCCATCGTCCTAACCCTAGCATCAGGTCTAACATTAAAGCCAAAAATGACGGCATGAGAAGCGTTAGCTAGTAAAACATCAGAATCAGAGATTGCTCCAGCCGCAGCTAACAAGACATGGATTTTGACGGATTCATTCGACATTTTTTCCAAATTGGCTTTTAAAGCTTGGGCCGTACCATCTGAATCCGCTTTTACAATTACGTTGAAATCTTTAACTTTTCCAGCATTGACCAAATTATTTAAATCGGACAAAGACATGGCGGCGTTAGTTCCCCTAGAGGCATCAAGTTTAGCTTGGGCTCTTTTAAAAGCAATGTCTTTGGCTTGCTTTTCTTCGGGGAAGGCCATGAATCTATCGCCAGCCGAAGGGACATTGTTTAACCCAATGACCGAAACTGGGGTTGAAGGAAGCGCAACTTTTACAATTTGCCTAAATTCGTTGGTCATTCTTCTTATTTTTCCATAAGTTTCACCAACAACGACATAATCGCCGACATTTAAAGTGCCATTTTGTACTAGCAAAGTCGCTTTCGGGCCTTCTCCTTTATCTAATTCGGCTTCTAAAACCGTCCCGATTGCATATCTAGAAGGATTGGCTTTTAATTCAAGCATTTCCGCTTTTAAAAGAATCATATCGAGCAAATTGTCGATTCCTTCACCTTTTTTAGCAGAAATCTCACAAGTCAATACATCGCCCCCATAATCTTCTGCAATTACATCGTGGGCCATTAATTCTTCTTTTACTCTTCTAGGGTTGGCGCCTGCTTTATCCATTTTATTAATAGCAACAATTAGAGGAACATTGGCAGCTTTAGCATGGTCAATAGCCTCTATTGTTTGAGGCATGACTCCATCATCGGCAGCAACAACAAGAACTACGATATCGGTAACGGAGGCTCCCCTAGCTCTCATGGCAGTAAAAGCAGCATGCCCTGGAGTATCGATAAAAGTAATCTTTTTCCCATGGATTTCTTTTTGATAAGCACCTATTTCTTGAGAGATACCACCTGCTTCGGTATCGACAATGTGGCTAGATCTAATCGCATCGATTAAAGTAGTCTTGCCATGATCGACATGCCCCATAATGGTAACTACTGCCGGTCTTTCTTTTAATTGGGACGGATCATCTTTTATTTCTAAATCTTCAAAATGAGTCTCATCAACTACTTTCTCTTTCTTAAAGTCGTAGCCAAATTGAAGGCAAATGGTTCCTATCGTATCATCATCAAGCATTGAATTGATGGTAATGGCTTTTCCTTGCATGAACAAATATTTAATAATATCAGTTGCAGGAACATTTATGGCTTTTGATAGTTCGCCTAAGGTCAAAGGCTTGGAGTAAACAAAAACGCCTCCATTGACTTTGGCATATTCTTGCTTGGATTTGGATTTATTTGAAGGAGCAAAATTGCTCATACGGTTATTATTAGGCCGATTGTTTTTCTTGCTTTGGTAATTGTCTTTGTTTTTCATTATTTCACTCCTTTTGATTCTACCTTGTTTTTCATTGCTTTCGCGGCTTTGCTATCGATTATCCCAACTAAGGAAATCTCTTCATAGCCAATAGCTTGGCCTAATATTTCCTTACTGGAAAGTTCAATTAGATCAATTGAATTGCTTTTAGCAAAATTAATGGCTTTTTCTTTGCTATTTTTCGAAGCGTCCTTGGCTAGCAAAAGCAATTTAATCTTTCTAGAAAAGAAAATGGATTGACCAAAAACCAATTTGCCACCTTTGTTAAGTAAACCCAATAATCCTAGTACTTCATCCATTTTATTTTTCTAAATAAGAAATTAAATCTTCTCCTAGTTCTCCATATTTACCTTTAGCCTTTTTAAAGAATATTTTTATTTGTTCTTTTTCTTTGCTTAGATAAAGCCCTCTACCCATCATTTTTTGATGGAGGTCTACATGAAGAATTCCATTTATTTTTACTAGGCGAAGTAGATTTCGTTTTTCTTCTACTTGCCTAGTAATCATATTAAAACGATAAGAAATGATTTTATTTTCCGTCATCGTCGTAATATTGGTCGTATTCGCTGTAGTCTTCGTCAATGTCTTCATCGCTATCTAAATCGTCGTAATCGGAATTTTCCTCTTCTTCGATTTGAGACAACTCTTCTTCAGTATAGACTGGCATTGTTGGAATGGTAGGCTTAGAAACCTCACGCTTGACCTCATCTTCTGTAATCTTGCGTGGGCGTTTCATCTTGCTACCGGATTTTGTCTTTTTCTCTTTGGCGGATTCTAGCTCTTTTTCTAGATCGTCTAAAGAGGTCGTAGTCTTAACTTCGATAGTTGGAGTAACGCTTTCTTTATTCTCACTAGCTTTTTTAGCAGCTTCTTCTTCCGCTTTCTTTTGAGCCATAACTTGAGCTAAGGCAGCCTTGGCTGGATTAATGGCTTCAACAGGGAACATATCCGGGGTAGCGCTGGCTTTTGGAGCAACTTTTGGAGTTGGAATTTCCTCTTTATTGGCTTCTTTGCTTGCCTTTTCTTGAAGTTGCTTTTCTTCAAGGGCTTTTCTTGCTTCTTCTTCCTCGGCAAGGCGTTTTGCCTCTTCTTCGGCAAGGCGTTTTTCTTCTTCTTCCCTTGCTCTTCTAGCAGCTTCTTCCTCGGCCTTTTTAATATAAGCTTCCTTTTCTCTTTGCCTTTTTTCTTCCTCGGCTTTTTTAATCCATTCTTCAGAAGGAATGTATTCAATGCCAAATTTCTCGGCTTTGGATTTTTCCACCATTTCAATATTGTAACCAGTCAGTTTGGAAGCTAATTTCAAATTGGCTTGTTTTTTACCTAAACCAAGTGGCAAATCACCATCATTTATAATGACATCGGCAGTTTTGTTTTCTTCATCGATCAAAACGCCAATAACAGTAACAGGACGGCAAGCCTCGATAATGAAAACACCTGGATTTGGTGAATAATTGACGACATCAATTTTTTCTTTTATCTTTCCATTTCCTAATTGTTGGACAATTTTTTGAATCCTAGATCCACCTTGGCCAATGCAAGCACCGGTTGCATCGACGTCTTCGTTAACGCTAGCAACGGCAACTTTTGACCTAATACCTGCTTGTCTAGCAATGGATTTGATGACTACCGTGCCATCATAAATTTCATGTATTTCTTCTTCAAATAACCTTTTTAGGAAACCTTCGCTAGAACGTGTTGCTTCAATTTGAGGTCCTTTAGCAATCTTCCCATCGGCAGGAACGGCAGATTTGACTTCTTGGATATAGACTTTTATTTGATCGCCAACATGGAAAAATTCATCACCAATCAATTCTTTCTTGCCAAGCTCAACATAAGTTCTGCCAATTGAAACGGTGACACTTCTATCGTCGGCTTTTTCAACCGTACCAACCAACATCTCGCCAATATGGTCTTTATAAATGTTATAAAGGACGCTTCTTTCGGCTTCGGCAAGTTTTTGACGGAAGTTATTCTTTATGGCGTTAGTAGTAACTTTGGTAATGTCATCGACTGGGCAAACGCAATAATAGTCGTCCCCAACATTATATTTTTGTTTCTTTAGCCCTTCGTTAGCCTCTTCAACAGAGATTTCCAAATAATCGTCTTTAACTTCCTCAACGACTTTTTTAATTTGGGCTAAGTCTACTTTTCCAGTCTCTGGATCAACATGGCATTCAACACGGGTATCTTCCCAACCGCCCAAGTACTTTATATAAGCCCTGGTAATGGCTTCTTCTAGGGCATAGATTACTTCTTCATCGCTTAAGCCCTTTGAATCGGCAACGCCTCTTAAGGCATCTACGAAATTCACTTTGTTTGCATTTGCATTCTTTTTCATTTTTTTATCCTAAATTATTTAATCAAAATTTAATGGCCAGACGAGCCTTATCAATGTTATCCCTATCTAGTTCGATCTCAATTTTTTTCCCTTTGTTATTAGTTAGAAGAACAACCTTAGGTCCATTAACTGCCTTTAGTTCCCCTTCTAAATAATTCTCGCCTTTATAAGGGTTAATTAGATGGATGTTGACATAGCAGCCGACATAATCTATAAGCTCATTTACCTTGATTCTTTTTTCGGCCCCGGAAGAGGAAACGTCCAAAGTATACGCTCCTTCAATTGGATCAAAATCATCCAAAATAGATGAGATTAAATCAGACATGACCACTATTTCATCAAGACTAATGGGTGTTTTTCTATCCAAGACTATCGATAAAGAAGAGTTAGATGGGGAAAATGAATAATTAATCTCGTATATAGAGTACCCTTTTTCCAATAAAGGTTTTTCCAATAAAGAAGTTATTTTCTTTTCAATTTCGTTCATAGCACCTCCTTAAAATAGAAAGAGTGGCAATTGCCACTCCAAAATATTTGAAATAGCGGAACCTCGACGGGATTTCCGACGCTTTTATTTTATCAATTATTGTTAATGTTGTTAAGGGAGTTTTTGCTTGTTTTTAAAATATCTTTTTCTTTTTTTAAGCAATAAAAATAAGAAAGAGCAGGACGCAAAATAGAAATTACTACCAATAAAATAGGCCCAATGAATTTAGAAGCCATAAAAATAAGAGGAAAGGAAGCGACCATAGACTCGGAGAAAAAGCTTGGCTTAATTGAATAACCAATCAAAAAATAAGAACTTAAGGCTAATCCTATAACGGTTAAGATAAGCGATATTTGCTTGTTGGATTTTATTAAGTCTTCGTCTTTTTTTCCGTTTAAATAAGAACTATAAAAAATTACTAAGAAAGGCAAGAAAGCCATTAATAAATAGACACTAAGAGTCAAAAAGAAATTAGAAAAGCTGCGATCAAAAGTAACAAAGCAGAAAAGCAAATCGCCAAGGAAAAAGCTAGCAACCAAAGCAAAAATAATCTTCAAGGTAGAAAAATACCAAATCCTTTTTGCCACATTTACTCCTAAATTAATTTCTTTTTTCCTAAAATAAAGATAAGAATAAAGTCCTCCAACCAAGCAAAACAAAAAGCCTAGCAAGAAAGAATCGAGAGGATAAATTTTACTCGCCCTGTTAATTAAAAATGAGGAATAAGTCCCGTTTGCTAAATAAATTACATCAATTAAGATTATTAAAAAGCCTAGCGTTGATAAAGCGATTCCATGACCCAAAAAAGATTTCTTTTGTTTTTCTTTGCTAACAAAAAAGAAACAAAAATGATAAGAAATATAAAGATAAAATAAGCCAAAAAAAGATAAATACAAAGGCAAAAAGGTAAGAAAAAATGAGAACTTGCTGCCTATATCTTGCAAGAAGAAAGTCGCTATATAAAAAATAGGTAAACTAGATATAGCAAATAAAGTCGCATCTATTATTTTAAAAAGATAATTTGTCTTTTTCATTTAAACATATCCTCCAAGGTATATTCAAAGGAATAATTTAGTCTCGCTCTAGATAGTTTAAGATCCCCATTTTTATAAATTGTAGCCAAAACACCACCTTGTTTATCTTCGTCATAGCTCAAACCATCACCAGATTTTAACCCATAACAAAGGGCTATTGGGTCATCTTGCTTACTTTCATCTATATAATACTCGGCACAAAAATCATTTTTATGGTCATGACCATTAAAAATCGCTTTTGTTGAACCTAACTCTTCAGCCTTGGTGAAAAAAGAAGTCCTTTTATAGCCTGCATATACTTTAGTATCACCTAGCCCATCAATATAAAAATCGCTTTCATTCATGGAACCGGAAAACCTTTTTACATTTCCAATCGAATCAATGTTTTTTGACCTCCTATAGGCATATTCACTTTCCCAAAGAGGAATATGGAAATAGGTTAAAGATTTTGAATTGGGGTTATTTTCCTTAGCTTGTTTAACTTGCTTTTCGTACCAACTTATTTGGTCATCATGAAGAACATCATAAGGAATATTAAAGCTTCCTGGCTTTAAACTATTGGAATCTAGACAATAAATTTGCCAAGGCAAGGAAGTGCCATCTTTAATGTTTATGACGAAATTTGTTAAACCATAAACATCATCATTGTCGCAAAAAGAGTTAAGGCATTTGCTTCTTTTTAAGCCTTCCCTAATTGGATAAAGCTTATCATATAAGCCTTGTTCATCATGGTTTCCATAAACAAAAGCAAAATAAGAAGCAGAAGAATTTTCCATGCAATCAAGCAAAGAAGAATAAGTCGAGGCGTCACCATTTAATACTTGATCACCTGTTAAGATAACAATGTCGGCTTCGCTTTGACTAATTAGAGTTTGAAGATATTGGGTTTGCTTTTCCTTATCTGTTGCATAACTCCAATGGATATCGGCTAATTGAAGAACATTTAAAAAATCCTTATCCCCAAAAGAAATCTCTTTTTGATAATCCTCCAAGGAATAAGTCTTATTTCCACAAGAAAACAAAGATAGGGAGAAAATAAGTAAAGCAAAATAAATATTTTTCTTTTTCATATAATTATTTTACCAATTATAGAAGTTAAATGATAGTTGCTTATATTATTAAGAAAGATAGAAAAAGACCTCCTTGTTCGATAAATAAGCAAGAAGGCCTAGAGTTAAATACCTAAATTATTTAATTAATGTGGTTATCGCCATCATTAAAATAGAGTATGCCTAAACAATGTGGGCCACAGTGGCAAGAAATGGTTGAACCGGCCCTAGTTGGGATTATTTCTTTAAACCCTTCTTTAGAAAGCCTTTGTTTAACGGCTTCCACTACATCATCTGGAGCGGTTGAATAAGTTATAAAGACCCTAGAATGATCAGGATTATTGAATTTTTTCAAAGTGTCTTCGACATATCCCATGACGGCTTTTAGCATATTTCCCCTATATTTACCCCCAACAACCATCTTTCCTTCTTTTACATAGATAGATGGCTTAATTTTTAAAATATTAACGCCTAGCATCTTTAAATAAGAGCATCTACCCCCCTTATATAAATAATCGACCGATTCCAAAGAAAAGGAGGCTTGGTCGAAGGGGATTCTATTTGTTAATAAGGAAATAATCTCCTCGGCTGAGTGCCCATTTTTAACTAAATTAGATGCGTATATGGCTTGTAAGGCAATGCCAGTAGAAAGAGATCTAGTATCAATAATATCTACTTTGCCGTTTAATTTAGCAGCAGCCGCTTTTGCATTGGAACAAGCAGAAGAAATCTCGCTAGATAAAGAAAAGTGGATGATGTGGTCATATTCTTTTAATAAGGAAGAGAAGAATTCGTCATATTGAAATTCATTAACCGCGGAAGTATGAGGAAGCTTGCCGCTTTTGCTAACATACTCATATAAATCTTCCGGCTTAATTTTTCCATCTGCCCCCTCTTCTTCCCCTAAAACAAGAGTAAAAGGTAGGATATGGATATCATATTTTTCTAATAACTCCGAAGGCAAATCAATCGTGGATTCAGCCGAAATAACAATTTTCATAATTATTTATTCTCCTTTGTCACTATTAGTGGTTTTATTAACTTCTTCTTTTTCGAAGATGCCCACTTATTATAAATCCTAAAATAATATTCTCTCCACATTTTCGAAACCGCCTCCTCGCAATAAAAAGAGGCAATATGCTCACTCTTTATTAAGGCTTGTTGATAATAATTGGGATCGCTAGAAAGCTTTTCGATTTCATAAGAAAAAGAAGAAACATCATTTCCAGTTAAATAGTCAGAAAAAAGAATATCCTTATATAAATCTAAATCCCTTAATAAAATTGGGGTATTAGTCGAGGCGGCTTCTAATATGGACATGGGGAATAATTCAGCAAAAGAAGGCATGAAAAGTAAAGAAGCCATATTGAAAATTTCATTCATGTCTTTCCTTGGGATTATGCCTAAGAACTTAACGTTTTTTGGAGGATTATCCATCACTTCCTTAAGCTTTTTATAGCCATCTGTCATTTTCCCGAAGCTAAATCCACCTGCCCAAACAAATGTTTTGTCTATATTTCTTTTCGCAACTTCGACAAAATCCAAGACTCCTTTTCTAGTTTGAACTTGTCCTACACCAAGAATAACAAAAGCGTTTTTATCTATTCCATATTTCTTCCTTATTTCATCTTTCTTTTCCTTACTTAAAGGGAAAAATTGACTAGGAGAAACATAATTTGGGATATAGGTAATGTTTTCTTCTTTCATCCCAAGTTCTACCAAAGGTTTAATGAAAATAGGGTTAACAACAACTATTTCATCGGCTTTTTTATAAATGGAAATAACGTATTTTTTAAAAATATTAAAAGCCAATTTTGGCAAATGGATAGAGCCATCTAAAGTAGTTGGCAAAAAATGGACATAAATAACGTTGACATGGCGTTTATTCATCCTCAATTTAAATTTAGGATTTACCGTATGAACGTGATAAATATCAGCCTTCCCTTTATCTCCTTTTTCATATACTTTAAAAATATCGTCGTTCTTTTTTATTAATCTAACTTGTTCTAGATAAGCCGAACCAACGCCTTGTCCTTCAACAGAAGTTGCCTCGGAAAGCATTCTTATTCTTAATTTTTTAACTTGTTCCATGCAATTATTTTATACTTAGACAATCGTCTATTAAAAACTTATTTAGTTATTTTTAAGAAAAAACGTACCACTAAGGTACGTAATTCATTCAAATGGTGCCCTCACCCTTAGTCGAAAAGAGGTCTGATCCTTACCATGGATCCGTTCTACCGCTGAACTATGAGGGCGGTTAGCCTAAGAGCTCGCTACAAACTCATCGGCGAAAAAGATTATATTATCAATGTCAAAGCCTAGCAAGTAGTTTTTTTGCTCACCACTATAACCTTAAAAAAAGAAGCAAAAATTTCCATTAAGAAAGTTAAATTAACATTTTAAAATTTCTTGTAAGGGCTTTCATCCATATTTAAAGAAAAAAAGTGAGCATTTCGCAAGACTATTTGAAATGACTAGGTATATAATAGCGCTCGGAAATGTGAGGAGGAATCATTTACATGATTAACGAAGAATACTACGAAACATTCAAGGGGACTAAATGGAAAGAAGACATTGACGTTCGCGATTTTATAGTCAACAACTACACTCCATATGAAGGGGATGAGAGTTTTTTACAAGGGCCAACCGAAAATACTTCCGCCCTATGGGATAAATTACAAGAACTCCAAAAGAAAGAAAGAGAAAACGGAGGAGTTTTAGACATGGAGGAAGATGTTGTGTCTTCCTTAACCTCTTATGGTCCAGGCTATTTAGATAAGGAAAAAGAAGTCGTTGTCGGATTACAAACCGATAAGCCGCTTAAAAGAGCCTTCATGCCTTATGGTGGGATAAAAATGGCCGAAGAAAGTTTAAAAACCTATGGCTACACACCAAATGAAGAACTTCATAAGATTTTTACTACTTATCATAAAACCCATAACGATGGAGTTTTCGATGCTTATACTCCCGAAATACTCCACTGCCGTCACAATAAAATAATAACCGGGCTTCCCGATACTTATGGAAGAGGAAGAATTGTTGGGGATTATAGAAGAATTGCCCTATATGGCATCGACCATTTAATCGAAAAGAAAAAAGAAGACTTTGCCTTGACCGATGATGGTGAAATGTCAGAAGAAACAGTCAGGGAAAGAGAAGAAATATCCATGCAAATAAAGGCCCTCAAGGAAATGAAACTTATGGCCGCAAGCTATGGATTTGATATCTCTAACCCAGCAAGAAATGCCAAAGAAGCTTTCCAATGGTTATATTTTGGCTACCTCGCCGCCATTAAAACCCAAAATGGCGCCGCCATGTCAGTTGGACGTATTTCCACTTTCTTAGATATCTACATTGAACGTGACCTTAAAAAAGGCATCTTAACAGAAAAGCAAGCCCAAGAATTAGTCGACCAAATCGTCTTGAAATTCAGAATGGTCAAATTTGCCCGTATTCCAAGCTATAACGCCTTATTCTCTGGCGATCCGGTTTGGGCTACTCTCGAAGTTGGCGGTATGTGTCTAGATGGTAGAACCATGGTCACCAAAAATGACTTCCGTTTCTTACATACATTAGAAAACATGGGTCCAAGCCCAGAGCCAAACTTAACTGTTTTATATAGCTCTAAATTGCCAGTTGGATTTAAGAAATATGCCGCTCATATTTCTATTAAGACTTCTTCGATTCAATATGAAAACGATGATGTCATGCGTCCAGTTTGGAAAGATGATTATTCAATTTGCTGCTGCGTTTCTGCTACCGAAACCGGCAAGGAATACCAATTCTTCGGAGCTAGGGCCAATCTTGCCAAGTGCTTACTTTACGCAATCAATGGCGGTGTCGATGAAAAAACCGGTGAACAAGTGGGTCCAAACTATCGCCCATGCGTTGGGGAATATCTAGAATATAATGATGTCTTAGCCAAATACAAAGACATGATGAAATGGCTAGCCAAAGTCTATGTCGAAGCTTTGAATATCATCCACTACATGCATGATAAATATTATTATGAAGCAGCCGAAATGGCTTTAATTGATTCCCATCCAGAAAGAAGTTTTGCTACCGGAATTGCTGGATTTAGCCATGTAGTTGATAGCTTAAGTGCAATTAAATATGCCAAAGTTAAACCAATTAGAAATGAAAAAGGAATAGCCGTTGACTTTGAAATAGAAGGCGATTTCCCTCGTTATGGTAATGATGATGATAGAGCCGATTCCATTGCCGTCCACTTGTTAAAGACATTTATGGATTATGTAGCTTCTAGAAAAACATATCGTAATTCCAAACCAACCACTTCAATTCTTACCATTACTTCTAATGTAGTTTATGGAAAAGCCACGGGTACACTTCCAGATGGAAGAAAAGCCGGCGAGCCTTTATCTCCAGGTGCTAACCCAAGCTATGGAGCTGAACAAAACGGTTTATTAGCTTCTTTGAATTCATTATGCAAATTGCCATATGAATATGCATTAGATGGCATTTCCAACACCCAAACAATCAATACGAATTGCTTAGGCCATAGTGATAAGGAAAGAATCAACAACTTAGTCAACGTTCTAGATGGCTACTTCGATGGAGGAGCCCACCATCTTAATGTCAATGTATTCGGCAAAGAAAAGCTTATTGATTGCATGAATCATCCAGAAAAGCCAGAATATGCCAACTTTACCATTCGTGTTTCTGGATATGCCGTCAAATTTATCAACCTAACGAAAGAGCAACAATTAGATGTCATCGCAAGAACTTGCCACGAACACCTCTAATATCTTTGCCTATTCTGATAAATTAGAAAGCTTTGGGCTTGTCGATGGGCCAGGAGTCAGGAGCATCCTCTTCTTAAGCGGATGCCCACTCCGCTGCCTATATTGCCATAATCCAGAGATGCAACTCTCTACTTGTGGAAATAAAATAACCCCAAAAGAAGCTTATCAAAAATTAATAAAATATAAGCGTTACTGGGGAAAAAATGGAGGGGTTACTATTTCTGGAGGAGAGCCATTAAATAACATTGACTTCTTAATTGAACTAGGAAAAATCCTAAAAAAAGAAAACATCAGTTATGTCATCGATACTTCTATTGCAACATTTTCTTTGGAACAAAGCTATTTAAAGAAATTCGATGAATTGTTAAGCTTATCTTCCTTATTCTTATTGGATTTAAAAGCCTTAGATCCAACATTACATAAAAAAATTACAGGAAAAGATAATAAAAATATCCTTGAAGGTTATAAATACTTAAAAGAAAAAAACTTCCCTGTTTGGATTAGATATGTATTGTTACCAGGATATACAGATAATGAAGAAACTTTAAAATCTTCTAGCAATTTCTTAAAGCAATTTAATAACATTAAAAGAGTTGAAATATTGCCTTATCATAGTTTGGCTATACCAAAATATGAACAATTACATCGTGATTACGTCCTAAAAGATGTTTTGCCTCCGAGTAAAGAAGATATCGATAAAGCCAACAAAATTATGGATGTTGCATATTTTGATGGATATCTAAAATGTTAAAATCCTTCCTCTATTAAAGGAAGGATTTTTTATTAAAAAAAAGAGGATAAGAAATATCCTCTATTAATTATAATTAAAGAGCGGAACTATTTAAGGTGAAACTATCTAAATTAGGATAATTTAAATCGCATTTGCCCCAATCAAACTGGAATTTTGATTCGCTTTGGAAGGCAGCCCCATTAAAATTACCTGTCTTTTTATAATAAAAATATGTAGGTAAATAAGAACCCAGGACAAATTTTCCTTCTGCATTATATGAATAAGAAGAACTTTCAAAAGAAGTTTTGTATTCCAATTTCAAATCGCCATCGCCACTTCCTTTAAAAAACTTACTTTCGGTTTTAATGCCAGTAGTCCCAAGCGTAATATCAAGGTTAGCAGAAGCATAATCAGCGATTTCATCAGCGAACTCTTTGGCAATATCGATAATGTTCTCGCTGTTTAAATTGGCTTTGCTAACAAAGCTATTAAACTCTCGCTCCCCACCTTCGATAGAAACTAGACTATATGCTTTAGTAGCACCGCTTTCTATGGCAGCAACAAATTGATTGTCTTTAATATAAGACCATCCTTCCATTTTGCCACTTCCACCATTTTCACCAAAGGTATCTCCCTCTAGATAAAAATGAACATACTTATTTTCTAAATCCAAGCTAGAAGAGCCTTTTAAATTGGTACCAGTATTGCCATCTTTATCTTTTCCAGAAGCAGAAGAAGAGAAAGTATAAGTCACTTTATTTGGCAATGTAAAAGATTTGCTTTCAACATTGTCTTCAATTTTTTTAGCTTGAGCTTTAGCAGTAGGAGCATCGATTTCTTTATAATCCGATCCTGGTTCAGAAGAACAAGAACAAATTAATGTAAGGGCTGGTAAAATAAGCAATATAGATTTATTTTTCATATTTTTTTCCTTTTTGATTATCACTTATTTTATTATGAATAAATTTATTGTGTTTTCAAATAAAGAATTTGCTTAAATTATACATTTAACTAATATTGTCAAAAAAATCATTCATATTCCCATTGTCTTAAAGTTAAAGAAGAGATATTAAAATTAAAACATTGTTTAGATGATGAATAAGGAGCTTGATTAAATCTCAGTTCAAAATATCTTACTTCCATTGCATGAGTTATATAGAGTTTTACTTCACCGCTATTGAGAATAGTTTTTCCATATTCATCATTAAAATATTTAGAAATAGAGACAAGAGAAAAGTCTTCGTTATAAGAATATATAGTAAACAAAGGATGCTTATCGTTCCCGTTTTTCTTTTGCGTTCCATGAACTCCGCTTACTTTGAATCTAAATTCAATCTTTTTATTGGAAACCATATAAGGAGATTGCAATCCCACATAACTTCTTCCTTGGTTATTACGGTCAAAATAATCCATCTTTAAACCATTTACTTTTGGATTATCTTCGTTATTTTCATATTTCGTATAAGAAGGGACATCATATTTTGAATTTCCATAAATTAAGGAAAATCCACCTTCCAAGGGCTTCTGAGTATAACTAGAAACATCAAAATTAAAATAAGAAGAAGAAAAATCTTTTGGATCTAAATAGTTGCTAGGAGCGGCTAATTTAGGCGATCCATCCGGATTATATTCATTTTCAAAAGAAGTAGATTCGCTACTTATACTTTCCTCTTTGCTACTAGATTGGCTAGAAATAGATTCAATAAAAGAACTGCTTAAAATAGAACTTTCTTCGCTAGAGCTCGAATCAAAAAAAGAGGAAGAGAAAGAAGAACTTTCTTGAGTTGAACTTGAATTTAAAATTGAATCAAACTCAGCCGAAGAATCTCTAATCAAGGAAGATTCCTCGCTAGTTGGCGAGCAAGAAGGCAAAACTAACAAAAAAGAAAAGGCAAAAAAGAAATTGATTTTATTCATAAACTTCTACCCCCATCAAATCATAAACAAAAGCGTTTTCAATTTTAACCTTAACTATATCCCCTTCCTTTAATTCCCTATTTGAGGTAAAAATTATGTTACCGTCAATATCATCAGGGGCATTCCAATAGCTTCTTAATAAATAAGTCCCATCTTTTCGTTTAGAACTAATTACCATCCCTTCAAATATTTTTCCAATTTGACTCTTGGCTTTTTTAAAAGAAATAGTTGCCTGTAGTTTCATTAGTTCATCTTTTCTTTTTCTTTTTGTGGCTTCTTTTATTTGATTAGGGTAATTATAAGAAGCGGTTCCATCTTCTCTAGAATAAGTAAAGCAACCCATATGATCGAATTGAATTTGATTTAAGAAGTCTTTTGTTTCTTTTAAATCTTCTTCGTTTTCGCCAGGAAAACCCGCGATTAAAGTCGTGCGCAAGATTGCATCAGGACATTTTTCCTTTATTTTAGAAAATAGTTCATAAGTTTGCTTCATATCGCCATGACGATTCATTAATTTAAGCAAATGGTCGGAAGCACATTGAATAGGTATATCAAAATAATGGGCGATTTGTTTGCTAGAAGAGATCAAATCTATGAGCTCATCGCTTATTTCGCTTGGATATAAATATAAAAGCCGAATGGAATAGAAACCTATCTTTTCTATTTCTTTTAACAAGTCGACAACATTTGGCTTTTTAGAAGGAAAATCAATTCCATAATTAGTAGTATCTTGGGAAATTAAGGAAATCTCTTTAACCCCTTTTTCCTTTAATAGCTTGGCTTCCTCTATGATTTCAAAAAAAGGACGCGACTTAAATCTCCCCCTGATAAACGGGATAGCGCAAAACGAACAAAAATTATCACACCCTTCAGATATGCGTAGATAAGCACTATATTTTGAAGAAGATAAGACCCTTCTAAAAGAAGAAAAAGGCAAGATATCAGAACAGCCAGTGATTTTAATCATTTCTTCTTGTAAGGAAGAATACTCTTTAAGGGGAATAAACGCATCGACTTCTGGCAATTCGGTTTTTAACTCATCTTCATATCTTTCGGCCAAACAACCCGTAACGATTAATTTGGCATCATATTTAGCCATTTCTAGAATCGTATTTATCGATTCTTTTTTTGAGGAAGAAATAAAACCACAAGTATTAACGATGATAAAATCAGCTTCTTTTGGGTCGTTAGTTATTTCAAAGCTTGGAGTATCAAACATTCCAAGAATCGACTCGGAATCAATTAAATTTTTCGCGCACCCTAAAGAAACAATGCCTACTTTTTTCATTTATCTACCATCCTTAATAATTTCTTCTTTATATTCGTTAATTGCTTTAAATAAAGCGTTAAAATCCTTTAATTTATATGTCCAATTGGATTTAGAGACAATTCCCGGCGTATTTATTCTTGCTTGGTTACTTAAATTAAGCAAATCCATGAAAGTGAAAATAACATATTTTCCTTTTTTCCTTAAAGCAAACTTAATTAAACGCTCAAGCAAGCTTTCCCCTTCTATATTTAGCGAAGAGAAAACATTATCTAGATATTCTTTATCTTCCAACTTCATTGATTTTAAGAAAGAAGAAGTCGTTTCATTATCATGAGTTCCTAAATAAATAACGACATTTTCTTTATCAAAGCCTTCTTTTTTGGCGAATAAATCATCATAAATTGTAAATTGAATGACATTCATTCCTGGCAAATTATAATGGTCTTTTAAGATCCTTACTTCTTCGGTTAATTCCCCTAAGTCCTCGGCTATAATTTCAATATGAGGAAAAGAAGCAAACAATCTATCAAATATTTTATAACCAGGTGCTTCTACCCATTCTCCATCAATCGCGGTTAGACAAGACGCTTTGATTTTCCAATAAGTAGAAAAAGCCCTAAAATGATCGATCCTGACAATATCATAAAGTTTATGAGCATAAGCTATTCGATCTATTAAAAACGAAAAATCATCTTTTTCCAACGCATTGAAATCGTAAATTGGGTTACCCCATCTTTGACCGGTAGGGGAAAAATAATCAGGTGGAACTCCTGCCACAAAGCAAGGCTGCTTGCTATTTGAATCTAAAAGGAAATAAGAATTCTTTGCATAGACATCACTAGAATCGAAGCCGACATAGAAAGGCAAATCCCCTATTATTTTTATGCCTTTGCTAGTCGCATATTCATGCAAACGTTGCCATTGCTTAAATAATTGCAATTGAATCCAAAGCTCAAAATTAATTTCTTCTTTTTCAGGATTACTTAAGTTTTGACTAGCTTTAGAATAATCACTTTTCCCGCCTGGAAATAGATTCCATGAAGTCTTGAATTTTCTTTTAAAAGATTTATAAATCGCCCAGGAGTAAATATAAGGATTCTCGTCTTTAAATTTTTCAACTTCCTTTTTCGAATTATCTTTATCGTTAGAATAGGCTATTCGTAAATATTTTAATTTCAAAGTCCTAATTTTCTCATATTCAATGAAGTTACTTTTTTCTTCATATGGAGGCAAATCATCTAACAAGCCTTCTTCTTTTAGTTGCATCAAATCAATATAGATTTCATCTAGGGCAAAAGAAGAATAACCTTGATAAGGAGAATTTCCATAACCCAATGGATTAAGCGGCAAGATTTGCCATAATTTCATATTTCCTTCCTTCAAGGAATCGATTAATTGGTATCCTTCAATGCCAAAATCCCCAATTCCAAATTTTCCAGGAAGAGAAGCAATAGGCAATAAGATACCCGCCTTTTTTAAACCCATCTAAAAACTCCTTTTAGGATGAAGATATTTTAAACTTATTTATCTACATTAAATAGATGTAAGTCTTTTTTCTTCTCTTTTTAAGGCCCTTTTGGCTTTTAAATATTCCATGTCAAGCTTAAATCTACGTTTATCAAAAGGAAGGGCAAATAAAGGACCTAGAATTGCAGTGGCTAGAATTAAAGGAATAGTCAAATATAAAATAGGAACAAATCTAATTTCTTCTCCCACCCTATAAGTCATTAAATAAGGAATTAAATAGGGGTAGATGGGGGATAATATCTTATCCATGCCTGGGGTAGGACCAAAAGGCAAGGAAGAATTTATTAATTCGCATCCTCTAGATAAAAACAGACCCCATGGCAAATGATAGAGAATGGCATTGAGAATAATTCCATTTAAAACCAATATGCCTTCAACAAGTAAAAACATGAAAGGCAAGGCGATTAAACGATGGTAATTAAGCTCATGAAAGCCGTTATCAACCATTAAATACCCAACAATAAGCAATGGTATATGGCATATATAAAATCTAAATACTTCCAATAAATTCTCGGCTTGACTTAAGTCTAGCCCAATTGCCCCAGTAGGAATAATCATAACCAAAATAGAACTTATCGAACCTATATAGAATAAATAGTCTTTCATGTATTTATTTCCATATTTATAAACAAATGGGGAAACCATAATCAAAAAGGCGCAGAGATTTTCTGCAGTAGACCTACCTAATCCATTAGGCCAAGAAGCAATATAAAAAGGGTTTAATTGCTTTAAAAAATGCAAAGCAAAATTAGACCAAAGCAAGATGGTTATGAATTTATTTGTCCAGACTTTCCCTAGTTTTTTAGAAAAACTAATAGAAACAACAAAGCAAGAAAGTGCAATTGCAATGAAAAGAAAATATGGAAAATTAAATAATTGAACGCTTAATAACCCCCTCATTTAATTACCTAATTAAACTTGGGCCATCTTTAAGGATAGAAACGTTTTTAACGTTATTTTTCCCATAAATAGAAATGGCAGCAGACATAAATAAAGAGAAATCCTTAGGATAGACAAAGGCAATTATCGAGCCGGCAAAGCCGCCCCCCATAATGCGTATCCCTCCTTCTTTTGCAAAAGGACGCAATCTATCAATTGCTTGTTGAGGCGAGCCTTCATAATGTCCTGGAACCATGGTATTGCATAAAAGGGTTTGCGAGGACAAAGAAGAAGCATTGATGCAATCAATAAAACCAGTCGTATCATTTATGGATAAAGCCTTCTTAGCCTTCAATACCCTTTCATTTTCATTAAAAAAATGCGTAGCGCGAAGCTTTGCTCTCTCACTGACTGAATTATTAGGCATGGCAATACGCATAAAAAATTCTTTAGGGGAAATTAGCCTTAAATAAGGTTTATCAAATACATTTTGGGCAACAGACTTCATATCAAGTCCAATCGAAGCATACAAAGGAGTCAATTGAGCGTGGTTACCACCGCTATTTATCAAAACAATCTTTAAAGGCAAATCAAAATTGATGTTTTCTAAAACCGGTTCTTCCAAAGAGACGAAATCAACATAGATGACCCCGCCAAAACTCGTCCCGATTTGATCTAGCAAGCCACAAGGTTTTCCAAAATAGACATTTTCGGCATATTTTCCAATTTTTGCCATCTCCAAAGAAGAAATCTTATCATCGTTATATAAAGTAGAAATTATCTTGACGATAAGCGATTCATAACAAGCGCTAGAAGAAACCCCGGCCCCAGGAAAAATATCGCTAACAAAATAAGCCTTAAACCCACCTATTTTATAGCCCAATTCCTTACACTTATTTAAAACACCCTTGCATAAAGATAAAGATGTTCCTTTTTCTTCCTCTTTTCTTTCTAAAGAAGAAATAGAAAATTTGATTGGTTTATAGCCACTAGAAAAGATTTCGACAAACCCTCTATCATCTTTGCTAACGGCAGCACTTATCCCCATATCAACGGAAGATACCAGACATAAACCATGGTTATGGTCGGTATGGTTGCCTAATATTTCTAATCTTCCATGGGAGAAGAAAAAGTAAGAAGGCGGATAGAAAAAAGCAGATTCGAATTGTTCCTTGCATTCACTAGTAAGAATCATAAAATGGCCCCCTTAGCAAATTCAATAAAAGCCTTTTGCCCTTTCTCATCTTCTTTAAATACGGCTACATTACGTAAAATGTTACGGCAAACATCAGCAATATATTCTCTAGATGAAATGCGTTCTTTTTTCATTTTTTCAATCATATCGGAAAAAATATTCAAATCAGGATACAAGCTTATTGCGTCTTCTAAACTTAAATTTTTCGAAACTACATCCTCAACTTCTTGACTTTGCCTTACCAATCTAGCAGGTAAAATGAAATATCCGGCAGCTTCAATCAAACCAATTCCTTCATGCTTGATATGTGCATATTCTGGATGAGCGTGAAATATGCCGGTAGGATAAGCCTCATTGCATCTATTGTTACGTAAAATGATGTACATCTCGTAGGTTGAAGATAACTTTCTAACAATAGGAGTAACGGTTGAATGTTTAATTTCCCCTTCATAAGGAATTATTTCCAAATCCTTATTGGTATAATGTCTCCAGGCTTCTTCTATTTTATTAGCCTTTTCTAATATAGCTTCTTTATCAGTAGAAACTAGTTTAATTGTAGAGTCATAAAAATCCAAAATGGAAACCTTGACTTTCCCTTCTTCTAAAACAAATCTATCTTTAGCTTTCATTATAGGCATGATATGAGCCCCGCCTTGGAAATGCTCATGGTTTAAAATCGAACCGCCAACAATGGGTAGGTCGCTATTAGAACCAATAAAATAATGAGGGAAAATATCAACAAATTCGAATAATTTTCTAAAAATCCTTGGAGAAATTTCCATAAAGACATGTTTAGAATAAAACACTATGCAATGATTTGAATAATAGACATATGGGGAGAATTGCAGGAACCAATCTTCTTCTCCTAACTTTAAATCAATGTAACGGATATTTTCTCTAGCCGGATGTTTATCATTCCCGGCAAAACCGATATTTTCTTTGCAAAGCAAACATTTTGGATAGCCGGTTTGTTTAGCCCCGACCAATTTAGCGATGTCTTTGTTATTTTTTTCTGGCTTAGATAAATTAATTGAAATATCCAAGGAAGGACCATCTTTAAAATCAGCTTGGTAGACAATGTTTTTGTCGACTTTAGATTTGGCAATATAATTGTTTTTAATGCTTAGATCATATAAATAGGAAGTAGCTTTCTCACTTTCATTGCTTTTAATATATTTTTGGCAAAAAGAATTAACATAGCTAGGCAATGGGGAAACTAAACCAAAACAGTATGTAGCTTCTCTTTCGCTTTCCCCTTCATCCATATTTCTTTCCTTAAAAGAAGAACATAAGGAAGAGAAAACAAAGTCAGGCAAAGATAAAGAAGAAATCATTTTTTTATCTATTTCTCCCTCAAACGGGATATCCAAACCATACTTAGCAAATAGTAAGTTCCTATAATAAGGAACATCTTCTTTGGCAAGTCCTAATTTGCAAGTTGCAAAATAGAGCAATTCTTCAATACTTTTGTCTAACATATTTATTCCTCTTTTCTATAAAACTCATATTTATGTCTACGTATAAATTTATCATTTTTTCTAGTAACCATAGTAGATAAACTTAATGAAACATTAACTTCTTCTAAAGTCAAGGAACTATATTTTGTCTCCATCTCACCATTATTAAGCAGCAAATCAAGATGAGGGAAAGTACAAGTATAGATTTGCAAGGCAGTTGAAGTAGTAAATAGTTTCAAGCCAATTTTTTCTCCTTCTAATATGGCTTTAGGAATTAAATAATCATCTTTATCCAGAATAAAGCAATGGTCATAGCCATAGTTTAGCCTTTTTTCACCTAGCTCTTTATTTAATATATCTTCCCCCACTTTCTTTTTGCTTCTGAAATCAAAAACTTTGTCTACTTCTTTTATTTGCTTAGGTATTAATTCTTCATCATAAATTACAACCCTAGAAGAATTTAATTTTAAAAGATGGGAGAGAATATTTCCCTTACCATTTAAATTAAAATAAGAATGATTGGTTATATTAAGAGGACAATCTAGGCTAGGAACTAGTTCATATTCATATTCTAAAACTGGTTTATCTTTACTAATTTTATAAGTAATCTTTGTATCAATGTCCGCTTCAAACTTATCTTTTTTTCCTTTAAATAGATAAGAAAAAACAATAATAAAGCATTCTTTTTCTTCTTTTATTTGGTAAAGAAAGGGGGCAAAGGCAAAGCAAATAGATCCCGAATGAAGTGAATTGCCCCCTTCGTTAAGATCTAATTTATTTTCTTTCCCCCCTACTATGATTATTCCTTTTTTTACTCTTCCAGCGATTGGTCCTATGGTTTTCCCATAATAGCCTCCGTTATCCCCTAAATATATTTCATAATCCTTAGGCCTAGATACTACTTTATTATTTAAATATTCAATATCGACAATGCCAGCCCCAATAGAAGAAAGAGTCACCACGAAGCCATTTTCATTATCAAACGTTATAAAATCGCTTCCAAAATGTTTTTGACAATTAATTTTCATACCTTCCTTTTCCTATTTCTTTAATAAACATAGTTAAATCATTAACAGCAAATATTTTAGGTACAGGATATAAAGGAATTGTTTCTTTATCGGCCAAAATAGATAAAGACTTTGCCTTATTTTCATCAATTTCCAAATTCAAAGGAGGTATATCACATTTTTTTAGCAATGAAGAAATATATTCTTCTAAAGAAATATCGATGCCAAGAATGTCTTCGATTTGCTTCTTTCTTTTTTTAATGGAATTTCCATATTTTGGCAAAATGTATAAAAGAGAATGAATGACCGCTATACCGTGTGGAATATTATATGTCGCGCCTAAGGCATGGCCTATGGAATGTGCATACCCTACATAGGCACGGGTAAAACTTAATCCAGCATAGTAAGAAGATAAAAGCATATTCATTGCACTTGAGTAGTCGCTTCTATCATCAATAAATTTCAAAAAGTTATCTTTAAATAGAAGCAAACTCTTTTTCGCGTTTTTTCTAGTATTATAACTACCTCCTTTTGAAATAAATGACTCAACGGCATGAGTAAAAGCGTCTAGCCCGGCGCTAGAAGCTACATTTTTAGGCAAAGAAGATAAAAACGTGGGATTAAAATAAATGAAATCAGGCAATATGCGAGGAGAAATAATCGTCTTTTTAACTTTATCTTCGTCTTTGATAACGGATACTAAAGTCGCCTCTGATCCAGTCCCAGCCGTAGTAGGAGAAGAAACTAAAGCAACCTTGTTTCTTTTTACTTTCAATAAGCCAAAAATTGGCTTGGTTTTATTTGCAGATATGGCCTTAATAGCCTTAGCTAAATCTAAAATCGAGCCACCCCCTATAGCAAAAATGCAATCGCAACTATTTTCTTTAAAGATTGAATAGGCCTCTTTAACCATTTCTATACTTGGCTCAAAAGAAGATGAAACATAAACAAAAACATTCAAATGGAATTTCTCCAATGTATCCTTTATTTTAAGTTCATAACCTCTTTTTTTAATATTTGGACCAATTAATAAAAAAACTTTTTTGCAACGCTTTGACAAATCAAAGCAAAGGTGAGACAGTTCTTTTTCACCTTTATAGACAAGTTGTTTCTTATTTAGCAAAAAAATAGAAGCGACTTTTATGATAAATTGATAAATTCTAATGCCTATTCTTTTCATAAAAACGGTGCCACAATCCTCAACAATCCCCAATAACTCTTATTTCTTTTATGCCATTTCTCCCACGTAGATATTTTAATTTCATTTGATAAAGAAATAGTATCAAGAAAATCTCTTTTCATATCCTTAATGGAAGAAGAGCCAACAATAAAAGTGCCGTTTTCTAAATGGAGGAACAAACTCCTATAATCTAGATTAATCGTTCCTACAGTTGCCACTTCGTTATCGCATATAAACATTTTTTCATGAACAAACCCGGGTGTATATTCAAAAATCCTCACTCCATTTTTTAATAATTTTCCATAATAAGACCTAGTTAAATTAAACACGGCTTTCTTATCGGGGATATGGGGAGTTAATATTATAATTTCTACTCCTGATTTAGATGCGGCAATCAAAGAATTTTCCATCTCTGAATCTATGATTAAATAAGGAGTGGCAATATAAAGAGTTTTATTGGCTCTTTGGATTAAAGAAAGATATACCCTTTCCCCGACTGCTTTTGAATCAAAAGGCAAATCGCAATAGGGTTGAACTAGTCCATTAGTAGGAGGATAACCCCCGATTTCAGAAATATAAGTCGAGGAAGAATAATACTTTTTATCAATGTTTTCTTTAGGGGAATAATTAAAAATATAATTAGAAAGAAACATCATGGTCAAAGAAGTAACTGCCTTCCCTTTTAGCAAAACCCCATTGTCTTTCCAATGGCCGAAACGATTGATTCTATTGATATATTCATCAGCTATATTGAAACCACCGGTAAAAGCAGTATGCCCATCTATTATTATCATCTTTCGATGGTCCCTATTGTTTTGCCTAACGTCTATTAAGGGACGGAACGGATTGAATTTATGACATTTTATTCCCTCGGACATAAGTTCCTTATCAAAGTTTAATGGAGCCACAGAAATTGAACCAACATCATCGTAAATAATCCTTATATCCACGCCTTCTTTTACTTTTTCTAATAAAACCTTATGGATCTCATTCCAAAAATATCCATTTTTTTCAATGATAAAAAATTCGATAAATATGTAATGCCTTGCTTTTTTTAGTTCATATAAGATTGGTTCTAAAATTAAATCGGCAAGAGGAAAATAGCTAACGGAAGTATGATCGAAAATACCTCCGCCGCGAGAAGAAAATAAAAAATTCGATAAGGGTAAATATTTAGGATAGTAACTTGATAAAAGCTCAATGGCCTTTTTTTCACTTTCCTCTTTTTCCAATGGCCTAATATAACGGTTAACCAAGGCCCTTTTTCTTTTAGAAGTCTGTTTATTGGCAAAGACGATATACATTAAAGCCCCAAGCAAGGGCAAGCAATTGACAACCCAAATCCACACAATTCTATAAGAATCGGGAGAAGAAGAGTTGATAATATAACTAGACAAGCCCACATTTAAGATAAAAGTCAAAGCCAAAATTACACCAAATAAAGTTACGTGTTTTTGAGAAAAAGTAGATAAATAGACAAAACCAAAAATAGCCAGAGCAAACTGAGCAAGAAGCAAAAGTCCAATTACTAGTTTCGGCCAAAAACCGGGTTTAAAAAATGTTTTCATTATTCTTTCTTCTTCTTTAAATAAGAAAAATAATCATCGCTAGACAAATTATTTTCCTTTAGCATGAATAAAAAAGCCTTTAACGATGCATTTAAATCATTGCTTGCGTCAATAAAATGCAATATCTCTTTTATCTCTTTCTTGTCAATCTTAGAAGAATAAAATCGAATGGCCTTCTTCAATGACAATAGTTCCCTATATTCATCGCTAGAAATCTTTTCTTTTCTTTCGCAAGAATAAATCAAGGCTTTTTCAAAAGCTTTTAAATCAAGTGGATCGACATCATTTTCTTTTGCTTCTTCTAAAAGAAAATAATGTCCTTCTATATTCTTATTAAACCTAAGCGGGACAATTTCTTTGCCTAAAGCAATAGAAAGAGAAGTTATTTTGTCTTTAGAAAAAGAATACACGGGACTTAAAAAAGAATCTATTTTAACTTTCCCGTCGTATTTAGAAATTAAAACATTATTTAAACTAGATTTAAGATTCTTTTCTTTTAAAATGCTTCCGCCGGGAAAATGAAAACTAGACAAAGGAAAACCGTCTTTATCTATTTCGCGAACAAAAAGTGCTTTTTCATAACTAAGCAAGGCCAAGCCGACATAATTAACTTGTTTTACCTTCACTATTTTCATGCCAACTATTTTAAGTAGAAAATGGCAAAAAGTATAGACTGACTAAATCTTATAGCAGCATGAGCAAAACTTTTTCTTTTCTCCAAATGGAGTTCCGTCATGGTCAACTTTCTTGCAATAGGAATTAACTTTATCAAAATCCAAATTTAGCAAATTTGGGAATAAATCTAGATATTCTTTTTTAGCCTTTTCCATTAAATCAAAAATGGAAGAAGTATGAATTTCTCCACTACAAGGGTCTTTCCATTCATTATGTTTCAAATTTAAGACATCGATATAATCTAGTCTTTTATAAAAATGAGGATAAGACATTGCATAGGCAAGGGAGTATTTCCCAACCATCCTAAATAAGATGCGTTTAATCCCGCTTCTAGAAAAAAGAACTTTTTCGATATGGATAAAATCCAAAACCGATTCTTTATATGTTTTAACGGTTAAATTAGGGTTTTTAAAAATAGAAAATAAATCGGAGACATCATCTAAATTTATGTTTTTTAAATTAATGGTTTTCCCTGGATTAACATAGTTTCCCATTCTTTTTGACAAATTGACATCGAGCAAAGATTCAAAAGACCCATGACAGTATTTATATTTAGAATCTAGTTTGCCTTCCTTGTTAAATCCAGAGCGATAAAAAACATATGGGTGTACATTTTTGTCTAAACAATAATGTAAAAACAAGCCGTAAACAAAAGATAACAATTTCTTATCTTCTTTCGCCTTCTCTTTCATTTGTAAATAAACGGGGGCGATATTTTCATGATGTAACTTTTCCCCTACTTCCCAAATTTCTTTATAATTATTAGGTCTGCCTCTTTTTAAAATACCGCGATAAAAGAAAGGGTCAGGACCTTGAGTACCTAGCAAAAAATAATCTTTATCTACATCATTTAAGCAAGAATAGACATCCAAGGCGAATAGATAATGGGTCAAAGCTGCTGGCATTACTCTTCTTCTCCTAAGGCTTCTAAACCTTTCTTAAAATCGGTCTTTTTATTTTTTACATTTTTAACAAACATAAAAATGATTAAGGAAACACTAGCCATGGAAAGACCATAAATTGGCAAGAAAGCAAAATCTAAATTTGGGGAAAGGATTAAACTTCCTAGCAATACCGGAGTAACCGTTTGGGCAGCCATGGAAGAGGCATAATAAAAGCCAGTAAATTTTCCAATCTTTTTATTCGAACACAATTCAACAACCATGGGAAAGGAATTGACGTGAACTAAAGACATGCCAAATCCTTTTAAGCCCCAAACAAAATATAAGTATAATGGGAAGGGGTTATATTGGCCTGCACCTGGAGTATTTACCGGGATGGAATAAGAGCAAATTGTCCAAAGCAATAAAGAGGCAACGGTTATTCCTAGTCCAATAACAACAGTCCATTTCCTTCCTATTTTTGAAGCAATGCTCCCACCAAAAAGGAAGCCTAAGACCGAGGCAGCCCCGCCTATGATTATGGTTATCATCATTTTCGAAGAATCGCTAAGCAAATGATATTGGGTATAATTGACCATGAAAGTGCCAATTCCATTATCAGACATGAACCAAAAGAATTCGGCTCCTAAAATCAAAAATAACATAATTTTATTGGCCTTAGTTAGCGGGGCATCCTCTTCCCCTTCTTTGATTTTATCTTCGATTTCAGCTTCCCTTTCGCCTAATTCCATATCTTCCTTTACTTCTTCTTCTATCTTGTTCTCATTAATCAAGAAGAAAAGAACCAAGGCAGAGATAACCATTAAAATGGATCCAACTAAAAAAGGAATTTCAATAACCCAAATGTTCAAATATTTGCTTCCACCTACTTTTAAATAGGAAGATAAAGAGAAGAAAATGCCAAGAACCGTAGCAAAAGCCCCGCCTATATAGCCCATTATGTTAATAATGCCATTGGCTTTGCTTCTAAGCGGCTTAGGGGTTATATCAGGCATTAAGGCAACGGCAGGATTTCTATACATCATGGCAAAAGTAACAACAATAAACATGCAAGATAACACGCCAGCTAGATTGTTATAATGAAAAGCAATTGGAATAAAAGGGAAAGCAATCGCACAAACAAAAGTCCCAACTAAAATATAGGGCATCCTTTTACCGATAGGAGTTTTGGTTTTATCGGATAAATGACCAAAGATAGGCAACAATATCAAAGCGGCCAAATTATCGATCGCCATCATAATGCCTACTAGATACTGGACCGACTTTGCCGTCGAACCCGGGATAGCCTTAGTAAATAATTCAGTCAAAAATGTCGGACACCAAGAATCATAGACTTGCCACAACAACAAAATTCCAAAAAAGGCAAAGCCAATGATAAAGGTACGTTTATAATTTAGTTTCAGTTTTTTTGTTTCATTATTTTCCATACTTTATTTCCTTAACTTAAATTATCCTAATCTAGTAAAAAGAAAATTTAAAGCAACTTTAAAAAACTGGCCTAGATTAAACCAATATAAATTAAAACAATTTATTTAAGCAAGCCTTTACATGTGTCTAAAACTATTTTCTTTAATTCTTCTTTATTATCGATTTCCTTTACTAAGTACATATGTTTGCCGTTTTTATAAGGAATGTCTTCATTCATGCCGTATTTTTGATTGGTCTTAGTTATTTTTACTAAAAGCCTGTCATCATAAATCCCGCCGAATAAAACATTATTAAAATAAAGTAAAAATTCGCCCATCATCTTTTTGTAAGTAATGTTTTCTAACAAATCCAATTGTTCCAAAACATAATCTTTATAATCGTTTGTCGTCGGCATAAAAGTTACCTTATTTTAGAAAAACCATTCCTTTTGAAATATTTATCTTCCCTTAGCATTCTTTTTGCTTCTTTTTTATTTAAAAAATAAGAAATCCTTAAGGAAAGGAAATATAATTTCGAATCTAAAGGAGCCATTATTGATTTTTTTCTAGGGAAGAAAATGTAGCAAAGATACAAAAACAAATTTGCTACTAGTAAACCCATTAAATAAGAAAGGCTGTAGAAAGAGTTGGAATAATAGAAGAACAAAGGCAAATAATTAAGAAGAAAAACCAACCCAAGATAAATAAATAGACCTAAAAATAAAACCCATATCTTAGAATGGTTCTCATTTTTTAAATACTTTCTAGATCTAAAAAATAAGTAAATCGTATATAGAAAAAGAAAAGCAAAGAATGAAAAGAAAGAAAAAGGAGAATGATAGAAAAAACAAGTGGCCGCCCCAAAGAAAGCAAAAAACAAGGAAAGAAAAACATAAATTAGACTGCTTTTCTTTTTAATAGAAAAAGAACAATAAAAACACAGAATCAAAAACAAAGGCGATACGAGGCAAAAAATAGAAAAATAATAATTAAGGGAAGGTGATATAGAGAAAGCGAAATCTATATTTAGATAAAAGCCCCCAAAGAAAATAAATAAAGGTAAAATAAAGCTAAGTAACAAAGTAGTTTTCGATAAAGAAGAATAAAAAAACTTAACCTTTGTTTTTCTAAATGACTCGACTCCATCCATTGATTTTTCTTTCAATCTTTCATAATCTACAAAAACTGGCAATAAAGTAACAAAACATAAAGCAAAGCCTTTAGTATCACTAGGAAAGAAAAAAGTAGATTCGCTTAATCCATGTAATGAAAAAACAAAAAACATTAAGACAAAAATAAAGGAAATAGAATTTTTATTGCACATAAGCCTAATGGCTTTAAATAAGAAAGCAAAATAGAAAAAAGCGACACAAAGCAAGCGGATAATTCCGCCGCTAGCAAAAAGTTGAAGAATTCCATTATGCGCATAGAAGTAGCCACTATGAAGTTTAGAAAAAGCATTTGCAAGCAATAAATTCGGCGTATATTCGCCAAGACCAAAAACGATTCTAACGGGGTTACTTTGCATAATAGAAAGCAAAGCGTCCCAAATAAATTTTCTAGATTCCATCGAAGGCATTTTGGTAAAATCAAAAGAAAGAATAAAATTAGCAAATAGCTTAGAAAAAAACGAATTTTCTCCAAATACATTAAAAGCGCCAAAACATAAAAATAATGTAGGAAGCCCAGCTACTAAGATTGAACAAAAAATAGTTTTAATAGGACGTCGCTTAATCGTTAAAATGAATCTATAAAATAAGAAAATTAGCAAAAACAAACTCGATAAAACAATTGAGGTTTTCGATATTACAAAATAAAGCTCTATGTAAAAAATAACCATTAGTAAATAATGAATAAAACTATGCCTTTTACACTGCAAAAAACCACAAGAGCAAATCCCTAATAAAAGCAATGTACCAAATGTATTTCTATTGTTATAGCAACTTGCAACGCAATCAGAAGCCAATAATGAATCGTTCTTATTAAAGTATTTTACATACACGTCCCATTCAAAAACCAAACTCCAAGCAATTGAGAAAACAGCAACGAAAACAATTCCAAAAAATATAAAAGAGAAAGAAGAAGAACTTTTGATTAATTTTGGGTAAACACCAAAAATCATGTAGGCATAATAAATTGCTAGACAAAATAAAAGCCCATATCTAATTTTAGTAAGAAAAGAAAAATCAAAAACAAAGGAAATTGTTTTACTTTCGCTAATTTGCATAGAAAATAATTCGCTAGAAGGAAAAGCTAAAATGCCGATCCAATTGGCAAAGAGGCAAATAAGACAAACTATGAAAGGCACGATATTGATTTTTAACTTTTCATATTTATGAATAAAGAATAGCAAAGAAATGTTTGATAATATTGCGGCAACAAAAACAATATAAAATTCAAAATTGTTATTTAGAATGAAGCTTTCTTCATTAAAAAAAGCTACGTTTTCTAGTGCATAACAGCCTAAAACCGAATTAATTAAAATAGCAAGCATATAAAGAAAATGCGGCTTTGTTTGAAACAAAGTAAATACCCTTTTTTTCGCTATAGCTTTTTGCATAAAGAAAACTAAACCTAGTCAAGAAGAAACGCTTATTAAAACTAAAATAAAAAAGAATTAATAGACGATAACGGTTCCATCCTCTTTGACTTCAATTTGACCCCCTGTCTTCACTGAATTTAAAAATTCATCTCCTAAATTATCAATGGCAATAAGTGGAACGTTATTCCATACCCTAGAAAGGATGATACCGCTAGCAGCAAGAGGGTCGATAGAAGAAGCGAATAGCCAAGCAGTTGGGGCAATTCCCCTACTAGCAACAGTTTGAATAACCATGCCTCCTGTAGTCGAACCAATTGTCATAGGAAGGCACAAAGCCTTGCCAGTGATATTAACTCCAAATAATTCTTTATTGTTTTGATCAGAAACAATGACTTTTTTGCAATTAGAATTTAAAGCGCTTTTTTGAAAGGAAGCAAGTGTGTTAAAACCTTGGTGAGTAACAACGGCTTCCCCTTTATAAGTTCCGCCAAAAATAACTCTCCCAGTAAATGTTTTCATTATTATTTGCCCTCCTTTTTATTGGATAAAATCGAAACTACTTCCTCATCTTTATAATACCTAGAGAAAGTATAAGTACGTAATTTGTTGGAATTGGTCATTAATCTTTTAGCACCACATAATGGGTTATCTGCATACATTAAAGGACAAATGCAGCTAACATGGGCACCCATGGATGTTAATGTTTTATATTGAGGCAGTTTCTTAAATTCTTCTCTAACGCCTGGAGAGGTTGTAAAGACTGTATCAATATATAATTTTTTCCTATTGGTTTCTTTTAAGGCCTTTTCTAATACATTGGTCCAATCAATCAATTGTTTTAAAGTCAAATGAGGACAGCCAATGAAACAACGATAGGCTTTTTTGTTTTTCTTCTTCCACATAATTGGATAGGACTTATAAACCCTATCCAATTCAGCATCATCGATTATGTATTCCTTATATCCTTCTTTTAAAAGGGATTTTCCTTGTTCTTTTGCCTCTGGGGTGATGTTTTCAATATGATATAATCCGACTGCTCCATTAGAAGCCGAAGCAGCACCAAAATCCTTTAGATAAGAAATGGTATCTTCATCTGGCAATTCCTTTAAATATTTATCTAACCCAACTACATAAGGGACTTGATCCATTACTTTCATGCCGATGGCCGAACCTAAGATTTGGGCTTCTGGTTTTTTAGTTGTTTTAATAATTATTTTCCAAGTGGCCTTTCTCCCTTCTTCGGTTAAAAAGCCAAATTCTGGTGCTTTTCCTAAAATTGTGCCAAATAATTCCAAAACGCCGGAATTCCTATTGCATTTAGCACCTAAAACCGAGTTTGCATAAACAACCGCACTGCTTTCGGCCCAGGAAATAACATCACCTTTTTTAGGCGTATTGCCCATTTCTTTTAAATAGCAGGTACAAGAAAAAGCATCCTTATTCGATAAGCCTACTTTGCTTAGCTGTTCTTCATATTGCTTTTGTTTGCCATAAATTATTTTTTTAAAAACAAACTTTTCCAATAAATTGGCAGAACATTGGTCGAATTCCATTGGCCTAGGATCGGCGGTAAAACCAGCAGGTGCTTTTAGGCCCGCTTTAATTAGCTCATCCATTAAAGGATAGATCGGTTTAAGCATGGAAATGCCAAAACTAGTAACCAAATGGCCTTGTTTATGGGTTAGCCCAACTAAACGCTTGGCTCCAAAAATATCTCCATAGCGAACAAGGCATTCCATCATTTTTCTTTTTGTTTCGCCTTCTTTTCCTTGAAGAATACTTTTTTCTTCTTCATTAAGCATCATTTTTGGTTCGTACATGGTCAAATCCTTTCCTTTTATTTAAGCAAACAATTAGCGGTTGCTTCATTAGTGGCGAATGGAATGTCGTAAACAGCGGCAATTCTCATTAAGGCTTTTACGTCTGGATCGTGTGGTTGGGCTTGAAGAGGATCCCAAAAGAATACAACGAAATCTACTTGTCCAGTCGCGATTAAGGCGCCTATTTCTTGATCCCCACCCATTGGACCTGACAAATATCCTTTAACTGAAAGACCTGTTTTTTCACTTATTAAAGAGGCCGTATGTCCTGTTCCAATCAGATCAAATTGCTTCAATTTTTCAATATTAATTAAAGACCAAGCCACTATATCGGCTTTTTTATTATCGTGGGCTATTAAAGCCATTACCTTTTTCTTTTCCATACAAGTTAAGTATAAAGCAAAAAGAGAAATAACACCTATATATATTTAAATCAAAACATAGTTTTATCATTTGAAAAATAAATAAAATAACTCCTGAGAAAGTTAGCTTGTACCGTCGATAAAAACATCCTTAAAAACATTATCAATTTGTCTTAAAATATTTTTGTATGAAAAGATTATTAAAACTATTTGTCGCTTTATTGCCGTTTTTATCTTTATCAATTTCTTTTAATTCAAGCGAAAATAAGTTCATTAGATTTGAGCCAACTGTAAAAAAGGCAACTACTGTTGATGATTATTTTTCCGATATCGATGCGTTTTCTTTATCTAGAGAGCAATTATTTGATAAATTGCAAAGCAAAGTATGGGATGGTTGGAAAAAACAGTCTTATGAGGCTTTAAATAGCACTTTTATTCAAACAGATTTTGTCGATGGGTATTTAGTAGATATGTATTCCAACACATCTAGATTACCTCCTGTAAATTCGAAAAATAACTACAAAAATGAAGGAGACTTGTGGAACAAAGAACATCTAATACCGAAATCCTGGTGGGGTGGTAGTAAAGGCGGTCCAAACGGCGAAGGCGGCGACATGTTTAATATGTATCCCACCGATGGAAAAATTAATGGAATGAGAAGCAATTATGCTTTAGGGGAAACCTCAAATCCGACAAGCACTTCCAACAATGGGTATTCCAAATTAGGGCCTTCCTCTTTTTCTGGTTACGATGGAATTGTATTTGAACCAAACGATGAATGGAAAGGCAATATAGCAAGAAGCTATTTCTACTTCGCCTTAAAATATGTTACGTATACGAATTCTTCTTACACCGAAGGGAACGGAAAAGCCGTTTTTGATAAAAATGGGACCTATGGGCTTACAGATTATTCGACTAGTCTTTTCCTAAAATGGAATAAACATTTAGAAAAAAACCAATATGAAAAGGAAAGATGTGAAAGGGTTTATAAAATCCAAAATAACAGGAACCCATTTATTTATCATCCAGAATGGGCGGATTATATTTGGGGGAACATACCATTAACGAAAATTGAGCCTACTTCTTTATCGATTTCTCCCTCTTCATTAAGATTAAAGCAAGGGAATAGCCATCAATTAGTTTGCACGGTTACTCCATCTAATGCGAGCAATTCAATTATTTGGACAAGTTTAAATAATGATATTGCAACAGTTTCAAATAACGGGCTAGTTGAAGCTAAATCAATTGGGAAAACCAATATAAAAGCAACCAGTACCTTAAATCCATCAATTGATGCTTCTATCAATATAGAAGTCCATAACGATAAAATAAAAATAGAAGGGATTTCCTTGCCTGCCTCAATCAGTTTAAATGTTGGTCAAAGTAAATCCATCGACGTCTTTTATATACCATTAGACACCGAAGAAAAAGGATACACGTTATCAATAAATGACGATTCCATTGCAAAAATAATTTCCAATAATTCCTTATTGGGTTTAAAAGAAGGAGTTGCAACCTTAACAGTCACTTCTTCAATAAACCCTTCAATTAAAGCTAGTACAACTATAACAGTCAAAGAGCAAAGCGGGTTTAATTTAGCAAAGAAGACATCAGATTTAGAAGACGGCGATAGCTTGATAATAGCCTATCCTGAGAAAAACGTAGCCGCTGGATCGCTTAAAGATAAATATTTACAAAGCATCTCCGCTTCTTTCTCGTCTAATAAAGAAAAATTAGAGAATCCTTCTAACGAGATAGAAATTTTTACTTTAGAAAAAAATACCGATTCTTTTTCCTTTATTAATAATGCCAAGCAAAAACTAGGAGCTTCCACTTCCAAAGCACTTCAATTAAATAATGGGGAAACAAATTGGACAATTGAAATCAATGAAAGCAAGGCCATCATAAAACCTCTTTCCGTGTCTCAACCACTCTTATTCAATATAAGTGCACCTAGATTTAAGACATACGATAAAACAGACTCTAGCCTTGTTTATCCTTCTATTTATGTTAGCAAGTCAACTTCAAATTTAGATAAAACAAATGCCTTGCTTTATGCATCCACATTTTTAATAGAAACAAAACAAGAATGTTTATCAATGAATGTTACTTTAAATACTTGGAATAATTTAAAAAGCGAATATGAATCATTAAGTGAAGAAACAAAATCTTATATAAAAGCAAATTATTCTAATGAAGAATTAAGTGAATTTAAGCAACGTTACGAATTTATAATAAATAAATATGGTTATGAAGATTTTATCTTTGATCTAGCCCCTGCTAGCATTATGTATTCTAAAAACAAAAATAGCAGCAATTTATTGCCAATAACAATATTGGCTTCCATAGTTTCTATATGCCTAATTTCTGCTAGTGCCTTAATAATTAAAAAAAGAAAAAAGAATTAATGAAAATTAATGAAAATATGTGAAAACTATAATTTGAAAACAAAAATTATTAAAAAATTTTAAAAAGAAAAATGCCCATTTATTGGGCTTTTTTAATGAAAGCGTTTTCAGTAAGCGTTTACAGAAACCGTTTACATTTTTAAAACCCTTGAACTAAGAAAAAAGCCGATTATATTAATGTTGCTTTAAGAAATTAAGGCAAAAATAAAAACTAATAGGAGGATAAAAAAATGAGTGAAATGTCTTACACTGAAAAATTAAGAGAAATCGCAACCAAAGGACCTTTGTTTGAAGACGAAGAGGAAGAAATTAAAAACGATGACAATAGCGATGAATTAAATTTCGTTAACGTTGGAATAGCTTCATATATATTATAATTTCTACCTTCATTCTCTTATCCTCCCTGATATAAAAATCAGGGATTTTTTTATTTAAAAAAGATGTCAAATCTTTCATTTTAACTAAAGAAAATTCCAAATATAGAGATCCATAATTTTAATAATGGACATAAAAATATATAATAACGAAGAAGAAAGCCATGAGTAGGCTAGATGCGTCAAGTGCTATTGGATGGGAGGTTGCCAATAGACGAAGAGAATAACTCGCGGTATCTAGTCGCAGCCGCATGGACTAAAACTTTCTTTATCTGCCTCCCAGAAGGGATGACCTATGGGAAAATTAACAATTAGACGCATCGTTAACGATGGAATGCTTGCTGGAGTCTATGTCATTTTGACTTTTCTTTCCTTCAGCGTTGGAAATTTAAAAATTGGGCTAAGTTCTTTAGCCATTATATTAACATCATTGCTATATGGTCCACTTGATGGAGCCATTGTTGGCTTATTAGGAGCTACACTAAACCAATTTAGGACATATGGAATTACTTTAACTACGCCAATTTGGATAATTGCTCCCGCCTTAAGAGGCTTAATAGTTGGCATATTTGCATCTTTATATAAAAGAAAAGAAAAAGATCTAATCGATAATACATCAATATATTTCTTAGTTTTGATACTTGCTTCTTTTGTTACTACTATGGCAAACACATTAGCCTTATATCTAGATGCATTAATAATTGGATATAGCTATACTTTCCTTATTCTAGAATTGCTATCTAGAATAGGATTAGGCTTTTTGACTTGTTTAATAACAGGTTTATGTTGCTTGCCTCTTTATAAAGCCTTGAAATCAATAACAAAGCAATAGTCAGGATAAAAAATGAAAATAATTAGCTTTAACGTAAATGGGATTCGTGCCATTTTAAAAAAAGGATTAGAAGAAACCTTAAACAAACTTGATGCCGACATTATATTTTTACAAGAAACAAAGCTTTCAAATCTTGATTTTGGGCAAGATGAGCAATTTTTAAATACCAAATACAAAGGTCATTTTACTATTTCTAAAGAAAAGAAAGGATATTCTGGCGTGGCATTTTTAACAAAACAAGAACCTTTATCAATCCATTATGGGCTAGCAAATAATGAATATGATGATGAAGGTAGAGTCATTACTTTAGAATATCCTTCATTTTATATAGTTGGAGCCTATGTCCCCAATTCAGGAGAAGAATTGGTAAGACTTCCTTTTAGGGAAAAATTTGAAGAAAAAATGGCAAAATATCTAACTACTTTAGATAAAACCAAGCCCCTTATTTACTGTGGGGATTTAAATGTTGCCCATGAAGAAATAGACATAAAAAACCCAAAAGCAAATGAGCATAATGCCGGATTTACAAAAGAGGAAAGAAGCTGGTTCTCCTCTTTGCTAAGCAAAGGCTTTATAGATACTTTTAGATATTTCCACAAAGAAGAAATAAAATATTCCTGGTGGAGTTATCGTTTTAAATCAAGAGAAAGAAACGCCGGGTGGAGAATCGATTATTTTCTTGTTTCTTCTAGGCTTATAGATAGAGTTGAAGATAGTTTAATCTTAACTGATATTTTAGGCTCAGACCACTGCCCCATCGAATTGATTTTAAAAGATTAAAGAACATAAAAATAAATCGAAAAGAACATTAAAATCGCACCAAAAAGAACGAAGAAATGAAAAACCGTATGAAACCATAGGTTTTTCTTTCCTCCAAGTCCATATAAAATAGCGCCAACCCAATAACAAACGCCGCCAAAAGCTAGCAACAATATCCCTTCAGGACAAAGCGATAAGGATAATGGATAAAAAGCAATGCAAATAGTTGACCCTAATACTACGTATAATGTAATCGAAACTACATTGAACTTTTTCATATTGACAGAATTTAAACTGATGCCTGTAATGCATCCAGCCCAAACAATTCCTAAAATTAGGTATCCCCAAGGAAAAGAAGAGTCAGGAACCTTTCTTAAGCTTATCAAACAATAAGGAACGTAAGTGCTCATAATAGCCGCATAAACAAAATCATGGTCTAGAACCCTAAGGACTTGCTTGCCCTTGTTTTTAGCTAAACTATGGTAAAGGCAAGACATTAAAAACATCAAGAAAACGCCAAAAACAAAAATAGAACAGCTAAAAATACCAACCCAATTTGATACTTTGCAAGCCTTTTCAATTAAAAACCCACCACCGATGGCCATAAATATAGCCCCTAATCCATGCGAAATAGAATTCCATAATTCTTGGGCTAAGGTATATTGAGGAAGTTTAAATTTAGTTGCTTTCATGCCTTTAATGATAATAACCTAGTAACAAATGTCAAGACATCTAGTTTAATTTACTAGATAAAAAAGATATAAAACCTTCAATAAGTTCGAAAAGACATTTTTCAGATATAGGTCCCTATGATTTTGATTTTAGATAACACACAATATGTCTTTTAATAATTTTTCCGACTTCAATTTCCTTATTATTTAAATGATCAATCAAGCAATAAGAGTTTTCCGAAAGCTTGCTAAAATTATACTTTGTATAGCTAGTGCCATCTTCATTTTGCTTAATATAAACGATACTATCGTTATCTAAACTTGAATTAGCCTTGATTTCTATATAACCATAAAAAGAGGAGCTCGTTACATCTATATTTATAAAACCGTCGGTTTTAGAAAAAATGGTCCCTTCTTTATAAATATAAATCAAATAGGAATCTATTACATGCGGAGATAAAGCAATGGAAATATTGCTAACGCTTCCATCTTCTTGACTAAAATCAACCTTAATAGCAACACTATAATAATTTCCATGATTAGTCTTGGTATTAAAAAAGTAGCCATTTGTAGAATTAGGATATCCACAAGGCAAATTTTCCTTATTCAAAAAATCCGAATCGGTAACATCGCTAGAAAAAACGACCCCGTTATTATCGTTATCATCAATCGTATAGAACGTTTTCCCTTCTTCATTTTTTAGATAATTCAAGAAGCTTGAATTTAATTTTCCTATCTTAAAAGAAGAAATATCATTACTAGAAGTTAAAACGCCAAAAACGTTCCGTTTGACCGAATAATTTCCGAAACTCATAAAAGAAGGATTTAAAGCTCCATCTATATAGACATTATCGATCATATAAATATTCCAAAGACCGCTTAAAGAAGAATCGTTAACATCTAAATTTTTAAAGCAGCTATGGAATTCGGCGCCAGAAGAAAAAGAAAACGGATTATTCGCGCCAATTAAAGCGAAATCATAGATTTTTTCTACCTTTACGTAAGCTTTAAAAGAATTCGTATCATAAAAAGAAGTAATCGAGCCGGAATAAGAGCTATTGTCAGGATCTTGATAATAAACCAAAGGTCTAGAAGACCTATTTATAGAAGAAAAATCCGAACTCCTATTATAAGAATTATAACTATTATTTAAAACATAGACATAAATATTATAGGTGCCTTCGCCTTTGATTTCGGCATTGCTAGTAGCTTTTCCTGAAAGCAAGGCTTTGCAATTCCCCACATTGGTCTTGGAATTTTTTCCATCATAGAAATTCCACCAAGTCCCTGACCATCCCCAGTTATAAGAAGAATAAACAGAGACGCCAAAATCCAAATAATAGGTATCGTCTTTGCCAACGGTCAAATTATTATAAAAATAATAACTAGAATTATCTTCCCCTTTTTGAGAAAAATATAGTTCGCTATCAAAAATTGTATCAGTCCGACTGTTGGTAGTTATGGTTACGGCTTTTTCATTATGCAGCCTAACCGCGGTTTCTTGTTTGGAAGCATTATAATTTTTTCCAGATGTATAAATAGGATAGATAAAAATAACCTTATCATCACTAGGGGAACCATTTATGTCTTTTTTATCTATTTTCCCCAAATCGTCAAAAGCACTGATGTAGTTATAATTGCCTTGGGTTGCAAAACCATAATTTATGGCAGAATTAACATCGGCAGTCCAACCGGTGAATAAAACTGGATAGCCATATTTATCTTTGGAAGTAGTCGTTGGTTCACCTATTCCATTAAATTGCTCAATCGAAATGGAAGTATCGACCATTTCTAATTTTTTATAGCTAAATTTATTTTTGGCAATGCCAGTTTGGCTATCGCCTAAATCCTCCCAATATCCACTTTCCTCGCTTATGGAAGAGGAATGCTCTTCTAATAAAGAATCAAGGGTTTCTTCGGAAAAAGAAGAAGAAGAGTTAATCCAACTAGCCATATCTTTTTGAGCAAAGAAATAGACAGTATAGATGTTTTCATCGAGCATATAATTTGGCTTTACATCGTCAATAATGCCATTTTGTTCAATAACTACCTCATTACCTGTCTGCCCAAAATTATAAATCGAATAGGCTTGTTTTATAATAGCAAGAGGGAATAAAAACAAAGCGATTAAAGCAAAATAAAACTTCTTTTTCATATTGAATTACTCCCGATAAAAGTCGGAATAAAAGAGAACGAATACGTAAGATAGGGAGAAGTGATGTGATTTATTTTGCTAGAGAGAAGTTTAAAATCATCATAGCTAGTAGGATTCATGCCGCTTTTATAAGTAATCGAAACATTCAAATTGGATTTAACTACGTCTGCTAAATCCTTTTTCAAAACTGGACCCGATCCGTACCAATATCCTTTAATTGAGGAAGAAGTTGTAGAAAATGGATAGTCGAACTGAAAATAATCTTTCAATTCTTCGTTAATATTTATTTCATAGACAAAAGAATAAGAAAAAGAGGAAAAATCATAACTATTTTCTTCAAAGTTAGAAGAAAAAGTGAATTCCAATTCAATGGATTCGGCCATTTCAATATCGTTTTGGGCAATCAATAAGGATGGTTTTGTTTCTTCTTTCCCCTCATCATCGAAAAAAGAGACTTTCAAATGCCCGAATTCACTAGGATATTTCTTATTTACTTCAATAGTATTGTTATTAGTTATTTGCTTTTCTTTTTCCGCAAAATAAAACAAAGAGAAGCCCGTGCCAAAACTAGCAACCACTAATCCTGTTAGAAGAAAAAAAGAAAGTAATGAGTATTTCCTAATCATTTTCTTTCCCTTCATTTGTATATAAAAACAACATGGCTTGGCTACTATTTTTATAACCTATTTCTTTTTTTAAAAGCAAAGAGTAGCTAACGTTTTCATCCCCAATAAAGTTAATGGAGGAAGTTTCGTCCAATAAATACGCCTCTTGCTTATTAAAAGCGAATTCTTCCACATATCCTTCGATATCAAAGGCATTTTTACTCGCCTTGCTTAAAACAATTTCATAATTAGTTAAAGGAATGTCTAGACCTTCTATCTTTATTTTTCCCTTATTTAAAAAGGAAGAATAAGAATATTCATGTTCATCAATCTTATTGAAAATCAAACTTTTAAAATTGGAATTTATTTTTTTAATATATTCGTTAAAAAGTAATAAATATCGTTTATCATGTTCTATTTCTAGCTTCGAGTTCAAAGAAGAATAAATCAATAGAAGCAAAAAGGTAGTCGTAATTGTAATAATGCCTATAGAAGAACGTAAATAAACTACTAGATACCCCAAGAATTCATTTTTATAGCCACTGAATCTACCAACAATTTTATCAAAAGTAATTTCTTTTTCTAAAAGCAAGGAAGAGGAATTGGAATCGCCTCTAAATGTGTATAAAGTCTCTCCATCCTTTTCCTTTATTTCAATTAGTCTATGAACAATGGTGATATCTTTTTTAGTCTCGAAATCATACATTTTAAAAGCATAAACATCATAGAGTCTCATTTGCTCCGGGGTGGTTTTATTAATGCAGACAAATGAATAATGATTAATTCTATGTTCGTCTTTATCTAAATCGTTTTCTTTTAAATATACATTATTCGGCGAGATGGTTTCCATTGATGAGGTTTCAATTATCATCATCGCCTTATCAAAAACAAAAATATGCTCGGTAGAAATAGTAGGACTTAATCCGAAACAAACTAAAATAATAAGGAATCCATAAACAGCAGAAACTAGGATATCATAAATCAAAAAAGAACTTTTCGTTCCTTTTTCTTTGCGTTTAATAAAATCAGAAATAGACCTATTTTTCTTCTTTTTGATTATTTTTGGATAATCTTTTTCTATTTCCTTTTTGATCTCTTCATCTTCAAAGCCTTTAGAAAAAAGCTTCTTTTTTGATTTAAAATAGCAAAAAGAAAGAAAGAGGAAAGCAAAACCGAAACATAATATTACAATAAGACAAACTATATATATCCCAGTCGCGATTCCAAGTAGAATCATTAAGCTTTCCTCCCCAAATTTAAAATAATTACTTAACTAAAGTAGCAGTAGTTTCAAAAGTTATCGCATTGCCTGCAATGCCAGTAACTTCGGTTTTCATGGCCTTATATTCTTCTTCATTTAAAGGTTCGGCAGAAGTAAAGCTAGTCCTACTAGCATGGCCAACCACTGAATCATATTGATTGGTATAGGTAGCATATTTAAAAGTAACAAAAGTAGATAAATCTAATGATTTGCTAGTCCAGGTATAGGTAAAAGTAGTACCAGTTCCAGTCATGTTTTCATTAGTAGTATCAATAGTTACATATTTAGCTAACGTTTCATTTAAAGTTATTTTTGTCTTAATCTCGACTCTAACTTCGTCAGTCCCAAAAGTGCCATTATCAACTCCATCAGTTGGGCTAGTATAAGAAACCGTTTTATTCCCTTCATTATTAAGAGTAAAAGTCAAACCGGTGGCTTCGATTGAAGAAAGATCATCAGTGACATTATTCATGGCAGCTTTTCTACCGTCACTAGTTTGATCAAAAGTTAATTTTCCGTCGCTTCCGCCGCTTAAAGAACCAATCTTTAAAACATTTTTGACTTCCACGTTTAAAGTATTTGTTGAACTGACTTGATTATTACCAAAATACCAAACAGAAAATCCAGATCCAACAAGCGCAATCGCAGCAGCAGATGGAACTATAACCGATACTAAAAACTTTTTCATTTTTACATTTAATCCTCCATTTTTAGCCTGACATTGTAACCCCCCCCCCCGCGAAAATTGCAAGAAAAAATTCATTTTCATTCTTTTAAAAGAAAAAAATATTGGTTTTTTGTATCGATAATTTTTTGCAATTTAATATACATTTTTTCTGAAAAATAAATAAAAAATATAATGTTTTTTGTAGAAATATTGAAAGATAGTTACGAATAATATCTAAATAAACAAAGGTTTATAAAAAAATCAAAAACAGTAGATAAAAAGCTTCTTGTTTAATAAAAGCAACATTAAAAATAACAAAACAATAATTTCCTCTAGCAAACTATTTTAAAACAAAAAGATTAAATTTTTTTATCCCAAGAAAACAAGTTTTAAAACCTTTCTTCCCTATAGGCTTTAAAAAAATCTAATTTACTTTAATTCTTTCCTAGCAAAAAACTTTTACTTGCATATCTAGATTAAAAGATAAACTTTGCGACGCCTTATTCCTTGCATATTTCCTTCTTCATCTAGAGTTAAAACGCTTCTTACAAAGTCAGTTTTAAAAATCTTCTAAATATTTGTCGCAAAGCAGGTCCGAGCCTCCTATCTAGATTATTTGAAAGTCTATTAAAGAAGTTGACCGCATAAATCTTTTGCTCTTACTTTATGTTTAAATAAAAAATCGACGCTTGCGCATCGATTAATTTTCAATGGTGGCCCAAGGTGGAGTTGAACCGCCGACACAGGGATTTTCAGTCCCTTGCTCTACCAGCTGAGCTATCGGGCCACAAACTTTGGCGGACCATACGAGATTCGAACTCGTGGTCTCTTCCGTGACAGGGAAGCATGTTAGACCGCTACACCAATGGTCCAGGTCGCCTAAGTGCCTAGTTATTATGGGAAAAACTCATGATAAAATCAAGATAAATTTTATTTATTTGTTCTTTTTCCTATAAAATCTATTAAAAAGATGAAGAATAGACCTCAATAAAAAGAAAAAAGCCTATAAATTTGACTAATTAGATAGAAAAGAGTTAACTATTCATTAGTTTTTATTTTATAAATAAAATGAAACCTTAAAGGTTATAAGTATGGATGAAAAAAATAACGATATTAAAGAAGAAAAAATTAACGAAGAATTAGCAAAGATAGAAAACCCCAAGTCAAAAAAGAACAAAAAGAAAATGATTTCATCAATTATCTTTTTTGTCATGATAACAGCTGTCTTGCTTTCTATTTTATTTTCTTTGGGCGATTTGACGAATATGTTTAATACATTTTCAAATATTTCGCATGGTTCTAATTATAAATGGCTAATATACGCCATTATTTCTGCTGTCGCATTTTTTATTCTTTACCCTATCCCTTTGCTAATACTTGCAAAATCTTTTGATAAAAATACATCTGCTTGCGATGCTTTGTTAATTGGAGCAGGCGAACACTTTTATAATGGGGTAACCCCATTTGCAGCCGGAGGACAGCCTATCCAAATTTATAATTTTGCTAGAAAAGGGATGAAAAGCGGCACGGCAACCGGATTAGTATTAACAAATTTCATTATTTATTTATTTGTCTTAAACCTATATGAGGTCGTAGCTTTATTCTTTTATAAAGATTTTAGCAATGCCATAATGCAATATTCGATATCATTAACCCCAATCGATCCAAATGTAACAGAAGCAGCTAGAGAAGCCGCGATAAACGCAAAGTATTGGACTTTTACTTCTCTTGCAATTATGGGTTATGTCTTTAATTTAGGCTTCTTAGTCTTTGTAAGTTGCCTTGGTCTAAATAAAGGATTGGCCAACTTATTAATCAAGGGAGCTAAATGGCTTTGCAAAGCCAAATGGATTAATAAATTCTTAGGACCTAAAATACCGGATTTTGAAAAGTATTGCGAAAACGTGCAACAAACAACAAAAGAACTGCTAGTCCATAGAAAAGCTGTCTTCTTTGCCACAATCGTTAAATTTGTAGTTTATGGAATATATTTTTTCCTCACCTTCTTTATTATCCGTTCTGTCATGGTAGGAGAAGACGTGATTGGTTGGGATAAATTTTTAGAAACAGGTTTTGCCACCGCTTTTGCCTCAGGAGCCGTTTGCTGGGTGCCAACACCTGGAGGAACAGGCGGCATAGAAATGGCTTTTGCAATAGTATCTAGGGCAGTTACAGGCCAAGCCAGCATCGATTATGTTGCCATTTCTTTGATTTGGCGTTTATTGACATTCTATTTAATTTTAATATTGTCTTTGATTTCAGTAATAATCTTAGAAGTGTCATATAGAAGAAAATTAGAAAAAGAAGAATTGTCTAGAAATTAAAAGATTTTAATAAAAAATGCTTTAATAAACAAAGCGCGCCTAGTAGATTTGCTAGACGCGCTTAATTAAATTAGTTTTATTTATTTATTATTCGGCGTATTTCTTTTTATCGAAGCCCATTTTACTTTCTTTTGGCTCGTGCCTTTAGAAACGGAGCCTCCATAAGCCATCATGGCAAATGCTCCTAACCAAATGCCTTTTTTAGCGTCCTTATACCAATTTTTGCCCAATATTTTTCTATCTAGATAAACGCCAAGCCAAGATTGATAAGTCCAAAGGATATAGAAGGCAATTAAGGCTATCCCAGCCCCGATTAAAGTCCAAATTATCGTTAAAAAGGCTGTACCGTTTAACCCAGAGGTAAACATAAAATCAAAAATATGAACTCCACCTGCTTCTAAGCCTAGGCTAATAAAATAAAAGGCGAAATAGATAGGAAAACTAATGGAAAGAAGCAAAGGAATGGGAACAAAGGAAAGCTGAGCCCACATGTCTAGATAAGTTAGTTTTCCGGTTTTAAAAAATAAGCCCAGTAATTTCTTTGCCTCCCCAAAATAAAGTTTATTAAGCCCATTGGCCATTCTAGCGTTTCTATTGGCTGAATCAATCCTGCTAGAAGGCTGATCTTCATAGACAATTGCTTCAGGAATATAGTTAATGTGGCGTTTTTCAATCATTCTTTTAACGGCAAACTCGGCATCGTCTATAGTTCCTAAGGCATCCCAGCCGCCTATTTCTTTTAATGTAGAGGTAGTAACCATCATGCCGGCCCCGGAAATCATGGAATTCCAATTCATTCTTTCTCTAAAATTACAAGCCAGTCTAGAATCTCTAGCATAATAACAACTAGATACACTACTCCACATATTTTGTCCCATATTCGAGGGGGCTTCGTGGGCTCTAGCTATAGTAACGCCTTCTAAAATGGCGTCGTTCATTCTTTTTAAAAATTCTTTGCAAGGCAAATTATCCGCGTCAAATTTGATGACGGCATCGTAATTTTTTTCAGATTCTAAAACTTTTTCTATCAAAAGTTTAATGGGATAGGCAGCCCTTTTTTTATCTGGGTCATCGCAATGTCTTTCATAGACAATAGCACCGGCTTTTTTAGCTAAGGCAAATGTATTGTCATTGCAATTATCCGCGCAGACATAAACATCATACAAATCTTTTGGATAATCAATATTGTTAAGTAAATTCTTAATGGAGTTTTCTATAACACTTTCTTCATTATGGGCTGGGATAATGATGGCAAATTTAGTTTTTGGGTCATGCCTTTTGAATTTCTTTTCCTTTAAAGGGGCGAAAAGAATGAAAAGAAACTGAAACGAAAGCAAAAAGAAGAGAAATAGTAAAATCAATCCAAATATGCTTGTAATCACTATAAAGGCAATGTCCATAAATATCTCCATAAAAATAGACCCTCGTCTATAACGAGGGCCAAATATATAAAACGATTAATAATTAGTAGCGTTTAATTCAAAAAAAGCTTTTGGATGCTTGCAAACCGGGCAAACTTCCGGAGCAAATTTTCCAATGACGATGTGACCGCAATTCCTACATTTCCAGACAGCCACGTCCTTAGAAACAAAAACAACGCCAGTTTTTACATTGTCCAATAATTTTTTATAACGTTGTTCGTGGTTTTTTTCAATTTCGGCTACCATTCTAAACTTGGCAGCAATCTCTTTAAAGCCTTCTTCTTCGGCAATTTTTGCAAAGGAGGGATACATTTCGCTCCACTCATAATTTTCGCCACCGGCAGCTGCTTTTAAATTCTCTTCGGTAGATTTGACTTCGCCACCTTCTAAATATTTAAACCAAAGTTTGGCGTGTTCTTTTTCATTGTCTGCCGTTTCTAAAAACAAGGCAGCAATTTGTTCATATCCTTCCTTTTTGGCTTTGGAGGCAAAATAGGTATACTTATTCCTTGCCTGAGATTCACCAGCAAAAGCTTCTTGCAAACATTTTTCGGTTTTAGATCCTTTTAATTCCATAAAATCAATCCTTTCAACTACATTAATTATAGATTATTTAAATTACTTTTAAATAAAGATGCTTATTTATTCTTTTTCTTTCTTTCTTTTAACATAGGCAATATATTCGACATTTTCTTCACTAGAAGCGCAGTCAAGCAAGAAATCGTAGACTTTTTGCCTTAACTCGGCTTTTCTTTCAGGTAAAGAAAGCTGCATATTGGGAAAATAAGGCTTGGAAACATGGACGGTCGGCAAAGGTGGTTTGTTTTTAAATATCTTTCTTTGCCTATAAGTTGTACACATTGCAACTACTGGCGAGCCTAGTTCACTAGGATAAACAAAAGAAGCATCGCTAAAAGGCCTAATATGAGTCGAATAAGGCCAAATATGGGCTTCTGGGAAAATAGCTATCCCACAATGTTGCTTGACTCTATATTTTATAGTTGAAACAAATTGATTTCTTTGAGCAGGCGTTTCAGGGGTAGGTATGCAGCCTAGCAATGTAACAAGCCACCTAATGCCTTTAATGGATGTCGTATCTTGATTAGTAACTATATAGGTTCTTTTTCCCCTAGAAACAAGAGTTTGGGCAATTAAGGCATCCGTAAAAGAAGTATGATTGCCATAAAAGAAGCAAGAACAATTCATAATTCCTTTAATTCGTTTGTTCCCCTTTACTTTATAATGAAAGACAAATTTCATCACGAAAAATAAAATAGGCAAAGCAATAAGGTAATAAAAAAACCAAGCGAAAGCCCTATAGAAGATATTTTTATTGACGTATTTGTAATTATCCGGCAACGGTTTTCTATTTATCTTCGTGCCAGAGAATTCATCGTTAAGGGCATCGTCATAATAAACTATCTTTTTAGGTTTCACTTTGTCTCCTTGTTTTTATAATCTTCAACGGTTTTTAAAAACATCTCTTCCATTTTGTCCATTGAAGTTTCAAAATCAAACTTCTTAGCAAAGCCTAAATAAGAATCAGCGCATTCTTTTCTTTCTTTTTCGTGTTCAAGCCAATAATCGATTCTACTAGATAAGTCTTTTGAATCACCATGTTTGAAAACATTTTTCTCACTTAAGGCAAAAGAAGAGACGGAAGAGAGCTTAGAATCGGTAAGAATAGGACAAATGCCAACTGAAATGGCTTCTAAGCAAGAAACCGGCTCGATATCGACTCTTCCAACATGGCAATATAAATCAGCCATATTTAGGATTTTTACCATTTCTTCTCTGCTATGGAAGCCTAATACAGGTGGCCTAAAACAATATTTTTCGCCCCATTTCTTCATTTTGTTCTCAAGTGGTCCCGCGCCAGGAAGAATCAAAACTATTTGCTTTCTATATTTAGAATACTTCATGGCCTTAATAAGGACTTTATGAACTTTTTCTTTAGAATATCTAGCTGTATAAACAATAACAAATTTATCCTTTAAAGCAGCTGGTCTTGGCAAGTTTTCTCTTTTAAAAGCCCTTTGGATTCCATTAGAAATAACATATCCGTTGCCATGGAAATGATTTTTCTTTTCAAACAAGTCATGAATGAATTGGGACGGGTAATGAATGGCTTCGACTTTACTAAAAAGCTTTTTATAAAGAATATGATACAAGCCATCATTAATTGCCGTTGAATGGTCAAGAAAGACATGGTTTGTAAAGTTCTCGGCTTGTGTATGTAAACTAGCCGTGCAAGGAATGCCCATGGAATGGGCTAAGTCAACAACGGCGGAAGATAACTTGCCACAGAAATTAAAATGGACCAAATCAGCCCCAGTTAAGGCTTGTTTGACTATTTCCATATCCCTAGTGGTAGCAAGGACTACCCCATTCTTTTTAACATAGTCATTGAAAATGCCCCAATTAAGAGGTCTAACTACATAATAGCCTTCTTTTCCTTCTTTATCTTCATCAGGGCAAACAATGCGTACGGTGTGTCCTTTTTTCTTCATTGCCCTAATAACATTCATAGTGGCGATTGTCGTTCCGTTATTTTCTTCGCCAAGCACGTCACAAACAAAAGTAATAATCATATTAATTTTTCCTAAAACTTATTTTACCTAAACACGTTTTTAGTTTCTACTAAAATAAAGACATTAAGGATAGTACAAACAAATATATGGGACATTAACACACATATATAGGCCTTTTAAAAATCTAGTTGCTAGAAGAGAAAGAGGAGAGTATAGTTATTAAGCCGAAAGGCGATATCGCAGGATGGAGCAGTTTGGTAGCTCGCCAGGCCCATAACCTGGAGGTCGGTGGTTCAAATCCATCTCCTGCAACCAATTGAATAGATGGCATTGGATAATCCAATGCTTTTTTTGTTTAAAAATAGATAAAAAAGATCCGCGGAAAGTAAACCAACGGATCTATTTTTTAGAAAAATTAATTATGTTTTTTCTTTCTAACGAAGACAAAAGTTGAAATCGCAACGGCAGAAATAGCCAATATCGTAATAATTAAGGCAGTCGAGGAATTAGACGAAGAAGAATTCCCGAACAAACCAATTGAAGCATTGGAACTAGAAGCGGTTTTCCACATTTCCATTATGGCTCTAGCTTGGGCATAATCTTCGCTAGTATTAAATAGTTCTTTTTGAGAAGCCGTTAGGCGCCTTAAAGCTCCATTTGCTCTACTTAATTTATCCAAGCATTCATTTGCCCTATTTTCTTCGGAAACCTGGGTGTAATCTTCCGCGCCTTGTTTAGTGATATAAGCGGCAACAAATTCATCAACTGCTTCTTTATCTTCATTTACAAAGAAGGCACCTTCTGGAAGGATAGAAGTTCCATTGGCAAACGGGTGGAAATATTCATTGCCATCAGAATCGGTAACGGATAAATTACGAAGATATACATTTTTCTCCGTTGAATTATTACCATAAAATCTTAAGGCTTGATTATTATAACCACCAGCGTAAGTTGTTTCTAATTGAGTATCCCTTTTTGTCCAATTATCAGTCTTATTTGCATTTGTAAGAGGCCACTGATTTCGGTCCGAAAAAGCAGCACTAACGCCATCCGACCCGCCTAAATATTCATAAGAAACGTTAATTTTCTCACCTTCAGCTACCTGATTTAAGCCTAAAGAAGCAAGATTTAGCTCAACATAGGATTCTAATTCGCTAGTTGCGGCCATTGAAAGCTTTCTTATCGAAGAATATACAATGTCGCCGTTATCATCCTTGAATGCATCCGTATTATTGACATAGCTTCCGCCGGCCATAAATGAATCGAAGCTACCCGCAAAAAGAAATTCGTTTCCATTTTCATCCTTGATTGATAAATCATCAATGTCAATTTCCGACTTTGAATTAATTACCAAATAAGAAACGTCAGCATACTCAGCCTCATTATTGATATTATAAGTCCTAAATGAATAAGAATCGCTTACCCACTCATTATTTGTATTAGAAATAGATCTAGAAATTGTATACCATCGAGCCCCAGTTAAATCAAAATTATCCATTCTAATAGGAAGTGCAGCTGAAACTGATGACCTATATTTATATGAGAGGGTATATTGCCCTTTCGGCAAGATAGGAAGAGAAACGCCTAAGGCTTTATAAGAGCCCAAATGAATGGCCCTAGATTCATTATAACCGTCAAAAATATAAGCAGAATCTGGAATAGTTACAAAATTTTCTATGCCCCAATTAGCTTCTCCTTTGTCAGAAAAATCAAAATAGCTTAGCGTATTTGTTCTTGCGTTTTCCTTTAATTCAAATCCACCATCTTCGACAACGTTATTGCCTTTTTGGTCAATCACTTCGACGTCATCAATCAAATAATAACTTTGACTTGAAGTAGATTCACCATTCAGCCCGGCATAAATTATAACGAAAATAGGCTCAGCATCACCTGCTTTAGCAGAGAATTCAAATTCATAATTGTCCCATAGGCCATTGGGAGTCCAACCGGCTTTTGGGGAATCTCCATACCAAACCCTATCTCCAGCTTTATTTATTCCATCAACTTTGACAGTTAATTTAGTTCCATTATCAGGACCAACATATCTATATTTGAAGCGAATAGTAAATTTACCGGTAATCTTATAATCGTCAAATTTTAAATAGGCACCTCTTCCTGGAGTTAGAATTAAAGAACTATAGCCAGTCGCGGCAGTAGAAGAAAGAACTTCTTTAGTCATGACTTTTTCTGAATTAATGCCAGTTTCTGGATTAGTGGGAGTTCCTTCAAAATAAGTTGTCCTGCTACTTATTGTCCCATCAGGTTCAACGCCTTCATTTATATATAATTTAGAAACATAGGTCTCGCCAACTCCCAAGGCTTCAATCTCTACAACGATTTGGGTTGTAGAAGAAGAAGTTTTAAACATTCCAGGGCGATTAACCCAATCATTTGTCGCGTTGCTAACTTTCCCTACTACTTTTGATGTAATGGCAGTAGAACCATTGTCTTTATATTCAACAATGACAATTTGAACATTAGCGGTATCGGTAGTTTTACTATTAAAGGAAACGTTATAATAAGTATTCCCTTTTACATTTACTAAACCACTACGTGCCTTTAAGCTTCCTTGGCTATCTTTCCTATTCAATAGAATCGAATGTCCTTGGCTAGAATCTTCAAAAGCAGAAATCGTATTGTTTTCGTTCTCTCCTTCTTTATTCCATCCACTTGGCATAGATGAACTTAAAGCAGTTTCCGCTTGAACGCCTACGGTATCAAAAGAAACTTTGTTTAAGGAAGTTAGCCCACCAAGTGCCATTAAAGAAGACAAAACAGTAAGACTTAAAATGTTTTTCTTTTTCATGTAGAAAAATCCCTTTCTTATAAATCAACTAAGTAAACCATATTTGAAAGCGCTTTCCTTTTCTTTTCTTTTTTGATTTATAAACGTTCAAATTTGACACAATAATATTTTTTTATTCCCTTTTTTAAAAGAAAAAAATACAAAAATATAGCGAAAAAAATAGGAAAAGAAAAACATTAGTTAAACAATAAATAGATTTTGAAAATATTTAAATTTGAGATTTACTTTTATCTATATTCAAAAAAAGAAATCAATCTTTAACATGAAAAACTAGTTTAGCTGAGGCAAGCCTAGCCAGCAAAAGGCCATCTTTTTGTATCCCTAGCCTAGTAAAGAAATACCTATCCACCGCTTCCCAAATGAACACCCAAGAGGCAATAGAAATTATTTCGCCAAAGAAATTGCCATTAAATAAAAACATGAAAAGTTCATAGGCAATTAAAAACAAAATGCCTAAAACTAGGGAAACGGCTATGATTATTCGATTCTTTTTTAATTCATTTGAAGCGGAGGCAAAAGCAAATCTAGCACTTTTTTCATATAAGGAAGTTATCTTTTCTATGTCCATTTCGTCCTTTTTATCAATATAGAAATCAAGACAAATTGGGCAAATGGGTTTAATATAGCTAACTTCGTTTTGAATGTGTTCGAATAAAGAGCTGTTTAATTTTTCTTTCCCGGAATAAGGTTCATATATTTCTTCATTTCTTAAACTAACTTTGATATGAGCCCTTCCATCTTCTTCGAGCAAGGAAGAAGTATGATCCTCAAATAAATTGAGTTTACCCTCTTTTAATTCCTTTAATTCTTCTTTGTATGTCTTTCTTATCGACTTTAGTTTTTCTTTATCCATAATTAATTTTATTTCAATAAAATAGATGCCAAATTCAAGGCTTCGAAAATCGAATCGTCCATGTCTAGATATCTATAGGTCGCTAGTCTTCCTAAGAAATAAACATTTTTAATCGCTTTTGCCTTTTCTAAATATGCAGCAGACAATTTAGCATTTCTTTCATCGTTAATCGTGTAATAAGGAATCTTCCCCTCGACAAATTTATCAGGATATTCTTTCGTAATGACGGTTGAGTCCAAATCGATTAAGGAAGGATCGAAATATTTATGTTCGGTTATGCGTGTATAAGAAGGGGTCTTATCCGTATAATTTACAACCGCATTCCCTTGATAGGATTTAATTGGCAATATTTCGACTTCAAAACGTAAGGAACGATATTCTAAATGGCCTAATTCAAAAGAAAAATATTCATCGAGTCTGCCAGTATAAATAACTTTATCGGCTAAAGAATCCAATGCTTCTTTATCCTTTAAATAGTCAACGCCAAATCTAACAGTGGCTCCTTTTAATAAATTTTCTATAAAAGGAGTAAAGCCGCCTTTAGGCATTGCTTGGTATGGGTCATTGAAATAGTTATTATTGTAAGTAAAGCGTAAAGGCAATCTTTTAATAATAGAAGAAGGCAAATCCTTGCAATCTCTCCCCCATTGTTTTTCCGTATACCCCTTTATCAAGGTCCTATAAATTGTGTTTCCTACTAAAGATAGGGCTTGCTCTTCTAAATTGGTTGGTTCTTTTTGTTTATATGGAAGAGTTTCTTCTTCTATTTTCTTTTTGGCTTCTTCTTCGTTATTAACTCCCCACAGCTCGAAGAAAGTATTCATGTTAAAGGGCATATGGTAATAATTGCCCTTAAAATAAGCTAGAGGGGAATTTATAAAAGGATAAGTCTTGCAATAAGAGCAAAAGAAATCATATATTTCTTTCTTATCGGTATGGAAAATATGGGGACCATAGACATGAACCGGTATGCCGTTTTTCATTTCGGTATAGATATTTCCGCCAACATGTTCCCTTTTTTCTACAATTAAAACTTTTTTTCCTTCATCAAGCAATTTCCTAGCTATTGTAGCCCCAGATAATCCTGCGCCTACTATTAAATAATCAAATTGTTTATTCATATTTTCTTATCCTTTTTTAAAACACTACCACCTATTATGCACTCTTTCGGCAAAACCTAATAAGTCCTTAATTAAAACCATTTTTCCATTTAATAGCAGCTTGCCATTAAATTTCCCAAATACTTGATGTTGGTCGGAAACTATTATAAGGGCATTGCTTCTAGCTTTTCTATCAATAATCGGAGTAAATTCTAAATCTACTTCACCTTGAGAAGACCTAAATTTCCATTTTCCCATATAATCGAAAGAGCCATTTTTCTTTAAGGGAATGTCCATTCTGACTTCCCTTATTTTATAAGATTGGTCACCATAATAAATTATATTCTCGCTAGCAGCTTTAACATCCCCAAACCCATAGCCGAAATTAAAGCCAATCTTAACTCCATCCATAGTAGAAGAAAGGGAAGACCAATACCAAGTTGAAGAATATTCCCATACTCCTCTTCCCCAATCTAATACACCGAAAGAAGACTTATTGAAATCAAGATAATTTTTGCCAATTTTGGCATATCCCCCGGCTTGAAGAAGATTTATTTTTTGATTGTAATAAAAACAACGTTTCTTTTTAAAGGGGGTGGCGATAACTAAAGAATCTTTAATAGTCGGAGTCAAAATCAAATCACATCTAAAAGTATCTTTCTTCTCATAAAATTTTGGATAAGTTACCTTTAAATGCCTTTTATTCCCAACTAGATAAAAAGAAAAATAGTAACCATCTTTATCATAAATTATGTCACCTTTAGAAGAGGAGGAAGGCAAATTAAGCTTGCCTAGAGGTAAAAAGCCCATCTTGGACTTAGTTATCTCCTTTTTATTTATAAAATCCAAATAAGAAACAGACAATAACGACATATAGCCATTATCGGCAACAGTTAAGGCAACTCCATAATTAGAATTGCCTACATAATAATAATCCCATTCCTTTATTTTTAATTTGCTAGACCTTATTGCGTCCCTGCTATATTTTTTTACTAAAGATAAGGCATAGCCTGGTTCAGCTAAATTTCCTTCTTCATTAAGTAAAGGACCTTCGCCCATTAAATGATCTAGTTCCATGATTATGCCTTCTATTAATAAAATTATATTATCGTACCGGATTCATTTTAAATGTTATTTTTGCCTAGGCAAGGCTCCTAAGGGTTTTAAGATGTTGCTAGATAAAATCAAGGCAGCCTGGTCATCTTTTTCACTTTCGCTAGAATCGGATAAAGAAACAAACAAATCAAAGAAATTTATTATATTTGCCAATAAGCCTGGCAAAGGTGACTTCTCTTTTAATTTTGCAGAAGAAAGCAAAACAAGAGAAAACAAAAAGTTTGCTACTGGGGAGAAATTTTTCTTTCCAAGCATAGAAAGAAGTTTTAATTCCACATCGTTTAAAGTCTCCAATTCATCATAGCCAATAGAACTTTTTGATGATATTTCCCCAACGTAACGAAGATAATCACTTTCCTCTTTATTGACAAAATTATAGAAAAATACAGCCTGGTCATGACTGATTTTCCCATAAGAGGCAGATATTTCCATCATTGTTTGCATGATAATAATAGCAAAGGCACGGCAAAAATTCTTATCGCTAGAAGAAAATTCATCTTTTTTAATATCGTTATCAAATTCCTTATAAAAGGCGCATAATGCCAAATCGACTAACGAATAACTAGCAAAAGCTTCTTTTTCTATTTTTTCTTTTTTATTCATTTTTTATTCCTTAGTTTCAATAGAACAAATACTAGGATCGGCCATAGATGTAGTTACGGCTCCCTTTATCGTAGTTTCTTTCGATTCATGCCCATATTTATCAACTGAAGCGGCATCTCTAATTTCATGAGTTAGGCAACTTGGCCCCCCAATACAGCCTCCAGGGCAAGCCATGCCCTCAATGAAATTGCCTTGAAGCCTACCCATCTTAGCTTGGGTGAGGGCTAATTTGCATTGATCTAATCCAGAACAGGCAACTGGCTTGACCTCAAAGTCGATATTCAATTCTTTTAAAGCTTGCTTAACGGCATCAGAAAGTCCGCCGCTTCTAGCGAATATCCTTCCAAAATAAGAGGCGTTATCAAGAGGTTTTTCTTCTAGGGTAGTTAAATCTATGTTTCTTGCGTCAATTAAGGCTTGTAATTCCTCAAAGGTAATAACGCAATCTATATAAGGGGCGCTATCTTCCTCAAACATTTCCATTTTTTTGGCAATGCAAGGACCGACAAAGACGGTTTTGGCATTCTTGTCCAACTGTTTTACATATTTTGCAATCGAAGCCATGGGAGATAAATTTTTGCTGATTTTATCTTTTAATTCCGGGAAAGAAGTCTTTATATATCTAACAAAGGCAGGGCAACAACTTGAAGTGCAAAATTTTTCTTCGGCTAAATCTTTAGCCTCGTTTAAAGCAACTAAATCAGCACCTAAGGCAGCCTCGATGACATCGGTAAAGCCTAATTTTTTTATGCCAGTTACAACTTGTCCTAATTTTGCATAATGGAATTGACTAGATATAGAAGGGGCTACTATCATATAGGTTTTATAATTCTTGCCACCATCAGACCCTTTAATAATATCGATGCATTTAGTAATGTAACTTTTATCCATAATGGCACCGAAAGGGCAAGAATAGGAACATTGTCCACATCTAGTACATTTGCTTTCATCAATTGAAGTAATGCCATCTTCCCGAGGGTGAATGGCATTAATTTTGCAAGCCGCTTCACAGGGCCTTCTTTTATTTATAATGGCCCCAAAAGGGCAAGCTTTCTCACAAAGTCCGCAATTGACACACTTGCTTTTGTCGATCCTAGCCCTTAAATCATCGCCAAAACTAATGGCATTCCTATGACAATTCTGTGCACACCTATGGGCTAAACACCCTCTGCACATATCGGTAACCGTAATCCCGCCGAAAGGGCATTCATCGCAAGCTGGCTCAATTACTTCCAATAAATTCTTATTGTTTTTATCGCCACCTAAAGCCAATTGGATTCTATCTTCGACAATGGCCCTTTCTCTATAAATACAGCATCTCATCGTGGCTTTAGGACCAGGGGAAATTATTTTTGGGATATTGTGGATATTTTCATTTAAAGTACCATCCCAATAATTTTTAGCGACTTCTTTTAGGACTTTATATTTTAATTCTTGAACCAATGTATCGAATTTATTCATATCTATTTCTCCCTTAATAATATTTTACTTCGATATGCTTGCCCATGTTTTTTAATTCTTTGGCCAAATTATCGATTATCTGCATTTTCATTTTAAAGTTTATTTGATATCTAGGATCTTGATGGGCAGGATTAACCGCGCAGCCTACAAAGAATTTTATGTCGGTAGCGTCCTCAAATAGCATTCTAGCAATTAAAGAGGCCCCATCTTCTTTAAATGACCAATCGAAATATGATTTATTTTGCCCTTGGTAATCCTTACTTAAGGATAAAACCTTATTCAAGGTTATGATACCTTCAGTAGCTAAGTCCACCCCATCAATATAAGAGATCGGCGGGACATCTGGATCTATATAATCTAGACCCCCCTTTACTTCCTTATGTAAATACCTAGCAACAATAGAACAAGTCGTTCCACCGCATACTATATGGGGATTATTGTCAAAAAAGAAGGAAGAGAGCATTTGTTCATCATCATTAGGAGAAGTTGCAGGACCAACTAGTAAGGATACTTTCTTTCTTTCTCTTCTTTTTACACATAAAGCACTAGTATCATCCCCTGGTCTATGATTATAAAGCAAATCACAATGGTCAACTAAAATAGTAGCCAGGTTTTTTGAAGACAAAGAAGGAGAATATAAGCCTACTAAAAAGGCGGAAATTTCTTCTCTAGTCCAGCCAAAGTTAAGTGTTTCGCCCACCCCAGCATGAACAGCACCATCAGATATAATGGTCAAAATATCGTTAACTTGAAAATAAAAAGAAGCTTTTTTTATTATTTTCCCTTCCACTTCAATGTTTTCATAGCTTAATTTCTTTTCGTTTCCATCTCTAATAAAAACCGGTTCAGGGTTATCGAAATTATAAATGGTAGCAAAATAATCCTTATTTATATGGCAAACAGTAAAAGTGGAATAGGCTACATTGCCCCTATCTCTAGCGATAGGAAGAGTCTTAACCAATGTCCTAGCCCCTTCTTCAATAGATAATCCTCCTTCTACCATTCTTGAAAGCATCGCACTTGTCAAGGTAGATAAAATAGAGGCAACCACACCAGAACCAAGTCCATCGGCCAAAACCAAAGTATATGACCCATCTTCGCCTTCATAGACTTGGATATGGTCGCCACAAAGCTCTTCTCCTTTATGGTTAATGGAAAGAAAGCCGTATTCTATTTGGGTCAAATTAGTTTCCATTTGTTTCATCTTCAATAGTCTTGGCTAGATTAGTTAGGGCAATTTTTGTATTCGCGGCCGATTCGCCTAAAAGCTGGGCAATTTCTTGAACAGCCCTCATATTCTTTTCAATAACATCCCTAGTTATTTTCTCGGTTGCCTTAACATCATTTATATGTTTCTCGTGATCTAGGTGAGTCTGGGTTCGATCCCTAAAAATCCCAATTATTGATTTATATTTTTCATCATAAGAAACACTCGCCTCGACATAAAGGTTATATTTTTCTAAATGAAGGTGGGCACATCTAGTGGGTTGCTTAGATAAAGCTAGGGCAAATAAATCAACTGGCAATATAGTAGAAACATCTTTGCCTACAATATCTTTTGAATCCAAATTAAGAAGAGTGCAAAGAGCGGGATTAATAAGTTGGACAGTTAGATTTTCATCGGTAAGTAAAATCCCATTCGGCGTATTTTCGACAATATCTTCATTAAAAGATTTGGCTTTTTCCATTAAATAAGGAAGGCACATTTCTAGATTAGCCTTGTTTAATAAGACGGCCTTGGCCTTTTCTCTACACGTAGGATATCCACAAGAAGCACAGTTAAGTTCATCACTTTTTTTAAACTTACCTATTTTCTTTAATACTTGTTCTATTTCCTCTATGCTAAATTCTTTTTTAGGAAGAGAAACTGGGGTAAAAGATTTAGTCAATTCATTCTTTTCATATTTAGAAACATCAAAATCTTTTGTCCCTGCATTTCTTTCGATTTCTAAAATGGAAGAAACCAAAGCCTTCTTTTCTTTAGGTATGGCAGGACCATTTATACAACTTCCTTCGCAAGAAGACATTTCGATAAAGCAATTATGGACGTCGCCCTTTTTTATGTTTTCTAATGCCTCTATGCATTCATCCATGCCAGAAAAAGAAAGATAAAGCCTATTCTTATTAGGCTTATCCATCGTTTTTAAGATTCCACCTTCAATAGGAAAAAGCCTTGCCTTTGTTTTTTCTTCTTTTTTAAAAGGGGTTATTTCTATTTTTATGTTTTTTTCTTTTAATAAATCATCTAGTTCTAAAAACGTTAAAACGCAATCGGGATTTTTATATCTATCCGCTTCTTCTTTTTTTGCAATGCAAGGACCTATAAAGATAACTTTAACATCTTTATTTCTTCTTTTTATATCAAGAGAATGAGCCTGCATTGGGGATAAAAATGGAGCCAAATAACAAGATAAATCGGGATAATGCTTTTCAATTAAGGAGTTAATGCTATGGCAGCAAGTAGAAATAATGACATCGTTCTTGTCATTTTGACAATATTCATCATATTGTTTCTTAATTATGGTAGCCCCGAGTGCTGTCTCCTCCACATCGACAAAGCCTAGCTCAAGCAAAGCTTTTTTTATGGAAGCAAAGCTAACCCCATGATAAGCACTAGAAAAAGAAGGAGCTATGGAAGCCACGCAATTATAATTTTCAAGAAGTCTTAAAGCTATTTGTTTATCATCCCTAATGACTTTGCAATTTTGAGGGCAAACGCTATAACACCTACCACATAAAACACATTCATCAAAAATAATGGAAGCTTGTCCATCATGAAAGGAAATGGATTTGGTCGGGCAATGCCTAATGCATTTATAGCAACTACGGCAATCATTTTCTCTACTAGTTAAAACATGCATGTCCTCTCCTCCTAAAACAAAGAAAAGGGAGAACCTATTTTAGGTCTCCCTTTTATTAATACTACTTAACTAATGGAAGTATGGTATCTTCAAACAAAGACGCGACTTTTTCTTTTGTTATGCCCGGGATGATATCATCATTAATTTTAAAGGTGACTCCATCATGCCCGCACTGCCCAAAGCAAAAGGCAGCCTTAAGTTCGATTTTATCTTGAAGATGCAAACGATCGATTTGTTCTCTAGCTTCTTCAATGACTTCGCGGGAACCCTTTAAATGACAAGAGCTTCCAACGCAGATACTAACTTCGAGTTTGTCCATTAATTTCCTTTATAGGCATCCTTCATGATTTGGATCATATCGGCGACAAGAGGTTCCCTTGGATTAGCCGGGGTGCATTGATCTTCATATGCAAGATATCCTATTTCCTCCAATTTAGAATTATACACTTCTTCATCGCTGATTAGGGAATTAAAGTTCATGTCGATGCCGATTTCTTTTCCTAAATCCATGACGGCTTTTGATAAAACTTCCCCTGCTTCTTCCTTGCTAGAGGCTTTTAAACCTAAAGTACGGCAGATTTCAAGGTATTTTTCATCGCATTGGTATTCTTCATACTTTGGCCAAACCGCAAGTTTTGTTGGTTGGGTTCCATTGTATTTTATGACATGAGGCAAAAGGATTGCACAAGTCTGTCCATGGATTGTATGGAATTCAGCACCCATTTTATGGGCAATGGAGTGAGTAATGCCAAGGAAGGCATTGGCAAAAGCCATACCAGCAATTGTCGCGGCATTATGCATCTTTTCCCTAGCTTTTAAATCATGCTTGCCATCTTTAACGGCACGTGGGAGATAGGTAAAGACAAGCTTTATGGCTTCTAATGCCAAACCATCGGTGTAATCGCTAGCCATAACAGAAGTATAGGATTCAATGGCGTGAGTTAGGACGTCCATACCGGTATAAGCGGTACTCTTAGCTGGGATGTTGGTCGTAAATTCTGGATCGACAATGGCAATGCTTGGAGTCAAAGAATAATCGGTCAAGGGGTATTTCTTTAAGTTCTTCTTATCCGAAATAACGGCAAATGGGGTAACTTCAGAACCAGTACCGGAAGTAGTCGGAATGCAAATAAGCTTACTCTTTCTTCCAAGTTCAGGATACTTAAAGGCACGTTTTCTAATATCCATGAATTTTTGTTTCAAATCATCGAAGTTTACTTCTGGGTGTTCATAGAATATCCACATACCCTTAGCAGCGTCCATGCAAGAACCTCCACCTAAGGCAATGATGGTATCTGGCTCGAATTGCTTCATTAATTCAACGCCACGGTTAACGGTAGAAATATCTGGATCCGGTTCAACCTCGGCAAATAATTGATAGGTGACGGGGTTTCTTCTTTGATTCAATTCGTCGATAATTTTATTTAAGAAGCCTAGCTGGACCATGGAGTGGTCAGTGACGACAAAGACTTTTCCTACATCCTTAGCAGAACGTAGGTATTGGATGGAATTACGTTCGAAATAAATTTTTTGTGGAACTTTAAACCATTGCATGGTGTTTCTCCTTTTCCCTACGCGCTTAATGTTAAGCAAGTTAACGGCACTGACGTTGCCAGCAACCGAGTTATGGCCGTAAGAGCCACAGCCTAAAGTCAATGAAGGCAAGAAGGAGTTATAGACATTTCCAATTCCACCAAATGTCGATGGGGAATTCCAAATGATACGGATGGCTTTGACTTTATCTCCGAAAGCATCGGACATGGATTGTTCTTTGCAATGGATAGCGGCCGAGTGTCCTAATCCGCCAAATTCAAGCATTTGTTCGCATTTATCAAAGCCTTCGTTATAGTCTTTGACTTTATAAACTGACAAGACCGGAGATAGCTTTTCTCTTGACATTGGTTCGCTAACTCCTACTTCTTGGCATTCTACGGCAATAATTTGGCAACCATCTGGAATCTTAAAGCCCGCGTTTTTAGCAATATTAGCAGCAGACATACCAGCAACATCGGCATTTAATCTAGCATTAGCTACATCCGCGCTGCCTTTTGTAACGCCAAACATATATTTTTCTAATAAACGCTTTTCTTCTTTATTAGCAAAATAAACACGATATTTCTTAAATAGATCAACTGTTTCCTTATAAATGGGTTCATCGATAAAGACAGCCGATTCGGAAGCACAAATCATACCGTTATCAAAAGATTTAGAAAGAACGACATCGTTAACGGTTTGAGGAATGTCGGCGCTTCTATCAATATAGCAAGGAACATTTCCTGCCCCAACGCCTAAGGCTGGTTTGCCGCAGCTATAAGCAGCTTTGACCATGGCATTGCCTCCAGTTGCTAAAATTGTAGCAACCCCCGGATGATTCATTAAGGCACTGGTAGCATCCATTGAAGGATGTTCAATCCATTGAATGCAGTTTTCAGGTGCCCCGGCGGCAACGGCAGCATCCCTCATTACTATAGCGGCAGCTTTGGAGCATTGTTGGGCCTTTGGATGAAAACCAAAGATGATTGGGTTTCTAGTTTTGATAGAAATTAAGGATTTAAAGATGACGGTTGAAGTTGGGTTAGTAACAGGAGTAACTCCGCAAACAACGCCAACAGGTTCGGCAATTTCGGTAATGCCAGTAACTGGATCATCTTTAATTATGCCAACTGTTTTAAGATGGCGCATATTATTAACAATGTATTCGCAAGCAAAAAGGTTTTTGGTAGCCTTATCTTCGAAAACGCCTCTTTTTGTTTCTTCGATGGCAAGTTTTGCCAAACTACCATGGTGATCAAGTCCAGCAACTGACATTTTAGCGACAATGTAATCGATCTTTTCTTGATCGAATGAAGCAAATTCGTCAAGAGCTTTAAGTCCTTTTTTGACTAATTCGTCAACTTCTTTAATGGCAGCTTCTTTAGCTTCTTCTGCACTAAGTTTGACTTCTTTTTCTTTTGTAGCCATTATTTTTCCTCCTCGTTGGCTAAAGCGATATTCAGCCGATGTGACAAAACGGCTAACGATGATGCAAGATTAACGTTTTCAATTACAACATTGTTTGGGACATCAAGGTGAGTTGGGGCAAAATTCCATATGGCCTTGGCTCCACTTTTAATAGCTATATCCGTAACTTCTTGGGCAGAACTAGCAGGAACCGTAATAATAACGATATGGGCATTAAGTCTAGGGAGAATGTTAGAGATTTCATAGATGGAAAATATTTTCTTGCCACCAATGCTACTTCCAACCAAGTCTTTGTTATTATCAAAGCCAGCAAGTATCTCTAACCCCATTTGATTGAAGGAAGGGAAATTTATTAAGGCCGAACCAAGATGGCCTACCCCGATTACAACGGCGGAAGTCGAATCCCTATACCCAAGAAAGGTTTCAATATCTTCAATAAGTTGCTTTACCAATCTGCCTTTTTTTGGACGTCCTGGTTCAATCGAAACATTTTGAAGATCTTTCCTAACTTGTTCCTCGCTATAGCCAAGTTTTGCGGCAATGCGAGGCGAAGAAATGGTATCCACTCCTTCATCGTTTAACTCTTTAAAGTATTTAAGGTATATTGGGTATCTTCCCAATTGATTCATTGAAAATGCCTTCATCCTTACTCCCTCTAGGCAAGGTTTAACTCTTGCCGGAGTAAGAATAAACATTAAAAAATTACTAATCAATAGTTTAAGTATATTTTTACCGATATATCGTTACTGAAACCGCTTACATAGATGCTATCAAGCTTTTTTATTATTTTTTAACTATATTTTTAATCTACTTTTAAAAAGAAAAACTTATAAAGTCATCTCTAAAACCATCATTATTGCAAAGCCAATCATAAAAGACCACAACCCATAATGAACATAGTCTCCTTTTCTAGCTTCAGGCAAAAGTTCATCAATGGTTACATAAATCATCGCTCCGCTAGCAATTGATAGAAGATAAGGCAAAGCCTCTTTTACATAAGGGGCAATTAATAAAGTGATTAAGCCAAATATTGGTTCAACTACCCCGCTAGCAACCCCCATTAAAAAAGATTTGGGCTTAGATATGCCTTCTTCTAATAAAGGAATAGAAACAGCCGCACCTTCAGGAAAATTTTGGATAGCTATCCCTATGGCCAAAGATAAAGCTGCTCCCACATAAGAAGTCTCGCCTTGATTAGCTAGGGCCAAACCGCAAGCCAAGCCGACTGAAATCCCTTCTGGAATATTATGGATTGTCACGGCAAAAAAGAATTTTACGTTTTTGGATAATTTGGTTTTTGGACCTTCCTCCTCACCGCTATTTAAATGAAGATGAGGAATCAATTTATCCATTATATAAAGGAGGAATCCGCCCAATAAAAAGCCTAATAAAGGAGGTAAAAAAGAAAAATAATTAGGCAAATATTGAGATTGCTTGGCTAGTTCCATAGAAGGTAAAAGCAAACCAAAAAAAGAAGCCGAAACCATTATTCCAGATGCTAGACCAATAATTACGTTTCCTACTTTATCCGAAAAATTCCTTTTAAAAAAGAAAACCAAGGTAGAACCTAGACTAGTAGAAAGAAATATTAAGCCTAAACAAAGTATAGAAACAAAAGTTGCATCCATATTAATAGGATACAACCTTAGGAATTAAAATAAAGTTATATTTGCTTAACTTATTTGCAATCGATACCTAAATCATTGCAGATTGCAGAAAAACCTCCTGCCGTCCAGCCCATCATTTCGTTAGCAGGATATTCTTTCTTTTTGGCTCTTCCTCCATTAAAAGGATCATAGGTTTCCCATAATTTGCCTGTCTTTTTATAAGTCGATGATAAATTGATAAGCCATCTCATTCCGACTTCTTTAGCCTCTTTTTCCAAACCCAATTCCTTTAACCCCCAATACGATAAATAGTTATCATAAGGCCAAGAGAATGGATAAGCAGCCTGGTATTCAATCGTTTCTTTTTCATCTTTTTGAGTAGAAGTTATTCCATATTTAAAAGATAAACGCGAAAGAAGTTTTTTAACTCCTTCCTTATTTTTTGTTAACCCGGTTATAAACGGCATGAATTGTCCGGTAAAGCAATAATCTTCCCTAAATATTTTTTCATTATCGAAATCATAATCATAGTAAAGACCGTCTTCTTTTAACATGAGTTTATCCATCTTTTCTTTTCTTTCTTTAGCCTTATTTAGATAAATTGATTCCAATTCGGGTTCAAACTTTTTCGCATAAGAAGATAAATCTAGTTCCATGCCATATAAATTAGCATTTAAGTCGACTGGATTAATATGGATTCCCCTATCTAAAAACCTAGGTGTAAAATCTAACCCTGCTTCCGCATCGGCACAATAATTCTCGCCTAATTCGGCCTTTTCTTTTGTTTCTAAATCTGTAGTTAAGCCAAGTCTTTCTATAGCTACATAATCATAATATTCACATAAATCCTTAACAGTTAATTTATTATGAAAATGCCTATTCAAGCCATTTTTAGCAATTCTTTCCTTCATCCAAAAATCATATTCTTTCTTTAAGGCAAAATAGGCTTGCCTTAACCATTCTTCATCATGACTATATTCATAAATATCTTTGACCATGAAGTGAAGATATGGGGGTTGCGAGACCCATTTGATAAGGTTCTCGCTATAGGCGTTAGGGACAAAGCCAAGTTTATTCAAGGCAAAAATAAGATTATCGACATTATATTTAGCATATTCAAAATACCCGTCGGCTATCATGCCTCTATTGGTATAAAAAGTATCCCAATAGAACAAGACATGGAAATCCCCGTTGATACAAGGTGGGACAAAAGGGTATGGCAAGGCATATTTATCGCCTTTGACTGGATAATTTAATGCAGCGCTCCAACGGGAACGTATATACTTTCTAGTTTCAATAATATCCTCGATTTCTTCTATTTTCATAAAAATAATTCCTTTTTGTTAGACCCGATTTCAATTTCTATTTTTCCTTTTGGGCTTGTTTTTTTCATATCTATTCCAATGTAGGAAAAATCTTCTTTGGTAAAATTGAATTCGAGTGTTTTCTTTTCTTTATTTTTTAAATGGATTCTTTTAAAGCCAATTAGGCGTTTACTTAAAATACAAACATATTCTTTTTCTAAACAACGGCCGTATACCAAGACAACATGATCGCCATCAAAAGGCCCTTCATTAGTAATAGAAACGCTTACTTTAATATTTTCCTTATCATAATTAACAATAAAATTATCGTAAACAAAATTTGAATAACTTAATCCAAAGCCAAAACTAAATAAAGGCGAAGAAGAATTGAATACATAATCTTGGCCAGGCTTAGATAAGCTACCAGGATTATTGTAATTTCCTTTTGGCAAGTAATGATTATAAAAACACGGGAGCTGGCCAACGTTTCTAGCAATGGAAAAAGGTAGACGCCCAGATGGGTTGATTTTGCCAAGCAAAATATCTGCGATAGCTAAATTCCCTCTTGCCCCCACTCCATAACACATTAATAAAGAAGATATAAATGGCAATTCTTTTTCTAAGCTAACCGGTTTCCCTCCATAAATAAGGAAGATGACTTTTTTATTTAAGCCCTTTATTAAATCGAAGAGTCTTCTTTGAGATGGCGTCAATCCAATATCGTCATTATCATAACCTTCGGAAGAAGTCACCGCGTCTAGTTTCATCATGGGGTTATTCTTGCCCCCGTTTTCTCCCCCGGAATAGCCGATTGAATTATTCCCACCTGCAAAAACAATAACATCGGCCCAATTAGCTTCCTTTATGATTTCTTTTTCTTCCTCTTCATTATTTTGAAAGAAATTGCATCCTTTAATAAACTTTACATTCTCTTCTCCAAACCTTGAAACAAGGGCTTGCAAAGGCGTGATGGCTTTTTCTGAGCTGGCATCTTTATACTTATAATCCTCTAAGGCAGCATAATAAGTAATCCCGCCAAGCTGGGCTAAATTAGAATTAGGACCGATAAGTAAAATCTTACTACCTTTTTTTAAAGGTAACGTCCCATCGTTTTTCAATAAGGTAGCCCCTTCTTTTTCCTCTATATAAGTAAGGTGCAAAGCTTCTTCCGTCCCTACTTTATTTTTTATTTCTTCTAATTCAAAAGAAGGGTTTTCAAATAAGCCAAGCTCGAATTTGGCTTTCAATATGCGATAAACGGATTTATCGATAAGAGAAAGATAATAATCATCTTCTTTTAAGAAAGAGATGAAATCATAGTTATAGCAAAGGGGCTCGCAAGCTTCCATATCGACGCTAGCAACAAGCATTTTTTTGCCAAGTTCAAGATAAGAAGAAGATATTCCCATGACGTTTTTCATTATTCCAGACATACCATAATCTAAAATAACGACCCCATCGAATTTAAGTTCTTCTCTTAAAACTTTGTTCATCCATAAAGGAGAAATGGTAACAGGTACCCCGTCCATGACATTATAACAAGTCATTACCCCCATTGCCCCTGCTTCAATAGAGGAGGCAAAAGAAGGCAAAAAGAATTCCCTGATTTCCCTTTCCCCCATATGCATTGGCGATAAATTAAGTCCAGATTCAGGAGAAGAATAGCCAATATAGTGTTTAACCGTGGCCATTACTTTTTCTTCCTGTATGCCTTTTACGATACTAGAAGCCATTTTTCCCAATAGAAGTGGGTCCTCTGATATATTTTCTTCGCATCTCCCCCACCTAGGATCCCTAAATAAATCTAGATTTGGCGCATATACTTTATTAAATCCCAAAGCCCTAATTTCCTTGGCCTGCATTTTGGATACTTTATAGGCAAGATCTAAATCAAAGCTAGCACCCAAACAACCCGCAGTAGGAAAAATCGTTGTATAAGGCAAAGCTCCTCCATGAACATTTTCACAAGCTACAAAAGCCGGAATATGAAGTCGAGAACGTTTGACGCATTCTTCTTCCATTCTTTTTAACTTTTCCAAGGAAAAATATTTAAACCAATACCATTCCCCATGCACCTTGTCGACGTTCTTTTCAAAAGAAGATAAAATTTCATCCAAGTCAAAAAGACAACCGGAGCAATTCATTTGCTCAATCTTTTCTTTTAAACTCATTCTCTTTAAAAGATCTTTTGCCCTTTCTTCGCTAGGCAAGAAAGAATTTAAATAAGGATATTTTTTCATCTTAAAAACCTATTTTTTTATTAATAAATATGGGGCAGAATCTAGGCCACAATCTAAGTCAAGGCCTTCATAAGCGTTACCTTTAACGTTTTCAATGTCGATTTGGATAAAGTTCTCGCCTTGTCTACAATAAGAGGTAATATCAAATTCAAAGGGCTGCCATAAACGGGTTTGCACATATTTGTCGTTACAATAAACAGAAGCAAAATCAGTCGCGTTAGAAAAAGCAACTTTAATTTTAGAAGGAAGCTTTTCCAAATAAAATTTATAAGACAAGGAAGCTTTTCCATCAAAGTTTATAATATTGTTTTTATGGGCACTTATATCTTTTTCTTCTTTCTTGTTGAAATAAGAAGAAACAAAAGTCAAAGGCAATTTTTCAAATTTTTCTTTTTTTATTGCCTTATCTTTTCCTTTTTTAAAGCAAAGTAAGATCGATTGTTTAGAAGATAAGGTTAGTTTAACGTTCCTTTTTTTATTCTTAGAGACAAACAAAACTCGCGTCTTGCCAGTTTCTAAATCGAATTGTTCAACTTCTACTCCCCTATTTAAATTAAGAAGAGCCACGTTGTCTCTATTTAAATGATTTAACAAGAAGACAAATCTAGATGAAGCAAATTTTCTAGAGTAAGAAAAGATTCCATTTGCCTCGATGCCAAAATTCATTTTTTTGCATAAATAGCAAGCAACTTCATCTTCCTGATAATACCTAAATAAACTCTTTTTGCCTTCTTTTCCTTCGCTTTCGCCTAAAATAATAACTTTGCAATGCTTAGAGGCTTCTTCCATTTTTTCCTTTATATCTTCATCAGGAGAACAAGGGCAAATAATTGCCTTATACAGATGATCAATATAAACACCATTCTTCTTGATTTTTGCTTTTTCTATAAAATCTTCATTAAGCAAAGTAAAATCTATACCTTTGCTTAACAAAGAAAAAACTAACCTATCTAAGCATTCGTCTATCTTTCTAATTTCGTAATGGTTTAAAGGAGTAAATAATTTCGCGGCTTTTCTAGAAGGGTAATATACGCCTACCTTGCAATCATGCTTGCCATTGCTTAACACATAAGAGAGCCTACTTACATAGTCAGATATTTGCTTAAAGTATGGCCAATAGGGATTTTGAATGAATAAAGAAGGCGGACATTCATTCTTTCTTACCCCCTCGATAGAGTAAAAGAAAGCATGAGGGATTAGCAAATTAACGCCTTGAACGTATTGTAAATCGATCCTTTGCTTGATTTCGTTAGGAGTTAAGCTCCAAGAAAAACACCCAAAAGTTTCCGATAAGGTACGAGGCTTATTTAATAAATCGGCGGCACTAGAAGCAAGCTTTTCGCTAATCCTAGGAAAATCGCGATTAATACAATCTAAACCAGAATAATCTAGCCCATCTATGACGGAGAAAAAATCGCCTTCTGTTTGGACTAACCATTCTAGCTTTTCTTCTCTATGCAAATGGCCTATTAAAATAAGACCATCCTTATGTAAATAATCCCTAATCTCATCAAAGAAAGATTCTTTATAAATCAAGGTAAGCGCTTTGTAATAATCTTTCCTTATTTTGCTAGAAATGGGCATATCTTGAAATAAAGTAGGCAAATAAGGACGAAGGTCATAACCAAAAATTTCTTTGAATTTAGCAGGAAACTTCTTCGTCCAAATTATTGTATTTAGATTTCTAGCCTGTTCTAGATAATTTTGGTAGAAGCCTGGTTCATCGGTAAAAAATCCCTTTATAACAGACCCATAGTATTCTTTTAGATTGATTTTATATTGTTCATGGGTTGAGGCAATGAAGGCGTCGGTTGCATCTTTATTTAGTAAATCTACATAAGGCAAATTCGAATATGCAGGGCAATGGGCACACTTTTCCATCCTAAAGACAAATACTTCCCAACATAAGGTTTTTGAAGTCCAGGGTTCTTTTCCATTTTTACCATAATCGGTTATATCAATGAATTCCTTGTCTTGATAAACAGCAACAACGGAGACAATTTCAGAATTAGGTTTTTCATTTACTTCAATTGGCTTCCCTAAAACAGGATAAATTTTCTCTACGCTTAGACATTTCGCGGCAAAGGAAGGATCTTTTTCTATGACTTTTCCATCCGCATAGCCGCTAGGCCAATTATTTTCATCATAAACAAAAATAGTCATCCCAAGCTTTTTAGCTACTTGGCAAGATAATTTCATTTTAGAAAACCATTCATTTCCTAAATAAGGGATAGTTAGCCCTTTTCTAGCGTGGATGATTACTTTACTAACCCCCTTTTCCTTCATTTGGTAAAGTTGGCTAATTAGTTCTTCATTATTTAAATCAGCGTTCCAAAACCAAAAAGGAATCATGGAATATTCCTCACTTGGTCTAAAGAAATCCTCTTTTTTTATCATTGTTGTCGCCTTAATTTTTATGTTCTTAATAAAAGTAAATGAATTTATGAATAATAATTAGAATTAATTAACCTAATTATACCAAACCTAATTGTTTGCTTTCTTTTTTCTTTACCAAAAAAATAGTTTTTTTTAAGATTGTTTTATTTAAAAAATGCATATTCACCTAACAAATAATTATCTTTTTAAATAGAAGAAGAAAATAGATATAATTAGATTATGGATAAAAGAAACATTGATTGCATTATACCCGCAAAAGATGACATATCTAGAATTTACGCCACCCCAAATCCACCGCATACGCATAAGAAATGGGAATTGGTTTTCTTTTTAGAAGGAATTTCTACAAATTCAATTAACGAAAGACAATATGAAGCAAGCCATGGCAATCTATTTTTAATAGGACCTAGTCACGTACATCAAATTTCATTTATAAAGCCCCCACATTTACACCAAGACGTTTATTATGAGAATGAAGACATAGAAAAATATGTTTCGAAAATGCCAAAAAACATTGCTAGTCAAATTTTAAGTGGCGAAAGGGTCGTTAAATTAAAATTAGGTTTCAGCGAATTTGAAACAGTAAACTTATTTTTGAAAAACTTGCTGAATCCAAAACATGATTTTTCAAATGAGGAAAATGATTTATCCTGCCAAAAATTCCTTTCATTGTCATTGCTTGATACCATTTTAGGCTTATATTGGATTAAGTATTGCGAAAGACATACCTCAACCCCGAAGTGGCTATTAGAATTTGCATCTAATTTGCAAAGACCGGAAGTATTCTCGAAAAGGGTAAGCGAGATAGTATCGATGACAAATTATTCCCATTCTCAAGTAGGATCCATGTTTAAAGCCTACAAAGGCATTTCCTTGGTTGATTATTTAATAGAGATACGAATGGATTATGCCAAACAACTTCTGCAAGTAACAAACAAAAGCGTCTTATCGATCTCTGAGGATTGCGGATATAACTCCTTGTCTACTTTCATCAAGCTTTTCAGGGAAAAAAACAATTGCTCGCCCCTTCAATATAGAAAACGTCTCCAAAAAGAAAATGAAAACCCTTCCCTTTAATTAATGGGTAACCATCAATTTCGGGAAGGGATACTATTCTATCCTTTTACTCCATCGGAAGCGGATAATCCGTTTTGAAGAGGTTTTTGGAATATGGCGTAAAGAACAAGCACGGGCAGCATGGAAATTATTAAGGCTGCAAATTTTACCCCATATCCGAATGTTGCATTGGTCATTAAGTTATTTAAACCTGCTGATAAAGTGTAATAGTTAGGATCTTTTATAAAAGTAATAGACATCGCATATTCATTCCAAATACCAGCAAAGCTTAATAAACTAACGATAAATAAGGGAGGTTTTACCATAGGCAAGACGACATGAAAGAAACGTTGAAATTCATTGGTCCCATCTATCTCGGCCGCTTCAAGGATATCGTTATTAAGCCCCCTCATAAATGGAAGGGTGAGGAAAACATAAAACGGTACACCTTGGATGGCATTTAATAGCATTAATGTCGGTATAACCATCCACCCGTCGGTTAAATGCATGCTTTGACACATTTTTAACAAAGGAATAAGAAGCAGCATTTGGGGAACCATCATGAAAATGGAATAGAAATGGTCGAGGAAGCGAAATAACTTAAAACGATATTTAGCAATTACATAGCTTGAACCTAAGGTGAATAAAATCGTCAAAGCTACGGTCCCTACCGATAAAATTACAGAATTTAGGAAATACTTGGAAAAATCAGCTTCTTTCCAAGCAGTAGCATAATTTTCAATCAAGAAAACAGTAGGGAAATTAAAAGCGCCACCCATAAAATCTTTTTGGCTTTTAAAAGAAGTCATGATTGCCCAAAGAAGAGGGAATATTACCAATAAAGTCCAAATAAGAAGAAATATTCTAATGACCCATCTAGTAATTATCTCACCTTTAGATTCAGGAGAACGCCTTGTAACGATTCCATTATCCTTACTCATAAAAACGCCTCCCGATTTTATTCATAATGCCTTTAACCGACAAAGAAACAGAAGCCGAAATGACTAGCATTATCAAAGCAGCCGCATAAGAGAAAGCAACCCTGCCCCTGCTAGTTCCATATAAATAGACATATAAGCCCATTACCATTGCATTATTATCAACCCCACCAGTTGGAGTAAAGACATTTACGATACCAAAGTTACCACCTAAAGATTGATATAAAATAGAAACAACCATAAAGGTAACCTCAAGCCAAACGGCCGGCATGGTAATATGAATCAATTGTTGCCAGGAAGAAGCTCCGTCAATATCGGCAGCCTCATAAAGTTCAAGAGGGATTTGGTTAATGGAAGATATCATGGTAAGCATAAATAATCCTACTCCGCACCAAGAAGCAACAAAGCCAATGCAAATAAGAGGATAATCGGTAATCCAATCAGCGGCGAACCCTTTGCTAAACAAAGAAAGAAAAGCATTTAATAGGCCTGAATCGCCGCTCATGAAGACAAATCCCCAAAGCGAGCCAATAATAACGGTCGAAAGCATGTTTGGGATATAAAAGATAAACTTATATGTGATCACTTCATGCTTTTTCAAGCGGAATCTAGTCAAACTAACGGCAAATAAGACTGTCAAAATGATAATCACAACCTCTTTAACGGCCGTAATGATAAAGTCATTGCCGACAGCCTTCCAAAAGACGGGGTCGGTAAGTACCTTCTCGTAGTTAGCAAAACCAATCCACTTCCTAGTTGTATAGCCTCTCCAGTTGGTAAAAGAATCAAATACCGATTTAATGATTGGGTATACGCAAAATAATAAATAAATAGCAAATGGCAATAAGCAAAACAAAGAAGCAAATATTATTTTACTAACATTTGCTTTCTTCCCTTTTCTTTCACCGCGAGAAAGTACTTGTTCCATAAAATTAAATTAAAATCAGATTTTTTATTAAGCAGCCCTATCTTCAAGCTCAGCTTCGGCAGCTTTTTTAATAGCTTGGCAAGAGGAATCAACGCTATATTCAGTTCCTTCTAAATGAGCCTTGACAATCTTCTTAACTTCCTCATTAATAGCAGAGTCAACACCGCCCCAAGAGCCATTGTTGGCTTTATGGATATAATTTGGGTTATTGAAGACTTCTTGAGTGTATTTTAAAACATCAGTAACATTCGGATCGTTTTCAAGGTCTAAAGATATAACGGAAGGAGAATCGGTTGCATAGACAAATTGTTTTTGTACGTCTTCCCTGTATAAAAGAGAAATGAATTCTTTGGCTGCTTTGCTATTTTTAGCTTGATTAGCAATACCGCAAGCAATAGAAGAGGTAACGATAGTTTGTTGATTCTTTACCAATGGAGATGGGGCAAAATGCATATTGAAATTATCCGGGATGGCATTTAATTTAGCCATTTCCGAGCGGAGCCATAATCCGTTTGGAATCATGGCAGCATCATGAGCAAGCCATTGCATTTGACTCTGGGTATGGTCCATTGATAGACATTCGGAAACCGTATTGTCATTTAAAGCAATATAATCTTGGAAACGAGTGAGAACTTCCTTAAAGGCAGAGGAAGTGTAAACATCGGCATCACGGCAATTCATGATGCGATCAAAAGTATTATCATCAAGTTCAGCAAAGGCAGGAACTAATAAACCTTGGGTCAAATAACCAGCGGCCGTACCTGGGAAAATCATATTTTTAATTTCCTTAGTGGAATTTGAGGCAAAAGCCTTTAATTCATCATAATTATTTGGGAAGGTCCACTTTTTTTGATCAAACAAGGTTTGGTCATACCACATACCATAAGCATTAAGGACAAGCGGAGCCCCATAAGTAATCGTCTTATTATCCGAATTGGTATATTTTAGCCAATAAGAAGAATCGACAGCATCCTTAATAAGGGTATCGCTCCCTTGGACCTTTGCCGTTTCTAACCAAGTGCTTAAATCTTTTAATAGGCCTTCTCTAAGCCAATTTTCTTTATCAATACCAGAGCCATCAAGGAATACGAAATCAGGTGGATTGCCATTTTGCCATCTATCAGCAAAAGCAGTATTGACGTTATTGTCCATTGTGGCAACTATCGTATATTGATCACCATATAGCTTTTCAAATTCATTTAAAGCATATTGCCAACCCGAGGAACCATAACCACCGGTAAAGATTTGAAGAGTAAATGTGTCAGACTCAGTGTCAACATCATCAGACGCATTGTTGCTAACGTTATCACCGCAGCTAGCTAACAAAGCAAGAAGAGAAACAAGAAGAATTTTTTTGTTTTTCATAAAAACCTTTCCAGCCTATTTGGCTTTTTTTATTTTTAAGGCCGCAAATATAATTACGACCATAGAAACCAATTCGATAGAGGCAACACTAATCCCCGCGATTGAGAAAATTTTGCCAAAAGATAAATTGCTAGTTACCTCAGGTATGGGATCTGGAATCGGAGTTGGAGTTGGATCAGTTGGATCAACCGGTTCATTTCCATAGCTAAATGAAGGCATCAGACGGTATAAATAAGTTTTCTTGGCCACAAAATTTGTCGTAAAAGAAGTAATATTTTGGCCAATTAAAACATTATTTATAGGATCATAGACATCATAGGCTTGCCTCAAGGATATTGTTCTTTCTCCCCCATAAGGAGAATCGATGCATAAGTATCCATTCGAAGAGAAGACTACATCGGAAAAGGAAGAATCGAATATATGACACCCTTGTCTTTTCATAATGTTTCTAATTAACTGAGGCGGAACATGCCCAATAGAAGAAAAGATAGATAAATAGGTCCCGCCATCTTTAGTTTCTACTTCCTTATAGGCCAAGCCGGTATAGGAAGTATCACGAATTGTTCCTAAAGAAATGGCATTGCTATCATTGACATAGGCAACCGGATTAACTTCTTTTATTTCCGGTTTACCATATGTATAGCCTTTAACTCCATCAACAAGAGGGTCTATGGAATTTGAATCTATGCTGACGGCCGTATAAACAGAACCGCTAGCAAAATCAACGTCCATATCGATTAAAGAAGAGACGTTTTCCGCACTCATGGAACCATCTTGTCCGTATATTCCAGGCGTACCGCACCAAATAATGGCCGTACCATCTCTTTTGCAAATAGAGTTGATGCCATCAATTGTTTCTTTATCAATTCTATTGCCCACAATTAAGAATACTTTATATTTATTAGGCAAACCTTTCTTAAGGTCACTAGCTAAATAGGTATCATAGCCAGCCCCAATATGGGCTAAGTCTTCTTTTTGCCTGCTTAAATTGACTTCCAAAGCACTGTAGGAACCACCAAAACTATAGGCATAATCCGATGGCATCTTATCTTCGATAATAAAGGCGACTTCGTGATTATTTGTATTGTCTTGATATTTCAAGGCATATTCATATTCCTTCATAATCAAAGAAAGGCAATTATAAATTTCATCATCGTTATACCAGCCACCAGTCATATCATAAATCCAGCAGCCAGCCCCGGTAATAAGCACATTCGCGGCGTCTCTTATCATTAAATTAAGAGTATCCTCAAGGCAATACGTCTTTCCCCATTCATCCATCGTTGCAGGAGATTGATCTGGCATATCGACCGCGACGGTTCTTTCGTCAAACTCAGTTAAGCAAAGCTTGCCAGCATTGACTATGCTAGTAACGGCTTGCATATAAGAATTGCTATAGCCAGATAACCTTGTCATATAGGAAATAGGCCCACAAAAGAAGTCGCAATTACTATCTTTTTCCAATAATCTAGCAAATTGATTGTTTCCAATGCCACTTCCTTCATAAGTAAGAGCGTTAGTAATATAACCTTGATAGGTTCCCGCTAGCCATTTTCCATTTGATACTTCTTTAACAACATTAGAGAATGCAAAAATGGATTCAGTGACATTTTTGGCTTTGAAGTCTTGATAATCCAAGACACTTCTTTGCTTGATTCCATCTAATAGAGAGCCATAAGTTAACGGTTCTCTTTCCCCAAAGGCAGGAATAGTCGCGTTATCAAATGTGACTAAACCATTACCCCAGGCAATTTGCAAAGCGTCATTGGTTTTATATTTTTCTTTTAAGAATTCTCTAAAACCATTTTGGGCAACGGTAGAAAAATCAGAACAATTGCCTATTTCCATTCCATATTCTTGCCATTCATAGGTAGCACCTTGGGCGAATTTAACAGCAAATATATGGGCGGCATAAGGCATGGATTTCATATGCGTAAGGACCGCTTTTAAGTATTTGCAAACATCTTTTACCCAACGTTTGGAAGCATAAGAAATCGAATCCGTTCCTCCATTTTGAGTCAAAGCCCTTTCTTCTGGATATTTATTTAACCACCAAGAAGGCGGGTCGCAGCTAATCATTACTAGCAATTTGGCTTTTGGCGCACCAGATAAAGTCGTATAAATCGTGTTATCGAAGGGCTCGAAATTATATTCGTCATCATTTGTCCAAGTCGATTCGCCAGTAATGGTATCGACAACTTTATTATTGCCAACTGAAAGCAGTTTTACTCCCGATTCATACATTTTAGTGGCATAGGAAGGCTTAAAGTATTTAAGGCCATCGCTTTGCATAAACAAATATGGGGCATATTCTTCTTCGCCGATTTTTAATTTAGTGATGTCCTTTTCGCGAATTATTTCACTTTTTTCTAGTTTGATTTCAGTTGGGGTAAATTTAGTGTAATAGCCACGAAGCTTGTTGTTAGTAAAATCAACATTATTAATAAGCTTCATTTGATCTTCGTCGAATTGAAGCATATATGAACCTTCGTCCATATAATCAGGGATATCAAGTTCATAATCTATGCTAATTGGGGTATTTACTTCCCAATTGTTCATTTCTTCACCTCTTACTTGGCGAAGAGTCGACTTAATTGGGCTAGTTTCATCGTTATCAGAAGAATACTTTCCCCAAAAAGAAACCGTCATTGAAAAAGGTTTTTCTATTTTTTCTTTAATCTTCCAAGTAATGGAAAGTGACATCGTATCCCCTAATTTAACTTCTTTTGGGAAGGAAGCTGAAAGAACTTCGAATTCAGGAACGGTAGTCGCTAAAGAGACAAAAGGAATAGATCCCCAAGGCATGGAACCAACGGGTCCAACTACATAACATTGACGCCAAGAAGAATCATCATAATCAATTTTGGTCCAAGATAAATCTTCATTGGTGATATATTGAGAATTTGAATCAATGTCTTTGGCAGTTAAGGTCGAATTGCTAGAAAATATAGACAATACCTTGCCTGATTCGGTAATTATAGTTATTTCAAAAAGAAGTCCGGAATAATAGGTGCCGTTATATACTCTGCAAGCAAAAACATTTTTACCTACCACCAGATAATCGGTGACATCGACAATGTTAGGAGAAGACCAGACACCACCCCTACCAAAGCTATGGCCATTTAAATAAGGGAATCTAACATCATCGGCAGTGGCTTGCAAAGAAGCCGAAACTACTTTTTCGCTCAATTCAAAACTTTGCCTATACCATCTATTTTGATAAGCCGCATCTGCAGTTATATCGCCATCAGGATAAGTAACCCACTGACCTTGCCAGCCCGATTCATCATTGGGGGTATATGTTTTAACCCCATGTATGTTATCGAGAAACAATTTCGCATTTGAACTAAAACTTATATAAGCTTTCACACCGCGTTTTATGGTAATTTCAACTTCTTTTTGTTCTAGATCCTTACTGACATCAAAACCTTTTTCTATAGTTTGAACGGAATTGTTCCCACTATCGAAAATTTCAAAACGAACGTTTCCATGACTTTCGGTATCAGAGCTAGCATCAAAAGTAAAAGAATAGCCACATCCACTAAGCATTCTATTCCAAACCGTTGTGGCTTTCCCATTTTCTTCAATTAACAAACCGTCATTATCGGCCTTTGCATTTTCTAAATTCCAATTTTGAAAAGTGGAATCGGCTTTAGGGAATGAAAAAGTTTCATCATAAACGTCATCCCCAGTCTTAACGCAAAATACTTTATCAAAATATACATCGGCAACCCCATTTTTAATAATTAAGGTTGCTTTTGCGCTTGCGGCATTGTTTTTTGTTTGTAATTCCAAAAAGAATTCGCTCCAAGTTGGCGAAATAGAATCGGCATTTAGCCTAGTGGTTGGGCCGTTTACTGTCCTAATCTCTTTAGAAGAGGAATCATAAGTAGTAACGTTTAACGATAAAGAAGTCCCGAACGAATTTTGGCTTTTGTAATAAAAACCAAATCTATATCTAGTACCAGGTTCAAGTAAAAAGGAAGGAGACGTGGCATTAAAATAACTATCATAATTAGAACGGACTACATGTAATGATTGATTGCCGTCATATTGCTCCTGGTCATCAATCGACCATGTATCATTTTCATTAAAGCTCCAACCTTGGCTACTTTCAAAACTAAAAGCACCGTTTTCAGAGGCGATAGCCCCTACTTTTGTCTCATCGACTTCTTTGCTTATGCTCTTTTTAGCAGGAGAAAAAGAAAGACTAGTAGCAAATAAAGAAGTCAAGGCAAAAAAGGATAACAAAGAAGAAAAAATCATAAACGATACCCTCCCTCTTGCATAAGGAAATAAAGTCTATTCAAATCGTTTATATCAACTCCAATCGAGGTAAGCGTATAAACGATTTTATCTTGCAATGTTATACCTGGGTTATTTTTTATAGTCTTAACGTAGGCATTTGCAATGCTACTTCTTTGCCTTAAAAAAGAAACGTTAGCAAAATTAGTAAATAGATAATCCCTATATAAATCAGCTTCTGAAACACCCATTAATCCATTAATTAAAAACGCAACGCATCCAGTCCTATCGGCTCCTGCTGTGCAATGGAAATCAATAGGATAGTTATTCGGATCGCCCAATGTTTTAAATATTTTTATAAAAGACTCGGCATTATTTTTATATGTAAACACCTTTTCTGGATAGTTGTAATCAATAGGGGCTTGAACATATTTAACTTTATAGCCAAGGGGGCTAGCCGTTTTAAGCCCACCGACTTCATTATTATCAACCGTCCTTAAATCAATTTCTGTTTTTATCCCCAATCTATTCGTAGCTTCGCTAATCCCAGAAGAAGTGATATTTTTCTTCATGCTAGTTTGATAAGACTCATTAAATGGCCCGGAGCGATAGATCATGCCTTGCTTAACCATGAATTTGCCTTTTGAGTTTCTCCATCCGCCGACATCTCTAACATTAATAACGCCATCAAGCTTTATGTTTCTAATAAATGTATTGGCAGTAACAAAATACTTAGTCGGGCTTTCTATTGTTTCTCCATTTAAAGAAGTTTTGACCGAATAATAATATTTAGTTGCCAATTTCAAGTTATAAACATAATAAAACGTATCATATGTTTTATATGTATAAGCATTTGAAAAATCTGCATTCTCAGATAAAGACAAGGTGTAATAGGGTTTGCTATTTTCTTCCGCATCAAACAAATCCCATTCTATTTTTAAGCCAATTGGTTGGCTTATTTCGGCATTGGCCTTGGCATATTTAGCAATAGAAAGGTTGCCATCTTCGATATATTTCTTTTGCAAAACCGTATGGAAATCAAAAGGGCTTTCGACTTGATATAGCTTTATCGAAGATTTATTTTCTTCTTTTGTAGAAGACTCATTCTCATCTAAGCCATTGGCTAAAATCAAATTGCTTTTAAAAGAAAAAGGAAGCAAGATAGAGAGTAAAAAGGTAAGAGCAAAATACTTATTAATCATGTTTTTTGCTCCTTATTAAAGCAAATATAGCAACACCTAAGCCTATGCTAGAAACAGCAAGCAAGCCTATAGTAACGCCAATTAAAGTCGAATCCGATTCACTGTTTCCACTGTTTGGAGTGTCTATATTTCCACTACTTTCTTCGCTGCTAATAGATTCAAAATAGGAAGATTGGCTCCAACTAGAAGATTCTTCTTCCCCACTATCTTTACTTTCCCTAGAAAAGGATTCATTTTCACTAGAAGTTAAAGAAGAACTATCCTCGGAAGTGACCGGAAAATCGTAAGCAAAGCCTCCATAAGGGAAAGATTCCACACCGCTTTCACCACTAGACGAATATTCTTTAATAAATGAAGTGTTATACTCATTATTATCTATATCGACAATAGAAATGTTCCTAATATAGGCGAATCTAGATGAGGATTCGCAAAATTTAATCCCGATATTTTTCCCTTCACTAGCCGTAAAAGAAACAGAAACATCACTCCATCCATTATCGTTTTGACTACCAGTGTAAATCTTATCGCTGCCATAATAGGCCAAAGCCGTGCTATACCAGCCGCCGGTATATTGATATTTCAAAGTATAAGAGTTGCCGTCAGTTAAATTTAATTTTGAACAATCAATAGTCAATAAAGGGTCAGAATTGTCAAACAAGCCTTCCTTAGTCCCAGCAAAAGAGAAAGACCCGTCATTGTTTTTAACGATTCCAGTAGTTCCAGATAAAGATAGCCCAGATACATCATATCCTTCAAAACTGCCGCCAACGATATAATTAAAACCGTCATTTCCAACTATTTCCAAATCATCGATTAAGAAAGAGCCGTACGAAAATATTTTTATATAATTGATGGAACAAAAAGTACTTCCGGCCGATATATTGACTTTTTTAAATTTAAAAGAATAAGAAGCCCATCCGCCTCCAGTGCCATCAGCAGAAACAGCAGGAGCATAATATAACCTACTATCACCAGTTTGGCTTTCAACGGTGCAATCCATTCTAATGGAAAGCCTACTGCCATCTTCAAAATCATGTTTATATTTGAATCTTAATTCATATGCACCTTCAGGCAGTTCATTAAAATTAGTCCTAAAACCTTGATTGCTTAATTTTAAAGACCTTTCCCCCGAATAAGCATCATCTGATAGATAAGAGGAAGAAAAGGGAGAAAAATTGCCTTGATCTTCTTTTGTGTTTTCAATCCCATAATTATTAAAAAATGTAGTCGGCGCCGGTTTTCCTACAAGGCTAACCCCATTTATAAAATAATACCCCATCCCTACGGAAGAAAAAGAAACCGTCAAGCTTTCGCAATCACTTGAAGTAGAATAATAGCCTGAAAATTGTTTCCAATTATCTTGTAATCCTTTAGCGGACACAACTTCAGAAGTAGAGAAAGTGCCGTCGCTCTTTTTTTCCTTAACGGAAGCCACTATGCGATTCTCATCATCGTTAAGGCAATCCGATCTATAAAAGAATGTCAATTTATAAGAAGTATCTTTAGAAGCAACGAAAGAATCGCTAAAGCAAGTAAGGGTATAAGCAGAAACCATTTTGCTCATTTTTAAAGAATTGCCACGTTTTGAATCGTTATAGGCGGAAGCAAACATCATTGGTTCATCAATAATATTCCCCTCTTCATCAAGGCATCGATAAGACCAATTAGCAGGCATTGAAGAATTAGCTTCTTCAGCGTTTACATCAGTATCGTTTAGTTTTAACCCTGCTGAAAAAAGCAAGCCCAACGAGGATAAGGTTAACAATAATAGAGTTACCTTCATATAATTCTCCTTTTCAATTGCTTCTAAAAATAGAAATTAGAGGAATTTTGTTTACGCATTTGCTCACGAAGATGCATTAACAAATAAGCAAAATGATTCCAATAGACCATTTTGGTTATCTAATTGTTGTGGAAGCGCTTTCTAAAATCTTATCTTATTTAACTTTTAAATATTTAAATTTAACAATTCCAAAAAAATCAGTTTAAGAGAAAAAGAATAAATATAAACTATTGATGGGAGAAAAATTTAAATAAGACGCCAAAACATGTTGTCTTTATAAACAATTTTAAATGATTATGGAAACAAAAGAAAAAGTCAAAGTTGGTTTAATTGGTCTAGGCCAACGTGGAAATGGATTATTGCCAAATATATTAAGCAATGATGCGATAATTACCTGCGTCTGCGATAAATTTAGCGATAGAATAGAAAAAATAAAGCAATTAATTAAGGAAAAAGGATTTGAAGAGCCTTTTGGGACGACTTCTTATTTGGATATTTTAGATAAAAATCCAGACTGTATAATCGTTGCAACAAGTTGGAATAGTCATGTCGAGGTAGCCTTATCAGCCATGAAAAGAGGGATCCCAGTAGCCATAGAAGTTGGTGGGACCCATAATATCGATGATTGTTGGAAACTAATTGATACTTACGAAGAAACAAAGACTCCTTTCTTCTTCTTAGAGAATTGCTGCTATGGCAAAGACGAAATGTTAGCCACTTCTTTGGTTAGGAATGGATTATTAGGGGAAATTGTCTATTGCCAAGGCGCGTATAGCCATGACTTAAGGGGGGAAATAGCTGGAGGGATTGATACCCACCACTATAGATTAGAAGAATATAAAAACCATAATTGCGAAAATTACCCAACCCATGAACTTGGGCCAATTGCCAAAGTATTGAATATTAATAGGGGCAATAGATTCTTAAAAGTGGTTTCCATGTCTTCGAAAGCCTGCGGAATGGAAGAATATATTAAAAAGACAAAAGAATATAAAGATAGGCTAGCCAATGTAAAGTTTAAGCAAGGGGATGTTACCACAACAATGATTCAATGTGAAAACGGAGAAACTATCTTATTAAAATTAGACACCACTTTGCCTCATCTTTATGATAGAAACTTTACTGTCTGCGGCACTGAAGGCGTTTATTGCCAAACCACTAAATCGGTTGTATTGGATGATGGAAAATACGACCATGAAAAAGACCCAATAGAAAAATCTTTCTTGAACCAAAAAGATTACGATGAATATTTACCAGAAGATTGGAAAGGCATAACCCAAGAACAAATCGACGCCGGACACGGAGGGATGGATTTTGTAATGCTAAAACATTTCTTTAAATACATCAAAAATAAAGAAGAAATGCCAATAGATATTTACGATGCAGCCGCCTGGATGAGCATTACCTCACTTTCTGAAGAATCCATTGCCAAAGGTTCAATCCCAGTTGAATGTCCAGACTTTACTCGTGGCAAGTACAAAGAAAGAAAGCCACTAGACGTCTTGCCTTTGCCAAAAATTGTTAAAAATTAAAAATATAAAGAAAATGAAGGGCTGCCTGCCCTTCATTTTTTATTAAAAACAATTTATTTATTCATTAAAGAAGAAATAATTTCATCCATTTCTTGTTTCTTCTTTTTCATATCAAGGAATAAAGCGAGTTGATCTTTGGCCCTGACTAAATTATGTTCGGGATAATCTATTCTAAAATAAACGTCACCTTCTAAAAAATCGGTTAAAAACCTCATACCACATTCATAAGTCATAATCATGGCTCCATATGGAAGGTATTGAAGTTCTTCTTTAGTCAAAGACTTTCCACATTGAGAAATAAAGCCTTCGGCAAATAATTTAAAATATTCTAAATTCAAGCCAACCTTGCTTAAGTCTTTTTCATCTTCCTTGCCATAATTTGCCCCATATCTAATGGCATCGCCGAAGTCATTCATGGCATAACCTGGCATGACCGTATCCAAATCAATGACTGCAATGGCTTTTTTCCCTTCGCCATCGAATAAAACATTATTAAGCTTAGTATCGTTATGGGTAACCCTTAAAGGGAATTTATCTTTAGGCAAATTAAAGAATATATCCGCGTATTCTTCATTTTCTAAATATGTATCAATTGTCTTTTGACAACTAGCAGCCCTGCTTTTGATATCCTTAGCTATAACATCTTTAAACTTTTTCATTCTTTCATGGGTATTATGAAAATTAGGAATTGTTTCAAATAAGGTCGAGGAAGGGAAATCGCTTAAATCGTTTTGGAATTTTCCAAAAGCCATTGCGGCTTGCTTGAAAACTTCGCCATTATCGATACTGCTATAGCAAACACTAGGTTCTATAAAAAGGTAACCCCTGTAATAAAAATTATCTTTATCAACATAATAATATTGATCGTTTTTTGTCTTAACTAGGGTTAAGCATTCCATTCTTGGGTTTCCGCCTCTAGCCAATATCTTTTTGTTTAAAAAGGAAGTTACTTCTTCTAAATTCTTCATCAAGGCAACAGGATTTGGGAAAACGTCGGTATTGATGCGCTGAAGAATATATCTAACGACTTTGCCGTCGCTTTCTTTAAAGGATAAGAAATAAGTTCCGTTAATATGCCCAATAGTTGATTTTTCATATCCGATTAAAGTACCGTTAAATTGGAATGAAGAAATAACTTCTTTTAATTGAGCTTCATTAATTGGTTTCATAAATTGACTCCTAAAGTAGTCTTGCTAAAAGCAACATCTAAAATTATCTACCAAAGGTAAGAGGCAATCAAATGTTATTTTGTTTCAAAAAGACTAGAAACTAAATTTTTTGATGTTTTTTTTAGCAAAATAATGACAAGTAATACTTCTAATCGATTAACGGCAAAAGAATCATTGCTCACGATAAAGTTTTTATTTTTATATTTATCGATCTTTTACCCAAACAAATTTTTCCAGTTTTTTTAATTGGCTGTTTAAATCTTTTTCTACAAGGTTTTTTCTTTTAATGGATTCAAAAGTCACTGTTTCAGGAATCAATAAATCAAGATTAGAGTAACAATTCAAAACTCTGCAAATTGCAATTATATTAGAAAACGATGTATCCATTCCGTTCTCTATGCTTGATAAGCGACGAATTGATATTCCGGCTTTTATTGTTAAAGAATTTTGACTTAAAGAAAATCCAATTCTTCTTTCTCTGATCCTTTTTCCTATTTCTTTTAAAGTAGATAAATCATCCACGCTTTCGTCTATTTTCATAGATTTATTGCAAATGAAAACAGTATAAAATGCAATAAATTGCTTATTAGACTATTTTTTTAACAGAACACGCAAATAATTGCATTTTATAACAAAGATTTATATTTATTAATAAATGCGGATGCATCCAACGTTTTAATAGGAGATTTTTTATAACCAGTTTTATCACGAGTGATTATAAACTCAATTTTTTCTCTTATAGCAGTCTCGATCATGAGTTCATTTTCGGAATCATCGCTATAAGACATATCCAATGAATGGTATGCATCATCTTTTAAAGTGTCCAAAATAGAAACGAAAAGAAAAATTGTATTTAATTTTTCTATCGTCTCTTCCTTGCTATGGGTTATTTTTAAATATAAATAATGTATATCAGAAAGAGATTTAGCCGTGATAAAACAAATAATTTTTTTGGGCTGACGCCATTAAATTTCCTGTGAGGAACCGGCAAATGGTTCTCTATTTTCAAGAAAGCCCAACACTATGCAAGCGTCTAGCAAAACTCTCATATGTTTTTAGCCTTCTCTTCTCGAATTTGCTTTTCATCCATGGTCATCTTGAAAAATCCTCGCAAAGAATTAAGAATGTCTAATTTTTTTGAATAGGGATTAACAATCTTTGCTATTATTTTCCCGTTTCTAGAAATTAAAACATCTTCTTTTTTCGCTAGATTACAAATATTGTTTTAAATTTTGTTTCAATTCGCTTGTAGTCACAATCATAGTACTATCCTTATTTGTTTTTGTACTTTTAATATAAAAGATAGTACTATTTTTATAAACAAAGGAAGGTTGTTATGTTTAATAATGATAACGTTTCTTTTCTTTTATAAAGAAATATAACGTCATAATACTTGATCCAATTTCAGCAATGGGACCAGCTGCCCAAATCCCATAAACCTCTAAAAGCAAAGGCAAAGTCAAAATACAAACTATTTCGAAAAACAATGTTCTAACAATAGAAATAATTGCCGATATTAGCCCATTATTTAAAGCAGTAAAGAAACTAGAACCAAAAATAGAAAACCCACACGTTAAATAAACAAAGGAATATATTCTAATGGAGTCTATTGACAAAGATAAAAGTTCTTTGTCGTTTCTAGCAAAGCCTTGGCAAAAGTAAGGACCTACTAGCTCGGAAAGAGCAAACATAGCTACACTTGTAATGGCAATAATAATCATCGAGCGTTTGAAAATATTATGAAGTTCCTTGTCGTTTTTGGCTCCATAATTAAAGCCAACAAACGGAGCAATGCCCATGGAATATCCAATAAAAATGGCCATAAAAGCAAAGGAAATATACATAATAATGCCATAAGCGGATACACCTTTAGGGCCGACATATATTAGTAATTGAGCGTTATAGCACATAGAAACAACACTAGAAGCAATATTAGAAACAAACTCACTTGATCCATTAAAGCTAGCTTGCAATAAAGCTTTTGCATCAAATTTGGTTTTGCCTAAGTTAATATTGATGTTTTTCTTAAAGAAAAAATAAAGAACAGGTAATACCCCACCAACGAAATAGCCAATCAAAGTTGCAATTCCTGCCCCTTCTACTTCCAAATGCATTTGTCCAATAAATAATGCATCTAGACAAATGTTGGTTATTCCCGCTCCAGCAATGAAAAGAAAACCAGTTAGAGGTTTTTCGGCCGTGGCAAAAAATGATTGAAAAACATTTTGAAGCATAAACATGGGTACACCAAGCATCAAAATATGCCCATATCTAATGGCAAAATCTATCGTTTCGGTAGCATCTGCATTAGATAAACCAGCCATCCAATTTACGAAAGGCTCGAGAGTAAAATAGCCAACTATAGAAGCTAAAATCCCTAAAGCAAAAGTAGAATAAACAACCAAAGAAAAATACCTATTTGCTTTTTCTTTATCATTTTCTCCTAAGGTTTTGCTAACTAAAGCGCTGCCTCCAGTCCCTAACATAAAGCCTAATCCGCCTAAAGCCATGCAATAAGGCCAAATTAAATTAACTCCGCTAAAAGCATTCCCTCCAACAATATTGGATAAAAAAATCCCATCAATTACACTATAAAAAGAAGTAAAAATCATCATGCAAATAGGTGCAATGACGGCAAAAAAGATCTTTTTAGACGTTAAATGTTCCGATAGTGAAACATTAAATTTATTCATAATTGCCTCCTTTATCTAAGCGCACTTAGCGTCTTATCTAACGAAAGTAATTGCGATTACTCGTCCTCCGACTACAAATTAGTATTCTATCTTATTTAAAAATTCTTTGCCAAATTTTTATTAATGAAAAGTATTATAAATAAAATATTGATAACAATTAGGAAATAATTAAAATCATTAAATAAGCAAAATGAAAATCGCAATTGACATAGATGATACCCTAACTTCTTCTTTCTCTTATTTTCAACCATATGTGGCCTCTTTTTTTAATAAAGATTTAAAAGAATTAAAAGAAAAAAACATTTCTTATCTTAACATCCCTTCTTCTTGGGGAAACGAGATAGATTTTGCTAAAAAGTATTATAACGTTTTAGTACCTAAAACCCCGTTTAAGGAAAATGCAAAAAAAATAATTAAAAAGCTAAAAGAAGAGGGACATACCATAATTATTTTAACTAGCAGAGATAAAAACTTATATATTGACCCCTATAAAACAACTATAGAAGAATTAAAAAATGGCGGGATTTTTTTTGATAAACTTATATGCAAGAAAAATAAAACGAAAGTATGCCTAGAAGAGAATGTAGATATTCTTGTTGATGATTTAGTTTCTAATTGTCTAGAAGCAAGCAAAGAAAACGTTAACTCTATTTTATTTACTAGCCCTTTAAACGAAGACGTTAACATTGAAAATTTTAGAGTTTCAAATTGGAATGAAGTATTAGAAGCTATCGATAGCATTAAAAGAGGCTACCAAAATACAAAAGAAGCAAAATATTTTTTAAACGAAGCAAGAAAAATAAATCCAGGAAACTGGGTGAATCATAGCGAAATAGCAGCCTTGTGCGCTTACAAAATAGCAAAACATTGTAATTTAAATGAAAATAAAGCTTATGTTTTGGGCTTACTTCACGATATTGGAAGAAGGTTTTTAGTAAGAGATTTAGGCCATATCTACAACGGATATACATATATGAAGAGAATTGGGATGGATAAAGTTGCCAAAGTTTGCTTAACCCACTCCTTCCCTACAAAAAATTTAAATGATTATATAGGCAAAATCGATATAAACGAGCAAGAAAAAGAAGAAGTTAAAAGATTGCTTAGCAAAATGGAATATGACGATTACGATCGTTTAATTCAACTTTGCGATGCCCTAGCAGGAGCTGATGCGGTTCTAGACATAGAAGAAAGGATGAAAGATGTAAAAAATAGGTATGGCAAATACCCACAAACGCAATGGGACAAAAACATAGAATTAAAAAATTATTTTGAAAATAAATGCGGTAAAAACATATATCAAATATGCAAAAGTTAATTATTCGTAAGCATCAAAAAGAGAAACTTCGTTATTCGAATAAGTATATTTAAAAAGAAAAGAAGAATATTTAGTTATCTCATTTCTAGTCCAATCGCTAGTATGAAAAACGAAATAAGAACCTATTTTATCACTACTATTTTGGAAATAATTATCTAGATTAGAAAAAAGTAACTCAACCGTATAATCGCCATAGCTTCCATCATCTTTCTTTAAAGATTCCAATTTTTCTTTATCGAAACTAATCAATACACTTTCGTGATAAGACTCATTAGTCAAAGGATCGACATCAAAAATGCTAAATGAATAAGAAGGAGCAAACTCAACATCTTTTTCGGCATAAAATTTGAAATTCATTTTTGTGCCTTGCTTTAATGCCTTTGGAAGCGTGAAATCAACTCTCACCGCATCGTTTTCCTTTAGCCCATCGCCTAAGCCAATGGAAACATCACCCAAAGAACCGCACGAAAATAGAGTCGGTACAACTAGAAGAAATAGACATGTTTTTCTAATATAGTTTTTCATTTTATTCTTCCTTTTTTTACGTCTCTTATTTTAGCAAAAAACTCATTGATAACAATTTAGTTTTCCTCAGTTGTTTAAAATCAATAGATTTAATCTTAAACATTAAGGCAATTATTGCATGTCAAATTCTTTATAGCAAATGATAACTATCCTTTTTTCTTTTTAAATTATTATTCAAAAAATAAAGAAGATTAGATTAAAATTAAAACATGGATATTATCTCGTATTTATCAAACAAATTAAATCTTAGACAAACCCAAGTCAAAACGACCATAAAATTATTAGAAGAAGGTTCAACAGTCCCTTTTATTGCTAGATATAAAAAGGAGGAGACTGGAAATTTAACCGATGTAACCTTAAGAACTTTAGAAGAAGAAAGAGAAAAATTTATAAAGCTTGAAGAGAGAAAACAAACAGTTTTAAAAAGCATAAAAGAGCAAGATAAGTTGACTAAAGAATTAGAAAAGCAAATCGAAGAATGCGATAACCTTAATTTGCTAGAAACTATCTATAGACCATATAAGCCAAAAAGAAAAACTAGAGGTTCTATTGCGCTCGAAAAAGGATTAAAAAGATTAGCAGCTTATATTCTTGAACAAAATGGTGATTTGATTAGTTTAAATAAATATGCTTCTTCTTTTATAAACAAAGAAAAAGGCATCAATAACATAGAAGAGGCCATTAATGGGGCAAAAGATATAATCGCCGAGGATATATCAGATGACCCTACCTTTTACTTATTTAGCAAAAACTATATAAACAAAAAAGGTACAATCAAATCCAAGCAAACAAAAGAAGACATAACCAATAAATATGAAAATTACAATAATTTTGAAACGCCTATCTATAAAATAAAGTCGTACCAAATTTTGGCCTTGCTTAGAGGCAAAAAAGAAAAGAAATTAACATTTTCCTTTGTATATGATTCTTTAACGATTCAAAATGAAATAGCTAGAAAAATAATACGAAGAAAAGGCGATTTCTATGAAAATATACTAAAAGACACAATCCAAGATTCTTATAAAAGATTAATGGGTCCATCTATTGAAAACGAAATATTATCTGATCTATTTGCAAAAGCCCAAGATGCATCCTTATCTTTATTTTCTAAAAACTTAAGGCAACTACTTCTTGCTTCGCCTTTAAAAGATAAGCAAATATTAGGGTTTGACCCAGGATATAAAAATGGATGCAAATTGGCATTAATCAATAAAGAGGGAACCGTTTTAACTTCTTCAATTATTTTTCCAACCATAGGAAAAGAAAAAGAAGCCGAAGCCAAATTGCTTTCCATTTATAAACAATATGGCTATGATTGCATTGCCTTAGGAAATGGAACCGCTAGCAGGGAAAGTGAAAAATTCCTCAATTCCTTTTTAGAAAAGAACAATATAAAACAAGTCAATATAACAATCGTTAACGAATCAGGTGCCTCTGTTTATAGCGCTTCTCCTCTTGCTGCAAAAGAATTTCCAAACATGGACATAGAAGAACGTTCTTCCGTTTGTTTAGCCAGGCGTTTATTAGACCCAATGGCAGAACTAGTAAAAATTCCTCCAGAATCAATTGGGGTAGGCCAATATCAACATGATTTAGACCAAAAAAAGCTAAAGCAAACTTTGGAAGAGGCGACCATTGATGCCGTAAATGAGGTAGGCGTGTATTTAAATACTGCCTCTTCTTCTTTGCTAAAATACGTTTCGGGACTAAATGAAAAAATAGCCAATTCGATTATAATGTATAAGGAAGAAAATGGTCCTTTCAAAGAAAGAAAAGAGTTATTGAAAGTAAAAGGTTTTGGCGAAAAAACATTTATGTCTGCCGCAGGTTTTTTACGCATAAATAACTCTAACCCTCTAGAAAAAACAGCGGTCCATCCAAAAGATTATAAAGCCGCGTTAGAATTAATAAAAAAGGTTGGACTAAATTTAAGCGAAATTGGTAGCGAGAAGTCTAATTCCATCTTAAATTCTAATTTAGATATATTAACTTTATCTAAAGAATTAAATATAGGCATCTATACATTGGCCGACATTATCGAGGAATTAAAAAAGCCAGGAAGAGACCCAAGAGAAAAAATAGAATCGGCAATTTTAGACAAAAAAGTAACCGACATTAAAAACTTAAGCGTCGGGATGGAACTAAATGGAACTGTGCGTAATTTATCAGATTTTGGGGCTTTTGTAGATATTGGTGTCCATCAAGATGGCTTATTGCATATCTCAGAAATTTCAGATAGCTTTATAAAGCATCCAAGCGAAAAACTTTATTTAGGAGAAATTATAAAAGTAAAAATAATTAAAATTGATTTAGATAGAAAAAGAATCTCTTTGTCTTTAAAACAAGTAAATAATTAATTATCACTTCTAGCAAAAGCATTTTTCATAAGCATGCTAGATTCATATAAGACATTGTTAAGAACTTTATCGGTTTCATTTTTAATTACTAAAGCCAGTTCTTCATTAGCCTTATTGAGTAAAGATAAGTCGTTATTCTTTTTAAATAATTCATCATATTTATTAAGCAACCTATGACTATTATTGAAACAAGCGTTTTGATATCTTTCAATGTGGATAGAAGTCTTTTGAAAATGAGAATCGCTTAAAGCAGATATTAGTCTAGATGCCCAATAAAAAGAAGAGGTTGATACTTTTAAGGTCGTATTAGTTAAATAGGCGGGAGCTTTATCGACATTAGCATATATAGGCAAAGGAGCATTAAAGACATTTGAAGCAAAGCATACCCATTCGATTGCCGCTATTTCAAAAGGAACATTGTTCCTAATTTCTAGCATTGCCAAAAACGAAGTCCTATTAACCCCAATGCTGCGATACATATTCTTTTTATCGGAATTTATTTTCCCATAAGGATCGAATTCCGTACCTTGATAATGCGAAGAAAGAATGTATTTGACATCTTCTATAGTAATTTTACGGTCAGGGACCAAACTCCAAGGCAAATCATCGTCTTCAGGGGAATATTGTCTATTCTCCCCTTCCCAAGAAATGCTTCTTGGGCAAAGGTATCTTCCCATATACCAAGCCCGTGGAGTGTTATAAATATGGTCAGAATCATCATGGCTTCCAAAAGCTAAACGAGGATTGAATTTATCACTTTGGTTAGTATTTAAATGATATCTATCAATAAATTCTTTTAAATCCGATGAACACATATGGTTGATTTTGCTGCCATAAGCATCAGTAAAGTCAAATTCATCCATGCCGAATTGATTTGGCATAATAACGCAGCGATCATCTGGGACTCTTTTGGCAATATAATGATGGCCTCCTATAGTTTCAAGCCACCATATTTCATCTTTATCACTAATTGCAATGCCATTAGGCTCATATGTACCATATTGTTCTAATAAACAAGCAAGCCTAATTACCCCTTCTCTAGCCGAACTAATGTAAGGGAGAACTAAACTAATTAAGTCTTCTTCCCCTATACCACCTGGGATTTCTTTTCCGTTTTCCTTATGAAGTTCTACATAAGGATCGGCACCTAAAACTCTTGGGTTGCTAGTAATGGTTTCAGTCGCAGACATGGCAACATTTTTCTCATTAATTCCAGCAGCACCCCAAACCCCTTCTTTTGAATCGACATTTGGCATTAATGTATATCTATATGAAAAAGAAGGCAAAGGAATGGAAAGATGGCTGATTTTTGATTTATAAACTCCTACTTGAGCGTTTCTTTTAATAATTGAAAGCTTTTTAACATGGAAATAGCCACTAGGTGAATCATCATTTCTAGCAATTATAGTCGAGCCATTATTCGATGCGTTTTTTCCTACTAATATTGTTGTACAGGGCATAAATAAATCTCCTTAGCAAAATTATATATCTAATTAGTTTAAAAATACTTGTTTAATTTAATTAACTAATTTCCAATTGAGATTTAATAACAAGAATTAACGATAAGCAAATAGCAAAAACACCTTCGAAAACCCTTATTAGAGAAGGGATGATATTTTGAATTTCATCCATATTCTCGCCTACCCCTAAAACATAAATTCCAAATGAAGGGTATGAAATATTTAAAAAAACGCAAACGGCACATAAGACAATAGACAAAAAAGTTAAAAAGATACCAAAATCTAAGCCTTTTTTAAAAAATGCTCCAAATATTAAAATCAATGAACCAATGGCAAATGAAGTTAGAATGCCATACCCACTTCTTTTTAAAGCCAAAGAATAGATGGAAGTTAGTTCCCAAGAGCCCCCATTAAAAAGCAAAACAGTTTTTAATTTATAAAAAGGCAGCGCAATAATAAATAGCAAAATATAATTTATTAAAATAAGCAAAAAATAGAAAAATAATTTTCCGATAATAAAACTATTTTTATGAATAGAAGAAGGAATAACGTTTTTATATGAATTCTTAGAATCACTAGAAAAAAACAAACACCATGCAGGATATAGACACACAATGCAAAATGAAAAGGGGATAAAAGAAATAAACTTTAGCAAAAAAGAAGAAGAGGCGCTTAACTCATAACCCATTAACCCTTTTTTGCCAAACGCATAAAATGATTCTGGATTAATTTTATTTTCAAAAAGTAATGAAAAATACTGGTAATTTTCTAAACACACAACATCATTAGTTTCTTGGTACATTTTTAAATTATCGGCCATTTTTTGTTCGCATAAATTCATAAAATCAGATCCGGCATAGGTTGGAACCATAGAAAAAACATTGCTTAGTAGCAAACACAATAGCAAAGAAAAGATAAATGAAATAATTATGAAAGCAAAAACGCTAGAATCGTAAAACATTCTTTTAAACGAATAAATAAAGCTTCTTTTTATTTCATTATTATACATCGATTCTTTCATATCTCCTTTTGATAAAAATTAACAAAAGCAAAGAAATAGCAAAATAAACTCCTAAATCTATATAAAAGTAAACACTAGTTCCAAAACTAAGCAAAAGAAGAGGTCCTGAAAAGGGTAAAAATGAGCAAATTAATTCTTTTTTATACATATATTTATTGGAAATACTAGCTGCTAAAAGAACAAATACTAAACAGGAGGCAAAAGGAAGAGAAAACGAAAAAGCTATATTTTTAGAAAAAAGCCCAATAAAAACACTTAAAGAAAAGAAAAAAATAGAACAAATAAAGCCATCAAAAAGAAGAAAAATAACAATTTTTAGAACCGATTCTTTATACACGCATTCATTTATTTGCCTTAAAATCATTTTACCGTGTATTGGTAACGTTAGAATAAATGCAGCAAGCCAAGCAAAAAAGATAATAGAAAATATAAGAATAAAAGACAGAAAAATTGTATCTTTAAACAATTCTTTTCTTATTCTATTAGAACTCATTATATTTTTAATTCTTTTGCTAGAAAAATCACTAACAAAACAAAAAGCCCCAATTATTAACCCAACAAGTGAAGAAAAAAGCGGAAAGAAATAAGTAGATAAAGAATAGAATGAAGAAGCGACTTTATTGTTTGGATCGACTAAGGTTGGATCGAAGTAATTCCAACTAGCAGTTCTTGTTTTAACAAAATACCAATATTTTGCACTACTAAACACCATATCTTCATAACTAATTTCTCTATTTTGATATTGCCTTTCAAAACTAGAAATAGTTAATTGATACTCAGCCAACGTTTCTTCTAAGTTTTTATTGGGCGGACAAGAAGAAGACCTATTTAAAAAAGCTAAAAACAAAGATATAAAAATTAATAAAAACATAAGCAAAAGAAAAAAGAGATATCTTTTGTTTTCTTTTAACAAGGTGAATTTATAAGAAAAGAACCCTTTCATTAACTAACCTCTATGCTAGAAGTTGCATATTCGGAAAACTTTTTAAATAAGTCAACTTCTTTTGGCGAAGAAGTTGTAAACACTATTTTCCCACCTGACAATATAAAAACTTCATCGCAAAAATATTGAAGTTCTCTTATTTCATGGGAAGAAACAAAAATTATACAACCATTTGAAGCAAACTCTTTCAAAAGTTTTTCAAATACTATAACCGTGACCGGATCAACTCCATTAAAAGGCTCGTCTAAAATTAGAATATCCGGCTTATTCATTATTGACAAAGCAAAGTGCAATCGTTGCTTCATTCCTAATGAATAAGTCTTATATAAATCATTTTTTCTAGCCAATAGCCCAACCTTTTCTAAAGCCCAATCGATGTTTTCTTTATCAAAGTTCGAATATAAGCCAGCAATTAATAACAAATTTTGATAGCCGCTTAAGTTTTGATAAAAGACAGGTTCTTCAATCATGAAGCCCATCTTAAATTTTTCTCTATTATTAAGTAGGTCTATGCCATTTAATTTAATAGAACCATCATCAGGCAGGTTTAAGCCAACTATAATTTTCATCAAAGTAGATTTCCCGACCCCATTAGCCCCAATTAGTCCACAAATTTTTCCTTTTTCCAAAGAAAAAGATATGTCTTCTAAAACATGTTTTTTCCCAAAAGATTTTTTTAAAGAGTTGATTTCAATCATTGACACAATTTAGTAATTTAGTGTTATATTCGCGGTAGCAATTCCGGATTTCAAGCACTCGCCCCAGCCGGATCCTCTAGCAATTGCACAAAAAGCAAATAAATCTAATTTGAAAGAAATAGAATTTGTATTATCGGGCGGGATTATGTCGAATTTTCCAAAATATGTTAATGATTCTCCAGAAGTTGGATAACTTTCATGAAAAAATTTTGTGCTATGTTTTATCCTATTTGAAGCAGTTGAATCGCGGATGCAAGATCTTTCGACTTTAACTTTTGGCTGATCAATCTTAGTTAGCCCATTGTATCTTAATGCATCATCATCAAAATATGTTTGACAATAAACAGTAAATCTCCCAGACAAATCATTAGCCGATGAAGCTGTTCCTTCATATACTCCGTAATAATTTTGGTTAAGAGCGGGATTAACCGTGTTGACATAGCCATCTGTCTCTATGCCGAATAATACCCTATTAGAATATTCGGTTTGACCCCAGGAATCGAAAGTGGCAATTACCTCAGCCTGTTCCAAACTTGTGTTGTCCTTTTCAGTAAACCATCCACCCAATCCGTTTGCATATTGCACCTGTGTGTATAGGTTAATTTTTGTTTTAAAAAACACAGAAAAATGCGGACGATCAACAGTCTTCATTGAATAATGTTTCATAGAAAAAACATCATAAGACAAAACAAATCTGCCATTTTATCATTTCTAGTGCTCATAATTGTGGTAGATGTTGTATCGGATGCGACAAGCCCATCAACAGCCGATGAGTCAATTGCGATACCATATGATTGAGAATAATAAGATGATGCCGATGCCGCCATTAGGCAAGGAATAATAGGAGCGATGAATTTAGTTAATAACTTTGATTTCATATTTTTATTCTCTCATTATACTAAGAGCCAAAAAAAGTGATTTTTCCGCTAATTTGACAATATGTTAGTAAAATTAGCAATAAATCGACTTAAAAATAGCATTATTTATAAATCTATTGTAAAAAGCCTATAATCATATCTTGTAGAAAACTTGTACAATTGATACGTGATTTAACAAAATTAAATAATCCAAAAGCTTTTATAGCCAATAAACTATCTTGGTAAAATATTAGAAAAGATAAAACACAACATTACATTTCAACCGTGTGCTCATATTAGTTTTACATTTGAACAGTCGCTTGCTTGATGTTGACTTTAGCAAATTTTATATTTTGTTTTAAAACCTTGTTTTCTTAAAACAGTTTTGGAAATCGTTAAATATTAGTAACTTAAAATTTTACGTTAAAACAAATTTCACTTTAAACTAATAGCTTTTTTAAAGCATTCGCAAAGCGTTAACGGACAAAAATAATTTTTAACTTTTTTATAAAAGGAAAGCCATATAGGCAGGGAGACAGATAACGCCGTCATCTCTAACTCTAAAAGATTTTGGATGAATGATAATTTTTTCGCCGATTCTGTTTGAAAATCTTCGACTAAATTTATCGAAAGAATCGGTGGAATAATTTTTAGAAGATTTGACCTCTATTGGAGTTATTTTTAAATTAGTTTTGCTTTCGTTTGTTAATAAAAAATCAATTTCTATATCGTTTTTTTTGCTAAATTCATCGTAATGTGTATAAAAATATAATTTGTGACCATTTGCCACCAACATTTGCGCAATAATGTTTTCATAAAGCATGCCTTTATTAATGCTTAATTTACCACTTAAAATTTGGTCATAAATTTTCAAATTAATTAGTTCTTTTTCATGAAAAGCATGTGAAACTAAAAGACCTGTATCGCCCATATAGCATTTTATCGAAGAGCGATTTTCATTTAATATCAAGCCTATGTTTGGATCATCGCACCCAAAGCATTCATTGCAAATCATTGAATCCGAAAGCCAAAAAAAAGTATCACTATAAAGAAGATATTTACTATCGACACCAATTGAATTTAATTTCACCCTTTTTTCATGTGATGATAAAAAACCTGGTATAGCGTCAAAAATAGATAATACTTTTGCTTTATATTTTCCATCTATTTTTGCTATATCATCACGATAATTTGACAAAATATCTCTTTTCTCCAAATCACATTGTTTAAACTGCTTGCCTTCTAAAATAAATTTGCATAATGGCTTTGGCATTCCCCCAACAAGCATATATTGTTTGAACAAAAACATCGCTTTATCGTGCAAGCCTTTCTCTAACGGAATGTGCTTTTCGTAACATTTTTTTATGTACTCAATTAATTTTTTTTCACCTAACGCCCACGCGAATTCCTCGAAGTCCAGGGGGAACATTGTAATTTTTCTTTCTTCAGAAGGAACTGTAATATTTTTTACATTTTCTTTAATGGAAATGAGCGATCCAGTTTCGATATAATCATACCTGCCATCTAAAACCAAGTATTTTATCGCCTCTCTTGCTTTGGGAAATTTTTGAATTTCATCAAATATGATAAGGCTTTCTCTTTTGTAAAGGGTTTTTCCAGTAAACGCAGAAAGAATCATGAAAAAATTATCTAAATCATCCAAATACTTATAAAAAATATCTTTTATAACCTCTGAAGCCGTATTGAAATCGATTAATATGTAGCTTTTGTATTCACTTTTTGCGAACTCTTCAACGATAACAGACTTTCCAATTCTTCTGGCTCCTTCGATAAGTAAGGCCTTTTCACCATTAGATGTCCTTTTCCATTTTTTTAGCTCATCAGCAATCTTTCTTTGAAAAATAATTTCTGGTTTTTGTGACATACACTTCTCCCCAATTAAAAATAACTCTACAATAAAAATACGAAAAACGAAAGATACTAAATGGCAAAAATATCCGAAAAACGAAAGATACTAAATGGCAAAAATATCCGAAAAACGAAAGATACAAATACTAAAAAATACGATAAAATGGCACTATTATACTTTTTTTACTTTTTTAACATGAATGTTCAAGTTTGAACCTTGATATACGCATGAACTAAAATCAATAAATCCTAAAATAATTTTAAAAATGCTCATAAATAATCACGTTGCGATCACTGAATTTTGTATTGTCATCAAACAGTTTATTTCTCTTTTTCAAAAATCAACAAGCAAACCATCCCTGGACCAGCACTGAAGTTTTCTAGTTTAGCTGTATGCAATTTCCATCCTTCTTTTGAATATTGATTTAAAACATTTTGAATGTCTTCGTTAAAGCCTTTATAAGAAGCTACAAGTGGATTCGCGGTTTTTACGCAAACACTTTTATATTCATATGCCATAATTGCACCCTCTATTAACTAAACTATATCACAAATGTTTGCTTCTAAAATAAATAAAAAATTCATAATTTTCTAAATAAAACAAAAAACGGCAACAAGGCCGATTTAATGTAACAATTTTATCAATATCAATTTTTGAAATTGGCGGAGGCGCAGAGATTCGAACTCTGGCTGGAGCATTACCCCACTATCGGTTTTCAAGACCGACCCCTTCAGCCGCTTGGGTACGCCTCCGTAAATGGTGGTCCATCGGTGGTTTGAACACCGGACCTAGCGCTTATAAGGCGCTCGCTCTAACCAACTGAGCTAATGGACCATCTCCCCATAGGGGCTGTCATATTATACAGCGATTATTCAACTTATAAAGCAGTTTTTTAATTCTAGATGCATAAAATTGTTAAAAAGATAATAAAAAAGAAATCAATCAAGTTTAGAAAACCGTTTTATTTTAAATAAAGAATAAATAATTAGATAAAAAGAAACAATAATCGAAAGAAAATTAATCCCATATATCGCGTTTAATTCAAAATAAGCAAAAATAGAAATCATAAAAAACGCTATAGAAGTAAAAGCAATTCCTAAATTTAGACATTTATAACCATATAGCAAGATATCTTTATGTTTCCTTGAATAGAATATGCCAATTATAGATAAAGAAACTTCAACAAAAGATAATACGCAATAGAAAATGACCTTTATTAAGGAATAATCCAAAATGGTTTTCTTATAAAAAGAAAGGGCCCAGTATATTAAAAATGCCAAGGAGCCAAAAAATAACATTATTCCCATAAATAATACGTATATGGGTTTGTCTTTTTCACTTTTGCAATGACGTTCCCCAATAAAATACAAAGACTTTCCAAGGAATAAAAAGAAAGTAAAGATTGAATTAACTAAAAGAAAATAATCATTTAAGCATAAAGAAGCGATGAATTTAATTAAAAACAAAAAGAAAAAAATAATTAGAACAATAAATCCCGCTATAGAAGTTCTTTCTTTGAACGTTAAAGAAGATATCTTTCTTTTGTTTTCTTTCATCTACATAACCATAGCGAAACAAACGCCTAAAATAAAGAAAAATCCCCATCATTGCGATAGGGATTCCCTATTTTATTTATTAAGACCTTTAATCATTATAGAGTTCAAATTCTCTATAAAGCTCTTTTTATCTTCGATTTCTCTTCCTTCCAATAACAAGGCTTCATCATATAGAAGTTTACCGCATTTGCTTACTTCTTCATCGCTAGTCAAAGAAGAAATGGCTTTAAATAAAGGATGTTCAGCATTTATCTCAAGAACTTTAGTAGCCTTTGGCTTTGGAGAATTCTCATCCCCAGGTTGTTCTTCTAGCACTCTTTCTACGTTCATTGAAAGTCCATTTTTGGTAGTAATGCATACTGGAGAATCAACTAATTTTGTCGAGAAAGAAACATCATCGACTTTTCCTTTTAAGGCTTCTTTGATGTTATCGAGGACGCGTTTATTTGAAGTAACTAAGTTATCTAACTTATCTTTTTCTTCTTTGCTTAATTCTTCTTTATCCTCGCTAGCAATATTCTTGAATTGGTGTTTGTCATAATCCATTAAGGCCATTATGGTAAATTCATCAATTTCTTGGTCTAGAAGAAGAACATCAACATCCTCTTTCTTATACTTTTCTAGTTGAGGCAAAAGCTTTATTTCATCTAGAGTCTTTCCAGAAGCATAATATATGTCTTTTTGATCTTTTTTCATCGAAGCGACATATTCTTTAAAAGTAATTGGCTTATTTTTCTTTAAGGAAGTGAATTCTAAAAGGTCTTGAAGCTCGTTTTTCTTCATGCCGTAAGTAGAATAGATTCCGTACTTTAGATAATTGCCATAAAGCTTAAAGAACCTTTCATAACGTTCCTTATCGTTATTTTGAAGCGAAGATAACTTATCTAGAACCTTCTTTTCAATCGAAGATTCTATCTTTGTCATTAAAGCGCTTTTTTGCAGCATTTCTCTTGATATATTCAAAGGGAAATCCTCGGAATCTACCAAGCCACGAACAAACTTTAAGAAATCTGGGACCAATTCCTTACATTTATCTTGAATAAATATTCCTTTGCTATACAAAGCAAGCCCTTTTTCATAGTTGCTAGAATATAAATCATATGGAGCGTGAGCAGGAATATAGACTAATGCATCATAAGAGAATAGACCTTCAATATGGATATTTAAAGAAATCAAAGGATCCTCAAAATCATCAAATTTATTCTTATAGAATTCGTTTAAATCCTTTTCGCTTACCTCTTTAGGATTCTTTTTCCATAAAGGTACCATGGAATTTAAAGTCTTATCTTCCACTACTTCATGGGTTTTTCCTTCGATGACTTTTCCGTTTTCATCCTTGTCTTCTTCTTGATGGGTTTCTTTCATCTTGATTGGATAACGAAGATAATCGGAATATTTCTTTACAAGGTCTTCAATTTTCCAAGTCTTTAAATACGAAGAATAATCTTCATTGTCTTCATCTTTCTTTAAATAGACTTTAACAATGGTTCCGTGTTCCATATCGAAAGTAGAATCTTCTATAGTGTATTTATCCTTACCACTAGAGGAGAAACAATAAGCTTGTCCTCCAATTGCTTTTGTAGTCACTTCAACTTTAGAAGCCACCATAAAAGAGGAATAGAAGCCAACACCAAATTGACCAATAATTGACAAATCTTCAGCCTTTTTGGCTTTCTCAAACTTAGAAGCAAAGTCTTTTGAACCAGACTTAGCAATAGTACCTAAGTTCTTTTCTATTTCTTCTTTGCTCATCCCGATGCCGTTATCAATAATGGAAATCGTTCTTTCTTTTTCGTTTGGTTCAATTCGAATTAACCCTTCACAAGTAGGATAGTTTTTCGAATCAGTCAACGATAAAAACCTATATTTATCTATAGCGTCACTTGCATTGGATAATAATTCACGAAGGAATATTTCCTTATTTGAATAAATGCTATTAATCATTAAATCAAGCAATTGCTTAGATTCTGTTTGAAACTCTTTTTCTTCTTTCATTTTCTTTCACCTTTTCACAATAACTAATTTAATCAATTTTTTAGCACTGTCAAGTAGCAAGTGCTAATTTATAAAATAATTGCAAGCATAGATTTAATCCGGTTCTATCCGGATGCTTCGAGCTTTACACAATTTAGGCTTACGGCTGAACTTATTAAAAATTTACAAAAAAAGATGACATCATATCTGTCATCTAATTCAATTAATTGGTGGCTGAGGGGGGACTCGAACCCTCGACATACCGGGTATGAGCCGGTTGCTCTAACCAACTGGGCTACTCAGCCAAAATGGTGGAACTTATCGGGATCGAACCGACGACCTCATGCTTGCAAAGCACGCGCTCTCCCAGCTGAGCTAAAGTCCCAAACCCGATTAAGGATTACCGTCTTTCGCAAAACGGCTTTGCTATTATAAGGCAAGAAAGAAGAGTTAACAATAACTAAAATTGAATATTTAGGCAAAATCATCTTAGACCTTTGAATTTTTCTTTTATGTCTTCTTCTATTCGATATGAATCACATATTTTTGATATCGTCTTTCTTTTTAGTTTGCCATTGATTTCTTTTTCATTTAAAAAAGAAAACACACCTTCTTCATCAAAAATAGCAAAAGTCGCTAGCATCCAGGCTTCAGCCATATAAACATAGTAACGTTCATCATCAAAAATATAATCCTTGAATTCTTCTACCTTTTTATCTTTATAAAATCTAATTAAATAGACATAGGCAAAACGTCTTTTATATTCTTCTTTAGATTTAGAAAACTTATAAAAATAAGGTTCATAGGCCTCGTACGTAGATTTTTTAATATATTGAGGACAAACATCAGTAATCATCCAGCTATTGGCATATTTTAAATTCTTATCCAAAAATTCCATCTGTTCGATAAAGTTTTTACATCTAAGTAAGCCAATGGCAAAATAGCACATGGTTAGTTCGACGCTTTCAGAAATGGGAAAATCCAATAAACTAATTTTCTCGTCTTTATAATATTTTTTAATGCACTGTTTAACTTTTGACATTTTTATTTTTGCCCTAGGTAAACTAGTGCCAACCATATTATCGATTTTGAAATTAGTAACTTTATAATCTAGACCGTACAAATCAATTCTTAACTTATTCAATTCATCCATACTAAAATAATAAACAAATTTAAATCATTGAGTATATTTTTATTGATTATAAAAAACCTTTTATTAAAAATGTTTCTATGGATTTATTTAATTTGCTAATTGAATTTAAAAAAGAGAATGCTTCTTTACTTATATTTAAAAGCAATACAACCAAAATATACCACTTTAAAGGGATAAAGCAGCTTCTAATATTAGAAAAAGAAGGACTTTTAACTGATTCTATTATTATTGATAAAGTAGTAGGAGAAGCAGCTAGCTCAATTTTTATAAATGCAAAAGCAAAAAAGATATACACCCCCTTAATATCTATGAAAGCCAAAAAGCTATTAACAGAAAATAAAATTCCTTTTAGTTACGAAAAAGAAGTAACCCATATATTAAATAAAGACAAAAACGATATATGTCCAATGGAACGCTTAGTAAGCAATAAAATCACATACAAAGAAAAATATTTAGCGTTGTCTGAATTCTTTAAAAAAAGTTTGAGTTAATTAAGAAAGAGTCTAAATATTTTTAAGAAAAATGGACCTATGACTTCCCATAGGTCCATATTAACTCATTATTTGTTTTCTTCTTTGTTATTACAACAACAGCAAGATTCTTTTTTCTTTTCGTCTCTTTTTTGTTGAGTCTTATAATCGGCAAGAAGAACTTTCCCCTTGTTATCGCCACAATCGCAGCAAGCGTGTTTGCCTTTTCTTTTTCTAATGATAATAATCGAGGCAACTCCAATTACAACAACTCCGACTATTAACAATATGACAAGGTCAGCATAATTAAAGCCTTGACTAGCTTCTTCTAAAAACTTAGTAACCATTAGTTGGCCATAGCCTCCTTTTTATTCATATGGCGGTCATAGAAATATAAACCAACTCCAGCCGCGATTAAGACAGGAATAGTAATTCCTAGACTCCAAACATAATCAACCGAGATATAAGCCAAGCATCCTAATAGGTAAGACAAACCAACCCAGAATAAGATCGTCCAAACAAAAGTCTTATGATCTTTAAGTTCACCTTTAGCAGTTGCAACGGAAGCAAAGCAAGGAATAGTAAGCATATTGAATACTGCAAACCCAACAAGCCCGCCTTGGGTTATTCCGCTATTGCTGACTAGCATAGAGAAGTCCCCGCCTTCAATTAAAGAGCCAGAGATTTGTTCAATGGTTTGAGTGACGGCTTCCTTAGCGACAATGCCTTGAATCGAGGCAACCGAGAAAGTCCATCCATAATCACCGGTTTGTACACCAAATCCACAAGGAGTAAATATAGGAGCAATGAATTGTCCAAGATCATGAAGAATTGATTGTTCTTCAGGAACCATTTCCCAACTCCAAGAGAAGTTAGACAAGAACCAAATAGCAACAGTTGATAAGAATATGATGGTGAAAGCTTTAATGACAAAGTGTTTTCCTTTATCGTAAACATGCAACGCCAAAGCCTTGGGGGCAGGTAAATGATAAGCAGGAAGTTCCATAATAAAGGGAGGAACTTTTTCTCTTTGGGTAGTCTTAGTCATGACTATAACAGAAATCAAAGCCACTACTACGCCTAATAAATACATAATGAAGGTGAATAACCCAGCATCTAAACCACCAACTGCAGCGACAGCAGCAGCGATTGTTACTAAGAATTCAGCTTTTGCGCCGCAAGTAAAGAAAGGAATTGCACGAATTGTTTTTGTCCTTTCGGCATCGGTGGCTAAGGTTCTAGTATTCATCATGGCTGGAACTCCACATCCAAATCCCATAATCATAGGAAGGAAGGCACGTCCAGAAACACCAAATTTACGTAAAATCCTATCAAGAACGAAAGCAATACGAGCCATATATCCACTATCTTCGAGTAAAGAGAAGAAAGCAAATAGAAGCATAATTTGTGGGACAAATCCCAATACGGCAGTCACGCCCCCTAAAATACCATCATAGACTAACCCGATTACCCATTCGCTTGCGCCAGCTTGAATCATTCCTTCCTTAATTCCTAAAGAAATTAAACCAAGAATGCCAGTTTCGCTATCGCCAGCTAGAGAATGTAAGAATTCGCCAAGCGCTGGAATGCCATCTTCATTATAGAATAGGCCTTCAAACGGATGAACTTCCTCTCCACCAACCATAAAGCTAATAAAGCCAGGGTAATTTTCTAATTGTAACCCCATTGCATTCATATAGAACAAATCGCCGGCAAAGACGATATGGAATATAACAAACAATATGACAATCATGATAGGAATAGCTAACCATTTATTTGTCAAAATCCTGTCAATTTTGTCAGAACGGGTCAATTTTTCTTTTTCTTCCTTGATCTTTCCCTTTATGGCTTTATCGCAAAGTGGGCTTAAGAATTTATATCTTTCATCGGCAATGGAAGATTCATAATCCACCCCATCGTTAGCACAAGCTTTTAAAACTTCTTCGGAAGCTTCTTTGTTTTCATCTAGTTCAAGCTCATCTTTTTCCAAAGCTTTTACAGCATGGAATAAGGGGGAGGAAATATTTTTTTCTTCGTAAATTTTGCTTGCTTTTTCTAAAGCATCTTTAAAAGGAAGATAAGATATCCCTTTTCTAGAAGAAGAAGCGACTTCGTCAACTTTTTTCATTAAATCGTCAAGCCCTTTATATTTAAGGGCAGAGATGCTAATAACAGGGACATTGAATTGCTTTTCAAGTACTTTTGTATCAATGCTTAGATTATTTTCTTCTAGAGCATCGGACATATTCAAAGCAATAACAACCGGAACGTCCATTTCTAGAAGTTGGGTTGTCATATAAAGGTTACGCTCAAGGTTAGTCGCATCGATTACCGAAATAACAACGTCTGGTTTTTCGTTAAGGATAAAATTTCTAGAAATGACTTCCTCCGGGCTATATGGAGAAAGAGAATAAATGCCCGGAAGATCGGTTATCTTGACTTCCAATGAAGGATTCTTTTTATTTTTATAAGTACCTTCTCTTTTTTCAACAGTAACCCCAGGCCAGTTTCCTGTATAGGCAGTTGAGCCGGTTAAAGCGTTAAATAATGTGGTCTTACCACAGTTTGGATTCCCAAGTAATGCTGCATTAATCATTATTTACCGCTCCTTACGACAACTTCTTCTGCCTCGGTTTTTCTTAAGGTAAGTTCGTAGTTCCTGATGGTGATTTCAATTGGATCGCCTAGAGGAGCCTTCTTGCGAACATAAATTTGAGCACCAGGCGTGATGCCCATATCAAAGAGCCTTCTTTTGACCCTTCCTTCGCCCAAAACTTCATCAACATAGACAGTTGAACCAATTTGAGCATCGCTAAGTCTATTATAAGAATTAGCGTTATTAGATTCGTTATTCATGCTGTTACAACCACTTCAATTCCCATCGAAACAGCCCTATCTAGGCCTAGACGAGATTCTTTAACGTTTATGACCACGGCACCATTTTGCTCTGACATCAACAAAATAGATTCGCCGGGAACTAGTCCAAGGGCAGCAAGATGTTTATTGTTTTTCTCTTCTCCCCTTATCTTAACAATTCTTAATTGTTTTCCAATTGGCGCAAACGGTAGTGGCATTGTTAGCCTCCTTTAACAAATATAAAGTATAGTTAGATTAACTTAATAGTCAATATATTTTGTTAACTTATATTTATAAAACAAAAAAAGCCCCGAATTAACGAGGCTAATTTTGCTTAAAAAATATTAGAAATAACGATTTACTAGTTCTCTAGCATATTCAGCGGTTTCTTCCATGTCGCCGAATGCCATGACTTCGCCAGCGTAATAAGTATGATTTACTCCTTGCATGGCTTCCACTTTATCATACCATCCGTCAGCATAATCTTTGCTAGAGACATGTGGGAAGTAATACCAATCGTCGATTCTTTCCGTTGATTTTACCTTAAGACCGGCAATTTCCATATCTTTTAAGGTTGTTTCTTTTGCCTTTTCAAAAGGAACATCTTCGCATCCTTCGTGATTACGTAAAGTAAAAGTTACAACCGGTTGATTGATAACCCCTGGCCAACGATGATAGAAAACCATTAAGTGGCCCCTAGTTTCTGGAGTCATATTATCAAAGAAATAATAAGAAATGTCAGGATCTTTTTCTGGACGGACGGCCATAGTGAAATATTCTTTATGGACAATTTTGGAGAATAGTTCTTTTTCCTTTTCATTTGGATCCCCATAATTTAAGAATAGTTCAAGCGGAGTGCAAATAATGATATCGTCGAATTCTTCAATATCTTTGCCATTTATTGTAACGTAGACTTTGTTTTCTTTTCTTTCGATTTTAGTAACTTCGCTATTAAGAATAGCTGGGTGCTTTAAATGAGAATTAACGCCTTCCCAAATTGATTGAGTCCCATCTTTCCAAGTCCAAAGTTTGCCAACGGAGAGGAATTGTCTAACGGTAAAAGCATCAAGATATTTAACAACATAAGCAGCAGGAATCTCATCAAAATAGCCATATCCAAAAGAAGTGAATGGACCTTTCCAAACTGGAGCGGCTGCTTCGCAATTGTTCTTCTTTAGGAATTCAGAGAAAGGCATAGCCAATTCCTTAAGGTTTTCATTCTTGCCTTTTATTACTTTTAATTCTGGGGTAGTTGGCAATGGGCCATCGTATTCGCCTTTGGCAACGCCTCTGTGGCCGTTAACATCATACCCGTAATATTTCTTATTAAGCAATTTGCTCATTTTGTTGAGTTTAAGGAGCATATTTAACTTTTGACAAAGTGTTCTTTTTACTTCCTTTCCATCAACGGTCATGAATTTTCTTCCCATTGCCGGACCATCTAAGTGGGTTGTTCCACCAAACTTTTCCGCTTCGGCAACAGCAAAATAAGTATCGCAGCCCATAACGGCACCCATTTCTATGGTTCTTTCTTCTTCCATATTTGGGCCCATTTTCATTTTTGGTGAGAAAGCCTTTCCCCCAACACGATCAAGCTTTTCATAAATTACATAGTTGTCATACCCTTTTTTCTCAAGGTTCATGGCAACGGTTTGTCCAGCAGGACCACCACCTATAATGCAAATTCTTCTATTTTTATCAGCCATAATGAATTAAAAAACTCCTTTCAGTTCCTTTTTCTTTAATTTTGGCAAAAATATTATAGCTATTTTAATTGAAAATGGTGAAAAAACTATAATTTTTTAATAAAATCAATAAGTTAGAAGCATAAAAAATGCAAAACGAATACTATGGAAAAGAAATTACAAATTGCCTACATAAACAAAAACGAAAAAAAGGTTAACGAATTCAAATCGATTTTAGAAGAAAATGGATACAAAATTACAATATCCAATAAAGATGTTTTAGAAAACGAAATATGTCTTCTTTTGTTTTATAAGGGGATCAGTTTAAAAGACATTTTTGTCGATATACCCTGGCTAAAAAAGCAAAAAGAAAAATCGACTATAGCTTACTTACGTTTATTCCCAATATTTTTATTTGATAACAAAGAAGAAATGGAAATTGATATAAACGAGTATTTGCCAATTTTAGAAAGTTTAATTTCTGGCGAATTCAAGCCTTACGGGTTTAATCTAGAAGATAAAAATTCAATAGTTGAATTCAATAGGATCTTAAAAGACTCCTATTCTGAATGATTACTCTTCTAACAAGAAATACTTCTTATCGGCCTTAACGACTTTGACCTCTTTTGGGGAATTATTTAGAAACAATTTAAAACCGTCTCTAGTGTATTCAATCCCATCATAAGCAGTTTTGATTGTTTCTTTTTCAAATGATTTGATTTGATAATAAGAATCTTTTATTTTTAAAATACTTCCAATTATGGGTTCTTCTTCTTTATTGCTTTCCCAATAAGAAAAAGTATCGTTTTCAAAGCAGCCGTATTTATCGCTGCAATTGCCTAATAGCAAATTTTCCTTTGGCGAATATAGCGATGCCTTTGTTGAATTCTCTTCATAATGAGTCCTGATTTTTGCTTCTAGCATAGAATCGGAAACGTTTTTCTTTGTCTTTTCCCAAAAGGCTTTAAAGCCGCTTTTCTTTTCTTCTTTTTTCTGTTCGGAAACTACTTCGCCCTCAATAATTTTTTCTTCGCTCATAAAATTACCTCGATAAATATATATTAATACCAATTGTTAAAAATGGAGCATTTAAATAATCTCTTATTGTTCAAATGGATAAGATGGAGTTTAATTCCAAAGGCTTCCAAAAAACAATAGGCTTTGGCTAAGATTTTATATCAATATAACAAATTCGAAGATTTATCCTTAATTTTATGACAATATATATTTGGAGGTAATTAAGAATGGAGTATAAATACGAAAAAGATAAAATTCTATTGATGGATGAAAATATTTTAATCGGAGAAATAGATTTTTCTTATCTGAATGAGAAAAATATTTCAATCGACCATACTTATGTAAACTCAAACTATCAAGGGCAAGGCCTAGCTTCTAAATTAATTCTAGAAGTAATTAAGTTTGTAAAAGAAAACGACTTAAGGATAAAACCTACTTGTTCGTATGCTGTTTCTTTTTTCCAAAAACATAATGAATATAAGAATTTATTAATGGATTAGTTTTAATAAGCATAAAGAAAAACCCTGCCTATTATCAAAGCAGGGTTAATCCAAAAACAATTTTAGGAATATAATTATTTAGCTTCCCAAACGATGTTTCCATCAATCGAAACAAAGCCTTTAGAGCCTTCTTCTACTTGATAGAAGCCTTTTTCTTTATTCAAAGCTCCTTCTAAAGAAGAATTATTAATGGTTACTTGCCAAGTTGGATTAAAGTACTTTTTGATATTAACTACCGGTTTTGCTTTTGGAGCAGAAGTAGCATCTTCTGCACCAATAAACTTGCAATTATCTATATTGACTTTAATGGGTTCGATTGATGCTTCTTCTCTATAGGCGTTCATGAATCTATTGGTTGGAGAATCAAATTCGCAGTTTTTGAAAGTAAGATCAACGCCAGAATATAAATAAATATTGTAATCGGCCCCAGAAAGAGAGAATTTGCAATTATTGAAAGTGGTCTTATTTCCCCAATAATGACCCATGCCTTCGATAAGACAATTATCGAAAACTAGATTTTGTGGACGAACAAAGCCGTTATAATTGGCAGTTCCTAAAGAAATCTTCATATCTTTAAAAACTACTAGTTTTGCTCCATCAAAGCTATAATCGGATCCTTTTTCTGTACCAGTTGCGCTCTTGTTGGCTAAATAAGTTGTCGAATTGACTCCGCTTCCAACAAAAACAACTGTTTTATCCTTTAAAGAAGGCCTATCGGTTTCATCTTTTAAGCTGAAGCTACCAGAGGGTAAGCTTATCGTAGTAGATTGTTTTGTAGCATTATCACCAGTAAAGGAAGATTTAATAGCATCAATAGCCGTTCCGCTACTAGAAACGTTTATATTCGTATCGGTAGTAACTTCGTCTATAGAAGAACATAGCTTAGCTTCTTCTACTGATTTCCATTTGCCGCCAACGATAACTTTTTCATTTCCGTTTCTATCTAATATTTTAGTCCCCATTTTTGTTGGGAAGTTTCCATCAACAACGCCATTGAAGGCATAAACTTTATCGCCGTTGCCACCATTTATAACGTTGCCATCGTCAACTAAAGTAAAGGAATGATAAGTAACTCCGCTATCTAGATAAATACCATAATTCTTTAAATCGGTATCATTGAAAGTAGACATATTGAAGGTATTATCTAAGAAAGTAAGTTCAAAATGATTATCATTAATGCCCAATCTTTCAAATTTAACCGGTCTATAGGCATTGACGGTATTGTTAGTAAAAGTAACCTTATTTAAGCTAACTTCGCCTTTTTGTCCTGCTCCTGACCTTACCCAAATTGGATTGGAATCATTTTGACTATTACTATTTTTGTACTTATTGAAAGTACAATCAGTAATGGTTAATTCTTTGGCTGGGAAATCAAATATTCCACCATTGAAAGTGCAATTTTTAAAAGTCAAAGAATTCAAATAAGCCCAAGTATTGGTATAGAATTCATTATGGAAGGATACGGTGCAATCGAATATAACGTTTTCAAAAACGACATCGGAATGGTTAGGTAGCAACATAAAGACATGGGAATTGTCTGTATGGTCAGGATTTATTACATCCGCCCCACCCTTAATTATTCCATTCAAGAATGTGAATTTATATTCGCCAACATTAGGAACGCTAGCATTATATTTATTTAATTTAGTATTCCCTAAGACAAAAGCCTTTTGATTATATTTATTCGCTTCGGTGCCATCATAAGCATACTCAAATTGCTCAAAGTTTCTTTCACCTAAAGAAACCGTTATATCTTTATCTTTTGCATCTTCTCTAGTCAATTCGCCTAAATCGTCGAAAGAAGTATAAGCAAAAGATCCATCTTTGGCATCGCAGGTATATTCAATCTTAATTGAATCGATTTTAGTTTCTTTAAGAGCCTCAATCCTAAACCAAGCACAATCAGAACCACTTAATTTAGATGCTTCATTATTAACAAGGTTAACGCTTTGCCCCTTTAAGATATCGTCGTACCAAGTAGTTAGCTTAAGCTCACCTTCAAAAGCAACTGTAATAGATTTTAAACCTGTGATGGCATCCACATTATAAATATAGCCGTGTTCATTTAAAATCTTTCCATTTGAAGTAGAAGAATGGGCAAGCCTTATCTTATTTCCAAGATTAGTAGACACTTCAAAAAGCTTCTCCGTAGTAGAAGAAGTAATCAAGTCTCCGCTAATTTCAAGATTGGCGTTCTCGCCAAGGGTCTCTAAAGTACTATTTTTAGAACCCCCCCCCGCAATAACTAGACCCGTTAAGGCTAGGGTTCCAGATATTGCACAAATTGCTAATTTTTTCATAAAAACCCTCTTTTCGATTGTGAATATAGTCACTTTGCTTAAGAAAGTAAAGCGATTTTTTTTAAGTATTTTTAAGGTAACCCTACCGCTTTTTGTCAATTAAAAAAACAAAATACAAGAAAAAATAGATATAAAAGAAACTTTAGAATAATAAAAAAAGTAAGCGATTTTTGTCAAATCGTTTACTTAAAACAATTTTTAAAATGAATAAAAATTATTTTCCATTCCAAAAACGTTCCAATTCTTTGTTTTCCGAAAAATGCTTAAGCATGACTATAGGATCGGAATCGGAACTATTTTCAATGGTAACACCTTTCTTCGCGGCTTTTTCGCTTACAAAGAATTCGTCGTTAGTCAACTGGCCATACCTAATTAAAGCGGGCGTTTCGATATCGAATTCATTAAGTTTGCCATGTCCTTGAAGCATTATTAATCCATAGGCAGCTTCGTCTTTTATGGTAACTTTTGCCCCAGGATAAATAGTTAATCGCTTAGCGCATACTTTGTTACATAAATAGCAAATCCATTCTTCGCAATACTGGTCATTTTTTATAATGACTACGGGTTTCATGAAATGATGCTTTTTAAAATCCTTGTCAACATTTGCTTCCCAATCTATAACGTCTAAAAGGTAATCAAAGTTTCCAATTTCTTCTTTTGGGCTATTTTTCCAAAGCAATGATTCATCTAGGCATTGCCCATTGGATAAAATAGACTGATACATAGCATAGACATCGCTTGCAAATTGAGGCTCATAAGTACATAGACTTGCCGGGGCATGAAGAATTCCAGGAGGCACGTCCCAACCTGTATCCAAATCTATTTTATAGGCTTGAGAATGATCAAGAAGATGATTATCCCCTTTTGTAAAATCCTCTAGGCATTTCTTTATTTCCTCTTTTTTTGTTTCCGGATTTAACCCAAAGAAAGTATAGGGAAACTCGCCGCCATGATTATTTAATTGGGATGGAAAAAAATACATTTCAGGCTTTCCAGATGAGCCTACCCTAGCAGCGTGTTTATCTCTATGATGAATATGGTGAGGAAGAGGCCCGGCATTATCAAAAAACTTAGAAAACATAGGCCAGCGATGATACTTATTGTATAGATCGTCCCCGATCAAGTCTCCTTGCAATATATCTACTAAATCGCGTAGCAAAATTTGGGTTTTGCCATCTTTGCTAACGGCATAGCTAAGCCCTTCATCTTCCGGGGTATCAGGTCCATTCTCGGCCCAGGTAGTCGAAGCAAGCCATCTTTCATCTATCCCGCCTCTTTTTAAGCCTAAAACGTAATAATCATCTGGATGTAGTTTAATTCTTTTTCCAGGTCTACAAAAACTCCTTGGAACCCAAGTTGGTTTAAGACGTAAAATACCGTTGCCCTCATTAAAAAGGTTAATGGCTAGCTCTTTCTTATCCATTATTATTCCTCGCTTGTTTTAATAATATATAAGAAAATAAAACAATGCCTATTTTAAAAAGTTAAAAATATGCGTTTTTAATTCAAGATATTAAAATAGAGAAAACAAAAAGACGTTTTAAATTAAAATTCAAGCCATGGAACTAAAGCTAAAAAATAAAAAAGAAAAAAATACGATAACATTATTAAACGCCGAAATGGATTCTTTTTTCTCTTCATATAAGCCTTTTGAATTTGCCACTATTTTAAAAAAAAGAGAAATAGAAAACTCCTACCCTGCTCCCATCGAATTTGAAATAAAAGATTTTTCTTCTAATAAAAACGGCTATCTATTCTTTGTTTCGAACAATAAAGATTTTAATAGCTTTAAAAAATATCGTTTTGATTCCTCTTCTTTTTTTATCGATAACCTTTATCCTGGATTAACTTATTATTGCAAAGCTAAAAACATATCGACTAGCCAAGAAAGCAATATACTTTCTTTTAAAACAAAATATAGCCCACGTACCTTAAGAATTGATGGAGTAAAAAATGTACGCGATATCGGGGGAGAGAAAATCGGCAATAAACATGTAAAGCTAGGAATGATTTATCGAGGCGCGAACTTAGATGAAATAAGCAAAGATGGAAAAGAACAATTTTCTTCTTTAGGAATAAAAACAATAATTGACCTAAGAGAAAAAAACTATAGAAAGAAGACATTAGATAATCTTACCTACATAGACTTGCCTGATTTTGGGGGACCTTGCTATGCCAAAGGCAATTTAAGTATTTTGAAAAGCGAATTAGAAAAATCGTTGCTATTAGAAATAAAAACTTTTGCAAATGAAGATAACTATCCAATTTATTTCCATTGTCAAATCGGGAGAGATAGAACGGGGACTTTATCATTTATATTGAAAGGGTTGCTAGGGGTTAGCTATGAAGAATTAATTAAAGATTATGAACTATCCTTTTTTTCCACATGTGGGACTGCCGATTATAGGGATAGCCTAGGGCATGATTTAAAAGAATCCATAGAAAGTTTATATAATTTTTTCCTTGAAAAAGATAAAGAAAAAAATAAAAGGAATCCGACATTAAAAAAAGGGATTGAGTTATTCTTATTGGAAATAGGAATAAGCAAGGAAGAAATATCTAGCATCAGAAAAATAATGCTTGGGGCTAAATGATTTTTCTTTTTTGTCGCTTCTTCTTCCAATAAAAAATTAAAAGAAACCGACCCAACAATTGGTGCCTTTAAAAATGTATTAGTTAAATAAGTCCATTAATGTTCTTTTAACTTTTGTTAAATTTCCTTTTTCATTACGCAAGTATAAACTTCACTTTTATCCTGAAGGATTTATAAACGCAATCATTTGATTTTTTTCACTTTAATTGAGGTAAAAATTATTGCGTTTATGCGAAATTTAGTAAAAAATCCGCTTAATTATTAAAACGTTCTTGCATGAAATAAAAAGATTGTTGCGCTTTAGCTTTTAGCCCTTGCGTTACACAATTAAGAAAAAAGCAGCAATTTATAAGCCAAGTCTAAAAATCTTTCGGCGAATTCAAAAGTTAAAAGGAGCTAAGAAGAAGAGAATAAAGAAATGAGAAAACGACATCTTCTATAGATTCTAAAATGAGCTAAGGGCAAGCTTTATTTTATAGATAAAAGAGTCGAACCATTCAGCAAGGAAATAAGGAAAGCTGCCAAAACCCATGTGCACTTCTATATAGTAGATGAGGTATAAAAATTCTTGCTTAATAGATTCAAGTCGTATAGCTTGAAAGTAGGCGTAAAGTCAATAAGGCGTATACATAAATAATTGATTAATCGAGTTATAGAGTTCAAAAGTTAAAACAAGTATTTAGTTTATTTTGAATTCCGTATTGTCTATAAAAACATAAATTCTCATAAAGAAGCATTAGATGCCCAACGAATCGTTTTCAAGTGTATCAAAGTTCGATAGTTCGAACATACGGTAAGAACCAAACTGCCTTAAAATAAAAAAGTTCAATACATTTTACTGTATCAAACTTATATTTTTAATGGATATGGTGACCAATATTGATACATTGCATACCCTAAATAATGAAATTTTGCATACCATTAGAGCGAATTTGCATATCCCTGCCTTTTCAAGAAATTAATCAGTGACTCATCGCAAAATTCTTCTTTAGCTCTTTTGCACATTCTAGTATTCCTAGACCATTCTCATCAAATAGTTAATATTTACACCATTTCCAATTAAGAAAATCACAATTTCAGTTTCATTAAACCAAGCGGCATCTAGCATTGTCTCATCAAGACATTTTTCCTTGTCATTGGAATTAATACGTTTTATTAGCTCCTTTAAAACACCGATTCTTCCTTTTGCTATTTTTTCATTTCTTCCATAGATTGTATGGCTAATAAAGTCTTCAATATGATTTAATGATTTGACTTTGCTTAAAACATACTTTAGTACATTAACGCAACCGCTATTGCAGCATGAATAAAGCAATTTATGTCATTCATGATCCGTTAATGGAGTACTGGCAATTACTTCATCAATGTGTTTAATAACTTGTTCATCAGTTTGGTTTTCATTTCTTTTGCCAATATAAATTTGTAGTTTTCTTAGTGCATCCTTATTTACGCCTATACCTTTTCTAGAAGAATTCTATTTCAAAACTTCCCAAAAACCATTTTTATTTGAGCCAACTCTAATTATGCAGCCATTTTCTCTTAGATATCTTATGTTATTGTCAACTGCAGTATTACTTATACCTAATAATACAACAAGTTCAGCCTTAGTAATATTTGGATTATGTCTCATTTCTGAAATAATTTTTTCTCTTGTCGAGTTCAATCCATGCTTTCTAGTTATAGGATTATCACCAATTTTATTGCCAGCTTTATCACCAACTTTTCTATTATAATTGAATGGAATAGTAACTACTATTGAATTGTCTCTAAATTCAAAAGCATTTCTAGAATAGTTTTCAACAATTTTTGGAACTCCTCTTCCAGATTTATCACTTATTCTTAATTGAGCAAAGATTTCTGACAATTTTTCATTTACAGGCACTGATTCTCCTAAATAAAACCCTTCTAATGTTTGAGATGGTGCTATTGTACCTCTAGAAAGAATTTCAATTCTATTAGAGTATACTGTTATCATAGGCTCATTTCCATCAACCCATTTATTGTGAAGAACCGCATTAACTATAGCTTCATTGAATGATTTAATATCAAACAATGGTGTTTCTTTTCTTTCTTCTTTTCTATTTGTTTCATCAGAATAAATTATGTTGATAACATCTCCATAATCTAAAAGATTTTTCAGCGAATACAAAAGACAATCAAATCCAAATTCTTTAATAGCATAAAGATTTGATCCTTTTGTTTCTCCTTCAAATATCGATAATCTTAATGGTAGCTGGGAATTATCAGAAAGAAGCTGTGCCATTATATTGTATTTTCCATCAGGAGTTAATAAATGAAGATTTTTCTTAAATGTTTCTTGCTTGATACTAATTCCTTTACTTCCATAGTACATGAACAGTTTTTCAAATGTTAAATCTTGATATAGTGATTCAGTGTTCACTATTGTTGGATAACCATTCTCAAGCACTTTAAACAGTTCTTTTTCTTTTTTTGGATTATTCTCCATTGAATCCTTTGATGAACCAATTCGAATATATCTAACTTTATTAAATGAAGTTGGTATTTCTTTTGCTGCTTCAATAGCTAAAACAACAACTCTTTTCCCCTTAATAATATCTTCACCAAATTCAAATTTAATTCGCGGTGAAAGATTTCTATTTAAATAATTTTGATATGGCTCATGTCTATAGTCTTGATAATAATCAAAATCAGTTCCCACTATTTCATGAGTTTCATCCTTTATCCCCCATACAAAATATCCATAGTCCTTTCCTAAAAGAGCGGCCGCATTAGAAAGAGCAGAAACATATTCTCCAAGAGCGACAGGTTGAAACCAATTTTCTTTAAACTCAAACCACTCTCTTTCTTTAGAAAATTGCAATAGTTCATTAATTATTTCTTTAATTTTCATTTTATCACGAACTTTTATTACCAAGTTTATTATATCAAAAATTGGTAATAAATAAATGATAAAACAGCAAAATTACATATTTTTTACTTATCATTCCCAAATAAAATAATTGTCTATTTATATCATTTAATTGTTGGGGTAAATGTTCAATAGTTCCTATAATCATTCATTTGTTAAGATAATAGTTCAATCATTAATGTTTCAAATCTAAAAATCCTTAAAAAAAGAGCTGCAAAAGCCCAACGAATCGTTTTCAAGTGTATCAAAGTTCGATAGTTCGAACAAACGGTAAGAACCAAACTGCCTTAAAATAAAAAAGTTCAATACATTTTACTGTATCAAACTTATATTTTTAATGGTCGGGATGGTCGGATTCGAACCGACGGTCTTCTGCTCCCAAAGCAGACGCGATAACCAAGCTTCGCTACATCCCGAAGCCCATATATTTTGAATATAGTAACGCTTAAAATCAAGAAAAATATTCCAAACCTATAAAATTTATTTTCAAAGCCGCCTTGTCCTAGATTGAAAAAGAAGAAAACAATTAATTTATTTTAAAGAAATAAAATAACTTCTCCTTCTTTTATGTTCTATAGAATTAAATCTTTTCCATTGATTTCTAACTTCAATATTGGTCTCTAAATTCAAATTCGTTTCAAAATGGTCAATCTTCCCACTGCTTAGAAGTTCTAACATCCTAGAAAGGAAAATAGAAGTTATCCCACTATTTAAATATTGTGGAAGTACACACACCAAGCCTAATTCTATCACTTTTGGATTTTTTATAACTTTTAATAACCTAAGTAAGGCTAATGGAGTTAGCTTGCCGCCACTTTTAGCAAGAGCCTTTCCAATAAAAGGCAAGCATAGTCCAATGCCTACTACTTTTTCACTTTTATCCAAAACGATTACCAAATCTTTTGGATTTAAAATCATTTTAAATTGCTTAATGACTTTACGTCTTGTTTCTTTTTTAAAAGGAACGGTTCCATATAACTTAGAATAGGCAACATCAACGCAATCGAAGAACCCATCACAATATTTATCTAGGTATTTTGAGCTACTAACATTAGTAGAGGCAATATGTAAGTCATATTTTTTAAGTAACAAAGAGGATATTTTGTTTAGTTTTTCGCAAATTTCTTTATCATCGATAGACGGAAGCAACTTACTTTCAACCCAATCGACTTCTTTTTTAAAGCCGATGGACTCTATTAAGCTTTGATAATAAGGATAATTATATTGTTCAGAAAAAGTTGAGACTTGATCAAAGCCCTCAATTAATAAACCTTCTCTTTCAAAATCGCTAGAACCGAGCGGGCCACAACAAATTTCCATTCCCTTGCTTTTACCAAATTCAAAAAGGGCATTGAACAAGCTTTTGGCAACTTCTAAATCATTGATGCAATCAAAACGAGTGAACCTAATTCTTTTTTCACTTTTTAGCTCGTTATATTGCTTTTGAATTATGCCTTGGATCCGGCCTACTACATTATTGTCTTTATAAGCCAAAAAGAATTTACTTTCGATTTCGCTTTCATATGGTGATTTATGGTTTAAAGCTTTCATCTCATCTCCATATAAAGGAGGGACAAAATAAGGATTATTTTTATATAATTTTAAGGGGAAATTAACAAATTGCTTAATTTCTTTTTTTGTTATTGCTTCTTTTACTATAACCATAAATTAATCCAACGGCTCATCATTTCTTCTTAAAGGAATATATTCATACCCGGCAAGCCAAGGTCCATTATGAATACCGGAAACAGGAGACATGATAACATCTTCGTGGTTCGTCTTTATCCCATAGTTTGCTTCTATTTTTTTCATTTTTTCCAAAGTAGAAGGCCCAGTATAGACATGAAATAGCAAATAATCTTTTTCATCTCTATCCTTTATTATTTTGTTTTTTAATAATTCACAGGTTTTCATAATCGAACGCTTAACACCTATTGTATTAAATAAAGGAGTCAAAGTTCCTTGCTTAGTAAAATGAAGGACAGGAACAATATTTATTGTTTTGCCAACATATGCTTTCGCGCCTTTTAACCTCCCATTAAATATCAAATAATCTAATTTTTCATCCAAGCCTATGAATTCTTGTCTAGACTTAATCCATTCAATCTCTTTGATTATGGTTTCGGTTGGTACCTCTTTATCAACAAGTTCTTTAGCTTTAATGGCCAAATATCCTTCATTAAAGCAAGTAATCCTAGAATCAATGACCGTAATTTTTATTTTATCTAAAAAATCAGCCGCTACTAAACTTATGAAATTATAAGTACCCCCTAATCCTGAAGAAATGGCGATACAAATGATTTCCTCGTAGCCTTCTTCAATTGCTTTTTTAAAATGCGATGCTATTTCTTCATAAGTTGGCATGGCCGTATGGGGAAGATTGTCTTTGACCTCTTTTGTATTTTCCATTTGTTTATATAAATCAAATGGATCTAAATCAAAACCTTCTAAATATTCTTTTCCTTTAAAAAACAAATGGATTCGAATTATATCTATGCCTAAATTTCTATATCTTTCCGGTGCATATTCTAAGCAACCGGTAGAAGTGCACATAACAAGTCGTTTCATATCTACTCCTAGCCAATTAATAAATAATTTAACATTTTTAATCTAATTCAACAAGAAAATGCCGTTTTTTAAGCAAAATAATGCAATTTCATAAACATTGCGTAACTAGAATCATAAATTTAATTATGGCTTCTCTTATAATCAAAGAGACAGTATGTCCTAATTTTTAAGTATGTTAGCGTAACAGAGATGATACGCATTGCCTGCAGTGAAACGAAGTTGATATATGATTTTTAGACTTCGAAGTTCTAAAATTTCCTAGTATTTAAGAATTTAATATAATCCTTATAAACCTTTCGTTCCTTTCCGAAGAAGTTTTCATCGCTTTTAGTAAGACAACCTTGTTATGCTTTATACAAAATTAATTCCATAGAACCAACCATATCTATTAATAGTATAAATGGGGATTCAGTTTGTTTTGTCGACACGTATTCACCATTAGAAAAAGCATATTTAAATTGATGCAATAAAAACACCTTTCAAAAATGCGTGTCCACCATCATAATGAATTCTAATTTTTGAAAATTTACTAGACTAATCTTCATGATTATGAATGGCTTCTACTAGACCATCAACAATTCTCTTATATAAAGATTTTCCTGGTGAACTTTTTTATCGATTATGGCATTAAATGAGCAAAATTAATTTTTTTAGCAAAAATGAAAATAGCTCCAAACAGTTTTTATCTATCTTCCAACAATAAATTTTTGTAAGGCTTTTCTTTTCATGCTAAATTACCAACGTGGGCAAAACGATCACCAATATTTAATTTAGACAATTTATTATTACAGTTGAAGCTTTATTATCATTTGCAGATTCTGCGCAAACAAAAGAAACAATATAAAGAGGATTGTCAATGTAAAATACTTATTCATCACCAGTTTTTTCATTATAAATGTCTAATTCTCTTTTTTGCTTCATAAAGTAAATAAAAGTGTGAATTCTTTCCATACTTCGATGAACCATAGAAATCCTATTCCTGTGCCCAAAATTGAATAAAATGATTTTATAAATAATACAAGACTTTTATTTATAAAAACGTTTTAAGGTGTGCCGTCATTACTAATATGGTGTTTTAGATCTCTGGCCCGACCTATTAAGTGGTTTTTATGTCTTCAATCCCTCCTTGATACGTACACCGCAGCAAGGATAAAGGAACTTCGAAACCAAGGTTCGTTAAAAAAGCTTAGATAATATATTTAGACTTTTGAAAGAGACAAACCCAAGCCCGAAGTCAACGTTCGAGAGCACTGCTAAATATATATCAACCATTTTTAAATAGATTGATAGATGGGCATATTGACTTAAGCAACAATTCCGCGGAAAGAGGCATTAAGCCCTTTGCAATCGCGAGAAAAAACTTCCTATTCTCGAACTCCAAAAAAACGGCGCCGAGTCCTCGACAATGATCTTTTCAATCATACAAGCCGCCATTGTTAATGGACTAAAGGCAAAAGAGTACCTAAAAAACTGATAACTGAAATTCAAGATAACCCAAAGGAAGAGGAAATGGAAAAACTTTTGCCATAGAATATTCAATTCTAATCCGATTCCATCCGAATTGGTTTCAACGAAATAAAATTTACGATTACCTAAAAAAAGATGGTAGACATTGTCCACCATCTTCATTCTTCACAACTGGCGCGCCCGGGGGGACTCGAACCCACAACCCCCAGATTCGTAGTCTGGTACTCTATCCAGTTGAGCTACGGGCGCACATCAAGCCAATTGGCTTGATTAATATAGTCTACTTACCTATGGTAAGCAAGTAGCAAATGGAGCATCCTGCCGGATTCGAACCGACGGTAAGTGAGTTGCAGTCACTGGCCTTACCACTTGGCTAAGGATGCAGCGTAGCGATTATATCACTACAACGGAAATAATTAAAAGTGTTTTTATAGAATTAATTGGCCCTTATGGATGCAATAAATGCAAAATACAACTATAACAAGCAAGCCTAAGGCAATTCGATAGATACCAAATGGCTTAAAGTCATGTTTTTTGACAAATCCCATGAGCCATTTAACAACGAAAATAGAAACTACAAAAGCAGAAACCATTCCAACTAGCAAAAACAGCCATTCATTTAAATTCGGGGTACCATAATCCAATAAGTATTTAACAAACCTTAGCAAAGAGGCACCGACCATTACAGGTATAGACAAATAGAATGAGAATTCAGCCGCGCTTTCTCTAGATAATCCCAAAAGCAACGCCCCAAGAATAGTAACTCCGCTTCTGCTAGTTCCTGGAATCAAAGCTAGAACCTGAAAACAGCCAATAAAAAAGGCGTATTTAATAGATAGATCTTTAATAGAATTGACTTTAAATGGCTTATTTTTCTTTTTTAAGAAAATCTCAATCAAAATGAAAGCAATCCCATATAAAATTAAGGTAATAGAGACAGTTATCCAATTTTCAATCTCGATATTCAATACTTCTAATATCAACCCAACAATTGCAGCAGGCAAAACTCCAACAATAGTCTTGGCCCAAGTAAGCCAAATATCCTTATGCTTTTGTTTATTTAAAGACTTTTCATCTATTTCCCCTTTTTCTATCAACGCTTTTTCTTCCTCGCTTATTTTCTTTTTCCCAAAAGGCCATAGTTTAGAAAAGAAATAAATCACAACCGCCAAGATTGCCCCGAGTTGGATAACGACCAAAAACATTGAAAAGAAGCCTTGGCTAAAATTAAATTCCTTGGCTATATCAAAATTAGCCATCTTCATTAAGCCATCTAGTAAAATCATATGACCGGTAGAAGAAATAGGCAGCCATTCGCTTATACCTTCGACTATCCCAAAAGCTAACGCTATTAAAATCAATATAAAATAAATCATATTTGCTGACCCTCCGCGCCTAATAATATACACGATTAAAATGGGCTTTTCTTCTATTTATTTATAAAAGAAAAATAAAAAGGCCATCATTTTTAATGGCCAATTCATATTTTAATTAGGACGTATGGTTTTTCTTCTAGCGACTTTAAGTGCCCTAAACCTCATTTTCGTAACAAATGCTGAAATCGATAAAACTAGAACAATTGCAACTATGATTCCAAAAACAGCCACACCCCACCAAGGCAAATTATTGCCTTTGACATTTTCCCACATAGTCAAAACATATTTATTATTGCTGCCATAATCTTTCATGGCGGCTAGTTTAGGGATCAATTCTTCAGGTGGATATTGGGCAAAGAATTGCCTGCCAACCTTAATATTATCTTCCTCGCCATAAGGAGAAGAAATAATTTCTAATTGATCTGTATAAAAATAGAAAGGATTAATTTCTGGCTTAGATGAAGCCAAATCGTAGCCAGTTACATCAACCGTGCCTTCAAACATATAGGTTAAGTTAACAATATCCCATTCTAGATAATCTTCTTCTTCTAAATCTTCTTGCGAATTATAGAAATCAAGATAACTCGTCCAGTCCATGCTAGTTCCGTTAACTACGGCTTCATCATAACTAGATCCACGCATATCAAAGCTACCATAATCATCGCCATTATCATGAACGCCGGTTCCATCTTTATAAACTTTTTCCCCGTTTTCATCATAAAGGAAATCGCTATCCTCCCAAGTGCACCCGGCATCGCCGCTTGCATCATGATAGACATACATTTCAAAGCTGCGGGGATCGAACCATTCCCTAATCAAATCAAAAATATCTTCACCGGCAATAAAGCTAGTATAGCCAATCGAATCCATGTTCGCGGAGGCTATATCTGGCCTAGATAAGAAGTCGACAAATTCTTCTGCTTCTTCTTTATGAAGGGTATCACTTTTTGGCATTACCCAGCCATCGAACCAAATATTCCCACCTGTTTTGGGAATGGAGTAATAAATAGTTTGATTAGCTTCGTTTTCGCCTCTATCCATAGAATAAACGGCATCGCCACTCCAAGCCAAATTCATTCCAATAAGCCCTTTGACAATATCGTCTTTACCAGAATCAACCTCAAAACCAAAAACATTAGATTTTAGTTCAAGCAAAATTTCTTCAACCTTTTTAACGGTTTCTTGGTCACACCTATTGAAGATATTGTCCATAGAATTAAATAAATGGTCAGAAGTAATGTTTTTAACAACGTTATTGAAATCTACCTCATCTTTTGGATTAAAAAAATTATCATAATAAGCAGAAGAAGAAATGGCTTGTTTTATTTCTTCATCAAATAACTTCATTATGCCGACAGAATAGGTGTCTCTCATTGAGTCTTTAATAGACATCATGCCTTTATATTTATCATTCCAAAGAGAAGACCAATCGTTCATGTCAAATTTCACTTCATCTTCAGGAACCCCTTTTTCTTTTTCTATTTTTTCAGGGTTATATAAAATGCCTAAAGTTCCCCACATATAGCCTTTTGCATAATGGCTAATTGGATAAGAATTTCCTGTCCCATCCCCATTTGTAGAAGAAATATAGTCCATTTGGGAAAGCAAATACTTAGACGCATATTTATCGTAATTGGGGGTTTTCTCTTCATCATATGGCTCAAGCATGCCGCTAGCCATCATTTTTTGAATCGTATAATCGCTAGGGCAAATTAAGTCATAAGTAGATTTCCCTGTTTTTAAAGAGGAAAGCATGGTTTCGTTAGTATCGAAAGTGTCATATATGACTTTAACGTTTTTGTTATTGACTCTTTTCTCATAAGCCTCGAAAGCGGATATGACATCTTCAAAAGTTTCGCTTTCGCTATATTCATCTAAGCAAATCTCTATTTCGTCTTCCCCTATATAGTCTTCACAATTTAAAACACGCAAGTTAATTGTAGAATTAGATTCGCTAGTAGAAGAACAGCTTAAGGCAAGCGGAGCGAATAAAAAGGATGAAGCAATAAAAAGAAATGGCTTTTTTATTTGTTTTTTCATATACGTCCCCTTCCTTTCTTGTTTTTAACTTTAACATTATTAAAAATCGTTATTCCTATAACAGCTAGTAACACCAGCAAGAAAATAATAGTAGTCAAAGCTCTCATTTCAGGTGGAACCGGCCCCTTTTTAATCTTGGCTTGAACTAGTGTAGATAAAGTATCTATTGTCTTATCTCCAGATAATAACCCAGAACCTCTTGTAAAGGCCGTGACAATAAAATCATCCAAGGACAAAGTGATAGCTAGTAATGTTCCAGATAATATACCAGGAAGTATTTCTGGAATTACTACTTTCCATAAAGCCCTGTTTTGAGTACAGCCTAAATCCAAGGCAGCTTCATAGATGTGTGGATCCATTTGAAGCAACTTTGGCTTGACGGATAAATAAACAAAAGGAAGCGAGAGTATGATATGGCCAAGCAATAATGTCCAGAAGGAGAATATATTTTTACCCATGAAAATATAAGTTCCCATAAAAACAAACATAACCGTCAAAGAAAGGGCAATGACTATTTCTGCATTGACTACAGGGATTTGGGTAACGGTTTCAATAACGGCACGTGTCTTCTTTTTTGAATAGAAAACTCCTATTGCACCACAAGTACCTAGAATTACCGAAATAAAAGAAGAAACTAAAGCAATTATTATTGTATTGCCTAAGGCCGTCATGATCTCTTCGTCTTTAAACAAAGCAGAATACAAATCAAAACTAAACCCAGTCCATGTACCTACGTTAGTGGCTGTTGTAAATGAATAGGCAATCAAGACTAAGATTGGAATATACATCAATAGCAAGACTAGATAAATTATAGATAAACCAATTGTCTTATTTATAAGGGCTTTTTTCTTAGCTTTTTTTTCATTTATTAGGGACATATCTATTTCTTTTACCATATATTCGCCCCCCTAGGATTATTCTCTCCTTTGGAAAAACGTTTTGAAATTAGCATGGAAACGCCTACTAAAAGTAGCATGATGAAAGCCATAAACGAGCCTTCATTCCATTGCGATTGCGAGAAATTCAAATAAATTATATTGCCGAACAAAGTAATCTTGCCTTCTGAAAGGGTATCAGAAATAACATAAGAAGAAATGGTAGGCATAAAAACCATTTCGGCAGCAGATACTATTCCCGGCACCGATTGAGGAACAACCGATAAAAAGAAAGTCTGAATTGGGCTAGCGCCTAAATCACTAGAAGCTTCTATTTGGCTTTTATCAAGCTTTATCATCGTGGTATATAAAGGCAAAATAGTAAAAGGGAGATAGTTATAAACCATGCCAATCATCGTTGCTAGATATGGGTGGTTGCCACCATTTATCCCCATCCAGGACAAGACATCCCTAGTCGCCCCGGTTCTTAAAACAAAGTTAATCCACATAGGCATGATAAACAAAAGCACCAAAATCTTATTTTTATTTATTTTTGAATTGGCCAATAAATAAGCAACGGGGTAGCCAATTAATAAGCAAATAATCGTATTTAGCATCCCTATAAACAAAGAGACAATAAGAATATTAATTTTAGTAGACGAGGTAAAGAAGCTTACCAAAGCAGAAAAGGAGAAAGCTAAACTGCCATCCTCTTTTGTTTCGGTAAATGCATAAACAACAATGATTAAAATAGGTATCAAAACAAAAAGAAAAAGGAAAACGCTATAAGGGATAGCTAAGTATTTTCTTTTGAAAGAGAAGAACCTTTTGCTTCTTTTGATAAAATTAGAACGTTTCATTTTATTCTACCACATATTGGTCGGCGTCTAGTTTTAAGCGTAGACGTATGTCTTCTTTTTTAATAGAAACCGATACCATGTCATTCTCATTCCAAGTATACGGGGAGTTGACGACATAATCTTCTTCATCGTCAGTTCTAACTATATATTGCCAGTGATCGCCAATCCAAACGGCCTGCACAATATTACCCTTAGCTTGGCCAATCGATAGATCATCGGAAAGTTCAATCTTATCTAAATCTACTTCGGCAACTACTTCTGCATCATTAAAATCATAGAGTTTCTTACTTGTCGGATCAAAAACCTTGCCATCCTCTTGCAAAATAGAACCGGGAATAAGTTTAGTAATATCGCATTCGAAAGGGTCTTCCCCAATTATGACATTATTATTTGAATCGATATAGGCATCGGTATATTGATTAACGGTTAACTCTTTATGCATGACTTGGATGTTGGCCTTATCAACAGAAAGAGAAACCCTGGTGCCTACTTCATGGTCTTTTGTATCGCGGCAAAGAACTTCGTTTTTGCCAACATTAACGATAAATTCATAATGGACGCCCTTAAATATTTTCGAAGAAATGACTCCATCGACCGTCCCTTTGCCAACTTCACCCATAATGACATCTTCAGGACGAATGACTACATCGACTTTTTCATTTAATGGGAAATCGTCAACGGCATCAAAATTAGCCCCGATGAAGCGGACCTTCTTTTTGCCAATGACAGTCCCATTATAAATATTGGACTCGCCGATAAAGTCAGCGACAAAAGCATTAATGGGTTCGTTATATATATTTTCCGGTGTACCGACTTGCTGAATGACACCATCTTTCATAATGACAATTCTATCAGACATCGTCAAAGCTTCTTCTTGATCATGAGTTACATAGAAAAAGGTAATGCCTAGCTTCTTATGCATATCCTTTAATTCAATTTGCATGTCTTTTCTCATCTTGTGGTCTAGAGCCGATAAAGGTTCATCAAGAAGCAAAACCTGAGGTTCGTTGACAATAGCCCTAGCTATAGCAACTCTTTGTTGTTGACCGCCCGATAAAGTAGAAACGTCCCTATCTTCCATTTCGTCTAAATCAACTACTTTTAAAGCTTTATAAACCTTTTCATCGATTTCTTTTGGCGTTAGATGCTTGTATTTGGTAATTGTTTCACCTTTTTTATTCTTAACTTGGTAAGGGACTTTCTTTAGCTTAAGCCCAAAAGCAACGTTATCGTAAACATCTAGATGAGAAAACAAGGCATAATGTTGAAAAACCGTATTGACCGGTCTTTTATATGGAGGAAGCAAAGAAATATCTTCTCCATTAAGCAAAATAGAACCTGAACTTGGTAATTCAAAACCCGCGATCATGCGCAAGGTAGTAGTCTTCCCACAGCCTGAAGGGCCAAGAATTGTAATAAATTCTCCCTTTCGCACATCGAGGTTGAAGTCCTCAACAACGGTTGTCCCGTCGAATTGCTTGCATAAATGTGACAAGCTGATGATGGTTTGATTATTTCCTTCCATAACGTTACCCTCCCGGTAAAAAGAAGACAAAGAAATGTGGTGTCGAATTTGCTACTTAGGAGTCATTTTCAACGCGAAAAATAATATATGTAAAAATTCAAAAAATAAATAAAAATTTTTAAAAGTTTTTTCTCACTGATTATTTTAAAAAATTTCTTACTAAATTGTTTCGATTATTACTAGGTTTTTTAAATTTCAAATTTCTAATTTTTTTAAATAAAATTTAGTGTAAAATACCTAAGTGAATATAAATAAGAAAAAAATAGGGCAAAAAGCATGAAAAAAATTAAAGGGAATACATTACTGTTACTATTACTTAGCACGTGCTTATTATCTTCTTGTAATGAAAACGTTGACAATGTAACGCAAGTCCATATCGACATGGGAACTTTAGTTGACATGAGCAATGAAATTAAAAACGACTCCCATATGAAAAAAGTCAAATATGAAGAAGTCGAGGAACTAATAAGCGAAGAAAAGAATTTCCTTTTATTAGTTCATTCAACCGTCAACTTTTGTTCTTGCTACCACGATTGGCACGATAATGTTCTTGCCCCATACATAAAAAAGCATAATTTGCAGGTATATTTTTTAGATTATCAAGACATAGAAAATAAACCCGACGAAGGTAAATGGGGATTAAAGCTTTATTCAAACCATGAAACCCTAGGGATTTTTGAAAAAGGAAAATTAAAATACCAAAACGATAACAAAGACCAAGATAAACCATGGGTAAATTCTTATGAAGCCTTTTCTTCTTGGATGGATGCTAGGATTACCTATCCAAGAATGCTAGAAGTGAATCTAGATTTATTAGATAAAATGTATGCTAGCGAATCAAAAAACGAATTTACTATCTATTTTGGTAGAGGCGGCTGTAGCGATTGTTCTTATCTAGAAGATACTTCAATTACCTCTTATTTTAGAAATAACAGCAACACGTCCCCCATATATTACATCGATACCAATGTTGAAGGCATTAGATTAGTCAAAGATGCAGAAGGCAAGTTATATGGTCCTTCAAATGAAGAAAATGCCTCTTCTTATCAAAAAGAGGCCATGGTTCAATATACAAAATTCAAAAAAGATTACGGCTTATCCTATAGCCAAGCAAACCCTATGGGATATGGCGAAGGATATTTCCCAACCATTTATCATATAAATCCAGATGGAATTAATAAAAACGGTTCAGTAATTGATGCAGGCGGTGTTTTCTATAATGACGATTTTGATTACGATAGCCAGACCATTACTGCTTCTTATTTTGATGAAACCAAGCCTTCCATGGAACAATTTGAGTATTTAAAAAGCGTGAACACAAAAGTCTTGCAAGGAAAAACGGTCCAACTAGAAAAAGGAAATTTAAGCAAAAGAGATTATTACCATCAAAGCAATAGACCTTATGTTGAGCCCATATTAAACGCCTTGCTAGATTGGTGTATTAAAAATTAAGGGTATCTATTTTTTCTTTGATTTGTTTTGCACTAAATAGCAAACCCTCAATTTCTTCTTTTGAATAGTTAGGATGAATTATTTTCTTTATTCCTTCTCCGCTTACTACACAAGGAAAAGACATATAAACATCCTTTATTAGGCCGTTAAATGCATTATCTATATGAGCAGAAACTGTTAAAACGCTATTTTCATCATTTAATATTGAAGAAACGATTCTAGAAGTCGCAAGGGCAATAGCATAATTTGTCGCCCCTTTTTTTGAAATAATTGAATAAGCGGCATTTTTAACTTCTTCGCGAAGCGTTTCTAAATGGTTTTTACTTTTGTTTTTACATTTTCCGCACTTAGAACAATATTCATCAAGGGGAAGTCCGCCGACAATAGTTGAAGAAAATAAGGCTACCTCGCTATCCCCATGTTCTCCTACGACAAAAGTATGGATGTTTCTAGAATCAATACCTGTGTCTTTGCTAATTAATGTTTTTAACCTAGAAGTATCTAAGACAGTCCCAGAGCCAAAAACTTGTTTAGAGGGTAAGCCTAGCTTCTTATAGCACAAATAAGAGAGGACATCGCAAGGGTTAGAAACTACTATAACAATGCTATCTTTGCTTAAATAAGGTTTTATGCCATCGCAAATAGAAGACATTATACTTGCATTTCTTTTTAGCAAATCAAACCTAGTTTCGCCTTCTTTTTGCCCTACGCCTGCCGTAATAATTACTACATGGGAATCCTTAACTAAAGAATAGGTACCTGATTTTAATAATTTTGGGGTCTTTAGAAAGCTTAATCCATCTTGCATATCAAGCACATCGCCTAAAGCCTTGTCTTTATTTAAATCAATAAGGGCAATTTCATTGACAAAATCCCCTAGCATTAAAGTATAGGCAATGCTTGAGCCAACAGCTCCATCGCCAATAATAGCTACTTTTCTTGCATTAATCATAAATCACTCCTTTTAAAAGAAACCCCCATCGTGCGATGGGGAGAAAACTATTCGATGTCGTTCCCGTTCTCGTCAACGGGTACTAAAGCCTCAAATGGAGCCCCACACAAAGGACAACTTCCATCGGGGTTTGGGATGACGATAGCCCCACATACAGTGCATCTGTATTTTTGGGTTTTATTTTCTACCATATGTTTTCCTCCTGCCTTAACTATACTATAAAAGATGGAAAACTAAAAATTAGATGCTCGGCTATCTATATAAAAAAGATGAACTCCATTACTAAATAGTTCATCTTTTTTGTTTTTTTAAATAATACTTTCCTTAATCAGCCAAAGTTCCCATTGGATCCCAAGGATCAAGATGGATTGGTTCTTTTTTGGTAGCAGAATTTTCTTCCTTAGTTAAGTATTTTTTATCTACCACAGCCTGATAAACAAATTTATCAAACCACGAAGAAGACATTACATAATACCCCTTTATGCCCCTGGAATCACCCCAAGAGTTTTCAATCTTCCATCTTGTTGGCTTGCCATCTTTTATATCAACTCCAGTTATTACCATGGCATGGTTCATAGCCGAATTCCTAAAATCAAGCATAGCGCCTTTATCAAATTCAACGCTTAATTCAAACATCGATTCGAAATCAAATGCTTTATCATCCCAAGCAAAACCATCCCTATCCCTATAGAAAGAAACATCGCTGCCAAACCAAACGGGATTGCCATCGCTAAGTTGGGCAATAATGGCTTCTTTCATTCTATCCATCGTAACATTTAAATGGTTGATGCGTTTCCCTTCGATTACGTTGCCTAAATAATCAATTGTAAAATTACGTTTAAATGGTTTATCTTTTGTCGGAGAATTTATTAAGCTTTGATAACTTTCAATAGTCTCAATCCCAACATATTTTTTAAAAAATTCAAGTGGAGTCAGGTTTTCTTCGCAATGATATTTTTCTTTGTCATCGACATATTCAAAATTAAATTTTTCAGGTGGGAGGCCAAATGAAGATAAAAACATCCCGTATATCTTTTCAATATATTGATCTTTTAATTTTCTAACTTCGCTTAATTTCTTTTTGCTAGCTAGACAATTGGCTTCAAAAGCAAACTTTCTAATTGCGGCATTAACTAAAAAATCAGTTTCATGGGTTGAATTGCTTTGAGAAGTTTCTGGGAATGCACTTTTAGGCATTAAGCCGTATTTTTCCACCAAATTTACAAACATGTCCCATTGGCCGCCATCAGAAACCGGATTTTGCAAAATGAATTGATAAACCCTTTGGTTTGGGGAATATTGGCATAAAGAAATTATTGTTTCCAACGCAAAATTAGCTTTTTCGATTTTATCAAATAAAGAAATATAATTTTGCGATAGCTCAAAATTCTTGATCTTGCATTTTTTTGCGATTATTTCCCTTAAAATATTTAAGCCAGCAAAAATCCAGCAACGGCCACTACTTTTTTGATCGCAAACAGGCATGGTTTTGACTTCAATGGAAAAAACTGGATTTACCCCAACTAAAGAAGAAGAATCAAAAGCAACATTACAGAGCGGACTACGTGATAAAGCATGTCTAATGACTTTGTTCTTACTATCTTCTTTGTATCTACTTAATATTTGTTTGCTACTAATTTCGTCTAATGCACCTTCAACTTTTTTATTCATAATTTTCTCCTACTAGGCTTTGGATATTTTATCTATGTTAATTGTTCTTTCAACTAAATTAGCCTTTATTAACAAAATAGTTGAACATTGAAATATAATATTGACGGTTCAATATATCAAGATAAACCAAACTTATATTTAAAGGAATTAATAACATGAATGAAAATTTAGAAAGATTCTTACGTTACGTTAAAATAGATACTCAATCTAACGACCAAAGCCAAAGTGTTCCAAGCGCGGAAAAAGAATTGAATTTAACTAAGCTATTACAAAAAGAGTTAAAGGAAATGGGCATTTCTTCTTATATAGATGAATTCGGTGTCCTATATGGAAAAGTAGATGGTGAAGTTGATATGGATCCTGTTGGTTTAAATGCCCACGTAGATACGGCTTTAGAATTAACTGGTAAAGACGTAAAACCCCAAATAATAAAAAATTATGACGGAGGGGAAATAAAGCTAAACGATAAATATTCCATGTCAAGTGAAGATTTTCTAACGTTGAAGGAGCACATAGGTGATGATTTAGTCGTTACTAGCGGCGACACTTTACTAGGGGCAGATGATAAAGCCGGAGTCGCAATAATCATGTCTGCTTTATCTTATTTTGCAAAACATAAAGAAGTTAAACACCGACCCATTTGCTTTTCCTTCTCCGTTGATGAAGAAATTGGTAGAGGCGCCGATTATTTCGATGCTAAAAAATTAGGGGCAAAATATGCCTATACAATCGATGGGGGCAAATACGATGAAATTGCCATCGAAACATTTAATGCAGCACATGCTAATGTAACAATTCAAGGCTTTGCCATCCATCCAGGAGAAGCCAAAGGAAAGCTTATCAATGCTTCTACTCTTGCTTTTGAATTCGATAGACTTCTCCCCGCTTTAAAACGACCGGAATATACAGAAAATAGAGAAGGATTTAACCATTTGATTTCTATAAACGGCACAGTAGAAGAAGCCAATATGCACTACATAATAAGAAACCATGACAAATTAAAATTAGAAGAACAAAAAGAGGAGTTCATTAAAGCGGCAGATTTAATAAAAGAAAAGTATCCAAACGCTAAAATAAAAGTCGATATCAAAGATGACTATAGGAACATGAAAGAAATCCTAGATAAGCATCCAGAAGCAATAGAAACGGCAAAAAAGGCCTTTGAAAAACTAAATATTACTCCACACTTCCCACCAATTAGAGGTGGAACCGACGGGGCAACGTTCTCCTTTAAAGGTTGCCCAACCCCAAATTTAGGCACTGGTTCATATAACCATCATGGAAGATATGAATATCTATCTATAAAAGAATTTAATTTAATGATAGAAATAGTAAAAGAAATAATGAAAAAATAAATAATCCATCAAAAATAAAAAAAGAGAGATTCCAATCAATCTCTTTTTTTGTTTTGGCTGGGGTGGCTGGGATCGGACCAGCGTATCCAGGTTTCAGAGACCCGTGCCTTACCACTTGGCTACACCCCAAGGCAAACGATATTTTACTTCTTTTTAAAATAACGACAAGTAGATTTTACTTTCCAAAGAAAAAGATTTGACTCTTCAAAGCAATCTATGAAGTAAGACAATTTATTAACAATTGTATTATTACTAATTTCTATAGAATGGATTCTTATAGATGGAAAATCATTAATTTAATGCTTTTATTGAGAACGTGTATGCAACAAATCTCAAACAATTAAATAAAGACGAGTTATATCAGCAAAAATATTTGATTGCAAAAAAATGCTAAAAATAATTTTTAATACCTTAAAATTAGAATTTGCTTTAGAATAGATTTACTTTGATTGGAGAAAAAAGCATGAAAATACTATATATCGGTTTTAAACCTTTTGCTTCTCACTCAATTAATCCGTCTGAACTATTAGTCAATGAATTAATAAAAAAGGGGCATAATGGAATTATTTTGGATGTAAGCTATCAAAAAGCAAAAGATGAATTTGAAGAAGCATACGAGAAAACAAGGCCAGATTTTGTTGTTATAAGCGCCTTATCTCCCTTTACAAGTCACATCACTTTAGAACAGTATGCATATAACGAGATGGACTCGACTCAACTAGATAACGACGGGGTAATTAAAACGCACGAAGCGATCGATGAATCTCTCCCGAAAAGTGTTTCCACTACCCTAGACCCTTTTTGTATCGAACAGTATTTGGCTTCAGTTGGAATTACCTCTAGAGTAGCGATCGATCCAGGAAGATTTGTTTGCAATGAAATTTATTTCTTATCATTAAATAAAAATAACAAAACATTGTTAGTTCATCTTCCACTAAATGAAACCCGTCCTGTTAACGAAAATTTAGAAGCTTTTGATTACATAGATAAATATTTGCAAGGAATGAACTAAGCCCCGTCAATATTGTCTTTATAAGCGGAGGAAAAGGCTCCGCTTTTTTCATTTTCATATTTTCTCTCATTAAGAATATCAATATCTTCACCCGTCCTATTAAAGCGAAGATAGTTATGCTTCCTATTTATATATTTTTTTCTATATTTAGCCATATATGAAATTATTATTTGCTTTTTAATTATATTTTTCCTTAAAAACAATAATTAAATAATGCATTTTGCTAATTTTAAAGTCAATTAATAAATCCGTGTATTCAATTAATGCTTTTATTTAATTACAAAAATTATATTGTTATAAATGTCGAAAGATAATTTAAAGCTATAATATGATCGTTAAAAATCAAGGAAAGAAGAGGTAATAAGATTATGTATAAAGGAATCATTGTTCTAGCCGATGGATTTGAAACTGTCGAGGCTTTAGCAACCCATGATATTATATTAAGGAGTAAAAAAATTGAATCGGAGCTAGTTGGTTTGAATAAATTAGAAATTGCCTCATCTAACAATACAATAGTAAAAGTAAAGAAAACACTAAAGCAAATAAATGAGGAAGACTACGACTTCATTTGTTTGCCAGGCGGTAAAATTGGAGTTGATAATTTATCAAAATCATCGGAATTAAAAGAACTTTTACTCAAGTTTTATAAGCATGATAAATTAATTAGCGCTATCTGCGCCGCCCCTAGCATCCTTGGTAATTATGGCTTTCTAGACAACAAGCACTACACCTGCTTTCCAGGTTTTCAAAAAGGAAAAGGCATATATGAAAATGTGGGCTCGGTAGTAGATGATAAAATAATTACGGGGCATTCAATGTATTATTCGATCGAATTTGCTGAAAGAATCGTATATTTCTTTCTTAAAGAAGAAGGGTTAAAAACAATCTACCCTGGTACTAGAGGAATCTAAAAAACATAAAGAAAAATATAGCCAAACGTTAGCGATACCATAACGCAAATTGAAAGAATCAGCAAAGCGTCTTTTATCCTTTTCTTATTTTTAAACAAAAATAGCATCCCAAGCCCAGCATTAACCAACAATCCAGACAATAACGCTCCAAAAGGAAGCGCTCCTTCTATATATAAAGAGCTAAGTAAAATTGAAGAAGCACAATTCGGTATCAATCCGATTAAAGTGCCAAATAAAGGCGATAAGGCAAAATTGCTGGTAAGGAAATTTTCAATATTTGTTTCCCCAATATAATAAACTAACGTTCCAAACAAAAAAGAAAGAACAAAGGCATAACAAAATACTTTTAAAGAATGCAAAACAGGGTGAAGAAGATGCTCCTTCCACTTATTTTCTTCTCCTTCAATCTCATGTCCGCAGCAGCCTTTATGGATTTCGTCCTCTTTTTCACACTCTTTTAAATGCTCGTCTACTTTTTGTCCATTCTTATAAAAAAGCAAATCAACAGCCAGGCCAATTAAAATAGCAATTCCTAGTTTTAATCCAATCAACACAAAAGACATATACCAAGTGGAATTGAACGAAGAAAACAAAATAGGCAAAGCCTCGTCTGAACAAGATAAGAAAACAGCAATAAGCGTTCCTATTGTCAAATGGCCATTCAAATATAAAGAAGAAGCGACAATAGAAGTCCCACATTCTGGAATTAAGCCAAAAATAGATCCGACAACAGGTCCTAATTTTCTTTTTCCCTTTAAAAAAGAAGCGACTTTATCTTCAACGAAAGAAAAAACAAGATGGAAAGCAAAAACAAAAGCCAATATTTTTAACGAATCAAGCAATGAATCAATAAAAACTTCTAACATGAAAATAGTCTACCACCTTTGTCAAGTGTGACTATTTTCGTATAAAAAAAATCTATTTAGACTTATAATCTAAATATGAAAATAGAAGATTTATTGACATCAAAAAATAAAGTGACTTGCCTTTATAGCAACATGAATTTAAAAGAATGCTACGAAAGAATAAAATCAAGCCATTTCATGATGATTCCAGTTTTAGAAAAAGGCTCGGAAAGATATTTGTATTCATTATCTTCCTACGATTTGTTAAAAAAGATAATGGACGAGAATTCTATTGAAAAATCGCTTAATAGTCCCATTTCTTCAATTGAAATTGAAAGACTAATAATAAGTAGCAGGATTGATTCTTCACTAGAAGAAATAGCAACTTTAGTAGCTAACCAAAACTACTTGCCGATTGTTTCACCTACAGGTGAATTTTTAGGAATAATAACTAGAAAGACATTAATATTTTATTTATTAAACCTATTGGAGGAAAAGTAATGCCAGATTGCAATCACGATTGCTCTAGTTGCAACAAATCTTGCAATGAAAGAGAAATAGAAAAGTTAAAGCCGCATCAAAACACTACAATTAAAAAAATAATTGCCGTTGTTTCAGGAAAAGGAGGAGTAGGAAAATCCCTTACTACATCCTTATTAGCGGTAAATGCTAGAAGAGAAAAAAAGGAAGTTGCTTTAATGGACGCTGATATAACAGGTCCATCCATTCCTACTATTTTTGGAATAAACGAAATGGCCACGGGCAATGAAGATACCATCTTCCCAGTGTTGTCAAAAACAGGTATAAAAACAATTTCCTTAAACGAGCTAACCGAAGATAAAGCCGATCCCGTAATTTGGAGAGGACCAGTAATTGTTAACTTAATAGAGCAATTCTTTTCTAATGTCGATTATGGCGAAGTTGATGAACTATATATTGATATGCCGCCAGGAACAGGGGATGTCCCTTTAACGGTTTTCCAATCAATCCCAGTAGATGGAATCATTATAGTTACCTCGCCTCAAGACTTAGTTTCCTTAATCGTAGAAAAAGCCATAAGAATGGCTAAAATGATGAATGTACCAGTAATTGGCTTAGTATCGAATTTATCGTATTGTCAATGTCCCCACTGCGGAGAAAAAATATATCCATTTGGCAAAAGCAATATCGAAGAATTATGCCAAAAATATGATATAAAAAACATTGATTATTTACCAATTGACCCAAATTTGGCCTCTTTATGTGACAAAGGCGAGATAGAATCTTACCAAGGAAGATACCTATCTAATATTAGTAAGGCAATAAACGAGCTAAAAAAGAATTAATCGTAAATCCAGCTTTCATTTGGCAAAGCTTTCCACCTATTAACATGAAGTCTATGCATCTCTTCAACTAGAAGTAACATTTTTATACTAGTTGGATGAGCAGGGATAATATCAAAATATTGACCATCGTAATATAAAGAAAGATAACTCGTGTCAGTAGGCATCCCAAAAGTATTTAGCTCATCATAATCTAGCTTGAAGCAATAAGAAGTTCCATCTTTTGTGCCATTATAACTAACGCCTTCATGTTTAATAATGAATTCACCTTCGCCGCAAACTAAACTTGTCTTCTTATTCTTTAAAGGTTTATAAGGATCTAGTTTCCCTAATTTAACTTGTTCTTTGAACTCATAATGGGGGTTTATCTTTATTTCGTTATAAACATCTTTTCTTTCTAAGTCAAACCAATTGGAAATATTTTTTGGGAGCTTAGAATCTTTAGTTAAGGGAGAAAGGGCATAAGTGTCGTCAACTTTAGCCCCACAGCCACATTTTTTGCAATAGATTCTATCTCCTTCCCCTTTCATTTGAAATTCAGCCCCACAGCTAGGACATTTATAGCAAATGTATTCCATATCTTTGCATATGTGATTAAAAGTTTCATAATGGACTTTTTCTTTTTCATTCCAAACATAATCATCATGAGTCAGGGCTTTATTGACCTTAGCTTCTATTTCATCCGCATCCAATTGCTTTAAATCTTCGCTAGAAAAAAGTTTTGATAATTGAGCATCGATTCTTCCTTTTCTTTCATCAAGGCAAGACTTGGTGTTTGTTAGAAATGCTCCTTCTGTCTTTAATAAATAAATAGGGATGGCGTAATGCTTAAAGAATTTTCCAGTTCCCGCCACAACAGGTTGATTATGGCCAGAAATAGAGGACATTCCTTCAGGAGAAAAAGCAATGGTCCCGCCTTGCTTTATAATTGAGTCAATGCCACGCATTGAAGGAAGATCGATAACAAAATTTTTCTTAGGGATGGCGTTAGCTATTTTTAAAATAAATTTTAGATGCGATCGAAAAAATTCATTATAACCGACCACGAAATTTAATCTTCTTGGATAAGTAGCTTGGACCGCCCAAACATAATCAATTCTTGACTGATGATTAAAGATAAGAAAACAAGGGCCTTTTTCCTTATTTATATCATCATTTATTTGATAATGGATGTTGTATTTTGGGGCAAGAATTTTATCTATAACAACATTCTTTAAAACAGAATATAAAAATTTATTCGGTCTATGATATTTCCTATGGTTAATCTTTTCTTGTAAGGTTTCTTTATTTTTCATCGCGGTTAATTGTACATATATGTCGGCAAATAGTAAAAAACATTTTTGAACACTTGGCATTTTTGTGTCTAAAATCTCTTATTAAATTAATTAGGCAAAAAAAATTATATCTTTTTTGCGACTTCATAAAGTTCTTTAGGCAACACTAAATCATCTTCCTTGCATTTAAGTATAGAAATAACCTTGGCTTTATTTTTATTTGGTAACAAAACCAAATCGCCAGGTTTAATTTCTTCATCAATGCATAAACAATCAAACGTTTTGACTAAAGGGTTTATTAAGTCTAGATCACTACTAACGCTAATTAAGGTAACCAATTCGCCATTATCTTCATTCAATATAGGAAAAAAAGAAACAAAAGGAAGATAAATATTACTTCTAGATTTAATAGATAAACCCGTAAAAACAATATAATTATTATCTTTTTCTATGTGCACATCGGCATTAGAAAAAGTAAAGCTCCTACTTGGAAAATAAGTCGATTTATCAGTTTCTATTTTGTATCTAATCGATTTAAGAAAACATGCTTTTTTTACTTTTAGAAAAGATAAAAGTGTTTTGTTTCCATAAAAAGACTCCAAATCAAAGGAAATATAATTACCATCTCTTTTAATATTTTTAACCATAACCAAGTTAGATTGCTTAAAAAATTGAGTAAAGCCAAAATAAAAATCATTTTCGCTAGTCAATTCATTATTGGTATCTACATCAATTTTTATTTCCTTATACCGAGAATCAATTAAATAAGATAAAGAAACATTATCTTGATTATTTGCAATTAATAATTTTTTCTTAATCGCATATCTAGCAAACAAAAGAAACCCTGTTTCCATTTCCAAGTCGATATGACCAAAATCAGCGTTTCTAAAAGTAAGAGAAATCCTATAGGCAGAATCAGCAAAAGGCAAAGCATACTTTCCATCAACGAAATCTTTTAACATATAGTAATAGACGTGATTATACATTTCATCGGATAAGTCTATTGAATAGTTAGAAAAGTCTTTGTTAGATAATATATCCCCTGCTTTTAATTTAGCTTCCATTATTCCAAAGGAAGAAGCCACGGATAGAAAAGGATAAGCTTGCTCTAAATCCGAAGAACCATTTGGATTATGTTCTAAATATAAACAACCAAGAAAATAAGCCGCCTGAGGATCTCCGTTTCCATAAAGCATAAGCAAGTCGTCTTCTGCCTTTTTATAGTTTGCTGCTTCGTAGGGAGTTCCAAAATAATGAGAATAAGCTAAAGTTTTTAAGGCTCTCACGGAATGATATTTATCATTTAATATCCCTAAACATTTATCATATAAATACAAAGCTTCTTTATTGTTTTCTAATTTATTTTTATTTATTTCGAAATAAGAGCAAATATGTGCAAGTTGGTTATAACTATATTGTTTAAAACTAGGATTGCAGCCCAACTCCTTATAAGCATTATTTAAATCGATTATAAAATCGGAAACGGCAAGAATGTCACTTTTATCTAGGTTTTTTAAGTCGCATAAAAAAGAAAAAACCAAAGTCGACTCTTTTTTAAAAAATGGGTCATTTTCATCGCATCCATCAAGTAAATATAATCTAAATAAATCCTTATCCAGATAAATCGCGTTATAGCAATATAAGTCCCAATCGCGTAAAGAGAAATCTCCTTTTGCATAAGAACGTTCAACTACATTTTTTAACGTCAATAAAGAAAGACGAAAATTTAATGTTTCTCTATCTTTTTCATAATTAGACTTTACTATTGTCTTTCTTTCGTCAAAATCGTTAAAAAAAGATTCTACTTCTTCTAATGTTACTGACCCTTCTTCTAAGGGAACTAAGAAATTAGTAAAAGGAACGACAAATAATTTTCCATCAGTAAAAACTTCATATCCAGATGAATTTATTTTAGCTTTTACAATTTCCCCATTGTCTATGGTCAAATATTTTTTAATGCAACGTAATGTCAGTTTTTTAGAATTATCCATGTACAACCCCGCGAGAAAAGATTTTAATACAAATTGAAAAAACTGAGAAATGTTAAAGCAGAAATCGTTTAAATATAAATATTCTCTTTTATTATAAACAAATTTATAAAATAAAAAACCAACCGAAGTTGGCCTAGATTTAAACTAACTGGGGCGCGATACGGGAGTCGAACCCGTTCATGTCCGGTTCACAGCCGGATGTGTTCACCGTTTCACCAATCGCGCCACGGCTTAGTTAATATACATAGTTTCTCGATGCTTATCAATATTTTTTTATATTTGGACAATACTTATTAAGCCTAGTTTTGGCTAATTTTAAAAAAGGTAATTCCCTTCTTTTTACCAAAATAGAAACACCTTTATCTTCTTGTTTTTCCATTAAGGCAATGGCTATGTCTATAGGATAAAAACGTGTTTCTTTAATAAGCAAGTCTCCTTCTGATTTAAAAAGAGGTTCCCCTTTGCTTAATACTTTGGCCAAAAAGAAATGATTCTCGTTTTCTCTATTTATTAAATTATAAAAATCCTTAACCACACCCAATTCTTCTTCTACTTTGATTTTGCAGCCAACTTCTTCCTTAATCTCTCTATGTAAAGCAGAAACTAGTGTCTCTTTTCCTTCCACTCCACCACCTGGTGTTTCAAAATATTCTTGTTTTCCAAATTGATCGTCTCTAGATACTAAATGAAGGCAAACTTCTCCTTGTTCATTAAATAAAATAGCTCTAGCAATTATTCTTTTATTGGATAATCCTTTAAAAGGATATTGATCATCAATTAATGAGAGTGAAATTTTCATAACTAGATTATAATATCAAATAAGAAATGAAAGCTGTTTAGAAATGTTAATTATCAAAAATAGAATTGTAAGCTTACTATATCGTTCCATAGGATTTATCCTTTTAATAACTTCTTTATATTTTTATATGAATGAAATCGGCTCGGTTCAAGAAGCCATAATTCATTTCGATATACAATCTAGCTTTCTTTATTTATTGGCCTTAGGAATAGAAATAATTGTCAACGCGATAGACTTAAGGCATGGAATAATAGGAATACCGGCCGGGACGAATATGAAATTCGGGCTACCTTGTTTAACATATGCGACCAGTTCAAGCGTTCTTTATTTTGCCTTAACAATAAATGAACACCCATCCATGTATACAAAAATTGGGATAATATTCCATCTATGTTTACTTTTTGTATCTTTATTCGATTGGCTTTTGTTCGCCGAAAAAGGAACAGTCAGATGGTATAACGCTTTCTTCTCCTTGATTTACCCCATATATTACTTAGTCTTTGTATTATTAAGGACTTATATTTGGCCGGATATAAAACTATATAATGGGTCTGATATTTATCCTTATGATTTCCTAAATCCAAAAAAAACTTATTTCCCAGGTTATATATGCTTAGCTTTTGTAATCCTTTATACTTATAATTTGCTTTTTCTATTCCTAAATAATGTTTTATCAGGAAAATATAAAAAACTATTTATCAAGGATGAATAAAGGCCTTTTTTTACAAATTAAATAGCAAAACAAAGGTAGACAAAAACCTGAAAAATCAATAAGGACATCAAAAATAGATGGAGTCCTTGAAGAAGAAAATATTTGGATAATCTCTCCTAAGCCAGAGATAAATAAGGCATAGATAAACAATAACAAAGTAGTTCTATCATTCTTTTTATATTTCCAAAGAAGTAAAGCAATAAACCCATCCAAAGCAAAGAAAAGAAAATGACCGACAAATTTTGCGCCGAACCCTACTAAACTTTTTATCTCAAAATCATTTAGTTCCCCATAAAAGAAAACATTATTTAAAAAGGCGGCAAATTTTCCTCCGTTAGTTACATTGCTTTGATTGGAAAAGGTCGAAGTATATAAAATAAGTCCGCTTATAAATAATTCTAGAAAAAGCAAAATATAAGGCATGATTTTTTTCATAACCAAATTATGAACTTTAAATATTAAGAATGATAGAATTAAAGCCTTAGGCATTTATATTCTTTTAAAATATATCCGCAATCTTCAAGTTTTGAATAACGAAGGGAAGAAGCACACCACTTTTTAGGTTTGCCAATCCTATTTAATGTAAGCAAAAGAAAATAACAGGAAGATTCTTTAATATACGTTTTTGAATAAATTAATACTTTTTCTTTTTTTAAAGAAAAGACAAAATCTGGTTTTTTTATCAAAGAAATTATTCTTTCGATATCCTCCGGATAGGTTTTCGGTCTTTTATAGGCGAGTTCATTTAAGAAAACCTCATTTAAATAAATGCCCGAATCGCTAAATAGAGATAAAGACAATCCTTTTTCAACTTTAGAAGAAATTCGTCCTACTTTTAAATTGTTATTCTTTTTATCCATATAAATAAGTAGGGTGTCTCTTCCCATTTTGGCTCAAAAGTTTTTAAATATCATTATGGTTAAATATAGTAAAAAAGATGAAAACTCCTTTGCCCTAGGTATTACTTTGCTTTTTTATTTATTGGAAAATAGAAAAGACGATATCAAAAGAATTTATCTATCGCCCTCATTTGAAAAAAATGAAACATATCAAAAAATAGTTAGGCAGGCAAAGCAAGAAAGCATTCCTCTAATAGAAAACAATGCAAAAATATTTAAAGACCTCTCGGAAAAAGATAATTGTTTAGCCATCGGGGAATTTAAAAAAAGATTTAGTGATTTAGACAAAAATAAAAATCACCTCGTTTTGGTAAACCCATCTAACATGGGAAATTTAGGAACAATTTTTCGTTCTTCCTTAGCCTTTAATATAAACAATCTCGCCTTAATTTCTCCATGTGCCGATCCTTATGACCCCAAAACAATTAGAGCATCCATGGGTTCAATATTTTCAATAAATTTACAAATTTTTCCTAGCTTTGAAGAATATAGGCAAAAATATGACAACCACCATTTTTATCCTTTCATGCTGCAAGCAAAAAAACCAATAAATGAAATCGAAATAGACTCCCCTTATAGCATTATTTTAGGTAACGAAGCTACAGGCTTAGATAAAAGTTTCTTAAATATAGGAACTCCTACTCTGATAAAAATCAGCAATAAGGTAGATTCTTTAAACTTAGATAATGCAGCTTCCATTGCTTTATTCGAATTTTCAAAAAATAATAAATAAAGAAATTTCTAAATAAAAAGCTAGCCATTTAGCCTTGGCTAGCATTTTTTATTATTGTTTATAAAGGCAAATCCTTATGATCGAAATAATAAATACCAAATCCATAAGTTATTATGGCAATTCCGACTAGAGCGAGCAATTTAAACCAATAAATTGGATCGCCATCCATAACGGCCATGCCATCATACAAGGAAAGAATGGTGACATAATTAAAATAATTCATAGTCTCTATTCTGACCGTTCCAGGTATGGCCTGTGTTCCAAATAGGCCAAGGATTGAAGCGATAAAGAAAGAAATATTTAATCCTCCCCCAACGCCTATGGCTTTTCCGCTTTTATTAAATAAGCAAGAAGAAAGGAAACAAATTCCAGAAATTCCAACCATTAACAAACAAGACCCGAACGCATACAAAGAAATATCATGGATTGATAAAGACTCAATTAAGTCCCCTCCACCTACTTGAATTCCGATTTCTCTGCTAATTAAAGCGCCTAAATATAAGCACACTCCTAAGAAAATCTCAGTCAAAATCAAATAGACGGCTTCAGTAAATACAAAAGTCGTACGTCTAATTGGGGTAGTCAAGGTAAAAGCTAATGACCCGTTTTCTACTTTAGAAGCAACTAGATTCGAACTTAGTACAATCGTATAAACCAAAGGCAATAAAACGCAAGCTAAGCCAAAGGAAACAACGCCAACAAATATGCCGTAGGTATTCATCTCTCCCATTTCAGTTAAAGATTCTCTTACTGACGTAGGCAATTGATCGATAATTCCTAAAGAGGAGGCACTTGTTGCAAAAATCAAAGCATCGTTCTCGTTATAACCTCTTTCTTGTTCGCCTAAGGTCTTTAAAGCCCTAAAAGAACCAATTCCAGCGGACCCATATGTATAGATTGAATTAAGCATGGATTTACCAGAAGTATAAGATGAAGAAGAAGGAATATCTTCGATATCGGTATAAACCGTATTAAATTTTTTATTATATTCTTCTAATACCAAGGCTTTAGCCTCTATAACCACTTCTTTTAGTACTCTATTTTCAATAGCAATTTCATCAATGGAATCGCCAGACACATAAAGGTCTCTATTAGCAATGAAATCATCTAAGAAGGCATCCAATTTCGTATAGGCTGTATTTAATGCTTCGCTAGCTTCCTTTTTAGCTTGTTCAATTTCTTCTTCGCTATAGGGCTCCCCAGTCAAGATATCCTTATGCATCTTTTGGGCTAGGTTAGAAGAGGAAGGCATGCCACCAGTCACCTTCACGAATAAATCTGGACGATATACGACTAATTGCACCTCTTCTAGAACTTCTGTCCCATCAGGATTCAACTTACCATTAGAATGATAAGTAATTGGATAGCCTAAGTCATTGGTAACCCATTCAACAGGGAATGAAGGCAAATATTCATAATAAGCCATACTTTCCATGGTTTTCTTAGCTTCTAGAATAACGGCAGGTTTTAATGTTTCTCCTATATGTTTTTCTTTTTCTTCTAAAAATGCTTTTTTATCTTTTGAATACGCTTCTAATAAAGAAGAAGATATTTCACTAGCCATCTTTTTATAGGAAGAGCCGGCAAAAGTAGGCAGCAATTCCAAAGCGGTTTCGAATTTCCCTTCTTCTAGGGTAAGCCCGTCCGTAATCGATTTTCCTTGTGAATCAAATCCTAGGACACTTTCTAAATTATTTTTAGCAACATTTACGCATGAATAAAGTTCTTCTACTTTTGTATCTAAGGCAGCGGTAACTAAATCCCCATAAGAAAGTAAGCTACCACCCATATTAGACAATGAATTTTTCATTCTTAAAAATGATTTGAAAGCAGGCTCAATGGATTCACATAGACCCCATTTATAATCATAATCGCTATTGCCATATCCTTTTTCGGCATAAAAATTCACATATTCAGGCATTAAGGATTTTAAAAAGTCTTTTTTAACGCCGTCTTCCATGGCATTTATGGCTGTATTATATAAAACGGTTGATGTATTTATGCCTGCTTTCTTTTTGTCCTCTTCTCCTCCAGAAGATAGTCTATAGGCTCCATCATAAGCGGTTTTTAAAGCTAGCATAGAAGTAGAAGTATCATCAGAAGATATCATCGAATTAGCTTGTTCAAAGTATGAGCCAATTTGTTCAATCCCATTATCGACTTTTAAATACCCTTCGGCTGAAGAAGTATATAAGGCATATAAAGAAACAGATGAACTTTTTAATGTAGTTTCTTCCGAAGCGCTAGAAAACAATGAATTTAGGGCATCCTTAGTCGCATTTATATTTAAAGTCGACATAATCGAAACGATCAAAATGATAATTAAGGCATTGCCTAAGCCAACAATCAAACTATAGAGCCAATTGCTTTTTAATTCTTCCTTAAAAATTGCAAAAGAAAACAAGCCACCTCTTTTCTTTTTTTTCGTTACGGAAGGCAAATTTATTTGATTTTCGTTTTCATTATTCATTTTCTTTTCTCCTTTCATCGAAGTATCTTTTTAAATCATAGGGTACTTCGGATATGAATTTGATTTTCGTATTGTTTAATTCAGCAAACAGTTTATTCAAATCCTTTTTATTAACCCTTAAAGTAACTTGGTTATATTGTTGCTGAAACCTAATAACATTTTTTCTTTTTGCAAAAAGAGAATAATCATCTCTATCAAGGAATTCGATTTTATAATCCCTGAATGGACAATTTTTTATTTCGTTGACATCGGCTATGTCGATGCATTTTCCTCCGCTAATATGCATAACACGGTCGCATACCCTTTCTAATTCTTCGACGGAATTAGAAGACATAATGACGCTACGCCCCGCTTCTTTTTGTTCTAAAACAAGTTTAAGCAATTCATCGCGCATCAATGGATCGAGTCCGGTTGTTGGTTCATCTAATAAAATAAGAGGTGACTCTAGCATAAGCGAAGATACTATGGCTAACTTTTGTTTCATCCCTTTTGACATTCTTTTGGGATAGGCTCTTGCATCTAGCTGCAACCTCTTAATAATGGAAGTCGCTTTATCAAAATTAGACACACCTCTTTTTGCCCCAAAGGAAGTAAGAAATTCAAGCCCAGTCTTAGCTTCGGGAAAATTTATTTCTCCCGGAACATAGGAAACATAATTTTTAACGATGGCAGCATCTTTATATGCATCATACCCATACACTTTAGCATTCCCGGAAGTAGGTTTTACAAAACCCATCAATAACCTTAAAAAAGTAGTTTTGCCCGCCCCGTTCTCGCCAACCAAGCCAAAACATTCTCCTTGAGGAATTTCTATACTTAAATCAAAATCGCCTCGACCTTGGCCATAATCTTTAGTCAAGGAAGAAGTAACCACACTAATTAAATTAGAGTCCGACATAAGTTTTATCCTCCTTATAAAATGACATGAAATAATCCTCTAAAGTCTCTTTTATTTCGGAAAAATCTTTAATGGTATATCTTTCTATTTCTTTTAATAAAGACAAGACGTCCCCTTCTTTTATACTTACAACTATATGCTTAGACTTTAAATCTTTATCGGCTATCTTCCATATTTTTGTTTTCTTTTTGCCAAAGGCAACATAATCTTCCTTTTTGCTAAATTTAATTGAATAGATTTTATCTTCTTTATGCTTTAAATCGTCAGAATTAAACAAAGATACAATTGACCCATCCTTAATAATGGCAATCCTATCGCAGCAAGCATCAACTTCTGAAAAGATGTGAGAGGAAAGAAGCATTGTTTTTCCCCTTCTTTTTTCTTCCTCAATCAAAGAAAGGAACTTTCCTTGCATTTCCGGGTCTAACCCCGAACTAGGTTCATCCATTACGACTACATCAGGGTCGGACATGAAACAAGAAACAACAGCTAACTTCCTTTTTCCGCCCGTAGACATCTCTTTGCAAAGTAAGGACAAATCAAGATCAAAATATTTAACCAAATAGTCTCTTAAGGCAAAATCCTTTATTCCTTTTAATTTAGCCATTTCGTCTAAAAACTGTTTGCCTGTCAATAATTTTGGCAAAGCGACTTCACCCATTAAATAAGAAGTACCTTCCATGGCCTTCTTTAAATTTTTGCTTGCTTCTATTCCATTTATGCTAGCCGCGCCTGAATCAGGCTTAGCAAACCCCATTAAATGCCTAATGGTCGTGCTTTTTCCAGCTCCATTAGGGCCTAGAAAGCCAAAGCATTCACCTTTATGAACAGAGAAAGAAACATTAAATACCCCTCTTCCCTGGCCATAGTCTTTAGTAAGACCATCTATTACAATTACGTCTTGACCTTCCATAGCCATGCCTCCTAATATTACAAATGATATTTAATTAACATTTGTAACGCTAACTAATATAATCAAGATTGACTATCAAACAATAGACATTATATGTAAAGTGTCCAAAATTTACAAAAGAGAAGAAAATGAATAATAAAATTGATATAAGAATCATCAAAACAAACGAAGCACTGACTTCTTCCTTATTGTCTTTAATGGAAAATAGGCCGATAGAAGATATAACCATTAACGAAATTTGCGACCTTGCTAAAACTAGAAGGGCGACCTTTTACCAACATTTTAAGGATAAATATGATTTATTAACTTATATTATCAATAAAATTAGACTAGATTATTTAGTTCAAGGTTTAAATGAAATAGTCGATATAAAACAATACTGCACGATTTTAGTAGAAAGAAGCTTCAAGCTTTTTTCTCGTTATAGAAAACTAATAAAAAACTCGACGAGTTCCCCTTCATTTTATTTAATGGAAAATATATTCACAAAGGAGATAGCCTCATCGGTAAAAACAAAAATAGACGAGACAAAAAACTTTTTCTCTTATCCAGGTAGTAGCGTTTTTCTTTCTAACGTATTTGCCGGTGCTTTAATGCAAGTTTTAAAATATTCCTTTAAAAGCGGGGAAGAAAAAGAAGAAGAAATAATTAAAGAATTAAGTCTGTTTTTAGCACGCCTATAAAAACAAAAAAATCATTTTTCAAATTTTTCTTTATATCTTTTAATTGAATTTTCAATCGTTTGCATGGCAACTTCCCTACCTTCAAAATTGCCTATTTCAGTTGGCTTGCCGTGTTCTAATTGTTTATAGACTTTAAAAAAGTGACGTATTTCTTCTAAAAGATGTTCCGGAAGTTCGTTTATGTCTTTAATATCGGCATAAAAAGGATCGTTATCGCAGACGGCGATAATCTTTTCATCAATAAAACCGGAATCTTTCATATTCATCATTCCAATCGGGTGACACCTAATTAAAGCAAGTGGAACAACTGGCTCGCTAGTAACAACTAAAACATCCAAAGGATCGTTATCTAAACCCCATGTTTTAGGAATAAACCCATAATTATGGGGATAATGGGTGGAAGTAAATAAAATCCTATCTAGAATTAATGCCCCCGATTCTTCATCGAGTTCATATTTGTTTTTACTTCCGGCCGGAATTTCAATGCAAGCAAGGAAACGATCCTTTTTTATACGGGAAGAATCAATTTTATGAATAATGCTATCTTTCATGTCTACATTTTACCAACTAATCACCTACTTGCAAATTTATGCCTTTAAAAACCATATTTTGCAAAACGTGTGCTTAAACTAATAAATATATTAAAATACTTTTAAAGAGGTTTATCGATGCTTTATAAAAGAATTAATTTAAAGAATAGATTTAATCAACTAGAAAAAGATGTTGAGCTTGTTTCATATTGTATCGACAATTCAAAAGAAATAGACATCAACAAAAAAAGAAAGACGGTTATTATATTCCCCGGAGGTGGATATAAATCAGTCAGTTTTAGGGAAGGCGAGCCCGTTGCCTTAAGACTAGTCGCGGACGATATAAACGCCTTTGTTGTTCATTATAATGTGGGACCATATGAATATCCTTACCCGATAATTGAAGGTTTTGCCGCAATTGCATACGTAAGAGAGCATGCAGAAGAGTATCATGTCGATGTTAACCAAATATGTGTCATGGGATTTTCGGCAGGAGGTCATTTTGCTGCTTGCTTAGGTGCTTTTCATAACAAAAAAGAATATGCGGATATGTTAAATGTCTCGTTGTCGGAAATTAAAATAAACGGAGTATTGTTAGGCTATCCAGTTATAACCATGACCATTGGAACTATCGCCGGAACAAGAGATCAACTATTAAGCAACAATCCGGAATTAAAAGATTATTATTCAATGGAAAAACAAGTTAGCGGAGAGTATCCGAAAACATTCATATGGACAACCGATACAGATAACTGCGTCGATCCCATTCAGACTTTGATGTTTGCAAACGCCTTAAAAAAAGCCCATGTCAATTTCGAACTGCATTACTATCCAATCGGTCCTCACGGAGCATCCTTAGCCAATGAAGGGGTCTATGGACTTAGTTGGAAAGAAGAATGGGCCAGATGTTCTTCTTATGAAGATAACTGGATTAACATGGCCATAAACTTCATTAAAAAAATAATCTAATATAAAAAAAGATAGCGATTCATTTGTTCGCTATCTTTTTTTATATTGAAACACAAATTAAATAACCAAATTACAAATTCTGCCCTTAACAAATATGACTTTCTTAAAGGTTTTTCCATCAATATAAGATGATAGTTTAGGATTTTTCTTTATTAACTCCAAGGCTTCATCTTGACCAATATCGGCATCAAATTCCATGACATCGCGAGTCTTTCCATTGATGGAAATGGCCATTTTAATGGTATTTTTTATTAAATGTTTTTCGTTGAAAGTAGGCCAACTCTCATAGGCAATAGAATTTTTATGGCCTAATTTTTCCCACATTTCTTCGCCTGCAAAAGGACAAATGCAAGAAAACATTTTAACAAAGCCTTCAATATATTCCCTATAAATAGATTTAGCTTTATAGACGGCATTAACAAAAACCATCATAGCAGAGATAGCCGTATTAAAGGCAAGCGATTCAAAATCATCAGTCACCTTCTTAGTCATTGCAGTATATTCATAATCAAGTTCATGACTATTTGTTTCGCTTATTTTGGAAAAGAAAGTGTCTTCATCGACAAGTCTAAAGACTCTTTCAATGAAACGTTTTGATCCTTCAATTCCATTTGTCGACCAAGGTTTAGCTTCTTCTAATGGGCCTGCAAACATTTCAAATAAGCGTAAAGAATCGGCCCCATAATTATTTACAATATCATCTGGATTAACTACATTTCCTCTACTTTTGGACATTTTTTCTCCATTTGAGCCCAATATCATTCCTTGATGGAATAATTTTTTAAATGGTTCAGGGGTAGAAACAACACCTATATCAAATAAGAACTTATGCCAAAATCTTGCATATAAAAGATGCAAAACGGCATGTTCGGCCCCGCCGACATATAAATCAACAGGCAACCAATGATCTAATAATTCTTTATCGCCTAAAGCTTGGTTATTATGTGGGTCTATATAACGAATATAGTACCAACAACTCCCAGCCCATTGGGGCATGGTATTAGTTTCCCTAACGCCTTTCCTTCCATCGCTAGTAACATAATTTAGCCAAGAAGAAGGGGCTTTGGATAAGGGAGGTTTACCATCTTTACTAGGCTTATAGTCATCTAATTCAGGCAAAGTCAAAGGAAGTTGATCTTCTGGAAGAGGATATTCGGTCCCATCTTCTAACTTAACTACCGGAATTGGTTCACCCCAATATCTTTGCCTAGAAAAAATCCAATCGCGAAGTTTATAGTTAATAACTCTTTTTCCTTTACCTAATTCTTCTAGTTTTTCAGTAATTATCTTTTTAGCTTCCGCTATATTTTTCCCATCCGCGAAAGAAGAATTTAAATGTTTCCCATCGCCTTCATAAGCAGAGGAAGATATATCTCCTTCTACAACTTGAATAATGGGTAAATTATGCTTTTTAGCAAATTCATAATCTCTAGAATCGTGGGCAGGAACAGCCATGACGGCCCCGGATCCATAGGAGCCTAAAACATAATCGGCACAATAAACGGGAATACTCTTGCCATTTATTGGGTTTATTGCCTCAAAGCCAAGATAAACACCTGTTTTTTCCTTGCTAGTTGAAGTTCTAACCAAATCGCTTTTACGTTTTGATTCTTCAACATATTTCCTAACTTCTTCTTTTTGGGATAAGGAAGTTAACTTCTTAACAAGAGGATGCTCAGGGGCCAAGCAACAATAAGTACAACCAAATAAAGTATCGACCCTAGTAGTAAAGACATCAAAATGTTCATTGCTATTTTTAATTTTAAACCTTATGGAGACCCCTTCGCTTTTCCCAATCCAGTTCTTTTGCATTTCTAAGGTAGATTTAGGCCAATCTAGTAAAGCCAAATCTTTTTCTAGTTTATCCGCGTATCTAGTAATGCGAAGCACCCATTGCCTCATCGGCATTCTAATAACTGGGTACCCTCCCCTTTCCGAAACCCCGTTAACTACTTCTTCATTAGCTAAAACAGTCCCAAGTTCAGGGCAATAATTAACCGGTATATCGTCAACATAAGCTAGGTCGTGCTTGAATAGTTGTAAGAAGATCCACTGGGTCCATTTATAATAGCCTTCGTCAATTGTTGCTATTTCCTTGCTCCAGTCATAAGAAAAGCCAAGTGATTTGATTTGTCTTTTGAAATTGGCAATATTTTTTCTAGTGAATTCTTCGGGATGGACATTATTTTTAATGGCAAATTGTTCTGCCGGCAACCCAAAGGCATCCCAACCCATGGGATGAAGGACATTAAAGCCCTGCATTCTTTTCATCCTAGCTAAAATGTCGGTTGCCGTATAGCCTTCTGGATGTCCAACGTGGAGCCCTTGTCCAGAAGGATATGGGAACATATCCAAAACATAATACTTTGGTTTGGAAAAATCATGCGTATCGCAATAGAAAGTGGAATGGGAGTCCCAATATTCACCCCATTTTTTCTCAATGTTTTTAAAATCGTAACTCATAACCCCTAAATTATAAATTTAGGAAACAAAAAATTAAATGGTAGATTATATTTGCTTAGTTAGAGCCGCTTTATATAAAGCTATATATTCTTTTTTCGATTTTTTCCAGGAATGATTTGATTTCATCGCATTGCTTCTAATTTTTCTTAATAGTTTGGGCGAAGAATAAATTTCTAACGCTTTATAAATACCATATCTAATGCCATCATCATTAAAATCATTGAACAATATTCCATCCCCACTATCTATGTTACTTGCTTTATAATCAACAATGGTATCGGCTAGTCCACCTGTTCTTCTAGCGACCGGGATGGTTCCATATTTTAAGGCAATAAGTTGTCCAATCCCGCAAGGTTCAAACAAAGAAGGCATAAGGAAAAAATCACATCCAGCATAGACTTTGTGGGCAAAAGTTTGTGAATAGCCAATATAAATTCCAACATTTTCCGGATATTCTTTTCTTAAGTCTTCTAATTCCTTTTCCAAAACATAATCGCCGGATCCCAAGGCAAAGATTGCCCCGCCTTTGTTTATTATTTCTCTAGCAACATCAAGAATTAAATTAATACCTTTTTGTTCGCTTAATCTAGAGACAAAGCCAAAAGTAGGAACATCCTTATATTGCAATTTGGAAGATTCAAATAAATCTTGTTTGCAAATTTTTTTCTTTTTCGTGACATCTTTTATTCCATAAGAGGCTTTTATTATCTTGTCGATCCTAGGATTAAATTCTTCTTCATCAATGCCATTACAAATCCCAATAAAATCATCTTCCCTAAGTTTTAAAACATAAGAAAGACCAAATTTAGAAGAAGGATCTAATAATTCTTTGGCATGGGTTGGAGAAACTGTCGTTATTTTATCTGCGTAAACTATTCCAGCTTTGAAAGAAGAAACCATGTTGTTCCATCTAAGGGTTCCATTATCAAATAAAGAATCGGGCAAAGAATAGAAATCGCCTAGAAAATATCTGTCGAGCAATCCCATAAAAGCGGGATTGTGAATTGTAAAAATAAATCTAGTCTTAAGAAAAGTAGGATTATCTTTTTCTTTTTCTTTTACTAGGCAAGGAAGCATACCGGTTTGCCAATCATTGCAATGAATGATATCAAAATGGCCTAGATACTTTATTAAATTTAGTGAAGCCAAGGTAAAATAGGCAAATCTTTCCCCATCATCTTCATAGCCATAAAGGCTATTGCGGGAAAAATAATAAGGACAATCTATTAAATAAAAAGAAATATTATCGACCTTAGTTAAATAAACGTCTGTTTCTTTTTTTCTCCATCCAACATAAGTATCAAAAGAAAAGACCTTTTGAAAATGGTATCCTTCTTTTTGCTTACTTGATAGATAAAAAGGAATAACTAACGATACTTCATTATCCCTAGATAATTCTTTAGAAAGAGAATAGGCAACATCGCCTAATCCACCTGTTTTAGAAAATGGATTGGCCTCGCTTGATATAAAAGCTATTTTCATATTATCGACCCCTGAGCCACATAATGAGGTTCATCTTTATCGCCAGAAACGATACGGGAACAAGAAATTGTCGAATATTTATCAATTAAAGTATTTTCAATATGAGCCCCATTGCCAATTTTAGAGGAAGAGAAAACAATGGAATTTTTTACCACCGCACCTTTTTCTATTTTAACATTACGGGCAATTATAGAATTAATGACAGTTCCTTCTATTAAGCTACCATTGGCAATGAAGGAATTAGAAACTAAGGCTTCTTCTCCATATAAGGCTGGGGGGGTATCGTGAGTCAAGGTATAAATTGGCCAATCAGGCTTAAATAGCTTTTTTGAAGCCTCTTTTGAAAAAAGCTCAAAAGAATAATCCATATAATGCTTAAAGGTATCAATGCATCTAGCATAGCCATCGAAAATATGGACATGGGCCTTGTACCCACCTTCTTTTGAAATTATATAAATAAGGGTTCTTAAGTCCAATGCCAAATTACGTTTGCCATACTTATTAATCATCTCGGCTAGAACGGTTCTATTGATAACATATATTGCCATTGACGCAATGGCAGGACCGGAAAGTCCAAGATTTATATAAGCATCTTCTGCATAGCCATTCTCATCAATTTTAAGTAACTGTTCCGATAAGAATTCCTCGGCAGCATTTTTAATTTTAATGCCCACAATAGTTATTTTCTCTTTTCTTTGGATATGCTCTTTTATGATAGGTCTTAAATCAATATTGGTAATAATATGAGCTGGAACAACAACTATATAAGAAGCCGTTGAATCATATAAAACCCAATCATTTTCCTTAATGTTGTTAATATCTGTATTCGAGGAAGGGTAAAGATGGGCCGGTTCGTTATACATAATGATTTCTTGCCCAATTTTAGTATTAGTAGTCCAAGCATCCATACCACCTAAGTGCTTTAAAATCGACCTTTGATGGTCTTTTACTAAAATGCCCATTGTGGAAATGCCAGAATTGCAAAGGTTAGACATGGCAAAATCGCAGCAAGCATATCTTCCAAGGAAAGAAGTAGAACCTAAAGGACGAGATGAAGTCAATGGTTCAATTTCTGGAGAACAATGAAAATTAACAATTCCTATGACGTCGTTCATAAATTATCCTCTTGCGTATAAAGCTATCTCTTTGTTCCCGACATTCAGTTGTTCGCCTTCTTCAACAATGGTATCAGGACCTAAAATGGCATTTTCTACAACGGCGCCTTTTTTTACCACTACCCCTTGCATTAAAACAGAATTTGAAACAGAGGCGCCTTCCTCTACTTCAACTTGGCTTGAAATAACGCAGTGATTGACCTTTCCTTCGATAGTCGCGCCTTGATTGATTAATGAATCCTTAACGATGGCATACTTGCCAATATATTGAGGTGTCGCATGAGTATCTTCGCTATATATTCTATGATTTTGCTGATTCGTAAATAAATCTATAGATGGGGTCGTTTCTTCAAGTAAATCCATATTGGCTTGATGCAAGCTAGAAATTGTCCCGACGTCTTTCCAATAACCTTTGAAAGTATAAGCCACTAGCCTTTTCCCTTTTTCTAGCATCTTTGGAATAATGTTCTTCCCAAAATCATGGTCACTATTTTCATCCTTTGCATCCTCAATTAAGGCTGTTTTTAAGGTTTTGTAGGTAAAAATATAAATTCCCATGGAAGCCAAATTTGACTTTGGCATTTTTGGTTTTTCTTTAAAAGCAGTTATATTACCGCTTTTATCGGTTTCCAATATTCCAAATCTAGAAGCCTCCTCGATAGGCACTTCAATTACAGAAATCGTGCAATCCGCTTTTCTTTCCTTATGAAGCTTAAGCATGTCATCATAAGTAGTCGAATAAATATGATCGCCAGATAAAATCAAAACATATTCCGGATCAAGCGAGTCAAGCCAATCAATGTTTTGGAAAATGGCATCCGCGGTCCCTTTATACCAAGAAGAACCTTCTTCGGTTTGCTTTGGAGTTAAAACAGCGGTTAAGCAGTTAACTCCATTTAAACCCCAGTTTTTTCCATTCCCAATATATGAATTCAAATCGCTAGATTCATATTGAGTCAAAACTCCAACGTGATTGATGTTTGAGTTGGCACAATTTGATAAAGGAAAATCAATGATGCGATATTTAGCACCATAAGAAACAGCAGGTTTAGCCGTTTTTCTAGTTAAAGACTTTAATCTAGTTCCCTTGCCACCTGCCAAGACCATAGCAGCGATTTCAATGCCCATACAGAGCTCCTTAGATTTATTTCAAATTTATTATAGATAAAATAGCATAGCTAGGCACGTTTTTTAATTAAAATAATTAAAATTGCAAAAATGTTTAACAATAACTGCTAAATCAATCGTAAAAAAATTCATTAATCTAAAATCATATAGTAAAAATGTAGGGAAAAAGAAAGAAAAGTTTGCAACTATTTATAGCGTATGCTATATTTCCTAACGCGTTTACATCGCAAGAGGTATTTTTAATGTCAAGAGTTTGCCCAGTAACCGGAAAAGGCCCCGTCAGCGGAAACGCTCGTAGCCATTCCTTAAGGGCCACCCGTCGCCGTTGGAATGTTAATTTGCAAAAATACAAAGTCAACGTTGATGGAAAAATGGTTGAAGTTAGGATGTCTGCTAGAGCTTATCGCACCTTAAACAAGACCATCAAGGCCGAACAAGCTAAACAAGCAAAGTAATTTAGCAAGAAAAACTAGACGTCGAAAATAGACGTCTTTTTTCTTTGCCTAATTAAGATAAGCAAGTCAAAAATAAGCCAAGCATATAAACAACAAGTGATAAAGCATTCAAAAATAAAACAAGCCATTGGGAAAAAGCCAACACGAATGGTCTTGGCCTAGAAGAAGTAACGACATTATCACTGCCAACAGAAGTATCTAATTCAGTCCAGTGAGCTAATTTTGGATTAATCAAAATCAAACCTTTAAATAAAGCCGAAATGAAGGCAAAAGACATGAAGATAATCGAAATTATGTTCAATTGGGCTTGATAAAGGTTTAAATAAATTAACCCGATAATAACATCGCTTAAAACGGATAAGGCAAAGAAAACAACTGAAGATAGCAAATGCACCCTAAAAGAATAAGCAGGGACATAAATAATGATAAGCATGGAAATAAAAATAAATATGCTTACCACCCCAAGCAGCACGCCTAATTGATTTAAAAAAGATAACGATGGAGACAAATACAATTCATAAAAACTACAAGCAACATAACTAATTGCATATAAGACAAAGGAAAACCTAGAAAGAAAGCTTCCTTTCTCGCTTCCTTGAACTAGCTCAAAAGGAAAAGAAGTCAAAACATCATAATTCTTTTTATTTCTTTTTTTATATTCTCGAAAGCCAAAAAACAAAAAAAGCCCACCAAAAAAAGCAAGAAGAAAAGTAAGCAAAGGAAATAAGATTTCGTTAATCATAATTCTAGCAATCCTTTCAAACGTTTTTGATAATCAGCATGCCCATATAAATAAGATCCCGCAACCAAAATATCAGCCCCTGCCTCGACGCATTTTTTTCCGGTGTCCAAATTAATGCCCCCATCTACTTCGATTTTATAATTCAGGTCATGCTCTTTTTTATATTTAGAAAAGAAAGAAATCTTTTCTATACTAGAATCCATAAAAGACTGACCTCCTTTTCCCGGTTCTACCGACATTACTAAAATTAATCCAACATATGGCAAAAATTTCAAGATTGAACTTGCTTTTGTATTGGGTTTAATAGACAATCCTGGCAAAACGTCTAAATCCTTAATTCTTTTTAAAGCCTTTAAACACATTTCATCGTTTTCAAAAGCTTCGACATGGACGGTTATTATATCCGATCCTTCTTTAGCAAATTCCTCTATTTCTTTAAAAGGAGAAACAACCATTAAATGGGTGTCTTTAATGACGTTTATGTCCTTAATTTGTCTAAGCAAAGAAGCATCGAAAGTCTTGTTTGGCACGAATACCCCATCCATTACATCTAAATGGATATAACTAGCCCCTGCCTTAACCATTTTTTCTACTTCAAGATGAAGAAAAGAAAAATTAGCAGATAAAATTGATGGAGATACTAAGCTCATTTGAATCCAAATATCCTTGAGAGGATACCCTTTCTTTCCGTAAAATTCGACTTATCAGAAACTGCATCGACAATAGCTTGGTGCATAGCTTCGCTAGTAGGATATCTTTCTTCCGGTCGTTTCCTACAAGCCGTAATGATGATTTTGTCTATGCTTTTTGGAATGGAGGGTAAAATTTTAGAAGGCTCGGGAAATCTTTTCTTTAATTGCTTCAAAGCAACTTCTTCTAAACTTGCCCCATCAAAAGGCAATTGGCCCGTCAAAGTTTCAAAAAAGACGACACCCATGGAGTAAATATCATTAGCTATGCTAGCCGGAGCCCCCGTTAAAACTTCAGGGGCACAATAATATATAGTCCCTTGGATCGTGTCCCCTTTGCAATAACTTCCTATAGGAGTAGAAATGCCAAAGTCGCTTATTTTGATGGTCCCATCGCTCATATAAAAAAGGTTGTCAGGCTTTATATCACGATGAATCAGCCCATGTCTATGGATATAATCAATTCCAGAAGTTAACTGAAGCATGACTTCGCAAGCATCGCTAATGGACAAAGCCAAAGAAAAATTTAATTTATCGCGGAGAGTCTGCCCTTTTACATACTCATTGGCCATATAAGGACGTCCATCTATAAATCCACGTCCGTAAACCTTGACTATATTAGGATGGTTAAGCGAAGCGGCCGAAGCTGTTTCATTATTAAACCTAGCTAAATTAATCGGATCTTTTAAAAGTTCCTCTTTCATTACTTTGATGGATACAATGCGCCTAGAAACCAAATCATTGGCCTCATAGACATCAGCCATGCCTCCAGTAGCAATGCGACTAACTATCCTATAACGATCATCGATTTTATCACCGATTTTAATCATTAGGAATCGCCTCCCAATAAGCTATGGCAATATTATCGCTTCCCCCATTTCCGTTAGCCTCAATTATGAAAGCGTCGACTTTATCGGAAGCAGAATCATTAGTAGACAAAATGGCTCTAATTTCGGTATCTGGGAGATTATTATAAAGCCCATCGCTACAAAGCAAAATTGATTCGCCCAAATATCTAGATACCTTTAAATCAAAAGAAGCCGAAGGATAAATGCCTAAGGCATTCATTAAAACATGGCGGTCTTCTCTAGTAGAGGTAGCCTCTTTGCTTATCTTGCCTGTCCTATATAAATAATCGACGTAAGTTTGGTCTTCGGTTAATAGACTAAGTTTTCCATTATAAAAAGAGTAGCAACGTGAATCGCCAACATTGGCAAGATACATTTTCTCCCCACTTAAAAGAAGGGCTACCAAAGTAGTTCCCATATCTTTATATCTAGAATTGGAATTGGCGGTTTTATAAATAATGGAATTAGCTCCTTTTATAGCTTTGGAAAGCCATCTTCTATTTAAAAAAGCAGAAAAAGAAGTTTTCTTTTCCAAAAAACTATCCTTTACATAATCAATGGCCAGCTTAGAAGCGCAGTCGCCTTTATTTTGTCCTCCCATCCCATCGCAAACAATAAGAAGGACTTCACCAAGGGAATTAGATAAAACAGAGGCTTGGTCTTCGTTAGCAATTCTAACTTTGCCAATGTCAGTTTTATAAGCATAAACTCCCTTGAATCTTTTCATATTATTTATCCCCTACTTTGATACGTAATTGCCCACATGCAGCATCTATGTCGCCGCCAAATTCTTTCCTTATGGTCGCGTTAATTCCATTTTGCATCAAAATAGTCGCAAATTCTTTGCAAGTAGACATCGGGCTTCTTTTAAAAGGCATTTCCTTTACTTCATTATATGGGATTAAATTGACATAGCATAAAACACCATATTTTCTAATTAATGAGACTAATTCTTTGGCGTTATCCTTAGAATCATTAACTCCTTTTAACATGATATATTCCAAAGTTACTCTTCTACCGCTTGAAGCATAGTATTCTTGCAATGCAGTAAATACTTTATCTAGGCTATAAGCACGAGAAATCGGCATTATCTTGTTTCTTATTTCATCGTTTGGAGCATGCAAAGATAAAGCTAAATTTGTTTGGATGCCGAGTTTACCATATTCGACTATTTTATCTACCAATCCACAAGTAGAAACCGTAATATGCCTAGCCCCAATTTGCAATCCTTCCGCAGAATTGGCGATTTTTAAAAAATCCATTACATTGGTAAAGTTATCAAAAGGTTCTCCCGTCCCCATAACGTTTATATGGGTAACGCTTTCTCCCCTTTCTTCTAATATTTTATTGATTAGTAACAATTCACCAACCATTTCAGAAGTTTCTAGGCCTCTTTTTTTCTTTAATAATCCAGAAGCGCAAAAAGCACAGCCCATCGAGCATCCGACTTCACTAGAAACACAAATTGGACATCCATAATCATAAGGCATCATGACAGCTTCAACCTTGGATCCATCATTCATTTCCAAAAGCAATTTTATCGTCCCATCCTTTGAATCAAGACGAGTATGGATTTTTGGCAAATCTAGGCAATATTGTTCTTCTAAAAGAGTACGAAAAGACTTGGAGACGTCACTCATTAAAGAGAAATCAAGGACTCTTTTTTTATAAATCCAAGAAAAAACCTGTTTAGATCTATATTTGCTTTCTCCTAGAGCAACGAACTCCTGGGTCATTTTCTCTAATGTATAACCAAGGAGATTTTTTTTCATAATTATTTACCAAACGATATGGAGGAGTTCTTTGTTACATCAGGATTATTCAATTTCGATAATGGAGTTGGAATGCTAGTTTCTTCTTCTCTTTTTTCCATAACGGCATAATAGAAAGTGCATCCTAATTCATCAAAGGGGAAACGTTGCTCCTCTTTTAGCAAGGCAAAATCAGAATGATTCTTTAAGAAATTAGCAACAGTCATCTTGCCTTCTTTTTTTGACAAAGTAAAGATGACATAAATTAGTTTGCCACCGACTTCAACATATTTGCTACACCCTTCCAAAGAGGTAGCTTCATCTAAGAATATGGCATCCATAGAGTCTTTATCAAAATGGAGAAAGAAATCAGGGGAAGTGGCAACAGAATCGAAATTAGTTGAATCGGGGCAGCAAATTACCAAGTCTTGTTGTTTGGAAATAGAGGCTTCCATGCTAAGAGGATCTTTTGCATCAAAGAAATTAACATTGCTCAGCCCTTTTTCTTTTATAAATTTGGTAACCTCAACTTTAGAGTCAACATCCTTTGTCCCAATATTCAAACCAATCGAATTGCCATAACTTTGGATTAATTCTTTTTCGAAACCACTTTTTTGCATGCCAGTATACAAAAATACTTCACAAGGATCGGAAACTTTATAGGCGTCTACTAAGAATTTCACGCCACTTCTTTCTTCAAATATTTTTCCATTTTTATAATCGGAAAGTTTTCTAAGTGGGGTTTTGCCTTTGTAATTAAAAATATAAGGTACTTTAGTCTCCTCAAAATCAGGGTTTTGCTTATAGGCATCATATAAATCGTCGTCTTCAAGTCTTAATGAAGTAACGAATGGACGAGCAAATTTCTTTGCCGTTTTATAAGTATTTGAATAACCAAAATGTTGAAAAATCTTTAAAGCCCATTCAGGAACGTTGTAACGCAAGCTTAAATAGGTTAACGAAGATCTTTCTACATCAGCAGGGATCAAATCTGCTTTTGGGTCTTTTTCAACAAACAAGGAAGACACCATATCATATTTTTCTTCCCCAATCCTGCTTTTAACGGCGTTAGATACTTCTTCGATTCCAAAATGACGGAAATAATAATCGTTAGCAAGGGCCAAAGAAACAATACGCTTATCTTTTTCATCTAACCCTTCCTTATCTTTTAAAAGCCTAGCAAACAAAATATCATGCCTTAATTCGCAGCCAATTAAGCCGGCCACATCAGCACGCAAAGGGCGGAGTTCAATTGAGGCTTGGAACACTTTCCTTAAAGCTTCTGGAAATGGGGTATGGTTATCCAAAATGTCATTAAGTATCATCGAAGCAATGTCAAGTTGTTTCATCTTCTTTGTCTCCTTTACTTGTTTTCTTTTTTAGCTTTCTCTAATTTCTTGTCAAAATCTTCAAAAGCGTTTCCTAAATATATTTGATTTGGATCATTATAATCTAGATCGGCCCTATCGTTTGGATTGGCTTCGTCATGGTCATGGCAGCAATCTTGATCAAGACAGTCATCGTCATTATCGAAGGTAACATCAACTTCTTTTATGTGTCCTTGGTCAATATAACGAGGATAATCGTGGTTTATTTTTTCATATCGGCTTGATGTTTCAAAATATTCAAACTCCAATTCAATGTGAATAGAAAACAAAGGCAAGGTTTCAAGGAGATATTTTGCCACCACTTTCTCGAGGGGTTTATATTTTGTCGGGGCTTTAACGATAACTATTAAATTCCAACTAGTTTGCTCAACTCCATTATGAAAAACCATTGAATTTGGGGCATAAAAATTAATTTCATCTTCGCTAGTTTCAAAAAGTGAAGCAAGAGCCTTTGTATGCTCTTTAGAATAACGTCCGACAACGAATTGGTCTAAGCCTAGAAATGAGATTGTAATCATAATTCTTCCTACGGAAGATAAGTATAACACCAACTTAGGCAAAATAAATATACGTAGTTCTTTTTTATATGGGTAAAAAAACAAAAATTACTTTCTAAAAAATAAAAGCAAAAAACGTCAATAAAAAATTGGATCAACGTCAGCGTCTATATTGACTCCGCCTTTTCCAGAAAGAAGTGTCAATAAGTCCAAAATATATTGTTTTATTTCGCTAGATTTTTTAAATTTGATAAGTAATTCCCTTTTGTGGAATTCGCCAACTTGCTCGACATAAGGAGTAATGGGCCCCACAGTAAAAACACTTTCAAATTTCTTTTCGTCTATGGCTTTTTTTATTTCTAGAGCAGAGGTAGCAACTTTTTCTTCGCTTTTAGAAGAAAAATTAAGGCAAATAAGATGATAAAATGGAGGATATTTACCAATCATTCTAGCTTCTTTTTCTTTTCTATAAAAAGAAGAATAATCTTGTTTTGCACCTAAACTAATCGCGTAATTTGTAGGATTAAATGTTTGGATTAAGGCTTCTCCTTTTTTATCACCCCTGCCAGCTCTTCCACAAACTTGGGCAATTAAATTAAAAGTATCTTCGCTTGAAGTGAAAGAAGGCAAAGATAGCCCTATATCAGCCAGCATCACCCCGACTAAAGTAACATCTGGAAAATCATGACCCTTTGCAATCATCTGTGTTCCGACTAGGCAATCGAATTCTTTGCTTTTAAACTCTTCCAACGTTTTGTTCAAATTGCCCTTAATCTTAGTTATATCCGTATCAAGCCTAGCGATTTTAATACTAGGAAATAGTTCATAGAGGACTTTTTCTACTCTTTCTGTACCAAAACCAACGCGCCTAATCTTGCTTGATCCGCACATAGGACAAGAATTTGGATAATTAATAACATAACCGCAATGATGACATTTAAGCATGGAATCACTTTTATGATAAACAAGATTACAATGGCAATTTGGGCAAGTAAAAACATAGTTGCAATCCGCGCAAGTTAAATAAGAAGAATAACCCCGTTTATTAATTAGAAGCATTATTTGCTCTTTTTTAGCTAACCTTTCTTTTATTTTTTCAATAAGAACTTTTGAAAAGATCGGATAACCGGGTTGCAATACTCCTATCTTAGATAAATCTATTATTGAAACGCTAGGCAAAGGCAAAGAATTGAACCTATTTTTCAATTCGAAATAACCATATATTCCTTTTTCGGCCCTGGCCTTTGTTTCTAAATTTGGAGTAGCCGAGCCTAAAACTACTTTAGCGCCGGTTTGTTTGGCTCTAAAAAAAGCAACCGTTTTAGCCGAATAATAAGGCTTGCTATCTTGCTTATATGAACAGACGTGTTCTTCATCTAATATAATTAGACCTAAATTTTGAATTGGAGCAAATATAGCACTTCTAGCCCCGACAACAATGTTTGCATCACCATTTTTTATTCGCCTATACTCATCATATTTTTCTCCAGGGGTCAAACCACTATGAAGAATGGCTACCCCCTTGCCAAACCTGCTTTTAAAATAATTAACCATCCTAGGGGTCAATGAAATCTCAGGAACTAGCATAATGACCCCTTTATTTTTTTCTAAATATAAGGAAGATAACTGTAAATATACTTCCGTTTTCCCACTTCCTGTTACTCCTTGAAGCAAATTAACTTCTTTATTTGAGGTAAATATACCTTGCATGGCTTTTTCTTGCTCATAATTTAGAGTAGGTGGCAAACTAGAGGCAATTTCAATTTCTTTCAAACGCCTTCTTTCTTTTAACCTAATACCGAAAATCTCTTTTTTAATCAATGTTTCGACAATAGAAAAAGAACCTGCTTCCTTTTTCAAAACTTCTTCATTGCTTTTAACAAGCCTAAAACATTCAAGCTGTTTAGGCGTGAGCCCTTCTTCATTATCGCTTTTTATATACACGTACTTATCATAGGCTATTTTTGGAGCTTTTAAGGAAGAGGAGGATGGTTTTAAAGAAGGGGGCAACATAGCCTTTAAAATTGAGATAAGTGGACATAAATAATAGGAAGCACAACTAGAGGCAAGGGTAAGCAGCTCTTCATTTAAAAGGGGCTCCTTATCGATTAAAGAAATAATATATGAATGAACAAAACCAGTCTGAGAATCAAGCTCTTCCTTGCTTAGATTAGTCTTAGAAATAGACATAACAAAGCCAATGGTTTTATCTTGTTTGCCAAAACTCAGTAAAACCCTGCTAAGGGGTTTTATATCTAAATCATCATTAGCTAGATATTCAAAAGTCTTCGACAAAGAATAGACACTATGCTCTATAAAGATACTCAATAACTGCATGAAACCCATTATAACAAAAATAAACGACTTGGAAGGTCGTTTATTATTTGTTCATCTCATTTCTAATAATCGAAGCTATTTTATTCGCGGCATTTTCAACTACATCATTGCAAACTTGATACTTATAAAACTTGGCCATATCAAGTTCTTTTCTTGCCTTATCAAGCCTTTTTTCAATGACTTCTTCGGTTTCAGTCGACCTGCCCCTAATTCTTTCTTCTAGCGAAGATAAAGAAGGAGGCAAAAGGAAAATAGAAACACAATCTTTCATCTTTTTTAAGACAGTCAACGTCCCTTGGACATCAATTTCAAGAAGGACGTTCTTTCCTTCCTCAAGTTGCTTTTCTACTTTATCCTTTGGGGTACCATAAAAATTTCCAACAAATTCGGCATGCTCAAGAAGATTTCCTCTTTCTAAGTTAGAAAGGAACTCTTCTTTGCTAACAAAATAATAATCCTTCCCCTCTACCTCATGGGGGCGTTTATTTCTAGTTGTCATTGAAACACTATAAAAAAGATTTAAAGAAGGATCTTTCATAAGCAATTCGCGGACAGTCCCTTTGCCAACTCCAGATGGCCCAGAAAGAATAATCAATAAACCTTTTTTCATAATATTAGGCAAGATTTTAACAATACGAGCTATTTATTTCAACTCTTAAACGATGAGGGTATACTTAATTAGTATGTATCCACGTCTAAATGAGTTTGATAGTTTCACCTCTAAATTAAAAGAAAGACTAGTAGGAAGAAAAATAAACCACTTACGTCTTTCTTCAAACGGTACATTTTCTTATTCTCTTAATAACAAAACTAGATTAGTAATTTCCTTAGATAAACAAAACCCGTGTATTTATATAGGCGATTCGAAATTGCCTTCTTTAGATTCGACTTCCTCTTTATTCTTCTATATGAGAAAAAACATCTCGGAAGGAATAATAAAGAATGTAAGTAGAATCAATAACGATAGAATCATAGAATTAGAAATAGAAAGTTTAAATGCCATATACCAAAAAGTTACTTTTTTTCTAGTATTAGAACTATTGCCCAATAAAGGAAACTTAATAATTTTAGACAATAAGAAAAAAATAATAATGGTATTAAATCCTTCTACATTAGATTCACCTAGAATTTTATCACATGGGGCAGCTTATTTTCCTCCTTCTTTAACTATTCAATTAAACGAAACAAATGATTTCGATATAGATTCCTTCTTTTCATTTTGCCTAGAAGAGGAAGAAAAAGAGGAAGAAAAATTATTGCTTAAAAAATATGCACCGAAAATTAAAGAATTAAAGAATAAAAAAAGGGGATTAGAAAGAAAAATTAACGTTATAGAGACTGATATAGCAAAAGCCAAAGAACATATTAATGATGGGGATATAGGAAATTATATATTTGTAAATTTAAATAATATCCATCTAGAAGAAGGATGCTTTTCTTACTATGGCAAAATTATTGAATTGGACAAAAAGAAGAGCTTAACAAAAAATGCCCAGAAGTTCTTTTTGCAGCAAAAAAAAGCCAAATCTACAGTTGAAAATGGAAAAGAAAACCTAGATAAAGCCGTTAAAGAATTAAATGAATTAGACTCTTTACTAGCTTTTTGCTCTTCCCTTAATGCCGAAAGGCTTTCTTTATTTTTTAAAGAAGAAAAAGGAGATACAAAAGAAGGGAAAACTATACCGAGCTCAAAATATCCTTACTTAATAAAAGAAGGGGATATCAAATTTGCTTTTGGCCATAACGATAAAAGCAATGATTTTTTAACATTCATCTATTGTAATAACAAAGAATATACATGGATGCATGTAAAGAATAACCACGGGGCTCATTTATTAATTGAAAAGGTAAATCCAAGCAAAGAGGAATTGCAATTAGGATGTGAATTGACTCTTCTTGCCTCTAGGTTGGATTTTGGCGAAGTTATAGCCTGCAAAAGAAAAGAAATAAAAAAAGGCAATAAGATGGGGGAAGTAAAACTAGGCCATTATGAATCTTTTTACATAAGGAAAATTTCTAGAAAAGCAAAAGAATTATTTCTAAGCAAGAAAAAAGGTTTATGAATTATCTTCAAATTGCCAAAATCATAAAAGAAGAAGACGCTAGCTTTGAAACGATAAATATTGGGACTAGCAACGATATTTTTCATTCTAAAAAAAGCTTAATAAGAATTAAAAAAGAAAACGAAATTGATAGAGATTTCAATACACCTCAAAGCGAGATAAATCTTTATAAAAGCTTAAATAATCTAGATTGTATCCCTAAACTCCTTTTTTTTGATAAGGAAGGGAATAAAGCAGAAGAATATATAAAGGGGGCTCTTTTTAATAAAGAAGATAAAAAAGACATATTTTTATTAGCTAACTCTATAAAAAAGCTACACGCCTCCCCTATTTTTGAAAATAGTCCCAATTTTGAAGCAGATAAAAGATTAAAAAAATATAAAAACGGGCTTTCTTTATTTTCTAGCCATGAAAAGGAAATAATAAAGAAAGGACTTAAAATTTTAGAAGAAAGCAAACAAGTTATATCTCATAACGATCTATGGAAGGGAAACATAATAATTAGGAAAGAAAAAGCCTATTTAATAGACTTTGAATTCGGCGGGGTTAATTCATATTTATTCGACCTAGCTTCTGTTATAGAAGAAAATAGGCTAAGTAAAAAAAACGAAGAATATTTTCTCTCTTTTTTCTTTTTAAATGATAATGAAAAAAATGATATTAAGACGTTAATTTTGTTTTTGGACATTTTTTGGAGTTATTGGGCTTATTCTAGATTTAAAGAAAATGGGAATAAAATTTTTGAAACAATATTTAAAGAAAAAAGAAATCACTTCTTAAAAAAAGTATTATGAGTTTATCTATCATTTCATTTTTTCATTTCTTTTTCTTCTTTTTAAAAGCAAACAATTTATTAACAAGTAAACAATAAAAACAAATAAAAGCCCAGAAGCAAAACCGGCATAATCAATTCCAACATCTAATAAACTAGGTCCTCTTTTTAGAATTGGTATAGCCTGAATAGATTCAGAAATTAAAGCTATAAATAAACCTGAAAGCAAAGATAGACAACATCCCAATGCTTTATCTTTTTTGTCTATAAAAGAAGCAGATAAAAAAGAAATAGCCATAAAGACGGCGTTACTTACAAAAAGAAGGAAATGACCAATAAATTTTCTTAAAGAATAAGTTACTTCCCCTTCTTCTTGCTTAGATATTGCAAGGGGTGCGACTATATTAAATTCATATTCTTCTCTTTTTTCTCCTAACGAAATAACCACATGTCCTAATCCTTTTTCTGTTAAAAGCAAATAAGGAGAAGCTGAATCATTATTATAAATTTCAATATTAGAAGAGGCTTCTACGTGAAGTTTGGGATTTGAAGCGTTTTTTGGATCAAATGTAGGATTTAAAAATATTTTTTCTCCTATTTCTAGGCGACTATCTTTATTTAAGGGGAGTTGCTCGCCGTTAAAACTTATGTTCAAAGAAAAAGAAGTCGCCTCAACTTCAGTTGATTTAACATTAATGCTTTTGCTAATGGATGTGCCTGCTAACCTAGCAGTTATCGTGGTTTCGCCCAATTGCCTATATCCATAAACACGAGGTTTGATAAAGGTAGTTGAATCAAGGTAATGTTCATTTAAAACTTTTCCTATTAAAGAATTCGAAGATGTATAAATAAGTGGATAATTAGTATCAATAGAAAAGCCAAACCCATACTTATCTTCAATATAATCATAATCTAAAGGATGCAAGTCTATTTCTTTTTCTTTAGAAAAGGAAAAAGAGGAAGGAATTAAATGATCCGAGTTTTTAATAACGACGTCGCAGATCTTTGTTTCATTTAAATATAAACTAGTCTTGCCAGCTTCTTTAGGAATTAAATAACCTGAATCTATAGTAAGAATATTAGAAGAAGAAGAAAATGGAGGATTATCTTGATAAAATCTTAATAAGTAATCGTAAGAATAAGAAGAATTTTCTACGTTAAGATAATATTTTATTTTCTCCGGTTTATTAACTTCCAATTCAATTTCCTTTTCCCCGAAATATGTAACAAAAGAAGAAGGCAAATCTTTGCTTGATAAACTAGTAAAACTAATAGTAGTTTTTATTCTTTTATTAGATTTAGAAAAAAGTTCTATTTCAAACTGTCCCTCTTTTAAAGGAATGCATCTAATCGCCCCAGTTTTAATTGAAGGAGAATAATTAATTTGAATATCATCCTTATTTCCCTTTATTAAAGAATATTCAATATCATTGACCTCGTAAGTAGAATTAGATTCATTACCAAAAGATAATGAATATTGAATTAGTTTCGTTGTTCCTACTATGGCTTCCTCTTTTCTTAATAATCTTTCATCTTGAGGATAAGAAAGAGAAATGTTGCTAGGATAAATGGGATCTTTAGGTTTTCCTTCTTTTTGTCCATTAATCAAAGAAACAATAAAAGAACCAATCGAATTGCTTTGCAAAGATGATAAAGAAGAAGGAAGACAACTTTCTATTAAAATCAAAATAGTAGAAAGAAAATAAAACGATAAAGAAATTAAGTTTATTAATCTTTTCTTAGGGTACTTGAATTTCATTAAAATTATTTTAAACTCTTTCTATTCTTTTATCATTAATTGAATAGAAAATTATGAAAAACTTAAAGAAAATAAATTTATTTACCTTGATATTCTTATGTTTTTCTTGTTCTAGTTTAAATAAGTCTAGCCTAAGCGATGAAGAAGATGATAGTAATATCGAAAAAGCTCTCATATATCAAAATGAAGATATAGAACCAAGCTCTTTTTATAAAGCCATGAACTATTGTTCTGCTAAAAAATTAAGCAATAGAATAGAAAATGGTGAGGACGTATTGTTATTTTTACATCAAAAAGATTGCTCACATTGCAAAACATTAGAGCCTACTTTCCTAGAATTGTTAAAGGAAAGTCCAATTGAAATTAATTATTTTGCCGATAGAACAATAGAAATAGATCTAAATGAATTATTTGCCTATTCTCCTTATCTAGAAGAAGGATTTAAAAACTCTATCGCGACGCCTACTTTATTTTTACTAAATAAAGCGGAAGCAAAACAAATAGATTTAACAGGAACGTATTCTAATTTAAACAATTTACGGAAAGCGTTATTTAAAAATATTAGGCTAGCGAACATATACGTTTCTTCTAAAGTCTTTTCATTTACTAATGACGGTTTATATCTTCTTTATAAAGAAAATAAGCCCTCTTTATATTATGAATACATAAAGAGAAAAGCCGAATCGTCAAATAAAAACACTTACTTATACGATATTTCAAAACTAAGTGAAGAAGAAATGATCAATAAATTCGGCTTATCTTTAGAAGAAAAAGAATACGCTTTAATCAATAAAAACCAAAATACAGTCGAGACATATTTTTCTATTGAAGAAGCAATAGAAGCAATTGGTTCTATTTATTAATTTTTTCTCTAACGAATTTATCGAACTCCAAACCCTTATTAAAATCTTTAAATTTCGCATAGTAATAATAATCACCCATGGCCCTAGCTATTTCTTTGGGATAGGTCCCGTGCATGCATAACTCATTTTTAAATTTAGATAATATTTCTTCTTCCTTATGAAGGTAATCCAATTCTTCTCTTCTAGACGAAGCAAAAGCGTAATACTTTTCCTTATTTAAGTCTTCTTTGTTTTCATCAAAGCAAATGATGTCAGCATAAATGTCGTAAATAGATGTTGAATTGGCAAAATCGATTAAATCTGGAGTATAGCCTCCCGCTGGTCTCATATTACATTCCAAAGCGACAAATTCACCTTTTTTGGCCAATCCAGGTTTATCCTTATTTAAAACAAAGAATTCAATATGAAAGACTCTTTGTTTAATGCCGAAACATTTAACGACATTTTTGCCAACCGTAAGGAACTTCTCTTTATCTAAATCAAAAAAGGGTAAAGAAAAAGGATTGTTAAAGTAATAATAATCTTCGTCATTATTAACTACTTCATCAATTGGGGTTAAAAAGTGATCAGAGGTAGCAAATACTACATTAGAAGAAGAATCGCAAACCCCATCAAAGCTAACAATAAAACCATCTAAAAATTCTTCTAATATGTAGGTTTCGCTTAATTTATTACTTAAAAATTTCGTTAGTTCTTCTTCGCTGCTGATTTTATAAGAAGAAGCAGCCCCTACCCCGATATTAGGTTTAACAAAAAGAGGATAATTTACTACCTTAGCAAATTCTTTTGCTTTATCTAAATCCTCAATTCCGCTGACTAAAACATATCTAGCCACTTTAGCCCCGCCTTGTTTGAAACATTGCTTCATTTCCGATTTGGCTTTTATCTTTAACATATCTTTAGGGTAAAAACCAGAAGAAACATTAAAATGTTCCCTCAATTTAGAATCTAGAAAGAGCCACCACTCATTATTGGATTCAATGTAATCAATCTTTCCATATTTATTTTCAAAATAGGAAATGGCTTTAACCATGTCGTCAAAATTTGATAAGTCTTTGACAAAATAATATTCTTTTAAACTGTTATTCAAACGAGGATGGCACAAATTAGCAGGGGTGTCTCCAATACCTAAAACATTAACCCCGCGTCTAGAAAGAGATTCCACCCATTTATAATTTCGAATTGGAAAATTAGGGGAAATAAATACAAAATTCATGTTTTAAAACCAAAATGCAATTTTACAAAAATTAATACAGTTTCTCGCCATTATATAAACGTTTTACCTTAATTCTAATTAAGGCTCTATTTAAGGCGGCTTTAGCCCTTAATAAATCAATCCCTTCTTGCTTAGAAGTAAGACGCTTCATCGCCCTATCTTTTGCTTGGCTTGCCCTAGCTAAGTCAATACTAGAAGCTTCTTCGGTATTGCTAGATACAATAAAAGCACCTTCTTTAGTCACAGATAAAGTTGCATCAAAAATAGCAAAATACATTGTTTTATTAGGAAGCACTACTTTTAAAATGCCTTCTTTATCTAGCATCTCTACAATAGGAGTATATCCAGGAGATACTTCCATATCGCCTTTATAAGAAGAAAGTAAAAACCGTTCGCATTCTCCTTCAAAAACAATGCCTTTTTCACTTAGCAAAACAAGCTTGATGCCCATTATTTAAGCCCTTCTGCATGCTTTACTACATCTTCTATAACACCACAATATAAGAATGCAGATTCTGGATATGCGTCATACTTTCCAGAGAGAAGCTCCTTAAAAGAACGCACGGTTTCTTTTAGCGGAACATAGATTCCCTTATATCCAGAATAAGCTTCTGCAACGTGGAATGGCTGAGACAAGAAATTTCTCACTCTTCTTGCACGATTTACAATGGCTTTATCTTCATCCGATAATTCATCGATTCCCAAAATGGCAATGATGTCTTGCAGTTCTTTATATCTTTGCAAAAGTTTTTGCACGCCTCTTGCAACCTCATAATGTTCTTGCCCAATTATATTTGGATCAAGGATATTGGAACTTGATTCAAGCGGATCAACGGCAGGGAAAATACCCAAGGCAGCCGTGTTTCTATCTAGAAGAGTTTTTGCATCAAGATGAGAGAAAGTAGTTGCAGGAGCAGGATCGGTAAAATCATCGGCAGGAACATAAATTGCTTGAACAGAAGTAATAGACCCATCTTTTGTAGAAGTAATTCTTTCTTGAAGTTGTCCCATTTCTGTAGATAAAGTTGGTTGGTATCCAACAGCCGAAGGCATACGTCCTAGAAGGGCAGAGACTTCAGAGCCTGCCTGGGTAAAACGGAAAATATTATCAATAAAAAGCAAGACGTCTTGATGCTCATGGTCCCTAAAATATTCAGCCATAGTTAAAGCAGTTAGGCCTATCCTCATTCTGGCTCCTGGAGGTTCATTCATTTGGCCAAAGCAAAGAGCGGTTTTTTCTAAAACTCCAGAATTCTTCATTTCAAAATAAAGATCATTGCCTTCCCTGCTTCTTTCACCAACCCCAGCAAAAACAGAAGTGCCGTTATGCTCTTTGGCAATATTAGAAATAAGTTCTTGGATTAAAACGGTTTTACCAACTCCGGCCCCACCGAATAATCCAATTTTCCCACCCTTTAAATAAGGGCAAAGCAAGTCAATGACCTTAATTCCAGTCTCTAGTATTTCATGGCTTACATTTTGCTCACTAAAACTAGGCGAATTCCTATGAATAGGCATATGAGGCACTTTAGAAAAGTCTCCACCTTTTTCGTCTATCGGCTCTCCTAAAACATTAAACATCCTACCAAGAGTCTTATCCCCAACAGGAACTGAAATTGGAGCATTTGTATTAATGACCTCCATTCCTCTTTTTAAGCCATCCGTAGGACCCATGGCAACACTTCTAACTACATCATCGCCAATATGTTGCATTACTTCCAAGGTTAATGATTTTTCATTAGAAAGAGGAACAAGCAAAGCAGTTAAAATTTCTGGAAGGTGCTTGTTTTCAAATTTAACATCGATGACAGGACCTACGGCCCTGACAATAATTCCTTTTAATGCTTCTTCGATTTTCTTCATTTTCTTCTCTCCTAATTAATTTAGACTTCCTGAAACTACTTCAACAATTTCCTGAGTAATGGAAGATTGTCTAGATTTGTTATATTCAATATTGAGGTTTTTCAATAATTCATCGGCATTATCGTTAGCATTGTCCATCGCATTGCGTCTGCTACTTTGTTCACATAGCTTTGCTTCGTCTATAGTTTCTTTCAAAATATAGCCTAGGCTTAACGGAATAATAGAATTCAAAACCTCTTCTGGGCTAGGTTCGATTAAAGGAGGTACGCCACCATACTTATCTTCATAAATGGGAATAGAAATCGGCAATAAGGTAGTAGAACTTGGAACAAAGTTCAAAGAATTAACATACCTAGTCGAAATAATTTTTATAGAGTCAAATCTATTCTCTTTATATTCCTTTAATAAAAGCGAAGCTAACTTAGTCAGTTCAGAAAGAGTAATGTCTAAAGAAGGGTTTTTAACCAAAGAAGAATTCTTATAGCCTTTCGTTTCCTCATAATGAGAAATTGCTTTTGAACCAAAGGCAATTATTTCATCACCTTCTTTATATATAGGGTCAAATAATTTAAAAACGTTGCTGTTATATCCGCCACATAACCCTAAATCGCTAGAAATGATGATATATAAAGTTTTGTTGCTCTCATTAGGCAAACAAAAATAAGGCGTTTTCTTAATGGAAGCAAAAGTAAAAGAAAGAATATCCATGCATTTACTCTTTGATAAAGAAGAAGCATCGAATTGATCCCTGCTACGTTTCATCTTAACGCTTGCTATCATTTCCATGGCCTTGGTAATCTTTTCTGTCGCCTTGACCGAAGCGATTCGCCTTTTTGTTTTGTTTAGCCCACTGCTCATTATTACTTACTTCCTACTTGCAAAGAAAGATTTTATAGAATTCTCCAATTCGTTCTGCTCGTCTTTAGTTAAAGCATTGCCTTGCTTCAATCTAGAAATAATAGAAGGATAATTTAAATACACGTAATCATCCATTTCTTCTAAGGTATTGGCAATTTCTTCAATTTTTAAGCAATCAAAGAAACCTTTTTTTACGGCAAATAATTCCAATATTTGTTTTTCTAAAGGATAAGGAGAATATTGCTTTTGCTTTAGCGTCTCCATTAAAACAGCCCCATGGGTAAGGATTTTTTTAGTTGATTCATCCAAATCACTTCCAAATTGGGCAAAGGAAAGCATTTCTCTATAACTTGCCAACTCAATCTTTAAAGAAGAAGCCACTTGTTTCATGGCCTTTGTTTGGGCACTTGAGCCAACTCTAGAAACGGAAAACCCGCTATCGATGGCCGGCCTTTGCCCGGCATTAAAATAATCAGTAATCAAAAAGATTTGGCCATCCGTAATGGAAATAATATTAGTAGGAATATAAGCAGATATATCCCCTGCTTGGGTTTCTACAATTGGCAAAGCCGTTATTGAACCGCCACCATATTCATCGTTTAGCCTACAAGCCCTTTCTAATAGCCTGGAATGGAGATAAAAAATATCACCAGGATAAGCTTCTCTTCCAGGAGATCTCTTTAAAAGCAAAGACAAGGTTCTATAAGCAACCGCATGTTTAGATAAATCATCGAAAACTATTAATACGTCTTCACCTTTTTCCATCCATTCTTCTGCAATTGCCATGGCAGAAAATGGGGCAATATATTGCAAAGGCGCGGATTCAGAAGCACTAGAACTAACAATAGTTACATAATCTCTACACCCCAATTCGGCCAATTTATCTGCAATGGAAGCAACCGATGAATTCTTTTGCCCTATCGCACAGTAAACACATTTTACATTTTTTCCCTTTTGAGAAACGATGGCATCTAAAGCAATCGCTGTTTTCCCTGTCTGCCTATCCCCTATAATCAATTCTCTTTGACCTCTGCCTATAGGAATCATGGCATCGATAGCTTTTATACCTGTTACTAAAGGGGTATCGACGGATTTTCTTTTCATAACCCCAGGAGCAATTCTTTCAATGGGTCTAGTTTTCTTATAATTAATGGGTCCTTTTTCATCTATAGGCAAACCTAGGGAAGATATAACCCTGCCCAAAACTTCATCGCCAACACCAACTTCAACTACTTTTCCGGTGCGTTTAACGTTATCGCCTTCTTTAATCTGCACATCTAGGCCAAATAAGACAGCCCCAACATCTTCTTCATCTAGATTCATAGCCATGCCATAAACACCGTCGGGAAATAATAAAAGTTCGCCAAGCATGACGTTATTTAAACCATAAATAGTAGCAATCCCATCGCCTACGGCAATGACTGTTCCTGTTTCATTTTGTTCTATCTTTGAATCAAAATTCTCTATTTGGCTTTTAAGCAAACTAGCAATGGCATTTGAATCAATCTTCATAAGAATTCCCTCCTTGAATTAAAGAAGTACGTAATTTATTTAATTTATTTGCAATCGTGTAATCATATACTTCTCCATCTAGAGAAACTTTTAATCCGCCGATTACATTAAAATCGATAATATTTTTTAATTTGATTGTCTTTTTTTCTTTCGTTTCAAAAGCAGCTTCTAATTTTTCTAAATCAGATTTTGATAAAGGAAAACGAGTATAAACAATTCCTCTTTTTATTCCTAACTCCGCATCTGATAATGAATGGAAATCATCAATAATTTTCTTGAAAGTATCAAACCCATGATAAGAAGCTAAAACGCATAGAAAAGAAACAAAATGAGGAAGGTTAAACAAAGAAAAAACATTATTAAGGACTTTTTGCTTTTGCAAAGTTGATACTTCATAAGAAAGCAAAAATAAAGAAAAATCCTTATTCTCGTCCATTTGTTTTTTTACTTCGTCCAAGGCTAAGTTGACATTAGGCAAATCTTCTTTCTTAGTCAAAGAAAATAAAGCCTTGGCAAAACCTTCACACATTGAAGAATTCATTTTTTATCATCCTGGATTTCTTTAACAAAAGAAGATACAAATTTTTTATCATCTTCTTCGTTTAAGTTACGTTCTATTAGCTTTGATGAAGCTAGGATTGTTAAATCAACGATTTCCTTTTTGGCTTCTTTTATTGATTTTTCTTTAGCCAAAGCAATGTCTTCATCAGCTTCTTTTCTTTTTCTTGCGGCAATTTGGTTAGCCTCATTAATGGCATCTTCTTTCATCTTTTCAGCCTGGATTTTGGCTTTTGAAACTATTTGGCTAGCCTCAGACTTGCCCTCATTAATAATGTCATCTTTTTTATTAGCGGCTTCTAAAGCAGTTTTATTGGCGGCTTCTGCGCTTCTGAGTTCGTTATCAATATAATCATGTCTTTTTTTCATATAGGCTTTTACCGGCTTATAGGCAAAGAAAAACATGATCAATATCAAAATGACAAAAGCAATGATTTGGATAACAAAGTCATAAATGCCGTTTGGGAATAACTTTGCTATAAACCCGTCTCTATCAAATGGGGTATCAGATACAGGAGAAGAATCTGAGAGTATGTTTAAAAGAAATAATTTATACATCTTATAAAACGAAGATGATCAAAATAGCAACAATAAGAGCATAAATACCAGTTGATTCATCCAAGGCAACGGCAAGAATCATGGTAGATTGCAACTTCTTTTGCATTTCTGGATTTCTAACCATGCCATCTATTGCGTGGCAGCAAATCAATGATTCTCCAATAGCGGAGAAAGTACCAAAGCAAACCGCTAATCCTGCCCCAATGGCAATTAGCCCAGCTTGGCTAGCATCAGCTAACATTGGTAGTAAAGCTTGTAAAAATCCCATAAATTACCTCCCTATGGGTCAATTCTTTCCTCTAGTTGCCTGAGTAAGCAAGCCCATTGTTTCTTCTTCTGGCATTTCTTGCGAAATCCAAACGGCATTAAGCGAAGCAAAAACAAGGGTCTGGATAAATCCAGAGAAAAGACTGAAATAAAGATTTAAAACGGCTAAAGGAATTGGGGCAAGGAAAATTTGTCCCCAACTACCCATAGCGCCAAATATAGCCAAAGAGGCCTTTCGCAAAGCCCAACTTAAAATCCCTAAAACCACAGAACCAGACAAACAATTGCCAAACATACGCAAACTAGTAGAAATAATCGGGGTCCACATAGTAACCAAATTAATAGGCAGCCAAATCTTTAATGGTTCAACATATCTATGAAAATAACCCCATTTTTGATACCTAATCGCCGTAAAATGAATAAGAATGAACATCACTAAGGCCAAACAAAAAGGAACTAGCAAATAATCTATGACGCTAGGAAAACCAGTAATTGACCATATAAAAGAAATGAACAAATAAGAAAAAAGACAAAAAAAGTAAGCTGGCCAATTGCCAACATTTTCCCTGCCCATTGTATCTTTGGTCCATTCATTTATTTTTGAAACAAAACTATCGATTAATAAAAGCAATCCTTTAGGCGCTTTTTTTGGATCCGCTCTTCTAGCTTTTATTCCCACAATTATAGAAACAATGGCCAAAAGAAGCATGATGGTCAAAGAAGAAATAATAGGACCACTGATCTTAAAATCAAGAAAGCCATCGAAATTAGAAGCTATGGAAGATAAATCTAATGTAACCATCTATTTAACTTCCTTTTTACTTTTTCTAGAATTTATAAAACCGGTTATTGCAGTAACTATCCCAAGAGGTAAATAGCCGCCAAAAACTGTCCAGACATTAAGCCAATTCGATTGTAGTTTATATGTATAAAAACCACTTAGAAATAGCCCACCAGCCAATAAAACAATTCTAACCAAAGAAAATATGACGGCAAAGGAAGCGCCAACTCCTTTTCCAGTCACCCCATTTAAAATGGCCTTCGAACTAAAAACTATCGATAAATAGGCTAGTATCATTAAAGCTCCACCAAAGATCCAACCCAAGGGCAAACCCGGATTTCCCAAAAAGAAAAAACAAGCGAAAGAAGCAACGCCCACTAAATAGACGACAATAAGGGCAATTAAGGTAATTTTTTCTTCTTTCATATTGGTAAACATAAGTATTTCTTACGAAGTAAGTTTAGGCTTAAAAGTAGCCATATTCAAGACTAGCGGATTCTAATTTTACATTTTTCTTTTAATGTCGAATTAAACCTTTATCTTTTTTAAAGAAGCACTTTCAAAAATACCATTTTTAAATTTAATTGAAGTTTCACCCTCAATTAAAGGAGAAAGATATTCTTTAAAATCATTGCTCATTTCATAAGAGTCTTTCATAAACGAAGAAGGAATCTTTTTTTCGACATTGGCGATTTTAGAAACATCGACATATTCAAAACTAACTTTATAAGGTTTGGAACTGATTCTATTTATTGCAACCATTTTTCCATTTTCATTATTCAAGGCACCCATGACAGCGTATTTGCCGCAGTTAATGGCTTCCTCTTGATCAACTTTTGAAATCAAGAACGGATCGGCGCGCTGAGGTATCGATAATATTATCGAACGAGTCGGAAGATTGAGTTTTTTATGAATTAACTTGGCGATTTCCTCACCACTTCCTTCTAATTTATTATGTCCAAATGAATCGACTTGTTCGTCTTTATAGGAAGAAAATAAAGACACGCCTTCGCTAAAAGCAATAACAAGATAGCCTTTTTTTCTATATAAAGAGTTGACCTCGTCTAATAAAGAAGATAAATCTAATTTTACTTCAGGTAGAAAAATCAAATCCGGTCTATAAGGAAAAGGAAGCAAATCAATAGAAGCCGTAAGCCAGCCTGCATTTCGCCCCATTATTTCAATGACTATGACTTTTCCTTTTTTATAGCAAGAAGCATCGACGCAAATTGATTTAACCGTATTAATTACGTATTTAGCAGCGGAACCAAACCCATTGCAATGATCAGTAAAGGCTAAATCGTTATCAACGGTTTTAGGCACGCCCACAACATTGACATCAAGTTTCTTTAAGGCGAAAAGCTTAGATAATTTATTACACGTATCCATTGAATCATTCCCACCATTAACAATAACGTATCCAATGTCATGCTTTCTTATCGTCTCTAGTATGGATTGATAAATATCATTATCAAAATCGGAAGGGAGTTTAAATCTAGAAGAACCTAATATAGCCCCTGGGGTTTGCTTTAAAAGTTCAATGGTTTCTTCTTCTTCCTTTCTTAAATCAATCAAATCATTAGAAATAAGTCCTTCGATTCCATTTAAGGAGCCTAGTATTTTATCTATGTTTTGATTTCTTTTAGCTTCTTTAATCGCCCCATAAAGGCTCGAGTTGATTACAGAGGTAGGTCCGCCAGATTGCAAATAAACCAATGATTTTTTCATAATGATCTCCTAGATTTTAAAAATTTGAACTCGACTTAAAGCCTCATAGGCAATCTTGCTAGAAGTTTCGTTTCCACTCATACAATAAGAAGAAAGCAAACTAACCCTAGAATTCGGGGAGCTTGCCTTAGATAAAATGGCATTAGAGAAAACACAAATGGAAGTATCTATGCCACATAATTCGATATTTTTATAATTTTTACTAGCAATATAATTAGCTAAATCCAAACTGCCAAATGTATGTTTTATAAAAACTTTATGAGTAGAGGCGATTTTTTTTATCTTTCCAAAGAATTCTTCCCCTCCACTTCCTTTAATACAATGAGGAATTGGCAAATTTTTTCCTTCTTCTGTATCTAAATAATCATCATCATGTTCATCTTTGGTAAAGACAACTTCATAGCCTTCATTTTCCTTTTTTGCAATTAAATTAGCTATCTTTTCTTCCAATTCTAAAGCTAAAGGGAACCCAAGGGAGCCATTAACAAAGTCGACTTGATAATCAACAACGACCAATAAATTGTCTTTCATAAATTATAAAAGGCTTGCAAAACCTTATCACGTAATTATATATTCCCTTGCTTTCTCTAGGCAAACTAACATTGCAATGAAAGCACTTACATATTAACATATTTAGATTTACTAGCATCCTAGGAGTAAGAAAAATGTCATTCAAAGTCACCTTAAGCGGAATAACAAAAGAATACGAAAAGAAAACATCCTTATTAGAAATCCTTGGCAATAATGATGAAGATAAAAATTATATAGTCGCGAAAGTAAATAACAGAGTTAGGGAACTCACTTATGAAGTTTATTATGATTGCAACGTTGAGTTCTTAACTGTTAAAGATAGCGATTCCATAAAAACATATGAAGCTTCTTTACGTTATATAGTCGCGATGGCTTTTAAAAGGGTCTATCCAGATTTGAAGATAAGGTTTGCTTACAATGTCTCTAGATGCGTTTCCATTCATCTTCTTAGCAAGGGATATGTCGCCAATACAGCCATGCTTATAAAGATAAATCATGAAATTGAAAGCATAATCAAGGCGGATTATCCATTAAAAAGAACGGTTTTATCAAATGAAGATGCAGAAGAACTTTATAAAAAGCTAGGTTATGAAGATAAGCTAGCCTTACTTCCATATCGTCCGGAAAGAACGGTTCATCTTTACGAATGCGATGGCTATATGGACTATATGTATTCCCATATGGTACCTAGCACCGGTTATATTAAAAAATATAAATTAAGGCTATATTCACCCGGCTTCCTTCTTCAATATCCTCGCGCTGAAAATAAAGGGGAAATCCCAGAATTTGAAGATGCCCCTACATTTGGTCGTACTTTAAAAGAAAGTCATGATTGGGCAAAAATAATTGGAACAGATACGGTAGCAGGTATTAATGAATCAATAAAAAACCGCGGTACAAGCGAATTTATAAATATATGCGAGGCTCGCCATAATAGAATGTTATGTGAATTAGGCCAATTAATTGAAGATTCCATTAACGAAATATCCCTAATTTGCATTGCAGGTCCATCTAGCTCCGGCAAAACTACTTTTGCCAATAGATTAAGAATAGAGCTTCTTTCAAGAGGCATAAAGCCAATTAGAATTTCAATTGACGATTATTATCTAGAAAAAAGCAAAATTCCATTAGATGAAAATGGCCAGCCAGATTTAGAATCCATCGAAGCCTTAGATATACCTTTATTTAATCAAAACATGGTAGATTTGATTAATGGAGAAGAAGTTAGATTGCCAAAATTTGACTTCCAGTTAGGAAAAAGAGTCCCAGGGCGTTTACTAAAAGTTAAAAAAGGCGAACCGATTATCATCGAAGGGATTCATGCCTTAAACAATAGACTAACTTTAGATATACCTAAATCGGCAAAATTTAAAATATTCATCGCACCGCAAGCTCAAATTAACCTAGATGACCATAACCCCCAATCCTTAACGGATTTAAGATTGATAAGAAGAATAGTTAGGGACTATAAATTCAGGAATTCATCGGCTGAAGAAACAATATCGATGTGGCCAAGTGTCAGGGCTGGCGAATTCAAATGGATTTATGCAACCCAAGAAGGAAGCGATTATGTTTATAATTCCATGCTTCCCTACGAATTGCCAGTCATGAAAAAATACGCCTTGCCCTTATTGCAAAAAATAGACCAGGAATCGCCTTACTTCCCAGTCGCCATACGCTTAATGAGAATGCTTAAATTCTTTATTGACATGGATGAAAAATGGGTGCCTTCTAACTCCCTAATGAGAGAATTTATTGGGGGGAGTTGTTACGCTGACGTATAAATTATTTAAATAAAAAACACCTGTCTTAATAACAAAATATCAAGGACAGGTGTTATTTTTTTATTCTAAAACGGATTTAGTAATCAAAATGTAGCAATTTGGATGAGCAATTAAACTTGTGGATGGATTAGAAATGTCACTTTTTCCTTCCTTTAAGGAAAGAATGGCTTCTTTCTTTGTTGGATCATTAGCAATCAAGACAACCATCTTGGCCTTTAAAATGGTAGCAATACCCATGGAAACAGCTTTAGTTGGAACCAAATTCATATCGTTATTAAAGAATCTAGCATTGGCTTCCCTAGTAGATTTAGTAAGCTCGATAATATGTGTTTTGCTATCAAATGGGGTATTGGGTTCGTTAAAACCAATATGGCCGTTCCTTCCGATTCCTAATAGTTGGAAATCCACTCCACCTTCTTTTGCTATTTTTTCATCATAGGCAGCCGGGTTTAAAGCATCTGGAAAGTTAGTGTTTTCCTTTTTTATATCGATTTTAGAAAAGAAATTGGAGTCCATGAAATAACGATAGGTTTCAGTTTTAATTGGACAATTGACATATTCATCAAGATTAAAGCTTTTTACTTCCTTAAAAGAAAGACCTTCTTTTTTATAATTAGAAGCAACATAGTCATAAAAGCCAAGAGGAGTCGAGCCAGTGGCAAGACCAATATTGGCATTTTTCTTTCTTTTCAATAAATCAAAAAGAAGATTGCCCGCGTAAGCGTCTAATTCTTGTCGAGTCGCAAATTCAATGATTTTCATTTTTTACCACCTTTAAAATAAATTATTTATATCAAAACCAGGACGAATGTAAGCAATTTCCCCATCCGTGATGGTTAAGTAAACCTCAAAAGAGGAATCCATGATTACAAAATCAGCATGGTATCCCTTCCTAATAAAGCCCCTATCCTTTAAATGAAGGTTAGAAGAGGGGTTGTTGCTAGCTAAAGCAATCGCTTTATAAAATGGCATATCAAAAATAGAAGTAACGTTTTTTAAAGCCTGATCAAGGCGAAGAACGCTACCTGCAATCGTGCCGTTTAATAACTTTGCAACATGAGTATCACTATATATAGGAGTAGACCCTAAATAGTAGTTCCCTTCTGGCAAATATTTAGCCTCGGTTGAATCACTAATTAAGACTAGTTTATCAGGATATTTGCATTTTAAAACTACCTTGACCGACTCTTTAGTTGAATGATAAAAATCAGCAATAAGTTCGGTATATAGCTTGTCATTAGCCAATCCTACCCCCGTTACACCAGAATCATGATGAGTAAAAGGACGTTGGGCGTTATATAAATGAGTAATGCAGCTAACCCCATTTTCTACCCCTTCAATTAACTTGTCACTTGGACAAGAAGAATGGCCAACGGAAGCAACTATATTTTTGCTAATTAAATACTTTAAGAAGCAACCGTCATCTTCTTCATAAGCGAAAGTAACTAATTTAATGCTGTTTCTAGAAGCTTCTTCAAACCTTTTAAAAGTATCAACGTCTGGTTTTAGGATGCATTCCTCACTTTGAGCGCCTTTATATTTTTTTGAAATAAAGGGACCTTCTAAGTGAGCACCTAGAACCCTTGCTCCCGTAGTTTGGGTTTCCATAAAAGAAGCCACGTTTTCTAAAGAAGAGATTATTTTATCTTCTTTTTCGGTCATAGTCGTAGCCAAAAAGCAGGTAACCCCCTCTCTAACTAAGGCATCTGCCATGCCTTGGAGAGATTCTTTTTTGGCATCCATTACATCGAATCCAAGACACCCATGTATATGTTCATCGATTAATCCAGGGCAAACAATAAGATTTGATGGAAGAGTTAAAGCATCTTCGCTATCTAAAAAAGAAAAAATACGGCCTTCCTTTACTTCAATGGAAGACTTCCTTATCCCATCTTCAAAGCAAACATTTGCATTTTTAAATCCAGTAATCTTTTTATTTAGCATTTTCTAGCTCCTTTCTTATTAAAATAGAAGCGCCAAGGCAGCCGGCCTTATTGCCCATTTTAGCAAACTTAATCTTAGCCTTGCTACTTTTTAAATAAGGGGCAAAAACATCGCTAGAATTCATTAGACCCCCACCTAATATTATAAGCTCTGGATGAATTTTTGATTCGATAATTGCAATTAATTTATTTAGCAATAGGCAATATTCCTCGATTAACTGCTTAGCAATTTGATTGCCTTGCCTATATAAATCCATTAATTCAACTACTTCGATGTTTTTGTTATATCTTTTGCAAGCGGCTCTCCATAAAGCAATCGCGCTTAAATAAACTTCACTGCAACCTTTTTTCCCACATTTACAGCGATACCCATTTTTACAAAGGCTAACATGACCAAAATCATACTCTCCTCCATGAATTGGCTTGTTGTCTATAATAGCAGCCGAGCCAACCCCTGTACCAAAGGTAAGCATTTCGATATTTTTTTCTTTTCTTAAACTAGCCTCACCTACTAAAGCCCCCACGGCATCGTTTTCTATATAGACAGGTAGATTAAATTTTTCTTTTAAATCTTTCCCTAAATCTTTCCCTTTTAGGCAGGGAATATTAAAAATATTAAGGTAAGAAGAATGATCATCATTTATATCGCCGGCTGAAACTATGCCAATCCCTTTGACCTCCTCATCTAGTAAAGAATAAATCAATGATTCTATATTGTGGAGAAAAGAAGAATATTCTTTCTTTTCGGTTTTCACGTTATTAGAGGCTTCCAAGACGTTATTCGAACCAAATCTCCCCCCTTTTATCGAAGTTCCCCCAATATCAATTCCAATCGTTTTCATAAAGAAAATCCTTTTCAAACATTGTAAGTCTAACATAAAAAACCAACAATAAAATGAAAATTATTTTCAAAGATAATTAAATTAGCTTATCAGAGAAGTTAGAAATTGTTTTTGAAGCAATTTTTTCTCCTTCTTTGCCTAGTATTGAATAGCATTTTTCTGAGATTAGCCCAGCAATGAATAGCTGTCCCATGGTTTGCGTCACCCCACCCCTATATGGAGCGGCTTCTTTTGTACAACTACTTAAAATAATATCCGAGAATTTACCAAGTGGAGAAGAAGGATAGGAAGTTATGGAAACAATATAGGCAGAATTAGCCTTAGCTAGTCTAGCCGCATCTAGAATATCTTTTGTAGAACCTGTAACCGAGAAAAGAATGCAAATATCCTTATTGGATAAATTTGAGGCAATGGCAGCCATAGAATGGCTTGATTCTTCAGCCATGACATATTTACCTACGGCCAATAATCTTTGCTTTAGAAAAGTTGGGGCAACATGACTACTGCCCACCCCAAAAGCCGCGATTTTTCTTGAAGACAAAAGTTTATTAGAAACAATTTCTATATCCTCTTCATCGATTGCTTCCGCCTCTTTTTCTAAAGCTTTCGAAATATTAGATAAGAAAAAAGAAGTAGGAGATAGATCGCCTTCTTTTTCTTTTAAGGCTAAATCTCTAGAAATAGCTAATTTAAAATCTTGGAATCCTTTAAATCCAAGTTTACGGCAATACCTAAGAATCGTGGCTTCAGAAGAGGAAATCTTCTCGCTTAATTCGGTAATGGACATATAAACCACTTCGCCCATATCCAAAGAAAGCAGTTTCTTTCCCATTCTTTTCTCACTCGGAGTTGCTTTCTTATGACTTTGTATTATTAATTCAGCTACAGAATCATTCATAAATATCTATTTAGAAAGAGAAGAAAAAATTTCCTTTTGTTCGTTATAGGCAGATAATAGTTCTCCATAATAAAGTTTTCTTAAATTTAAATAACGCAATTTTTCTTCTTCGCTTACGCTAGATAAATATAAAGAAGAGAAAAACCTTTCCAGCCTAAAGAAAGATTCATATAAATTCAATAAGGTAATAGAAAAGAAATAATCTTTTTTTGAATAGATAAGCAAAGGTGAACTATGGGCTATCTCACTAGACATCTCATATACTTTTGAATAGGAAGAAAGGCCTGCTACTTTTTCTACACCATCCCTAAAATTAAATTTAAAATTAGGCAGAGACATGACTTCCTTCACCCCTAAAAGCCAGCCATATTCTATGTAACGCTTCATGTCTTTGCTTTTTAATCCGACTTCCTTCATATTTTCTTTAATTTCAACAAAGACGGCATCGGTTTCTTCTTTTGATTTTATGCCCCCTCTAAAAGCCACCCCATAACGAATATGGGCTAAATATCTATCGATAACAGGTTGCCCATATTTAACTAAGCAATGCAAAATGCATTCATTTTCATGTAAAGTCCGCCAAGTCGAAAAGGCCTCGGTTTCAAATCCGCCTTCAAGAAGGGTAGCCACGCATTTAGCCATTTGAAAGCCTTTGTTCATGATATCGACCAATAAGGTTTGCTTGGGGTCGCCTTTTTTATATCTAGATAACATTCCTAAAATGAAATTTAAATATAAATCAAGGGTAGACATCAAAGGAGAAAATCTGCTAGTCAAAGTCCCCATCTTATAAGCCAAATGCTCATTGGTAAAATATTTATCAACGGCAATGGAAGCTATAAATTGTTTATATTCTTCATCTTGAATTAAAGTCTCTAGTTTAGATTCTTTATGAGTCCTTAAATAAAAAGAATGTTCATTAACTAAATAAATCGTTAATAAAACCTGATTGACACCCATCGAGGCTACAACAGGATTATCATCTTTCATCTCATCTAGGCCATTTAAAGCAAAACAATAGGTTGAATATAAAAAAGGGTAATCAAATTCTTTTTTTACACCCAAAGATTGTAAGAGTTCAAAATATTTTTGTTCTGAAATTATTTCTTTCACGTCTTTTATTCTACTATAAAGTTAGTTTTTTTGTTTACAAAAAGACAAATTAAATCTTAACTTGCCTAATTTTGCCTTGGCCAATAGAAAGAAGGTATCCGTATACCTTTTTATTAAAGGCATTAGTTAAATAAGAAGCATAGGCTTTTATTTGCTCATCGTAAGAAGAATCATCAATGTTATTTGATTTATAATCGAATAGGTCTATATGATCATCATAAACAACAAACATATCGATTGTTCCGTTTGTATTAGAAGAAGGGTCATAGTAAGAATATTCACAATATTTTTTGCCCTTAGAAACATCGTCAAAAATTGGCAAAGACAATATTTGTTCAATCTTTTTTCTTTCACTTTCATTAGGAATAAAAGAGAGGTCCTTATTAGAAAAGGATACTAATTCCATATACCTATGCATTCTTTCGCCATAAATGATTTTATTATAATCCAAGGAATAGCTTTGCTTGGAAGGACGATGAATCGCATTTTCAGGAACAACACATTTAAAGCTTCTTAAATTAATAGTTTCTTCTTGAACAACATTTTTTGGAGAATATAAATTTGCATTAGAATTATTAATAAAATCAAGTTTAAAGCTAGATTCTAATAAGAAGGACAAAAGAGAAGACTTGCCAAGCGTTTTTTCATCAATAGAAGAAGGGATTAAAGGAATTAAAAGTTCTTCCGCTCTCGTACAAGCTACATAAAATAATCTCATCTTCTCTGATATTTCTTCTTTTTTTTCATAATAAGAAGGAAGTTCAAACAATACATTTTGTTTATAAACTGTAAAAGAAGAAGAAATAGGCAAGGCCAATCCAATAGATTTTTGGAAGTAATCTTTAGATGAGGTTTTTGCTTTTATCTGGCTAGTTAAGCAAGGCAAATAAACAATTTTAAATTCAAGTCCTTTTGAAGCGTGGATACTCATTAAAGAAACTAAATCTCCCGCGACATCTGGCTCATCAATGCTGATTTTTGTTCCATATTTTGAACTAGAATCAAAATAATCTATGTATTCTTTTTCATCATATCCTAGAGATTCGCTTTGCTTAGCTTTAGCCAAAAAGTTAATGATTTGTTCTAAATTAGCCTTACTTTCTTCGTTAGTTAACAAAGAATTCAAGACAGGGAAACTAATAATAATTTCCTTTACCATTTCGCCTAAAGAATTTTGACCAACCTTAGCAGAAAGAAGCTTGGCCTTTTTTATTAAAGTAGTACCCAAATAAGAAGAAGAAATAACATTTGCATATATGTCCTCATCCTTTTCTTGGTAAAGACAACTTCTACTTAAAGAAACATAAAGGTGTTTTACCTTTAAATAATCAATGGAATCTTTGCTTAATTCATAAATTAAAGAAAGTAAATTTTTCAAAATAACAACAATATCAAAAGAAGAAATTGTTCTATCGAAAGTTACCTTTAAAGGAATGTGATAAGAAGAGAAGACTTTTTGGAATTTATCAAATTGGGTCTTTTTATCAATAAGAATAGCAAAATCACTAAAAGTTGATTTTCTCATCAACTTGCTTTCTTTATCCAAAACTTCTAATTTATTCACTTTAGAAAGTATATCAACAGCAATTTGTTTAGCCTGTTCTTCAACAACATCTTTAACTTCGTCTTTATTGTTATTGTAAGAAAGACACTTTATGCCATATATAGAAGAATTTTCACTTGGGCTATAAGAGGTGTTACCAAAATTTAAGGCTTGGTTGTTTTTATAAGAAACCCCGCCCCTATCCTTAGTCATTATTGGTTCAAATATCTTATTAATCCCCTCAAGGACTTCTTTTCTAGATCTAAAGTTAGAAGAAAGAGTAATTAAGGTTCCGTTTTCATTTCTAGAATATTTTTCCATCTTTTCGCTAAATAAAAGAGGATTTGCATTCCTGAATCTATAAATGGACTGTTTAATATCGCCTACGGCAAAAACATTATTAGAAGATAAAGCGTTTAACAAGGATTCCTGCAAATCGCTTGTATCTTGATATTCATCAACCATAATGTATTTATAATGATTTCTTAATTTTTCATTTACTTCTTTTAAAGAAATTATTTTTCTAGCAAGGGAAAAAATATCAGAGAAAGAATAAGAAGAATTTTCTTTCTTATACGCATCTAGCCTTTTATCTAATTCTTTAGTTAAGGAAACTATCACTTCCATATAAGGTTTTATGCTTATTTGGTCTTCATAAATGCTATTTGGAGTTATGTCAAAAAAAGGCTTAACTTTGGCAAATTTATCTTTTAGCCTTTTTCTTATTTTTGTATCTAACTCGCTCATTTCCCAACCTTTAGAAGCCGTAGTAAAAGCTTTATGCGAGACAAAAGTCTTTTTCATTTCTTCTAAGCTAGAGCAATTTAAAAACAAATTTAGATATTCATTATCCGCATCCAAGGCATAACTATTCTCATATTCATTTAGAATCGAGCTAGCTTCTAATATAATTTCTTTGGCAACCTTAAATAAATCTATGTATTTCTTATTTGCAAATTCTTTAGTAGTAGATTTTATTACGATCTCATTTAGGTATTTATCTTTATCTTCTTGTAAATAAGCTTCATCTAATAAAGAAAGAACGGCCTGCTTTATTTTAACAAAATTCTTATTAAAATAAGTTTGATTAAATCTATAGAATTCGTCATTGCTAATTAATGATTGTCGGCTTTTTTCTTCAATTATCTTATCTAATTCTTTATTTTTATAGACTTCTAATAAACTTCCATCAATTAAGGTTGGGGGAGTTTCTAATCCAATCAAGGAATAATATTTTGTCGCAATATTTAAGGCAAAGGCATCAAAGGTAGTAATATCGCTTTGGTCAACATAATCCAAAGAAGATTTGGTTAAAGGACATTCAGAAAGTTTTTTTCTAATTCTTTCTTTCATTTCAAACGCGGCTTTATTGGTAAAAGTTAAAATAAGAAGCTCATCCAATTTACATTTGTTATCTTTTATTAAAGTTAAAACGCGTTCGCTTAAAACGGCAGTTTTTCCACTTCCGGCTCCAGCTGCGACTAGACAATTCCCTTTATCGAAATTTATCGCCTTTTGTTGATCAAAAGTAAAAGCCATTTCATTCTTCCTCCTCATTTTCGTCAGAAGGATCTACGTATTCATTGGGCAAAATACGTTTATCGTTTTCTTTATGGAAACAAATATCCGAATAAGAACAATAAGCGCATGGAAGAGGCTTGCCTTTAAAAGAAAGAGGAGAAATATCAAAAATAGAATTAGAAACATTCTCCATAGTTTCTTCGATTACGTTTTCAGCCTGCCTCTTTATTTCGTCCAAAGCAGAAGAAGAGAGAATTCTATTTAAGCTTTTTTCAGTTAATGCCCCATCTTTCTTTAAATTTATGCCTTCGATGTAATTTAAATCACCTAAGCAATATACATCACCAGTAGTCACGACCCCATTTAAAGAAAATAAATTAGAGGCTTTTGATTCGTCATTATTAAAAGTGCTTTCATCTTTAATCGACGCAATAAATAATCCCGCAGGTTTAGCTTTTTCAAAAATAGAAGAATTTGAAGCAAGGATATAATAAATAGGCAGCTGCAAAGACATCCCATATTGGACCTCGTCTTTATTAAATGTAGTTAAGCCAGTTTTATAATCGATAATGAAATAATATTTAGAATCATCACCAAAAATAATAGATTTATCCACCCTGCCATAAAGGGAATTTTCTCCATATTTTTTAGTTAAAGAGAATTCGGTTTTAAAGGAAGGGGAAGATAAACTAGATTCATAATCTTTAACACTTTCATAAGTTTTTTTAATATACGGGTAAGCTAAATTTAAAACTAAATCAGTAGAACCAGAAATACCATTCTCTTCTATTTTTTCTAATTCTTCCTTAAAAGTAAAATCGAAATCAAAGTTGGATTCATAAATTTTTGAAAGGATACCATGAGCTAAATTTCCATAAAGAATGGAATTGGTTTCTTCATATTCGTTAAGTTTTAAAACCTTCTCGCAATAATAAGAAAAAGGACAATTTATGTATTTAGTTAAAGAGGAATAGGAAAATGTTTTGCTTTCTTTTTTAATTAAGAAATGTTTAAAACTATGGTCATATTTTTCTTTTTCTTTTGCAATTTTTGATAAAGAATGAATCCTAGGAGAATCAATTAAATATTTATTTTTCTTTTCTTTTAGAGATTCTAATTCAAATAAAGCATAAAAAGATGAATATTCATAATCTAAAGTTGGATTATTAATTACTTTCATCTTTAATTCCTCTTTCAAAGGAGAAATATAAAACGATGTATCTAAAAAATAAAAGGGGATGCAAATATCTTTAATGGAATTGGATTTAAGCATATAAAGCAAATTGGCTTTATTTCTTTTTCCTTGTTCTAAAGAAGTTTCTACTCCTAGTTCTTTTTTCATCGCGTCAAGAAACAAGCCATCTTCTTTTGGTGTCTTATAGGCATCTTTAGAAGAAAAGCAAAGGTAAAACGCATAAGAACCTTCTGGAGCGAAAAAGGAGGAAGAAACATTAATTGTTCCACTTCTATTAAGATTCTTTCTTTTCTTTTCCTTTAACCTAGCTTTTAAAGAAGATAAATAAACATTTTTATCTAATTCTTCATCAAATAAAGAAAATAAAGAAGAAGCAAAATCATTATAAGAAGGAGAACTTTGATATTCTTTGGTTAATTCAATTACTTCATTTAAAACATCCAAATTAATTATTTCTTTATTAGATAAATATTCGTAAGCCTTTTTTACATAAGGCAAGGTAAATATAGGCAAAGATGAAGGAATGGAAAAAGGTATGTTATAAATCTCTTTAAATATTTCTAATTCATCATAAAAAGAAGATGGGCACATGCATAAATAAATAAGAGATGGGTCAACTCCTTTTTCTAGTAATTCCATTATTCTTAAGCAAATATAATGCAATTCATCATGTAAATCTTCAAAAGTAAATAAATCATGCTTTTTGTTTTCATCGATAAAATCATTATCAAAAGACAAAGCAATGTTAGGCAAATCTTTTAATAATGTTGATAAATAAGAAGTCGAGCCATAACCAGATACGACTAAATTTCGACCCTTAAAAAGCTCTTCTGGATAAGAAAAATTATAAAGCAAGCCCTTATCTAGCAGTTCAACAAACAAAGATTCAATTTGATGTAAAAAGAGGTCTTCATAAGAATGGTTGGGCTTCATCCTAGAAAGAATCTTCAATAATTTGGAAGAATAATCGTAGTTATAACCTTTTTTTAATAAATAAACCAAAGCCCTGTCGTCATAAGAATAAAAAAATAATTTTTCAGTTTCTTCCAATGTCAAAACCTTAAAATCTGCATAAGGGAATTCATTTCTATAGGCAAGAAAAAAAGACTTTTGTTCCTCTGGGGCGAAAATAATAGAGTTTTCATAAAGTCTTTTTCTTTTCATTGTTATTCTTTAACTTTCCTCTTATCGAAAAAAGAACAAACAAAGATAGCTAAAGAAGAAACCATTAAAAGAGCAACACCTACTAAAATAATGATAAAATTATCATATAAAGAACACTTAGAAACACGCATTCCGTTATAATTCAAAGACTTATAAATATCTTCGTAGTATTGAATTAACTTAAATACGTATGGTAAATAAAAGGCAAATGAAAGGCTAGAAAGAGTTAAACAAGCAGTTTTATTATCAATAAAAGCGGCGATAAGAGGAAAAGATAAGCCAAAAATAAATAACAAAAACCAATAAGACCCATAAGTAGACTGAATTGAATTGGCAAAAGTAATCTTAATAAGCCCAACTCCATCTGCGGCGTATTTTATAGAAAGAATAGAAGAACTGAATTGAGTAGAAAGCAAAATTAATGAAGCTAAAGTAACAATTCCAAAAATCGTTTTAATAAGCTTTGGAATTCTCATTTTAAAGCATCCTCCCTCATCTTGGAGGCTTCTGTCTCATTAATTAAACCTTTTTCTTTTAACTGATTAATTTCGTTAAGCCTATCTTCTAAGCTTTTCTTTGGCTTTAGGCAATTGCTTAAAATAGGCAGACAATAAGAAACAAATAAAGAATAGAAAAGATAAATAAAGCCAAACACAACTGTTATAATCAATAAAGCAAAACCAGCTTTAGATAAGTTTCTGCTAAAAGAAGATTCTATAGCCTTTATACCTTCTCCGATTTGGCAGCAAAGATAAATTGATTCGGCTAGGAACCCTAAAAGTAATCCAATTCCAATTATGTTTAAGGTTTTGTTTTTATTACAAACGAATATAGAAGAGACAAGCCCACAACTTAAAAATAAAAATCCATAAAATAAGTTCCCGTTTGTTGCACTTCCAGAAGAAGAAATTGAAGCACCGAAAATATCGAAAAGATATAATCTTGTAGAAGTGGACGAAGAAGAAGTAGATGCTAAAACCGGAATGCAAAAAGACAAAAACATAAGCAAAACAAAAACAAATAAGAAAACATAAGACACGATTGATAAAACTGTTTCTTTTTTCATAATTAAATTAATACCTCTATTTAACAAAAATAATTATATCAGCAAATAAAAATCAAAGAATAAAAAATCAATTATTTCCTTTAAAAGCCATTGTAGCTTTTACCGCACTTAGCCAACCAGAATACAACTTGTCCACTTCTTCTTTTTTCATATTGGGTTTAAAGCTCTTCTTAAAGCAATGATTAGAATGTATTTCTTCTAGGCTTTTCCAAAATCCGCTTCCTAATCCAGCAAAATATCCAGCCCCCAAAGCCGTGGTTTCTAAACACGATGGCAAAATCACTTCACATCCTAATATATCGGCTTGAAATTGCATCAGAAGATCATTCGCGCTGGCCCCACCATCGACTTTTAAAACATTTAACTCTAAACCCGCTTCTTTTTTCATTGTTTCAATAACGTCTTTAGATTGATAGGCAATCGAGTACAAACCAGCCCTAGTAATATTATGTCTATCCGCGCCCCTAGTTAATCCGAATATGGCCCCTCTAGCATCATCGTTCCACCATGGCGTGCCTAGTCCAACAAAAGCCGGTACAAAATAAACACCATTGGTATCCGGACGTTTTTTTGCATACATCTCGGAATCGCTAGAATCTTCAAACCATCTTGTTTCATCGCGAAGCCATTGAACAATGGCCCCACCAATAAAGACGGAACCTTCCAAAGCATAAGTCACTTTTTTATTTAGGCTCCACGCAATCGTAGTCAATAAGCCTTGCTTAGAAATAATGGGTTTATCGCCTATATTCATAAGCATGAAACAACCTGTTCCATAGGTGTTTTTACTATCCCCTTTATTGAAACAACATTGCCCGAATAAAGCCGATTGTTGATCTCCGCATACTCCATTAATATGGACGTGTCCTGGAAAGAAACTAGCCTCGCCATAATCATCATTATTATCCTTAACCAAAGGCAGCATGCACATTGGAATATCCCAAATAGAGCAAAGTTCCTCATCGAACTCTTTTTTAAAGATATCAAATAGCATGGTCCTTGATGCATTGGTAATATCGGTTGCATGGGTTTTTCCATTTGTCATCTTATAAATTAGCCAAGTATCAATGGTTCCAAATAAAAGTTCGCCCTTCCTTGCTCTTTCTTGCCCATCAGGAATTTGGTCTAAAATATAACGAATTTTTGAGGCACTAAAATAAGGATTCATCCTTAAGCCGGTCTTTTTTTGGATAAATTCGCTTTTATCTTCCCTTTCTAGGCAAAGAGATTGAGTTTGTTTTGATTGCCAAACAATTGCGTTGAAAACAGCCTTTCCTGTTTCCTTTTCAAAAACAATTGTAGTTTCTCTTTGATTTGTAATACCAATGCTTTCGACCTCATCCATAGAAGAAGAGGCAACAACTAACAATTCATTAATGACATCTATGACACTAATCCAAATTTTATCGGCATTTTCCTCAACCCAACCAGGCTTAGGATAAATACAATCTATCGCCCTTTGGGCCTTAAAGGCAACTTCGCCTTTATGATTAATTAAAATGGCACGTGTCGATGTTGTGCCTTGGTCAATAGCCAAGATATACTTTTTCATACACCCTTATTATAAAAGAGAATAATTGTTTTAGGTTAATTATTTGCTGTATTTGTTTTAGTTTTGTCACCTTTAAAAGAAAGTAACACCATACCTATCATCAAAAGGGCGAAAATGATTAAATAAATAGGCATAATCTTAAATCCAAATTGATTACCTAAAAGCCCAAAAAGAGGAGACATAAACGTAGTTCCAATATAGGCGCTTGCCATTTCAAGCCCTATGATCGAACCCGAATTTTCATTACCAAAGTTAGTCGGGGTTGAATGGATAAAGCAAGGGTAAATAGGCGCGCAGCCAAATCCCAAGATTACAAAAGAAGAGATAGATAAAGGAAAATAGTTAATAGGAAGAGAAAGAAGAATAATGCCTAAGAATAAAAACGAACCACCTATAATAATCGCTTTCTTATCACCAATTTTATCAATAAAAAAGCCACTAATGAATCTTCCAAATGTTATGCCTATATAAAATAAAGATGCCAACATGGCTGATCTTTCCTTGTCGACGCCTTTTACTTCTACAAAATAAGTACTAGCCCATTGCATAGTAGTTGCTTCTAAGGCGCAATAAGCAAAAAATCCAATAAGAGCGAAAATTACTCCTTTTATTTTTAAACAGGAAAAAATGCTAACTTGTTTTGTTTGTTTTTCCTCTTCGCATAAATTTACTTTCCAAACCGGCAAAGTAACAAATAAAAGCAAGGCTATTCCTAATTGAATAAAGCCGACAATTCTATATCCATCTTGCCATGATGATGAAGTAAGAGCAAATCCCATAATAAAAGGACTAATAATGGCCCCTACACCCCAAAAGCAATGTAGCCAGCTCATATGCTTGGCCTTGTAATGAACGGCAACATAATTATTTAAAGCCGAATCGACCGCACCTGCACCAAAACCATAAGGAATGGCAAAAACAATTAACATCCAAAATTCTTTGGAAAAAGAGAAGCCAAACAAAGCAATCACAGTTAAAAAAACGCTTCCTAAAGTCACAAACCTCGTACCAATTCTAGAAATCAATTTACTAGATAATAAGCTAGAAATAATCGTCCCAAAAGAAATAACCATGGAAACAAAACCCATATAGGAATTATCTATATTTAATTCTAGATGCATAGCCGGCCAACTCGATCCAAGCAAAGAGTCAGGGAGGCCAAGACTAATAAAGGCAATATAAATCAATACAAGTAAGATAATGTACATAATTATTAATGCACGTCTAAACTATTTTAACTTTATAAATCAATAGATAAAGCAAAATCACCTTTTTCAATCAACTTAAATTTTCTAAAAAGCCAATCTAAAGCATAAACCAAGACCAAAGGGGCGATTATACAAAATACAATCAAATAAATGGCCATCAAATAAGAATATGAAGATACATCTAAAAAATTGATTGGTCCAACAAGTCCACTAGTGCCCATTCCTGCCCCAACACTTAAACTAGATGCAAAATCACCGCTTAAAGAAGATAAAGGAAAAAGCATTGCAAAAGGGCCTAAAATTGCAGAAGCAATAATAGTAGGTAGCCAAACAATAGGCTTTCTTACTATATTTTTGAATTGAAGCATGCTTGTACCTAACCCAACAGCCAAACTCGTCCAAATCGAATTGTCTTTTTTACTTTGTAAGGCAAAACCAACCATTTGGGTAGAACAGCCGATCAATGCGGCAGCAGAAGCCAAAGGAGACATGCCCCCAATATTTATGGCCACGCAAATAGCAACAGAAGAAATCGGAGCAGTCAGAGCCATTCCCACCAAAACCGAGACAACAATGCACATAAAGAAAGAAACAACTATATTTGAGAAGCAAATCTCAATTAGTTTCCCTATGCCGATTGTTATGTAATGGATAGGTGTAGCCAATAAATAACTATATAGTATGGCAGTCCCTACCCCTAATAAAGGAATCAAAATCAAATCAACGGGTGTCTTCTTTTTCATTACTATCTTTAAAACCAGCATTGACAAAATAGTCGATACATAGCAAGAAAGAGGATCTTTGATAAGAGAAACGGTACCAGAAGAAAAAGAGAATGCGTAATTGCCAATCGCCCCAGCTGAAAGAAGAGCAACTAAAGCCACGCCACCTCTTTTTTTGCTTAAAGCCACACCAACGCCTATCCCTGCTCCCATCAAAACCCCTTTTAAGGGAACAGTCCAGCTTGAAATGGCTTCCATCATGGGAATTTTGGCAAATAAATCAAAAATAGTCCCAATTATCAAGGTACCAAAAAGCCCAATTGCCATGCCATTGCTAGTTACCATGACATTGTTTTTAAAATATTTTAAAAAAGAAACAAATCTTTCTTTATAGTTTGTCTTATTCTCTTCTTCCATCTTATTTTCCTAAGCTATAAAAGGTCTCTATTTCATCGATTTCCTTAATTATCGACTTGCTTAAAACCTCAGCTCCATCTTTAGTTATAAGCAAATCGTCTTCGATTCTTATGCCAATCCCTTTTTCTTTTATATATAGGCCCGGTTCATTAGAAATTATATTCCCTTCTTCTAATGACAAACTTCTATCGCTTAAATCGTGGGTATCCAAGCCTATATGATGGGATATGGAGTGGAAATAGATTTTAGAAATGTCTTCTTTCTTACTAATAATGCCTGCCTCTAGGCATTCCATAGATAAGTATTCAATAGCTAAATCGTTTAATTCTTTAATAGTAACCCCAGGCTTAGCAAAATTAGAGACAGCTTTATTGCAACCTAAAACAATTTCATATAATACTTTTTGAAATTCATTAAATTTTCCTCCGACTGGAATGGTTCGTGAAATGTCGGCACAATAATGATTATGTTTCGCGCCTAGGTCCATCAAAACCAAATCGCCTTGTTTGCAAGTGCCCAAGGGATTAGGGTAATGAAGTGTTGCGGCATGGACCCCACTTGCCATAATAGTATTAAAAGAAACGCCTTGATATTCGTTATCATCGTTAATCACTTTCGAAAAAGTAGTAGCTAGCTCGTATTCTTTTATCCCACCCCTGCATTCGGCCATGACGCTTCTAATACCAAGCCTAGTCGACTCGATGGCCTTTCTGAATTCATTTACTTCATAATTAGATTTAACCATTCTTAATCGAGTGATTAGAGGTAAAAAAGAAACATAATTTTTAAGGGGGAATCTTTTCTTTAACGAAGCAATATAATCGCAAACATATTGTTTACTGCCGATTTTTAATTCCTCGCTATCATCAAAATAAACATTTTTTATAGGATTAATCCCGTCATTTAAAACGGCTTCTAGCCTAGAGTTAAAAGAAGAAGTAAGCAAAATATTTTGAATCCCCGATTGTTCTTTTCCTTCTTCAATGGTTAATTTTTTGCCATACCACTTTTCTTTGGTTTCATCAAAAGGGGAAATAAATAAAAATGTTTTCTCCTCACCCTCGGTTTTAATAAACAAAGCAATGGATTCTTCTTGTTCAATCCCTGTTAAATAATAAAAGTTCCTGTTAACTTCAAATTTATAATCTTCATCTTCGGATAGAATCTTAGGGTAGCCAGAAAAAACTATAGCCACGCTATTATCTTCCAGTCCTTTTAAGAACCTTAATCTTCTTGCATTTAATTCTTGACTTGGAACACCCATAATAAAACCTCTATACCTAACTTAATTTTACCCTTTTTAAAAGAAGGTTAAATATTGATAATGAAAAAAATCCTTCTTATTAAAAATAGATATTATATTTCAACATATTCTTCCCCTTCTTCGACTTTTTTAAATTTAAATCGATTTAAAAGAAGGAAATCATTTATCTCTTCTTTTTCTCCATATAAAGAAAAAGTAACACCAAATGAATAATCTTGATTCTTAAGAAGCAAATTAGAGCTTTTTGCTAATCTAGAAATAATAGAATAAGTTTCGTAATCAGTAGATATTTTAAGAAAATAAAACAATTTCTTTTCAATAAATTTTGCTTTATTAAACGCATCTTCTAATGAATATAAAAAATAATTCCTTAACCTGCCCACGCCTAAATCTTTCCCGCCATAATATCTAGCAATGACGCAAGCACAATCTTTTAAAGATTTAGAATTTAAAAAATCTAAAGTAGGTTTTCCAGCGCTTAAGCTAGGTTCCCCATCGTCTGAACATTTGCAGCTTTCCTTAAATATGTAAGAATAAGGTATATGCCTGGCCTTATGGTTTTCTTTCGTTATTTTTTCTATAATCTCATTAAATTCTGCAATAGAAGAAATAGGAAACAAATAACACTTAAAAATAGAGCCTAAACAACTAGATTCCCCAAAAGATGTTTCCTTTAAAAATAGACTCATAAAAGACTTGCAACATTTGAATAAGAGAAATAAGAATTTGGGTTAGAGTCCATCGAATTCAAGAAATTTTTAAACCCACCATCCTTATTATTAACATAAACAAAGTCATTCTCTTTAGAAACAAATTTAGACTTAGCAACCAATAAGTCATAAATAGATCCCAAATATAATTTATCTAAAATCGATTTATCTTCATATGAATCAAATCCATTAAGAAGATTTTTTGTATTTTCATAATCATTTAATGAAATATAGTGAATCAAAGACATCATTGATCTGATTTGTTTTATATAATCATTGCCTAAATTGATAAAATCAAGGGACTTAAAATCAACATTAACAACTAACGAATCAATATAGTTACTTCTTGCAATGCCTGGATAAGAAAGCGAATTAAAAGAAGGATCTTTTATATAGGAAACATTCAATTCTTGCAATTTATTTAACTGACCAGAAATGATCTCTTTCCCGAAAGCGCTTGCTGTATTAACAAGATAATTTTCAACATCGATGCTTTTTTCTTTTAATGACATTGTTTGTCCAAACATGCCATTAGCAATGGCAAAGTTATGCAAATTAGAAGATGAATAATGAATATAAGCTTCCAAATAGCCGCTAGAAAACACTTGCTTATCAAACCAATTGGCTTCGTCATCCACAACAATCCCTTTATCGAAAATAGAAGTAATCGTATTAAGCTTAGAAGCATAATCATCGCCACCAAAATTAGAAGAAATCGATACTTCCAAATAACTAGAAAAGAAGTTTTCCGTTACGTTAAGCAAATTAAAGAATGTTAAGGCCCTGCTATCAAAACTAGACCCATTAACTAGAGTTAAATTATTAGAACCAGTGTATTTGAAATGGTTTTTGTATAAATTTGAATACCCAAACAAGTTCAATAACCCAGAAGTAGAATGCCCCTCGCTTATAAAGTCGCGGAAATCAGTCGTCCTGGAAACGCCACCTTCATTAATTGTTTTAGAAAAATCAAAATATTCCTTTTTCGTATTATCATATAGACTATCCAAAAGCAAATATAAAGCGTCAATGTCGTTTTCTTTCAATTGAGTTTGAGACAAGGTATAAGAAGCTGTATCAAAACTAAATTTAACTTCGCTAAAATTGCAGCCACTGATTTTAAAAGGAGTCCTCAAATCCTTAGTATTTATAGAATAATAAGTGCCATCATAGCTTACATAAGTATCATTATTCAAATAGTCATTCAAAGTCGAATTAGAATCGTTAACATAATTAATTACAAAGTCTTTAGAATCTGCTTTAAAGGTTACCTTACTAATAGATGGAGAGGTTTCTTCCTTAAAATAAGAAGAGAAATCCATGTTATTGCCTGATGGGTAAGACAATTCAACTGTTGAATATCTAGACAAACCAACCCCAGAAGTAAGAAGAGAAGAAACGATATTGCTTAAAGCATCCTTAGTAACATCTAGATAATTCATATCTTTAAATAGCTTGCTTAAGTTAGTAGGAGACATCTTCTTTATATTATCTTCGCTTACGTCAAGCGTGCCACCGCTAAGCAAACCATTACTTTGGCAGTTATAGATCAAGCCATAATCTTCTTGCTTTATCTTATCATAGCCATAGGTAAGATGAGAAATCTCGCTATGCCAATCTCCATTATTTAAGCCACCTAAACTAGAAAAGTTTTTGATGCGATCGTGCAATTTAACTAAATCACCATTAGGATTATTTATTTCGTAAGGATCGGTAGAGACGGAAAAGGCTTTTTCAGCCAAACCGCTTACTTTATAAATCTTATACATTAATTGCTCAAAAACAGTTAAATCGTTAAAGACAAGTTCGCCATTTTCTATATTGGTCGTAGTATCTAAAAACATTTTAGACGAAACAGCCCTGCCATCATAATGGAAGACATCGGATTCCGACATATCTACCAATATAGATCTTAGTAAGAGCGGATCAATGTTATTTAATTGTTTAGTAGAAGATTCTAGTATGTTTTTATTGTCTCTAATCATGACAATCAAAGAAGAAACCAAATCAAGCTCGTTAGACCATCTGCTCTTGCTATAACCGTCTAAATATTTAATAAAACAATTGGCTTTTTTTAAATCTATCCCATCCATTTTATAGTTTGATTTAGACAAAAGCACATCTAAGCAATTCGGAACTATGTCTTCATAGAAAATGCAATTGTCAAATGTATGGAATAGAAGCGATAAGGAATTCTCATCGAGGTCATCGAAATTAATGTTTGCTCCATTAGAATCAGTCAAGCAAGCCAATGCCTTTCTTTTTAAAGAAGTATAAAAAGTTTCTAGCGAATAGGAAGAATTAAGTAAATACAAGGATTGATTATCCATCTCCGCTTTATTTAGATAATTACCGTTAAAATACTTTTTGGCAAAATATTTTGCTTTGCTTGATGCATCGTTATAATAGCCAACCAAAGTTGCATTGGCGTCAGTTGGATTGCTTGCATTATAAAAATATTCATTGAAAGCATCCGCACCGATAATCGTTTTCATCATTATTTGGAAAGAAGTCAGAAAAGCTATATCCGGATTGCTATCATCTGCTACCTTAGAATTGAAAATCCCGCTTCTCATCATTGAATCAAGGGCCTTTGTAACATTAATTGGGTCAATTGTATTTAGATTAGAAGTAGATAAATCGGCGCTATAAGAAAGGTAATAAAGCATATCGATTAAATGGTCTATTTCATCATGACTATAAGGAGAATAATCGTCACCTTGTTTTGTAAAATAAGGATCGGCAGCCCAGACAAAACCGTTATACCAACCTTCTCCGCCGACGACATGGTTTATGTTGCTATGCTCAGGATCGGAAAAAAGCATTTTCTCAATTCTTGCAGGCACAGCTTTGCCAAAAATAGATGAATCGCTAACGCTATATAAAAGTTCTTTTAAAGAGTTCTTTTTAATTTCTTTTAAAGTCTCATCATCGCCAAAGAAAGAGGATGGATTTTGTAAAATATCAAAATTAATGCTGGTTTCTCCAGTAGAAGGATCTTTATCTAACAAAGGAGAATCCTTAACAAGAGAAAGAATATTACAAATGCTATTTATTTCTTTATCCCAATCGCTAGTATCGTTAACTAAATCAATAATTGTTTTATTGGTGTAATTATTTAGTTTGCTATCAATCTTTGTTTCTTTGTCAAAGTAATCATACATCTTTGATTTTTTAACTAGAGTACATACCAAGTCACCAAAAACAGTACCACGTCCTTCTTCTTTTGAAGCAACAGGATTAAGACTATTAACAAAATTAGTATCAGTTATGCCAAATAGTTTGGAATCTTTCATGCATAGCAAAATAGGTTTTAAGAAAAAGTCGACTGAAATTGATTCAATATCCAATTCAGAGATATCGACTGAGAGGTTATTAACAATCCCATACGTATCATCGTAAAGTAAAGAAATTATCTCAATGACTGAATTAATTTCATTGGATGCTTCGTTTTCGTGTCCGGAATATGGTGCGTTTTCATCAAAAAGGAAATAGTTAAAATTGGCTTTTTTAAAATCAATAAATGATGATTCTGGAATATTTGCAAAAGCTTCTTTTAATCCATTATAAACAAGAACCCTGCCAAACGATGATGATTTAGTTACCTTGTCTAAGACTCCACCAATTTTATCAATTGAAGAAGAGGATAAATTGGTTAGACCACTTAAACCGCCAATGGAAGATATAGAACGTAATATATCGCCCAATTTAGATATTTCCCCATCATTTTCATTAATCCATCTATTTCTAAATGAAGAGGCGTCCTCTCCTTCTTTAGAAAGCATATCTTTCCTTAATAAAGTCGTGGCGTTGAGTTTATCTTCAAAACTATTTACTAGGGACAAGTCTACATCTTTATCAGCAAAATAAGACAAAGAAGAAGCATCTAGGGATTTAACTAATTTTTTATAAAGATATTCAGGGAACAAATAATCGCCGCTTTCTTTATCGACAAACATTTCCGATTCGGCTAATTTTGCCAATAATGTCGCTAATAAATCACCATTGGCAAAGAAATCAACGTTACTTAAGTCAACTCCTTTTGTTGCCAAATCTATAATAGCTTGAAGCCCTTCGCCTTCCTTTTTCCAATCTTTCACATTCTTAAAGCTAATATTCTCGAGTCCCAAATCAGCCCCACCTATTAAAGGAGTTAAATAGCCATCGAAAGCAGAGGCTGCAAGTTTTTTCATAAAGACGGAATTGCCTATCGATTCAAAAATATCTTTAACGTTTAAAGAAGACAACACTTTTATGGATTCGCTAGTAGAAGATTCATTTAAGGATGATAGGGAATCAGCCATGCCACTAGAAACAATTTTAGAGAAAACACTGATTAAGTTTTCAATTTCTTTTCTTAAAGCATTGCCACCAGAATCTCTAACACTTTTGATGTCTTCTGAGCCAAAAATATTGGAATCAGAAGAAATAAAACTTCCTAATTTGTTAAACAAAGAAGCAACGTTTTCATCGCTTAATCCGGGGTTTAAGATCCTTGAGTTGCATATGGTATCAATTATTTCTACTAATTCATTCCCATAATCTTTAACCAAATTAAGCATTTGGTCGATATTTATTGAACCATTCTTCGAATTTGAAATGCTCCTAATCAGATTAGGGCATTTTTTAACGATCGCTAATAAATAAGACAATTCACTTCCGAGTTCACTTCCTAATTCAAAATCGAAACCTTCTGGCAAGAATTCCTTAATAGTCTGGTTTTCATCGAGACTTTTTTCAATATAAGAAGGAATGATTTCTTGGAATATCTTGGAATCATTTATATTTGTTACGCCCTTGCAAATGGCATCTATTAAATTTTCATTAATCGAATATAAGTTACCATCAGGATCAAAGTTAAATCCAGGCATATTCTTAATATCTTTAATAAACTTTTTTCCTTCTTCATTTGAAGCTATATCGCCCAAAACATTAATAATGGAGCCAAATTCCTTTTTAAAGTTGGCTCTAATGTTGCCATGATTAACTAAATAATCAATTGAATTATCTAGATTAAAACTTTCCTTATTAGGATCGGCGGTTGCTTGAATTAATGGCAATAATTCAGGAAGGGCGTTCTTTAATAGTTCAGAATCAAGCAAACATTTTGTTTCGGTTTTAGATAATCCATTTTCATCAACATTGTTAAAATCTCCAACTAGAGGAGTTGATACCTCGTCAGGATGATCGGCTATAAAAGAGACAAATCTATTTTTGACTTCTTCGTTAATAATGTTATCAGTAGAATCTTCACTTGCGGCGTTTTTCTTTGCATTTAACCCACCAAATTCAATTCTTTTATCAATCCCGTCAAAGACATATTTCATCTCGGCTGGATCGATTTGGACTAACGAATAGAAAGAATCATAAATTATTCTTAATTCATTAAACCAAGAAAATGAAGAAAGAGAAGAATATTCCACTTCGCCATTTTTCCCTTTTGGTAAAAAATCAATCAATTGCAATGTCGCTGGATCGTCATCTTTTTCTTCTTTAGATGACATCGTATAAACTAAACCAGCCAATATATGATTAACAATATCATTATCAGCAATGCTAAACATTTCATGCATGGCTTTTTGGTTCTTCTCTTCTTCGAAAATATCAAAGATATAAGAAAGATCGAAAATAGGAGTCTTAGTCTCTTCATCTACGATAACATTAAAGAAATCAGCATCTATTAATTTTATATAAATATTAGATAAATTCTTTAATTCATTGCTCCAATCTACGGAAGAAGAAGATAAATAATTAACAGTATCTTCACCTAACGTATCCTTTAATTGTCCCATATTTAAGGCAATAGAAAGAGCGACCGGTAAAGCAATTTTAATAATTTCCATATCAGAAAGGGAACTTAATAAGGAAGGTATGGCTTGTCCTCCTAGCAAAAGTCTCCAGGATAGTTCTTTGCCTCCAAATGCCGAGAGCAAACCAGAATTAATTACATAAGAAGCGACCGTGGCTACTTCCCCCACTTGAGAAGCTACGTCAACTTTTACATCCCCTGCTTCAGAAGAAGTCAAAAAGGAAAGCAATTTCGTATCTAATGTATTTTCCCCATCCTTAACGGACCAAGAAAAGAAAATGTTAGAAAAAATACTGTTTTTATAAGATTCAATAGCAGCATAAGCAAGCTGGGTCGTCTCGTTTTTTTCGGCTTCATCCTTTTCAAATTTGGCATTATTTGTTAAAGCATTAACAATGCCCGTGAATGGGGTTAGCAGCATCGCTAAAGCAACCCCACCAATAATCACTTCCTCAAAAGCAGACACAAGGCGTAACGTTTTTTTCTTTCTTTTTTCCTTTGGGGTAAAACGTTTAAAAATCAAATGCCATAATAAGAAAACAAAGAAAGATCCCAAAGTAAGAATCAATAAAGCATCTATGAATAAAAGCATTAACTTGATTATCGAGGAAGATAAGGCCGTACTATAGTTTACTATGTCATTGGGGGAAGCGCTCATCCCCATGGCCTTAAAAAGCTCAGTAAAGAAATCAGTTAAGGTAGCTTGCAAACTAGAAACAGTAAAAGTTATATCAGTACCATCGATATTAATTGTTGCAGTATTCGCATTCGTAATAGAAGAAAGATCTACGCTTGTTCCAAGCAAAGAAGAAATTGGGTTCAAAGTCAATAAAGCGACAGTAACCAAAATAAGAAAAAATATTAAGTTATATGTCCCTCTTTTCCAACCTCTAAATAAACCACGAACAAAGCATAAGGCGAGTATAACTAAAATAGAGGCAAATAAAATTGTAAAAACTAAATCTATTGTTGAAGACAATTGATTTATATCTATCCCTACTGAATCTAATATAAGCATAATTTTTTTCTCTAGAAAAATTATCCTATTTTTTTATTTTATCTTCAATGCAAGAAATGGTTTAATGCTAAAAAAGTATTAATAATTCAATTTTTTTGTTGTTTTTTTATTTAATTTGAGCAATTTTGTCATTTTTCTTAAAGAAACTAAAACTAAGTTATTTTTTTATATATAGTCTAGTTTCAATTAATACTAATTGTTTTTTGTTTTCAAAATGATAAAGTCGTTAACATGAAAACATATTTAGTTAATAAGCGTTGCCAAAATTGCGGAAACATTTATGACCCAATAAATTCAAAATGCCCATTTTGCAATGAAAAAAACGATGATGCAAACAGTGTTTATTTTAATAATTTTATTCACGCTTCAGTATGGAAAGAAATTACTTTTTTCTTGCTTAGCATTGTTGGGCTTACTTTCTTTTCGATTATTATCCAATTAATAGAAAAAAGTGTTTTTGTAAGTCAAAACAAAAACGCAACAATGGAAGAAATAACTAGTTTCTTATCTAGTTTAGATGCCATATCAATAGCAAACTTCACCGCTTATTTTTGTCTTTTTGTAGTAATGGCTATCTTGCTTTTTAAAAACTATAAAGAAATAGTCAAGCAAATTAAAATTAAAAACTTTTTATGGGGGTTATATGCATTTTTAATCATACTAGCCTTTACATATATATACGGGCTAATATCAACCTTATTGTTTAAAGCCGCTAACATAGACCAAGCAAGCAATGCGAACGAATCAACAATTAGGCTAATGGTAAAAGCCTATCCCGTTTTTAGCATAATTATCTTTGGCTTTATTGGACCATTAACCGAAGAAACTGGATATAGGATCGGGCTATTTTCCTTAACGTCAAGATTTGGAAAATGGATAGGCTATATAGCCACCGCTTTAATATTTGCCTTTATTCATTTTGATTGGACTAGCTTTAGCAATACCAAGGACTTGATTGTCGAATTGATCAATATCCCTTCTTATATTGTGGCAGGAATAATTCTATGCGTGGCCTATAGAAAGGGTGGATTTATAGCCTCTTCCAGCGCGCATATTGCAAACAATTTACTATCACTCCTTTTATCCTTAATATAATAACCATGAACGAACAAAGATCTTTTCAAATATTAGATGGCTTCACACTAAAAATATTAGGATTGCTCTTTATGACATTTGATCATATAGGAGTCTTTTTATTGATATATGGGTCCAATAAATTCAATACTAGTTTTGATACTTTTAATCAAATAGGACATATATTTAGGATCATAGGGAGATTGAGTTTGCCTTTATTTACCTTCTTGCTAGCAGAAGGCATGAACCATACGCATAATAAGAATAAATATTTGCTTAGATTGGGGTTGCTTTATGCTATTACTTCTATTCTTCAAATAATCATTGTCTACGGAATAAAAGGAATGGATGGCTTTGCTGACCAATATAATCCCTGCGTGGATCTGTTTTTTGTCGGTTTAACTTTATATTGCCTTAGTTTAAATGGGAAAAAGAAATTATTCTCCATATTGCCAATTGCCTACATTTTAGTTTGCTACGCTTTCTCTATATATGAAAAAGTAAATGACGTAACTATATACGCCTGGCCTATTTTCTTACGTCCAGGTTATTCAATTTTTAATCTATTAATTGGACTAGGCTTTTTCTACGCCCCGATTATTGCTTTAAAGATGAGCAAAAAGACAAATGCCCTGCTAGGGATATCAGATGAAGCCTTTCTAGAAACAAAACAAGGAAGGAAATTAGCCAACATTGTTAGTTCTTTTTTCATGTTTGTCGTTACTTTGATATTATGGGGCATAAGTTATATAAACGCTTCAAATGGACAATCTCCTTACGATCCATTCGAAATGGGCATTCAATCTTATTGCTTGCTTTCTTTGATTTTTATTTATCTATATAACGGCAAAAGAGGATACGATGCCAAATGGTGGCGAGTTTTCTCTTATTCTTATTTCCCGATGCATCTAGCTATCATATTTTTGATTTTTTATGTCATAATGGGTTATTAGGAGGAAATAAAAATGGAAAAGGAAATATCATCCTACGAAGAATTCCAAGAAGAAATAAAAGAAGGAACAGTATTAGTAGACTTCTATGCTATTTGGTGCGGGCCTTGCCAAATGCTTTCACCTATTATTGAAGAAATAGCCAATGAACATCCTGAAATAAAAGTATTAAGGGTAAATACTGATAAAGTTCAAGAAGCTGCCGCTGCCTATAATATTTATTCCATTCCCACCCTACTATATTTTAAAGATGGCAATCTTGTTGACCAATCAGTTGGATATAGACCGAAAAACAGTATTCTCGCTTTTCTTAAAATCAAATAGATAGAAAACATTGGACAAGTGGGTTAATAGTTGCTATATTAACACCGCTACGGACCATTGGTGTAGCGGTCTAACATGCTTCCCTGTCACGGAAGAGACCACGAGTTCGAATCTCGTATGGTCCGCCATTAAAAATTAGCACGGAGAAATCCGTGTTTTTTTAGATTATTAAGGGTTTGTTTGTTCAAATTAAAATATGAGCGGAAGCCAATATTCTACCAATCTTTTCTTCTTAAAGATTTTAATAAATTTTATTAAATAATTTTATGTCTTAGACTTGTTAATAATTCCAAAATGCATAATGGAAAGAATCATAATTAAAAGCTCAACTTTATTTGCTTAAAATGCAAAAAAACTTACCTAGATAGCAAAATCAATTCTCATTGAATTATCCGTTAGAAATTTGCAAAAAGCTTCAACGTAATACTTCCCCTATGTTTAATTTAAGTAAGGTAATTATTTAATATTGCTGCTAAATTTGTTTTCATCTAGAAAGTTATTGCCAAACCAAAAACATGCCTTAAAGCTTTTGTGCCTATAATTCAATTAAAATAGATAAACCATTCTTTCAATATTCGGTTCGCAATAAACAAACCATTTATTTTCTAAGCAATCAGCGATAGAAAGAAAAGAACAAAAATGAGGCTAAAACCAATATGAGTTCTTCATTGTACTGAATCGTTTCTACTTTTCCTCTTTTTTCTTAAAAAGAGAGTCAATAATGCCCTTCTTTTTGATTTCTCTATTCTTGCCTTCGTAAAAAACCGCTACAGTGCCTGGACCGACATGGGCACCCGTTATTAAATCGTAAAAATAAATCATAGTATTATTAATGCCTTCATTATGTAGCAGCGTTTCAAATAACCTTGCATCTTCGATGCAGTTGCAATGAGTTATGTAAACGACTTGATTTTCATCAACAATATTTTCTTTTACTTGACTAGCAAGTTTTTTTAACGCGTTTTTTCTTCCATGAACATTTGAAGTAGCGACAATTTTTCCTTCTCCTGATCCATATAAAAGAGGTTTTATTTGCAATGCACCGGCTATTATGGATTTAAAATTAGAAATCCTGCCTGAGTTAGCCAAATATTTAACACTATCAAGGGAAAACTCGCTTCTAACTTTATTAACGTAAGAATTTGTTTGTTTAATTATTTCATCAAACCCCAGCCCTTCTTTTGCCAATTTAGCAGCATGCATGGCTATTTTTCCCTCTCCTAGTCCAGCAGTTTTAGAATCAATAACGGCTACTACTTTTTCACCTTTCCCTTCATTAATTTCATTAGCAATTATAGAAGCACTTTGAAAAGTCCCGGAGACGCCGCTTGATAAACTTACATATATAACTTTATTGCCTTTATTTATTTCTTCTTCCACTTTTTCATTTAATAATCCTGGGCTAGGCAAGGAAGTTTTTGGCTTTAATCCGGATTTCATCTTCATATAAAACTCTTCCGACATTTTTTCTGCATCAACGCCGTTTTCATAGCAGATATATTCTTTGTCCCCTATTTTTAAAGCCATAGGGATTACATAAATATCGAGGTCATTTAATTCAAGTATTTCTTTAAATAAATTTGAACTAGCATCAGTAAATATACGTATTGCCATATTTGTCTCCTAGTAGATAGATCGTATGAAAACTATAAATTGGTTTCCATACTAGTTAATATAGTTTCCTTTACTAGATAAATCAACCAAAATGATAATGAATAAACCTCTAGTCTTTAGCTAAAGAGCATATCCAATGTATAAGATTACCTATAGCAGCACATACAAGCACAAGTACATAGACTATTGTTTCCTACAGCTGAGATACGACCCAATGCTTGCGCAAAAAAAATACGAAACAAAGCTTTACAATTCGAGGAAGGGCATCAGCCTGACCAAGGAGGAATATGATAGCCTGGTCTCGACGATCAAGGAGGGACTGGCGATCAAAAGGTCGGTTTACGCCTCCATCAAGGCAAGCGATGTCGAAATATCTTTGCCGACCGTATACCGCCACATATCCGAAAAGAGGGTACCCATATCCAAGATGGACTTGCCATATGCCGTCACATACAAAAAGAGAAAGAGGAAATCAAAAGAGTACGACTACTCCGACAGCAAGATAGACAGGAGCAATCGTACCTATTTAGACTATCTTTCCTGCATGAAGAGCCATATCAACGAAATCACGGCTCAGATGGATTTCCTTGGCTCGATAAAGTCCGACAGCAAATCTATTCTAGTCCTAATCCTTCCGCAAATACACTTCACTCTCCTATTCATAATCGAGAAGAAGAATTCATCGAAGGTAGTAGGCGTGTTCGAGGCGCTGGAGAAAACGCTACGCTTCGAAAAGTTCCGCGAAGTCTTTCCGTCGATCCTGACCGACAGGGAACCAAGCTTCTCGAACATCCAGGGAATCGAGTTTTCTGCCGAGACGGGTGTGCAGAGGACCCACTTGTTTTTCTGCGATGCCTTCAAGAGCAATCAGAAGGCGTCTAGAGAAAACGTCAACAAGCAGATCAGGAAGTTCTTCCCAAAGGACAAAACGGTCGATTGCTATACGCAAGAGCAGGTCGCCATGGTGGCCGAGACCATAAACGGGACGACGTTATATTCGCTGGACGGGCATACGCCAAAGGAAGCGTTTACCACATTGTTTGGCTTAGGGGCTTATACTAAATTATTGGGCGAATAAAAGAATTGCTCGGTCAACAGGATAACCGGAATTTAGTTTAAGAATTCACGATAAGATAAGTCAAATGTACCCATAATTTAATCATTTAATTCACTAATATCTAAAGACAAAAATATTTAAAATTTTAATTGAAACACTCCAATTTAGATCTTGAAGACATATAAGCATTTACACCTATCTTTAATGAAAAAAGGTCTGACACAATTTGCATCAAACCTATGCTTTTCTTATGTGTGTGATTACCTATATTGATACAATTTGCGTACACCCCTAAAAAAATGCGTACAGTTGGTGAGATGGTTTGCAAATTGGCTATAATTTTTGAATGTTTCTTTTAGTAAAGGGACTAATTGACATTTGATTTATTCTATCTTTATTTTTTCTTAATGTTTTTATTACAATTGAAGTTGAAATATCATCAATATTTCCAATTAATGGCTTCAATTGTGAAAAATCGCATTCTTCAACACCTAAATCTTCTAATATTTTAGCTGTAACATCCAACTCGCAAAAACTTTTGAGTTTACTCGCAAAAAAACGTAAAACATCATATTTGTTATAATCCACATTATATAATTCAAAATAATTAATAATCTTTGATAATTTAAATTTTATGTAAGTTCTTAATTCAAGGAGTTTATCTGTTAATAGATTTTTATTTTTTATTGAAAGAATGCCATATTGTTCTTCAAAATAATTGATTATTTCACCATAATTTTTACCTTGAATCATCATATCCATAAATACTAAGTATGGTAAAGTATTAAAAGGATAAATGATACCGCTAAAAAGTTTTTTATCAAATTTAAATGATATTTTTCCTAATAATTCACAAGATAGACGTATGCATTCTTTGATGTTTTCAGTATGGATGAATTTATCATAATAATCTTTCTCAACAAACTTATAAGCAGTTTTAACTCTTATATCATATTTTTTTATTTCATCTAATCTTTTTCCAGATGCATTAATGATCTTGCTTATAATTAAATTGTATTCTTCTTTTTTTTCACCATTATCAAATTTTTTATCCAAAAAAAGCACCTCGTCAGCTGATGAAATTTTTTCATCTTCAGAAAGTATGGTTAATGATTCCCACTCATTACGATTTTCAATAAGTTTACACGCTTTATTATTGAATAAATATATATTGCCAGCTGCTGGTTTGTTTACGTTCAGTCTTCCTACCCTACCGATTAAATTATTTAGTCTGAAAGTACTACCAGGATCATCAACAACAATCAGTTTCATTGTTGGAGTATTAACTCCCTCCATTAGAGTACTCGTACATAAAAGGCATTTTAATGATCCACTTCTGTACTCATTTTCATAGAATTTTCTTAAAAACATCGGTGTCTTTCCGTGATGAACTCCTATTCCTCTCTTAAGTAGTTTTATACCATACCAATCATTAAAAAACAGTTTTTCCAAATATTCTATTTCTTTTTTGTATCTATCAATAAAAATAATATTTTCATTAAATCTATCAATTATTTTATCCAAAGATGTATATATTGACTCTGGAGAATTAAAATAGACCAGTTCCTTTTCTTCACCCATATAATCCAACCAATTCTTTTGAGGACATTTATGCAAAAAATTATAAACTGGTGATAAATTAGTATAGTATTTAACTATATCAAGTTTTGTTTGATTAAACGAAATATCTTTAATGAATGGACCAAGCAATACTATTTTTTCTGCAGATTTTAAAAGGTTTAGATAAACTTTGTTCATCAAAATAATTCTATCATCATCGTTAAGTTCTTTTTTATTTTTTGGTTTTAATTTATAGATTTCATCAATTACTAATAAATCCAAACCTATAGCTGTAATCAATTTAACAAATTCATTATCACTTCTTTCAGGAACAAATATAAAAATATTTTTTTCTTCAAGCTTTTCATCACCATTAATACATATGTTGTAATTTTCACTAAAATTGTCGTATATTTTTTTTAATAATTCATTCATCAATGCTAAAGTTGGAACAATAAATACAATATTATTTAGTTCAGGATGTCGAATCATAAACTCAAGAACAATAAAAGTTTTACCGAAACTAGTCGGTGCACTGAGAAATAAATTTTTATCGTTCAAGATACTAAGTATTTCGATTTGTGAATCAGACAAAATGATATTCTTATCCAAAACTGACTGATGAGCAATGGATTCAATTCTTTTAACACAGCTATTATTCTTGATATAAAAGCCAAGATCCACGAATTCAAGATTTGAAGTACTTGAAGCATCGTTTAAATAATCAAGCAATACTTTTTCACGCATTTCAGATCCTTTAACATCCAAATAATCATATATATAAATTGCATTATCATTGTCAATCATAAAGACTTCACCTTACCTTCAAAGTAATTCAAAAAATTTGTTTTTGAAATAACAGGCAAAAACACAATTATTGAATTGTTAATATAATTCAATTTATCATAATGTGTTCCTGCGAACTTATTCAGCGCATCAACGTAATCATTTTCTTCATAATTATCATCTGATATAATGAAAGAAATACTAGTGATTGATATTTGTGAAGCATCAATTGTTTCCAATCTTTTTTCAATTTTTTTAAGTAATTTCCCATTCTCTGCAACAAATGACGACGACTGATTCTTGATAAACGATAATTCTTGTAAACTTTTTGAATGTTTTGTAATGCTATCAAACGCATTTGATAATGCATTAATAGTATTATCGTAAAACTTCGCTTCACCATAATAAAGAGTATTTGTTTGATAATCATAGAACACGTTATCATTGCCAAAAGCTGGCATAGACGGCGATGTTTTCAATGATACCTTAGAAATCAAGGTGTTAGATATATCAAATTTTTCAATAATAATACTCATTAAATACTCACCAAGGTCTCCACAGAATTTTGTACTGTTAATGTCAATTGAATCTTTATCCCATTTTAGATTTATTAAAATAGTATTAAGTTCTGTTTTTAAAATGTTTTTTTTCATTAATTCTTTCACATATAGCCTTGTATCTTTCAACGTTCTACACGAACTTCTTTGGGTGCAGTAAAAAAACAAGTTTTCATTATCTAATAACATCTCTGAAATTATTTCATATAAAGAATCTGCATTAACTTTTAATTGAGTGAATGTATAACCATCAAGCAAAATTCTAGATGTTTCATTATAAATAGAAAAATCAGTTTTTATTAGTCCCATTTTTATTTCACCTCATTTCTCAAATAATATCATTTTTTTCTTATTAGTATGTCAAAAAATTTATCGAATATATTACGATTCTAAATTATCTGCCAAAAGTCCGCATTGACTGCAAATGGATTTGGAACTATTGCAAGAATAGATCATCTTTCTTGTCATTTTTTAAGTCTTCATAAATACTCTTTAAGAATATACCTAGAACGTCTTTTTTCATTTCAGTGTTGTTCAAAAGCATAGTGAAGAATTCTTGGTTTTGTTGTAGCCCATCAACCAATGCATCATCGATTCCTGAATAGAACGAGAATTCAAAGTCATTCAATCCATTAGTTTTTGCACTAGCAATCAAGTCAGGATTCTTCTTTAATAAGTCCCTAATTTGCAGCGCAGCTTTGAAAGCCACATCATTATCGAACGACTTCCCTGTTTTGCTGTTTACTTCCTTGATAATGTCGGAAAGCCTCTGCTCTTCATCTTTTGTAAGGTTAAACGTTTCGGCCGTTGGCAAGTTGACATATGGATCCGAATCAATCTTTCCAGTCTTTATTTCAGTGCCTTTCTTTTGATAAAAGTTAGTTGCCTGAATCATTCCCTTAAGGTTGAATCCATCTCCAGGCTTGCCTATTTTCAAATAAGGCAATAGCCAAACGATGAAGTTGTACTTCTTATGCAAATCCACGTCATTGAAAGAAGATACCTGAAGTAGAAACTCGTAAAAACGGACAAACCTTCTAAGGGTAAAATAAAGCTCCCTCTGATCGTTTACATCCATTTCCTCAAAGTGCTTCTTTGCCTTGGATAGATAGAACGTTATCTTCGTTTCCTTTTCCTTATCGGTGTATTTATCTGAATAGAATATCTCGTTTGCCTCAAACGCCGAATCTACAGTAAACAAGTTATAGCTGTCAACTTTCTGGTCAATCTCGTATACCAATTCTGGAGTAACGGTATTGCATAAGATGGTTGATGTATAGTAAGGCTTGAAAGCATTCTGAATATCATCAATGTTGTTCACAAAGTCAAGGATGAATGTCTTTTTGTTATAAGGCGGGCATATTCTATTGAGTCTTGACAAAGTTTGAACTGCAGCGATTCCCGTCAGTTTTTTTAAGACATACATCGCGCATAACTTTGGCTGGTCAAATCCAGTCTGATATTTGTTTGCAACAAGCAAAACTTGATAATTCCCTTTATCGAATTTGTCAGGCGTGTAATCATCGCTGAAGCCATTGATAGACGACTCTGTAAAATACTTCTCGGTATCTTCGGAAATGCCTAATTGTTTCTCGGTGATCTTGCCAGAGAAAGCGACAAGCGGATGAACGTCTGTATATCCTTTTTCTGCTACATACTTTTGGAAAGCTTCGTAATATTTCACTGCTTCGGCTCTTGAGCCAGTAACCACCATCGCCTTACCCCAAGGCTGGTCTTTTAAGACTACATCTCTGAAGTGTTCAATGATAATTTCTATTCTCTGAGCGATATTTGTTTCATGAAGCATTGCAAATCTAGCAATTTTCTTCTTTGCTTTCTTGCTTTGGAACTTTGGATCCTCTTCGATTTCCTTATTGATTTTGTAGAAGGTCTCATAAGGCGTGAAGCTTTGAAGGACGTTCAAAATAAATCCTTCTTCTATTGCTTGCTTCATCGAATATAGGTGGAAAGCCTCATATTGTCCGAATGAGTTTAATCTACCGAATATTGCAAAAGTCGTAGGCTTCGGAGTCGCCGTGAATGCGAACATAGAAACATTGCTTTGTTTGCCATGCTTGCAAATCTCATCAGAAATAAGATCCTCAGCGTCCATATTGAAAGCGTCATCTTCGTAGTTAACGTCTGAGCCGAGCGCTTTGGTAACCGCTGCCATGTCTTTTCCAGACGTGGAAGAGTGTGCCTCATCGATGATAACCGCGAACTTCTTGTCTTTTAATCCTTTAACAATGTCAGCGATGTATAAGAATTTTTGGATGGTTGTCGCAACAATCTTCGTGTTGCCTTCCAATGCTTCCTTCAAATCTGCCGAAGAGCACTTGTCGTCCATAACCTTAATAAGCCCAACCTTATGCTCGATGGCGCCTACCGCCTTTTGAAGTTGCCTATCAACGACGACTCTATCCGTAACAATCACAATATTATCGTAAATAATCTTATTATCAGTATCATGTAATGTGGCAAGTCTATGAGCAAGCCAAGCTATGGTGTAAGTCTTGCCTGATCCCGCACTATGTTGAATCAGATAGTTCATCTCAGACTTATTCTCCATGACATCGGCAAGCGTTCTTCTGATGCAATCAAGCTGATGATATCTAGGGAATATGATAGATTCCTTTAACTTTTTCTTTCCGTTCTCTTCCTTCTCGATTCGCTCAACAAACACGAATTTAGAAAGGATTTCAATGAGGCTGTCCTTTTGAAGAATATCTTCCCAAATATAAGAAACGCCAAAGCCATCTGGATTAAGTGGATTACCTTTTCCTGTTTCTATTCCTTCACCATTTCCTTTGTTGAATGGCAAGAAATATGTAGACATTCCAGATAGCTTGGTGGTCATATATGCCTCTTCAAGGTCCATTGCGAAATTCACGATGCAACCAGCCTTGAACAAGAATAATCTGACCTTTGGATCCCTATCAGTTCTATATTGAATAATAGCATTCTCATAGTTTTGTCCAGAAGCATTGCATTTGAGCTCAAACGAAATAATCGCAAAACCATTCAAGAAGATAACAAGATCAACTCTCTCGTCATCTTTTGCATAGACTTCTTCCGCAACCGAGAAGATGTTTTGCGTATACTTCTTGTTCAATTCCTTGTTGAACTCCGTAGCAGGCTTTGTATACATTAAGCTTAGCTTCACATTGGAAAGCTCAACGCCATGCTTCAATGTTTCAAGCAAAGAGTTCTTGCTGCTTGTGATCTGATTGTTGATTACATTGATTAAAGTTTCTTCAAATCTGTCCTTATAAATCTTCTTTAACTTTGCAATTTCATCAGGTTGAGTATCACTCAAAAATTTAAAGAGTAATTCTCTATCAATCGCATAATATCTGTCAAAGTCAGCATCGCTTCTTTCTATATATCCGTTATTGCTTACCAAATAATCAATGATGTATCTTTGATATTGTTTTTCAGTTAATACCTTACTCATTTTCTGGTACCTCCTTCTTGCCCGTCACATATTCATAAATCAGGGACTTCTTATAATTCTCAATAGTTTCTAATTGTGCTTTCTTGTCTTCTATGATGGAATCAATCTTTGCACATTTACTATCAAGATATTCAGCAATTTCTTCTTGCTCTTTGATTGATGGATTAAAAACAGATAATTTTGAAAATTCACCAAAATTCAGTCCTTGCCTAACTCCATTTCCCATATTATAAAAGACTTTTTTTACATCGTAGCTATGTAGCAAATAATGAAAATATCTTGAATTGACATTAGTTTTAGGCTTTAAATCTATATATGCAGATGTTATGATGCCTTTTTCTTTAACCAACCCAGTTCGCAAGCTACGCTTATCATTTTGCAAATCAGTAGGTCTAATAATAATGTCATCTTTTTCTACGATATTATAAGTACTAAAGCTTGCAGGAAGTAGCCCCTCACTTGTATTAATATCCTTTCTGATAATATTTCCATAGCTCAGTGACAGCAAATTATTTTCGGTGCAACCAGTATTTTTTATTTTGCCTTCGCTAAAATAGTAATAAACTGGGTGCAATTCCCAATGTGCAGGTATTTTTCCCACAAATGTAATTCCGCTATCTTTCATTACTGCATTAGGATCTAATCCTTTTGTGACCGCTTCGAAAATAATTGATTTTTTATAATCTTCTAGTGTGTCAATTTGGTTTTGAATGTCGACCATTATCTCATCGATTTTCTTGCATTGCTCATCAAGATAAACGACTATTCTTTTCTGCTCATCAATTTCAGGATACACAATGTTTAAATCGCCTAATTTAGAAACAGAAACGCCTCCAATCATACCAGTTATATTGTAATTAAATTCATCTTCATACGCTGGATTACAAAGATAATAAAATATAAATTTATGCTCTACTTTATAGTTAGAGTGAAAACAACATAATTTATTTACAAAACAAACATCTTGATTCAGCATTGCTTTTTTCTTACCAGCACTGCCACCTTCAATGCACATCAAAATATCATTTTTTCTTGCCACTTTGAAAGAATAATCGTTATTTTTTATATATAAACCATTTTCATAATTAATAGTAGAAAAAAGCCTATTAATGTCTTTTGATGATATGTATGGTTTAGCAAAAGATGCGTCCTCATAATCGTTCTTACGCTCATCTTTAATGCTGTTACCAGTATATAAAACAGTACAATATTTGAACCTATCTATAGACCAACCACACGGGATAATCCCTATCCATTTGTTGCCGCTATCTTTCATTTCTCTCATAGTGTCACCGCCTTAAAACAATCCATCAATTTTATCGCGAACTTTGTTTTCTAATTCTTTGAATTTTTCTAATAAGTCTTCGCTTGGCGTTGGTTCTTGGTACTTATAGAAATATCTTGTAAATGGGATCTCAGCTCCGATCTTCACTTTTTTAGCAAGCATGTCATCTTCAAATGTTGCATTCTCGTCGTCAGCTTCAAAGAAGGCTTTTGCATCAGGTATATGTGGAAGAACTTCTCTTGCCATATAATCGTCGATTTTCTCATCCCATTTTACAATTTCTGTGTCTTTGGTTTCTGTATCGTAAACGATACCTTTTTTGTCTTTGTGGATTTCTGCTTTTTTATCCATGACGGAAAGCCCATCAATCACTTTAGAAATAATCTTCTTATCAAATCCAGCTAATATCTTCTTGATGACGGGTTCGAAATCGGAAAGCCTGTAAAATACCTTGTCAGAAAGATTGCTTCTTAATGTTTCTAAAAGAGAATCATAAAGAGGTTTATTTTCCTTTAACTTCTTAAGAGTCTTCAATTCTTTAGCTTTCTTTTCTGCATCAGTTTCGATGCTGTTTTCAAGTTCATAAACCTTGCCTTCATCGTAGATAGAGTTTAAAACGCCTTTTTGAATCATGCTCTCAATTCTCTCTTCTGTGATTGCATAGCTTCTTTGCAAAGGCTGCATTACAGTATACTCACGATAGATGAACTCTCTGTTATCGTAGATTTTAACAAACTCATTATTTTCAAAATTAACATATAATTCAGTTATTTTCTTTCTATCTTCAGGTGTTAATTCATTCTTCTTATAGCCTAAGCCTTTACGAAGCTTATGATAAATGCCAGATGCATCAATAAGTTGAATTTTGCCCTTTCTGACATCCCTCTTGTTTTTTGAAAGAATCCACACATAAGTCTGAATTCCAGTGTTGTAGAATAAATCAGTTGGAAGCGCAATAATCGCTTCAATCAAATCGCTTTCAAGCATCCATCTTCTAATCTGACTTTCGCCTGAAGCAGTGCCACCCGTGAATAACGGCGATCCGTTTTCGATGATAGCGGCACGACCGATTTTATCATCCATTTTGTCGATGGCAGATTGCATGAAGATAAGCTGCGAATCACCGCCACCAGGAAGCCCTGCTCCCCAACGGCTGTGCCCCGTAGCTCTCTTTGCAAATTCATCTCTTACAGCCTTTTCCTGGCCTTCTTTTGCGTCCTTACCAGACCAAGGAGTGCCGAATGGAGGATTTTCGATGACGAATCTCATCTTAGTATCCTTAAAGCAATCTTCCTTGAATGTATCGGCATGGCGGAAGTTTTTAGCGTCCTGGCCTTTGATTAGCATTTCGGCAAGCCCGATCGCATAAGATGGCCCCATATACTCTTGGCCGAATAAACGAACATCAGCAGATGGGTTTACATGCTTTAAATATGAATAAGCTGTTGAAAGCATACCACCAGTTCCACAGGCCTGGTCGCAAACAGTGATAACCTTATGGTCTTCGAAAATATCATCGCTGCCCTCAGCTGTTAAAATCGAAACAAGGCACTTGATAATGTCTCTGCCAGTGTAATATTGTCCAGCATCCACGTTTTGATAGAAACGGCCGATCAGGTTTTCGAATATATATCCCATTTTGATGGAATCGTAAGTCGCTGGATTTAAATCGAGCTCTGAGAAAGCTTTTACAACGGTCAAAAGGCAGCCGCCTTCATCCATCGTTTTGATATGATCGGCAAGCTTCAATTGCTTCATGATGTCTTGGACATTAGAAGAAAAGCCTTCGATATAATTATTGAAGTTCTCAGCCAGCTTATCCGATTCGTTTTGAAGCTCTTTCAAGTCATAGTGGCTGGTGTTGTAGAATTGGAACCCAGCCTTCCTTTCCAAAGCCAATGCAGGAATTGCAGGATTCTTCTCATACGCTTCGATGACGGCCGCTTTTGTAGGAGCCAACGCACATTCAAATCTTCTAAGAATGGTCATGGGAATGATTACATCCCCGTATTTATCAGGCATGTAAGTTCCTCTTAATTTGTTAGCAATGCTCCAGATGAAATTAGCCTCAGAAGTAACGTCTACTGGATTATCGTCCCAGAGTGCATCTATTTGTCTTTTGCTTGTCATTATTTAACTACCTCCATTTGAATGTTGTTCTGCTCGCATATCAATCTGATTTTTTCTTTAACAAGTCTAGTTGGCTCGTATTTGCCATTTTCCCATCTATTAACCGAAGTAAAAGAGACACCTAAAAGCTCAGCCAATGCAGCCTGAGAAAGATTTAGGATTGCTCTCAATTTGATTATAGTTGCAGGATAATCAATGTTCATATCTCATTCCTCCATGCAAATTATTAAATGATATTAAAAATTATAGCACTTTTTTGAGAAAATATCAAGTAAACTGCGGAATAATGTCGAGACTAAAATGAGATTTTATAAAAAA
>CAKVCX010000001.1 GCA_934725985.1 uncultured Bacilli bacterium | reverse complement strand
AATTATAGCACTTTTTTGAGAAAATATCAAGTAAACTGCGGAATAATGTCGAGACTAAAATGAGATTTTATAAAAAAATATCAATCGTTCCGTAGCAGCACCTATCGTTCCGTAGCAGCACCTATCGTTCCGTTGATAAGGCTTTCGTTCCGTAGCAATACATAAAAAGAAAAAGAGCCTCATAGAAATGCCGTTTGACACTTCTACAAGACTCTATAGTTTGCTGGCGGAAAGGATAAAATTTCCTATCCGCAAAGAAAAAAGGCTTGATAACATTTGTATCAAACCTATGCTTTTCTTATGGAGCAGCCTGCGGGAATCGAACCCGTATAACCAGCTTGGGAAGCTGGTGTTCTACCACTGAACTAAGGCTGCGTGCCTAGTAATTAAACATTTTTTAAAAAAAATAGTCAATATTATCTAGAGGATTTCACCGTAATCTTGCTAGAATCCGTCTTAGCTAAAGATTTAGCGAATTCAATCGCCTCTTCTTGCGTATCGAATGTTTTTATCGCGTCTTTTCTTGAAGCATACCTCACTCTCCATTTTGTAGAATTAATATTGGTTTTAGCTGGGTCTTCATAAAAAACGCGTGGAGAACTCTCTTTAGTTTCTTCTTTTGTTTCAGCAAATTCCTTTTTCTCGATAAATTCTTCGCTTAAGGAAGCATCTTTATCGTCTTTAAAATCAACATCTATATCTTTTTCTTCTTTTAAAGTAGTAATTACAACTGGATTAGAATTAAGAATGGCCTCAACCCTATTTAAAGTAGCAAAAAACTTATGGAAGGCTATAAAAGGCCCAAAAATAAATAAAATACCAAAGAAAGCAAAATTAAAAGTAAGTCCAAAGGAAGTCGTAGGTTTTTCTATGTTTAATTCTTTAGCCTTTTCTTCAATTCTAGAAGATAGTCTAGCTATATAAATTAAAGGAGCAATATAAAATGTTAAAAAGCCTAATAACCAAATAGGCCAAAATGGCTTGCTTTTGGAATTTGAAAAATAATCAACTTCCTTTTTGACTTTATTAATTCTTACTAAACAAAAAATATTAATAGTTAATATAGAAAGAAGAACAAACAATATCCCGGATCTCTTTGTATTTTTATATTCCATTTTCCTTTCCCTTCATTTTTATTTTACCACAACGATGAAATAGACAAAAATAAAACCGCGACTGGCGCGGTCAACATTTTCAAACATGGTGGGTGCTACAGGGATCGAACCTGTGACCTCCTGTACGTCAAACAGGTGCTCTCCCAGCTGAGCTAAACACCCATGTTTACATTCGGTTGCCTTTTCGGCTTGATTATTATAGAAAGCAAAACGCCCTTCATCAAGAAAAAAATGAAGAAATATTAATTTTCTTGTTTTTGACCAACTTTAAAAGAAGAATCCATAATTATCGATTGTAAATAAAAAGTGGCAGTCAAGTCGTCTTTTTCCTTTATTGTTTCAAAAGGAACTGGCTCATTTATATAAATCTTGGTTCTTTTAAATGGAAGTAAATCTGGATAAATGTAAAGTGGATAAATTATGGAATTAGCTTTTCTAGCAATAAAAACAAAACCTTTATTAAATTCAAAGAAGCCTTCTCTAGTAGGCCTAATTACTCCTTCCGGAAATATAACCATGACCTTGCCTTCTTTTAATTTCTTTATCGCGTCAAATACTGGCCTAACATTTTTAAATCCTTCATCTTCTTCTACATATAAACAATCAAAAAGAGAACAAAAAATCCTAGTGATCCATTTCTTTTTTACCCCAGCATTGGTAATGAAAAACAATCTATCTCTTTTTTTGGCAAGTAAATAAATAAAAAATGGATCAAAATCGCTATAATGATTGGCAATTATAGTTGACCCGTCTACGAAATTAATGTCTTTTTTTCCGTATTTACGGTAAAGAAAAAAAGGCCAAAACAAGAAAAGAAATAATCCCACAAATATTTTGCGAACAAATCTTTTAAGCATTGGCCTTATTTACTTTATTCCTTTTCTAAAGTGACATTGATAACGGAATCGACAGTGTTAGATAAACCACAGCATTTGTTGATAACCCAAGTGCTTTCGCTTTGAGAAACAACTTTCCATCCGGATTCAGCCATTGCATTGACTTTCTTGTCAAAATCCTTTGGCCTTACCTCAAGGTGAGTATAAGTCATGACATTTCCTCCTTTCATATTATTAGTTTGCGAAGCTAATTTAGCTTCGAAATCACCATCTGAATCTTCTTTTTTTGTTGAGCTAGCTTTAATCTTTCCTCTTATTTTCGGTAATAAGAGCTCAACTAAAATCAAAATAACATTTACAATGAACAAAACAGCCAGTAGAAAAAAAGAAAGAATAAAATTCGCCGCTAATAAGAGATAAAACTCGAACAACACCATAAAGCGGATCGCTAATAGTAATATTGCCTAAAACAAAAAATAAAATTAGGCAGACCAATGAAGAAGAGCAAATTATTATTGGTTTCAATATGTTTTTCTTAATTACAAACAAGCAAATGGTAGAAGCAATATATAAAAGAAATATAACAATAGTTATAACTATAGGTATTATGAATAAATTAGGTGGGTAAGAAGAACCACCCGGTTTCATGACATCATAAATTGTAACAAAAAAAGCCAAAATAACTAAAATTTCCAATATCAAAACGGTTAAATAGGCAAAACCCATTTTATATTTCTTTTTCTGAATATTTTCATCCATAAGAAATTCCTTTTTCTTTCCGTATTTTATTTTACAATCCGATAACCGTCAATATTTTTCGCATATTTTGACTAAATTTACCAGAAATCAGTCTTTTTTATAACGGAAAAATTTTTCAAATCACTTGAAAAAACACCGCTTTCTTTTTCTAATTAAAATTTAAAAGCCCGCATAAAAAAAGACCTTGGTTTAACAAGCCAAAGTCTTGATTGCTATTATTGGTGCCGACTAGAGGAATCGAACCTCCAACCTACGGTTTACGATACCGTTGCTCTGCCAATTGAGCTAAGTCGGCAACGTTAATAACTATAATAAACGAATATGACTAGTTCAAGAAAAAACAATTATCCGATAAGGTTAACAAGCCAAGGGTTTACGCCCTATTTTTTTGAAGATGTTTCTTTATAAATAAAACAAAGACTGTTATCTCGTGAACTAGCAATGGCATCAAAGCCAAAACAAAGACATATAAATAGTCCATTGGTTCATCAGAAAGCCTATACACTTTGAATATATCGTTTACTCCCGGAATTTCTATAACGGCAAACTGCAATCCCATTCCTAAAAAGAAAGCAATCCAAAGCAAGACGTTTTTATCTTTGAAAACATTTATAAAGCTTTTCTTCGTATTGGTCATACCAAGCATATGGAATAATTCTGACATAGCCAAAACGCAGAAAGCCATAGACTGGGCTTCCTCTAATTGCAAAGGCTTATTAGTAACAGGATCGATATAATTTAAATAAGCGCTGATATCGGCAAGAGTATAATTGCCAGCCATAATAGGCTTTAACAAGAATGCAGCCAAAGTAATCAAGCCAATTACTAAACCATACCCAAATGTGATGGCATAGCCACCATGGCTAAACAAAGATTCCTTTGGATTACGTGGCTTATCATCCATGATGTCATCGGGTTTTTTATCTGCACCTAAAGCAACGGCGGGCAAAGAATCTGTGATTAAGTTAACCCAAAGCAAATGAATGGCAATTAATGGGGAATCCAATCCAATTAAAGCAGCGATAAGCATGGCAACAACTTCGCCAATGTTAGAAGAGAGAAGGAACAATATGGTTTTCTTAATGTTGGCATAAATGCCGCGCCCTTCTTCAACCGCTTTTTCAATTGAAGCAAAATTATCGTCAGTTAAAACCATATCAGCCGCACCTTTGGCAACATCGGTTCCGGTTATACCCATGGCAATACCAATGTCTGCAGCTTTTAAACTTGGCGCATCGTTAACACCGTCCCCAGTCATGGCGGCAATATTGCCGTTATCTTTTATGGCTTTTACAATAGCAACTTTATTTTGAGGAGAAACACGGGCAAAGACCCTAATTGTTTTAACGGCTTCTTGAAGCTGTTCCGGCGTGCAATTATCTATTTCCTCGCCAGACATGCATTCATTTGCATTTGAAGCAATGCCTAATTCTTTAGCAATGGCAAAAGCGGTATCTTTATGATCACCAGTTATCATAACTGTAGTAATGCCAGCTTTCTTTAAGGTTGCGACGGCGGGTTTAGCGGCAGGACGAGGAGGGTCAACCATGCCAACTAAGCCAACAAATGTTAAATTCTCTTCCTCAATCTTGTCTCCATTAGCCATCGATAAAGCCAAGACGCGCAAAGCTTTTGAAGACATTAAAGAAGCTTGTTCTTTAATTGTTTTAATATCCTCTTCTGTAATTTTCCTAGTAATTCCGTTTTCTAAAATATTAACTGTATGTTTTAAAACCTGGTCCATCGCACCTTTTGTATAAATAAGATTTCCTTTATCCGTTTTATGAAGGGTCGACATCATTTTTCTAACTGAATCAAAAGGCAATTCATCGACACGGGGTGTCTTATTTTCTAAGCTGGACTTGCTATAGCCTAGTTTAGAAGCAAACTCGACAAGAGCAATTTCGGTTGGATCCCCATAAACTCCTCCTTCGATTTTTGCATCGCTACAAAGGCATAAACCGCTAGCTAAAAGCGACAAGGATTGGTCTTTAATTTCGCTATTTTCATAATGCTTTTTATCAAAATAAGCTTCGACTACAGTCATCTTATTTTGCGTTAATGTGCCAGTTTTATCAGAGCATATATAAGAAACGGCACCCAAAGTTTCAACTGAAGCAAGCCTTCTAACAATAGTGTTGACTTTGACCATTTTGCTCATGCCCATGGCCAAAACAATGGTTACAACAGCAGTCAAACCTTCAGGGATTGCCGCAACAGCTAAAGCTACTGAATCTAACAAGGCTTGACTCCACTCACTTGCTATAGTTCCATTTATTCCGACCCACAATAGTTTAATACCAAGCATTAGTATTACTATGCCAATAGTCAAATAGCCTAAAAATTTAGATAAACCAGCAAGCTTTTTTTGTAGCGGGGTCGTCTCTTCGCCTTCTCCAGCTAGCATAGAAGCAATACGCCCAATTTCAGTTTCCATTCCAGTTCCAATGACTATGCCTTCCCCACGGCCATAAACAATAGGAGTAGACATGAAAACTTCATTAACCCTATCTCCAACGCCGACATTCTCGCTTAAAACAATCGAAGCATCTTTTTCAATTGGCAAAGATTCACCAGTCAAGGAAGATTCGTCTACTTTCAAAGAAAACGATTTGATTAATCTTAAATCGGCAGGTACTGTTCTACCTTCTTCTAGAATAACAATATCTCCTACTACTACATCTTCGGCTGGGATCTCTAATATTTTTCCGCCTCTTTTTACCGTAGCCGTTGGAGCAGACATCTTTTTTAAGGCTTCTAGTGCCTTAGACGCTTTCATTTCTTGAATGGTTCCAATAGTCGCATTCAATAAAACGACACCAAAAATAATAAAGACATCGGCTAGAGCCTCGGGTCCTTCTTGCCCTTTTTGCATAGATATAATGCCAAGAATTAAAGAAATAATGGCAGCCAAGGCAAGAATTAAAGTCATTGGGTCCTTGATGTTGCCCAAAAATATCTTCCACCAAGGATCGCTTTCTTTTTCTTCTAGTTTATTTTTACCGTTTTTTTCTAACCTAGAAGAAGCTTCTTCCTCACTTAAACCAACTTCTTCGTTCGAAAGTAAAATCTCACTAACTTCCTTAAAGTTTTTGTCTTCGTACATAAATATGTATCCTTTCTCTCCTAAAAAGGTTTAAGGTCTTGCGAGGCTTTTTAGGCCACCCTAATCCGGTCAAAGACGGGATGTCGGAGATAGGGTTTAACGCTACTCCCCTTACGTCTAATTAGTATAGCAACTTGATAGGCAACAATAAAGAAGGGCTTATCAAATTCTTCTAAGCCTTTCTAAAGTAAAACAAATGGCAATGCTCATTAAAACCTCTGAAATAGGAGTCATAAATAATAAAAAAACGGAAAAAGGGTTAATTTCAAGTCCAAGCAAAAGCAAAGACATATAAAAGGCTAAACCAATAAACAAAGAGATACTATATAAAATGCCAAGCAAACGTACTTTCTTAAAATTATCAATAAGACCTCTACTATATTTAGCAATACTCAAATAAAGAAGAACTCCAATAATAACTTGGGCAAGCAAGAACAAGAACAAGAAAATAGAAAGAAGAATGACCGTTACATCTCCGGAAACAAAAGAAGAAAAAAGACCAGGTGAATCAATTAGCAAAGTATAAATCTGGTCAAAAACCATAAAGAAAACAAACATCAATATGCCTTGGTAGGCAAAATTATCGTTTCTTATATTGGCTATTAAAATAATTAAATAAGTAACGGCATATAATAAATAATTCCAAATACCCGATATATCAATATTTGGTGCGGTAAGGACAATGTCATATATTGCAAAGGCAAAAAATAAAATGTTAGCAAGGGCAGAAAAAGAAACTGCCAATATTTTGTTTTTGTGATTTTTAAAATAGATTCTATAGTTCATAAAATGATAATACCTGTTTTTTATTTTATAAAAAGGGAATAATTACAAAATGATTAAAATATTATTCTTGCTTGAACCAAATTCTTCTATTTATTCCATATTCCAAGAAGAAGATGTTAATTTTGAAGAATATAAAAACAAAGAAGGCGTGTATTACTTATTAATTGATAAAGACGGCGTTGCATTAGCTTCTGGTATCTTAAGCAAAATAGATCCCGAACTATATCAAATTAATAATTTGGTCGTAAATAAAAACGCTAGGAAATTAAAAATTGGGACGTACGCGGTTAAAGCAATATGTACAAAAGTAAAAACATTAGGCGGAAGAAATGTAATTGCAATTTCTCCTTCTAATCTAACCCCTTTCTTTAAAAAGCTTGATTTCAAAATAATAGATAATACGGAAAATAATTCTTTCCTTATGAAAAAAAGCCTAAAATTCGCAAAATATAACAAAAACAATAATCAATATTAACAAGCAAGACTTTATCTTAAGATAAAAAAGAGTATACTAGCGCCTTTGTAGGAGAGTCTAAAGAAATGGTTACATTGATAAGTGAAGAATTTACTAATCAACCCTATATGGTTTTATTGCCACTAGCCTTGATTTTAGGAATTGGAAAAGCATTTTCTTTATTAATGGGAAAGTTAAAAATACCTGAAGTTGTAGGTTATTTATTAGGTGGATTGGTTGTTGGATTATTTTATTTTATCCCCGCCGATCATCAATTTATCTTAACCCCGTATAGTAGCAACGCCATTAATTCAATTGCAAAAATAGGCGTTGTTTTAATTCTTTTTGAAGCAGGGATAGAAACAGACTTGTTATCAATAAAAAAACAAAGTAAATCAAGCTTGATTATCACTTCTTTAGGCGTTATATTCCCGCTTGTCTTAGGGTTTGTTGGGGCGCTTTGTTTTAGAGTAGGCGCTAAAATGGATGAGTCATTTTATGGGGCAATGGTACAATCGCATCAAAATCCGATTTATTCAGACATTTATTATGGCGTTATTTTAACAGCCACTAGCGTTTCCATAACCGTTGCCACATTAAAAGAATTAGGCAAACTTGATAGCTCTATGGGAACCTCTTTAATCTCGGCCGCCATTATAGATGATGTAATCGGAATTATTTTGCTTTCGATAATAATTTCCATTTCAGGCGGCTCAGAAAAAGGCGCACCTTGGGTTATTCCTACAGGAGAAGGCGGACTTGGTGTCTTTTTCTTAATTTTAATAATGTTAGCTTTCTTTGCTTTATCTATAGGCGTAGGCATATTGATCCATAAATTATTTAATTGGATGGGTGAAAAATACCCACATCATAGAAGACTTCCAATGTTCTCTCTTGCCTTTTGCTTCTTATGGGCCTTTTTAGCGGAATTATTCCATATCGCCGATATTACAGGGGCCTATATAGCGGGATTGATTTTAGCAAATACCTCTTCTTCAAAATACATAGACCATAGGGCAGAAACAACTGCAAACGTTATATTTGTTCCAGTCTTTTTTGCTTCAGTTGCCTTAAAAATGTATACCTCATTAGGAGTAGGCAGCGATCAAGCAGTTTCGTCTATTTCATGGGTATTTGCAATATTTGGAATAGTCTGGATTTTATTAGGTTTAATAGGAAAAGTCTTAGGGGCTGGACTTGGGGCTAGAATTAGTGGGTTCAAAGGAAAAGAAGCTATATCGATAGGAATAGGAATGATGGCTAGAGCCGAGGTTGTAATTGTAACGGCCCAAGAAGGGGTTGATGCTAAACTAGTAGAACCTGGTATAATCCCATTTACGTTAGGCTTAATCATTATATCTAGTTTTTTAACTCCTATTTTGCTTAGAATATTTGCAAAGGGAGATTCTAATAAAACCCAAGAAAAGAAAGAGGCTTAATATATGGGACTACAAGCATTTAACTGTGGGGCAAATGTAATTGCCTTTACTAAAAACAATAAAACCTATGCAATGACAATAGCATGGGCCATGATGGTAGATTATAGTAAGGTTGCTTTGTTAATGGGTGGACAAGCCGATTCAAATAAAGCCATAGAAGTCGGAGATGAAGTTGGCATTTCTTCGTTAGCCAAAGGACAAGAAGAAATAGGAAATAAAATCGGTTCAACCCATTCTAGCAAAATTAACAAATTATCCTTGTTCGACTATGAAAAAGATGGAGATGCCATCTTAGTTAAAAACGCCAAAGTTAATATGGTTGGACGTGTTGTTAAGATTGAAGAAAATGAAGGCGATAAATTAGTATTTGTTAAAGTAGACCGCTATAAGCAAAACGAAAACAAAGAGTTCGCCTATGGTTATGACCCATCCCTATATAAATAAATTACCAATAAGCAACTTTAACCAACTTATTCTTTTTTAACTCCAAAAGATTATAAGAACTTTTAAAGCAATCTCTATTAGATGTTAGAAAACCAATCAATTCTTGATTAGAAAGAAAGTATTTGAATAGTCTAAGTGTCAATTTGGCATCATCGACAGATCGATGTTCCCTATTATTGCCTAAATCCCCTACAATTTTCAGATTGGCTTCCCCTAAGCTTATGTCTCTAGATGAATCCAATTCTTCATCCGCTAAAGGCTGCACATCAAAGCAAATAAAGGGTTTTATCTTTAGTCCGTACCTATTTAAATCAGTAACCAAAAAAGAAATATCATTTTTCGCGGCATAGCCGATTTTTAAGATGGAGTCATCTTCAAAATAAGAGATAAATTTGGAAATTGAATTCTCTAAATTTGGCGAGGACGTGTATTGGGATTGGCTATAAAACAAAGAAATATCGCTGCCTAATTTAAAAGGCGACTCAGGATTAATAAGTACCTCAATTTCTTTTGGATTTTCTAATTTATTATCCAAATATATGGCGCCTAATTCACATATTTTCCCTATCCCCATATCAGAATTAGAACATTCAAAGTCAAAGACAAAAACACCCTTTATTCCTTTTTCTAGCAAAGAAGAAATAGTTTTATCTTTATAAGCACTTTCCTGATTTAATAAAAATTGATATGTTCCTGACCTTTTAGCATTTAATTTACAATCAGAATAATCCCCATTTACAAAATCCAAGCTAGAAAGTCCGCTATCTTCTAACAAAAAAGAAAACATGGACAATGAGGGGTGAGATTCATTCAATTTTATTTCGTAATCATAAGAAAGATCTTCAATACTAGGTTCTTCCTTAATCCCATAATAAGCCCTATAAAGTCTTAAGATATCAAAATATTCAAAATCAAAATAAACTTTAAATTTTTCTATAATTAAGGCAAATAATTTTTGAATATCATAGCCGAAATAGATAAGCCTATTTTCAGCAATAAATTCATTAAGTGATTCAACCCCATTGCCATCAAAGCTAAAATACTTTTTGCCTTTATTTAGTAAAAGGGAATCGGTAAAAGATAAACAAATATTATTTGATACAAGATCAATAAAGCATAAGTCCATATTTCGTTTCTTAATTTAGACTAACAAAAAGCAAAAATAAAGGAAGAAATCAAACTTATAGTTCAATGATGTCGTAAGAATAAAAACCCATAGAGGCCATTCTCTGATCCGCAATCATTATTGCGTAATATCTATCCCCATGGATTGTCTCTTCAAAAGAGGCTATTCCAAGAGAACGTTTTAAACTATCGTCATAATATTTAAGTTTGTATTTCATATTCAAACTATAGCATACGCTTAAGAAAAAAAATTGTTGCAAGAAGAAACAATAGATGCAAAGGCAATCACAATGCTTAATCCATGTATTGCGATTGGCTTTGCATTTAATTCTTAATAACAATATTAAAAATAAATAAGAGCGACTTAGAACAACACTACTCTCAAACCAACTGTTCAATAGATAGTGTAGTTTCTTTGTAAGAGAGCGACTTAGAACAACACTACTCTCAAACAATTGTCCAAGGCTTGACAAGCAAATTTACGTAAGAGAGCGACTTAGAACAACACTACTCTCAAACCTAAGGAGTACTCCCCTAAATTGCTAAAAAGTAAGAGAGCGACTTAGAACAACACTACTCTCAAACAAATACTAATTGAACAAATGAGTTGTTCTTGTAAGAGAGCGACTTAGAACAACACTACTCTCAAACTTGCCAAAAATGTCGATACTAGAATTATTTGTAAGAGAGCGACTTAGAACAACACTACTCTCAAACCTAAAAGAGCGGGATTAATTTTATGGTGCAGTAAGAGAGCGACTTAGAACAACACTACTCTCAAACGACCATTTGTATGTAGCCTCGACGATGTCGGTAAGAGAGCGACTTAGAACAACACTACTCTCAAACTTATTGGTGTTGTTACTGGCATATTTTCAAGTAAGAGAGCGACTTAGAACAACACTACTCTCAAACTTGGTAAAGGTGGAAGCCGTTGGCATGAGCGTAAGAGAGCGACTTAGAACAACACTACTCTCAAACAATACTAGATGATTTAGTTAGAGATAACAGGTAAGAGAGCGACTTAGAACAACACTACTCTCAAACGCAAGCGTGCATAATTACTACATCTTTATTGTAAGAGAGCGACTTAGAACAACACTACTCTCAAACGACTCTGGATTTATTTGTTCGTATCCATTAGTAAGAGAGCGACTTAGAACAACACTACTCTCAAACTTGGTATAGCGAATCATGGCAACGACAGCCGTAAGAGAGCGACTTAGAACAACACTACTCTCAAACGACAATATCGGAGAAACGCCAGTCATGCAGGTAAGAGAGCGACTTAGAACAACACTACTCTCAAACCTAGGTCGATTATGAACTCTAGGTCGTTTTTGTAAGAGAGCGACTTAGAACAACACTACTCTCAAACTAAATGGTTCGTTGTAGCACCCCAGTTTGTGTAAGAGAGCGACTTAGAACAACACTACTCTCAAACGAAATGAAAACACCGACAACCCAATATTAAGTAAGAGAGCGACTTAGAACAACACTACTCTCAAACTATAAGGACAACGAGCGCGAACGCCACCCAGTAAGAGAGCGACTTAGAACAACACTACTCTCAAACGCCAACCTTTTCGAGTGAGTATCCCGTGAGGTAAGAGAGCGACTTAGAACAACACTACTCTCAAACTAAATTTCCTTGACTCTCATGGGCTCGCCTGTAAGAGAGCGACTTAGAACAACACTACTCTCAAACCTAACACCACTAATCTTACTCTCTTAAACAGTAAGAGAGCGACTTAGAACAACACTACTCTCAAACAAAAAGGTAAGGATGCTTTCATTGGAACTCGTAAGAGAGCGACTTAGAACAACACTACTCTCAAACAGGAATATTTAATTTGCAAAGTTAGGGCCGGTAAGAGAGCGACTTAGAACAACACTACTCTCAAACCTCAAATATACACGGTTTTAGAGCCTAATTGACCTACCATCAATGGCCATTCTAAGCATATACATATTACACCAAATATTTAAAATTCGCAGTAGTCGGAATCGATAATAGTAGTTTTCTTCTCATAATTTTTAATTTTTCTATCAAATGGACAAATATTTACAACACAAACTCCCATTAAAGACAGCTCTTTTTTCAATAAAGGAACGCAATCAGAATTTAAAACGGAAAACAAATCCAAAGTAACAAAAATTTTTACTTTTGAAATTTCTAAAACGGCCTTCAAATATGCAACAAACGATTCAAAAAAATTAGTTTGATCATTGGAAGAAAAACAAAATGAAGTTGTTTGCATTATTTTATCCAACCCAAAAGACCTATCAAAAGTCATTGGATAACCAAAATCTAATGACACATCATCAAGCAAGTCATTTATTTCCTCTTGAATCTTAGAAATCTTGGCTTTTCTTGAATCGTTTAAATACGCCGAAGATGCTTGTTTATATACCAACATTAAATATTTTTTTGAATTGGGATTTAAATCAAATAAATTGTCTATAAAAAGAACGTATTTAGAATATTGAGTAAGTGTTTCTCCGTCCTTACTAATTATTATGGTTTCATCATCTTCGAGATAAAGAGCACGAATATACTTATAATAGATAGATGGGTTCTCCAATACTAAAGTAAAGATTTCACCAGGAATTGCTTCAAAATTTTTCTCTATACCTGCAAACTTTAAGCCGATCATAGTTCCACCAGCCTTTCATTGTTTGATAAAACATCCGTATCTGAATAGCCAACTAAAAAATCAATTCCAGAAAATTGCTTTTCCGTTATTCTTAGCATTGCTACAAAGCCCTCATTTGGTAAAAACTTTTTTATTTTTTCTTTAGTCGCTTCCGCCGCCCTATCGTCCATGTCCAATTTTATATAAACCGATTCTTGCATCATGGAAAAACCATTTTTCTTCAAATTTTTAACAAAAGTTGAATATGCCTTTCTTTGAGATTTTTTCTCAGTCGGCAAATCAAAAAACAAAATTGATCTCATACATCTATACGAGTTCATATTCTATGAACCTTACTTTTTCAATATTGTTTTCATTTAAAACACTAAGCAAACATTGAACATAACAATGTATTGCATTATCTAAAATCATGTTTCTTCCATCATAAGAAACCATTGCATTAAGGACATTAATCATTTCTGATTTAAAGTTTTCATCATTAATTTTCCCGCTTAATATCAAATAATCAATCAAAGGCCTTAATGGTTCCATGAAATCGCAAGAAAGATTAAAAGGGTTTTCTTCCCCAATATGATGAATACCGAGTTCAGTCAAGTATCCAAAAGACTTAATTTCTCTATTTAATGCGGATAAAATTATTGAATACCCGTAATTCAAAAAGGCATTTATACTGCAATCAGAACTTCTTGAAAAATCGTTTCCAAAACAAGAATTAAAGTATACTTTTGCTGCATGGCCCTCCCTATTGGTCGCATCACCCGGAACTATTTGTTCTATATATTCATTTAATTTATTAGAAGAGTCATCTCTTCCAAGAAAATCTAAATTTCGTTTTTGGCCATATATTTTTTTATAGATTATAAGTGACCAAAGATTATTCATGGTTTCACCTTTCCACTTAATTTGATTACTTATTTTTTCATGATTGTTATATGCGCCATAATAAGGAATTAATTCTCCTTGTGGATTTGATTTGCAATCACAAAAAATTACTTTTATCTTTTTTTCCATCATCATAGACAAAAGGGCCGCCGTAATGGCGACCCCAGTGTTTTGAATGATTAAAGTAGTTATTTCGTCAAGACAAATGCGTTTTTCACTTTCGGGAGTACGATAAACCAAATAATTCAAAGAGTATTCAAGCTTGCATCTTGATTTAATTACCACCGTCCTAAAAGACATAATTCAGCTAGCCTTCCATAATGTCTTAGTAAAGAAGCCGGTTGGGGATTGAACAACAATTTCTATATCAGAGGAAAGTGTTGAACTAATTTTAGATACTCCAGCTTTTGACGCCCCTCCAATCAAACTTAAATTCGCGCCTTGTATTGATGAATTGAAATATAAAACCAACTCCATAACTATTTTGCTTTTTTCAAATATGTTCAGAGAATTATACTTAATCTTTGTTTCCTCTTTCGCTAATAGATCTATTATGGCAAAAGAACTTTTAAAAAGAGAAATATGTTTTTTGTCCATTGTTACAAATTTATTGTATAAATCATCGAGTTCATCATTTGTTAAAACAACCGCTTTTGTTCTTTCATTTGCTGCCGGGCTTATTATTATTGAATCAGTAGAAAAAATCATTAGTTTAGATACTTTTTCTATGAAATCTTCCTTTGACATATCTAATTTTTTTCTACTTATAATATCTAGCATTTTCCTTATCTTTTTAATCGTGCAAAGCTCAGCTTCGCTATAATAGATTTCGGATAAATTCTTGACATAGTAGGATTTCATTTCATTACCAACCCCACTAATGCAAACGCGAGAAGACTTATTTCTTAAAACAGTATTGATTCTTAAACATGGTATTAAAACCTTTATATCTTTATATCCATATTCTGAGGAAAGATAATCTATTATATTACCTGTTAAATATTTACTATTTATTTGAGAAAGCGGAATTGGAGCAATCAATCTTTTTTTCTTTTTTCCATCAATAAATTCAACAAGTGAATAAATAGAGTAAGTGACGCCGCTTTTTCCACCATATTTTTTTGTATTAGATAGAGGCCCATTTTCCTTAACTGGAACTAAATTGCCTCCCTTTGGATTAATTGTTGCGTTAGTAAGTTGGCCACCTTTTATATATTGCATTGTCGTAGTCAAAACATCGAAACGTGTAAATATATTCTTTTTTATTTCCGGAATAGATGTTTTATAATCCCAAACAACATTTCCATCTGAATCTAACAATGGTGCTTCCGAGCCACCTCTATCATTCTTGCAAAAAATTTTCTTAGGATTGAATGAACGTTTGTTTTCCCTAAATTCTTGGTATTTGAAATGATTGAAATCACCATAATAAGTGTTTATTGCTCTACCAACGCATACATTCAAATAAGCGTCATGGGCATGATGGAAGTTATTAGCATCCCTGCATTTAACAATATCGAAATCCTTTCTAAAATCAGAAACGTTTTCGCCTTTTGAATATATTACCTTTGGAGGGTTTCCATCTTTATTGACTTGAAATCTTTTTATTGTATCTACCAAAGCTTTGACAGCTTGATTTGTGTAAACAAGCTGTCTATTTACGAAGCCGATTAAGTCAGAATCGCTTAATGGTTTCGTTCTAATTAAGTTATTGTACTTTTTTTCGCCCATAAGACCAAGCTTGTAAAGATTTTTATAAAAGGCTTTTGCCCCTGGGTTGATTAGCTCTTCCGAAACAGGGTAAATAGCTTTTTTATATCTATTCGCTTCGCAGCAAACCAATACCCTATTCTCAATGCTGTCATCTTTTAGCATTGCTTGCGGAATAATATGATCGACATCGTACTTACTATTATCATTAATATCGGCTAATGAAATAGGTTTTAACGTATACATACATTTTCCGAGTTGAAGAAGATATAAATAGTATTTGTCGCTTCTAAACTTGCTCAATTCGTTTTCGTTTTTAACTTTGTTAGAGAAATAATCTATTTCACTTAAAACTCTTTCTTTGTCAGCCGCGTTTTTTATTTCGGACTTAGCGAGTTTTTTTGCCTGTTCATATAATTCTTGTAGATGCTTCTGTCGGGAATCTTTGGCTTTTTTCTCCGCTTTATTAGTCCTTGTGCATTCAACGTAGTATTCGTCTATTGGAGATCCTAAAATCTTTTCAACATCTTCAATAATGGACATTGCCTGAATTAAAGGTCTTTTCATGCCGGGGGAAACGTAGCATTCATCAACATACTTCACTATAGCAGCATGCTTTTCCTTATAGTCTTTATAAGTTGCCTTATCCTTAGAATTTGCCTCTTCTATTTTCTTTTTAAAGTCATAATCAGTATTGTTGATGAGCTCCATCAAGTTGAAATTAGTATCGTTCATCTCCTCGATTAATGATTTATCAATATACTCCCCAGTAGCTTCGTTAAATAAGCGTGTGGTCATAGTTAAAAATTCTTTAGAGAGCCGTCCCCAACCAGTCATTTTTTTAGACTTTATTTCATTAATTTGTTTTTCGGTAAAATGATATTTGTGAAGCCTTCTTTCGATTATTTTTTTATCTTCGAATATTGTTAAATCTTTAATAATCTCTTCGATTTGGCTTTCATTGTTTTTAACATAATCCTCGCCTAAAACATTAGAAAAGAAAACATAACTGCTCATTGAAGCATCGATTTGTTTAACCTCTTTTTCATTAGACGTAGTAATGGAATTAGGCTTCTCGTACTTATTAGTTAAATAATCTTCGATTTTCTTTTTTGTTACTGTCTTATTTTTCTTGAAAACTTCATTAATCAACTCTTCTTTTAAAGCTTTTGTTAAAGGCATTCCGTTTATCAATAATTTATTGAGTACTTCTAACACCCTATAACGTTGAAAAAGCAAAGAATTTAAAGGCAGGCAATAGCAATCCGGCAAATAAGTGCATTTATTTAACATTCTTTTTATAAACTTTTCAGCAGATTGATCTTCATCGACAACCTTTTTGAAATTCCAAGGGTAAATTTTTGTTTTATCATCCTTTCTAATCATCCAAGAATGCGATGACCTTGGGTTGCCTTCTATTACCGGCATTAATGGACCTACATAGTATGGTATTTTAAAAGTTAGCAAACTTTCGATTTTTTCAATTGTTGAAATACCATCATCGTCTTTTTTCTCTAAAAAGGGGTAATAAGATTTTTGAATTTCCAAAATCTTCTTCATTTCAGTTAAATTTAATTGATATGGGAAAACACCGTTATCGGTTGAATTTTGCCTTGGCAAATAAGATTTATCTGCAATCTTTGCATAAATATCTTTAAGAAGATCATCTTGTATTTCTTCAAACTTGATATCGTCAAGCTTCAAAATCTTTTTAATATACTTGTAAAAACCATCTTGGTCACAATGCTTGCATCTAAGCTTTCCTAGATTCGAATTGGTAGAGCCAACATAATTAACATAGTTATTTATTTCTTTATCACCACCATGCAATCTAAATACTTCGTTATATTTTTCCGGCATATTAGCTTTTATATAGGCTTTTAGCTTTTTTAAATCGACTTTATGAGCATTAAACCTTTCAATCATCGCCTCTGAAATAGTGCTTTTATCACCAAGCAGTTTCCCAAGAAGTACATAATCGTAAATACCTTTTAAAATAGAAATCATTTCTATTCTTGGGTCATTTGGAAAGAATTCGCTTAATTTAGCATACTTGTCATCATAATCGGCATTAGAAAAGGAAAATTTATCCGGATCGATATCACCTTCGTAATCACTAAATATCTTTGCCGTACCAACTTCTCCACCGGCAATTAAAGGGAAAATTACATTTTTAAGAAACTTATCTTTCCCAAACATATTTTCTAAAGCTTCTTTTTTCGCGCTTATTCCTTTTGCCTTTAATACTTTTTCATTGAATTCATCGGCAAAATTTTCCTTAAGTTCTATAGAACAGGAATTTTCGTCTGGCAATTCAAGAAGTATCGAATTTAAATTTTTAAACAATAAAGTAATTTGCCCAGAATCATTAGCCTTAAATTCTCCTTCGATTAAAAAATTACCCCGGTATTTAACCATATGAGCCAAGGCTAAATATAGTAACCTAATATCGGCTTTTTCATTCGTCTCATACAAATACTTTCTTAAATGATAAATAGTAGGAAACTTTTTGTAATAATGAAAGTCATTGAAACTATCATCGACAAAAAGCAAGTTATCAAAATTAGAAATTGAATCGTCTTTATCTTCTTTGTGATACATCGATTGGTTTAAACGCAAAAAGAAAGTCGAATCAATTTTATCGATTTCCTCTTTAAAAAGCATTTGAAGCAAATCAATGCGTTCTGCTCTTCTTTGGGTCCTTCTTCTAGCAATTCTATTAGCTCTTCTAGAAGAGGCATCTTGAGCTTCTTCAAAAAGTCTGGCACCCCACAATGATTTTCCGCCTTTTTTAACAATTTTATTATTCTCATCGGTTACGCACCAACCTACGGAATTGGTTCCTAGGTCTAGGCCCAATAAATATTTTTTTGACATTTGACATTCCCTTTCTTAAAGAATATAGTGTCGTTGCTAGAACGACTTAGAACTAGCACTACGAGTTCAAATAAAGATTTTTCCAAACCTCAGGCACGTTGGTGCCAATAGAAATGCCATTAGGCATTTTTATTTTATCGTCTTGCTTTTTAGACTCCCTATTTCTCTCCTCTATTTTATCAATATTAGATAAAATACGTAATAAAAATTAATCATACGCAATTATTTCGCCAATCCATTCAAAAAATGAAATCAAATTTGACAATTGAGCAAAATAGTTTTCTTTTAATTTGTTTTCAGACCACGATTCCTTATAAACAGTAGAAATTAACGGTATTTCTTTTAATCTATTCAAAAATAAATCCCCACCTCCACCGTATTCAACGTCAAATTTATTAGATAATTGTTCTTTTTCCGAATCAGTGCAATTTGGTTTGTTATACAAAGCGTGTTCTAAATTAATTCCAAAATAAAAGATATGAAATGGTATTTCTTTTTTACTAAAAAGAATTGTTTTAGTTCCTGATAATTTATTTAAATTACTTCTTTTTAAATTCCTAGACGAAAGAAAAGCATTAATATTTTTGCAATAACAAACATTCTTTTCTAAATCATAATAAGCTTTTGCTATATTTTTATTTTCTATAAAGACGCTTTTGTCGCCATAACAACCATCTAAATCAGTTATTAATCCAATGGAAAGCAAGTCCGATGTTTTTAACTTTAAATATGGTTGTTTTAAAAATCCTTCAACAAAATCATGGATGTTTTTAATTATTTCTGTAGAATAAACAACTTTATTTTGTTTATTCATAAAGGTTGCATCCTTATGGGCAACCAATACTTTCATTGAACAATTCTTATGTCTTTTTCTTATTGTTTCTCTAATACCGTTTTCTAAAGTTCTAGCGTCCGATGGCCCTTCAACTATTAACAAAACTACTTTATTCTTCTTCACCATCCGCTATCAAACCCCCAATTCGAAGTGATCTAGCAATATAGCTAGAATCTGTCTCTTTATACATCTCTTCTTTTTGACCACCAACTTGAAGTGACCTAATATAAAAATCTCTAATATTATTATTTGTCTTTGCGTGAGCAAGCTTTATGTATCTATTATTCTGGTTAAGAGTTGTAAAGTATATATTCTTTTCTCTCAAAGTCTCTAACGGGCCAAGATTATGACAAGTAAATAAAATTTGGCCTTTGCCTTCTTTTGACATAACTTCTAAAATTTGGCCTAATAAAAACTCAAAAACGCCGGAATCTATTTCATCAATAATCAAAAAATCTGAATAATGATTAAAAGCTTGGATAAGTGCCCCGGCAAGATTTACAAATTTCCTTATCCCTGCAGACTCACATGACAAAGGTATTTGTCCACCATCAACATTTCTCACAAGTTCAATCTTATTTACCTTAATTGGTTGTAAAGGATTGCTTTTATTTTCAACCAAGCGGACTCCAAAATCTTTAAACGAAGAAGAAAATCCAGGCACAAAAGATGAAACTATAACATTTATTTGTTTTAATAAATTCTCATATGCTTTTCTTTGACTGTTTAAAATGTCAAACGGGCCATTAATTAACAAGGGGAACTCTCCTGACAAGGGACCGGCTTCATCATTTGCCTTTCCATATAATGCACTCATCCCTAAAAACGAAAGAGCTTCAGCGTGAGTGGTATGTACGTAAATGTGATTTCTAATATATTCTTTTAAATAATATAGCAATTCAGAGGTTTCCTTTGCCTCGATAGACAAAGAATTTTTTAAAATCGAAATGAATTTGTCTGATAAAGCAATATATCGATGCAATTCTTTTCCTAATGAAACAAGTGTCTTTACGTCAATAAGACCATTAACTTTCTTTTCCTTATTTGTTCCAAACAAAGATTTTATAGAAAAAGCGTCTAGATTTGATATATATGAATTATTTTCATAATCAATGGTCAAACGATTAGAATCGCGAATATACTTTTTGTTTTGCTTATCGTATTTTTTTACATAAAACGATTCGCCCAGAACATCAAAAAAGAAATCAGTATTAGTAGAATTTTTTAAATTCAAACGATAGGAAACTATATATTTTTCTAAATTAGGGGTTTCTATAAAAAAAGTATAATTTATATTGGCTAAATTGCTTTTAAAAGAAACTAAATTCTTTAAACCGCTGTCGGATTCAAATGATATATCTGAGGCTATAGCTTTTAGTAGTCTAAAGCATGCCACGGCAGCAGTTTTTCCCGTACCATTAGGACCGTAAATTCCTAAAGTACCGTTATTTTTGGTTTGGAAATCTCCCTTTTTAATTGATGTATAGTCATCATATTGAATATGTCCGTGCTCAACATTTTTAACTCCGTTTATTTCTAAACTTAAAAATCTAAATTTAAATTCCTTTGAAATGGATTTCTTTTTTGTGTCTTTTAACATATATGCTTATTTTATAGACATTAAAAATAAAATCAAGAACATTTTGTATCTATTTGTACTTTAAATTTTAATTTTATCGGAAATAAATCATATAAATAGGAAAATTAATTAAATGTTTATATCGCAGCAATTCCGCTTTTAAAAACAATATCTAAATATTGCTTGCTTCATGAACTTAAACTCTATCAAATCAATACGATGCCTTAGGATAAATAGTCTTTTTCTACCCTAATGTTATTTAATTCGTTATATTTTAGATATAACTCATTTTCACTAATGAGCTTTTTATCATAAGATTTTTCTAATTCCCTTACCTTTTTTATTCTTTGCCTTATTTCTTCATTTTTTGAAAATACTCTGCCCTTTTCCCACGGCATGCTCAACGAAACAAAAACGATAATCCCGAATGCAGAAAAGGCAAAAAGAATATAACAAGCCAAGGAAAACCCAAAAGAAGCATTCGGCATCGAACTAAATAAAGCCGCTAATAAGAAAAGACAATATGCATACGTCAATATTCTTTTAAAGAAAATCTTCCTAATAAAGAAAACTAATAAAGAAAACACAAAGGCGAAAGAAAAAGAAAACGCACAAATCACGCTAGATGCCTTTAATGTCAAAGAATTTTTCATAACTAAATGTAAATAAAGGAATTCAACCCCTATCCTAAAACCGCAAAGGATGATATTTAACACGGCAAAACAATTTAAAATATTCCTATCATCTCGTTTTTCTTTGATGATTAAATAACCCATAAAAATCGAAAGGGGGATGCAAAAAGAATTAATAACCAGTCCCCCAATCGTTTTGACTAAATTCAAAGAATGAAATTGGACTCCTTTAATTGAGTAATACTTATTAAACAAATCAAGCAGTCCCAATAATGAATAAGAAAAATATGTCAAAAACGAAATGAAGAACAGCAAAAATGTAATAAACGCAATTATCAAACGATACTTCTTATCTACCATAAAATCAATGAATCAAAGACTGCATTTGGTCAACAACAATGAAAATCAAAGACAAAATAAGCAAAAGCAAAAATGAAATCAAAACAGCATATGAGGCCCACTTCTTATGCTCTTTAAAAAGCAATAAGGAATAAGCATAACTAAAAGCGCCAGAAACCAATAAGGGCATGCTCCATAAAGATAACGACGGGAGATAGGTAGGGATAATAAAATAAATCGTGCAAACAATTAATTTAATTATAGCATCTAGTCCAAGAATTCTTCTAAAGCAACTAGATCCTTTTTCGTCTCTTCCAAAATAATTTAACCCAATAAATCCAAAGAAAATTGGATAAAAAGAAAGGGGGATAGCATAAATGAATGAGGTACCTGCCTTTTCAATTTCAAAAAGGTAAAACAAGACAAGCGAAACTATACTTAATATAGCAGGAATAAAAGCCATCAAAAAATAATAGGCAACAATATTAAAACAATCCCAGCTTTTCACATTCAAGTCCTTAGCTTTCCTTCCAATGGCTTTATTTAGATTAGGATCTTCTTCATAAAGATATCTTAATTCATTCACGTGTGTCTTATTTTTTATTTTATGGGCTTTTGGAGAACGTAACAAATCTTTCTTCAAGCAAATAAATCTATTCTTTAAAGAAGGTGCAATGTGAAAGGAAAGATAATAAAGAGGGATAGCCATGTCTTCTAAATTGCCTTTCCTTTTATTTTGTTTCGTTTTATCCAAAACATTAAATAAGAGAACCTGCTTTTCTTCATCTAGTCCTAGTTCTACACATTTAGAAAAGAAAAAAAGAAGCATCTGGAAATTAAAATCCTTAATTGCTTTTAAAGTTATATCAAACTTAGTTGAATCAATAAGCCTCATGCACAAAAATCTAGCAAGCAAATTAAATGATTCATCATCACCGTCCATGGCTTTTTTTGACAAAACCAAGACTTGGTCATTATAAGAAGAGGCATCTTTTCTTAAAGCGGTAGAAGAAATAAAATCCATTTTGAATTCTTCTTCGTTTTTGTTATCTACAAAATGGGCAGAAGATATTTCATCCTTGCTAAACTTGTCCCTTAAAGAGAACAAAATTAAACAACATTCCAAATTAGGCTCGTCATCGAAATATAGCTTGCTCAATTCGTTATATTCATTTAAAGCAACTTTTCTACCTATTTCTTTCTCTTTTGCCAAGTCTATAGAACAAAGGGGTAATTCTTTGTCAACATTGTCTAAAAAAGAAATAAAAGCAGTCAAAGTCGAAGAAGAATGTATGGAATTATTCTCTTCACTAATCTTATTTCTTACTAAATATATTAAAGACTCATCTAGGTATTCGTTTTTTAATTCAAGAGAATGGAACTTAGTTTTTAGCATAGAAGCAAGAAGATGATAATTGTTCGCATCTTCTAAGCTTACTTCCTCGCCAAGATATATATAACTTTTCAATTTACTTTGCGTTAAGAAAATGTCTACGTAATCCAAACTTTCTAAAAGATAGTCAGAAAATGCATAAGAAGAAAAATAGTCTAATTTTGCAAAGCTTTCTTTAATTGAATCGAGTTTTGCATAGGCTTTTAAATAATTGTTATTCTTTGCAAAAAGGTATATTTCGTTTAAAGAAGAAGGTAATTCTTTAATAAAATCATCCAATAAAGTAAAGTTATCTTGATTTGTTTTAATAATTTCTTTTAGCTTTGCTAGTTCAACCTTGTTTTCAATTAAGTTTGAATAAATAGAAAAGCATAAAGACAAAACTTGCTCGCTTTTTGGTAAAGAAGGTTCGACTTTGGCATTAATCGAATCTAAGACAAGGCCTTCCTTTTCAGAAGCAACTAATTTTTCTTTAAGGTCTTCAATCTCTTTTTTTCTATTTTCGATAGATGAGAGTAATTCTTCCTTAGTCATTGTCTTGCTCCTTTTCTACCATTAAATCAAAAAGTTCTATGTCTTTATAATCATCATTGAATTCGCCAAGCATAGACGAAAAAGACTTCATCAAAGACGTTTCTTTATCGCTTAAATCTTTTAAAGAGAGATTTATATTGTCTAGGCTTGCCTTATATTCGTTTTCTAATTGTTCAGTTTTGGTTTTCTTCTTTTTTTCGTTTTCGTTTTCTAAAGAAGACAAAGCTTCTTCTAATCCTTTCTTTTTATCAACAAGAAAAGAAAATTCTTCATCTAAACTAGATAATTCCTGCAACTGCTTTTTGCTAAGCTTTTCTCCCATAACTATCTTTTAAACCCCGCGTCCAAAAAAGCTTTATCAATTTGAGTAAAAGCTTCTTTGGCTTTCCTTTCCTTTTCTTTGGAAATTGCAATTATAGTTCTATTTTTTATCTCTTCTTTCGCCTTTGCAACATTAGAAATAGTAGATGAAATGGCTTTTTGATATTCTATAAATCCATTTGATAAAGCCGTGTCGGCTTTTTCCATTAGATTGGACAGTTTTTCTTTATAACTATTTCCGATTGATTCTAAATTTTCTATTTCCATAAGTTTCTTTCTAAGAAAATTGTCTTCTACTTTTAGCAAATATTCAAGGGTTTGCTAAAGCAAAAGAAAAAGAAATTCACTTTTTATAGTAAATGTTATATAGATTTAAAGCCACTTCAACCAATTCAGGAAAAGAAGCAATAACCCCTTCTGGATTAATAGATTTGCCAAATCCATAAGAGGCGTGTATGAATTTTATCCCTGCTTTATGGGAACTTTCTTCATCTTTATAAGTATCTCCAACATAAATCGCATCTTCTAAGCCAAACTTATCCATTAATTTCTTAATCGTAACATCTTTACTAGCATTAGTATCCCCATAGCAAAGAAATGATTTAAACATACACGGGTCAATTATTTTTAAATAATTTTCTATATATCCTTTTTGGCAATTCGAAACAATAAATAAATCAAAGCCAACTGTTTTTAGTTTCTTTAAAGTTTCGATTTCCTCGCCATAAAGCTTTCCCTGATGAATGCTTAAATAAGCATTTTCGGCCTCAAAACAAGCTTTGCCAAATTTTACTACATCTAATTCATTTGTGTTCAATGGAGAAATGTCTTTAGCAATCACGTCCATTGTTTTTCCCATTTCTTCTTTAACTTTTAAAACGCTTATTGAATAAGATGGACCAAAAAATACTTTGCCTTCATTTTCCCAAGCGGCAGCGATCTGCTCTGTTGCATCCCATAGTGTCCCATCTAAATCAAAAATCAAATTCTTCTTCATAAGTGAATTAGAATTATACCTTAACCGCCAATTATGTGTTTAAATTAAATTATGTTCGATAATCTTGCTACGGATAGTTTAGAAACAAATAACGTTTTAGAAACTAGTTTAGAAACAAATAACGTTTTTACTAGTGACGAGCTAGAAGCCAATGCAAACTATGTTGATGGAGAGACAAAGTATGCAATTGAAAAAAGAGATCCAGATAAAAAAATAAGAATCTTGATTTTATCCCTAACCACAATTTTTGGCGGTTTATCAGTTACTGATTTATTATTCCCTAAAGCTAAAGTAGAAGAAGCAAGTTTCTCTATTAATGACAATAACCTATCTTATTCGTTTTCTTTATCTAAAAGTGGAATTCAAGAAATCTACTTATGCTTAGAAAATAACCACTACCCTTTTTATAAATTAAAGTTAGAAGAATCTAAAAAATATAATGGAGTAATTACAAACATAAATGAAACCACAAAAATAAGCATTGTCTCTACATCGATATTAGGAAATAAAGTTTTATACACAAAAGGAGAACAACAATGACTAAGACAAACTTTTGGATTAAGAAAACATCAAAGCAAAAAAGACAATTTGTAATTTATTTGGCATTAATCTTAATCGCTGTTTCTATTTTGAGCATTCTAATTTTTGCCCGAGACATATTTGGACAAGAAGTTGGCGATCAAATTCTAGGCGAAGGAAATGCCAATGGATTTGTTTCTTTATGGAAAATGATGGTAAATTCTTCTTCAAGATGGTTTGCAACAATAATAGTTTTAACCGTCTCGTTCTTAGCCTATTTCTTTTTAAACGTCTTAATTAAGGCCATTACATTAAAAGGAAGGAAAGCCCAGACTATTGGCTCATTAATTACAAGTTGCATTAAATACCTAACTATTTTAATAGCAGCTGGATTTATTTTGACCACTTGGGGAGTCGATGTAACTTCTATTGTTGCCGGATTAGGCATTTTAACTTTAATCATTGGTCTAGGTTGCCAAAGTCTAATAAGCGATGTAGTAAGTGGGATATTTATTGTTTTTGATGATTATTTCTCTGTTGGCGACATCGTAATAATAGATGGATTTAGAGGAGAAGTTGTCTCAATAGGCTTAAAATCAACCCAACTATGCGATGTCGGTGGGAATTTAAAATCAATTTCTAATTCGCAAATCATCTCCTGCGTCAATTTAAGCCATGGACCATCTTTAGTTACCAGCACCATAAATATCAACTACCAAGAAGATTTAGAACACGTAGAAGCCATCATTGCAAAAAACTTACCTACCATTAGTAAAAATTTGCCAAAACTAGCAACCCCCATTGCCTATAAAGGAGTTACTTCATTTGGAAATGCCGGTATAGGCTTACTTTTCGCTGCAACATGCCAAGAAGACGATAGATATCAAGTCGGAAGAGACATGAATAGAGATCTCTATCTAATGCTAAAGAAAAATGGAATTAGCCTTACATATAACGAAATCGTCGTTAATAAGGGAGAGAAAATAACTACTATCTTAGCAAACGAGGAAGAAAAGAAAGCCTCTAGAAAAATAAATTCCTTAAATAGAGAAGTCCAAATAAAAACAAACAGTAAAAAGAAGCCTTTTATCGAAAGAGCTAAAGAAGCCGTAAAAGAAGAAAGCGACAATCTAAAAATAACATAAAATTATTTAATCCCGTTTAACTCACTTGGCTTTAAGGAGGCAAAAGAGGGTGAAAAACGATAAGAAGTCGTTCTCACTTGCCCAGATTCAGGAATTAAAATGCCTTTGCTTACCCACTCCTTTGCCCATTTTGATATGGCACGTGGAGTAACGTTAAAAAGCAAAGCCAACTCGTTATTTTTAACAATATTCTTTTTATTCTTCTGACAATAAGAAATAAGGATGCAATCTTTTTTGTTTAAACTTAGAAGCAATTGTTTGCTAGATTGTTTAGAAGTGATTCCAGGGAGTTTAGATAAAGAGGCAATTGTTTTGCAAAGACAATCTAAATAAAAGCCAATCCATAATTCTAAAGAAAATTTCTCTTCACGGCAAAAATCAAAATAATTTGGCAAACCCAAAAGAAAATTAGAAATAAATCTATCCTTGTTTAAATAAAATTGCTTTTCTAACGGAAAAATAAAAGGCAAGTAAAAAGAGGAAATGGCAAAGCAAAGCAAAACGTTATATTCCTGGAAAGGACAAATTGAAAGCAAATAATAAAAGCAAATCGCCCCTTTGATAGATAAAGGCAAATCATTTTTATTTAAATAGTCGAGCAAGCAAGATAGAGAAGATTCTATTTTATTAGAAGAAGCAGGGACAAATATTTCATTAGAAAATGGCAAACGAATTGAATATGGCTTACAAGCCTTGTCTACTCGAAAACATTTTTTAGACCTAGGAGAAAGAATGGAATAAGCATCTAAAAGCAAGCAACGATCCAAATTCGCATTCCTCTTGCTCTTTAAAAAATCAAGCAAAGACGAATAAGACTTAACTAACACTTCATCTTTATCGGACAAGATTAGGTCTTTGTTTAAATTCAAATTATCAAAATCAAAAGAAGCAAAAGAATTGTCAAACCCTATAAAGGCATACTTAATTGCACTTGTCCTTAATTCTTCTTTTATATCTTCTTTATTTAAAAGAAAACTAGAATCGAGTTTAGCCAAGGCTAATTCAGTCTTAATAATTTGTTGTACAAGTTCATTTGTATATTTAAAAGAAATTTTCATCATAAGCAATTATAAAGAAAGAAGGAACCAAATACATTATTTTTGTTCCTTATTTGTTCCTAATTTAAGAACGAAATATAGAACATATAAGGAATAAAGACATTAATTTTATCCGATAAAATCTATATTATCGCATTATTCAAATTCTTTTATCCGTTCCTAATAAGATAATAAATTTTAATGCCAATAAGGAACGAATAAGGAATTATTAAATAACTTAAAACACCAATCTAAAGAAAATAATGGTCTCAAATTAATGAATAAATAAAAAAATCTAACAATATTATTTTTAATCATTTCCCCTTCATTAAATGAGGTGAATTAATTAAGCAATTCTAATTACATAATCATTGATATTTATTGTCCATATTAGTTTTTATCAATATAGTAATTATTTATTTATAAATTTATAAACAAAAAAATATTTGTCAATATCGATGCTTTTTGCCTTATTTTTCCAAAATCATTCTTTTAATATCATCACATATTTTTAAAAGTCATTTTTATGCGTTTTAAATAATGATTTTTGTTGCATTCATTTCCTGTTAATAAAGGAAGCATTATTTTAAATTTAATTAGCCATCCTTCTTAATAAATGCATGTATAGCAATAAGAATTAACGTCAATAAGATAATAAATATAAAAAACGGGTTCTAGATTTAATGAAAATATTAAATTCTTTTTTTAACGCAATATCATAAAAAATTCTTTATAAAAAATCGATCAAAATAAATATAGCAATCAAATTCAAGACAAATTTAGTTTCTTTAGCTTTGAAATGACAAAACTATAAAAGTCCATTATTTAATTTGAGATATTTCTATATTAATCATGCCAAACAAAAAATTAGATTAAGAAACTTAACTCAACCATCCTAGGCCATACTGAAAAAATATCGTTAAGGAAGCAAAGATGACAATAGATAAATAAAAGTCTATGAATAAAGTCTTTTCAAAGCCTATTGCTTCATTCCCTGAAATAATAAGTTATTCTTATAATCTAACCAACTTGCCTCCCATTTAATGCCATAAAGTCCATTAAAAAAAGCCATTAGGTTTATCCTGATGGCTTAAGTAAAAAAATACTTTACTTAATTTCCTTAACTTCTTTTATCTGGTTAGAAGGGAAGTAATCACAGCTTATATTGATAAAAGCCAGCAAAACTAAAAGCAGCAAATAAAATCTAGATACAGCATATCCAGTCCAATAAATGACATCATTAGAATGAGAATAGGCATTTAAAATAGAATAAGAAGAGCTTGTTGCCGAGCTAAAGAAGAAAAGCAATCCTCCGACAAGAAGGAATATGTAATACCAAATATTGCAGTCCCCATCGAAAGTTTTTTTGATAAAGAAAATAGATAAAATCAAAAAACAAGCGGCCGAAACAGCATAAGTAACTCCGGAAACAACAGAAATTGAACCCGTTTGAAAACAATAAATGCTTCTAGTCAACGCATAAGCTGAAGTCAAAATGGCCCCAAAAAAACAAATTAGAATATGGGTAGATCTTTTCCTTATGATTAAATCTAACAAAATAAGTATGAAAAAACCCATTATAATGGCTAAAAAAGTCAATGAAATAATATTTTCGTTAGTAAATAAATATTCCATGACCACATTCATGTCTGCTTTTTCTGTATCGCTTAAATAATCAAACATAGGATTATGGCCGGCTGGATCTGCAAATGCAGCAATTTGGCTAAATAATGGAATTAAAGTCAATAGCAATAAAACGGAAGTCAAAATTATTTTAATATCAAGCTTAAATTTCTTTTTCATTATTTATCCCCTCCGTCAATTTTAGCAATCTCTTCTTTGTATTGAATTTCTTCTTCGTCATTGCAAAGAACAAAATGTCCAGGCAATATTTCTCTAAAAGTTGGCTTTTGGTCAAAATAATTATGGCTCTTGGAAGGATCATAAACCTTTCTTACCCTATTCTTTTCTGAAAGCGGGTCCGGTTTAGGTATAGCACTTAACAAAGCCTTGGTATATGGGTGAAGAGGATGTTTAAATAATTCATCGCTAGTAGCAAGTTCAACCATATTGCCAAAATACATAACGGCTATCCTGTCACAAAAATATTTAACAACCGATAAATCATGGGCAATAAACATCATCGTTAATCCCATTTCGTTTCTTATATCATTTAATAGATTTAAAACTTGGGCACGAATCGAAACATCTAAAGCAGAGATTGGTTCATCGCAAATTAATAACTTAGGATTCATTACTAAAGCCCTTGCAATGCCTATACGTTGTCTTTGGCCACCAGAGAATTCGTGGGGATACCTCGAGGCATATTCAGGAATTAGACCTACTTTTTTCAATACTTCTTCTACAGCCTGATGATTTTTTTCTTTATTATAAGAGCCCTGGATATGAAGGCCTTCGGTAATAATATCTTCAACAGTCATCCTAGGATCAAGAGAATCGATAGGGTCTTGGAAAATCATTTGAATCTCATTACGAAGTTTTCTATTAGAATGTCTGTTGTCAAAACGGATTTGCTTTATCAATTCGCGTTGTTCATTAACATGCTTTTTAATATAATCCTTTTTCTCTTGGATCAAAGCTTCATAATGTTCTTTTATGGCAGGATATTGTTCCTCATTGGCCTCAGCTAGTTCATTATGTTCTTGTTGCTTTAAGGATTTAATTTCTTCATTATTATGGATTTTACTCCACTTAATTTCTTTTTCATTCCATCTAGAACCGCAGGCAAGACGATATCCACGATAATAAATAGAACCGGAAGTCAAAGGATATAAACCAATAACGCACCTTCCGGTAGTAGTTTTCCCACATCCTGATTCGCCAACTAGTCCAAAGCATTCACCTTCCTTAATGGAAAAAGAAACATCATGGACAGCCTTTGTTTTATAATCGCCAGTCCTAAAAAACTCTTTTAGATGTCTAACATCAAGAATAATATGATCATCGACAAGTTTTTGATCGTAAGTAACCCCATATAAGCTCAAAGCATATTTAGCAGATTTTAATTTTTCTTTAAGCTTTTCCAAATATTGATTCGTTTCATCATCATATGGCTTAATTGAAACAGCTTTAAATAGCTTTAAGGAAGCCCTAGCGACTTTAACTTTATGCCTCAATCCTTCTTTTGTTTGTAACAAGGAAGAAGGAAAAGCGTTTAAATAGAAAGAAGAAAACGATTCAACCTTTTCAAACAATGAAGAAGGAGAAAATGGTTCCTCTTCATTAAGAATCTCTTCTTTTAATGTAGAGGCTTTTAAAAGCAAATCCTGATTTAATTCGATTTTATTCATGGCAAGCCTCCTTTGCATTTTTTAGATTATTCTTAATACGAGTTGAGACAATTTTTGGCATTGTGGCATTAGGCGCACGCTCATCAAGAAGCCAAGATGCGCAATAATGGGTTGGGGAAATTTTAAACATCGGCGGTTCCTTTTTAAAATCTATCCCTAAAGCATATTTGCTTCTAGAGGCGAAAGCGTCTCCAAGAGGTGGGAAAAGCATATTTGGAGGCGTTCCAGGTATAGCTTCAAGCTTTTCTTTGGAATCAATATCAGGAATAGAAGATAGCAAAGCCCAAGTATAAGGATGTTTTGGTTCATAAAAAACATCATTCGCACTACCATACTCTACAATTTTCCCAGCATACATAACAGCTACTCTATCGGCCATATTCGCAACTACCCCCAAATCGTGGGTAATAAAGATAACCGACATATTATGCTTGGCTTTAAGTTCATTGATTAATTCAAGAATTTGGGCTTGGATTGTTACGTCTAAAGCGGTTGTTGGCTCATCACAAATCAAAACATCCGGATGGGCAGTTAAGGCGATGGCAATAACTATACGTTGTCTCATTCCACCAGAGAATTCAAATGGATATTGATTAAATCTTCTTTCTGGTTCGGGAATGCCAACTTCTGCCATTATCTTCAAAGCTCTATCCTTTGCTTCTTTATGGGTAACTCTAAGTTCAGAAATAAAACGTCTATGTTCTTGCAAGAAGGAATCATAGAATTCGCTAAATTTGCTAAATTTAGACAAAAGAGGCTTTAAAGAGGCGAAATGTCTCGAATAAATATCTTTCCTTTTGATGCTTACTTTATGTCTTGCTTCCTTTTTGGCTTTGGATAAAGCCTTTTTATCCGCGGCAATAATTAAAGAAAGCTCTGCTCTTTTCTTTTTTCCTTCTAAAACAATTTGTTCGATTTCTTTATTTTTAGAAGAAATAAAGGAAACATCTAAATTTTCTTTTTCAGTTTTCTTTTTATAGGATTTTACCTCAGCTTTAATAGAAGCAATTTTCCGATTTGTCTCCTCTTTTTCAAGGCGAAGCATACGTTGGTCGTTTTTTAATTTAATAAATTCCTCATTTATAAGCTCATTGAAATAACTTTTTAAATGATTCCCGTTAATAAGCATGACTTCAGTAATTTGCTTGCCAATTTTCATGATGGGGTTAAGAGAGGAAAGAGGATCTTGGAAAATCATTCCAATCTTAGTTCCCCTTATCTTATGGAATTCATCTTCAGATACTTTGGTTAAATCTTCGCCTTCATATAAAACAGAACCGGAATCGATATGGGCAGTTTTTGGAAGAATGCCCATAATGGTTTTGTTAGTAACAGACTTCCCGGAGCCAGATTCTCCAACTATGCAAAGAGTCTCGCCTTTATATAAATCAAAGGATACCCCTCTTACAGCATGAACATACCCGGCATCTGTTTTAAAGGAAATAGCTAAATTCCTTACAGACAAAACGGCTTCTTTATCATTAGGATTCTCGCCTGTTTCAAAAGGATAATTGATTGTTTGATATTTCATATTATTCATCCGCTCCTTTCAAACTTGGGTTAAAGGCATCCCTTAAACCGTTTCCGAATAGGTTAAAGCAAATCATAATCAAGGCCATTACAACGGAAGCCGATACGATTAAATATGGATATTGGTTCAAATCACCTTGAACATTAGATAAGGTAACACCAAAACTTTGCCCACCAGAGAAAGATAAGGCCGCTGGCAATAAGTAAGAAATATTGGCTTCGGTAAAGATAACAGAAGGAATCATTAAGACAGCGCCTGTAATGATAGTCCCAATACCATTTGGCAAAATGTGTTTGAAAATAAGCCTAGCATCACTTGCACCTAAAGTCCTAGAAGCAAGGACATATTCCCTTCGTTTATACCTATAGAACTGACTTCTAGTCTCACTGGCTACACCCATCCAACCCGTTAAACATAAAGCCAAAAGGAAAGTCCAGAAATTAGAGCCAAGAAGCAAGACAATCAAAGTCATCATGACTATCCAAGGCATACCGCCCAATATTTCGCAGACACGTTCCATAAGCAAATCGACCCAACCGCCGAAATATCCAGAAATCGCGCCCCAAATCAAGCCAATGAATATATTGATTGTGGCGCTTAGCAAACCTAAGCCAAGAGAAGTAAGCAAGCCGGAGAAAACTAACTTAAAGAAATCATAACCGTGGGAATCGGTACCAAAGAAATATTTTGGCATCTCGCAAGTTGCGATTTTATTATTTTTGAATAAATCTCTATAAAGAGAATAGGTGCCGCGAACACTTCTTTTAGAAAGCTCTGGGTCATCAGGATCAAGAGGATTATAAGGGCTATCTTGAGAAATGACGCTACGCAAAGGGCAATATTTTTCGCCTTCTTCGGTCAAAGTAAATTCGCCAGGAGCTAAATTAGACCCCTTATTTGGGTTCCATTCATAACTCATCCAGCCCGCTTTTTCATACTCTGCTATATCAGCCTCGGTGAATTCTTTTTCAATTTCCCCAAAAACAGCCGCATAATAGTCATAACGGAAACTACCATAAGTTACTAAGCTATGGTAAACGGATATCTTGGTGTTATCGGCAATTCTAGAAAAATATCCATCGGTCGCATTATCAATTCCGGTAGCCATCTTCGTAGAATCGGTCCAAGTAGCCGCAATTAAAGAAGAAGATGAGCAAGTAACGTTCCTAACAAAAAGCTTATTTACCGAATCGGCTTCGGTGGTTGGTTCTTCAATAACAATAGCAAACCTGCCATCGATAGAGTTAGAAGAAGCGAAGTTTTCATCTTCTTTAATTTTCGAGGCAACATCATTGCTTTCTAACTTAATAATTTCCGCTTCTTCGCCATCAATTGTTTCATTAACAAAGGCAGTTTCTGCATTTATATCTTCAAAAGAAGCAAGTTTAATAAAATAATCCTTATTATCCAACGTGGTAGCAAATGAAAGGTTGACTTTCAACGTTGTACCACTTGCTTTATTCTCCAAAACGAAATTCCTATCGATATTAACCGTATAAGAAATTGGTTCAGTTTCCGTTAAACTAAGATTAACTATAGGAGACCAGATGCCTCCATCGCTAGGATCCCAATGCCCTTCCTTATTTTTAGTTGAGGCATTCTCAATAGTAACTGCCCCGCCTTTTCCATATTTAGAAACAGACCTATCTAATTGGTTAGCATAACTTTCTTTTGTAGATATATCGCCAATCACGGCATATTCTTTATAATCGGAATCTATGGGGAGCTGCTTTGTTTCTGGGTCAAGAACGATATTTTCAACCTTCCCAGTACCATCTAAAAATCCACCCATGTCCCCGCTAAACCACTTAGGAGGCAAATATTTTATCAAGTCATTTGGAACATCGATATCGCTTTTGTTGGTAGAAGGAACAATAATAGCCATGGCAATAAGGGTAAACAAAATCGCTCCAGCCACAACTGAGGAACGGTTTTTAAAGAAACGTTTTATAGCGTCTTTTAAATACGTAGTTGGTTTAGTATCGAATTTTTTATCGTGAATCGATTCATCGATTTGAACAAATTCAAAATCGGAAGCAGATTCATTTACTTCTTTCTCGTTCAATTCTTTCTTTTCCATAAACTATTTCTTCGCCCCCATTCTGATACGAGGATCAACAATCCCATAGCTTAAATCTATAATTAAAGTAGCGAATAAGCCAATTGTTGTATAAATGGCCATATCAACCATGATAACTGGATAATCTTTCGCATTAAGTGCTTTTACAAATAAAGAGCCGATTCCAGGGATCCCATAAATTTGTTCAAGAACCATCGAGCCAGATAAAATCCCAATAAATTGGGCAATAACCATTGGAACGATAGGAACTAAGGAATTCCTTAAGGCGTGACGAATGACAGATTGTCCTTTTGTTAAGCCCTTAGTTCTAGCCAAAAGCAAGAACTCGCTAGACATAATCTCGCAAAGCTCGGCTCTAGTATAACGGGCAAAAGAGCAAATAGAACCAAATGATAAAGCCATAACAGGGATAATATAGGCTTTTATTGCCAAGGCTGGATTAGCTGCGGCAGCCGCATCGGAAGGCCACTGGATTGGGAAACCAGAAATGCTTCCAAACCAAATCAGCAAGAAAGAAATCAAAACAAACGAAGGAACGGAAATAAATATCATGATTATGGTAGAAACTAAAGTATCAACCCAAGTATTTTTCTTTAAGGCCGCCAAAACACCAAGCCCCAAGCCAAGAGGAACTGAAATAATAATGGAAACAATATTAAGCCTCATAGAATATGGTAAGCCTTCCATTAAAATGGCAATAGCCGGTTGGTTTAGCGAGACAGAAGTCGAAGTACCCCAATCCCAGGCGGTGAAAATATTTTTGATCCAAACAAAATAACGAGTCATGATTGGATAAGGGATATAATAATAAGTAGTAGAACCAGACCCAGTGGAAACGGTAGCTTGGGCATAATCGCCAGCGTTGTTCAATATATTGTTAAGCTGTTCAAAGTCCTCAACAAAATACTTAACCCCATCAACTTTCGTACCGATTTTGCTACGGTCAATTGAATAATAAAAGCCTAATCTGACTTGGTTTTCCCAAAACCTGAATTCTTCAGTCGCTTGGCTAGTCATTGGCTGAATTGGCAAGCACTGAAGCAAAATGTAAGTAATAGAAAGAATAATGAACGCGGTCAAAAAAATGAACAATATCCTTTCTATTACATATTTTACTGAATCTTTCATCGTTATTTTTCTCCTTGGCACTTATTAAATAAGTCCATAGCGATATAAATTATATCACGGCCTAGAATATACCTAGATATTCTTTTTAACAAGCAAAGAAAGAGCCGCCAAGAATTTTATTCAAGACGGCTCTAATCGTTAAATCGTCAATTATTTATTCTTGACAGCCGGCGTCATTCCGAAATCTACAAATTTTCCTGGCGAGGAAATTTGAATCGATTTGGTAATTACGTTGTTGCCTCTTGTAATCTTATAGACAAGGGCAAAATAAATATTGAAATAGTTATATTGAACGTTTTGGCTAGAAGAGGAGGAAGCCGCTTGGTTAGCAAGACTTTGAATAAGATCTTTAGGCATGACCATTTTTATATAGCCATTTTCACTTTGGCTAAATTTTACTCTCGAATCATTGACCGTATAACCACTTTCGGTATTTTCCGTATTTCCGAATAAAAGAGCAACATCTTTAGCGGAGAATTCATATAATGACCTACCATATTCATCGGTCGCGCCTTCTGGATAAGTGGCCTTAAAGACAACATAGCCTTCTTCTGTTCCGGTCCCAGAATACATTTCTTGATTGCCGGCGATTGGAGAAGAAACTCCATTATCTAAAGGAGTAAATCCTTGCGAAGCACTCCAAAGGGCATCAAATGAATACCTCATTCCTTGATAAATGGCAGGATGATTAGACATTTCATCGGTTGGACTTCCCCAGTTAAGGCAGAATCCTTGGTTAAGCGATTTAGTAGATGAGATAGTAGACATGAAGTCCAAAGGATTCAAAACATTACCAGAGATAGCACCTTCGGCAAAATCGAATTCGCCATGATCCATCTTTGTATAAGCATCGGTATATTGGCTACCGGCAACTTCTAATTTAAGCTCCAAGGTAAGTCCTGATTCTTTATTAGCTTTATTAAAGTTATCTTCGACATAGCTCTTAATATAATTGCCAAGATTATCAATCGTGGTTTGGTAACGATAAAGTCCAAGGATAGTAATCTTTTCTCCTCTTTCATAATCGCCATTTTTAATCAATTGATCGCCAGCTCTTTTGAAGTATTTCTGAGCAAGGTCGGCAGAATAGCAATATTCGTTGTTAGAAGCTTCTTGATATGGACGGATGACACTTTTTCCATATATGGAATCGCGATAACTTTGGGTACCGGATGGATCAAGCATGTAAGCATTAGATAAATAGGCCATGGCTGGATTACGTCCAGCGGCATCGGCAAGTTCTTTACGGTTTATAGAAAAGTATAGACCAGTTAAGAAATATTCATTGCTCATAATGGGCTTAGTATCCCAATAATTCTTCTCGCCGTGTTTATAAACGGTTCCGTTTACACCAAAGAGTTTTTCCCATTCTTCGGAAGTAGTCGTATTAAGATTTAACTTGATAATTGTACTTCCTTCAGTACGATAAACCCTTTCATCGTTTTTATGATTCTTTAATTGAGAGACGGGGATTGTAACTTCGTCAAGTTCGTTCTTCAAGAAAGCTTGATAGGCTTGTTCGTCGGCCTTTTCACCTTCAAACACAACTTCGCTATAACCAGCAAAATGATAATCGGATGCCTCGAAATAATCGGCGTTTCTCTTAAATACCAATTGTTTTCCTTTTTGCCAATATTCAGGAACATATGGCCCAAAGGAAAGAATGTTATCAAAAACATCGGTATAACTTCCATTTGAAGAAGTTACATAAGTTCCATAATTTTTTGCTCCACCAATATCATCTAAGAATTCTTGGGGTATCGGAGAATAAAGTCCAGAAGATAAGGAGGTCCTAGCAAAGCTTTTTGACTTTGGTTGGATGAAAGTGAAATCTAATGCGCCTTCTTCTTCATTTATTTGAATTCCAACTCCAGATTCTTTCCAATCCTTGCTATGGGCAGAGGTGTTATAAACATATTCCATGGCACCTTGGAAGCCAGAAGTATCAGAAACAAGTTCGGCAAATCTAGTAAGTCTGTTGTTTAACATGGCCTTAAAAGGAGTCAAATAGTCTTCTAGAGCAACTTCCCTACCGTCGTATTTTTTATATTTAGAGGTAGATGAAGTATGATAGGTATAGCCTTTTCCATAATGAAGCTTTACTCTCCAGAATTGAGAAGTTTGGTCTTCGCTTGGATTGTCAACGACATTGCCACTTGCATCAAGCATGATTGGGGCATCTGTTTTTGATAAAGACCCAACCCAAGAATAAGAAGTATTCGCGGCATTGGCTTTAACTCCAAAATAGCCAGAAGTAATCATTGACATACGGTCAGTGACATCAGATCCAGTCGAATCCCAACCATTGAAAGTGCCAGAATCGGTATTGGTATAGCCATGGAAATATGATTTCCATTCCGATTTGGCTTCGCTAATTGGTCCATCATACATATCCCCAGCCGGGTCAATTGTCCCATAGCCTGTGCCAAAGCCATAGTTGGTTTGGTATTTAGTAGATGGAAGGGTAATTCTTTTTGAAAATTGTTCGAAAGAAGCATCGTCATATAAAGGGATGCCGCCAGTGAAATTCTCCATTGAATATTTCTCTAACGAATAGAGAATCTTAGATTTTTCTTTCCAATCTAATTCAGAAAAATCAGCATATCCATCGGCATTTTTGCCTGAATCGGTTTCAGACCAATATTCAGATGAATCGCTAGTAGATGAACTTGAAGATGAACCAGTATTAGTTTTTGAACTTGAACTAGTATTATCGCCACAACCAGTTAAGACTAATCCGGCCGAGAGAGCAAAGAGTAATAATCCTTTTTTGTTCATAATCGTTTTTCCTTTCTTTTTTTAATTTCTGCTTTTAATTAAGTTTAATACACGCGCAAAAGTATAACGCGTGCTAAAAGGAAACCACACGTAGAAAAAAAAGCAACTATTTTTTTATAATTTTTAGGCAATGACAAATAAAAAAAGCTAGTTAATAGAAGAATAAAAAATAGAAAGCAAAATTATAGACACTAAAAGCAAAGTAAAGCCAATAACAAAATAAGGGTAGACAACTGGCTTATTTTTTTCTCTTTTTTCCCCAAAATAGTTTTTATAATCCAAAGCCGAATCCCACCTTTTTTCTTTATCTTTCTTAAAAGATTCAAAGAATCTATACATGCCATAGTTTAATACATCAAAGCTCCCGGTTCTTATTAAAAAAACAAATGCGGGAATCACAAGGGTAACAACGCCACTAACAAAAAAGGCATCGCAATACCCTGAGATTAAATAATTTCTCCTAGCAAAGAAAACAATAACAAAAACCAGACCAGAAATTAGCAAAGAAACTAGAAACGAGATAATTGTTTTTTTCCTTCTTTCGTTCATGAAATTAAATTAATACAAATTCAAACATAAAACAATCAAGGTTTATTTACTTTTAAAAGAAATTTAAAAATGATGGGAGTATGATATTTTAGCTTAGGCAAATATATCAAAACAATTGACATTAATTCGCCTTACTCTATTTTATATAACGATATATTAAGGAGAAATGATTATGAAAAACGGAAAAAAATACTCCCTAGTTGCCTTAATGGGCCTAGCTCTAGTAGCCTTGATTGGCTGTGGTGAAAATAATAGTAGCATTGATAATGAATCTAGCGATACTAGCGAAAAGACCCCCTCAAGCGAAGAAACTTCTTCAAGCAGTGAATCTAGCGATATAGGTTCCACAACTAAAAGATTACTGGTCACTTTAGGAAAAGAAACGATACCGGAAGGCACTTCCTTTTATGATGGCTGCCAACCTTCAATTATCTACCAAGACGATGAAAAGCCAGGGAAAGATCAAGAAGTAAAAGACTTCAAATTCAAAACAAAATACACCATAAAAGACAAAAATGATCCAAGCAAAACCTATAATGCCGGCGATTATTTGCCAGCTTCTTCTTACGTTGCCCAAATCGAATATAATGCCGGTAAAAGGCTTCGTAATACAGTCGACTTTGAAGTCATAAAAGGCAATGTCGAAGCCGGGGAAGAGAATAAAGGCTATAAAACCTATACGGCTTCCGATTTAGAAAAATATAGCATCTCTAAATACAATGGCATTGCAACTTTGGATGGACATGGAATGCCTTCGGTTGGCGAAGTTAAGATATTGGTCATTCCCGTTGAATTTACAAATACAAAGTTTACCGATGTTGAGCAAACAAAAGCAATCTTAAATGAAGCCTTCTTTGCAAGCAGTGATGAAACGCCTTGGGAATCTTTATCTTCCTATTACGAAAAAGCCTCTTTTGGCAAGCTTCATATAAGCGGAATGGTCACCGACCCATATACCTATGATAAAGCCGATACCGAAATCGATGATAGCAACACAAACATCTCTAGGGAAATCGCCCTTAAAGCCGTTAATTGGCTAAAAAACGAAAAAGGCATGGACATGAGAGATTATGATGCCGACAAAGATGGCTATATCGACGGAATCGAAATCGTTTACAATACTTCCCATCTTACCCCAAGCGGAGCATCAGGAACCACTTCTGACAATTCAACTTGGTGGAACTATACCACTAACGCCGCAGGAGCAGCCAATGTCAATAATCCTGGCGCTAGGAGAATGTTTTGGTCTAGATGGGACTATGTTACAAATTCTTATTATTCCCAATCAAATAAAGGCATTTCTTTAAACGGTAAGAAAGTCGATGCCCATACAATCATCCATGAAACAGGACACATGATGGGTGCTCCAGACTATTATTCCTACGATAAAACCGAAGGCCCGGCCGGATGCGTTGACATGATGGATAATAACGTTGGAGACCATAACGCCTATACAAAAATGTTTTATAACTGGCTTGGCCCAAAAGTAATCGATGGAAGCAGTTCCAACTTCACCATTACATTAAATTCTTATACGGACACAGGGGAATTCCTTCTAATCCCGAAATCATCAACAGGATGGAATGGATCTCCTTACGATGAATATTTAATCGTTGAATATTATACCCCAACAGGTGTTAACGAAATGGATTCAACAGGCTATGCAGAATGGCAACAAGCTTCTTCAACCGGAAGCAATGCCTATGGTCATGGCGGAACCTATGAAAAGCCAGGCGTTCAAGTATTCCATGTTGATGCTAGAGCCCAATCCACCAAAGGTAAATTGACTAGTGCCGGCAAAAAAGAAGGCGGAGTAATAGGCTATACCGATACCCCAAAGTCATCCGAAACAAAAGACATGGGAAGCCTTACCTATGAAACAGAAGCAAAAAGAGTCCACGATAATACCCCATCCCGTTCCAAAGATGCCGTAACGGGAAGTCAAACCGAGAATAGGGAACTCCAAATCATCTATCCTTCTGGAGTCAACTCTACCGCTTCTACCACCTACTATAATTCTTTTGGAAACATGAAAAACCTATTTGGAGACGATTCATATAGATATAAAAGCGAAACCGGCTTAGAAGAAGGCTATTATGGAGGAAATATGTATTCTAACTTCAAAATGAGAGACTTCTTCCCAAACGATTTGCAATGGAACGATGCCTCTACAAACAACTGGTCATTCTCAGTCGTTAGTCAAACAGATTCAACCGTAACGCTACATTTTGTAAACAACAAATAAGCAAAAGGCTCTAGATAATCAAGCTAGAGCTTTTTTTTAAAAAAATTGATAAAAGTCTATTGCAAGTTTTTGTTTTATCTATATGTTATATGGGCAACCTTAGCAAAATAAGGTTATTTACTTATAAGGCCAAGACTCATTGGTAGTTTGGCCGGAAAGAAGGAAATATGAAAAACAAGTTATTAAAAACATTGTCCGTAGTTGCCTTGCTTGGATTTGGGACTTTGGGAAGTGTTGCTTGCAATGAAATTGCAGATGATTCTTCTACTAGCAATACCGAAGCAAAACCAACCATCGTTGCAGAAGATGGGGCCACCACAGTTGAGATTGGGCAAACGCTTCAATTAAGTGTAGAAAATGTAACGGGCAATATAAGTTGGAAATCAAAAAACACAGAAATCGCAACAGTTGATGAAAACGGTTTGGTTACCGGTGTTAATGAAGGCGAAGTTGAAATTACTGCAAGAGTAAATGGTCAAACACTCACAATAAAAATTACCGTTACCGATCCAGAAAGCGACATAAAAGGCAAAGTCATCATAAGTGAAGACTTGCCAAGCGAAATCATAATCGGGACTGATAACGCCCTTGATTTGGATACAAATGATTATGTAACAGTTACCAAAGTCAATAGGTGGACCTTGGTAACTGAATCAGACACAGTCGAAATTGTCGGACATAAAATCATTGGGGTGGATTATGGACCTTTCCTAGTCACTTTAAAAGCCGGTGCCACTAGACGCGCTATAGAAGGATATGTAGTTTCTCCAGACAAAGCCAAATTCAATGGATTCATTGATTCAATTGGGAACAACTTCATTGTGGCCAATTCCATAACAGGGACTTCTTTTGTTACCGAGAATTATTATGCCAATTTTGATAATGTTAACGATGCCGAGACCGAAGCTACCTTCACTGGAGCCGTAAAAAATCCAAACGACAATTATTCTTATCCGTTTGAATTAACAATGCCAATTACTAACAATATGTTTGATGAAGAAAAAGCGACATTAACCATGAAAGAAGGTTATGGGCGCACACCAAAGGCATATGGTTATGATAGCTTTAATTCCGATGGCAATATGGGTGGGGCAAAATTTACCGAAGTCATTGTTCAAGGCGAGCCCGCTGGGTATTACCTGTTACAAGATGAAGCCGTTGGAGAATATGACACCGTTTTATCGCTTTGGTATGATAGAGTTGCTCCTGGTTCCTACTATTATTTCAATACCCTAGTAAAGCAAGCAACCGGAAATGAAATCGGCGGTTTGGTTGCTGTTTTAGGAAGCGATGAAAGTTTTGCTAGTTTCTTCCCTGTAGATACTTCAGGGCAAATTGTTCAAGCCATAAACTACAGTGGGCAAGCTCTAAGCCTAGCCTTACAAATTGCTGATGTAGGAACTACTTCGATTAATGCTGTCGAAACTTGGATAAAAAATCCCACAATCCCAGAACAAATCGACATTAGCGATCTCACCACTTTCTTAACAAATGTCACTACGACTAAAAAATATACTCTAGAAGGCAGCGCCAAATGGGTTGATGCTAATGGAAAAGCGGCTGCTTGCCCAGATGGATTTAAATTTGATGGCGGTGTAGAAGTTCTTCCTACCTTTAAAACAGTATCCTATGTCAATGAAAATGCCATTTATAACAAAGTAATTTCTGCTAATTCCATTTATGATGTTGGAATGGCTACTCCTGCTGCTGGAACAATTGATTTATCAATAACCAAAAACAACGTTTTCTATTCAGCTTCAGGCACTGTCGTAGATGGAGTAGATACTTTAAATACTCCAGAAATAGATAGCGACGCTACTCTAACTGACATTTGGCAAGATGGTTCCATATTAACGGTTGGTTCCTTGTTACTAGATCCAGAAGAAGATGGCAAGACCTTGTTGAGTATGGCTTCCTTCTATGAAAAAACAGTCGATGAAAACGGAACTACCACCTATGGCTATAATCTTTATGGACCAGATGCCCAATATGGATTAGGCGAATATTGGCCTGGATTGCAAGGGTTTAGCACTATCTTAGTCAATTATAATCTTGGCTTTGTAACCACTTTCTGGTTTGGTGCACAAGGTTGGTCAATGGATGGGGCAAATATGTCATTCGCTCTAAATAAAGAAAAGACAGAAATGACATTTACCATGAGCCTAGACGTTGCAAATAATTTGCAATACGTATTTGGCTGGACCATTAAAAACGTCGGTACCGACGCAATGCCAGAAGCAGCTAAGACCATAATTGAAAATCTATAATTTCAAAAAAACGCCATCCTTAATAGGGCATGGCGTTTTTTATATTTATAAATTAAATATTTATTTATTTTTAAGTTAATTTAAGGCAAAATATAGTCAACAAATGGGAGAAAAAAATGAAAAAAACAAATTTGTTAATGTTATTTGCCGCTCCAATCGTCTTGATGGCTTGTGGCAATAATCCGAATTCAAATGGAGGGGATGCTAACGAAATCCCTAGTGGAGAAAGTGTTGAAGAACAAGACATTTCCGCTCATTTTGTTAAAGCCGCATCTGCCATGAATAATGTCGAAGCGCTTGGCCTTAAAGTCACTGGTAACGCCAAACTTACCAACAATATGAGCCAAACATATAGCTATTCCGGTACATCTGGCACAGTGACCTCTTCTTCTTTATTCGAAATTAAAAACCTTAATCTTGAAGCCGGCATAAAAAATATCAAAACAACCGACATTAAAGCAATCGATGCTAGCGCAGAAGCAACAGCAGACTTTACGCTAAAACAAGAAGTCGAAGGCGTTGAAATGGATTCCAACCCAAATATTGATAAAAAGGGGAGCGTCAGCGCCAAAGCTTATATCGACGACGGATACGTTTATGTAGACTTAGAGGGAATTCGCGAATTGATGACAGCAATTGTCCCAACCACCACCCTTCCAACTAACATGAAGGAAAAAATACAATTAAACGAAATTGAACAAGGCGAAGAAGCCGTTCAAATCGATTATTCGCAAATGATAACCTCGATCAATCAGCTTTGTTCCTCGCTAAATTTCATTAAAGGACAAAACGAGACATATTCTTATGTATTTACCCTTGACCCAGAAAAGATTTTGCAAGCATTCGGAGATAGCGATTCTAGTCTTTCTTCCACGAATATAGAAGGTACTTCTTCCTTATATATTTCCTTTACTGAAGTTGGATTTACTTCCGTTGGTTTATTAGTTGATTGGACAGCGACAACAAACATTACCGATTCATACTATACAGTAAATAACGAAGTAAAAATAAATGCCGACATAAAAGCTAACTTCCTATATGGAAATGATGTTAAAGTAAAGCAAGTACAAGAAAAAGATTCGTATAAAGACAATACGGAACTAAACGTAACAATAACTCACATAGCCTAATAAAAATAACACGTACCTTAATTTTTCTAAAAAGGTACGTGTTTTTTTAATTGTCTATTTTCCATGAAAGAGCTTTTTTGTTTCATAAATCGGATCAGAAGTATGATCGATTCCTAATTTTCTTAGAGTTCCATTATCCATTTCAGAAAGAATAACCGTACTATGGGATTGACAGCCCCTTAACTTAGGAAGTTGCTTTAATGCCATCTCGGCCAAAGGATTGGTAACGGCAGATATGGCTAAAGCCAATAAAATTTCATCTAAATGAAGACGTGGGTTATGCCCACCTAAAGATTCGGTTTTTAATTTACAAATTGGCTCTAATATGGCTTTAGGCAATAAAGTAACTGAATCAGAAATACCCGCTAAATGTTTTAATGCATTTAAAATCAAAGCACTATTGCAACGAAGAAGAGGGGAATTCCTTCCTGTAATAATAGTTCCATCGTCTAATTCTATCGCGGCAGCAGGTTCTAAAGTCTTTTCGGCTTTTTCTTTTGCATAGGCAATTACTTTTCTCTCTTCTAATTCAATCCCACTATTTTTCATCAAGGAATCAATTTTATTAATTTCTTCTTCATTATTTTGTCCTTGTCTACGTTTGGTTAAGGCTTTTAAATAACGTCTTATTATTTCTTGTCTGGATGCTTTTTGGCAAATTTCGTCATCGCTAATGCAAAATCCTGCCATATTAACGCCCATATCGGTAGGAGATTTATAAGGAGAAGAGGCAAAAATCTTTTCAAACATCCTATTTAAAACAGGGAATATCTCAATATCCCTATTGTAATTAACAGTAGAAACACCATAAGATTGCAAATGATAAGGGTCAATCATGTTTATATCATCTAAATCTGCTGTTGCGGCTTCATAGGCTAAGTTCACCGGATGCTTTAAAGGAAGATTCCAAATTGGAAAAGTCTCAAACTTTGCATAGCCAGATTTTACGCCATGTTTGTTATCGTGATAGAGTTGAGATATGCAAGTTGCCATCTTGCCAGCCCCTGGACCTGGTGCCGTCAAAACCACTAAAGGTCGACTAGTTCTAATATAGTCGTTTTTTCCTAAGCCATCTTCCGAAACGATTTTCTCAATTTCATAAGGGTAACCTTCAATTGGATAATGATGGTAAGTAGCTATGCCTTGTTTTTGCAGCATCCTTTCGAATTGACGAGCACTTTTTTGGTTTTTGAATTGAGTTAAAACAACAGAGCTAACATATAAACCAGCCGCAACAAAAGCATCGATAAGGCGTAGTACTTCTTGATCATAGGTAATCCCTAAATCTCCGCGCGTCTTTGCTTCTTCGATGGTTTTTGAATTAATGGCAATTACAATCTCGGCTTCCTCTTTCATTTTCAAAAGAAGCTTGAGCTTAGAATCGGGTTCAAATCCTGGCAATACCCTACTTGCATGATAATCATCGAATAATTTACCACCGAACTCTAAATATAATTTACCACCGAATTTGGCAATTCTTTCTTCGATATATTTACTTTGCAAAGATAAATATTTGTCATTATCAAAACCAATCTTACCCATAGACAAAAAACCTTTCCCTTTTTTAAGTCAATAAATTTATATGACACTAAATAATAACTCTTTTGATTGGTATTATCCTAGAGACAAATTGTGGAAGCGGTTACCTAATTAAACATTTTTAAAAGCAAAAAAGAAAACCGGATTTTTATTCATCCGGTTTTTTTAAATTAATGTCTATCTCTTGAATGAAGAAGGAACAAATATTTGATATTGAGCAGTATATTCGCCAGTTTCATCATCGTAACTCATAGAGCCTAAAACGTCTTCCCCTTCCGTTATAGAATCCATGCCGTCCCAACTACCTTCAGTTTGCAAGGCAATCCCTAAATAGCCATTGTCTGTTTCATCAATCATAAGATTGAAAGACCCAGAAGAACTCTTTTTATTGCTTACCTTCCAAGAATTTGTATCGGAATCGATGGAGAAAGAGAAATTATATGTGACGTTATTGCAAATAATCGAAGACATTGTTTCGCTAGCTTTAGTAGCATCATATTCTTTAATATTAGCGACTATTTTTGAATTATAGCCAGTAGGATTGCCGTTATCATCATAGCTAGAAGCCGCATACCAAGTTCCTATTGGATCAATACTTTTCCCGGGCAAGAGGTAAACCGTAAAGACTGTTTTGCTCTCCCCTTCTCCATAATAAGGAGAATCAAGAGTAACCTTGATCGTTTCTTGGCTAGTAACCTTGGCATTCCTTGCATCATAAGTTATGTAATAGTGTCCATCTTTTTCATAGGTAACCGATATATCGATTAAATCCTTATCGGCAGTCACACTAAAGGGGACATCAACATCTTTTGGTGAACCATAAACCCTAAATTTATATTTGCATCCGGTTTCTATAGTAAAAGCATCTGATCTTTGCAAAAGGGATGTATACATACCATTTTCCCCAGTCATGTAAAAGCCTCTTACCGTAATATTGGCCACTACTTCAACCTCAATCTGGACAGAAGGGAGTTCAGGTAAGGCAGGATTGCCAATGGTTAAAATAGCTTTCCCACCTTTCTTGGTTACAAAATAGAAAGGTTCAAAGGTATTTCTAGGACCGATAACACTAGTATCGCTAGAAGCCATTATAACGAAATTAGATAAATCTAAAGCTGTAGTTTTATCGCTTGCAAGGGTTAGACAAGAAGAAATATTCGTATCGCTAGACTTTAACTGAATGGCATTTTTGTTTTTATAGTCTTCACCTAGATTTTCATCCCTAATCGTAGCAGTTAAGGAAGAAGTAAAATAAGAAGCATCATCGAAATCGTTTTCTTTTGTTACATCAGCATAGGTAAAGTTGAAACTCAAATCCCCAATTGTCGTAAATTTGCTTGAATCAATTAAGGTATGGGTAACAAAATCATAAGCATCCTTACCATATTTTTTGCCGATATAGGTACCTGATAAAGGCCTTCCCGCCTTATCAAAGGAGAGATCGACATCATAAACATAATAAGAAGTTTCCTTATCTGAATCAGAGACATTTGTAGAGCTGCTAGTATCTATTTCTCTATACGAATCAAGAGCAACATCAAATCCTTTAGCTTTAGCAGTAGAAACTACCTTTCTATCAAATAATCCAAGTCCGTCCGTGCCATAAGTAGAAGAATCAAAGCCAATATAGTAGGCATCCATGATATCGAAACGTAAACTTTCTAGTCCATGGGAGAACTTATGGGCTTCAAATTCAGCCTCGTGTCTAGCTTTTTGGAATTTTGAGTAGCCATCGGCAACACTAGATTCCAAATCCACGATTGCATATTTGCTAGAATAGGAGGAAGAGTTTAATCCAGTCGCATAGTTTTCCCCATATTCAACATAAGTATCGACGATGGAATATACATTGTCTTTAATCTTTTTAGAAACTACTCCTTTAGATGACCCATTGCTTAGTTTAGTTACTAAGGCTTTTGAACCATTGGTATAGTTAGTATATTCATATTTCGTGTCATTGATTCTATTGGAATAGGAAATGGAAGAAACCCCATCGACATTCATGGTTGACTCGCTTCTTGCCTGCCCATCAAATAATACACCAAAGCTACCAACATCGCTTGGCAAGACATCTTGACTAACTTTTTTTACATAGCATCTCCCAGCGTCGACATCAGCATTGTCGTCGTAATAAAAATCATAAGTAGCCCCACCGGCAATACGAAGATTCTCATCATAAGTACCGGTTTTGGCGTGACCATAATTCGAACTAATAGAGGCAAAGCATTTATTCGGATCGACATCGCTCATTGACAAGGCTTGATTGCCTACGACAAAAGAAAACGGGGTCTCACTGCTTACCTTAATATTACGAGCGACATAAAGACCACTTCCCTCGACCTCTTCTTTTAAAACACCGACTAGGCCACCTTGAAGAGTTACTTCTCCATCAACTGATAAAGTAGCGGAAATCGTTGCCGATTCATTAGGCATGATAAATGTTGCTTGATTGTTAATAACATTTAACGCTTCATTATTCATTAACAAGGCAACTAACTTAAAACCGTCATCGACTGAAACTGTTAAAGTAATGGTTTCCCCTTGCTTCGCCTTCTCTTTAGATGAAGTAATGGTAACGTTAGATTGAGCGACAATCTTAATGACATATTCTTCCTCTTCTTCATCGGGAATAGAAGGGGAAATAACGCTTCCGCTTGTCGTTGACTCCTCTTGACTATTATCAAAAATAGAGGAGGAGGATTCTCCGCAAGAAATCAATGTCAATGATGATAAAACTAATAATAATGAACTTTTTTTCATAATAATATCCTTTCTTTATTCTTGAAATACGGGGATGAAGTAATCAACCACCGCATCAGAAGTACAAGGATGGATTGCATATCCATTCTTATTGACGTAGATGGTATTTAAAACCAAAGTCGTGCCAGAAGAAGAAGCATCATAATCGGTAACAGTTAATTTATATTCATATTCTCCAAAGGTACCGCTATATTCAAATCCAAATGTAATTGGGGAAGTTAGCTCGTCATTTCCATCTTTGCCAGTAACTTGCCCAGTCGAGCTAGATGTAAAGTAAATATTCATCCCTTTGGCATATTGAGATTCATAATGATCGACTTTATTGACTATGAAGTCTAACATCTCTTCTTTAGATAAAACGTTTCGAAAAGTAATCTTGTTTCGGTAACGCAATACCCCGTCTGCATCATAGAGTTTTAAGATTGTCTCCCCTTGTCTTAACCCTTTTAAAGTAAAGCTATTATCAACGCTAGAAGTGATTTGGCAAACACCATTGGAAGAAACTTCCACTCGACTTGAAGAGGCCGAACCAGAAGTATATTTATAGCCAAAGGTATAGGAACAGCCGACGGATAAAATCTCACCTATGGCAACATCAATAAATGCGCCGCTTGTGCTTATTTCTTTATTAACCTTGTCGCCTTTATTCCATTTGACTTCAATAAATTCATCAACTTCCTCTAAACTAGAGCTTTCTTTTTCTTCGCTATCGATAGTTTTAGAAGAATCAACGCCATTAGAACAAGAAAAGATTAAAGGAAATAAAAACAAACTCAGCATTATTTTTTTCTTCATTTAAATTACCTCCTTGCTAGTTAAAGTAGAGTAAAACTCATCCACGGCTTCAATATTTGAAGCAGTAAAATCAATATAATCATATTGGCAAGCATAATCGACTCCATTAGCCTTTATAGAAAATAAAAAGGTTACCGAGTCATTGCTTTTAGAAGATGTTTTATTTATAAACATTTCTAGTTTAGTAAAAGAAAGAGAACTTATTCCAAGTGATTGCAAATTATTTGCTAATTGAGAATTCTTATAAAAGGAAGTCATTATAAGGCCATCCGTAGTAACAAATCCTTTTCCTTCGAACCTAGAATCATCTCCAATTGGGGTAAAATATTGTAAATTATGGTCCCACATGTCCATATTGGAAGGATAATCCATAATAGTAGGCATATCATAAATATTGGTGACAAATGCCGGTGCACTCAAAGCAATTGTTGAGATTTTGGTGGCATTTTCATCTAAATAGAACAAATAAGCTCCATCTAACTCAGCAGAAGTTTCATTTCCTTCTTTATCTAAATAGGAATAAATCTTATTATGAAGAGACATGTAACCTTTTGAATAAATGGAATAGCCTGAATTTTTCAAATAATAATCATAATAATAATCAGGCGTGGAATATTCATACCCCGTAATGCTATTATTTTCATCGTAAGTAAGCGATTCGCGATGGACATGGGTAAAATTATTGGTCAAGAAATCTTCTTTGGCTCTTAATAGATATTCATCAATAATTGCAGCATTTGCATTCTTTAAATAATCCTCTACTTCATCATTGCTTGTAGTACCTATGGAATAAAAAGTAGACGTGTATTCAAAAGAAGAAATGCTTAACTTAATTAAAGCATGGTTATCTTCTATATAAGTTGACATGGACTTTATTTCTGTCAAATAGATTGAATCTATATTTAAAAACGATAAATATTGAAGACGTAAGTTCTTTGAAGAGATATCAAAGCTAGTTACACCTTTGGCTTTGCTTAAATAGGCAACATCTAAAATGGGTGTAGAAAACAAAGAAGTATCCCATAAAGAAGAATAAGAAGAACCATTCTCATCTAAATATTCATCGCTAGAAATAAAATTGCCTTCATTTCCATCGAATCTAAAAACTTTGTTGTTTTTAATAGCAAACCCTTTTTGATCGGTTTCATAATCACAATAAACATATGTATTTGTGAAATAATCAGAATAGGTTTTACTGTATTTGCCATCATTAATGTCTGTTTCAACGGTAAAGTTATGGGCATTTTTCATCGAAGAATAAAAAGAATAAACATCCTCATAACTAGGATTTATAACTTCTTCGCTTGGGTTAATTTCATTAGATGAATCATTATTAGAAGAACATGATGCAAGTAAAAAGAAAGAAAGGGAAAGCAGTAGCAATGATTTGAATTGTTTCTTTTTTAACATATTGCCTCCTTTTTCTATAAAAATTGGTTGAAAACCAACGATGTTAAGTTAAGGCCGGTAGAAATAAAAGCAAGACCGTTTTTGATGAAAAAAATAAATTTTAAGTAGTTAAATTATAAATTGATTAAAATACCCCCTTCCCTTTTTAGGGTTAGGGGGTAATGGGATTAAAGAATCAAATTAAGCATTTGGTCCAGTAACTTCAGTTAAAGTACCGCCAACGCCAGTATAAGTTCCAATCGTATTTCCAGAAGAATCCTTAACAGCAAAGGCAACATCATTACCTTTGATGTCTTCTCCACTAGTAAATTCTACGGTAATGCCTAGATAAACTTCGCCATCTTTTGACATACCATAAATTCTAGAGCCATCATCGATCTTAATAGATTGAATAATGGTCCCTGCTTCATTAGAAGCACTAGCAGTCTTAGCCATTTCTCCAGCAATAGCATCGCTAGTATAAGTAGATTGTCTCTTGCTTAAGAAATATACATAAGAAGAATTAAACACCCACATATCGGTCCCATTGCAATAGAATGTCTTTTCTCCACTTGCAGTTGCCACAAACTTAGTTAAACCGGTTGCGGTTGTGGATAAAGCAGAACTTGGTTCCCCAAGAACCGTACTAGATTCCCAATATACACCATCGGCAATGATATTAGCCTTATAGTAACTAGACCCGTTACCACAGCCATTATAAGTACCAAGTAGATCTGAAGAAGAGAAGATACCAGTGTGAACTGTCCTTGTAATGGTAACATCGCAAGTCTCACTTGTTATAACATTTAAGACATAGGTGGCGTCTTTTTCAAGCGTGAATCTATAACCTGAACCAACGCTTTTAACGGCATTACCATCTTTATACAACGTTAAAGTTGGAGTCACTCCCTCAGTAGAAGAGGAAACAGTTAAGTCAAAAGTCTCGGATTCATCGGCAACGAATGAATAGAACATTGACTTAGAATTAGACAAGATACTCAAGGTGTTCTCGTTCCAAGCTTTTTCTATTGGATTGGCAAGAGTTTCGCCTTGTTTTATCATCGATAACCCAAGTTTCAAAGTTTTAGGATTATCAGCAGAATTAGAAGGTAACTTAATATCGGCATAATAAGTCTTTCCTGCTTCTAACTGCACTTCGACATAGAAATCATATCTATAATTGGTAAAACCGGCATGTTTATTTTGATCATCATCATTAGATGAATTATCTATTTTAGAAACGATTTCACCTTCATAAATTGCATTTACCTTTGAATCTAACGATTCCGAATTGCTATAGAACCTATATGTTCCGGTGGTTGAAACAGTAAATTCAAAGAAAACACTATTAATAGAGGAATTACCGGTTTTATCGGTAATATCTATTTCATCCGATGCAGAGAAATCAAGGACATAAGCAGTATCGCGGCTCTTTCCATCACGCATTTCGCTTGGATAAGAAAGTGATAATGTAACATCCCCACTACCGCCAAAAGCCTTGAGCACAACAGTTTGGCCGGCACTGACTTTAGTTACCAAGCTACCCCCATTAGAAGCGGTCGCGGTTGCATTGCCATTAGAATCAAGCAAAGCCACTTTTACTCCATCAGGAGCAGTAACATCAAATTGCATGTATCCTTCATTTGCTGCAACAAAAGAATAGAATTTGCCATCAGTTGTAGCAACAAGGGTAGCCGAATTAGAAACTACTGTTGCTTCTAAAGGATCATCGAAACTATCGCCCACCTCAAGATATTTAGAAGATATATCTATACCCGATGGGGTTTGGTAGCTTGAATTCATGGAAACCTTCAATATGTAGGTTCCGGCTTCAAGCTTTTTGCTTAAAGTCAATAGAGTTCCATAATATGTGTCACCACCCCATCCACTTGTATCTTCTTCGCCTTCTTCAATAACTTCTTCACTAACTGCTTCACCTGTAGTGCTAAGGATTTGAGCCTTTTTAGCGTAATAAGTAGAACCACCAGTTAAGCTAAAGCAAACATTTTTTGCTTCCGTTAACGTAAAGGAATAATAAACTGAATTCAAACCTAAATCAGCGGATTGTATTGTATCGCCTATAGAATAAGCAATTGGATCTGATAAACTTGCACCGGCAGGAACATCATCTAGCTTAAAGGAGAAATACTTAGCCTCTGTAGTCTGATCATTTATTGAAATTTGGAAAACATAGGTGTGACCTTCGATTAAATCAATAACCGAGGTAGAAGTTCCATTATCAACAGAAACATTAGGTCTAGCCTCGACGACCTTGCTTATATTGTTATTGTCGGTAGCGTCATAGCAAACAATACTTGCATAATACTTTTTATAAGTATTTAGGAAAATAGCAGCTTTTTTACTAGAGGTAGCAACATATTTATATAAGGCAACAGGAGCTGTTTTATAAGAAACTGATGGGGTTACCTCTTCTCCATAATTAAATGATAAGGCAGTAGCAATTGTATCGGCTTCGCTTGTTTTCCATTCAATGGCTAAATCACCATACCATTGTCTATCCGGATAATAAGCACTGTAATAAGCATCGGCATAGAAATAATAGGTCTCGCCTGGCTCAATCCATACTCTTTTAAATCCATCTTCGGAATATAGCTTTTGAACAGTCGCTTTATCGACCAAGGTACTAGTAGAAGACTCTTTTTGCAGATTTTCTTCTTCAACTGAATCCTTATAGACGAATATTTTTTGATTGCTTAAAGAAGAAACATCGATGGATAAATCAGTATTAGTTACGGAATTTTCTTCATTTATCCTTAGATAATGCCACTTTGCAGTAGAATCTATTGGGGCAGTATATTTAAAGTAAACGCCTTCGTATCCAGGGACTAAGGTTTCCGTAAATGAAGCGTTTTCTTCGCCTAGGGCAATTGGCTTTTCAGCTGAAATGCCATTTCCAAAATCAGAGAACTTCGGATAAAGATCTGTATTGGCAGTTAAAATAGAGGACTCATCGAATGGAGTAGTCAAGTTCTCATCTAAATACCAACCATCAAATCTTTTGCCTGACAAAGAAGGGGTAGCAGGAGTAAAAGCCTGGTTTGGGAAAGATTTAACTACATAATCCCCAGTTTCGCCGGCAATATTGGCTTCGCCTAAATGATAAGTAATATTAATGGTGTTATCAGTCGCGTAAACTCCATCAACAAATAAACCATTGTCTTTATTTTCATCCGTTTTCAACGCATTAAAATTAGCTAAAGGACCATCATAAACTACTTTTTTGACTTTATAGGAGCTAGACATGAATGTCTTAGGCAAACTTGTAACTTCGCTAGAAATTATAACTTGGTCTAGATCAAAAGGAATTGTTACATCATTTGGATTTGCAAAAGCCAAGGCATCCCATTGGACTTCCTTAAATTTCGCATTGCTCCAAGCAGACTTGGAAATAGAAGTTAAATTCTTAGGGAATCTTACTTTTTTTAATGCTGATGCGTTATAAAAGGTATAGTTACCAAAGAAGTTAATTGAATCTGGCAAAACAACTTCAGTCAAATAGCTGCAGCCTTCAAAAGCCCCGGTAGAACTAGTGGCATCTAGAGCAGTAACCTCACCCATAAAAGTAGCTACATGCCCATCGTAAGTATAATAAGAAGAAGCGACGACAGCTTTTGTTATGGTTTTATTGATTGCTCTTGCATAATATTCATTTTTATCGGTGACATCGGCTCTTTGTACATATTCAACACCTTCTGTTTCATCGCCAATTAAGCCGCGTACATTATAAAGAGCTTCTCCACTTCTAACTTCGCTTCCATTATCAATAGCAAAGGAAACATTAACAGTATCAAGCCAATGTTCTTCTGGAATATCCTTTAAGGTATAAACCATGTAATAGGGAGTAGTTATTTCAGTAGAAACCGGTGTATCCCAAGTTACTAAATTGGCATCTTTTATCGAGGAATAGACATAATTTACTTGAATTGTCTTTTCCTCTTTTACTAAAGTCCCATCGCTTCCAGTAACTTTCCTAGTCAAAGAAGCGCCCTTTAAGCCTTTATAACCGTTTAAGGCAGCATAAACGCGAACGCTTTTTGCCCCACTAGTTTCATTAATCACCCTATAACCTAAAGTGGCATCGAAAGTAATTGGGGTAGTAACACTTCCTTCGCTAGCATTCTCCCCAAGCTTTATTTTTGTACCGATCTCGTCGCTAGGAAGAACCGCGTCTTCTAAAGTTGTATCTACTTTTTCTTCATTTTTTAAACCACATCCAGTCCCTAAAGCAACGATCCCAAGAGCAAAGGAAGTGGAAAATATTAATAATGATTTCTTTTTCATATCGTTTATTCTCCTACTGAACTATCTAAAAATGGTTCTTCGACCCCGCCTTCGCCTTCACCGCCATCGGATACATTTTCTCCAACTGGGGTAACGGATAAGTCCGTGATTTCATCTAAGCCCATTTCAAAAAAGTAATATTCACCTTCATATTCCATCACCCCATATAAGCAAGTAAGGGCTAAACTAGTCGCATCCACGCCTATGCAAAAAGATTCATAGCCATTTTCAATCATGCTTAGTTCTTGCATAATTCCAAACTCGACGGAAGCATCGTAATCTAGTTTGGGTTCATACATGTATTCGTTATAATCTTCATCTAAATAAAGGAAGTCATAATTAGTAGAATTAATAGATCCAGCTAAATCGAAACTATTATTAAAAGTAGATATAGTTTCTTCTCTTGCGTCCGTGTTGTAATTGAACGTCGCTTCATTGTTAACGACGTTGAAATTATATAATTTATCTTCTTCGGCAATTATTCCACCTTTATATTCTTCACCATATTCGCTAGCATCCGCACTCATATCAAGATAAATGCCCTTATCTTTGACGAATTCTAAACTAGCAAGTGGAGTAGGCTCACTCTCTGCTTCGGAGTAATAGGTAACCTTATAGGAAGTAGGTACGCCTAATTTCTCTACATCAATAGTTGGCTCTTGAATTGTAATAGTCAAAGTGCCTTCTGCCTTTCCAATAGTAGCCTTAACACTTACTTCCCCAATGGTGATGCCTGCTTTTAGCAAACCTTCTGCACTTAAAGTTGATTCGGTATCACCGTCATCAACCATAGTCCAAGCAGCGGCAGTTTCTACTCCGTTTAACTTGGCTACTAATTGAGTTGTTTTTCCAGGCAATAAGCTATTTACTTCTTCAATCGTAACTACTCGTTCTTCTTCGCTAGTATTTGAAGATGTTCCGCTTCCTCCTGAAGAGCTAGAATCCGCCGTTTCAGTTGAAGTTTGGCTTGTCGATGCTTCATCTATTGGAGTCGAGGAACTTTCAGTCGAGTTTCCTCCGCATCCCACTAAAAATAAGGATGAAGCAAGGCAGAGCAATAATTTGTTTTTCATATTTTTCATAAAAGCTCCTTCTCGCTTTGATTGACATAAATTAAAACCGGTCTAAAACTAGTCAACTTATTTTTAAAGTAATTTTTAACTAAATGAACAAAAATAATCGATAAATACGTATTTTTTTAATAATTCCACAAATTTGCCTATTTTTATTAAAGATATCCGCTTAATTGCACCTTTATTACTTCAATAAAATCAAAAAGTCTCTTCAAAGCCTCCTTCTGCTGCCCCTCCATCGCTTAAATACTCTCCAACCGGATTAACCGACAAATCATCGATGCTAGTTAAATGCAATGGATAAAATTTATTTCCAGTCGTCCCATATAAATCACTATATTCATTAGTAGTTGCACTCACGCCTACGCAAACCCCATTAATCCCCATATTAAATAAGCCCATAAAAGTAAAAATAGTAGGTTCAGCCACGCAAGTGGCGGCAGTATTGGCATTCATTTGGAAAATATATTCATTGCTTTCCTTGTTTAAAAAATAAAATTCATATCTAGAAGAAGTAATCGAGCTTTTTAAATCAAACGAATCATTAATGTCTTTTACGGTAGCCTCTTCTTCCAAATCACTACCATAATTAAACTTAGCCCCATCTTTAGTTACCTCATAGTTATAGACTTTATCGTTTTCTATAATGCAACCGCCTTCGCCTAGAGAAAGAAAAAAACCTTTGTCTTTAACAAATTCAAGCCCTATTTCATTAATTGGATTGCCCAAGGAATCAACATTCCCTGTTTTTACGTTAATGGAAGTCTTATAGGAAGAAGGAATATTAATCTTAGAATCATCTATAATTGGAGCAGTAATAACAACGTCTTTACTTGCTTCCCATTTTTCATAAGTAGCCTTTATTTTTATTGTTCCAGCAAATATTCCGGCATCTAAGAAGCCATCTTCGCTTACAGTCGCATTGGTTTTCCCTAAATCTAAAATCTCAAATTTAGCATCTACTACTTCTTCGCCAAGTTTTGCAATCAAGTTAGTTTTTTCTCCAGGCAAAATAGAGATGTCTTGAATTAGCAATTCTTTTTCCTCTTCTGCAAAAGAAGAACTTTGGCTCTTTTCATTTTCACTTAAACTAGATGAAATAGGCCCACAGCCAACAAGAAAGAAAGAAAGAAAGAATGCCAATAATGATTTTCGATTATTTTTCATACAAAAAAACTCCTTAACTTGGCAATACCATAAGACGAAATGGATTTTTAGCAAGTAAAAATATCCTTGACCTTATTTATTTCTATTATTTAATACACTATGAAAGAAGGCTTTTTTATGAAAAAAATTATTCAGACATTATTAGTCTTAACTAGCGGATCATTATTATTTTCATGCGCTTTACCCGCTGCATCCAATAAAAGCGAAAGTATTGATGACAGCGGAAATATAGAAGATACATCTTCATCAAACCAAAGCGATACTTCTAAGGATAATGGAACTTCTTCTAGCGGCGAAGAAGAAGACATTTCTATGTCATTTTCTAATGCCTATTCGTTTTTAATGAACAAAGGAAAAGAAAATGAAAGGGATTTTGCCTCTAGCGAAACTAAAATTGAAAAAGAGAGAAAAAACGATTTCATTACTAGCATAGAAACTAAAAACAAAATATATTCTGACGATACTTCTTCTTTAGAGCAAAAAACAACAAAAGAAGATTCTAAAAATAACACCAGAAGCGAAGAAAGTGCTTCTGGTCGTAGCCTTTATCAAATAGATAAAATCGAAACCGGGGAACTTAACGAAGATAATAAGCCCATAGTCGGTGAATATCCGATGTATTATTATGCTTTCCTTTCTTCTAACGAAAGCAATAGTTACGTAGCGAAGAAATTTGTCGTTGATACAGAAAAAGAGGCAAATAGTGGCGGATTAGCTACAGGCGAATATGTTTTAGCAAGCGAGAAAAGTTACGAATCTTCATTAAAATTAAGCGAAGATTTAGCTTCCTATTTAGCTACATTAATAACAAGCCAATACGTCATTCAAACTGGTGTTACCTCTTTTAATGGGGTAGAAAAAGAAAACGGCATTGAATATGCAATGGAGCTTTCCTATAGCTATGATGGGGATTTAGGAAACGATACCATTACAATGAAGGAAGAATGCAATTTCTTAGTAAGCGAGAATCGACTAATCGAATATAAATATCAAACAACCCTAACCGATTCAGCAGAAGGAGAAGATCCTTATATAAAAATTATTTCAAAAGAAGGCAAAATAACATATGGGGAAAAAGAAAACAGCTACACGGGTAGCTTAAATCCCAACGATTATTTCTTAACAGAAATAGATGAAATTGGAATTGTCGATGGATATGGCAACGAAGTAGACAAAAATAATATCAGTAAAAAACTCTATTACGTATTCGCTAAACCACTATCCTATTTACCAAAAAATGCAATCGGAGTAAGCAAAGAAGTATTAACCCCAATTAGTTCAAGCAACGAGAATGCCATTGCCATTACTAACGAAACAATGGAGATTAAAGGTGAGGGAAAAACAACAATCACCCTAACCTATTTCGGGAAGAATGAAGAAAATATCTGGCAAAATAAAACCAAAACCATTGATTTGATAGTAGAAAGGCCAAAAGGAAATGGCATTTATATACAAACTGATCCAGTCCCAAATAATATTATAGGTTTAGGCAAGGAAATTACTTTTGATGTCGACGTATTGCCTTTAGAAGCCATTCAAGATATAGAAGCTTCTTCCTCAGATAGCAAAATAATTTCAGTTACTTGGAATAATGGCAAAGCCACGATTAAAGGCGAGGGATTAGGAGAAGCTACCATTACTTTCTTCATAAAAAGCAACACGGCCATTTCTAAATCGATTACTTTAAAATGTCAGGAAGCTATTGATCAAGATTGGTTCAATAGTAACGTTTTAAATCATACATTTAAAGTTGAAAAAACTAGTTTTACCCTAAAGCTTACTTTCCTAGAAAATGGAAGCGGCCAAGTAGAACAAGTAATAAAAAGCAATTTGAAGCCTTATAACGATACATTTGCTTATCAATTAGATAATGAAGGAAAATTGTCATTAACCAACTGGAGCTACGATTATGGCTATTCCACAGATCCAAACGATAATGATAACCCTGTAGAAAAAGCAACAATATTTAAAAATGAAAAAGGGAAAGTATGCATAAAAATATATAGGCCAAACGATTATACTTACGATACATTTGAAAGGATTGACTAATGAAAAAAGGGCTTAGATTCATTTCTTTGTCAATGCTTTTGTTTTCTTGCTCTACAAATCAAACCGCAACAACAATAGATAAAGAAAACAAGACGAGTTCCGATTCGTCTTTAATTGACGAATCCACCTCCTCTTCAAGTATCGAATCAACTTCAAACGTCACTCAAATAGATTTAGACAAAGAAAAAATAGAAGACTTTAATCAATATTTATTGGATATAAATGGCCATCCAAACAAAGTAAACGTTTCAATGAATAGTTCTTATAACTTTTCTTCAGGAGATGAAAGTGATTTAGAAGGAAGCGATATATTTGAAGCGATTCGTTATAAAAGAGAAAATGCTTCAGATATAGTAATTCGAAACGGGACTCAAATCGTTGAAAACAGTAAAAGCGATTATCAAGCCCAATTATTCACCGATAAAAACTATTTTTATACTCTTGTAAACGATGGAAATAACAAAACCAAAACAAGCTCTATCTACATAAAATCATTAGAAGAAGAATTTTTCAATATAAGTTTTGGCTTTACTCAAATTGCAAATCTTAATTATTTAAAATCAGTCATCGATAATATTAATATTTCGTATACACTAGATTTACCAAAAAATTATTTGCTAAAAGGAGAAATTTCTTTTTCCTATTCTTTAGCTAGCTTAGATGAAAACAAAGTAAAAACAAAACAAATCACCCACCAAATAAATTTAACGATTGACAATAATGCCATATCCAAAGCCAAACACATAACCCAAACCGACTTATATGCCGGAGGAATAAGAGCAAATTGGCAGCGAATCGAATCTAACTATACCTATTTTCAAGGTGAATATGAGCTATATAAAGGAGAAGTATTTAATCCTAGCGAATACTTGGAACAATAAACTATTTACTGAAAATAGAAACGAGGCTCTCTTCATTAAATTCTTCTTCCATTAGGCGAGGTTTTTGTTTTGTCCTAGATAATTCAAGTTCTTCTTTAATTATGGAAGTCAAAACGGCAATGGCTAAATTTTCAACCCCATCATTATTAACTATTAAATCAGCATAAATAGAAGACGGTTCTACTATTTCTTGATACATGGGTTGAACAGAGGAAAAGTATTGATTGACTATATTTTCAAAGCTACGTCCCCTTTGTTTTTTATCTCTAATAAGGCGGCGAAGAAACCTTCTTTCAGAAGAAGCGGAAATAAACACCTTTATATCCCCTAGATTTCTAATCTGTTTGTCGACTAAAGCCATGATGCCTTCAACTAAAACAACCTTATTCGGATATATGGTCTCGCTATTTTTTGTTCTAGTCAAAGTAACAAAATCATAAATAGGCTTTTCAATAGGTATATCGTTTTTTAAATCTGCTATTTGCTTTCGCATCAAGGGAAAATCAAAAGCTTTAGGATGATCATAATTTACTTTGTATCTATCTTCTAATTTCATATCGGATTGATCTTTATAATAATCATCCATTGTTATACGGGTTATATTATTCTCCCCAACATTTTTAGTAACCGCTTCGGTTATATAGGATTTGCCAGAAGAAGAACCTCCACCAATTAAAACAATCCTGCTCATTCATCTACCTCGTTACTTTAAACTCATCTTCGCTTATATTTAAATCTAAATCAAAGAAGCAAGCAGAAAGCTTAACCATATCAAGCAAATCTTTAATGCCTAATGTTTCATAGGAAGAATGCATAGCTAATTGAGGAATGCCAATATCAACAGTTCTAATTGCTATTTGAGAGATGGAAATATCACCTAAAGTAGAACCACCCCTTAAATCACTTCTATTGCTAAATTCTTGATAAGGTAAATTAGAAAGATTAAATATTTCTTTCATTATGGCTGAAGAAAAACCGTCGCTTGTATATTTTTGATTGGCATTATACTTAATGGTGATTCCTTTATTTAAATAGACGGGGCTAGTTTTATCCATTAATTCAATAAAAGCAGGATGAACGGCATGGGCATTATCCGCGCTGATGCAAAAACTTTTCCTTTGCAAAGAAATAAGGGAATTATTGGTATAGGCAGAAAACTTATTAAAAAGATAACGCAGCAAATCACTATCGGCACCTTGATAGGTCATAGACCCAACTTCTTCCGAATCAAAATAAGCCACTACGTTAATTCCATTTTTTGAAGAAGAAGCAATAAAGCCAAGAAGAGAAGAATAAACACTGGCCAAATCATCTAATTTGCAACTAGAAAGCATAGATTTATCTAAGCCAATTAGAGTTGGTTCTTCTTTGCTGTATAAGAATAAATCAAAAGAAACAACTTCGCCTTTTTCTTTATATTGAGCTTCCAATACTTTTTTTAAATCATTTTCCCCACTTTCTCCAAATAAAGGCAATAAATCTTTTTTTGGATCTAAAGAAAAAGAATTATTTACATCTCTATTCATATGAATAGCTAAAGAAGGAATTATAAAAGAAGCATCTAAATCCACTAAAGAAGATGACACTACGTCGTTTTTCTTAAACAATGCTCTTCCTGCCACCCCTAATGGCCTATCAAGCCAAGAATAATAAATTCCCCCACCATAAGGTTCAGTATTTAATAACCTTAAAGATGAATTATTAACAATGGGATTTTGCTTTAATTTAAAAGAAGGGGAATCAACATGTGCTTCAATGATTTTTGCATACGTATCGCTCCTTTTTATAGTAAAAGCCACTAGAGCCGACCCGTTTCTAGTATAGAAATACTTACCATCTTCATTAATCTCATCTTCTTCTTTCATTTCAATAAAACCATTGCCTAAAAGAATTGATTTAATATTGCTAACGACATGAAAAGGAGACTTTGATTCTTTTAGAAGAGACATTATCTTTAACAAATTATCCATAAAATACCTCAAAAAAGATTATATATTTGAGCAAATGATAAATCATTGTTTTTCAATAAATGTTTTTATTTAAAAAAGCTAGGTATTTTCTAACCTTAACAAACTGAATTACAAATTAGTGAAGAAAACTTTCAATAAGTATCTTTAAAGCAATAGATAAGAAAACAAAGCCAGATATATAATTTGCCCATTTTTCTAAAAACTTAGCTAGGTATTTTCCAAACACGCCTGCTATAAAAGGAAGGACAAACGCGACAATACCAATGATCCCAAAAACAAGCAAAGCGTCAATAAATGGATAAGACAAATAGACAAAGCCAATGCACAATGCATCAATGGAAGTCGCTACCCCTTCAATTAAAATAGTAAATATTGTAACGGGTTTTCTTTCAACTTTAAGCTCACCACCACTTTTTCTAATCGCAATAGTTTCCTTTATGGCGTCATAGAAGCATTTAATGGCAAGTAAAGTCAATAAAGCGAAGCCAATATAGGGAATAATTGGCTCTAAAAATTCCCTAAATCCAGAGCCAATCAAATAGCCAATTAAAGGCATAACAAATTGAAATATAGCAAATATAAAAGAAGCAAAGGCGATTTTCCAAAGAGGCATCCTCTCTTCCTTAATTGCATTAACGGCATTAGTTGCCGATGCATCTATAGCCATCGAAAAGGAGGTAAGAACAATATTAAGCCAATCCATAAAAGCCTTTCCGACTCTAAGCAATTAAGGCAAGCCAGGATTACTCCACTTTGTTGACTTGCCGCTAATTAGCAGCCTACTCCGTCAATGAAATAAATATTAGCAACTTTGCATTAATAGAAAAAGTGCAAAGGTGACTTAACTTTTATAATAGAAAATTAATTTATTAGATTTATTAAAATATGTACCTTGTCTTTTTACTTCTAGTATATAGAAAATGACATATAAGTCCGCTTAAAAAGTTCACAAAAAAAGATCGATTTAGAAAGAAAGGTTTTAATAACATTTAAATAAAGCTTCTTTTCTTAAGGTTATACCAATCTAAATAATTCAATTTGTAGCAACAGGTACTTCTACGTCCCCATTAGCAAATACTATATCGGCAATATTGATTTCATATAGGTCTATAAAAGGATTACGGTTTCTTTGCTTTTTGAAAATTAAATTGTTTCTATCTATCTCTTCTTGCGAAACAGGGTCTTCTTTGTCCCATCTTCTTAATGTTTCTAAGTCGCCATAAAAAATAGAACCCTTCAAATTAGTTTCATCCCCTAATGTCAAATATGGATACATTAAACTCATGTAAAACAAAATCCGTGCCACGTCCCCTTTAAATTCATCGCCTGGATAAAAAAATCCATTCTCTTTATAGGGGGTTTTACTATTGCCTTTTTCATCTTTAAAGAAATTATCGTTATGCAAATTTTGATTGGCTTCCCTTGTGGCCGTAATTAAATTATGCATATCGCTAAAATGACCTCTATTAGAAGAGGATGGTCGATAATCATAAGAATCGTCTTCGTTTCTTACAAAATCAGAAAATGAAGACACGCTTCTAGACCCACCAGCTGGTTTGATTTTCATATTTGAACAAGGCCAAACATGTTCCCTGTCTAAATAATAAGAAGAACCATCAACCGTAAAAACCCCATTTTCCGGCCAACCTATCTCAGGATAAATTACGTCGCTGCTATCATAAAAAATAAATTGGCCGCCTTTTGAATAATTATGGATATTTATAGATGTCGATTCATCAAAACGAACGTATTTCACATTGTTTCTTATAATGAGGGCTAAATCAGTTATTACATCAAGAGAACTCTCTATTTTATGATAATAATAATTATTTGCCGTATAAATGGGTTTGGAGGGAGTAGATTCTTTTGATAGTTTATAAAATTCGACATTATCGATTCCGACAAAATAATTATTTTCAGGCGTAGAAAAGGAAGAAAAAGTTACTATTACTTCTTTATATCCTTTTGTATAAACGATGCCTTTTGCATTAGTTTCATCGGTAATGATAGGAAGATTACACCCCAAATCAACATAAGTTTTACTAGGCGTAGTCAATTTTATGTCAAAGACAATTTTTGCATATCCGGTTGTATCGATAAACAGTTGTCTAGAGGCATTCGCTTCTCCTTTATTTAATTTCATGACAAATGTATTGCCATCTATTGCATATGAAGATGTAGTTGAAACGCAGCCCACGCCTTTGAAATTGCCATATGTTTTTTCATTTATGTAACTAGTCGAGGCGACATAGGAAGAAAAATCCTCCGTAAAATCATAATCAAAAATTTCGCCGGCTTTTCCTTCTTTTAAATTTAAATTGGAAGCTAAACCTAAACAAAAAGCGGATAAAATTAAAAAAGAAGAAAATAAGGCAATACTTTTTAAAAATAAACGGGAACGCATGTTCAAATTTTACCAAATCCATTTATTGATTTAAAACAAAAAGGCATCGATGACTTAAATTCACCCATGCCTTTCATTAATTTTTAAATAAATACTTTAAGCAGCTTTAGAAACGGTCTTGCCGGTTAAATCGGCATATTTTGTTAAATCCAAATTTTGAGGATTTTTAATAAGTTTATTCACCGTGCAATAAGAAGAATCGTTCCCTTCTAAAATAGCAGACATATACGCTCCCTCTATTACATAAGTAAAACCATCGCACACTAGCTTATTCTTTTTATTAATCTCCCCTTCTAAGGTGACTGAATCAATTTTAGTCACATGATCGCTTGAAGATTCAATAGTTAACTTTCCAGCGTGAAGCAATCCAGAACCTTCGGAAGAATTAACAAATATCGATCCGTAGTTCCCGCCTTGAATAATGGCATTCCTACCATCGCCAAACCAAATATCGACACAGCCATAATTTTTATTACACATATTTTTTGCAGCAGCAATGTTACAATCAACGAATTTGGCGTTCCCACCGCCATAAACATTAAGAGTATAAATATATTTATTGGCATGGTCGACATTAATGATATTAACGTTATTTAAAGTAATGTCACCTAAGGCTTGAATACCCCAAACACCAACAGCGTTAGCCATATCTATAGTTAAATCGTTAATAGTTAAATTGCCTTTGGCATTAATTAAAACAGCATTATTATTGGCAAAATCAGAAGTAACGCTTATGGTTTTCCCATTCCCGTTTATAGTGACTTCTTCTTTAGAATCAGCATAAGTTAGTTTTGAACTTAACGTAACTTCGCTAGTTAATGATATTTCTTTGCTCTTATTAGAAACTGTATAAATAGTATGAGTTCCATCAACTGTTGAAGCAACTTCATGGAATTCATCGAGGAATGATTTTTTATTGTCGGTAGAAGCATCTGTATGCCCGTAATCTCCATTAGCAGGATTAAAGTCATAGAAAGACCCGCCATTAACCATGAAAGTCCCTACCACGGTGCTATCCGTGATATTTAACAACATATTACGTCCGCCGCCTTCATTAGAGAAAGTGCCGCCATTAATTACAATGTTCCCGGCTTTATGGGTACTTACATTATCAGCGTTAATATAAAGACAATTAGTATCAAACCCACTAACAAAATTTCCATCATTAATGGTTAAAGATGAACTAGTAGTTTCATATATGCTATCACCCATTTCAGCAACAAAGGTGTCGGTCCCGTTAGAAAGGATTGAACCATTGCCAGAAATAATGACATTCGCATTTGATCTAATTTTTATTAAAGAATTGGAGGTTATTGCCGCTTGGCTATCCTCTGTTCTAGCATCGTTAAATATGCTTGAAGCGTCTTCGCTCTTCTTAAGCCCTTTAATAACGTGACCATTTAAATCAATGTTGAATACCTTAGGAGAATTCTCACCTTGGAATTTTAAATAATCAGCCAATCCGATATCAGACCCTAAAACAATGGAGGAATTACTATTAAAGTGAGAATGATAGGCCAAAGCTTGTTTTAATTCAGAGGCATTATTAACGGTAATGCTTCCAAGATTGTTGGTTTGCTCAGTACACGAATAGGTTATTTCTAATTTTGAAAAATAAGTTTGTCCACCTAATTCTAGATTAAAATAAGATGGGGTTACTTTATCGAAAGTAACCTCGTATTCGCCATTTTTCTTCGTATAATAGCTATAACTTTGGCTTAGATTATCCTTATCAAAACCAAATTTTAAATCTATAGTGCAATCTTCATAACCTCTAGAAGCAAGCTTAAAAGCTATTTTTTTAATACCAGAAATAGCTGTTGAATTATAAATGCTTCCTTGCCCCTTAACGATGAATATCTCATCATCTTGAAGAGAAGAGGTAATTATTTTTTCGCCTTTAGATTCAAATTCAACTTCATTGCCTAGCTCGGTTTTTAAAGTAGCAACATACTTTTCATAACTATATTTTGAACCAGACTTTAAAACACCTTTAAAGTCGTCTTTCCCAAAGCTTAACTTGTAATCTTTGTTTTCCGCGTTAATTGTTAATGGAGTTCCTGCGTTTACGGAAGCATAAGTAACTACTCCGGCAAGACCTGCAACAGGAAGAAGGGCTAACAAGGCTAATTTTTTGATTCTTTTTTCCATAAAAATACCTAAACCTTAAAAATTGACGTTATAGTTATAGTCAAAATCAATAGAATTTCAAGCACGAATTTATCAACAAGAAAAAAATAGTTTAAGCTAACTAAACAAAAGATATTCAAAATATACGATAATGACTTAATTTTATAGAAATGAGAAAAAATCTTTAATATAAAAAGAGGAAATATTTTTAATTTCTTCTTTTTTATCTAGACTAGATTTATCTTCTACACCTACTGTAATAAACCCTGCTTCTTTAGCAGTTTTAATTCCAGTTATTAAATCTTCAAAAACAGCACATTGATTTGGAACTAAATTGAAATATGAAGCAATGGTCAAATATATTAAAGGACTAGACTTGTCGGCCTTTAATTCGTTGACAGTCAAGATTTTGTCAAAATAAGAATAAATGCCATGTCGATTTAAAATAGATAAAGTAAGTTCTAAAGAATTCGATGTTGCTAAACCTATTTTTATGTTATTGCTTTTTAAATATTGCAAAAAACCTTTGACTCCTGGCTTTAGATTTATTTTGTTTTCATAATAGTCTTTAGCCATATCTAGCCAAATAGAGACTATTTCTTCTTCGCTTTCTTCTAAGGAATACGCTTCCTTTGTATATTTAGCAATTTCTTTTAATCCTTTATGTCCGATAGCTTTTTGATAGCTATCTTCGTAAACTAGGCCATGCCTAGAAAAGAATTCAATGTCTATATCTCTCCAAACATTCATAGAGTCAATTAAAGTACCATCCAAATCAAAGATAGCACCCTTTACATTTTTAAAACGCTTTAGAAATTCATTCATAAACTAACATCAAAATGATAAAACAAAAAAGAAAACGCACCCAAATGTTATTTTAGATGCGTTCTTTTAAAAGCAATAATTATTGTCTTGGTAAGGGTGGCGGAGGTGGCAAACTGCCTGCATCATAGCTAGGGCTAACTTCACCGCTACTTAAGTTAATCGATAACCTATATTTAGATAAGAAGACACTAACTACTAATGTCAATGAGCCATTGTAATTAGTAATGAACATAGAATCTAGCCCATAGCTAATTCCATCAACAGTTAAGGCATAACCGCTAATTTCATCCTTCTCGAAAGAGAAAGTTTTATCATCAACTGTATAGTTACCAACAAATTTATCAAAATCCAAATAATCTAATTTCTTTGTTAATTCAACACTTGATTCTCCATCTTTATAAGTAACATTCCCATCACCTTTAAAAGTAAAAGTACCTTGGCTTGTAGTTACTACTTTAGAATCGCCCTCCTTTGTTCTAGAAAGAATAGGCAAATCAGTTCCATTTAAGTAAATCTTATTATTTTGGACGTATAAGACATTGGTTAGATTGGCATCGGCATAAGTACCCCATGTGCTTAAAATGTCTTGTTCATAATAATTTAAACTAGCAATGGTTACATATCCATTATGGAAATAAATAAAGATCGAAGTATCTTCGTTATAGTTAAACGCCAACATGGCTTTGTTATCGCTACTTGGCTGAGTTATGATGGAATAATCATATTCAACATCTTTAATTAAACCGGTTTTATCTTGGTTAACCGTATCTAAATATAAATGCCCGTCCGCGGTGAATTTAATATTTTCGATTCCATATTTCCCATATAAAGAATAAGTGCCAGCTAGCTCGGCAAATAATGATTTTCTAATATAATAGGCATCATCCGTATAGAAAGTACCGTTAAGGTTGTTCTTATAAGTCTGCCCATTGCTAGAAATAGCAAATAAATAAGTTCCGGTTCCTACTTGATAGAATGGATCGAATTCATAGGGGGCTTCCTTATCTCCTACTGTTAAAAAGGAAGTAGATAAACTGAAATTATCCCTACCATTAGAAGAATAGTCTCCATAAACTTTGTCTAAAATCTTTTTGCTATAAAGATTAATTTCTTCTTCTCCCTTATTTAACGAATAATAACCAATATCGGATTGAACCAAGCTTAAAGTATAAGGAGTAGATTCTAAATTGCCCACTAAGCTAGGATATTTATCTCCATGCCAGTAAGAAAAAGCAAACTTACCGGTTTTTTCACCTATTTTAAAAGATAAATCAGAATCAACGGTTAAATTAAATTGATTCTTTTCGTCATGGGCAACAAATTCATCGATGAATAAAGATAAATACAAAGACTCATTTATATAATAAGAAATATTGCCATCGATAGAAACCAATATTGATGATTCATTTTCATCATTATCTGGCGCAACTATATAATTTTTATTATTGTATGAGAAAGAAAGAGCCTTTCTTTTATTATAAATTATATAATTAGGATTTATGGCTACTTCATTGACGCTCAATTGCAAATTATTTTCATCGTCAACAGTAATTTTTATTACTTCCCCGTCTTTAGAATATTCCCCTTTTAAACTAGAAACATTATCGACTGGATATAAACTAGTTTCATTGTCTTTGCTAACTTTAATATAATGGCTACCGATTCTAAATGACAATGTCGAAGAGGAAGAGGTAACATCTACTTTCATGCCTTCTTCATCAATTTTAGTTACATAAGTGCCCGTAAAATCTCCAAATGTTAAAGTTTTATTATCAGGATCCATTGATAAGGCAATTGATTTTGTTCCATCAAAGACATTAAATCCGTTTAAGGCTCCGGGATCTAGATAATTAGAAACGCTATTATATTGGCTTTCAAATAGTCTAATGGTTTTATTCCCACTCTCATCTTCGATTACGTCAATTCTTTCTTCCCCATATCCATAGTTATCAGAATCCGTTAATTCCAAAGTTGTAACAATTGTAGGTTCAAAAACATTGGAATTGTCTTCCCTCAGCCTAGATACATATGACCAATTTTGTTCATAACTCCAAATTCCATCATATCCAGAAACTCTGGCAGCCAAGTTAACATTTCTTTCATAATCGAACTGCCCATCTAAAACCGTATAGATGTTATAAGAACTTGAATCTCCATAGGCGGAATATGACCCAGCATATTTCGAAACATCAGGTTGGAATGTGCCTAAAGTAATAAAGGCATCTTCGTTAGTTTTATCTAAATGCAAAAATCCATCGCCATATAAATCAACATAAGCCCTATAGGAATTACCCTGATTAAAAGAAGAATCGAAATTTACTGAAATGACCTCTTTCTTTTTACTTGGGTCGGTAGAAACATCTACTTTTCCTAAGGAAGTCGGGATTAAAGTCAATTCTTGTTTCCCCTCAATTTGGATAAACTTCTCATCAAGAGTAAGCTTGCCAAGTTTTCCATTATAAGTTCCTAGTAAATAAGAGAAGTCATCCTTATTTAATGTTGGAGGAAGAATTGATTCCTCTGATGAAGTTTGGCTAGAGGAAATTTCTTTGCTTTCATTAGAAGAAGATGAAACATCATTTCCACAAGAAAATAGCAAAGAGGAAAGCCCGGCCAAAGATAGAAAGAAATACAATTTTTTTGATTTCATAATAGAAGTTCCTTTCTGTAACCATTTTTAGAGTATTTTATATAGAAAAATTGTCAAGATTTAAAAAAACATGGTCATTATTGAAATTTTTAAAGCAAAAAGGGTCTAACGACATTTAGTTATAGTTGACGTCTTTTTTTCTTAATGAAAAAGAATGAAGCGGCAAAAATTATTGAAAACAAAGAAGCAATGGCAAGAATTAAAATTGCTTGTTTATTAGATTGGTTTGCTTTCAAAGCAATATTACTTTCTCCATTAAAATTCCCTTCAGGAAGTTCTAAAACCAGTTTGCTTTCTCCTTCCTTAAGAGATTTATTGTATTGACTTGCCATCATTTTTAATTTTTCTAAAGCAGTTACTGTATAACCATTATCATCGAAAAGATCATTAAACGAGTTGTCCAATTTAGCTTCCTCAAGCAAAAAATTATACTCATTTATTAAAACTGCCACTTCTTTCCTTTTATCTTCAAAGCCAGGATAACAAGATCCTAAAAACGTTTTTAAATAGGAAATAAAAGAAATGGCCTGCTCATTCCCGTTCCATTCATAACCACTTTTCCCTTCAATGGAAATGGTTATGCCATTAAAGAATACGGCTCCAGAAGTTACTTTATAAGAAATTTCAATAACTCCGGAAGATAAACCGTTAAAAGAATATTCATTCATTGTAGTTTTTAATGGAATAGAAGATAAGTTATCGCTAGTAAAACTAACTTCGCCCACCTTAATAGAAATAGAAGCATTTCCAGAAGTGGCAACCCTTCCATTAATTTTAATTTGATTTACGTTATAAAATGTTTCTTTAGAAATAATCTTTGCATAAGTGGCAGGGTTTTTCTTTGAACCTATTTGAGAGGAAAAACCACTTCCATCATATCCAAAATAAGAAGCATCCGTATCAATGACCCAATTAATAGTTTCTCCTTTTGAAGAAGACAAAGAAATGGAATCACCGTTTTTCTTAAAATAATTGTCCTTGCTAATTCCAGTAAAAGAAGTAATGGAACTAGGCGAAGTTATTTCTTTCCTTATGGCGTTTTCATTTGTTACAAAAATGTTAAAAGAAGAGCTGACGCTGACTCCATTCTCTATATAAGTTGCTTCCACCTTTTTATAACCAATAGACTTAGCATCGCCAATAAGTTCATATTTAACGTTATTGACTTCTTTTTGACTTCCATTCTCGTAAATAACACTAGCTTTTATACTTGAAACATCTAGCTCACCATAAAAAGGCATCTTAATAGGCGTATTTTCTAAAGACAAGGAAGTTATTTTTGGTCTAGAATCGTTAACAACTACTGTTGCATATCCTTCTATGCCCCCCTTTTCGGTTAAAAAAACAACTTGAGTAGTTCCTTTCCCATTTGCTGTTACCAAACCTGTATTTTCATCGACCAGGGCAACGTTATCGTCGTTAGAAATCCATAATCCTGTTTTATATTCTTCGCTAGCGTCAGAGGGTAAAAAAGAAGCACTCAGTTGAACTGTATCTGCTCTCCCACTTGAATCGATGCTTAAATTTACGTTTGCAGGAGAAACATTAACTTGCGTAACGGGAATTCCATCATCTAAAAAATCGCTAACATTTACTCTTCCATACCCATATTTATAATCCCAGCCACTTGTCCCTAAATCAATGCAAGATTCATATAAGGCATTTATTACTTCGCTTCTAGTCTTGCTAGGATATTTTGCTCTATATAAAGCGATAGCTCCAGAAGTTAAAGGAGAAGAAAAGGAAGTCCCTTGGGTCTCGCAATAATAACTATCGGCAATAAAAGAACTAGAGGAAGTTCTAGCTGCCTTTTGAGGAACGTTAGCGGTATATACATATCCAGGAGCCATAACATCAACATTGTTATTGCCACTAGCTTTATCGCTAGTTTTATTAAAATTAGAAAAATCGGACGCGACAGTCCCAGAAGCCCTTTCTAAAGCCCCAACTCCAACTACCCCTTCATTACAAGCTGGATAAGAATAATGGTTTGTTTTTTCATTCCCGGCAGAAGCAACAACGACCACATCCTTGCTATTGGCATAAGAAATCGCGGAACTTAAAGCAGTTGTTGTTGATGCAACTCCACTCTGTTCATCTCCATAACCATCGGTAAACTTCTCAGCATAAGCCCCTAAAGACATATTGATGACTTTAGCGCCGTTATCGCTAGCGTATCTAATGGCTTTATCTAAAGAGGTAAAGTAAAAATCCATCTTAATGATCAATAGATTGACTTTAGGCGCTATACCATACCCACCAACCCCATTAACAGCGGCTCCTATGCAAGCCGCACTAGCGGTCCCATGAGAATAATATTCATCATATTCGGAATCATAAATATCATCATCGTAGACATATTTAATTCCAACTTGAGTTCTAACCGAAGATGAATAATATCCTTCAGAAGTATCGTAAATATAACAACTTTTTGGATCTATTATGGAATAGGAATCTATATTGCTTTCGCTTAGTTTGACTCCACTAGCTTCTTTAGTTAAAAAATCTTCATGATAGATGTCTAGTCCAGAATCAATGATGGCAACTGTTATAGGTTCGTTATCTATTGTTTCACCTCGATAGTCATACCAAATAGAACTAGTCTCGGCACTACTGCCACCTAACCCCATATATTTAAAATTCAAAGGATAGACATTTGAGTTTTTTGGTTCTTCTTTGATGTCGCTAGTTGAATAACGATAACTAGAAGGAACTGCTTTTAAACCATTCCAACATTGTTCACCATTTTTATTTTCCTTAAACAAACTAGCAAAAGAAAACAAAGACAAAGCAAAAGAAGATGAAAGGATAATGTTCAATATTTTGTTCATATCTAGAGTCCCAAGGCCCCTTGTAATTATTTTAATTTATTAATGATGATTTTTAAAAGAAAAAAGACCGTAACGAGGATAATTACGGTCTATTAGAAAAAGGATTGATTTTTATTTGCTTCTTTTTCTTCTAACCAAGAAAAAGCTAACTAAGGAAATCGAAACAACTCCTAATGTAGCAAAAGATAAAATTAAGATGTTATTATTGGAACCATTTTGTCTAAACAAATTTATGTTTGCGTTAGTAACAATACCACGACCAATAAAGTCGGAGATTCTGCTATCGTTATAGGTTCTAACTATATATTCATATCTTTCGATAGCGGCTTGGAAGTCGGCATCAATGTTTACAGTAGAAAGTTTTTCTTGTTCTTCTACTGGCAAATTATCAAAAGAGGCTTTAGAGACAGCCCAAATGGAAGCAAGTTGATTTGGCTTTGGGCTATCTGGATTACAGGTCCCAGTTGTTGCGTCTAAGAATTCGGTCTTCCATTCTTCGGCGGTTATAGCAGTAATTTTCTTTATCAAATGAATAGCTTTTCCCTTGTTGCTTGCAGAGAAAAATCTAAACCTATATTTTGAAGAAGAATTGCCATCCGCATAAAATCTTAAATAAGGGTTGGTCGTGGTGGCGGAATATTTAATACCTATATTTTCGTATTTGGCAGTCAAAGTGAATGCAACTTCAGTATCAGAAAAACCAATTTCTGTATTTTTGGCACTTGAAACCGTTAAATATTTGCCATCGTTATCACCTCCATTCACTTTAATGCTATAGGTTTCATTATCCATAGAATTAAAAGATAAAGTTACAATCGAAGAATCAGTTTCAAGAACCTTATTTGAAAAGGTTGAACTCACAAAATTAGAAACGTCGGAATTTCCATTCCATATTTTTGCATTTCCATCAGCTTCAAATAATCCAAGCGCATATTCGCCACTAAAGGTAGAAGGGACATATTCAACCTTTACATACTTAGTCGCGCTAGAAGTTTCACCTTCTGCACTAACCTTATTTGCAGTTTTGGAGAAACTAGCAACAGTTGTGCCTGCCAAAACTATCAAAGGCAAGGCAAATAAAGACAATTTGTTAAAAATTTTCATTTTGAATATCCTTCCTAATTAGAAATCCAAAATAAATTTAGTTAATTAGAAGAAGATAAAAAATAGTAAATATTTTGTAACAAATATTGCAAACTAATGTAAAAAATAGCAACCAATTGTTTTTGAATAGGAATTGCCTAAAATATCAACAAATTTATTGCTAATGGGATAAGCATAGGCTTTGTAATTTTTATTTTGGATTGGGGCGAATTTTTTTACTGCCTGTTCATATCCATTTAAATCTGAATAATCGCTATTTACAAAATTCGGATCCGATTCTTTTATCAAGGGGTGAGAATCAATGTCAGGAATAAGTTTATTTAAAGAAGAGTCTTTATTTTCTCCGTTTGAATCAAAAACTGCATTGCAATAAAAGGTAAGTTCTTTTAAAGAAGAATCAATGTTGGTTTTTGCATTCTTACTCCTACAATAAAAGATATTATTAAAAATATTTGATTGCCCATCGGCGTTCTCACTAGCTTCGAATAAAATCAGCCCTTTTTCCAGACCTAAGCCTGATCCGACTCCGCTTATGATGGTGTTGTTATAAATATCTATTTTATTGAAAGCATAATTTAGGCAAATAATTCCCCTATTGCCCATATCATTTATAGACAAATTAAATCTAACGGTTACATTGTCGTTTTTATTCGTGCAATTTATAAATAAGCCAAACGCATTATCATGACTATAGTTATATTGCCAAAAGGTATCGACCGAATATAAATCCGCATCTAACATTGCCCCATCTTTTGTTGATGAAGAATTCCCATTTTTATAGCCTTCATTATATTGAACAATGGTGTTTTTAACCCTAGCCGTAACAATGGAATTCCCACCATCAACGCATTTAGTAGAAGTATCATAGACCACGTTTCTTTCAATAACCCCGCCAAAAAGATTTCTTAAGAAAATTGCATTTTTAGCGACCCCATGTATCAAATTAGAAGCTACAACTACATTTTTAAAAGAGGTTTGTTCAAAGGTAGAATGGTATGGATTAGATTCTGCCCCATCATATTTTTGGTTCGTTCTAGAAGCAATACCGACATTCCCAACATTAAATATTTCATTATCGATAATATTTAAACCATCTAGAGAAGAACCGGCTTCTCCTTCAACAAAAATCCCCCCAGTCCTTTTCATTTTAGAATCAGAAATTGAAGTAGAAGTATTTGAATACCCTAAAATATCATGAATATAACAATTAGAGATGGTAACATTGCTTACTTTACTATCTTTTAGAGCATGGATATAAATGCCACGCCTATCATTTTCATTCTTATTTTCTTTATTATAAATTTCTAAATTTGAGATTTTTATATTCGAGCAATTTTCTAAACTCAAAACATTAGAAGCGGAGCTTTCTCCTATTAACTTTGGCTTATCGCCTTCACCGAAAGAAGTAATGCGAACTAACTCATTTTGGTTAATGTTTTTTAAAGTAAGTCCGTTTGTAAAAACAAACTCGCTTCCAGATTCTATATAAATAGTATTTCCTTTTTCCTTTATTAATTTATCATCAATTAAGTTTAAATCATTATAAGGATTAGACCTAGTTCCGTCTCCTTCTTCTTTCCCTTTAGAGGAAAAGAAAATCCCATTTATTGAAATATTTAAATAATCTTTGAAAAAAGAAATAGAATCGGCAATAGAATAATTTTTATTGCCCTTTTTATAATCAATATTTAGATTAAAAATATCTAAATCATCTTCATTCAAAGCATTGTAATCAATAAAAAATTCTTCTAAATCGTTTTTTCTTTCCCCGTTTAAAAAAATAGAAAAAGTAGGATCTTCCTTTCTAAAAGATTTCCATCTCGACGCTAGTTCAATAGCCTTAATAGAAAAAGAATAATTTATATTTAAATATGGCCTAAATTTTTTATCGCCATAATTAGATGAATAAAAATTTGCCTTAACATTATTTGAATCGGCAATTTCTAAATTTATATTGCCGTTTTGCGACATTAAATTAGAAAAAAGCAACGAGTTAAAATGAACCAAGTCCACTTCATTTTTAATTATTTCAACACCAGAAAGAGAATGAAAAATTTCATTGTCTTTGTTCCACTGGAAATAAGAAGACTTATCATTCCAATTGATATCATCTTCTATGTCCCAGTTAGCATAGCCATATCTAATCGTGGGAGAAAAGGAAGAAAAAGAAATAGAATCTTTCTCGAAACTAAGGACTAAAGAAATATCGTTAATTCTATTTAGGGAATAAGAACTTAAATTAAATTTTATTAAGGACCTGTAATTATTTTTATCTCCATAAATATTAAAATTTTCTGAATTAAAACATTGAGATGGGAAATAAGAACTAACATAAGTTGAATTGGATGAATAGCATTTGATAACTCTAGAAGTAATAAGGGGTCCTTCATCAATAATGATGTCATCGTTATTAGAGGAATCTAAAGATGAATCGAAAGAAGAGTCTAAAGAGGAAGTGCCTTCTTGCTGACAACTAGAAAGAAAAAAACAGCCTAGAGACAAGAAGAACAATGTTTTTAAAAACAACTTTCTTTGCATGTTAATTCCAGGAAGTTTTCTTAATAACAAAACGATAGCCTATATTAACCAATAATTTTTTTAAGCAAGGCAAAAGAAGCGAATACATAAAATAAGGGAAATCTCTATGAATTAAAGAATAAAAAGAAGGGTTTTCTTTTTTAAAATCACGCAAAACGGCTTTATATTCTTTATATTTTCCTTTTCTTTTTCCAAGCAAACAATAATATTGAGTTAGCCATAATATAGTAAAATAAGCCTTAATCATTTCTTTATAATGAGGCTTATTAAGCTTTAATAAATCTTCTTTTGTATAGTATAAACTAGCTTCTTTAAAGACCCTTAATTGATGGTCATATTTTAAATCGACCTGTTCGAAAGAAACCGATTGATCGTTCCTGCCTACATAATATCTATATAAATCCAAATCTAGATAGCAAATGGTATTTACATAATAAAGCGGTTTATAAACGTAAAGATTATCAACATAAAAAGTATGTAAGGGCAAAGATAATTTAGATTGTTTTAAAATGTCTAGTTTATAAACAAACATATGCATCATTAAAAAATCTTTGACATTAAATGGCTTAATGTCTTTCCAAGAAAGAATTTTACCTACATTAAAATATTTTTTTAACGACCACACGTCTTGCCTTTTTTTAGAAATATTTTCATAAACAAAATTAGTCAAATATAAATCCGGTGATTTCTTATTCTCTATATCAATTTTAATTCTTTCTAATAAAGATAATAATGCATCTTTATCTAGCCAATCATCGGCATCCACGCATTTAAAATATAGGCCTGTAGCAATTTTAACTGCCTCATTAATCGTTGAACCGTGCCCGCCATTTTCTTTATCTATAACAATAACGTTGCTATTTGCCTTTTCATAATTCTTAGCTATTTCTAAAGTATTATCCTTAGAACCATCGTTAACGATAATGATTTCAACCTCATCTCCACCCACTAATAAAGAAGGGATTACTTTATCCAGGTATTTGCTAGCGTTATAGGAAGGCACAACAAACGATATTAGTTTCATAATTGTTCATTACTTCTTTTCTTTAAGAGATTGGTTTTATCTAGAACCACTAAAATAATAAGCGATGTAACAGAAATTGAAACTAAAACAATCAAAGTTATCTCTCCGGCCTTGACTGCTTTTTGCCAAGATGGAGTAATTATTTCGATTTTCATTCCACTAGAGGTAAAGTTTAAAACGTTGCTTCTAGATATTGTATATAGAACTCTATGAGCACTTTCTCTCATAGCCCACGCTAGTTCTCCATAGCCGTCTTTATATTGATTCAAATCGGTGGAAATGCCATCTTTTGTCTCGCTAACATTAGCACCGGCCCCCGTTGTTCCATCAGGCAAATCGCTTCCGGATAGTAAACCATTAGCAGGAGACATATAGTTTTGGAAAAAATCAGAAATGATGTATCCATTCATACCGAACTCAGCACGTAAAACAGTATTTGTAAATCCTTGGGCGCCAGACCAAACAGCACCAAGCCTATTTAATCCAGTCATAATGCCAAGCATCTTGGCTTCATCGCCGGTATCAATACAAATTTGAATCGGCTTTAAATATAATTCCCGGATAGTTTGTTCATTCGCCCAGGAGCAAATTCCATATCTATAGCTTTCTTGTTCATTTAAAAGGGCATGTTTTAAAATAACAAAAACACCTTTGGATTGAATTCCTTTGCTTTCATATCCAGAAGAAATTCCGGTTAAATATGGGTCTTCGGAATAATATTCGAAAGCACGTCCGTTATATGCGCCTCTATGCAAATTAATTCCTAGACCGTAAATTCCATTATAGCCAGCCCAGGAGCATTCTTCTCCTAACTGTTCTCCTAAAGCTTCAATTAAAGACTTATTAAAAGTGGCGGCAACTATACCGTTACATGGAAATATAGAAGGATATTCACCAATACCTGACTGATAGTAAGAAGCCCAACCTTCGAATGTAGAACCACTAGAATTGCTTCCATAAGCTTGAACTGGGCCAACTGCACCATTTTGTTGAAATGTTTTGCTTGCTACAGCAGAAGGAACAGTTTGAGTAGCCCTTAGCCCATCTTTTAGTAAATTAACGGTTTCCTCAAAACTCATTTGGTCGAGCAATTTATCCCATAAAGGATCGTTATATGATCTTAAATTCCCTTCTTCATCGTTCCTTAAATCCAATAGTTTTAGGTTATTGGAGGCCCCATAGGTTGGGTAAGGAATAGTATCTTTGCTTAATTGATATGTTTTTTGATCATTGGCTAGTTTGCTAGAAGCGGTTAAAGAAATCGTTTTAAAAGAAGTCGAATCAAAATCATTTCTAGACATATAAGGTTGATTTCTTTCCTCTGCTTCAAAACCACTATATTTTTGGAAGTCTACTTTATCAAATTGATTTGTTATAAAAGCAACTCCAAAATTAATATCATCTCCATCATAACGTTCTTTAGAATTCTCTAAAGCATTATCGATAAAAGAATTCGAATAATATTTAGAATCAGAGAAATCAATATATGTCGACCAGACCAAATCTACATTTCCGTTCTTATCCATTCCATTAGAAGAAGAATATCCTTTAGAAGAAAGAATATTGTTTATTGCTTCATGGGCATCACTAGCTATTGTAAAGCGATATAAATCGGAAGGATTATTAGATCCTATCACATAAGTTTGGGCATAATTAGAATCATAGGATGCCAAATCTTTTTCTTTGACATTAATAGTTAAGGTTTGACTTTCACCCGGCTCTAATAGTTTAGATTTTTCAAAACCAGATAATTCCACAGAAGGCTTTTCGACTTTATATTGGACATCATAGGAAGTATAGGGCTTTTGAATATAAAGCTCTGCTACTCCTTTCCCCGGGACAAAACCATCGTTTTTAATATCAACACTAATTGAATAAATGGTTTCATTATTATCAGTTAAGACATCAACGTTCATATTTGAATAGGAAAATTTCGAATAACTTAATCCATACCCAAAAGGATAAGAAACGCAACTATCATATTTAAAAGATGTATCGCCTTTTAAAATGGAGTCTTCGTATCGAGTTTCAACGTATCTATAGCCATTATAAATACCTTCTTGATAAACGGTATAACGTTGATTTTCACCATTTCTATACTTATTCAGTTCATTAGAATTCTTGTAGACAATATTACCAAAATTAGCATACACGGGGTTCTTAGAATGATCATACCAAAAAGTATCGGAAAGGTGGCCGGACGGGTTAATGTCACCAACTAATATTTTCCCTAAGGATCGAGTACCAGCTGAACTAGCAGTGCCTATCCAAAGCAAGGAGTCTATTCCATAAGAAGGATCATTAGCAAAATCACATTGAATTTGATTGGCCGAATTCATCACTACGATTATTTTTCCAATTTTCCCGTTATCCTTTAAGGTTTTTAATCCTTTTAAAATACTAATTTCATTATCCGATAATCTAAGATAATCAAAGCTAGACATAGTCTTGCTTACTTCATCCACGCTTTTATTACCGGTGAGAACTTCTTCTTTATTTCTAAATAAATCAATATTTTCTCCACCCGTACGTCCTAAAACCATAATGGCCGCATCAGCTTGATTGTTTTTAGATTCTGGCATTTCTTCCCATGAGGCGTCAACTGTATAATAGCCTTCATAATAACCCACTTGGTTTTGATTGCCAGAAGCATCGTTTCCCATTTTCCCTTTTTGATAATATTTAGGATTTTCTTTATAAAAATTCCATAAATCTTCATTGATACTTAAATTAGATTCCGCTAAACCGTCTTTTAGGCTAATGGCTTTTTTTACTGCTTTTACATTACTTCCAGAAGAACCGCCACCGGTGATAACTAAATCAACACTAGAAGCCCCGTATAAAGACACCAAATTACCTTTGCTTAATGGCAAGGCATTATTTTCATTCTTTAGCAAAGTAATTCCTTCATCCATTACTTCTTCTATAGTTTGTTCACTAGACTTTCTAAGATCATCAATATTTTTATATTTAGAATCATAGAAAATATTCTTTTCTTGAGTTCCATCATCAATGATTTTTTGAGTCGAAATGTGAAGAAAATCATTTATTGCGGAGGCGTTAGCGAAAGTAATTTCTTTTACGACTACCATAATGGCGGCAAGAGGAATCAAAATATTACTAGCAATTTTTGCTGCTTTTAAAAACTTATTTATTTTCATTGTCAATAACCTCGATTTTGTTTTGCTTTACATAAACGGATACATTTGAAGCAATGATGGCAATTAAATATAAAACAAGGATAACAACATACATTTTGTCGATGCTTTTTAAAGCAGACATAGAAATTCCTGAGAAAAATAATTCCGAAAAATACATATAGGTAGCATTTATAAAAGAAAGCATGGACAAAAAAGAGAATATGGTTAGTAAGGCCGCGCCAACAGCAGAAGTTACTCTAAACAAAGATAGAATAGCAAATAAAATCAGCCCTACATCGGCATATATAGTTGGATTTAAAGAATAATAAGCCGTCCCTTTATAATGAAATTGAAATATAAAAGAAGATATTGAACACAAAATTGCAGCACTTATTGAAATATAAAACCCTGTTTTTTTACTAGTAATGGTTTCTTTTATATAAGTAAGGATACTTTTTAATACTTTCATTTTGCTACCTCCTTAATTCAGATAGAGGAAATGGATATTGGATATATAAATACTTCCTTCTCCATACTTTCCAAGTTTTATAGAAAGGGCTGACCCTGTAATGTCTAAAATAGAAGAAACTATATAAGAATTCCCTGAAGAAATTTCGACAGTATAATCGTTATCATTATTGCCAAGAAGCTTCGTTCCACCTGTTATTTCTACACCGAGGGTCATAGTATTTGATTCAGTAGAAACAATGTTATTATTAATATCTCTAGTTATATCAAATGTATTGTTACTAATTTCAAAGAAAATCGCTACACGTCCTCTATATAATGAGCTAACTTCATTCTGATCCGCAAATAAATGTCGTATCTGCTGTTTAGCATTTTTATAGGAATTTCTTTTATCTATGGCAGCTTTATCGGCTTCCATAGTAATAGTCCCATCTTTTATGGAAAGGGAAGAATAATATTTCCTATCTCCACCCCAGCCCCAACCAGGTTTAGTTGTATCTCCCTTAATTTGCTTGAACTCACCATTTTCCATAATGGTTGAATCTAAAGAAGAAGTGCCTAAACAATAAATGGTTGCGATATCGCTAGCCCCATCGGCACTAATGACTATATTGGTAACGCCTTCTTTTAAAGCGGTAATAGTATTTGTATTAGAATCAAATGAAGCAATAGTTTCATCTTCTATTTTAACTGTTGGGCTAGAAGTAAACTCGCCAACCATTTTATAACTAACAACCACGTTTTTGCCTTGGTCAAGAGAAGAATCTATGCAAAGAATAAATTCTTTTTTATCAAAAGTGATTTCTCTTGGCAAAACTTCCAATTCGCAATAAGCGATTCGACCATCTTCGCTTGTTGCGGTAATAAAAGTATTCCCTACCATTTTAGAAGTAATCATGCCTTCCCCGTCAATTGAAGCGATTTTATCGTCATTTATTGACCATTTGATATCTGTTTCTTCACTACTTAACTTAAAAGTATTTCCAATCCCAACGATTTTTGCAGTTTTATTAGAAATCTTTAGCCCTCTTTTTATAAGGGGGGTTTTAACAGAGAAAGTGAAACTTCCCTGCATATAATCACCATCGATTTCGCTATTTAATAAGGTGAATGAAAGAGGATTTCCGTTAGTCAAATAAGCAACATTTTTTAATTCTGAAGATGATAAAGTATTGGCTCCATTAAATACTCTACTAGTAAACTTGCTTCCATCAGGAAAGCCAACTCTTACATAAGCTTCTTTGCTTTCTTCTAATCCTGAAACATTGATAATTGTTTCTAAATCAAAAACATCCTTATTGCCTAGCGCATAATCATTTACTTCTTTCTTTGGGAAGTAACGCAAGCTAAATTGCCTGGATGTATTTTTGTTTTTTACTTGTAAAAAAGCTTCATCATCCATGAAATAAGATTCATAGAAATCGGGCTTGTCATATTCGTCATAGTAACAAAAGAAGGTGTCCGGATTTTTATTAACGACATCCTTTTTTCCATATTCGACAAAGGTGAAATCATTAGGGGCATCTACAACAACCTTGCAAGTAGCGCTTTTCCCCATTGCCGATACTTCAATTTCGCATTCACCTTTTCCTTTGGCATAAATTAGACCGTTATTATCAACAGTAGCTACAGACGAATTACTTGTCTTAAAGGAGTACTCTAGAGTTCTATTTATATTATTGGATACCTCAAGCTGCCGCTCTCTATTGCCTTTGAAATCAATTTTAATTTCCGGATCTAAGGAAATCCTTAAATCCACTACTTCAATTGTTAAAGAAGAGCTTGCTTCTACTCCGGTGGTAGTATCAATTGCCTTAACCAATACTTTGCCTTCTTGCTTAGCGTTAACTCTACCACGAGTAATGGTTATTATGTCTCCTTCAATTCCCTGGCTATCCCCAATTTTACTAATTTCGAATTTTATTTTTACTACCGAAGGGGCGTCTAGCATTTTTAAGGTGTAGTTCTCGCCCATCACCAGCAATAGATTTTGATCTTGGAAGCGGAAATCTTTGATTGTTTGATTAGAATCATCAACTTCGTTTGGTGCAAAAGCCCCCGAAACACCAAGTTGGGTAAAAGAGAGCACTGCCAATCCGCCAAGAAGAGTAGATACAAAGATTGATTTTAATAACTTCATAAACTTACATTCCTCTAGCATAGAGTTTAGTAAAAGAAAACCAAAATAATTAGCAAGAAATAAAAATTGCAATGATTATTTGTAAAATAGACAATAAAAAATGAAATAAAAATACAAAATCATTTAAAAAATGTTTAAAATAATATTGTAATGTTTTATTAATTTAATTGTGGTTTTATTTATAGGAAGTAAATTAAGTATATGTTTAAGTTTGCATACGGAAATATAGATTTCGCTCACAAAGTAGATGAGCCAAAGAAGCCATCTGAAGCCTATGAAAAACATTTACATTACTTCTACGAGATAGTGTTTTTTGTCAAAGGCGATGTAACGTATATTGTCGGTGAAGAATCTAGACAACTCTATAACGGGGATTTAGTATTCATAAAGCCTGGAAGAAATCATTTTGCCGAAGTCAATAGCGAAGCAAAATATGAACGTTACGTTTTAAAATTTGATAACTCCTTCATACCGCCCTTCCTTCAAGAAAAACTAAAAAATACAGATACTTTCTATACAAACGCTTCTAAATACACAAGCATTCTTAAAAGTTTAGATTCCTATATAGGAAATTATTGTGACGAAGAGATATACACTTTAATGACATCGGAATTATTAAAATTATTAGTATTCCTTGTAAACGATAAAAGCGAAACCGAAAGCGTTTATAATGAACAAATAGCTAAAATAATCTATTGGATCGACGAGCACATAAAAGAACCTATAACCTTAGAAAGACTTTCTGATACCTTTAATTATTCGACTTCCCACATATGCAATGATTTTAAAAAGTATATGAAAATATCGATTATGAAATATGTAAAGACCAAAAAGCTTATTGCAGCGCACAACGATATTCTTTCTGGCTTAAAGAAAAATGAAGTGGCCGAAATGTATTCATTTGAAAATTACTCAACTTTTTATCGTTTATATATCAAAACATTCCACACTTCACCGGGTGGCAAGATAAGAAAGGGTAACAAGCAAGCATGAGAAAAATAATTAATTTAAATAAAGACTGGTCATTTTTTTATTCAAAAGATAAATCGACTAGCAAAGTTAACTTGCCGCATACTTGGAACGGATTAGATGGGCAAGACGGGGGAAATGATTATTATCGCGGATGCTGCGTTTATAAAAAAACAATAGGCAAGATAAATCTAAATGAAGATGAAGTAGCCTACATTGAATTTAAAGGCGTAAATAGCGAAGCCAAAGTCTATTTTAACGAGGAATGTTTGATTGAACACAAAGGTGGCTACTCTACCTTTAGGTGCGAAATAAGCAAATACATAAATGAAGTCAATCAAATAAAAGTCGAGGTAAGCAATGCTGCTAGAGATGATGTTTATCCCCAAAAAGCAGATTTCACTTTTTACGGGGGAATATATAGAGACGTTAATCTAATAATTCTAAATAAGAACCATTTTGATTTAGATTATTTTGGTGGTTCAGGAATAAAAGTAACGCCAACCATAGAAAAAGAAAAAGCCTATATAGAGGCAATTGGATTCGCACCAAAAGATTGTGAAATTTCTTTTTCTCTTTTTGATAAAGACAATAACCTAGTAAAGAAATTTGAAAACAATAAAAAAGTTGAAATAGAGAACGTTCATTTATGGAACGGCATAAAAGACCCTTATCTATATAAAATTGTTGCAAATTTAATAAAAAATAACGCAATAGTCGACAAAATAGAAAAAAATATTGGTTTTAGAAGTTTTAAAGTAGATCCAAAAAAAGGCTTCTTTTTAAATGGCACACTCTATCCTTTAAGAGGAGTAAGCCGTCATCAAGATAGACCAATTAAAGGAAACTGTTTATTGAAAGAAGACCATGAAGAAGATATTAAATTAATAAAAGAGGTTGGGGCAAATACGATTAGATTAGCCCATTATCAACACGATGATTATTTCTATGACCTATGCGATAAGTATGGATTTGTGGTATGGGCTGAAATTCCATATATATCAGAACATCTAATAAAAGGGGGTGAAAATGCGAATAGCCAAATGAAAGAATTAATTATTCAGCAATATCATCACCCCTCCATTTGTTTTTGGGGTATTTCTAACGAGATAACCATGAAAAAAACAAATAATAAAATGATGATGGAAGAACATATAACTCTAGAAAAGCTAGCTCATGAATTAGATCCAAATAGATTAACCACATTAGCGTGCTTTGCTATGGCAGGTCCAAATAATAAAACGGCTTTTGTAACAGACGTAGTTGCTTGGAATCTATACTTAGGCTGGTACACGCCCTTCATGTTTTTAAATCATTTATGGATTTCATTCTTTCATTTCCTTCATCCAAATAGAGCCCTAGGCTATAGTGAGTATGGAGCCGAGGCAATGACAAATCTTCATTCTAAAAACGAAGGAAAAAGATTTGATAATTCGGAAGAATACCAAGCCAAATATCATGACTATATGATTAAATGTTTTGCTAAACATAATTACTTATGGGGAACATACGTTTGGAATATGTTTGATTTTGCTGCCGATGGAAGAAACCAAGGCGGAGAACCAGGCATGAATCATAAAGGTTTGGTTACATTCGATAGAAAAATAAAAAAAGATGCATTCTATGCTTATAAATGTGTATGGTCAAAAGAAAAAGTATTTCATCTTTGCGGCAAACGCTACATCAATAGACATGAAAGAAGAACTTTAATAAAGGTATACAACAATACCTCTAGTTTCGTTGAAGTTTATCTAAACAATAAATTAATTAAAACAATACACGGGTCACATATTTTTAAATGCAAAATAAAATTAAAAGATGGCGTTAACCATCTTTTAGTAAAATCAAACTCCTTAGAAGAAACCCTAAATATTAATAAAGTTAAGCAAAAGGATAAAGCTTATATTGTAACTTCTGGAAACTCAATGAGCTGGGAAAAATAACTTACCTTTGAACTCTTCCGGACCCATCTCCATTCATCAAGGTTTCCACTTCAACCTTGTTTACATGGTTAAAGTCTCCAGGTATTGTATGTTTTAAAGCACTGGCGGCTACTGCAAATTCAACGGCTTTAGCAGCATCTTTATATTCGAGCAACCCATGAATGACACCTGCTGCAAAAGAATCTCCTGCACCGACTCGATCGACAATCCTTACAGAATATTTCTTTGATAAATGGAAATTAGTTCCATCATAAATTAAGCCACTCCAATTATTGTCGCTTGCAGAGATGGATTCCCTTAAGGAAGTAGCAATATATTTAAAGCCGAATTTTTCTTTCATTTGTTTAAATATGCTTTCATAGCCCCCAATATTTAAAGTGCCTTTACTTACATCGGTTGATTCTGGTTTAAAACCAAGACACTTATCGGCATCTTCTTCATTGCCAATGCAAACATCAACATACTTCATTAACTTAGACATAACGGAAATAGCTTTTTCGCTAGTCCATAGTTTCTTCCTGAAATTCAAATCGCAAGAAATAGTGCAACCAGCCTTTTTAGCGGCAATGCAAGCTAATTCTACTAAATGAGCAACATTATCATTTAAAGCCGGTGTGATGCCTGTGAAATGAAACCAATCCTTGCCTTTAAAAATCTCATCGAAATCAAAATCTTCAGCGCAAGCTTCATAAATAGAAGAATATTTTCTATCATAGACTACATTAGAAGCACGCATGGAAGCACCGGTTTCTAGATAATAAATGCCAAGTCTTTCGCCACCTCTAGAAATATAAGAAGTATCAACACCATATTTTCTAAGCGAATTAACCGCGGCATCTCCTAATGGGTTAGAAGGAAGTTTGCTAACGAAATAGGCTTCATGGCCATAATTAGCTAAGCTAACTGCGACATTAGCTTCTCCACCTCCATAATGGACATCGAATTGTTGGGATTGAATTAGACGAGAATAAGAAGGGGAAGAAAGTCTTAACATTATTTCCCCGAATGTAACTATTTTAGCCATGTTATTTACTCTCCTTAATTATTTTAACGGCTTGTTGGCAATTAGAGACTATATCACCCTTTGTTAAAAAGGAACCACCGATTGCAAATATTTTTTTATTAGAGGCGAATTCGGCAAGATTAGATAAATCTACCCCGCCAGTAGGCATGAATTTAATGGAAGGGAAAGCGGCTGATAAAGCCTTAATAGCTTTTAGTCCCCCAAATACACCCGCCGGAAAGAATTTTAAATGGTCTAGTCCTAAAGAAATTGCTTCCATAATTTCAGTTGGCGTCACTACTCCAGGAACATAAGGGACATTATTCTCTTTGCAAACTTCGAATACTTCTTTTGATAATCCAGGAGATACAATAAATTTCGCTCCAACTTCTATAGCTTGCTTGCATTGTTCTTTATTAATGACAGTTCCAGCTCCAATAATAGCATCTGGATATTTGCTTATAGCTAATTTAATTGCCTCTTTTGCACAGCTTGTCCTAAAAGTAATCTCGGCAACAGGAACTCCACCCTTAACCAAACTATCCATTAAAGGAAGTGTTTCATCAATATTATTAATGACGACGACAGGAACGATTTTTATTTCCTCTATTTTTTCAACTACGTTCATATTTTTCTCCTTTATTTAAAATAATTTAAAGCATTGTCAAAGCAAATGCCCTTAATCAATTTTCCTAACATGTCCATATCAAAAGGGATTTCACCATCTTCGACTAACGAGCCTATATAGTTGCAAAGCACCCTTCTAAAATAATCATGTCGAGCAAAGCTTAAGAAACTTCTAGAATCGGTAACCATACCAATAAATTTTGAAAGAAGCCCCAAATTTGATATGACTTCTAATTGCTTTTCCATACCCACTTTTGTGTCATTAAACCACCAAGCCGGGCCAATTTGAATCTTTCCAGGAATAATGCCATCTTGAAAACAATACCCAAGGGCGGCAAGTAAAGGCAAATCATTATTATCTAAAGAATAAAGAATTATTTTTGGCAATTCTTCGCTTTCGTCTAAATCAGAAAAGAATCTAGAAAGTGGCTTAATGATATTTTGATCATTTATAGCATCAAAGCCAGAATCAGGACCTATGCGCAAAAAGTTACGTCTAGAATTGTTTCTAGTTGCCTTTAGATGAAACTGCAAAGCAAATCCGTATTTATGATAAAGCTTAGCCAAATCTTTAATCATGTTCATCTTTAGGTTTAACTTATCATTATCTGGCACTTCTTTATTTTCTAGAATCAAGTTAAAGAGGTTATTCTTTTCTTCATCGCTTAGACTAAAATAAACCATATCCTCGATTGAATGATCACAAATAAATGAGCCCATTTCTTTAAAGAAAAGAAGCCGATTCTCTAATGCTTTTAATAAAGAGGAATAGCTATTGATTTCAATATTAGAAACATTAGAAAGAATTTTTAAATAGTCCAAATAACCTTCACCATAGACATTTGTCGCCTTATCTGGCCTAAAGGTTGGGACTACTTTAATAGAATAATTTTCTTCTTTTAATTTATGATGATATTCAAGCGATTCACTTGGATCATTAGTAGTAGCCAATACTTTAACATTAGACATTTCTAATATTTTTCTTACCGTTAACTTATCAAGTTTATCATTCAATATATCGTAATATTTAGATGCATCTATTCCCTTGATAGGTTCATTGACTCCAAAATATTTTTTTAATTCCAAATTCGACCAATGATGTAATGGATTGCCAACGGAAATAGATAAAGTCTCTATCCATTTAATAAATTTTTCTTTTTTACTAGCGTCCCCAGTTATGAAAAATTCATCTACCCCATTAGCCCTCATAAGCCTCCATTTATAATGGTCGCCATGCTTTTCATCATCGATTAGCCAAAGATCGGTAATGGTATCGAATTTTTTATCTTCGTATATCTCTTTAGCGTTTAAATGATTATGATAATCAAAAATAGGTTCATCTTTTGCATAATTTTGGTAAAGTTCTAGACCAACTTTATTGTTTAAAAGAAAATCTTCATCCAAAAATTTTTTCATTTGTCTACCTCCCCACTATTTTTAAGTTTCCTTTCCTCTATTATGAATTTATCCTCGCTAGAATGTTTTTCTACATTAAAAAAGAGCATAACAAGAAAGCATAAACCATAGGCAATTGTCTCTATCCAAACATAGGAAATATTAGAAATCAAAGAACTAGTCGAGCCACCCATAGCATTAAATATGCCTGTTGCAATCGGAGTAGCCGCGACCATGATAGAAGAATATATGGACATTATTAAGCCATCACATCTAATGCCTTTTTTTGCTTCTATATGTTCTATAACATCACTAATCATTGCTAAAATTAGATAACAAGCAGGTGAACTACCAAGACATTTTAAAGCCACGCCAATCGATACTATTATTACGTTTCCATTGGCAATTCCAGCAATTACACCACCAACTACCCCAAGCCCTAAGCCAATCAAAACAAGATTTTTCTTTCCTATTTTATTTGACAAGGGATAGCAAAAAATAGAAGCAACGGCCATAGGCACAGCCCCTAAAACAGCTAATATGGTTGTATAAGTTTCAGCCGTGATTCCTTCGGCTTTATTTAAAACTAAATCGCAAAAATAAACCATTGAGGTGTTTTTAAAGGCACCAGAAACTTGGAAAAACAAATAGAAAACTATAATTAGCCAAAAATATCCGTCTTTGCAAATTGCTAAAAATTGTTCTTTTAAAGATACTTGCTTATTACTATCAACTTCAGATTCAGAAAGTTCCTCGCTGACTCTTTCCCTCGTATTGAAATATTGAAGCAAGGCACAAACAAATGTAATGACACCAATTATTAAAAAAGCAATCATCCATTTTATTCCATCATACCCAATCAAGAAATTAATGACGATTGCACCAAATATCATTTGGCCAAATCCCATTACACCCAAATGGGAAATATTGGCTAAACTTGCTAGTAAACTTCTTTTCTTTCCGTCTCTAGTAGATAAAGGGATCAAAGAGGAATTCGCTGTATTATACAAAGGAAAGCTCACCGCATAATAAAGGACATACCCAATAGAAGTAACTATCATCTTAGCTATAGGAGAGCCTATAGGACATACAAATAAAATAACGCTAGAAACAGCTAGAAGAATAGAAGTTAGCAATATCCAAGGTCTAGCTTTTCCTTGCTTAGATTTCGTCTTATCAATTAGCCTACCGGCAACTAAATTGCCAATGACAATTAGAACGGTTCCAATTAACGGCAATAAAGTTAAAAAAAGCGTAATGTTTAAAGGAAACTCTCCGTCGACCTTAGTATCAGCAAATAGACAATCGGTCCAATATCTATTTAAAAAGCTTGTAAAAACGCCACTTCCTAGCAAAGCGCCGAATGGACCAATTAAATAGCCAAAAGCCATTTCATAGAAAGTCACTTTCTCTTTTTTTGCCCTTGAGTCGAAAAATTTATTTTCCAAAAGCTTTTTACCCATTAACTCACTCCCACAAAAAAGCATTATAACTGCCTTGTTTATAGAAACAATTACAATATTTTCGTAAAAATATTTCAATTTTTCATTTAAAATATAAATTAAAGTTTCACAATTATTTATTAAATAAATTGCAATTTTTATAAAATTATTAAACGTATATCATTAATAATGGAGGAATCGATATGAAACTAACATTTAGATGGTATGGGAAAAACGATTCAATACCCCTAGATTACATTAGACAAATTCCTAACATGTATAGTGTTGTAACGGCTTGTTACGATGTTAAAGTTGGAGAAGTTTGGAAAAAGGAAAGTTTAGAAGAACTAAAAAGAACAGCCAATAAAGATGGCTTGACCATGGAAGTAATTGAATCTATTCCAGTCCATGAGGAAATAAAATACGCTGGGCCAAATAGAGATAAATACATAGAAAACTACATTCAAAACATAAAATTATGCTCTGAAGTCGGCGTTAAATGCGTTTGTTATAACTTTATGCCGGTTTTCGATTGGTTAAGAACTTCCTTGCATCATCAAAATAAAGACGGAAGCAATTCCTTAAGTTATTCTTATGAAGACTTCAAGAAAATCGATCCAAACAATCTTCATTTGCCAGGTTGGGATGAATCCTATTCCAAGGATGAATTAAAAGGATTATTGAATATTTATAAAAATATTTCCCATGAACAGCTTTTCTCTAACTTGGTTTATTTTCTAAAAAAAATAATACCCGTGTGTGAAAAATATGATGTTAACATGGCCATTCATCCAGATGATCCCCCGTGGGACATCTTTAACTTGCCTCGTATTATTTCTACCGAAGAAGATTTAGACAAATTGTTTAACGCCATCCCCTCGACTAGAAACGGTTTGACTTTCTGCACAGGCTCATTAGGGGCAGGAAGAAAAAATGACTTAGTAAAGATGGGTGCAAAATATAGCAAGCAAGGACGTATTCACTTTGCCCATTTAAGAAACGTCTTGTATACAGATGAAAAGGATTCTTTCTGCGAAGTAGGACATTTTAGCAAAGACGGAAGTTTGAACATGGGCAAAATAGTCAAGGCATTAGTCGACAATGGCTTTGATGGTTATGTTAGGCCAGATCATGGTAGAAACATTTTTGGAGAAGATGGCAAACCTGGATATGGCTTATTCGATAGAGCTTTAGGAGCCACCTATATAAACGGTTTATTTGAAATGGCCGAATTAAAATAAAGGAGATAAAAAATGAAATTACCATTAAATGTCAATTTTGAAAACAAGGTAGTTGCCATTACAGGGGCAGGAGGAGTTATTTGCTCGGTTCTAGCAAAAGCTTTTGCCTCTTCAAAAGCTAAAGTCGCCGTGTTGGATTTAGCAAAGGACAAGGCTGACTTAGTTGCTAAAGAAATAATAAATGAAGGGGGGATTGCGAAAGGATTTGCAGTTAATGTCTTAAAAAAAGATGAAATTGCAAAATGCCATAAAGAAATATTAGATACATTTGGGAAAGTAGATATTTTAATTAACGGGGCGGGTGGAAATTCCCCAAAAGCTTCTACAGACGATGAATATTTTAATCCAGAAGTAGAAGGCATTAAGTCATTTTTTGAATTAGATGAAGCTGGAATAGAATTTGTCTTCAATTTAAATTTCATGGGTACTCTTTTGGTTACGCAGGAATTTGCAACTGACATGATTAATAGAAAAGGCTGTTCCATATTAAATATTTCATCCATGAATGCCTTTACCCCTCTTACTAAAATCCCTGCTTATAGCGGGGCTAAAGCCTCAATATCTAATTTTACTAAATGGCTAGCCGTTTATTTTTCAAAAGTTGGGATTAGGGTTAATGCAATAGCACCAGGGTTTTTCTCCACTACTCAAAACAAAGAATTGCTATGGAATAAAGACGGTACGCCAACCGCTAGGACAGGAAAAATCTTGAACAGTACCCCCATGGGAAGATTCGGTGAAGTAGAAGAATTAATCGGGGCAACTTTATTCTTATCTAGCGAAGAAGCTGCCTCCTTTATAACTGGAGTCGTCCTTCCAATTGATGGAGGATTCTCATCCTATTCGGGCGTCTAATAACCATAAAGACCTTTTTGCACGGCATTTAGCCGTGCTTTTTTCTTTTATTAACAATGGCAAAGGCATGTTAAACTAATAAAGGATATAAAAGCTTTTTTCTTCCTTTAATAAACAAAAAAACAATCTAGACTAAAAAATGGAAAAAACAATAACAATATATTTATTAAACACAGCAAAAATAAAAGCTAGCGAAGAAAAAATTCTCTCCTTTTTACCAAAAAATAGAATAGAAAAAGCCAATAGATACATAAAAAAAGAAGATTATTATTTATCAATAGGCGGTTCTTATTTAATCGAAAAATACGTAGGAAAGGGCAATTATTTTTATACAAAGGAAGGTAAACCATATAAAAAAAAGAAACATTTTTCGTTAAGCCATTCAAATGAATTTGTCGGGCTAGCCTTAGACAAATTTGAATTAGGCCTAGACATAGAGAAAATTAGAGATTTTAACAAAATGTTAATTCCTTATATATCAAGTAAAAAAGAAGAGACGGAAATACAAAAAAAGGAAGACTTCTTTTTGACTTGGTGCTTAAAAGAGAGCCTTCTTAAATGCATAGGAATCGGGCTTAAAGCAAAATTAAATTCAATTCCATCTAAACTTGGAATTTATCAATTTAACGGGGACGTATATTCATCTAAGGCGACAATTTATAATGATTATCAAATTGCATTAACAATTAAAGAGAATAAAGAAATTTCTCTTAAAATAGTCGAACTGCAAAATATTGTTTGAACAAACTATTTAAAAGATTAAAAAACAATGACCTTAAAATAAGAAAGCAAGAAGACAATTCCAATTTGAATCAAAAGCATGGCTAAATTAGAAAATAAAGCAGAATGATTATGCATTTTATCTTCGTCTTTTATTTCCTTAGATAAAATTAATACTAGCAATACCCCAAGCGATCCAAAAAGAACGCCAGAAAGAATTAATTCATAATGTGGGTAACTTTTCCCTTCTCCCCTTATCCCCTTCAAATATGCAATGCTGCCGATAACTCCAGATAAAAAGCCCAATAAAAGTATCAAAAACGCATAATAAAATTCGATCATTTGTACAAAAAAAGAGCCATCTGAAATGATGGCTCTTAATTCCTTTATTTTTTCTTAATGTATTTAACGCAGTCAAGAGTAACGGCGGCAAGAATGATGATTCCTTTTATGGCTAATTGGTAATTAGCATCGGTAATGCCGATCATTGGCAAAACAACAACAATGGCTTGGAAGATAATGGCCCCAATAACTACTCCACTTATTTTTCCAACCCCGCCAGAGAAAGAAACTCCACCGACAACGCAAGCAGCAATGGCATCTGCTTCCATGCCTTGCCCGGTTTGAGCCCTGACATTCCCCGTATAAATACCATAAATGCTTCCGCCGATACCATAATAAATACCAGCAAGGATAAACACTAACATAGTTACTTTAAATACGTTAATGCCAGATACAGAAGCGGCTTCTGGATTCCCGCCAACTGCAAACATGTTTTTGCCAAACTTGGTTTTATTCCAAATAAACCACATGACAAAAACACCTAAGGCAGCCCAAATAATCATGATTGGAAAATCTCCATCCCCTAGCCCTTTTCCTGATACTATTGCCGTTACTTCTCTATCTGGAGCACCGGTAAAGGAGTTACCAGTAACACCGGCCATAATACCAAATGTAAATAATTGGGTAGCTAAAGTTGAAATGAATGGATGCATTTTAAATTTAGCAGTGAAAAACCCTGCGATTCCGGAAATAAGAGAACAAGAAACAATAGACAATAAGAAAGCCAGAATTACTCTTAATCCTAATGGGATGGCAGTAAAATTAGGCGAAGTCCCAAAAAAGGTAACAGATGTTTCTCCACTTGTTGTAACTAACATTCCCGTAAAGACGGCTGACATACCAACAAGTCGGCCAATGCTTAAGTCGGTACCAGCTAAAACAATTAAGCCCGCTACACCTAATGCCAAGAAAATCTTTGGCGATACTTGGTTAAGAATAAGCAAGATATTATCCCCATTAAACAAGAATCCATTGCCTTGTGCAGCATAATAGATAGTAGCTATGATCATCAAAAGAAGAATTGTTAAATATAACCCATTCTTAAGGAAGAAAGACTTGAGATTAAAATTATATTTTTCATCTTCAAACTTTTGTTCAAATTTGAAAAGTATAGGAAGCTTTTTGTTATTTGCTTTTTCAATAGCACCATATTTGCTTAGATATAAAGCATGCACGGCTTCTTTTCCTTCATCGACAACATCTTTATATGCAATTGTGGCGTCATTGCATTTTTGTTTATAGATGGAGGCCACTTCATCTAAACGCAATTTTCTATTTCTCTTTTCCGTTTTCCTTTCTTTTTTATCGGCAGGAAGTGGATTTGTTTCAAATTCTTTTTTTAAAGCAGCTAAAGAAGAATCCCTTTCTTCGCGGTTTTTAGCTAAAGAAGCAAGATATTTTTCTTTTTCTTCTAGATTTCTTTTTTTAGCTTTTTCTTCTTCCGCTTTTATAAGAGGAGAATAGCCTTTATGAATTTCATCGATTGAACGCTTTTTTAAGTCTTTTAAGGCATTAGCGTTTTCTTCTTTGACAATTTTGGCTTTGTTAATCTCTTCTTTATTTTTTTCAATCAACTTCTTTTTTGTCTCTTTATCAAGTTGATAGTTTCTTTTGATATTATTGATTTCATTTTTAAGAATATCGATTTTCTCGGCCCCATTGAGTCTAAGTCTATCGATTTCGTCTTGATTCTTTTTTATTCTTTCCAATAAGGTTTTTTCAGAAAGAGTTTCTATAATGTTTTCCATCTTTTTGCCTCTATAAATATTTTGCAGAGAGTCTTAACAACTCTTCTTGATTCGTTTCTTTTGTATTGACAACACCGGACAAACGATAATTGCTCATTACAGCAATACGATTGGTAATTCCTAGAATCTCTGGCATTTCGCTAGAGACAACAATGCAGGTTTTGCCTTTCTTCGCTAGATTGATGATTAATTGATAAATTTCATATTTAGCCCCGACATCAATCCCTCTTGTCGGTTCGTCAAGCAAGAATAGGTCCGGATCTCTTTCTAGCCACTTTCCGATGATGACCTTTTGCTGGTTTCCTCCGCTTAAAGAAGAAATAAGATCATTAGGTCCCATGCATTTTGTATGCATTTGCTTAATTTCTCTTGTTGTTGCATCAGTTAGTTTTCTATTATCTAGAACTCCAAACGTTTTGTATTTGTCTAGATTGGTAATTGTGGTGTTAAAGACAAGATTGCCTTTTAAGAAAAGCCCAGATGCCTTTCTTTCTTCTGTAACAAAGGCAAAATTATATTTCATGGCTTCGCTAGGAGAGGTTATAAATATTTGCTTTCCTTTGTATATAATCTTCCCAGTTTTTATAGTACGCATCCCGAATAAAGTTTCTAATAGTTCGCTTCTACCTGCCCCAACTAGGCCATATATCCCAAATATCTCTCCTTTTTTAACCGAAAAAGAAACATCGCGTAAAAGTGGAGAATACATCGTTGATAAGTTTTGAATTTCAAGGATAACTTCTCCTGGAGAATTTGTAACCGGAGGAAATCTTTGGGTCAAGCTTCTTCCGACCATGGCTGAAATAAGCTCATTAATATCAGTATCTTTAATGGATTTACTTAAAATCATCTCGCCATCGCGAAGCACGGACACTTCATCGCAAATCTCAAAAACTTCATCCATTTTATGAGAGATATAAATGAATGAAACGCCTTTAGTCTTTAATTCATTAACGATTTTAAATAATTTTTTAACTTCAGGTTCAGTCAAGGAAGAGGTTGGCTCATCTAAAACAATAAGTTTTGAATCATATGAAACGGCCTTGGCAATTTCTACCATCTGCCTTTGGGAAACGGACATAGTTCTCATTTTTTGCTTAGGATTCACTTGAATTCCTAAACGCGAAAAAAGGCCTTTGGTTTCATAAAGCATGTAATTTTCATCGACGACGCCAAATTTGGTTTTGTATCGTCCTAACCACATGTTATCTAAAACAGTCCTATCCAAACATTGGTTTAATTCTTGATGAACCATGGCCACCCCGTTTTCTAAAGCGTCTTTCGGATCATCAAAGTCTATAGAACGGCCATCAAGATAAATAGCTCCATCATCTTTTGCATAAATCCCAAAAAGGCACTTCATCATCGTGGATTTTCCAGCGCCATTTTCCCCCATTAGCCCCATGACGCTTCCTTTTTTAACGGAAAGATCAATGTTTTTTAAGACGTGGTTTTTGCCAAACGATTTGGAGAGTCCGCGTATTTCTAAAATATTTTCGCTCATCTTTTTCTCCTACTAATGCAACAAAAGTAGGGTGACTAAGCACCCTACTTTCTTTTGTTTTTAAACTACTTCTCGAGTGCGTGATACCAATCTTTTATGATTTGTCCTTGAGCGAGGCCTTGCCCAACGCTACCAGAGCCAACGAAATACGTCTTTTCTTCCGAAGACAAATCAGCGACTTCTTTATTATCGCTTGTTTTTGGCTGACGGTTGAAGAAGACCAATGGCTTATCCCCGACCATGTCTTGATAAGAAGTCCAATTCGAATGGGTAATGATATTGAAAGCGAAGCAATCGTATTGAGTCTTACTGATTTGTGTTTGGATTCTTTGTTGTAAAACGGCATCATCGATTCCATCGCCTTCTACAACATCAACTGTATAACCAAGCTTTTGTGCATAAGCCGGTAAGGCTTGTCTATAGGTTTCTTTAATGAAGTTATCGTTATTATTATAGGTAGCAACAAGCATCTTTTTGCCTTTAATTTCGCTATCTTCGGCAACATTGACATAGGAACCTGGCTTTAAACTATCGGCGTTTTGTTTAGTAACGGCAGCAAATTTGGTTTGGACAATATGCTTGCTTAAACCTTCAAGATTCAATTCGGCTTTTCCGCCATACGTTGAATCAATAACAGCGGAAGATCCTTTGATTAAATTTGTTAAAACTCTAACGGTTGCTAAAGCCTGGTCGTCACCATTTTGGGAAACCGAACCAGCTAGTGTGCCTTCTTTAATCATATCGCAGGCAGCAGAAAGAGCGTCGAAACCAATGATTGGAGTGCCTTTTGCTAATCCACTAGCGTTAGCGGCTGCAATAGCCATACCATCGTTATTTGAGATGATGAAGTCTAATTTGCCTTTAAATTTTTTTGTCCAAGTTTCAACGGTTTCTTTAGCGACTGTATCGTTCCAAGACCCGCCTTCATTAATGCAGGTTTTTCTTTCTAATTCTTTGGCGACGAAATTGCCTTCTTTAGCAATTTCATTCATGGCATCGATACAACCTTTTGTACGATCTTCGGCTTCTGGGTTGCCGTCTTCTCCAACTAAAATAACATAGCCCAATTCTCCATCGGCAATGGCATCTTTCCATGTCCAATTGGTATTAGTATTGCCACAGGATGCCAAAGTGCCTCCTAAAGTAAGCAATGAAAGTAATGGAATAAATTTCTTTTTCATTTTTTCCTCCTTTTATTCCGTTTTTTGATTAATTACCGTGCTTATGACTGGTAAGTAAGCGCTTACATAGTAAAAGAAAGCGCTTTTAACGAAAATGGAAAAAAACACACAGATTTTGAAAAAAACACACAACTTAATTTAAATTATCAAAAAAAGAGACATTTTCTTTAGTAATGATGTCACCATCGATATATATGGAATGGTTATTTTGTATTTGATAAGGGAAGGAAGAGTCGATTTTCTTATCCTTTAATAAATCGTAACCAATTTCATATATGGCCTTGCTTTGTTTTACTTCATCATTTTTTACCGTTGCATAAAGCAATCCGTCTTTAATATATTGAAGTGCCGCCTTGGTTCCATCTACGGAAATAACAGGAAATATTTGTTTGCTTTTGCCTTTTTCAAATAAGCCGTTTTCCAAACAATAATCAATCGCACCCAAGGCCATGTCATCGTTATTAGAAACAACGATTTCAATATCAGAAAGATGTTTTTTTGCTATTTCTTCCATGGCTAGTTTTGCCTTGTCTTTTTGCCAATCGCAATAAGAAGAGTCGATTATGGAAAAAGGGGTACCGCTTTTAGTTAAGGCAGATATTAAGGCCTCGCTTCTTTTTTCACTATCTTGATTGCCGATTTCCCCTTTTAAAAGAACAATGTCTATTTTTCCGTTATTGTTTTTATCATATTCTTTTTTTAAAACACCATTATCAGTAAATAAAGAAAGCAAAAGCTCAGCTTGTTTTCTTCCTTCCCCCTCGGGATTAGCGCCTACAAAATAGACATTTTCATTATTTTCTAAAACCTTAGCCATATCAGAAGACAAAGGTTCGCGATTAAAGAAAATAAGAGGCGTGTTGGTTTGGGTTGCCTTTTCCATGCAAACGGAAGAAGAAAGCCGATCAACTAGATTTACTAAAAGTAAGTCCGTTTTCTTTTTTTCTAGCGCATCAAGAAGGTTCTTGTTTTGCAATGTTTGGGAACGAAAAGAATCATATTGATTGACCTCATATCCTCCATTTTGGAAGCATTCATTTATCTTTGAACATAAAGAGTTGATGAAAGTATCCTCATTATCATAAATAAAAATCGATACATTCTCTTTCTTACTAGAGCAAGAAATCAAAGAAAGAAGAAAGAAGACGAAAATTAGCCCTTTATTTTTCTTCATCGCTTTTTACTCCTTCTAACGGCAATAAAATGCTTATTGTTGTTCCTACATCCATTTTTGATTCTATTTTTATATCGGCTTGGGGACCATAAAAAAGTTTTATACGATGATATACATTGCTTAATCCTACACCCACGTGTACGTTTTTATCTAAAAATGAAGATAGTATTTCTTTTTGCTTTTCAGGAAGAATGCCATAACCATTGTCACGTATTTCAAAAACAAGATAGGCATCAATTACTTTGGCTTGAATAGTTATTTTGGCATTTTCTTTTGGATGTTCCCCAATGCCATGGACAATCGCGTTTTCTACAATCGGTTGAAGAATTAATTTCATGACAAAATAAGGAGCGACTTCGTTTTTATCATAATTCAATTCATAGGAAAAATTGTCCTTAAATCTCATTTTTTGAATTTTAAGATAATAATGCACGTGATCTAATTCAGAAGTAACGGGAATGATATTTTTTCCCCTAGAGATAGAGATACGGAAAAACCTAGATAAAGCAATAATCATGTTCCCAGCATTTTCCTTGTCGCCTTTATCTATTAACAGTAAAATTGAGTCAAGCGTATTATAAAGAAAATGGGGATTAATCTGATTTTGTAAGGCCAAAAGCTCGGCTTTGTTTTGCTCTTTTTCTTCTTCAATTAGCCTAGCGGCCAATTCTTGGATTCTCTTAAGCATCTTAATATATGACTGATTTAGCGATATTACTTCTTTTGTGCCTTTTATTTTTTCTTTCGTAGCTTCCTTAAAATCAAATGATTCTACTTTTGCCATTTCTTTTTCTAAAGCCACCAAAGGTTTGGTAATTTGATTTGTTATTAAATAGATAAGCAATAAAAAGACAATGATAAAAGAAACACATTCAACACTGAAAATAATAATTATGGATTCTTTAGCATTGACTATTGCATCAAAATTATTGGCAATGGCCACCCTCCAACCAGTATTTTGAATAGTCGAGACATATAAATAATAAGTACTATCGTTAATAGAAAAGGTAGTTTGTCCTATTACCATATTTTTTATTGATGAGATTTCTTTTTCATCGATTTTAGGAACGGAAGAATAAACCATATCATAGTTTTTATCGTAAATAAGAACGTGTCCGCCCTCTCCTAAATTAGACCCTTTTATTAAGGAGATGACTTTGTCAAAGGAATATTGAATTCGCAAAACATAATTATCGCCTTCATTGGTTTTGATAAACTTTGATAAGGTAAAATAATTTCCTTCTTCAATCTTAGAAAAAGAATTAACCAAAGGCTCATTTTTGGCATTATTAAACCATTTAGAAGATAAAACGGATTCTAAGCTTTCAGAAGAATGATAATAAGTATTCTTAGCAAATAGCTCCCCACTCTCCTTATACAAGGAGACAAAACGGATTTCGTTAGAGAAATCCATTAGTTCATCAAAATATAGATAACTTTTATCTTCTTTTATTTCGCTAGATAAAGAAATGGAATTAACCTTTTTCTCAACCAAATTCGAAATATTAATAACATTGTCTATATAGATTTCGAAGTTATTTATAGTTTCTTCGCTAGTTGAGGCAACTTGATCGCGATACACCTCTTCAGTCGAAGAAAAATAAACAGCCATAAAGGAAGAAAATAGACCAGCGACAAATAGCAGCATCAAAATAAAAGTAGTAACAAATAACTCTGTTTTTAAGGCGAAATGTCTATTTGGTTTCTTTGTTTTTTCTAAATTCATCCGGACTTACCTTATAAAACTTTTTAAAACAATGAGAAAAATAATATGGGTCGCTATATCCAACTTCTTTAGCGATTGATACAATCCTTTCATCGGTAGAATTTAATAAATGGAAAGCCATTTCCATTCTTTCTTTGGTGACCATTTTGGTAAAAGTAGTCCCATTTCTTTTTAAAATCGTAGTTATATAGCTAATGGAAAAAGAAAGCTCATTGGCCAAATCAACAATGGAAAGATCGCTATTAGCAAAATTTGCCTCGATATATTTTTTAATGCGGTCAAATGAAGATTCTAAACCCTCCATCCTTTTTTCTTTGTTTATTTCCATAACCTTAGTAGCTAAGGAATGAAAAAAATTAATCGTTGCTTGTTTACTCTTCAATGAGTAGAGTTCCTGCGTTAACTCGATTTGAGAATTAAAACAAGAATATAACTTCTTTAACGAGATACACGATTTCAAAATAGAGTCCATCAAATTTAAAAGAATAAAATAATAACTATCCTTAAAGGAAGGGTCAGAAATGTTACTTATAAGTTTATCAATTGAAACCAAAACATTATCTTGTTTGCCATAAGATAATAAGTAAGAAATGTTTTTGTATTCGTTCTCGTCTACTTTTCCAATTATTTCTCCATCTTCATTCCTTTCTAAATCGGTAAACGAAAGAACAGATCCTCCACCCATGACGGTTCTGAACTCAAGTGCTCTTTTAGCGTGACGATATATTTTTCTATAGTTAACCACGCCCTCAACACATTCTGATAAACCTGCCGAAACAGAAATAGAAGTATTTCTTTTTATCTTAGCAAGAAGCTCATTTATTTTTCTGCCAAGAGATTGCTCATCGAATTTATCGTTTGAAAGCAGCAACGTAACAAACTGTTCATCGTAAAGAAATGAATAAAATTGAATTTTACCAGTAAATGCCTCTTCAAATATTTGTCTTGTAGAGATGTGAAGAAAGTCCAATTGTTCATAAGGGGGGTCTTCTTGATCGGAATCAATAATAAGGAGCAGTTGAAAAGGATAGGATAAATCCAACTTATCTTTTTCTAATTTCTCTTTAAAATCTTTTGGCATATCCTTAATTGTAATCAACTTCTGCAAGTCTTCGTTTTGGAGTAATCTTAAAGAATATTGGACACGTTCCTTTAAAAATGAAATGTCACGTTCGTTTTGAGTTTGTCTATCTAAGGTTTCCTTAACTTTAATTAGAGCGTCTTTTAATTCCTCATATACAAGAGGTTTTGTCAAATATTCATTGACACCTAAAGTAATGGCTTCCTTGGCATAATCAAAAGAGTCGTAGCCAGAAAGAATAATAAACTGGGTAAGAGGCAAGTCTATTTTTATCTCTTTTATAAGCTCGATCCCGGATATAAATGGCATTTTTATATCCGTAATAACAATGTCTGGTTCTAAAGAAGGGATATTAAGCAAGGCATCGTAACCGTTTTGAAATACCCCAACAACAGAAAAATCACTGCTTAACTTAGCAAGCATCGTTAAAGCGCGTTCCCTAACCCCTTCCTCATCATCAACAAACACAATCTTATACATTTTCTTTCCTTGCTTTTATTAAGTCCATTACTTTGCTAAACAAATCTTGATAATTAGAAAAAGATAAATCCTTACCAATGGAAATAGTAAGGTTTTTTCTTCCTAATAAAACCCTATAATCCGTCATCAACGAAGAAAAGGGAGGAATTTGGTTACTTGGCATGTAATTTTTAAAAAAGAAGCTACCAATTGAAGAAAATATTCCAGGAGAATTTAAATTAGAAAAAGAATCCAAATACCCATTTATAACATTCTCAAGGAAAGAAAAATCTTTATAAGAAATAAGCAAAAAAGAATTCTGCTTTTTGAATAGTTCTTTAATGTTTTCTTCTTTTAAATCCACAAGCATAGCCTTGCTATTTATTTTTTCATTCAAACAATGGCTAAATGAATAATGCCCATTTTGCTTATTTATGAAAACTGTAGCTAGACAAGAAGCTTCCTTTAAGTAAGTCTCTAAGGTTAAGGCATCCATATTTTCGTCAAGAAAAACAAGAGAATTGGTTTTCTTTTTGCCAAGGCCAAAACCAATTAAAGAATTCTTTTCAGTTTCATTAAAGGTCAGTTCAGCATCAGCATCATTAACAAAGTCATCATTTACTTTAACTATATTTTCAAATCCGGAAAAAGAAACAAATTCTGCGTCTAAACATTTTATAAAGAAAATGATATCTTGCCTATCTAAGGCGTTATATTTAATAAAAGAAGTAAGGGTAGCCTTATCTAGAAAAGAAGAAAAGCGAATAAAGATTTTATATTTCTCCATGTTTTAATTTTAACATAAAGAATTAGAGTTGCTATTTAGAAAAAAGCTAAAAACAATTGGCTTTCCTTTTTGCTAACAAACCAAGATAAATAAGAACAATTCTAAAAAAGAAGCATACGCGGGGTTAATGTTTAATGGTTTTAAATAGTAAAAAAACTAGTAACTCTATTATTTAACTATAAAAAATCCTAGCTATTTCTATCGTTAGAATCTTTAAAATGACCCCACTAGACATAACAAAAAAGAATATCTCGCGCATGCTTTCGTTTTTTATAAATAAAGTCAAAATAGCCGGAACGATAATAAGCAAGGCGCCTACACAGCCTATTATTGTAGGGATGCTAATTAATGAAAATAACCCCTTCTTGCAATTAGAATCTATGGCGTTTTGGATTGTTTTGTCTAGGCCATCACGAGCGGCAGCAAAGCAACAAACCACAAGGCCGAAAATCAAAAGTATCAAGCTTCTACGCCCCCAATAAGTAATATTTGCATGATTAAAAATGCAATAAATAACAAATATAAGAAGAACAATATTCATAAGGGTCGTTATACTAGTGACCGCATTTCCAAAATATAATTTCATTTATAATTTCCTTTCCGCGTTTAAAGAATCTATTTAACAAAGATCTTGATCATCAATTTCAAAATCAATTTGGTTTGATAAGCCTAAAACTATTCATTTATTTCTAAAAATAAATAAACGGCATAATTATTCTTTACTATTGTTTCTATACCAATTTAACATCTGGGTTAAATTTTCCTTTTTAACCCTTTCTCCGCCATGTAGCATCATATCTAACATATCGTCTTCTTCTATTGTCCTGTCCTTTTTAGCTAAAAGACATTTACTGCTTATCCTAACTACAATTTTCATCATAAGACGATAAAATCCATGCAGCTTTTTAACATTGAAATTTCCTTGCAATGTAAAAAGGGGGACAAATGATGAGATAGAAGATTTTTTTCGGATAATATCTATTTGAGATCCGCTTTGTCCCATCCCTACTGCACATATAGCTTCCACTTGATATCTTTTGTTAGCCTTTTTATAACCTTTTATATTGCTAGCGGCAATCCAACCAATATAAATAATTTTGCTTTTTCTTGGCAAAACATTTAAAGCCTCTTTTAAAGAATAGACAGGCAAAATAGTTTCTTTTGATAATAGGTCTGCATAGGAGGCAGCACTGCCGGTATTTGAAGTATAGACGATTGCTTCTATCATTTCCTTTCTCCATTTGATTTCATGTTTTCAAGAAAACGGTCAATATGGTTTTTAAGCATTTTTAAAACCGCTTCTTTATCGTCTAAAGCATCATAAACGCTATAAAGTAAATAAATAGGTCCATAGAAATCTAAGGCTAATTGCATTGCTTCAATATCCGAATTTACCATTTTCCTAAATATCTTATTCATGTAATTTAATGGACCCGTGGATAGATAATGTTGATATAAATGTGCCATTTCTATGTCTTTATATTGCTCAATAGTCAACATTTTTCTAAATCTAGAAGGAAACTCTTCCTTAGTCCAATGAGAAAACTGTGCGAGGGCAAATTCTTCTATCTTTTCTAGTGGAGCTTTTAAATAAGCTTCTTCATAATCTTCAAGATTAACTTCTGGCATTTCATATTCAAAAGCACGTTTTTTGTCCATCTCGTTCATGTTTTTAATAATGGAATCAAGTATTTCGTGTTTGTTTAAATAATGCTTATATAAAGCAGGTTTTGTAATTTTAAGTTTAGCTGCTATATCGTTCATGGAAGTACCTAGATATCCATTTTTTGAAAATAATTCCAAAGCAACTTCTAGAATTTTTGACTTCGTATTTTCTGCCATGACCATGCTCCTTTTACAATTGGTTACCAATCGGTAACGCTTAATATTAGTTACCGAATGGTTACTTGTCAATATATTTAGAAAACCAATAAACTATTTATAAAGATTGTCTTATAAATAAAAGGTTCATTTTGCCTTTTTTAATTTAATGGGGGTAAAGCTTGCTAATTTAATAATAATTATCCTAAATTTTCTAAAGCATACGAACTATAGTTCATTATTGTCCAAACAAAAAAGCAAATTCACAAAAAATGATCTTTTAATAGTTATTGAAAATAATGATTTCAAGGCTACAATTTTTATCGCCTTAGAAAGGGGAAATTATGAAAAAACAAACAAAATTAACAATCTTCGGCCTTGGAACAACATTATTATTTGCAGCTGCAATAGGTGCAAACTACGCGCTTAATAACACAACCATTGGTAACGTCAATGGTGCAGATGAGACAAATGAATATACCCTTACTCTTAATAAAGACACATCAGATGCTTTTAAAACAGGATGGAATGGAGAAATTTTTACTGTTAATACTACGTTAGGCAACCCAATACGGTTTAGAAGAGTAACGACAAACTCTAAGGGGGGGGTTACGGCTGGCACCGCAAATACAACAGATGCTTTGGACATGACTTTTAAAGAAGGTTTAACGTATTCTTGTCTCTTTGCGTTAGATCCAATCCAATCAATTACCGCCATAAAAGTAAATTACACGAGAATTAATGGAGGATCAGGACCAAATCTTCGCTTTTATCAAGCAAACGAACCATTCACAGAAAAATCTTCTTTTGAAGATACAGGAACTAACAATCTAGTAAATAACGTCGCCAAAACTTGGGGCTTTGGAACAGGACAATATTTAGCCTTGCGTTTTACTCGAAGTGGAAGTGGCAATGACATACAAATGGCTCTTTCCTCTCTTGCCATTACATATATCTGCGCTTAAGCAATTTACTTTAATTTAAGACCTAAACATCGGGATAAAAATATTCCGATGTTTTATTTTTAAGACACTTTAAAATAATAATTCAGTTATCGTTAACATTAAAATAGATAAAATCCGTTATTATTAACAAATATCTCTAGATTAAGTTAAAACTATATTGATTCTTAATGGGAATAAATATGCAAACAAATTATGTTTTTATAATTGATAAAAAAACAAATAAGAATTTAAATAGTTTTAAAGATTAATTTAACCTACTATAAATTCATATTCACCAGAAGAAAGGGTTTCTTCCATGTTTGGCAAAATTACTCTAGCTTCCGTATTAGAAGGAATTATGAATTTATAAATTGTTTTGCCCTTTTCCTTTTTCCAGCTAGAAGAAACTATTCCATAAATACTTTTATATTCACATTTAGCAAAACTAAATTTCCCACCTACTTTTGGAGCAAGAATAAATTTATTTTCGCCCGCAACTTTAATACCGCACATTTCCGAAAAGACCCATTCCAATACAGCACCTTTAGAATAATGATCAAGAGAAGCAATTCCACCTTGCGCCTTCGTTCCTTCCCAACTTTCCCAGATGGTATTAGCATTCATTTTAGCCATAAAAAGCCATCCCGGCATTTCTTCATTTTCTAATAGTTTAAATGCATAATCCACGTCTATGTTTTCAAGAACATAAAGAATAAATGGGGTAGATAAAAATCCCGTTCCAACCCTCCAAGAGTAATTATCAAGGGCACGAATGAGTCTGTTCTTTGCAAGTTTAGATTGCTCTTGGTTTAGTAAATTCATATATAAGGGACGGACTAGCTTTGCTTGCCTATTAGTATCAAGAGAAAATTTAGGACATTCAATTAGCTTGCCATAGCCTATCTTGGCTTTTTTTGCATATTCTAGGTAACGGTTTTTATCTTCTTTTTTATCTAATACATCTGCTATTTCAGCCATTGCATTTAGCATAAAGAAGATATATGCCGTAGTTTCTTCAGGGTGTGGGCAGGCAAAATCTTTAAAATTGGTTACATGAACTTCTGTAGGCTCTGCCCATTCCCCATATGACTGACCGTAATTTGAAATATATTTTTTATATTTTCTTTCGATCCCAGTCTTAATTGAAGTTGGATACCATTTCCCAAGAGTTTTTATCTTGAATTCGGCATATTTTTTCATTGCATCATAACTTTTTTCAAGTATCTTTTTATCTCCATAACGTTTATAAAGTCGATATGGAATTAAAACCCCGGCATCAGACCAACCGGCAGAGCCATCCATAAAATTCATATAGAAATCTACGCCGCCTTTTGGATTGATTTGGCGAAATTTCCCATTTTTCCTTTGCCCATCTATCATATCGAAAACATATTTTCTAGCAAAAGGGACATAGTTGAATAAATAAGCGGCTGTATCGAAGAAAATCTGCGCGTCGCCAGTCCAACCATGCCTTTCTCTAGTCGGACAATCAGTAGGAACATCCGCATGATTATTTTTTGCTGACCACCGTGTTGCCTCTACAAATTTATTTAATAATAAGTTGCTGCTATTAAAAGAAAGAGTCTCTTCCATATCTGAATAAACAGCAATGGCTTTAAAATCTTCCTTTTCCCACTCGACATCTGTTTCAATCAAAACATATTGAAAGCCAAAAATGGCAAATTTTGTCTTATACTGATTAAGCCCTTCTTTGCAATAATACTCTACTTGCTGCAATGGAGTGACTTTCGTACGTTTTTTATTGGCACATTGAATATTTTTTTGGCTAAATTCGCCCTCTTTATCAAACATCTCCCCAAAACGTAGTTTAATTTTTTGTCCTTTTTTCGCCTTTAAAGAAAAGGAAATATAACCTGCAATGTTTTGACCAAAATCTAATACCCTCTTCCCACTAGGGGTAACAACGACTTTTCTTACCGAAAAAATTTCATGCTCGGTAACAAAAACATTATTTGAAGAGACTCTAGCTACATCACATTTGACTTCTTTAGCAAAACTAGAAAAGGAAGGTAGACGCCAAGCTTCTACTATTTCTCCATCTTTATTGTCGGTAAAACGAATTTTTCCATCGTTAGACCACATCCAACTTTTATCCGTTTGGATAATTATTTTCTTGTTAGACTCGTCAAATATTTCTAGTTGGGCATAGACTTTAGTTTGCTTCCCATATTGGTTAAGTAGACCCCAAGCCCCACAACTTCCACGATACCACCCATCAGCAAGTTCAAGAGTTATTTCGTTCTCGCCCTTATTTAATAAATTGGTTACGTCGTAGGCTTGAAGTTGAATTCGCTTTGTGTAATCACTATGTCCCGGAGCAAGAACAAAATTCCCAACGCGTTTACCATTTATTTTAGCTTCATAAAGTCCGCAGGCTGTTATATATAGCCTGGCTTTTGTAAATTGCGGTACATTGAATTGCTTTTTAAAACAATCAACGGGGTATCTTTTTTTCTTATTTACATAATAATTGCCACTTATCCATTTACCGGTAAAATCACTTGTTTGTAAAAGGCCCATTTCAAAAAAGGCGGTTTCAGAACTTTCACCCTCGATCTCATTTTCATCCCAAAGCAAAACATTCCATTCAATACGCGTACGCGAAGAAAGTGGAAGAGGGTATTCAGTTCTCATAGAAGAAGAAATAACCTTTCCACTATCCCAGACTACATTCCCGTTAGACTTCGCAATAACGCGATACGCCTTTTGCTTTATCCCGGTATCACAATTCCATAAAAGAAGAGGATGTTGAATATCTATTCCAATAGGATTAATTAGATACTCTGTTCTTAAACAGACCGCTTTCATAAATTTCTCCTTTTTTTGCCTAAGAATGTTTTAAGAAGTTGTTACTAAACTTTTTGAATAAATGGATTGAATATTTATTTCAATGCCAGCAAAACTGATAAAAACGCCTATGTTGATAATAAATATCCATAAAATTTATTTTTTTATTTACTCTTTGCTAACTGAGCTTGGATTTTGGCTCGATATGCTTCACCAAACTTTAATTCATCTTGCCATTTTTGTTCTTCTTTTTCTTCACGGGTTCTTTCTTTTTGTTCAACCTTTAAACGTTTTTCTTCGGATAGTGAAGCAAGTTTATGAGCTTTTTTGGTCTCTATACGTTTTACTCTTTCCGCTTCTTTTTCTTCCATAAGCCGTTTTTTGTTTGCTTTTTTGCATTCTTTTTCACTCATTTTTTGTTTATGGCGAGCAAGTTCTTTTTCAAAGTCCAAACCTTTTTTAGAGCATTTAACCTTTAAGGTGGAAATAAATGCTTCCTCGTTTTCAAGCAAATACTTTTCTTCCTCTTTTGCCGCCTTTATTTCAGGAGCAACCCATTCTTCTCCTCTAGCTTTAGCAAGAGCTTGCTGATATTCACGTATTTTTGCTTGTTTTTTTGCAATGGTTTTTTCTACATTTAAAAACAATAGTAATATAGCAAGAACAATACCGGTTATGGTTTCTAGACCAACAAAGGAAAAAGTAATAACGTTTTTTACTGTTTCAGGTTGGGTAAAAGTTGAGGTAACTCCATCTACAATCTCGGGAGCGATATATCCAGATGAAGAAAGCATTGCGTTGAACACGCTTGTTGCAATACCAACCGTAGAAACAGCTATGATGTTATAAATTGACATAGATGTTCCATCGCAACGGATGCCACTTTTCCATTCAATATGATCAAGTCCGTCGGCAAATAAAGCCATAAAAACATAAGCACATGGTAATCCGCCAATGTTTTTTATAAATTGCCCAGCGATGACTATTATCATGTTTTCAGGAAAGGCCCAGCAAACAGCAGAACCTAAAGCATAAAGAATAAAGCCTGCAACCGTGACATTACGTTTGCCAAATTTTTTTGCAAGTGGCCATACGGCAAAAATCCCTATACCCATTGGAATACCGCCAACTACGGATACAAGCGTTTGTGTTATTCCATCGTTATAGCTGCCCAAAACATAATTGCAATAATAGACTAGACCAAGATTTTTTAAGGATGCAGCGAACGTATAAATAAAGAAATAAGCAAACATTATGAGCATGTACTTATCGGTTAAAATCACTTTTAGCTGCACCAAAAAAGGGATTTTACTTTCCTTTTCTTCTCCTTCTTCGCTAACACGCTCTTTCGTAAAATAATACTCTAGAAGTGTTAAAGGAAGCGATAATGTAGCAATAATAGCCATCACTACTATCCACTTTGTTTTATCTACGCCAAGCATTGGCATAATAGCCATCGGGAAAACTAAAGCAACAAGTATGCCGCTCATCATAATGGTGGAAATCTGATTGAATACCGAAAGCCCACCACGTTGAATGGTGTTTCTTGTCGAAAGAGGGCACATAAGATTGTGACTCATGTTATATATGGTATAAGCAAAAGAATAAAACAAATTATACGAAACCATGACCCATATGACTTGCACTGTTTCACTTGCCTTTGGCACAGTAAACAAAAGCACACCCGTAATAGCAATAAGGGGAGCAGAAAGCAATAAATAAGGGCGGGCCTTTCCTTGTTTAGTCTTTGTGCGGTCAATAATATACCCCATAAGCACGTTTGTGGCAGCGTCTATTATTTTTGAGACAAGCGGGAATATAATAAGAAAAACCCCACCCCATACCTCTGTTAATTTTAAAACATCGGTATAATAGACATTTAGATAGGTCGCTAAAACAGCATTTAAAAGAAGCGCGCCACAGGGTCCTAAAAGATAACCAAGCCATTTCTCTTTGCCCGTTACACTTTGCGAATGGATCCGACTATCAAATATTTTATTGTCCAATAATTTAGTCTTGCTCATAAATTACTCCTTATCGTTATCAATTTGTTTTTTTGGTAGGGGTGAGGTTTTTATTGGTAAACAAAAATCCTTTATTCCCTTGATTAAATGTCCATTTGCCAGATCGACAAATCCCTGTGCGAAATTATATGGGAGATTTTTTCCAGCAGACATTGACATAGTAATTATTGAATTGCTTTCTAATATCCTTTTTAAGAATAAGGCACCTTTTATTTTGTTATCACGTTCCACTCCTTCTTTAAGTTTTTTTGCTTTCTTCATATCTTTTTTAGCAACTGATAAAACGGCATTATGAAGAATTTTTCCAATAAATGTTTTTTCTAAATCGCTAAACCGACTTTCAAGCGTTATTGGTTTAGTTGGGGGAAGAGATGGTATTTTAAGGCCACTCATTTTTTCAAAGACTTCATCAAGGACGCAAGCCGGTGAATTTGTATAAGCGTCTAAAACATCATTGTCGTAAGCAAAGGAACTATTTTCGCCTGCAATCGATATTGTTTTCATTAATTTCACGGTTTGGCAATCCGAGCATAGTTGTATTTCATATTCACCATTTTCAACAACATAACGCTTTTCTTTCAAATTGAAATAAGCCAAAGCTTTTTTGTTAAAGCTAATGGTTATATTTTTGCTTTCACCCGGCTTTAAATAAACTTTAGTAAACCCACGTAGTTCTTTTTCCGGTTTAAAGATATTAGTTTTTGGCGCCTTAACATAAAGCTCAACTACTTCTGCACCAAAGCAATTGCCTATGTTTTTAATGGTGGCATTAGCAAAAATCAAGTCATCATTTTCTTCTATTTTATAATTAGAATAATCAAAGCTTGTATATGAAAGTCCGAATCCAAATGGAAAGGCAACATCTTTATTTTCCTTTTGATAATACCTATATCCCACAAAGATACTTTCCTTATAAACTTCGATTTGAGTTTTGGAAAAAGTATTTCCATAAGGCAAGTCCGAATAACTTTTAACCCAAGTCTCAGCAAGCTTGCCGCATGGATTTTTTTCTCCAAATAGCAATTTTCTTGTCGCCTCTCCGCCGCGTTGCCCTGGAAGATACATATTAAGGATTGCACTTACTTCATTTGCAAAAGGCAATTCAACTGGAGATCCACCATAAAAAATAACGACAATTTTTTTACCTTCTTTAATCAAAGCGTTAATTAAAGAAAGTTGATTAGGTGGAAGACACATATCAATTCGATCGCATCCTTCACTTTCTACATAATCAATAAGCCCAATAAAGGCAAGAATAGTATCGTATTCTTTAGCGTTTTTAATCGCTTCCTCAATTATGGTTTTATCTATCGTAATTTGATTTTCTTTATAACCTTTGCAATATTTATATTTAACTTTAGCATTATCGAATGCTTTTTTTGGTGTAGTCAAAAATGTTGGGTTTATCAATGAACTTCCAGAACCTTGATAACGCATTTTCTCAAATAATTCACCAACCACAAAATAGCTTTTATTAGAAGAAAGAGGCAAAATTCCATCATTTTTCATCAAGACGGCACAATCTTCTGCAATCTCTTCTGCTAAAAGATCATGTGAGGAAAAATCAGTTTTTTCTATTTTCCTTTCCTTGTGTTTAGCCACTAAGTTTAAAAGGTTTATTATGGACTTATCTAAACTCGCCTCATCTAGCTTTCCATTGGCTACCCCATCAATAATCCACTTACGACAAATAGATGTGTCACCAGGCATTTCCAAATCTAAGCCTGCTTGTAACATTGCAATTCTATTATGAGTCGCTCCCCAATCGGTCATAGTAAGTCCATTAAAGCCCCATTCATTTCTTAAAATATCATTAAGAAGCCATTTATTTTGGCTACAATAAGTCCCATTAATCTTGTTATAAGCACACATCAAGGCCTCTGGATTAGATGCTTTTATAGCTATTTCAAAAGGTTTTAAGTAAATTTCTCTTATCGCGCGTTCATCGGCAATGCTATCGCCCATAAAACGATAGTTTTCGGCATTGTTTAGGGCAAAATGCTTAATGCATGCCCCCACTCCCTTGCTTTGGATTCCTTTTATTTCGGCTGAACCCATTTTTCCAGCAAGCAAAGGATCTTCAGAAAAGTATTCAAAGTTTCTCCCTGCAAGTGGGTTTCTTTTAATATTCACCCCAGGGCCTAAAATGATATCAACATTATAAAAACAAGCTTCCTCTCCCATTGCCTTGCCCATTTTGAACAAATTATCTTCATTCCATCCGCAAGCAGTCAAACAAGCCGTAGGAAAGGAGGTGGCCGGTTCACTTCCATTAACCCCGTTATCGCCATTATTGCTTTGCACTCTTAAGCCGTGAGGACCATCAGACATTCGAATTTGAGGTATATCGAGCCTTTGTATTGGATTAGTAAACATGAAATCCGTCCCGGCAAGCAAGGATGCTTTTTCATCGACGGATAGTTCTTTTAAAAGTTTTGAAATGTCTTCCATTTAATTGCGCCTAACTTCTTAAAAGAAATTACAACACAATTTCTGTCCATATGCTTACATAATTGTTTGTTTTTATTTATAATTGTTTTGATTTTATTAGGAGCAAATGTTATGAAGTATGAGGATGTCCGCTACCTTTGTTTAACAATAGGCAACCTTGCTGGAATACCGATTAGAATCTATAAAGATAACAAGCCCATTTTTTACTATTCCCTTATAAATCTTTTTATAGACCCAATAATTCCCTACGAAGAGAAAATATTAAAAATCAATGACCACATTGGTTATTTTATAACGCCTAAATTTCATTATTATGGGGTAGTAAATTCGAAAAATTATAAGATTGTTTTAGGCCCTTCAAGGCAATTGAGATCAAGCAAAAATGATTTAGCTGAACTTGCTTTCGAATGTGCCATAGCCAAAGATGAAACAGAAAGTTTCATATCCGCGATGGAAACACTTATCCCTTTACCTTTAAATAGCGTCTTGCAAATGCTTTGTTGTTTAAATTTAGTATTAAACAATGAAAAATTATCACTTGCCGATATTACAATTTATGAAAAAGAACAATCTAAACTTCTAGAAGAAATAACTACAAAACAAGTGGAAATGCACTATGAAGAAAATGATGATCTTTGCAAAGATAACGAAGTGCATAATACTTTAGCCCTTGAGCAAACCATTATGGGTTTTGTTCGTCAAGGAGATACTATCGCTTTAAATGAATGGCTAAAAAATGCACCTGCAGTCCGTTCAGGAATATTATCTTCTGAAACGCTTAGGCAATTAAAAAATACTTTTATTGTAACCGCAACATTAGTTTCTAGAGCGGCCATTCGCGGGGGGATGGATATAAACGATGCGCTTTCTTTATCAGATGCCTACATTCAAAAAAGCGAATTGCTTTCTTCTATTGAATCTATAGAAAATTTGCAATTCCACATGGTATTTGATTATACAGAAAGAGTTAAAAAGGTAAGGATAGGAAAAACGCCCACGAAGCTTTTAACTGACATTGCAAACTACGTACATAAGCATTTATCAGAACCGGTGGATATAGAAGCACTTTCAAAGGCAATGTTTATTTCAAGAACTCATTTAGCAGTAAAATTTAAAAAAGAAACCGGCATGACACTTACTTGCTTTGTTTTAAAAGAGAAGGTCGAAGAAGGAAAAAGGCTTTTAAAATATACAGATAGACCAATTTCAGCAATCGCGGCTTACCTTGGCTTTTCTTCTCAAAGTCATTTTACGAATGTATTTAAAAAATACACAGGTTCTTCACCAAATGAATATCGTTTAAAACACAATAAATAAAACAATCCGTTCACCCCGTGTATACATTCATCAATAAAAAACTATTAATGTGTATGAATGAAAAATATTAAATTTAAAATCGTTTTGCTAGAGATTTTTTAACTGAAATACTCTAAAAGGGAAAATAATTTAAAAAAAGTAAAAACGACTTAGAAGGAAAGTATCCTTGATATGGAAAAACAAAATTCTACCCTTTAATGGTTATGGAAAAAATTTTATTTTTTATATATATAAATAAGAACTATTCATATATTTTAAACAATATCTAATCCAATTATTTTTCTAAAATAAAGAAAATCCACTGAGTATCTTTTCTTTGAGAATCTTGGCTAATTTTATAATCTTTAATCTCAAACGGGAAAGAATCTAAATCTGCTTTATGAAAATAAGTATAATATCTACCTTTTTCATCGAAGCCATCTTCTTTTTCTGAATATTTCATTGATAAGAAAACAATTCCATTATCATTAAGAAAATTCATGAATCTTTCAATGGTAGGGATAATTTTTTCTCTTTGAAGGTGAAGCAGAACCGCGCTTAAGAAAATACAATCCACTTTTTCTTTAGGCTTATAAGTATTTAAATCACCATATTCTACGTTTAGTCCGAGCTCTCTTGCATGAAGTATGAAACCTTCCACTACATCAATTCCAAATACACGATACCCATGTTTTTGGAAATAGAGCATATCTCTTGCTGAGCCAAAGCCAACATCTAGAATGCTAGCGTTTTCCTTTAAATAAGGAGTAAGAAAAGAATACTCTTCTTCCAAAGAAAGAGAAAAAGTAGAATCTATATACTCTTTGTAATGCTTGCTATAGTATTTCATGACATCATTTGATAATAATAGGAACGAACCAAGCCACAATCGATAGCTTCTTTAAGGCTAGTTTTATATTTTCCATCAGGAAGTTTTCCATAAAGGATCTTATTTCTTCTCTCTAGATTATAGATTATGGCCTCATTAGGTTTATTATTGCTTTTTATAGAATTATTAGAACGGGTTGTTAATACTAAATTCCATATATCATCACGGTACAAGAAAGACCATGGAATCACATGGTCGACGCTGATTTCTTTTTCAGGAATAATGATACCGGAATAAAAATCTATTGGCTCATGATTTGAGAACTCATTTCTAACAAGAAAATTCTTAAATTCAGAAAGATCGTTTCTATGAATTGAATTATTGGACGTGTTTTTCACCTTAAGAAGAATGTTTGGCGAGTTATTGTATTTTTCCAAAAGAAGGGACCATCTATAGTTAATTAAAGAAACCAAGACGGAGGAAAACTCTTTCAATTTATCAATTTCCTCTCTTTTTAAATATAGCTTAGAAGAGTCTTTCTTATTGAAAGAATAAATTGGATATTCTATCCCATTTACTACAGGCAAACGATAAGCCACATCTTTGTTTAAAGTCAATGCAGCTTTCTTTAAAAGAGTTTCGTAAAAAGAAATACCAGCCTTATCTTTAATGTATTTAAGTCCTTCATCTGCCCAACAGGCAATGGATGTTTGTCTTAATTCTTTATATTTTTCGACCAAAGCATTTACACATTGATAGACCACCGGGACTTTATCACCAGATTGTTGTCTTAGTTTAAAGAAAAACAATTGATTCCAATAATAACGAATCATACATTCCGCAATATCTATAAAATCCACCATTGCCGTATCTGGACTTATAAAAACATAACGATTAGCAGATACGCATTCCAAAAGAGCTTTTGCAAAAGCAGGCTTGTAAGTATTAGTGTTCTTACCGCCTTCAATTACCTCGACCCATTCTTGAATATAAAAATCCATCACAAAATTATTATACGTCATCTTTAAAATATTCAACAAATTCCTAATTAAGATAAGATTTATGAAAGTTTTAATGTTAAATAATGCAAAAGCAAATCAAAAAAATTGACCATATTCATTCAATAGATAAAGATAGGCCGATTAAGTTTTTTTAATATCTAAGAGTTCTTTTATGCGTTACGTTTTTAAAAGGATGCTTTCCTCATTGTTCTTAGGATTGCATTTTCTATCATCAGAGCAATCACGCTATTCATTTCCATACTCCTTTTTGATGGGCTTAATCAGTAATTTCAAATTGGTCTTGCTATATAAGGAGACGAGTCTTTCCATCAGTTTGAAATCGCAGGCATAGAACTCATTCTCGTCGATTCTTATGTCGACAAACAAAAGATTTTTGAACTCCTTTACGTTTTGACGACCCTCCACTTACGTAGTGAATCGCATATCGCCTTCTCCCTGGAATTTTGCTCATCGGCCTTGGAGATTTTCATCCTAAGAAGATGCAGTAGATGGTTTCCATCGCCACGAGGACGGCAATAGCAAGCCTAAGTATGAGTCGAATATCTCCAGAATCAGCTCGACGACCAAATAGAAATCGATATCGGTCAAAACGGTCATTGCTTACCTCCTTCTGCTATCAATTTGTTTCTAACCGTCACGTGATGGCTATTACCATAGCAGGAGGTGACGTCACCGCGCGTCACATCCCCTTATCCAGTTTCGGTCAAAGCGATAAAATCAGTTTCGACCACATTAACGCGCCAATTTCAACACCGTTTTGGCGCGTTCGATTGAAAATGACATAATTCTTTGGCTTTAATATTCCTAAGAAAAACACAAATGAAATTAGGACAAGAAAGTGAGAACGTAGAGTCCAAGAAGTCGACTGCCAAGCTCAGCAAAGCAATGGATGACATCTCTAATATCCTGAGCAAGAGCGGCGAAGGCTTACTCTATTTCTAGATCAAGACGGACGGCTGGGTCTATGGTTTAGAAGTGACTGAGAAGACCCTCAAAGACGTCATCGAGAACATCAAGACGAACATCAAGCCGATGATCTACCCCAAAATCGAGGAGATAGAGCTCGACGGTAAGAGCGTCGTCCGCGTCAGCTTCCCCGGAAGCAAGAGGCCGTATTCGAGCTACAGCCGTTACTTAGAATAAATAGATAGTATGACCAAAGGGCGTTTCGCTTGTATCTACTTTTCCTTGGCCAGTGCAATATACATTAGAGTAGCGTTCCCCTGTTTATCCTTGAATCCGTTTTTGTCGAAAGAAATCGTCATGGTTATCGTGAACATCCCGAAATCGTAGGCTTTTTCGCCGTATTTCCTGACGACTCAGGAAAGCCATGCCCCTTCGATTCGGCGATGTGGCATTGGAGAAAGCTCTTCATGAGCTACTCGTTCACCGGATGGGTCTTGCAAGAAGGTAAGTCCCCCTTGGTCACGCTGTGCGACAATCCTTCGGAGAAAGCGAACACGAGTTTATTATTAGTCTACAATTAAGCCACTTATCAGTCTACTAATTAGTCTACTAACTTTCTGTGCGAATATCGTTTTCTTTGTTAAGTTCCTTTCATCCGTGAAAGCCAACTTTTGTTGATTAATCAGCTGTTAGCGCGTCCATCTACTATTTTTTCTATTTCCTTCACGCTTAATCAGCCCATCTTTCTTCAAGGACTGCACTATTTTCTTTACACCGCCCAGGCTCAAAGAACAATTAGTGGCAGCTTCAGACAATTTGGCATCTTGGTTGTTCAAAAGGTAAGTAAGGACTTTTCTATGCGATTCGATAAGCCTAGCTGCTTGCTCGTCAAGCTTTTTTCTAAATAACACTGAATCCGGAACGAAGGAGAATGGGATCGTCACTACAATCATGTTGGAATCGAAGTTGAAGGCCTTTTCGGTATAATTGCTAACAATGGTAGGAACGCCGTGCCCACTTTGTTCAGCAAAGTCAGAAAGGGAAAAAATATTAAAAAGAGCCTCATTGACCGGTTTGCTCCTGCCATGGAAAAACTCCTCTTTCGTCATGCCAAAGGGAGGCTGTCCATGACGAGGAGTATTGTCAAACATTCGTCTATTTCTATCGCAAAAATATAAAAGAAAAAACGATAGACATGCCTAAATTAAAATATTTACTAACGCCAGACCCAAAAAAAGACAAAAGCAAATTTTTAATAAGCTTAGCTTATTCCCTCGCAAATCTTGATCGTTTAAAAAATGATATTATCAATGGTACCGAATGGAGTACACTTTGTTTCGGAAAACTGACAAGTTTTGGAATGACCGCGAAATGCAAGACGGTTTTAAAGGATAAAATTGTAACAACCATTTGGGAACTTGATCAAAATTTCAATGTTAGATTGATTACCTTGATACCAGGAGAAAACAAAACATGGAATTCGAATTAGGAACAGCAGTAAAGACAAAAATAGAGAAAACATTTCATGATGGAGTAGAAGGAGAGATAACTCTTCCCATGGGGACGATGGGAATCGTCTGCGAGGGAAAAACGATAAAAGGAACAAATTGGTATTTGATAGAGCTAGCGGATGATAGGTTCCCCGACCCCTTGTTCGGCGTCTTCGATTATAAAGAAAATGAATTAGAACCTGATTTTGATTGACGGCATTTCTTTGTTTTAGAGATCTTGTCGAATGCATTGCTATCGACATTTCCCTCAGTGCTGATGATTTTGTCGATTTGGAAAAATGGATATAGGATTATTCAAATTGACATTAATGGGATATTTGTTCCCCTATCATTCCCGCTTTTGATAGAGCCTCTCCAAGGCCTGACGAGCACATCCAGTTCGAATTGGCTATTGTTTCTTATCTTTTTTTCATTAGGCAGGCATTCAAGATAGATCAAGAATCAAAGGACATTTCGAGCTCTTTGATGGATGTCTGTCCCATTTGACAGGGAATTGAGCTTTGCCGCTTGGTTTCCGATATCAGAAAGCGTCGTCGCCAGCAGACGGCATTTTAGTAAACAGGGAAGCGTTTCTCCGTTAAAAAGGATTGAAGATATGGCTGTCGTATTGGTTGTGCATATCCTTCCGAAGACCTTTTTTCGCTTCTCGCTGCGATAAATACCAGCTCGACACGATTCCTCTGTCTTTTGTCGTTGTTGTGTCGCGCTCATTTCGTTCTCACGTCATACTTATGTCGCGCTCGGTTGAAAGCGAAAAAGAGTCCTTTCTTCCCTTAAGGAGAAAAGCAAGATAAGGCGAATCGGAACGCAGCGGAGAGGCCACTTGGAAATCATTAGATAAAAAATTCGAAGAAGCCGGTGCGTCTTTTCTCTTTGTTCTCTAGTCCTTTTTCCCGCGGCGACTTGATTGGCATAGAGCAAAATATCGATAAGCCTGAAATAACAGCACTCACATCAGTGCATATTATTCGATGCGGATGCACCGTCTTCGATTTGATGGAAAGCAGAGGGTAAATTCTCTTTTTGCCGTTTATAGGCTTAGCGTCAAGAATTGACACCGCCCTTCCACAACGCATACGTGGAAGCGTGAGAACTCAAACGCCTATGAAAACTGCTAAAAACAAGCCATTTTAAAGCATAAAAAGGGGAAAATCAGGCCCCGAAACAGCGTTTTCGCCCCTTTTTCGCCTCCGAAGAGGGCTGCGCATTTTCTCTTGATAGGCGAAAGAAAAAGCCCCACGCCATCGAGGCCATGAGGCAAATACTAAGTTTTGGTGCCCGGCGCGAGAGTCGAACTTGCATGGATTTCTCCGAACGATTTTGAGTTTCTTTTGAATCCTGCAAGTTATTGCGACTTCAACGAGATTCAGGGATTGGAATTACCGAATATCTCGATGTCTACTAGCCTTCGCCGAATCGGCTTTTGAGCCTTTTGGAAACGAGAAGAACACTTTTCGTTTCGCGTCCCTCCTAAAAGAGCGAAAACGACATGTGGAGATGAATTTCCACTCTATTTTCCAAATACCTCGGAAGCTTTGCGTGGAAACCAATTTCGCCTGGGAAGCATGAGCGGAAACAGGAATCTAGCCTTCTTATCTTCCCGTGAATATTCTACCATACTCGAACTGCTTTTTAGCGAAGGTTTGTGCTTTTTGATTCGCAGTTATAATGTCGTTGGACGCGTAGTTTTCGACTTGCAACTAACATGGAAGAAACGAATGCGGACGCCTGTATTCTCAGCCAAAATTGTTCAAAGAATCGATTCAATCCACTCTTTCATGGACGCGATGACGTCCTTGAACGAAAGGTTTTCCGTGTATTTTACGTTCTTGCAATAAGCCATCCACCGGAGATTGATTTGTCGGCTGTCACCGATTTCCTCCATCAAGGTCATGGCGTCGCTTTTGGAGATGCTGAAGTTGCGATAACGGCAGGTTTCCCTAAAGGCTTCCACGAGCGAATCTTCGTTTACGTTTGGCAATTGCGTCTTTCTCAGGATGTACAAATCGTAGTAGTCCTTGCTCCGGCTATTCGATATACTCCTCGACAAGATGGTTTCCAGTTTTTCGGCGATGACGCTTTCCAGGCTATAGGCCTTCAGAGGCAATTCCTCTCCCGTCATCAGGCATTTGTACTCATAATTTCTTTCCGATGGGACGACGGGGTCGCCCGTCGCGATGTCGATTCCGAATTGGCATCGCACGTTTTCTAAACGTCCCAAAACCGTGATTTGGAATCCCCCATACCGATCCTCTTTTCTGATATCCCCCACGCCAACGATCTCGAACGCGATGCCGTCTTCGGCTTGCATTGAAGCGATTTCTTTGATTGTTTCCACAATCTTGTCTCTTTCCATCGATACTCTGCGGACAAGAAAATCGATGTCCATGGTGCTTCTATTGTCGATTCCCAAGATGGATGAAAGATAAAGCCCGCCCTTCAGCACGAAATGGCCGCTATAGCGCGATTTCGCTAGCCTGGACAGGAAGGCGTCATAGAAGAAGCGGCTGTAGACGACATTTTGCGGGATGCCGTACTCTTTGGAAATGTTGTTAGCCCTGGCTTTTAGGGAATCTTTGTTAACCCTCATTCGTGATGACCTCCATGATCTCGAAGACCTTGTTTTCTATTTTCATCTCTTTTGCATATCGGAAAAGCTTTCTTTGGTCGGGGTTGCCGCTTAAGTAGGCTCTCAGAGCTTTCACGAAAGTCTCCCCGTCGTATTTTTCGCGACGTTTGATCAAATCGCATATCGTCCGCTCTTTGTCGTATGCCTTGACTTTGTTCCCGAACATCGTCTCGACATCCGCTATCCCCAAAAAATAGAGATTTTGATTTGAGATTTGGGCGATGACCAGACTCGGTATGATTTTTCTGGAAGGGTGATAGCCTTGCGGGCATGAGACGTAAATGTCTTCCGGTATCTTATCTGTAAGATGGTGCAGGTAGAGCGCGCTCATCCCTGAAAACACGTATTTCGGGTAACGCCTCTGCAGAACGAAATACTCGTCCGCGGCATATCCGTCCGAAGCATAGAGCCCAGGCGCGATTTTGTTCAGTCCATTCCTTTTTACGAAATCGGTGAGAAACCAGGATGGTATATTTTCCTCGTCTATTTCCTTGCGGGTTATTAGCCCATTGTTCTTCTCCAAGATTTTCTTGATGGTTTCGTAATTTGTTTGTTCTTTCATATGCACTTTATTTTACTTTAAATAACGTGCATTTGCAAGAAAGACGAGCGCCTATACACCGCGATTTCGCCATGGTCTGCGCTTATCGGTTCCGCCCCGGTCAAGGCACAGACGGCGTTCAAAACCGTTTCGGTATCTGCTTTCGATTTGATTGGTAGGGCTATTTTGACGAGCTCATAGCGGTCAAGAGCAATCGATATATCGATAATCTCCTTGGCGCCGATATGGTCATCGCTCAGTTTGATTGTCGGCCTCGCTTGCTTCGCTAATGCGCGGAGCTTTCTTCTCTGAGATCCAGTGATCATGTCAGGACTTCCTTTTCCCCATTTCGGAATAGACCCTTTTGATGGCCTCCAAGCCTGCTGGCTCGCCGTTCTCCACGGCTTTCCCGTACATCTCGATTGCTTTCTTGTAATCCTTCCTCACGCCGTATCCGTTCTCGTAGCAGATTCCGAGGTTGTGATAAGCAACCCCCGAACCATGCTTTTCGGCGGCGAACTTGAAACACTTGACCGCTTCACTTTTGTCTTCTTTCACGCCATTGCCTTGAAGATAGCAAAGCCCGACGTCGACGATGGCCTCGCTTTCTCCCAGGTTGAAGGACTCGGTGAATAGGTGGAAAGCCTTTTTGTAGGCCGCTTCGGTTTTGACGGTGTAGTAGTAATAAAGCCCCATTTGCAAGCACGCCGAAGGGTTCTCGCCCTTGGCACTCTTTCTAAGCCATCGAAGCGCCTTTTCCCTGTCTGCAGCCAACCCATAATACCCGTATGCGTACGCCATGCCGAGATTATACTGCGCGGCAGGATTTCCGAGGTTCGCGGCTCGTTTGAAAAGTTTAAGGGCGGTTCCCTCATCCTTTTCGAGTCCTAACTCGTCGCCGAGATAGGCTTCTGCCATTCTTTCGATTGCGTCCGGAAAATCCATTTCCATCGCCATCCTGTAGTAAAACAGAGCGCTTTTGTAGTCTTTCTTCTTATCCTCGTAGATCGTCGCCATCGCCCAATAGAGCCCTACGGCGTCTAATTCGCATTCGGCGAAGCAGTCGAGCGCATCGTCGTATCTGCCTTCTTTGCAATAACGATACCCCAAGTCGAGCAAGGCATCGTCCTGGCCGAGCCTCGCCGCCCTTTTGAGATAATGAACATACTTCCTCTCATCGGGTTCTATTCCATACCAACCTTCCTCGTATACGCGGGCCTGCATATAAAGGCTTTCCGGATCGTTGTGCTTCACGCCGTCCGCTAAATACGCCAACCCTTTTTCGTAGTCGTGCGGAACAAACCTGTCGTTCAGATATACATACGCCAAATCGAAATTAAGTGAGTATTCGCCAAGGCTCAATCCCTTTTCGTACCACTCTATGGCTTTGGGAACGTCTTTCAGTTCCTCGTTGTTTAAGTATATGAAGCCTATCTTTTTTGCAACCTCTATATCTCCGAGGTAAAAAGCACGCTCGTAGTATTTCAACGCGTTTTTAACGTTTTCAATATCGGAATCTTCAATCGGAGTATTGAAATAATACAATTCACCGAGAGATCTTGCCGCTGCCGCGACACCCAAATCGGAAGCTTTGGCGTAACACTCGATTGCTTTTTGAATATCGATTTTTACATAACCGGTTTCATAGCAAAATCCGAGACGGGCAAAACACTCCGCTTCGCCTTTGTTTGCGCCTTCCGTATAAACGTCGAACGCTTTTTTGTATTGAGAGCGGTAGCCCCAAGTGTCGCCAAGAACAGTATATGCCAAAACGCCGTTGTTGACGGCTTTTTGATAGTAAATCGTTGCGGTTTTGAAATCGCCGTCATCGGAATATAAATCGCCGATAGAAACGTAGTACTTCGGCTTTTTTACGGCGAGCCTCTCGTATTTTTTTATTTTATCGTTTTCTGTATTGTTCATAATTTGTTTTTTGTATCACAACAGTTCGTGGCGAACGTTTTGCTGTTTACCTATAAAAATGTTAATGATTACGAATAACCGCTCCGTTCTTTGTCTCAAAGGCAATTTTGCTGTCGGTTATCTTATATGCTACCTTGTATTGATATCCCGTAACGGAACTTCCAAATATTTATCAGCTTTTTGGAACAAACATAGGCTTAGGTAAAATTCTCCGTCTGTCTTATCGAAAAAACTGTTTTCTAAACTCAACACGGTTTCTTTTTTATAACTATAGCTTCCGTCTGACACCGTAAACGAATAATCGTCGTTTTCAAGATTTTCTATACTTTGCAAAACCGCTCTGCTTCCATCATTCTTTGATGTTAGAAAACCCGCTTTATAATCTTCAAGACTTGCAGTGACAGAGTTTATTCCGTAAGGAACGGTAATGGAAACGGCGTCTATTGGAAACTCCGAATCAAGATTTGAAATCGAAAAAGAACAAATCCTTTTTTCTTCGGTCGGCGTAGGTTGTGGCTTCTCTTCCGTTTTTTTACCGCAACCGGCAAAAAGTAAAGACGTGGGTATCAATAAAGCAAGCGAAACTATATTTTTTCTCTTTAACATACTGTATTTCATCTCCTGTTAATTATAAAGTTGAAAACGGTTTGGACGATATAAGCTTGTAATCGTCATCGTGCGTGTAGAACTGCTCCATGAGCCAATAGATGCCGTTCGTGCCTTTCTTTAGCTTTTTCGAAAGCAGCTCCTTCGTGATCGGCATCACCTGGAAGACGCTGATGTATTTGTGTTTCGAAACATAGCATTTGACGATGCTCGGGGATTTGAATACTTCGGGTAATAAGAGAACCGTCCCGCAGTATTTCCCATCCGCCTTCATGTTGATGGTGTCGGATACCGTCAGGCAGTCCTTTTCGCTATAGGCGTATTGGGCCGTGACCCAGAGGAGCGAGTTGAGAGAAAGCCAATCGGTCGAGCCCTCGCTCACGTCGATGTCGGGTGAGAGAAGTATCATGTATTCGTTCCTTCTATTGGCCTTCCTTCCCCAACCTATATCGCGTTCTGGCATCAGGTAATCGCTCGCGCCTATCGTAGAGAGCTTCCAGAAAGGCATCTCCTCCGTTGGCTTGAAGACCAAGGTCGTTATCGGCTTCATGCCGGTCGGCAGGAGGTTTTTCTTTAGCCTCAGGCTGAAAGCCGGCTCTTCCTTGAAGTGCGCGAGGTAGTGTTCGTAGAGCTTTTGGTGCCTCTTGCTCTTGGAGAACTGGAGCTTGGCAGGACCCGTCATTTCTTGACCTCCCAATGTCCTGCTTTGTCGGAGCCGACTCTCTCAACCAGCCCTTTTTCTCTCAATTGGCCAAGTGCGCGAAGGATTGTCGTCCTATGCTTTCCGATCTTTTCCGAAAGGAATTCGATGGTGACACCACTGTCTTCGGAAATCAAGCGGAGGATGGCTTTTTCCGTTTCATTCAACTTTACAGTAGCGTTTACAGTAGCGTTTACAGTAGCGTTTTCCCGTTTGTCCCTGAACCCACTCCTGTCGAAAGGGATTGTCACGGTTATCGTGGACGTGCCAAAATCGTAGGCTTTCTCGCCGTATTTCCTAACAACCTTCGGCACTCCATGACCCGTCTGCTCGACGATGTGGCATTGGAGGAAGATCTTCATGAGCTCTTCGTTCACCGGATGGGTCTTGCCGGCGAGGAAATCCTCCTTGGTCATCCCACTAGGTATTGTGCCATAGGAGATGATCTCGAGCCTGTCGTCGTACCAATAGACGGCGGGAGGTATTCCGTCTACCCACTTGTTGTGGACGACGGCGCTAATCCACGCTTCCCTGAAGGCGTCCTCGTCGAAGAGCTTCTTCTCCTGCCTGACCATCTTCGAGGTGTCCACGAACGTCTCGTTTAAGGCGAGGCAGTATTCGCTAACCTGGTCCATGGCATAGAGGAGGCAAGTGAACCCGTACTCGTTCCTTTTGAGGTAATCGGATTTATCCGTCCCCCTGAAAATGGCCACTTTGATGGAATCGGAGTTCTCGTCGGCGAAGAGATCCGCGATAAGGTTGTATTTCCCATCCGCTGTCCTCAGATTGAAGTTCTCTTCGAACTTGGATTCGTTCCAATGGACGCTTCTCGCACCCAAGTAGGTCTTGAATTTCGTGAAAGTAAGGTCAGTGCGATTGCACGAAACGTCCACCATTTTCTTTTCTGGGATTGCTATCGTCTCGGCGAACCTCTTAGCGATCTGCTCGGGCGTCATGCCCTGGAGGAGGCGCCTATTCTTTCGAAGCATCCGGAGCTGCTCATCCCGTATTTCTTGACGTAGTAGAGTTTATCGCCCTTCTTGATGACAATCTCGATGATGCGCTTGCCGTCAACTGTTGGTGTCTCGATGGATACGAGTCCTCTTGGGTTCGGCTCTATCTGGTCGGCAATAATGTTCGATGCAAAAACGGATGCCTTGTCGATGTCATCTACGCCAGCAATCGTTCCGTCGTCTTTGACCCCTATATAGATTTTGCCTTCGCACGTGTTCAAGAAGGCGACGATCTCATTGACGATGGTCGCGCTTTTGGGGTTCTCCTTCAGCTCGGTATGCTGGTCCTCTTTGAAAATCATGCGAATCACCTATTCTTTCTTTTGCTAGATTTTACCATGGAATGGCTGAATTCTCTAGGCGTGGCGGTTTTTTTCATGGATTGTGAAACATTTCAATCGTTCCGTTTGCGAGCGCTTTCGAAAAACAGGACTCCTTATTTAGGATTCCTGTTCTTCACTTTCTTATTTTTGCAATTCCCTGCCGTTGAGAACGACTTTATCTATCTCATCGTCCTTGGTTTTGTCGGATAGATAATCGCTTAGCCTTGAGATGGTGGTTCTGTGCTGGGTGTCGTCGTTATGGTCGAATGCCCCAGGAACTTCTGGATGTCCTCCATCGGGACTCCTGTATGCCTACGCATCGTCGCGCAGGTATGACGCAAGTCATGGAGCCGGATCACTCTCAGATTGTTCTTCTTGAGGAACTCCTTGAACGTCCTGGTCACCCAGTCGACTTTGTACCTTTCCCCATCCTTCCGAAGGCCTTCCTCCGCTCCTCCCGCAGCCCAATTCGGTTGTGGATTTTTTGCGTTCAGGCTTCTCAAAAGAGTGGAAAGCCCGCCCCGAAGCCGTACCTTTGCCAGCTTTCCGTCTCGAGGTGGGCCGCGCGATTTCTTGATAAGCGGAAGAAAAAACCTCCTAGCAAAGAAGCTAAGAGGTTAGAATCAAGATGGTGCCCGAGGCCGGACTCGAACCGGCACGTCCTCATCAGACAGTGGATTTTGAGTCTCTTTTGAATCCTGCGAGTCTTTGCAACTTCTATGAGATTCAAGGATTGGAACTACCGATTTTCTTGATGAATGCTTAGGCTCTTGTCAGTCATCAACGAGCTGGATTGAGAAGAGCCGAGCCGTTTCCGTTTCGTCTCCTTTCCCAAAAGAGTGGAAAACGCGCGTGGAAGGAATTTTCCACTGATTTCCGCCACTTTCATGGCGTCTTCAATGGATGGCTAATTTGCTTAGGAAGGATGAATGGAGAAGGAATCTAATCGCTTATCTTTCTAAGAATATTTTATCAAAATCTCTCATTAAATTTGACCTTTTGAGCGTGAATTTTTCAGTCGCCGTTAATGAAAATATACTCTTCCGCAGTAACCTCTTCCACCGCTGTTTTGTTATAGAAGTAACTTTCTTCTGCCTTGTATCTATTTGTAACAAAGTGGAGGTTTTTATTCTTGGACCCTATCAGAATACGGCTACTATCATGTAGGGAATCGATATAAGGACCATCAATCAGTAAATCAACGGAATCGACAAGTTCTTTATCAAGTTCGTCTTTTCTCTTGCCCGAGAACATGATGATACCCAACCCCAGAGAATGTATCTTTTTGTTTAAATCCAAGAGATTTCGCTGAAGAGAAGGCTCGCCACCACTTAACGTCACCCCCTCGATTTCATATTTTTCCATTGCGCTGCAAACGATACCGATAAGCTTATCCAACGTGACTATGTGCTTTGGGATCAGAGGCTGTAATTCCCTATTGCAACATCCTTGGCAATTGAGATTACACCCTTGAAACCAAATGCAACACCTGTTGAATGGCCCTTCTGTTCTGGTTGAAAGTTTGATATAGGCGACGTTGAATTTATTCACCGAACTCAAAGTGGAAGCCTTCCTTTGCGACTTTTGCAATGATTCTCATTCCCTTCATAGCCCGTAGATCATCTTTGTTTTCAAAAAGGTACATGGCAAGTGGATCCAAAAGCCTATCGTTGATGGCGTTAAGAATATCGCGTCCGCCTTTGCTTGAATCGACTCCGGAAAGGATATAGTCGATAGCTTCCATCTCCTTTTCAAACTCGAGCTCAAGTTTGTATTTCTCCTCTATTCCTTTGATGACGGGCTTCAATTTGTTCTTACAGATTTTGTATTGGAATTCTTTGTCCTGGATGAAATTGAAAGGAACGATGTTGTTATAGCCGATCCTCCCCAAAAGTTCAGGTCTCTTGAGCTCGTTGTCGAAATAATCCTTCACGATCTTGATGAATTCCCTAGCAACACCTTTTTTGTCGGAGCTTGCCTGTACTTGGTTAGCTCCCAAATTGGAGGTGAAGACGATGATGGTGTCCGCAAAATAAACGGTCTCTCCTTTGGAATCGGTGAGCCTTCCGTCTTCTAAAATCTGCAAGAAGATATCCAAAATCCTAGGGTTCGGCTTGGCCGCTTTCTCAATTTCGTCAAACAAGACAACGCTGAAGGGATGTTCTTTTATTGCATTTGTGAGCTGTCCGCCTTCCTCATATCCAACATATCCTGGCGCTGCGCCGATGAGCTTTTGATCGCTGTTCTCCTGAGCGTATTCAGACATATCAAAACGGATGCAAGCCTGCTCATCACCAAAAAGGAATTTTGCCAACGCCTTCGATAGTTCCGTTTTTCCAACACCGGTTGGACCAACGAAGAAGAAAACCCCTTTTGGCATAGATCGAGAGGAAGCTTTATGAAGGCCAGTGAGGCCCATATAGGCTTTGACAACCGTTTTTTCGATTTTATCGATAGCCTCTTCTTGCCCAATGACCCTTTCCGAAAGCTCCTTCTTGATGTTTTTGACCCTAGAATATTCAAGCTTTTCCCACGGATTTTCCTTTTCGCCGTATTTGAAGAGATAAAAGAGCTTTTCGAAGGTCATCTTCTCTTCTTTTCTCGAAAGCCTTGCAAGCTGAATAATTTCCCTATTGGTAAAATCCTCGAGCATGTCAATGCATTCGATGTTCTCGTTATCTAACAAGGAATTGGTGCCGGTTTTAAGTCTTACGTCGAAAGAATCTTCGATTTTCTCGATCATCTCCTTCCTCTCACTTCTGTCTGGCTTTTGGAGAGTGACGATTTCAACTTCAGGATTCCCTTGGTAGAAAGAAAGTGGCAATCCAGAGGCCTTGTTCAAGACCATGATGACGACGCTCTCGTTGCAATCAAGATTGGAATACTCGACTTTCCTATCCTTCAAAGTCTTTCCCAAAAGGGTGATGTTCTGCCTTTCTTCCTCAGAAAGGCCATTGGTTCCAAAAATGTATTCGGACCAGTTGATAATGAAGGCGATTTTCTTCTTTCTGTCAGTGACGTTTTTATAGACGACATTGAGAATATCGGAAGGCGATTTGAACAAGCCTTGTTGACTTTTAGGGCTTTCTTCCTCACCTAGATCATAATCGTCCCCTTCGACATCTGCTTCATCGGTCAAGGTGAGCTTATCGATTGCACCCGTAGCTCCTTCCACCCTGTCCCAATAGACAATATCTTTGTAATCCATCTCTTGGAACATGTTTTCAAGATATTCTCTCAGTGTAACGTTTCTTTTCTTTTCATCGAGATACACGTCTCCGACATTCCCGTCAATGATGACGCATTTCTTGATTCCGGCTTCTCTTTTGATTTTGTTGAAATTGTTTTGCAATGACATAATTTTCTCCTATTTCTTGTTCTTATTTACGTTTGCGTATTGATATTTTTGGGTGGATATCTTATCGGGGTTGGACCATTGGACGTCTTCATGAAGGACCTTGATGCCGTAGACGTTCTCCAAATCGTCCATGAACGGCTCAATATCTTTGTTGCAAGCCGTCCCTTCGTACCCCTCGAATCGGTACATGAATTTCCCGTTTATTCGGATTTCGAACTCGGCTCTTTGTCCGGATGGTTTCAAGGCGACCAGTTTCACTACGTTTTTGTCTTTGTCGATTTTTAGGTTTTTCTTCGTATCGACAACAAATCCCCTTTCTCTAATTGCTTTTACGATGACTCGAATCGTCTCTTTTCTCACCTTCTCCTCCACAATGGCCGCGTTGGTAGCTTTTACTGCCTCATTAAGGGAAACATCGTCTTTTATGATATCCGACGAAATGCCGTTATCCTTCAATTCCGATTTGCATTGTTCAATCACCTGCGCGGTCTTTTTCCCGAGCAATATGTCATATTCTTCTTTGGCTTTTTCCAATATGGCATCGAACTCCATTCCTTCCGATTCCATTTTCTTAGCTTGACAATAGGCGAGCTCTCTTAGCGAAACGTCATCGATGAAATTGATTTTGTCTAAGAGCGTTTGCGAAAGCGCTTGGATTCCGTGCATTTCTTCAAGCAAGCGTTCTCTACCTTTCTCTCCCAAACTCAGCAAATTCTCGTCTATGAGTTGATCGAGCACCGCGAGTTTCGAGCCAGTCAGCTCATTCACTCTTTCGGTTAACTCTTTTCTTTGTATTTGGATCTTAGAATAAATATTGGCAAGTTTTTCGCTTTGGGCTCCATCTGAGTCAAAGGTTTTCGTTTTCAAGGCCTTATACTCTTCCAAGGAATCCGTGAAGTTTTTGATTCTTTCTTCGATTTCGTTTTTTGCCTTTAGAAGGAATGCTTCATATTCCTTCGTCCTCGACGTTTCCAGTTTGGAAGCGGTCCGATGGACCTTGTCCAACTCCTTATCGATTTTGCACAAAGACCGGGCTGCGTTTTCGCATTCCGCCTGAGCGGAAATCGACAATCCCTCGAAATCAATTGTTACTTGATGGCTCATTGCCCTCACCTCCAAGTTTGAAAATCTCTTCACACCAGCGTCTTATGTCATCTGGTTTAAATTTTTTGACTTCCCCATCGACGTGCACATAGGAATTCCTCGTTTCCCTGAAGTCATGAAGATCATTTATGACATCTTTCGAAATAAGGCCTTTTGTTCTTGCTAGGCTTAGCATTTCGGAAAGCTTCCCGGTCAAAGAATATTTATCTTTCAGAATTGTTTCCAATTTAGCCGAAAGGTTGACGAGAACGAACTGGTATTCGCCACACTCTATCTTTTTAAGAATCGTATCTTTCTTAATTGCCATAGGATTCGATAGGGCGGAATCCAACATATTGAATTCATCGTTGATGTCGCGGAACAGCCTCATGAAGGAATCGTATTCCTTGAACATCGATTCGTTCTGCCCTCGGAATAAATTGGATTTCTCACGCAACGAAACGGCAGTGCGATAAGCTTTCTGGAACTCAGATTTGTCTATTCCTTCCATGTCGATAGAATAGCCGACAAGCCTATCTATTCCAGACATTTTCTTGAGATAGTCGATCTTCTTTGTGAAGTTTAGAAAATCCAATAAGAAATCGTCATGAGGCTCTATGCCGTTCAGGACATCCTCGATCGGATTGACGTAAAGAAGAATCAGCTTCCTGTCATATCCTTTCTTTGCGAAGATTTCGTAAGCTCTAACTTTGTCTTTTATTTCGCCGATAGAGTCGAACGCTTTTGCCAAGACCTCGTTTTCATTCAAACCCAAAAACCTAGGGATAGAGTTGGTGAGTTTCATTACCGTTTCCATGTTCTCTTCTCTTATCGAGGAAAGATACTGCCAAAAAGCCTTTGCCAAGAGCTCTTTGTACTTCGTAAGCACGCTTTGGTTAAGCAAGGCCGTTGCTTTCATCTCATTCAGCCGGATGATGTTTTTCTCGGCGGTCTGAGAAAGATAGCCTTCCATCATTTTGAACGCGTTCTCGAAATCTTTCGAAATTGAGGTTATGCTGACAAGCTTCCTGAAATTCTCCTCGCTATATTCTCCAAGCGAAAGAATGTATGGGGCTAAAGAACTTTTGAATTCGTCATCGCTCAGCTTTATCTTCAGCACCAACGGAATCGAGATGACATTCAGCTTCTCGGACGCGAAATCAAAGACACCTGGAACATACCCAAATTTGTTCCCGGACTGATCCACCGCAATAAACTCGCAGCTTTCGTCGAACTCATTCAAACAATCGGCGCTGGATATGACGCCTGAGCAATTGCTTGGCAAATAATTCCCTTTTGTTAGGAATAGTGCCCATTTTTGCCTTTGCAGAGATTCCAGGTCTTTAGGAATCGAAACACCAACTATATTTTTGTCTTGGAAAGAAGACGTTTTCAGTCCTTCCGAAAAGGCGGACGAGAACTTGAATTTCGATTTAATAGAAATCATTTGGCTTACCATGACGTTGGTGTAATTTTCAGTAACGAAATCGAACAATGCCCTGTTGCCAAAGTCAAAAGAGCAATTGTCTCCATCTAAGGTGATAGTACAATCGTATTTCCCCACCCAATTCTCTTGGACGATAGGCTCTATGCCCGTTATGATTTCTTCTTTCTTTATGAGCTCTGTTTTGGCGACTTTTCCGTTCTCGTAAATCGGAATTCTCGTGCCTTTGTTTAGATTCAAGAAGCCTTCAACGTCCTTTTCGCAGCGGAATTTGCTCATGAATTCTGGAGTGATGGGGCTATCCATTAAAGGCCTTGGTTCTTGGGAGGAATCCATAGACAAAGACAATTTGTTCAACGCAACGTTGAAAAACACCGGAATCTTTGCCTCTTTCGTCACGCCCGTCGGAATGGATTTCTCAGCGAAAATCTTCTTTCCCTTGGAAGTGAATTCAATGTCCTTTAACCCATAATCGTTGAAATCCTCCTTGCGGAATGTAAGACCAGGAGCCATTTGTAAGAAGTCATCTTGAAGAAGATTGTTTATCACTTCGGAGAAAAGGTGATGGAGGCTTTTCGGAATGCCGAAGTTCTCCAAAAGAGCCGTTATCTTCAAGGCTCTGTCTTGAGATTCGCTTAGCAGCACCAAAAGCATATAAGCAATGCCACTTGGTTTCTTCACCTCCGTGTAGGAGACTAATTCGTTTATCTTGAAGAATGGGAATTGGATTGACGTCTCAAGTTTGTATTTACCCATTTATCTTGACCTCCTCCTCGCCTAGAACATCGCTATCTTCAATCACCTTCCCATACCTTTCTATGGTTCCGATGATTTCTTCGTAGACTCTGAAGTTTCTCCTATCCTGTCCATTGCCGTGGATGTCTGGTAAATCGATAACTCCCTTATCTTCGAGATATCTCCTGTTTCCGACGACAATAAGCAACTTTCTCGCTCTTGATAAGGCCACGTTGATTCTCTGGTAGGCCAAGATGAATCCAGGATTAGAACGGGCTGAATTTTCTGGGTTTCGGACCATGGACAAGATGATGATGTCCCTTTCGTCCCCTTGGAAATCGTCCACCGTGCTTATGATCATCTTTTCAGGGTCGGTTCTGAAGGCATCCGTTCTGATTTTTTCGTTCTTCAGGACTTCTTTGACTTTCCTCGCTTGGTCGTGATAGGTGCATATGATGCCGATGCTCAGCTTCTCGAAAATGCTGTTTTCTTTGAAGAACGAATTCATTTTCTTGATGAGCTCAGCGACGACCTTGGCCTCTCCCGTGTTGTACATGGATGTGGAGTCGCGCTCATGGGTCTCCTTACCTCTGCAGTCGACGAAGTAGATGTGTTTGTCTGGCTCAATGATGGTTCTGCCATTGGAAACGATTCTGATGTTGTGCTTCTTTTGGTTGTTTTGTCCGGAAAAGCCAAGGCGCAGTTCACCTTGGTAAAAGGCATTGAAAACGTTCATGATCTGCTCATGGCAGCGATATTGCTGAACGAGCATCGTCTTGTAGCTGTCGGGTATCTTCTCGAATAGCGTCTTGAAGAAACACTCCTCATAGAGTTTCGTGAATTTATCGTTGATGTCCTTGTTGATGATGTTCTCATCAAGGCCTTTGAAGTCATCATCCCTCAACTTCGCGAATTCATACATCGGTGGCAACTGCCTGTGGTCACCAACCAAGATGACGGTTTTGCCATAAAGAATCGGAATCAAAAGGTCGATAAAACTCGATTTGGAAACCTCATCGATGATTACGACATCGATCCCGACCTTTTTGATATCCACGTCATCGATGTTGTATTCCGATAGCGAGGAATTGTTCCTTCCACTGAAGCGGTCATTGGAGGTGCAGGTTATCCCAAAGACGTTGGCGTTCTCGAACAAATCCTTCGTGTAAGTCTTCCGGTCCTCATCGATCACCTCTTCCGACGATAGATAATCGGAGATTTCCTTGTACATTGGAATTTTCTCTTTGTTTTCTTTTTCCTTAAGAACGTGGTCTTTCTCCAACTCTTTCCACTTGGAATCAATCACTTTTAAGGCGTCTTCGATGCTGTCGTAAGGTTCTGCGATTTGGAAATCTTTGAAGAATCTATCGATTTCGAATTCGAGTTTTTCTATGTCGTCCTGAACTTCCTTTACCTCTTCTCGATCCTGAATGTCGATGATCTGACCGTTGATTTCTTCTAAACGCTTTTTGAGGTCGCGGATTTCGAAATCGATGGCATTCAATCTTGATTCGTTCTCTTCAATTTCCTTAGTTATTTCAGAGACGTACTGGGATTTGATTTCCACAATACTTGCCTTTGTTTCCTCGATTTCTTCTTTTAGCGATTCGAGATTAGCGACGATGTAATCATATTCAAAGATCCTTTTTATCTTGAGGTCCAAAGACTCCTCAAACGAAGCGCTCAATTCATTTTTTATCGTTGCGAACCGCTTTTTGTATTCTTTTAGTTCTTCCTCTTTCCCAGGAAGAGCGTCTCCCACTTCGTCTTGGCAGGAATGGATTTTGTCCAAGATTCCTTTTTTCTTGATTTCCAACCTCGTTTTATTGGATTTTGGGTTGATCAAAGACAGTTCTTTGTCTAGCTCGTCTTGCTGGATGGAAAAAAGCGAATTCAGAAGCTGCCCCAGCTTTTGTTCCTTAAACTTATGTCGGCTGCATAAGTTTTGAATCTTCTGATACGCTTCCCAAATAGCGTCAATATCGATATCGTCATCTTCGTTGAAATTGTTTTTTTCGAGATGGCGAATGGTCCGCCTTAATGTCTCAATTTTTAATTGGGCGCCGTCTCTTTTGTCGTTTTTAATGGCAATGTTCTTGCCAATCGCCTTCGCGCCCTTCTCGAGTTGCTTAATCTCTTCTTCGGCCTTGGACAAAGCGTTCTGACCTTTGTCAATGCTCGCCTTTAAGAGTTGTAGGCTTTCGAATTTATGTTTGAATTCTTCCTTGGTCGCATTGAAATTCTCATAGCGATGAATGGCATTAACCATGTTCATGCTGATGTTACGATAAAGGTTGTCCACCAAGAATTTTGGATCATATTCGTTGTCGTTTTTCCTATTGTTCGACGGTATCAGTCTAACCGGGACGATGTCAGGAATCTTAGGGAGCCTTTCAAAAACGTTGTCGATGGCCTTATGGGTTTCCGAAGACACTAAAACCTTCTTTCCTTTTTCCACCATATGAGCGACGATTTCGGCGATAACTTGCGTCTTTCCCGTTCCAGGTGGCCCTTGAAGCAAAAAGATTCCGTTACTGGAAACGGCTTTTCTGACCGCCTCCTTCTGCTTTTCATTCAAAGAGCTCAGATACCATTTCCAATCGCCGTAATGGGCCGTTATCGGCTGTAAGCTCTCTGGATTGAAAAGATATGTCGACAAATACGGATTCTTAACAAAGCCGGAGTAGAAATTCTCCAAGGCGGATTGTTGTCTTTTTATCTTGGCCATTTCGGCTCTATTGTCGTAGACGATGTATTTGCAGTTCCTTATCGTTTCTTTCTGCTTTTCCTTTATCTCGTTGTTCGGATCGCCCAAGCGGAAATAGAGGCAGAACCTATGAATCGTTTCTTCTTCGATGGCCTTGTCCTTATCTTCCTTCAATTTGGCATCCAATTCTTCCTTGATCTTGATTTTCTCAGAGCGGATGTCGCCGCTGTATTTATCGGCCAATTCTCTTCGCTTTTGCTTCTTATACTCTTCGAGTTCTTGCTTTCCTTTTGAAATCAGCGATATCCCAAAGTGCTTCACGTCTTCTGCGTTTCTTTCCAAGTAATAGGATTCCACATCGATTTTCGAAATCTCATCATCGATTAGATTTTGCCTCCTCGCATAGAACTCGTTTTCGCTTTCGTCTTTGCTCTTCTTGAGCGTCTTTATAATAGATGCTTTTATCTCCGATTTTCTTGTTTGGATTTGCCTAAGAATATCCGGATCGGAATTCATCGTGACGTCTTGTTTGAGAGAGCCGTCCAATTCCCTTTGCCTTTCATCTATGAGTTCTTTCGCCCTCAAGGCGATTTCCTGATCCTCTTCGGCGCACGAAACCGTCAACTCATCACCTATTTTCTTGTCGAATCTGTCGTCGATGTTTTGAAAGCGCAAGTCCAAATTCTGTCCATATTCAAATTCCAGCTGTTTCAAGTGCTCGCTTGGTTCTATGTCCTTCGTGATGACGCGGAATCGATCACCCAAAGCGTATCCGGATTTGAGAAGTATCCCAAAATTGGTTTTACCGTTCGCTTTAGCCTCATTTGACTCGGGGCTGATAGAGGTAATGAATACGTTGTCGCTCGCTAATGATCTGATTTTTCTTTCTTCCTCGCTGACAAGTTTGTTTCCCTTCAACACTTTTGCCGCATCGAATTCCTTTTTATTTCGGTCGATAGTCAATCGAATCAAAGGGAAATCCTCAGCTTCTGCTACTTTCTGGGAGAGAACGACCATATCTCCCCTCTTAAAATCGTCGGAGTCATCCAAAATGTATTCGTCATAAACCGAAGAGTTCTTTTTGTAGTCTTTTCTGTTGATGGCATAGGAATCCACGAATTCGCAGGAATCCAACAGAAAATTTCTTTTTGATTGCTCTTCGAGATAATAGTTCCTGAATTGAAAATACCTATTCCACTCCTCATATACCTTCCGGACTTCTCCAGGATTAGAGACCGTATAGCATCCCTCGATCAAATCGGCGATGAAGTTCGGAGTGAATAGAGTCTCGCTGTTATCGGCCCCTCGGATTGACCATGCGTTTCTTTCGAAAGCGGAGCAAGCTTCCGCCTCGGTCAACATATCGTTTTGCGAGGACACACCCTCATCGATAAGCTCCAAACCTTTGACCTGGAACATTCTCAGCCTGTCAGATTCATAGACATCGCCAACCAGAATGATATTCTGATTATCCGGAAGGTATTGTTTCATGCTTAAGGTGAGTTCAGGCCTGATGACGACATTATTCAAAAAAGCTGCTTTCCCATCGTTGACCTGCTTTTTCTCCCTCAAAAAATTTGGGCAAGAAAAGTAGTATTTCTTTCTTATGCCAGAAGGAAAACATCTTTCGATGAAACTTTCTAAGCTGGAGGTTCTTCTTTCCGATGGAATCCTCCTTTGGAGAGCTTCAAATTGGTCGACAAGAGAAGCGTTATAAATGTCGCTTTTGTTTCTACTAGTAGTGGTCAAATGTTCGCTGAAGGACAAAAATAAGTAGTCCATGCTTTAATTCCTTTCCTCAAAGCCAATTCGGGAGTCCTAATGGGTTTTGAATCGATTCGATTTGGCCTTGCGCATTTTCTATGAAATAATCGTCATAGTCCCATCTGGCGTCTTTCGGATTTTCATCGAAACCTCTTTGGCACATCTCGTCAAAGAACAAGGGTAATTCGTCCAAGGTTTTCAATATCAGGCTCTCATCCATGTTTAGAACGGATATGGCCTGGTTCCCGTTTTCGTATTTGCCTGCTGGATCGTGTAACAAATCAGGATATTTCGACTTCAGTTGGTTGTATGCTTTCAAAGAGTTGTGCTTCAGGAAATTCCAGATTCGATACCCTTTGTCGTAAGCGAAGAAAAATTTGTAGTCATAAAAAGATACGGATTCATCCTTCTTCTGCTTTCCTTGCATGAACGTGTCGAACTCCGCTCTCGAGAATTTGTTGTTCTTGTACCCGTTTTCTACGATAACCTTCAATGAAAGGGCGTCGATTTGCGACATCATGAGTTGAAAGAATTGCGCGTAGATGGTTTTGACGATGTAACGATACTCATTCTCCCGTTGAATTCCACATATCGTGGCATTCATGCAGGCTTCGTCGTATTCCAACACCCCATCCATCAATCCTCCTGTCCTCACATCATCTTCGACCTCTTTCGGGGTTTTGATATTTGCTAGCAATCTTGAGTATTCTTCGTTCCACTGCCATTTTAAAGAGACGGACAAATCATAGAAACGATTGCAAAAATAGTCTTCACGATGTTTTTTGGTAGGCAAATAATAAACGCTGCCCCGATGCTCGATTTTTGGGTCAGGAATTTTGAAGAACTTCCGGTATCTTTTCGTGTCGATTCTCGTTCTACCATCTTTCATCAAGATGCCATAATAAGCCAAATCCGTGTAATCGTTCTCAAGCTTGGAATAGTCTTTTCTTATGACTTTGCTTTTTCTTTTCATCCTAGCCTCCCTCTAAACAAAAGATGATAACGGCAGCAAGCCATTATCATCCCCAGTTAATCCAATAACCCTCTGGATCAATTGTATTTAGATACGGCTATACCACTCTTGAGAATTCTGCTCTTAACAGCCAGTTCACTTTAGGCGTCTGCTTCCGTCGCAGCTCTGGCATCTCATATAGGTAAAGTTCCGAACAAACCTTTCAGAACCCGTCTTATGTATCGGTCTTAATTTTAACAAATCACCCTGTCTTTGTAAATGAACGCCCGACACATTAGATTATACTTCGACAATAGCATCGGCCGAAATGTACCGATGGTACAAAAAGAGGAGGCCTCATCGCAAAGCAATGAGATCCTCCATCTTCTTATTCAGCATTAGGGCAAGATTCGCAAGGCTTTCCAAGCTCGGAAGTTTCGTCCCACTCATCCATTCGTAGATCACTCTTGAGGAAGCAAATTCCAAATTCATCGAAATCCGCTCAATAGTCAATCCCGAATCGGCAATGGCGCTCCGAATTAGGAAACCTGTTTTTTTCTTGTCTATCGTGGCTTTGTGATAATCGTTCATGTCTGTACCTCCTTTGAGCCTCCTCAAATGGGTACATGATTACCACGCCTTTATTTTACCAAAACATGTTTCGATTTTGAAAAACAATCAACATCTGGTTTTGTTTCGTGAGTTTTCCTTCTCCGCTTTAACGACGTTACCCATCTCATCATCCTTTGTCTTGTCGGATAGGCGATCGCTGAGTCTTGAGATGGTGGCTCTGTGCTGAGTGTCGTCGAATCCGTGGCTGTGAATCCTTCCGAAGGTCTTCTTCCACTCCTCTTGCTTCGCCTTCATGTCGAGCAGCATGTTCTCGATGATGCCCATGGGGTCGAAAGGCAATGTCCGGAACGATTTCTCCGTCTTGGCGGTTCGTCTGCTATTTCGACCCTTTTCCCGTTAACGATGGCTTCGGTGACCGTGTGCTTGATGGTGAGTTGCTTGTACTGGAAGTCGATGGCATCCCATTTCAGGCCCACGACCTCCTCTCTTCTCAATCCGTAATAGGCCGCCATCGTCACCGGGAACTCCAACGCCGTTCCTTTCACCTTCTTCAAAAGAACCTTGTTCGCTTTCTTAATTAAGAGGATATAATAAAAATCCGCGTCTTCAAGGCGCGGTTTTTCGATCTGGCCTATAAGGCCGATTACTGGCAGGGGCAAGCATGCCCCTTTTTAAATCGCCCAATTGCCCTTGTCGCCATTACTTACCCGTGAACGGGTCCTTTTACTCCTTCAGGCTTCGGCGATCCTCTATCTGATCCTCAAGTTCCTGGTTCTTGATGTAATTCTGGACGGTTTTCTTGTTCAGGCCTACGGTGCTCACGTAATACCCCTCGGACTAGAAATGCCTGGCCCCGTAGTTGTATTTAAGGTTCGCGTGCTCGTCGAATATCATGAGGCTCGTCTTGCCTTTCAGATACCCCATGAAGCTCGAGACGGAGAGCTTCATGGGGTATGCGTACAAGCATGTGTATGTGATCGGGCATGACATGCGCCTCGATGATGTCTACCCCTTTGTACATGCAGCATCTCCTGATGTACTTCCCGATGTCGACGCGCAGTTTCTCGTAAATCGCCTTCCTCCGGTACTTGGGCGTTAACACGATATGGTATTTGCAGTCCCATTTCGTGTGGGACAAACTCGACACTTCGTCGTTCTTAAGTGGCATAATATAAAAGTCCTCCTTGGGCCAAGGGCAACTGAGCATTGCAATTGTACTCCCCCGGAGGACTTTTTTTCATGACCGCCACGGCTTCTTATCGTCTCGCCCGCATAGCAGGCGGTTTTAGATTGTCCCTATCGGTCCACATAAAAAACCTCCTAGCAATGAAGCTAGGAGGTCACAATCAAGATGGTGCCCGAGGCCGGACTCGAACCGGCACGTCCTCATCAGACAGTGGATTTTGAGTCCACCGCGTCTACCATTCCACCACACGGGCGCGAAAATGATTATAAAATAAAAAAACTATAAAAACACCATTTATTTTTATATGTACCATTTGAAAACTAAATGACGCAATTTTAATAACGTTCATCTTTAACTAAATAAGCACCTTGATTTATTGCAAGGTGCTTATTTATTTTTTTAAGAGGCTAAATGAAGTTTAAAGGTAAAGGCCGAACCTAACGTTGTTAAATTGTTCCCAATATAAATATCGCAATAAGTGCCGGCATAATATTGTTTATTTGACGAATCGGTCTTAAGCTCATATCCGCATTGCAACAAATATTCCTTATATCTATTCGCGTAAGTCTTTCTAGATTGCTCGGTTCCTTTTTCGGAATTAATCTTTAATTCAATAGTTTTTCCTGAGGGGCTTGCAGTAAAAGCGTCTCTACCTTGAAAAACATCATCAAGCAAATAAGGAATAGTATTCGCGGCCGTTTTAGCTTCCTCTTCGGTCATGTCAAATTCGTTTTTATATAGTCTAACTAATTGATAAGTATAAAACCATTCATAACCCGTTTGCCAAGTTGTAAACTCAGTTTTATCTAGACTAGAGAAATCAATAAAATTCTTATCATCTAAATAGAAAATACCGTCATTTATAGATCTAGCGTCGTAATCAAATGTCAACTTTCTATATCCATTTGTCGGAGACCAATATTCATAGGAAGAAATTAAGCCGTCACCATTCAAAGTAAAGTATGTATCATAATCCCTAGCATCGTCATCTCCTTGTGGAAACATGGTTTTTCCAACCTTTTCAACAAAAGGTTTGGCCCCATATTTATTGTCTGCTACTTTAGTAAATAGTTCAGGATGTTCATTAAAAGTCATGAAATCAAAAAGGGTTTTTCCTTCTATTAATTCACCTTTTTTAGAAGCACTTCCTTCATAATGATCAGTTGGATCTTCTTCGGTTGCACTATTATATTTTAAGTTAAAGGAAAGTGAAAAAGGTTGCACACCTGTGCTTGTTTTCTTATAGCCATAGCTAGGATTAGAAGGCCATTCGTCAACATAGAAGGCGTAATCGTTAACTCTATAATAATCGCCGATGTTTTTATTCTCTTCTGCTACATTAGCCCCATTTTTAACTTCTAAGGCATGAAAAGGCTTGGAATCGTCTTTAAAATAGTCAAATGCTTTTTTTAGTTTTATATAGTCTTCGGAAGTAGTTTCCACCTTATATGGTTCTAAGCTAATTTCTGTTGGAGTTTCGATTTTACTAACAAACTCATAATACCTATTGGAGGTGTCCGCATACCCATTGCCAGAAAAAGAAAGAGACCCATTTTCATATTTGGCTTCTAAGCTACGAATTTCGCCGAAATAAACTGAATACATGCTCATGGAATCAAAAATTCCATCGGCAGCTGGACCATAATAATGAAATTGATTATTGTTATCACTTCTAAAGGCCGACAAATCCAAATATTCACCTATATTGTGATAATTATCTTCTCCCCACAAATATGAAAGCCTTTCAGTTTTTATTTCATTATTCCCATCAACATAGACTTGTTCGGCATATTCTGAACTGGATTTCCTAATAAAAGAAGCATCATCTAAAACACCGCGAGGATTATCTCTGCGAGTATTGATTTTTCTTTGTTCTGGATTTGATTCTAAATCTATAGACGATTTCCAAGTTGATGTTCCATTATCAATTAAATTCACTTCTGTTTTTGCTTTGATTTTATTTCCAGTAAAAAAGGAAGTGGCTTCGCTTTCTAAAGTTTTATTAGGCAAAGAAAAAGAGGAACGGAATGTTTCTAAAGTTTCGTCTTGACTAGTCCCGACATTATATAAATAGCCAGTTATAAGCTCTTCAATTTCTTCGTTGCTATCGTCTAAAGCATTCTTCCATTTATATAAAACTATTTTAACCGTACCGTTATCTTCTAGCCCAAAACGAACTTCGGCTACTCTTCCTGTTATGGCAGCAGAGCTATATCCTAAAGCCCTGCCACAGGCAACAACAATTGCTTCTTGTTTTGAATAGATTCCCCTAGAGGCATCAAAAGAAATAAATTCAGAAGTGACGTTATTATTTGGGTCAATAGCATTAAAAAGGGGGTTGATCCTATCCCAATCATCATTCCTATTGGCTGGGATGGGAGAATCTAAATCATTGTTTGTCGTAGTTTTAATAGCGTGCAAGACATTAATTGAATTACCATTTCTTTCATATGAATAGTAAATATCATCTGGATAAAGATCTTTATTATAGCTTTTTAGAAGAATATAGCCTCCTTTGCTAAATTTACGGTCAATATAATTTGGTGTAATTGCATCTACTAGCCTAACAGTTCCCCCATCTCCGTCATCTTCGTCATACGCAATCGTATAATTCCCGCATGTAGCAGCCGCTACTAAAGTCTCATATATTTGGGTTTTATCACCTGAATTAGTATCAATCGGCGGTACATCTACCGAGCTTGATTCCTCATTACTATCTTCGCTTGTGTTTTCCTTGGTGCTATCTTCACTTCTAGAAATATCAGCATTTTGGCTAGAAGAAGCGTTATCCCCATCTTTAGAAGAATCGTCACTTGTTTCTAAAGCAGGATCACCGCCACAAGAAGTTAATGCTAACAAGACAAATAATGGTAATATATTTTTTCTTTTCATTTTTTTACCTCGACTAACTATCCTAGGAAAACTACCATTGCACTTAAAATTGTCAATTGATTTTCTACGGATAAACAAAATAAAGTAACTGCATTCATTGACAAAATATCGTTAGAAAGTAGAGTAAATAAGTTATTAAGAGAAAATGACAATGAAAAATAAAAAATTACCGCTTATATTAATTTGTTCTTCTTTGGTTTTACTAGGTTGTGGCCCATCATCTTCTATTGATGAAAGCAAGACCGATTCAAGCGAGAGTTTTATAGATTCTAGCCTAGATAGCAAAGAAGAAGCTAGTTTAGCAGAAGAACTTTTATCCACTTTCATAGAAAAAGGTAAAGCGAATCAAGGATTAATAAAAGTAGAAAGAATAGATTTAACTACATTAGATACTTTGCACATCATGGACTATTCTTTTTTTGGGGAAAAAGCCCAGTTGAAGACTTATACCCCTGAAATGAAACAAATGTATCAAGATAGCTATAATGAAGAATTGCTAGACAATGGCGTTTTGATAAATGGCGATCAAGGCGCGTTTACCTTTACTATAAATAAAAATAAGGAAATAGAACTTTCTTACCCAGCTGGAGCAGCTTCTTCCTTAATTGATTTATCAGCATATGGGCCTTATTTAATTGCAAATCCTTCTTTATATATCGAAGAAATGGACCATAACCATTTTTCCTCTTCTTTAAACGAAAATAACCAATACGAAGCTAGTAAATACTGGCTACCTATAATAGGCTTATCAAGTTCCTATATAAGCTTAGTTTCTTCCTTTTCTTTGTATTTAGATGATAATTTAGAAAACATAATATGCGAATTGACCCTTAAAAATGAATATGATGAAGACAAGGAAACATATAAGGCCACCATCTCTAATTTAGGAAACTATCCCTTAAAAGGGGAAATAGAAGAATATTTAGAAAATCCAAAACTAATACAAATACCTACTACGTTCAGTGAAAAAGCTTCTTCTTTTTTAAAGCAATATAAATTAGCAGGAGAATCTCTTCCCTTTCTAGAAGGAGCTGATGCCCAATACTATGAAATGGTAGAAGATAACACATTGCTAATTAGAAACTATGGCAAGAATTTAATTCCTGCTTATAGAAAAAAATTGCTAGAAATAGGCTTTAGACAAGAAATCGGGTCTGCAACATATAGATTAAGCAAAAACGCGAGTGATGAAGAAGATTACCTTTCAGCAACCCTTGTTGTCGAATTGGATTCTTCTAACAATAACACTTCAATTTATGTAACCGGATCGGTCGTATATAGAAATTTAGCAAATGCGAATAAAGAACTTTTAGCCTGGAACGATAATTATCTAAACGTTTCTTATAAACTTGGATTAAACTATCTTGCCTTAAGCGAAGATAGCAATATCGTTTCAGTTTATAGCATGGATATAACTAAAATGGCCAAAGATTCACTTGCTTCTATAGGCTATGATACGGCTTTATATTTTGTTTGGACTTCTTCAATAAATCTAGTTGGAAAAGAAAATGCCTTGGCTTGGGTTAACAAAAACTTCTCTTTATATACAAACAATGGATTTACATTAGAAGATAAATTATCAATGGAAGACAATCTATACCAATATTGTTTCAAGGCTGAAGCAGTACACAAAACCGAAATCGGCCTAAAATTTATTTTTGGACAAGATGATTATGGAAATTATAATGGGATCATAACAGTCCAGGCCATCGCTGGTTATTATGAACTAGTCGAAACAATAATGAATAATAATCCATATCAATAAAACTAATGGTCCTTCCTAAAATGAAAGGACTTTTTTATTTAATAATGGCTTAAGTATATAAATTTAAGAAAATAGCAAAACATATAATAAAAAAATAGTAAAATAATTACCTATGGAAAAAACAATTGAAAACGAATTCCTTCTAGCCAAAATAAACCTAGACGGAGGATGCTTGACTCGCCTTTATGATAAAAAGAAAAATAAAGAAGTTTTATATGACGGAAAAGGGGAATGGCCTTTTTCTGATCACATTTTATTTCCAGTTATAGGTAATAACAAAACATACTCAATTGAAGGAAAAGATTGCTCATTGCCAAAAAACCATGGCTTTGCTTGGTATAGTAAATTTAATATAGTCAAAGAAAGCAAGTCTTCCTTGACTATAAAATTAACTACATTTGATATTGAAGCAAATAAATATCCTTTTGCATTTGAATTAGAAATTGAAAATAAATTAGAAGAAAACAAATTAATACGTGTATCTAAAATCACCCCAAAAGGTAAATTACCTATCATTTATCAATATGGACTCCATCCTGCTTTTAATACCAATTTTTCCCTAGCAAGCTTAGAAATAGAAAGCAATACAACTTTATTCGTCTTAAAAAAAGGAATAATAGAAAAAGAAATACCATGGCCATTTGAAAATAAATGGATAGTCAATAGAAAAGAAATAGTCAGCAAAGATACTTTTGTTTTATCTAATCCAAGCGGAAGAGTTGCCTTAAATAACGGACTTGGAAGCAAAATAACATTAATTTCGTCTTGTCCTTATTTTGCTTTATGGACTCCTGAAAAAGAAAATAAAGATGACTTCCTTTGCCTAGAGTCTTGGTATGGTATATCCCCATATAAAACAATGGAAATGGAATTAAAGAAAAGAAAAGACGTACAAATAATAGATAAAGAAAAAACATATATCGATACTTTATTAATCGAATAACAAAATAATTAAATAAAAAGTCCTTAGAAGTCATTTATAACTGCACGGGTGCATTATTTAAATAATTCTAAAATTAATCAACAAATATTTCTTCTATTCCATCTTCTCTATAATTTGGATGCAAATCCAACTCAGTTTTGTCTTTGTTAAACCCATGGAATACTATCTTTTCTAACCCATTAGAAGAAGTAACGCATTTTTTAAAGGCGCCTTCACCTATGATTAATTTATTGTCTTCCCTTACTTCGCTAGATTTATAAATATCGATTTGTTTTAGACCAACGTTATGGCTAAAAGCGTTTGGATAAATTCGCTTAACTTTCTTTAAACTAACTTTACTAGGCAGCCTAGAGGCTTCAAAACAACTGCTTCCTATAATAGCCATGTTTTCATAATGAAGACTACCCTTAAAAGAAATTGCCCCTCTAAGCATCCTTGCAGACATATAGTAATCGTTATTTGGCTTAGCACCATCGTAAAGGATATATTCTAAAGAAAGAAAACCAAAAAACTTAAAATTGGCATAATTATAATCTTCATAATTATCTGCATCTCTTTGATATCCTTCTTCATATTTGATAAGGCGAAGATAAAAATCCAAATCATCCCATATGGAAGAATAAGGTGCGACTTCTTTGGGAATGTATAAAGAACGAATCTTTAAATTTTTAAAATAAGTACTGCTAAAACCAAATTTTGGTGTAGAAATGGGTTTAGATATAAACATAATCGAAATGCCTAAATAGTCATTGTTTTCACTTGGAAGAGTCTTTCCAAAAAAACTATTCCAAAAAACTCCTGTTGTATCCTCTCTTTTTCCATAAACAGGAAAACGGGCTTTTTCTATTTTCTTAATACCAGCAAAAGCGTTGCTATATCTTCTTGTTTCATTTTTATAAGAGGTTTCTCCATTAAAGGGCATAACCATTTCATAATCAACAGGATTGCTTATACCAAAATCCAATACAGATAAATCCAAATTATTAAAAGCGAATTCACCTACATAATGGGGCTTATGCTCAAAAGTAATTTCTTTCAAATTTTTATATTTGTCCCCATCGAAAGCATAGGAAGAAATCCTAATATCGTCTATCCCTTCTATTTTACTAGGAATGAAAACAAAAGAAGAATCCGCATCGTTTAAACCAGTTATTTCTATATAATCCTTATGAATTTCTTCATTGTTTTCGCTTTTTATTTGATACGTGTATTTAATTTCGTTAAACCTATCCACGTATGAAGAAAGATAATTATTAAAGTATGATGAGTCTAAATATGGTATCGGGCAAGATAAGCCATCCCTTATCTGCGACTTCCATTTAAGTAAAGAATCTGGCTTTTCTTCATCATCGCTTGGCCAAATACTTTCAAGCTCGTTAAGCCTTTCATCTAAAAGAGGATCTATATCGTTTGGTTCTAAATAAGAAGAAACATTAAGAGGAAATCTATTTTCAAAATTTGCACTTTTAATATATAAAGTAATCGGATCGCTAGATAAAAAGGAAGAATTACGTCCTTTCTTTTTTATCGTTAAATAATTATCTATCCAATTTTCTTCTATATCGATTCTAGAAGAAGTCAAATATCTTTCCGAATCATTAAAATAGTAAGTTGAATGAATATCAAACCCATCTATGGTTTTATCCGCGTAATTGATTTTTAAAGATGGAATGGGTTCAATCTTGTCCACATCCTTTTGATTACTTTTTATGCAAAAATAAACGCCTATCCCAAGCAAAGAAAGAAAAAAGACAAGGCAAGAAGAAATTATAATTAATTTCCACTTACTTATCCTTTTTGATTTTAATTCCGTTTTGTCTACTAAGGCTTCTTCAAGGCTAAAAGAAAGAGCGTTGCTAATCAAACTAGTTTGGTTTAAATCAAAAATAACTTGACCGGATAATAGCTTTCTTAAAGTAGGACTAGATACATTTAACCTATCTTCTAACTCTTTTTTAGCAATTTTTCTCTCTTCTATTTTTGTTTTTACAAAAGAGAGAAAATAAGAATTATCAAAATTGCTTTTGCTCTCTTTAATCTGGATTTCCCCAAGCAAAAATTTAACCGGATCTACTTTTAATACATTGCATACCTCATAAAGAGTATCTAATTTCATCAAGGAAGTTCCCATCTCCCAAAGCGAGATTGTTTGTGAAGAGTATGGCAAATTGTCGGCAAGTTCTTTTTGGGTCATGCCGTTTTTTTCACGAACATTTTTTAAAAGGGAGGCGTAATTAGGAATCTTCATTTCTAGTTAATATATTTTATCGCAATGAAAAATTTTTTATTAAATTAAATTCTCATTAAAAGAGCCTCTTTAAGTTGCTATGCATAAAAAGGCTCTTTCTTATTAATTATTTGATATTTAAAATGCTTCCAAAACCACGATGATTCGCTTCGTCTTTAGTAGAGAAAGCGCAAAGGGTATTCTTATCATTTTTACCACAAAAACGAACACAGGTTTTTATACCGATATCAGAAAATTCATATTCGATATCTTTTGCTATTTTCTTCATGAATTCTTTTAATTCACTAGGAGAACTATCAACCTCATCAGGAAGTATGAATCTATCATCATGATAAAAAGAACTAACCCATGCCTCGTTTTTGCATTCTTTTAATCTCTTGGTCAAACAAACAAAAATCATATGTTCAAACCACTTAGTATAAGAAAAGTTTGCTATATCAAATTTTTCATTAAAAACAATATTGCAGTCATTTACCCAATATTCAATTTTATTAAAATCAACGCTTAAAATGGTTGCACAAGTTTTAAAATCCAAAGTAATTTCTTTGCCATCAAATTTATCTTTTATTTCAAAACATGCCCTGAAATCATTTGGAGTGTCTTCATAAGCTGTATAAAAGGTATATATTTTTCCTTTTACTTTATTACTAAAAAGACCTTTTTTTAAATGTGGGAATGTTTTTTTATTAATTAATAAGGGCTTTTGGCTAACTTTTGCCGTATCAACAACTTTGCCATTTTGAATAAGGGCAATTGTATAGGTCCAAAGATTAGAAGATACAATTAAATCGCCTATGTTAAAACAAGAATTTTTTGGAGTAATGCAGCCAAGAACGCTATAGGTAGATAGTTTATAATCCATATCAATTGCCTTTTATCGCGTCAGAAAAATCATTCAAATAAAAACCGAAATCATACCCTTCGAAATCAACATAACTAACCTCGGCATTTATTCCTATTGAAGAGAGCTTATTGATTAAATAATTATTTAAATAATCAACGGCTTTTCCCATAAGGGGATCCTTTTTCTCGCTTCTAGATGTCATCACTTTCATCATGCTGAATGTGAAATAATTAAATTTAGGATCGACCAAAGAAGAGAATTGAGATTTAAAATCATCGGAATTAAGGCCTCTTGACGTCGTTGGGTAAATAATCTTGTCAAGGAATTCTAAGCAAACGGGCAAATTATGTTCACTCCAGGATTCGCCAAATGCCTTGTTCATATCAACGCTATTTACCTTAATTAAAACCACTATATCGGCTGCCCCAATGGGGAAATAGTTGGACTTATCAATCCATTCATATTTGAAACAAAATGGTTTAGAGGTAATGTTAGTTAAAAGAAAGAAGAAAGTTGTATTTTCTCCTAAAGAAGGAAGTTCAAAGACTTTTTTCCCATTGATATAGAAAACATTACCATCGAAATAATAAATTTGTTCTTCTTCACTTTCGTTTTTAAGGTCGAATAAAGTAGAGCAAACGGCATCGTCTTCAAAATGATAGCTAATGCCCATAAAGCTTTTTCCTGCTGGAACCACTACCCTATCGCAAGCGTTAATTGTTGGGGCGGCGTCTTTTTTATAAGGGTCGTTAGTTATTAAACAAATAACTTCCGAAATCTCGTTTTCGTTTTTATTCCAAGTAAAATCCATTATTATTTTCTCCCATATGGGCAATCAGAAGTAGCGCCAACTTTTATTTGGACACCAAATCCTAAGCCATCGAAAGCACTATAAAGAGCTTTCAAAAGTCTATCTAGCATCTGTTTTTCAACACTCGGGAAGCGTTGGGCGCAAGGACCATGGCAATCATAGATCTTATTTTTCGCATCCATTATCATGGCATATTCATTAAACATATGTTCTTCGATAAACTTAGTGGTAAATACTTTCATATAGCTAGCAGGTTTAAAGAAGACACCATTGACCGCTTTCATATTGGAGCTCTTCCAAAATTTATAAATTTCTCTTGGATTAAAAGTGTTATAGCAAACTTCTTGATAAAGCGCATAATAGGCTTTTGCAGTAGAACCTTTTTTAATATTATGGGTTGAAGCATAATCGTCACCGATTTTCAAATTGACTGGCTCAGACCTTAAAACATTGTAGAAAATATTTGGATGGGTATTGACGATAAGTAAAACCAAATCGGCCTTTTTAAAGATTAACCCTTTTGTTCTCATTTCCGGAATGTTTGAAGTATTTATATTAAACCTATGTGCATTTTCTTGAGCCTTAACGGTATGAATTGGCATGTCGTTTTGGAAAATCGTTAATTCAAAACCCTTTGGGATAATGATAGCGTCCCCCATTTTAAAAGTTTTTGGCTCAAAAGTATTTGATCCAATTACGGCCAACCATTCGCCTTGGCCGATGTTTGTGGTAAATTTTGCCATTTGTTTTCTCCTTCTTTTTTTTAAATGGTTATTCTTCGATTGGTTAGTTCCAACCGTAAAATTTATTTTTTACTTCTAGCAATCCCAGGCAGAGAAAGAATAAGTAAAATCAGATGCCAAATCGAAAACTTCTTCATATTCGGCATTATCGTAAGAATCGTTAAGCGACTCTTCGGCTTGGTTCATGCCCAAATTGTATTTAGCTTTATTTTCTTTTATTTGTTTATGCTTTTTTATAATCTTAGGAAGTTTAATTAAGGAAATAAAAGAAGGGATGCCTTGAATAAATAAAGGGAAAACCCAAGGCCACCTGACATCACCTTGGCTAGAAGCAGAGGCAATCATGACACTAAATCCTGCAATCGCACTTGCAATGGCACAAATTACCTCTAGTTTGCTTTTGCTCCCTTCAAATCTTTTTCTTCCAACGATATTAAAAGGCAATGTTGCTAAACAAATCCCACAACCTATAAAAGCAATTCCATTCCCAATGGCAGGATCAGGCAAAACAATACCGATAATAGTAACTATTAGTCCAATGGCAAAAATAATTAAGCCCATGACTGTTGCAAAAAAACCAGAAGTCTTGCTCCCTGAAACTAGCTTATCAAGCTCTTGGCTATCTAAGCCATTTTTTATATCCGCCACTTCCATGACGTAAGGCAATTTATCGAATGCATATTTAGATTCGGCTTTATATAAAGCGTCTAGCCTAGAAACGAATGCATCGCAGTCTTTCTTTAAAGAGAGAATTGCTTCATGGTGTTTTTTATCAATATCGTATTTGATGCATTTAGTAATTTTTTCCTTAAGGCATTCATTTATATCTACGCTAAGTCTCTTAAAGAAATCCAAGACACTTAATACGTATGGTTCACTTTCTTCGCCATTTACAAGATACTCTTTCATATTGTCAGTTATAAAACCGAAAGAATCTTTAACCAATTCATAAGAAATAAGCAAAGTGTCATAATTTAAAATCTTAATACCGCTTGGATTATTCTCATGCAAAGGGGTATTCATGTATCTAACAAAATTAGCCTCTTCGCCCTTTATAAAGTCAATGTAGCCAATTGGATTCAAAACAATTTTGGATATATCCTTATCTTTAAAGGCAAACAAAATCGAATAGAAATAAGAAGAAGGGAAATCTCTTCTTAATTCTTCCCTAACTTCCCCGATGGATTCAGGATCATCTAGTTCGACATATCTAAAAGCCTTCTCCACTGCCTTAACATATTTATAATCATCGTTTTCTTCGGCCGAGCTTTTATTCGATTGAGTCGTTTGAATCGTATTATTAGTAACTATATTGTTAATAGTAACGTTGTTTTTTACTTTCTCGCTATACCCACAATACTTACAAAATAAAATATCTTTTTGCTCGTCATAGCAAAGAGGACCGTGTCCGTTAGGACAATCGGCGCGAATTCTATCATTATCCATTTATTTGTTCCTCCAAGAACTCCCTTTAAAAGTGCCGTCATCGTTATCGTAGCTAGATTCACTAGTTGGAGCGACAAACTCACTTTTGTGGCTAGTTAAATCTTTGCTAGCCTTATCTCCTATTTGGGCAAACATAACTGTTATGATGGCATAGGCAATCAACATCCCAATATCTACAATAAGAGTTACTATCAATTGCCATTTTTGATCCATGGGAATTAGATACATTAAAAAAGTAAAGATAGGTAAAATAGGTAAAAAGAATGTAGATTTAATTTGCCTGATTGCTATCGAATCCGACTGCATCCAGCCCCTTCTTAAAACCAAAAACAGAGTCAAAAAATGCAAAACAGGAGCTAGACCATAACTAACATAGAACACAATCGCGGTTGGGTTGGAACTAGGCCAATAGGGAATACAAGCAAAAATAATTAAGGGGATCGCTATTAAAAATAAGTTTATGGCCGCATCAATAAAAATGAATTTTCCTTTTGATATCATAAATAACTCCTATAACTTATTCCCACAATCTGGGCAAAACTTGGCATTTCCTTCAATTTTAGCCCCACAATTTGGACAATGTTTTTCAATGGCTTGTCCGCATTCTGGGCAAAACTTGCAAGAAGGAGGGATACTAGCCCCGCATTTAGAACATTTCTTTTGTCCTTGATTATTAGATTCTAAATTATTGACCTTAGGTCCATTATTTACTTGAGTAGAAGAAGAAACCACGTTCGCGTTTCCTAAATTAATACCCAAGGCATTTAATCCAATTCCTAACCCCATCATGCCAACAGCCATTCCGCCAGCCGTCCCTTGATTCTTTGACCAAGATTCGGAAATATCAAGTTGTCTTTCAGTAACATGACTTGTTCCTAAAACATCGTATTCTTTCTTCTTTTTCATAGCTTCCAAATCTTCATTAGAAACATTTATGGAAGCCGTATTAAAATCGGTTATTTCAAAGCCGTATTTGGCAAAGAATTCAAAAGAATCCGCCAAAACTTCTTTAGATAATTCCTTTGTTGAAGCCGATATTTCTAAAGCAGGAATCTTTTTTTCAATTAATAAAGATGCTAAACAATGTTGAACGCTTTCTTGGATTTGATCATCGAATTGTTCCTTAAAGTAAGAAAAGGAAATAAATTCGCCACTGCCAATCTCCCCAATTACAGCCTGTAATAAAAATTGGGCATCCCTAAGCCTAAAAATATAAGAACCAACCGCACCCACGTGAACCAATAATCCGGTTTCAACATCTTTTGCATAAACGGCTCTTTTGGTAAACCATTCTGTCTTTGTGTGAATGGTAGAATTTATGAAAAAGATTTCATATGGATAAGAATCCGGTTGCTTTCCTTGAAAAAACTTTCCCAAAAATGGATAGTTCGCGTTATCTAAAAAGGAGACCCCAGGTTTAAATTCCCCTTCTACCTTTCCTAAATAAACGCAGACAGCTCTTTGCCCAGGGGAAACAATCAACCTTGAACGGTTTAAAAAACTTTCGCCCGGGTAACGATAGACTATCCAATCTTGGTTAGAAGGAGTAAATTTAATTTCAGTCATACTGTTTCTCCGAAATAAAGAAGATTGAAAGGCTTGAAACAAATTAAGTTAATATCAAAGCCCGTAATTTAAATTATTATGTTGAATGAAAAAAACAATAAAAAAGAATTGGAATTGCTTTTCCAAATTTTTTTCAATTAAAAATTGCCATGTTCAAACTAAAAGACACATTAGTTTAATTCTTGGCTAAATATCGACACTTTGAAAAATTGTTTATTGAAATATTTTTGGAAATAGAAAAAAATTTACAAAATTATTTGGATTAGAATTTCAATAATATTTTTTTAAATTGTTATAAAAATCTTAATGTTTATTTAAAAAAACACTTATAAAATATAAGCAAAGCAAAATTTTCTTTTTTTAAAAGCAAATACACGTCCTTAATATTTTTTCAAAAGACAATTAAAATATTTTTTCAAATGATTAGTTTATATAGCTTTCTTTATTTCTATTAAAAGATTTGATAAGGTCGAAATCCAAATAAACCATATAGGAGAGAAATGGAATAAGGGAACCAAAAAACGGGGCAAATATTAGTCCAAGCAAAGGCATGCTATTACTTAAGCCAAAGCCTAAGCCGATAGCTAAATCAACTAGAAGACAAAAACAAAGAGTCCATATAGTTAATAATTTATTTTTCTTAATATAAAGAAAGGCAAAAAGAATTAGTAAAATTAATCCTAAAGGCAGTAAGAAGGCAAATGACCACCATTTATTCAACAATAAAGACAGGCAAAAAAGAGCAGAGCCAGAGATTGAAAAAATGAATTGCCAATACCCTTTTATGGTGTCCAAAACAAAGTTTATTGCAAAACCATGTCCTTCTTCTTTTTCATTAGATAAAATAGGCACGACTATAAAAAAAGCAAAAAGAAAACCTCTCCAACCATCAAGAAATAAATATTCATATTCAGCCATGGTTCTAATTAAAAATGGAAAAAATGCAATTAATGATAAAAATATATTTGGATTCTTATTAGTTTTATATTTTTTTATGAATCTATAAATTAGATAAGCTAAAACCAAGCCATAAATAGTTAGTCTTAAAACCCCTCCTCGAGCCAAGCATTCTAGAAAACCATTATGTGACGGCCAAGAAAGATAGATAGGTGCATCGGGAGAGCTTGAATCTATTGCATAAGCAAAAGAATATTGAAAATTCGTATCACCGAAGCCAAACATTAAAAAAGTTGATGATAAACTCAATTGATCAAAAAGCTTCTTATAAATTATATAACGGGTTCCAACAGTAGAATTCGCCCCGCCAGAAAAAATGCTTCTACATGTAAGAAGAAAAGAAGAAAAGAGCCCATCATCGCCTGGAACAGGAATCAATAACAAGACAATACTAGCCAATGCGAAAAAAATAAAAATAGCAAAACAAGAAATGCTTAATTTTTTCTTTATTCTAAAATTAATTAAGCCAACATATAAAATGTAGCCAAAAATCAATACAATAGAAGCAAGTAAAGAAGATTTTGCATTTAGGAAACACAAAGAAACAAAAATATAAATAGCAGGTGCTATTCTCCATTTTGCTTTGTCTAATTCAAACAAATACATCTCTGCCATCAAGCCAAAAAAAAGGATTAAGCCAAAGACGTTTTTATGACCATAAAAAGAACTAATGAAGCTCTCATTTCCATTAAATATAGCCACGTAGTCATTAAAATCAGTTATATAGCTAATAAAGATAGAAGCAATAGCAACTATGACAATTAGTTCCAAGATAAAAGAAAAGCTATTCTTATTTTTCTTTAATAAAGGAAAAAAAGCATAAAAGTTATAAATAAAAATTGCTAAAGATAGGTAAGCAAAGATAAGAAAAATCTTGAAACTAGAATTCATATTATAAGTAAATGAATCGTTAATTCTTAAAACGCTAGGAAACAAAGACAAGGCTAACGTATTGCCAAGAAAACAGATGCCCACACAAATCAAGAAAAAGTAATTGTTTTTAAAATTACACTTTTTTTGAAAATAAAACCAAAAAGCAACTCCTATTAGAATGGATAAAATAATCAAGCCATATCCATAAAAAGCATAATCTAAAGAAAAAGTAGATCCATCGTATCCCAAAGTAAAATCATTGCCAGCTAAAGCAATGGCACTATAAAGTAAAAAACCAATTATCAGCAAAAAGGATTGTTTTGAAGATTCTTTACTTTGTTCCATAATAAAGAATACTACTCTGCCCCTTTTCTTGAAATAACAACGGCAACAGTCCTAAAAATGATTTTTATATCAAGCCAAAGACTTCTTTTATTAAAATATTCCATGGTCATTCTAGATCTTACTCCAGAAGCATAATCAACCTCGTTCCTTCCATATACTTGCCAATATCCAGTTAAGCCTGGTCTAGCGGTAAGAAGAACTTTCTTTTCTTCTTCATTAAAATAGGTGTCGAATTCCCATTTTGAAATGGGTCTAGGACCAACTAAAGACATTTGGCCGGCAATAATATTGAATAATTGAGGCAACTCGTCCAATGATGTTTTTCTTAAAAACTTACCCACCTTAGTAATGCGGGGGTCGTCTTCAAGCTTTCTCTCGGTTTTCCAAATTTTCATTTGTTCCTCATTTAAATATTTTTCTGGGTTAGTTTCGGCATCGATATACATAGAACGGAATTTAATAACGTTAATTATTTTTCCATCCTTTCCAACTCTTTTATCAAGGAAAAAAGCTGGTCCTTTCGAAGAAAGTTTAACAGTTAAAATCAAAAGCAAAAACAAAGGGGAAAGAGCCAAAATAAAAGAAAAGCTAAATAAAAAGTCGAATATATATTTAAAGGCAAAATAAAAGAACCCAACCTTTCTAGGCTCAAGTATAAAATCACTCATTTTCGTACCTCTTAGAATCTATTGTTGTCTGTTTATTTGTTTTTTTTGGCTCAGCTTTCTTCTTAGAAGCCGAATCATATTTATTAATGCCGACCCCAGTAACAATCAAACTGGTTGCCAAGAAAAATAAAAGCAAACCAATAAAAGCACCCAAGAATGAATTTATGCCGCCACTAAGCAAGGCAGAACCATTTTGGACATAATAATTATCGTTATAACGTAAATATAAATTCTTAAGATAAGAATCAACCTTATTAGTTTCTTCTTCTAGCCTTGATTTCATATTTTCCAAGCTAGCAATAAAAGCAGAGCAGGCATTCCCGTATGTTTCATCATAATTGTCTAATTGCTGTATAGCTCCTTTTGTATCTGGATAAGAACCCAAAGCAATGTTGGATGCTTGCTCTTTTGTTGTTATATCGGTTATATCGATTCCGGAATTGCTAACATATCCTAAATACTTAAGTTCTTTTAATAAATCAGATAAAGAATTATTCAAAGAGGTTTTTTGGTTTGATAACTCAATAATTCGATCGGCCAATACGCTTTCCCCGTTCAAATATGATTGGGTTGAGGTAAGGCTTTTTAGTTCATCGGAAATATTATTAATATCTGTAATGGCCGATTTAACCAATTCAATATAGTTTTCTCCTTTTTGCTTTAAATCTAGGATAGTTTCTTCTTGCTTGCCTTCTTCAAAATAAACATAAAAATTTCTTTCTAGGTTTAGTTGCAAGCTAGAAACATCTGAAACTCCTTTACTATTATGGGAAGAAAGAAAAGAAGAACGTGCCGAATCCAAAGTCAATAAATTGTCATTTACATAATAAGAACGCCCGAAATTAGTAAGCAAATAATCGTAGGTCGAACCGATAAGTTTATATTGTTCTATCAATTCTTTTGTTCTTGTAGGCAAATATAGACTAGAAAAAGAGGGGCTAAAAGAAGACCCGATCGAATAAGAATTCAATGCATTTTCAGCGATTGCTTTTTCATTATCGATTAATGCAAACAAAAACTGTTTGCTAGTTCTTTCCCCACCGAAACTAGATACCTTGGCCTTAATGGTATAAAAGGTAGGAGTAGCATCTAACTTGTCATTTTCATTTGTTACTTCAGTAATGGAAATGTCGCCGTTTTCTAGGATCTTGGAGATATTTAAAGAAGAAAAAGAGGGAGAAGAAGCTTTTACTTTCTCTAATTTATCCTTATTAGCCAAGCCAAGCAAAGAAGCATCGCTTCCATCAAAATATGTCTTTTTAACTATATTTCCATCTTCGCTAGTCAAAGTAGGAAAAACTGGTTTAAAAGTCACAGTAGCATATTCTTTTATGGCATTATAGCCAAACTTTGTTCCCAAAAAACCTACTATCGCGCCTAATAAAGTAAAGCCAAGCACCCAATATTTGAATTTATAGATAAAATGACCATATTTACCCCATGTCCATTTTTTCTCTTGGTTAGAATCTTCGTTTTGAACAACGATTATTTGTCCATTTAAGGAATTTCTTTCTTTTGCATTATTTTCCATAAGTATAGATAACTATACGCAAATTTATTGAATTAGGAAAGAAAGCAAGAAGAAAAAACCACCATTTCTACATTTATTTTATGGATTTTCCTAATTCAAAAGCCTCTTTTAGGTAATCTCCCTTATCAATTATTTCATTAGGCTTATCGATGCCTTTAGCCTTAATAGAGGAAACTAACTTGACTCCATCAAAGCAACTAGCCCATCTTTTAATCGTATCTAAAGAACCAAAGAAAGCTTCATCTTCATCTTCAGCAGCGGTAGAAAGCAAGTAAATGTCTCTTAATTTATTCTTCTTAAAATATAAAGGATTAAGCCTATCCAAAAAGGTTTTTAATTGACCAGGCAAGCCATAATAGTATACTGGGCCTGCTAAAACCAAAACAGTAGAAGAAGAAACCTCATCTAAAAAAGAAGTCATTTGGTCTTGAATAAGACACGTTTTTGTTTTCGCGCAGGTTAAACACCCTCTACAAAAATGCAAATCCATATCTTTAATCTTAACTAAGATCACTTCATTTTCGTTTTCTTTCGCGCCTTTTGCAAAAGAAGAAGCAAGCAAACTGGAATTACTATTTGCTCTTAAGCTAGAATCAACAATAAAAATCTTACTCATGGTTTTCCTAAACAAATTATATAACAAAGAACTTAAATAAAGAATTAATCACAAACTATACCTAACATAGAATATTCATAATTTGGCGCGTTCGAGCCGATTCGAACGGCCGACCTTAAGCTTCGGAGGCTTACGCTCTATCCAGCTGAGCTACGAACGCATCTTGGTGCACTGAATGAGACTTGAACTCACACCGGTTTCCCGATTGGCTTCTGAGACCAACGCGTATACCATTCCGCCATCAGTGCAGCCAAATTATTCTAGACTTACTTAGATAAAAAGTCGAACATGGCTTTTAAAATATCTATATCGTCATTTTTAAAATAAGAATAGTCAAATTTAATTTTAGAAGAATGAGTAGGAGACAATATCTTTCCCTCATTTATCAAGGAAAGAAAATACTTATAAGTAGAAACGCTCCAATACGGTTGATGTCCTCTATTTCTAGAAACAACAATGGAAGCGTTTTTGTTCCCTTTGCTTAATTTTTCTATATAAGGAAAAGTCAAATTAAAAGGGATCGTGTCATCTTTATCGCCTTGAACATACATAAAAGGCTTATTAGAGGAAGAAGCCAATAAAAAGGAATCCTTAATAGCTAAATCACCATATCTTCTTTGTAAATATTTCCTAATTCCCTTTTCATGTTTTTTTGCAAATAAGGAAGAAGAGGAAAAAATAAAAGAAAGCGATGGAAAGCCTGCTAAAGAAATAGCTTTGGAAACGTTATATTTTTTATCTAGGGAAAGAAAAGAAAGAAACCCACCCCACGAATGACCAATGGAATAAAAAGGCAAATTAGGATAAGTGTCATTTTTTTGCAAATAAAGAAAGAAAGCATCCATATCCAAAGTAGCATTAGCCAGTGAAATTATGGTTTCTCCTTCTGATTCCATGCACCCCGTATAGTCAAAACAATAGACTAAAAAACCTTGCTTAGCTATTTGAGCAATTTCATAAGAATAAGCAGTATGACCAGCTCCAAGCCCGTGGAAAAAAATAACTTTGGCTTTATATAATCCCTTAAACTTTTTATCAAAATAAATATGACCTGAAAGTTTCCATTTATTTGAATAAAAATAAAAAGGTTCTTGATCTATATTGAAAATAATTGGAGATGGGTAATCTAAAAAAGGCGATCCATCGGAACGAAAAGAAAAAGTCTTTTTAAATACATAGTCAAAAAATAAATCAGTAAGCATTCTTTTTATAGCCAAATAAATAGCCTAATATTCCTTTTAAATATTGCCCATTGGCAAAATATAAGACTAAATAAACAGTTTTTTCTTTGACCCCTTTTTTCATAACAATGTTGCGAATGGGGGTCTGCTTTAAAGTATTTTCCATAGCAGAATAATTTGGATCGCTTTCCCCTTTAGTTAAACTTTTTAGACCTATCTTAAGCATTTTCTTACCAATAAAAGTGTCTTCAATATCTCCTAATGTTGAATTTAAAGTATACGGCCTACTTTTAGGGTCTTTAACCCATGGAATTGTATGTCCAAGTAAATTTTCAAAATCATTATCATATTGCAAGAAGCCTTCTTTTCTAGGCAAATAATAAACTGGAATTGAAGTCAATTTCGAAACAAATTGATCTTTGCTTTTTACATTTACTTTCACTTCTCCTTTTACATCAACGCAAGAAGAGCATACTTGTATTAAATAATCCCCGCCTTCAACAAGAAACTTCTTTTTATCTTGGTCGAAAAAGGAGAAGCTATCATAATCGATTTCAAAAGAAAAAGTTTTTGTTTCTTTTCCTTTTATCATAAGTTTAGAAAAATCAATTAAATAACGAAGGGGCTTAAAAACATTCCCTTTTATAGGGGAAACATATAAGCAAAGCGAAAGCTCGGAATCAATCGTAGAAACGTTAGTAACATCAAGGGTTGCATTAATCTTTTCATTTTTATCAATGCTTTTTGTTGATAAAGATAATTTACCATATTTAAATTTGGCATAGCTTAAGCCATGACCAAAGGGAAAATTAACGTCTTTCTTCGCGCTTAAGTAATACCTATACCCTACGTATATGGATTCTCTATAAATAGATTGCGTTTCTGTGCCTGGATAAAAGCCAAAAGAGGGCACGTCAATTAAATGGACCGGCCAAGATTCTGCCAAACGTCCACTAGGGGAAACTTCTCCTAGTAATATTTTTCTGATGGCTTCCCCTCCTTTTTCCCCTGACAAATAAGATAAAAGTATCGCTTTAGTTTTTTCTTTAAAAGGAAGTTCAACCGGACTGCCGCAATTCAAGACAACGACTATATTTTGATTCACTGAATAAAGGGAATCAAATAAACGTAGTTGATTTTCCGGCAATTGCAAATTGACTCTATCAAACCCTTCGCTTTCTTCTTGTGTAGGCAATCCTAAAAACAAAATGACATTTTTGTATTTTGCGGCTAAATCTATAGCTTCTAAAGTTAAATCAGAATCACTTTTTTTATTTAAGTTATACCCAGGGGCAAAAGGAATTTTTTTCTTTGAATAATTTAGCAAGGCATCTAAAAAGGAAACCGGTTTTGCGGATAAAACCTTGCTAGAACCGCCACCTTGATAACGTAATGTTCTAGCCATTTCCCCAATTAAGCAGCAAGAAGAAAAGCTTTTTAAAGGCAAAACTCCATCATTTTTTAAAAGAACGATGCTTTTTGTCGCGGCTTCTAAAGCTAAATCCCCTGCTTCTTCTTTAGAAAAATCATCTTTTCTTTCTTTATTTTCTTTCGCTTTTTGTAGCAAAGAAATAATCCTAATAGAAGAGTCTTCGATCGCTTCTTTTTTTAAAATACCTCTTTTATAAGCCCTATTTAATTCTTTGCTTCTATTTAAAAAGCAAGGCATTTCAACATCTAACCCTTTATTATGGGATAAAACATAGTCAGATGTCCCACCCCAATCAGACATTACAACACCTTTATATCCCCAATCGCCTTTTAAAACAGAAGAAAGCAAAGTAGACTCGCAAGCGTATTCCCCGTTTATTTTGTTATAAGAACTCATGACAGCCCAAGGAGAACTTTCCTTAACGGCAATTTCAAATGGTTTTAGATATAACTCAAACAAAGCTCTATCATCAACTATAGAGTCATTTACCATGCGATAATACTCTTGTGAGTTACAAGCAAAATGTTTGAGGCAAGCCCCGACTCCTTCACTTTGAACACCTTTTATAAAAGAGGAGGCTAATTTCCCAGCAAGAAAAGGGTCTTCGCTAAAATATTCGAAATTCCTACCACATAACGGATTTCTTTTAATATTTACCCCTGGCGAAAGAAGCATATCTACCTGATTATGTCTACATTCTTTGCCTAGCATTGCCCCGATTCTAAAAAGAAGATCTTTATCAAAAGAACATGCGGTAAGGCAAGGGGCAGGATAACAAATCGATTCCTTGTTTAATTTATTATCGTCGTCAATATTCCTAAGACCAAGTGGTCCATCTTTCATCCTTAAAGAAGATAGGCCTAGTCTAGGTATACCACGTATATTCCAATAACCGTCCCCGTAAAGAAGAGACAATTTCTTTTCAAGGTTTAAAGAAGATTCCTCTTTATTTCTCTTCGTTTTTTTCGTTATTTTCTGTTTCATTTTTTGTTTCTTCTTTTTCTTCTTCTAATAGACCAGGTACAGGGTAAAACCAATGGTATATGGCTTCAAAAGTATAGACTAAGCCAAAATAAATAAAACCCGAGCCAAGTTCCCAATAAACAAAAGAAGATATTCCGTTGGCTAATTGATATATGGATAAGCTAGATAAAAACAAAGCCGATGGAATAAGCAGGATTTTATCAAGCAAACAATTCTTAGCCTTTCTTTTTGGAGAAAGCAAAATCCAAATCAAATCTATAATAAGGATAAAACCCCCGATAGAAGTTAACCATAAAAATAGAGTTAATCTCCAATCTTTTAAAACTATTACTTTTAATAAATTTAAAATGCCAAGGACAATAAAGACTATAGCAAAAAGGGCAAGTTCTATTGAATATATAAGCTTTGCCTTAGTCAATTCATCAAGTTTCTTTTTAATTTTTTCCATAGGAAAAGACTAATTAAATAATAATAAAAAGGCAAGAAATATAGATTATAAATAGACCCTATTATCACATAAACGACTTATTATTCGGCAAAGATAATGGTACCATTCACAATTAATAAAAGACTAAAAAAAGAATGAAGAATAAAATTTATGACATAAATCTTTAACATCTAGTTACATAACGTTATTTTTCATTACTTTATAAATAAGTAGAATAGAAAAAAAGGAAAAGCACATGGTACCAAAAAAAATATTGGATTCTTGGAATAGAGTTAACGCTAGAATTGATGATTTTTGTAAAGGCGACAAAGGTAATTCATTTCGCCTTCTTTTTATTAGCGATGTCCACATAGGAGCAGAAAACGCCCACCATATCGAACAGTTAAAATACTTAAAAGAACTATTGCCGCTAAACAAAATAAATCTTGTTGTTAATGGAGGCGATATAGGTTTAGATGTTGGCGAAGACGATGTTGAAGCTAGAAGAGTATTAGAAACAACAAAAGAGGCAACTGAATACGGCATACCTTACTTTTTCATAAAAGGGAATCATGATGTTAAACCCTCTATTATTGACAATAACGATTTGAACTTAATCCTGAATACATACTTTATTAACAATATAAAAGAACCTACTGGAACCATTATTTTAGATAAAGAAAACGGAGGTGGGTATGGATATTTTATTGATGAGCCCACTAGCACAAAAGTAATATTCTTAAACACCTGTGAAAACGTTCGTGGGTTCGATATGTCTATAAATCAACTTCGGTTCGTTATTGACCAGTTGGAAAATGAAAAAGAAAAAAACATTGTAATCATAAGCCATTATTGTATAAATCCATGCGGGGCGTGGACACGTTATCCAGAGAAAGACACTTTTGGGATTGCCGCTTTAAAGAAAATCGAATCCTCTTTTGCAAAAAAAGAAAAAGGACAATATGACTGTTTGACTTACGACTTTTCGAAAGCCAAGGGAACTATTATTTTGCACTTATGTGGCGATTCCCATTTTAATAATCAATCCTCTAGTGATGGATATTTAATAGCCTGCAGGCAAGGCTATGGCGGAATCGATCCAATCGATATCCCAAAAGGAGCTACTTTTGATAAATTCGACAAGCACGAATTATGTAATTTTGATATTTTAGCAATTACCCCAAAAGGTCATTCAAAGCTCTTTAGAGTCGGAGCAGGAGAAATAATAAGAGATATCGAAATTTGTTAGATTAGAATACACATAAGAAAACACAGCCAATATAGTTAAGTATCTAAACTAGGAAAAAAAGTTTTATTACCTTGAACAATGATTATAAATGATGCCAGTTTTCTTTTTGCCTAAATCAATAATGCAAGCCTGAGCAGTAGCTAGTAAACTTTTCTTTTATATCCTTTAAACAAAAAGATGTCGCATATTATTTTTTAATAAAAACGATGCCCAGAAGAATGCTTATTGCATTTTTTCAACTCAAACAGTTGGAATGTCCTATAGATAAAGACAATAAGCAACAGAATATACTTATGCTTCTTGATAGTTTTAAAATAAAAAACGATTCCGCATAGGAACCGAGTTCAGTTATTACTAGCACCCTCAATCTTAAGAATGCCGATTTATAATCAATTTGGTGGACCTTATCGGGATCGAACCGATGACCTCCTCCATGCCATGGAGGCGCTCTCCCAGCTGAGCTAAAGGCCCAATTGCGTCGCGTTTTTCCTAACGCAAGAGAAATGATAGACTTATCAAAAGAATAAATCAACAAAAAATTGGGGGAAACATCTATATATGTCTCCCCCATATCGAATTAAATAAGCTTAGAATCTTTTAAAAGTTTCTCTATTTCAGTATTTTTAACCAATTTCAGCGCTTTCTTTAAAATTGCCTTTTCAACGGGATTCATTTTAGCTTCCGTTATTTTCTTTCTATCTAAAGCATAATAAGTAGCTCTTAATAACTCCCTAACATCATATCTAGAGCCCCATACTTCAGGAACACCCCTATCAACATTCATTAAAGTATAGACAGCTTCCATGCCTGTGCGCATTGAATACTCAGTGGTGAATATTGTATCGTGTTTGATTTCGGCGAATTGGCCAAGGAAAGCGAAATTAACCGCACCCTTAGGAACTACATATGGACGATCTCCTTCTCCACGTGGTTCGAAGAAAGCATCGATATAAGGCATATAGGCAGTAGTTACATTGACGTGTTTAGAAGCTAGTTCTTCAATTTTTTCTTCCGGAACGCCAATTAAATACATCCATTCCATGGCAATTTCTTTGCCAGTGCATTCTTTCATTTTCTTTTTAATATAATTGCCTGGAACATCTGTGTGAAGTGAATAAAACCAAACAAGAGTCCTATCTTTTGGCTGGTTTTTGAATTGTCCTTGGCGGTTTATAGTCCAAGAACATCTCCAGTTATCCCAAGAGTCTTTTGCAGTAATGATTCCTCCAGTTACTACTTTTCCACTATGGGGGTCTCTTTTACATATTTTCTTAATATAAGGAACTAACTCGTCATCACAATCGATAGTGGCCGACATCCAGTTTGTTCCTTTTATATTTGAACAAAAAACTTCTGGATGGCCAAAAGTATTATCTTTTGTTTGGCTAGCAATGCGCTTCCACATATCAAAACTAGATCCATGTCCTTCCTTAATCTTGCTTAAATCTGGGGCATGATTTTGGTCGCCATAGCAAGAAGAATCAACGCATGACCCGTTAGTAATGAAGACCAAATCATCTTCTACCAAGGAGATTTCTTCTAATTTGTCATCCCTAGAAATCACTAATTTCGTGGCAACTTTATGTTCTAGATTAGAAGTATCGAAAACCACATCTTTTACTTCCACGCCATATTGGAAATCAACCCCATGGTCTTTTAAATACTTTTCAAGTGGAAGGATCATGGATTCATATTGGTTATACCTAGTAAAACGGAGAGCACTGAAATCTGGCAATCCATCGATATGATGAACGTAACGTTGTAGATATAACTTCATTTCCAAAGCAGAAGAAGTTTCTTGGAAAGCAAACATGGTTTGCCAATATAACCAGAAATTGGATTTAAAGAAATGACTAGTGAAACAATCGCTTATCTTTTTATAAGATAAATCTTCATCGGTAGTCAAAAATAACTTCAATAACTCTCTTTGGGCTTTTTTATCAAGGGTAAAATCTAAACCCGTGTTAGCGTTTTCTCCCCTATTTATAGTTGCTCTACATAAAGAGTAATTTGGGTCTTTTTTATTTAGCCAATAATATTCGTCTAAAACAGAGACATCTGGATTATCTAAAGTTGGCACATCCCTATAAACGTCCCACATGACTTCGAAATGGTTATCCATTTCCCTGCCACCGCGCATAATATATCCCATCTTTGGATCAAAATAGCCATCGCAAGCCCCGCCGCCTAAAGGATCTTTTTCTAAAATATGAATATGAGACCCCTTAAGTTGGGCGTCTCTAACCAAGAAGAAAGCGGCCGTTAAGCCTGCTAGGCCATCGCCAATGATATAGGCCGATTTTTTATCGGCATTAGATGGTTTTTGCGGGTGAGCGAATGCTTCATAATTTCCTGCTGTATAATACATTGTTTTTCCTCCATCCTTTTTAGGACAAGGACATATTAAATAAGAAAAAAAGCATTCCCAAATTACAGAAATGCCTTTATGACAAATATTTTGATTGCTTAAATAAAGTGTAAAAATCTTTTACACAAAAAAGAATTTGTCAAAGTTTTCTAAGCCCAAGGTTCTCAATGGCCCTTACAATAAGTCCATTGCACATCAAAGAAGTTTGCTCAACGATAACCTTAGGATCTTTTATCATTCCCTTGTCAATCCAATCAAATACTATTCCACATAAAGAATATTTGAAGAAATTAACGATAAACTCTTTATCCTCATCCTTAACAGAATAAGAAGAAGAGACTTCGTCTACAACTTGCTTTATTACTTTATGAACAAGGGAATATAAATACATTTCGACTTTATCTCTAGAAATAGAATGATAAATGTTCAAAACGAACGCCTTATCCTTCTTTATTAAATTAAAAACTTCGTAGAAACCATCTTGCCAGGTTCTATAAGTATCTTTCCCTGATAAAGCAATAGAAGCATCGTCTAGACACGTCCATTCAACCAAATCGGCAATATCTTGAAAATGATAATAAAACGTCTGCCTTTTAACCCCACATCTATTAACGATATCTAAAACACTTATTTTATCTAATGGTTTTTCTAGAAGTAATTGTTTTAAAGAAGCCGATAAAGCTTTCTTGGTTATACTCGACATTATTGAATTTTCACCACTTCTTTTATAGGCTCATCAATAGCTTTGACATATTCTATTTCAACTCCATTAATAGGAGCATCGTTTCTATTTGTTTTCACCGAAGCAATTTTGTCCAATACATCAAACCCATCTATCATTTTGCCAAAAGCAGCATATTCCCCATCTAAATGCGGGGCATCTTTATGAACGATAAAAAATTGGGAAGTCGCGGAATCTGGAATAAAAGTCCTAGCCATAGAAATGACCCCGCGTGTATGTTTTAAATTGTTTTTAACTCCATTTGAAGCAAATTCACCTTTAATTGAATAGTCTAGGAATCTATTCTTGCTCCTACCATCTCCGCCTTGAATCATAAAACCCTTTATAATACGATGAAATGTAAGTCCATCATAAAAACCATCTCTAGCCAGGCTAGCAAAATTAGCAGCAGAATTTGGAGCGTTTTCATAATCTAATTCAAACCTCATTACACCAAACTCTTTTACTTTAATTTCAATCATTTTTTCTTTCCTTCTAATAATGTTAACTAAACTATGATATATTTACACGCGCCTTAAAGCAAAGAGGAAGAAAAAAATGAAAGTATTATTATTTGCAATTCTAGACCATCAAGAAGAAACGGAAAAACTTTTACATCAGTTATCTAAGGATGGATATAATGGGACCGTAATACCAACTTCTGGCCTTCATCATGTTTTACCTTCCTTTAGCGATAACCAAACAGGGGCCATTTCTCTTTCATGCATGGTTGATGATTTGCCAAGTGGCAACATTACTTTGTTTATAGTCATAGACGAAAACAAAGTTGAAGCATTAAAGGAAAAAATAAGAAAAGCCACTTCTTCATTTAAGCAAATTAAAGGCGGAATGTTTGTTTTACCCTTAACTAGTGTAGAAGGAACATTTTAAAATAACTTTATTCTTTCTTCTTGTTGGTCTACAATACGACTTGCAAGTGCGCCCGTAGCTCAGCTGGACAGAGCACTTCCCTCCTAAGGAAGGGGTCAGCCGTTCGAATCGGCTCGGGCGCGCCAATAAAGTTCCACCATAATGGTGGTTTTTTTACGCAAAAATCAAATATTTTTTTGTTTATAACATTCAAAAATAATATAAGAAAGACAAGATGCAAACCCGTGATTGCAACTAGCAGATTCATCATCTTTTTCCCACAAAGTACCAGTTTCTTTACTCATCTTATAGAAGAACGGAATGGCTTCGTTTAATAATTTTTCATATTCTTTTTCCCTCAAAAGAAAAAACATTCTAAGAAAATATCCTATAAAAACATTACTTTTAGATACGTTATCTAGATTATTAGCAACATCCATCCCGAAACTATTAATCATTTTGTTTTTAAATTTTTCATCGCAAGGTAAATTAAAAAACAAGGCATAATATTGAGCTGTTTCGCTAATATCGGAGTCAATTGTTTTTATCTTATTATTGTTATCCCTTTTGGCATGATCATGATAATAACCGTCGAAAAATGAAAAGGAATATATTGCGCTTTTGATGCTAGTTGACTTATCAACAAGAGAAGGTTCACCATATAACCGCCCAACGCAATATAACATTTGAGCGTAGAGCATATTGGTTGGAAAACTAATGCCATCAATGTAATCATTTGCCTTGCTCCATTCTATAAAAACCCACCCGGGCAATTCTTCTAATAGGCCATACTCGTTTTCATAATTCAAAAAGAAAGAAACAAGATTAAATACTTTTTCTTTGGCAGAAACAAGCAATTCTTCATCACGAGTCTCTTTATAATATTCAAAAAGTTCAATAACAAACCACATTGCCCAATTTGGGATATATGTTTTGTCTTTATGATCGGCAGGATAACACATTGGTAACATATTTTTTGGTATATCTAAGCAAGAAGAATAAATAAAGTTTTCTAAAAATTCTTTCTCTAAATTTCTATTACCCATTAAATGTTTGCAAGCAAAACCCATGAAATATGAATCGCATAACCATCCTGCCCTTTCCCGCCCGGGGCAATCTGTAAATATATCAAATGAATTTTGTTTAAAGGTATTTTTTGAAGCATCATAAACAGATTGAATCATTTTGTCATTGCACGAAAAAGTATCAGTTAAAGAATCATTTTCTATGCATATTAAAGAGGCAGAAACATCAATGCCATCATTCTCTTTGATGATCATAATATATTTAAGCGAATAAGGGACTTTACTATAAAAATCAAAATCCGTTCCATCTATATTTACTTCGATAACATCATTACAATTTGACCTTGCATAAACCCATTCACCTTTTGGCATAACTTCATCGAAAATAACATAAAATTTTGTTTTAATTCTTGAAGAGCCCTTAATATGCAGTAAACCAGTTTTTTCTTCCTTTAACGAAAAAATTAAGGACGTGTACCCTTTTTTTGGTAATGAAAGTAATTCATTTCTAACATTAAACCCATTTAAATACTTTAAGGATTCTTTTTCTAGGTAAGCCGTTTCCTTAATTTTACTAAAGCCACGAAAAGAAGAACTCTTTATTAAGGACGGAAGTTCTTCCTTATAATTGCAAAACAATTTAAGACATTCTAGTTCAATTGGAGAATCAATTTCCTTCATCTTAATTTGGTTAGAAAAGCCGTCTTCAGAAAGGAATTCATACCTTTCAACAAGACCCCTTTGAAAAGAATATTTACAAGATTTAGATAAATAATTCCCATCAAATTTAAATAACAAATCATCACACGTGCCGACTATTTTATCGTTTTTATAAAACTCTATACCAAAAAAGAACTGTTGAAATTCAATATCAAAAGAAGGAAATCCATAATACAAAATAGAAATAGAAAAATCATCTTTAGATTGTTTATCAATACTCAAATCCTTAATTCGGGTATAGCCTTTAGCGGTCCTAGTCGGCCCAAAAGCAACAACTTTGCCATTAAGAAATAATGTGTAGTAGCAAGAAGAAGAAATACGTAAACGATTAAAAGAAAGATTATTTTTTAACGCAACTTTAATGGCAACATTAAAACCTAAATCATTTTTAAAACTAACGTGTCTCATATTTTATAACCTTTGCTTTTCCGATTTTTATAATTTCGCCAACATTAGAAAGAAAATTAATATATTTGCCATCGATTATTAAAGAAGGATTATTTCCAATGTTATTAAATAATTTTATAAGCGTTGGTTTAGGATAAGTAACCTCAAAAGATAATTTTCCATTTGTATAAGAAGCAGACACTTTTCCTTTGTTAGGGATCCTTAAATTCTTATAATTTGTTTCTTTTTCTTTAAAAAAATCAGGAATTGCGGGAAATATAGTTAAAACATTGTCAACAAAAGAAACCATCATATCGCATAAGCTAGATACAAAGCCCATATTAGCTTCCAAAGTTAAGACATAACAATTTAACTTTGAATATCCTAAATGCTTATAATCAGAATTCATGTGGAACCCATTGGGGTGAACAAAAGCATCGGCAAATATTTTTAAATATTTATAGGCATTTTCTCCATCGTTTATATAGGAATATAACCCACTTGCTTCAACAAAGGAAAATCCAACCCATTCCGAAGTTGATAAACCAACTAAATGATCAATATCGTTTTTAATTAGTTGATAAGAAGAATAAGGAGAAATCATTTTAAAATTCTTATACATCAACATATGAGAAAAATGACGATGAGAAGAAGAAAAAGACTCGTCTTTTGAAATTAATAAAAGACCATTTTCATCTCTATAAAAAGAAGCCAGTCTATTGTTTATCATTTCGTATTTAGAATAGTCAATTCCTAACTCTTTGCAGTATTTTATTAAGCAAAAATAAAGAAATTTTAACATGGTAAGCTCAAAATTCGTTTGTTTGGCAAAAATTGACCTTTTATTATTTTCATAAAATTCCGGCGAAGAATGAAAATCAAGCTCATACTTATTGTCTTCGTTAAGAGTCAAATATTTATAAAGACATTCTTCAGTTCCTTTAAAAAAAGGATAGCAAATCTCTTTTAATACTTTTTTATCGCTTGTATAGCAATAATAATCATCTAGTACTTTCAATATCCAAATTGAAACGGCCGGAGACAAAGCATATTGTGGCCAGCCGCCTAATGGAAGACCATCTTGAGTCATAACTCCAGGTATTAATAAACCACTGCTACCCATAAAGGAGGAAGCAAAATTAGCAAACTCTTTTTGGTGTTTTTTCAAATAATTTACGATTATTTTACCTTCTTTAAAATTCCCTGTTTTAAAATAAGAGTCATAAGTCATCTCAACATTAATATCATTATGAAGATCGCTTTTCCAAGGAGGCAAATAATTATTGTTTTGAGTCCAAACGCCTTGCAAAGTCATTGGATACTTTTTTCTTGAATTGCAAGAAAAATAATAAAGCCCTTTTATATACAAGGAATTAATTTCATCATCAGGAGTATGGATAAAACTTTTAGAATAATAAGAATTCCAATAAGAAAGAGACAAAGCAAAATAAGCTTGTTCTTTTTTTGCATAATCTAGCAAAAATTCTTTTGCTTTTTTTAGAGTTTTATACTTAGAAATAGTTAAAAAATAAGAATATCCTAGGCCATCATTTAATTCGTAAATAAAAATCGAGTAATGCTTATTTGCATACATGGGTTGCTTAATTTGGTAAAATGAACCAATTTTATTCTCTTTATAAGGAGGATAGTTTAAACCGCCTTCATCAAAACTTCTTTTAAAATATTCGCTCATTAATACTTTATAAGAAAGTTTTTTATTACTTTTTAAAACAAAAACATCCTTTTTGGCATCAATATATCCTTTTATTTTAAGATCTTTGTTGTCAAAATTAAAAACACCATTCAAGTAATTAAGCTCAAAAACGGTTTCTTCATTAATGAAGGCGTCTATTTCCAATAAACCTGCGTTTACTTTAGTTGGATAAGAATGGTTATAACAATTATCAAAAAGCCTATAAAGTTCTTTATAGTTACCTTTTATGCAATTAACCATGTAGGGATAATTAAAATTGGGGTCTTTATATTCTAGAGGAAGTCTATTGTCCCAAAGATTTATTAAATCTAAGGAAATTAATAATTTTCTATCTCCATAAATCAAGGCTCCAATTGATCCATTGCCAATCATCAATCCTTCAAATGATTTTTCTAGTTTGCCCAAATGTGTGAATTTCATAATAAATACCTACAATGTTAATGGAATAAGAAAGGATGCACTGCCCTTTTCTAAGCTGAATCGTAAATTACCATTATTTCTTATCAACTTTTTTTCTCCATTAATATAGGAGAGAATAAAATTATATTTTTTATCAAATTGTAAATTTATGTCGTTTTTTCCTCCGCTTTGCGGATTTACGTAATTTAATAACAAATAAGCATTTTGGTTTTGTTTATTAAACTTTGAAACCAAAAGATTGTTTTCTTTAGAGATTAAAGAAAAATCATAATTAGAAGAAAGCTTATTTTCTATTAGATTGAATTGGCTGCATTCACCATAAGTATAAACGCCATCGAAATCAAAATAACTATAGGCATCCGCAAAAGAATTTATTTCACTATTTGCTTCTTTTGCATATTCATATAATTTTGTCTTTTCATAAGTTGAATAATTAACAAGACCATCTTCTGGCTTAGAATTACTAGAATAAACAAAATAGGAAATTTCCTTACTGCCAAAAGCCATATTAGAATACATCTGAAATTTAAGATCAGAGGGAGAGTCAATACCGGCAATATTGTTTGCTTCATCATTTGAAGCAGTGCAATGAATGAAAGTTTTTAATTTTCCATTCGTGCCGCTATTTTTAATTCTATTAGCAAGCATGGAAAGGTTATAAAGATGATTATTGATGGTTGCACCACCTATCTTCATAGGGTATTGGTCAAAACTGACATAATTAAGCAATGGATATATTTTACTAAAATAATTATCTAAATAAATTTTGTAATTTTTCGCATTTCCATCATCCCCCAAAGGCAACAAATTAATAAATGGGGTCCCTTTTAAGCCATATGTATTTAAGTAGGAATCAACAAAGAATCGATAACGAGAAAAATCATTTTTTACATTCGGCTCATCCTTTAGAAATAGTCCATCAAACCCAGCCTCATTTGAATAGTCAATATTTGACAAGAATCTATTCATGATTTCTTCATATAAGGAGTCACTCACAGTTATTTTATTGCTTGAGCAAAGGCTTTCAAAATCATAAACAAGACTAATTAATGCAACATATTTCATTCCATATTCATTTGCCTTGCTTATACTAAATACATTATTTTCCTTTATAGATGAACAAAAAGAATCAATTGATTCAAACAAGACTTTTTTCTTGGCTTCCTTTTTTATCAAATCGCCAGTGTAATCCTTTAAAGCCTCTATAAATGTTGATTCTAAAGAAAGGTTCCTGCCATCGTAAAGAGAAATAATCTTATTAAACCCGGCGTTTTTTGCATCGCTTAAAACCGTATCCGCATTATCTTGATTAATATTTGTCATGGCATAAGCAGATAAAGAAAAATCATTTTCTTTGCAAAATTTTGGAACGCAGTACCCATCTACTAATTCATATTCGGAAGGCAAAGAATCCAACACACCATAAATAGAGCTGATATACCAATTACCAGTTGAAGCAATAGTATGTCCGGATTCATTATATTTTGCTATGCCCAAATTATTTATAGCATAAGAGGGAAAGGAAGAAGCGTTGACAGGAACTATTATTTTGTGCCAATCATTTGCGTTTATTTCCAATTTAGAAAGACAACTGCCATAACCTGTAGACGTTTCTTTAATTTCCAAAGAAAAAGAAACATCGGACTTAAAATAAAAATACACAAATTTATACAAGGAAACGCTAACGCTAACATTTGGCTTGAACCATATCCATTCTTTGTTGGTAGAAATATTAGAAATTTTTGTTACTTCCCCTTTTTCATCATCAAGGATATGGTTTGTTTCAAAATCACAGGCATAGTCATTGTTTTGATAATTGTCCTTAGAGGCATCTACAAGCAAATAATCAGAGTTATATTTTTTTCTTTTGGCAAAAAAGGGCATAAAGTCAAAAAAACCGTCGATTGTAAATGGTTCGCCCTCATTAACCCAATAAGCGAATCCTATATCGGATAACGATTCGATTTGGCTTGTATCAAGACTAATAAAAGTCCATTCACCTTTTTGGCAAGAAAAGGTTTGAATTTTAGAATAATTGGCCTTAATTCTATATTCTAAAGACATATCAAAGCTGCTTTTAAAATAAAAATTAATGGAAGAATACCCACTTAAATCTATGTTTAAATTCGGATAAATCCAAAAAGTACTAACACCTTTTATCTTTGATAATTCAACCGTTTCAATACCAAATTCATTTTGAAAAGACGAGGTATCGAAGTTCGACCCATATTCGCGATTTGAAAAAACTAGATTCTCCCCACTAGCGATTTTTACATACTTTGAAGCAAAAACTGTATCTAAATAGGACAAAAAGTCATGATTGCTTACTAACTTTTTATATTCATCATCAAGATTGTTATAAATGGAATCGCATTCAGCAAGCGAAAGATAATCCTCGAATGCAATATTATCTTTTTTATACAATCCGTCGATTTTATTCTCCAATACGTCAATTTGTTTTTGATACGAGAGTATTATTCTTTCATCGCTTTCATCTAGTGAATTAGAGAACGAATATGATTGAGTCAAAGGGGAGGAAACATTGCTTTTTTTAGGCATTGAAAAAGAATAATCGTGATGATTACAGCAAATGTAATATTCTTTGCACCCATTATCTGAAAAAGTTGGTTCAAGGCTTAAATAATGATTCCAAAAACATGTATCATCATCTACATTGCTTGCAAAAGAAGGAAATGACTTGGCTTCGCTAGCCATAAATAAAAAGAAAAAAGAGAAAGAACCTGCCAATAAAAATTGTCTTAAATTACTTCTTTTTTTCATGTTAAATCCTTCTAAAACAAATAATCTCCCAGAAATCAAAAAGACCGCTGGGAGATTTGACTACTTACTTAATCCCGTAAATCGAGGTAATTTTCCAACTTAAACCTTCGACTGGTTTCTTCCAATAAGCAATACCAATATCAGTAGTTGAAGCTAAAAATCCACCAACACCCATTTCCACTTTATTCCATCCTTTAGAAACCGAATGTGGATTCACAATTAAATTGTAATCTTCATCCCTTACTTGGAAAGAGTTCATATCTTGGCTGCTATAAATATAAAAGACTACTTTAGAATAATTATCCAAAGAAATGGATTTGCTTGGTTTTACCCAAATTGCTTCGGATATACTTGATAATGGAACATCTATTTCGCAATAATAGCCATACATAGAATCCGACTTTCCATTAGATATAACCGCTCCTTCCGATATATTCCAGTTCAATGGAATATATTGATTTTCGCTTGTATCGAAAACAACTTCCATCCCTTCAAACAAATTAGTTTCTTTTCCATAACCGTATATTGAAGAAATGGAAAGTGTAAATGGCGTATCGTGTTTATTCCAAATGGCAGGGGCTAAATCAATTAATTTTTTGCAATTAGAGGAAGCTTCAATCTCTATTCTCGTCCATTCGTTGGCAACCAAATTTATAGAGGAAACCAAGTTTGTCCAGTCATGATTTTTAACAATTAAAGTTTCATCGATAGAAGATTTGACGTAGAACACATATTTTTTATAAGAAGAGATATCCAAACTTAATTCATAATTATCTTCTGTAGATTCATAAGGCCTAACCCAAACTGCATCGCTGTCATTGGTGAGATTGCTAATTTCACAATATGATCCATAAACAGCATCTGTTTTTAAGTTTGTATCACCGGTTCGAAATCCATAATTATTTGGAACCATCCAAGCAGAGGTGGCATCATAGAGAACATCACCTTCTTTTAAAGAAGGCAAATAACGACCATCACCAGAATCCAATTCAGAAAAATAGTCACCGCTGAATTCGCCCATTTCAGTAATATTTTCGCTATTGGGCTTTTCCAAAGAGAAAGAGCCAGGATGGGTACAGCAGGCATAAAACTCTTTCGAACCATGTTGAGCATAAGTTGGGGATACTTCCAAATAATGATTCCAGTAGCAAGAAGAATCATGAGCATCAGAAGCATTGGCTTTAAAAAGAGAATCAATTCCTCCCCCCGTTGCAGCTAAAACACAAAGCGAAAGGCAAGAAATCAAACCTCCTCCTAAAAGATATTTATATTTAGTAATATTCATAGATATTACCTCCTTACTTTAATAATTCGTCTAAGTCAATGAAAGTTGCTTCCCCAGGAAGAAGCCACAATTCTTTTTTTAAAACACTTCGATAATTAATCTTAAAATTATTCGAATAGATTTGACTGCCATTGGTAATCATTAAATACGTGTTGCCTTTTTCATCGTGTTTAAAATAAGAAACATAGCCCAAAAGATTCCTAGAAAGGGAAATTTCGATTCCTTCATTTGAATGAAAGGAATAATTATTTTCTTCATTCAAATATTCGATTGATTTAAAACTTAAACTATCCAAAAGCGATTTATAATTATCAATGAATTTGTTTTGCTGTCTTAAAATCATCTCATAAGGCGGGCCAATAAGTCCTTTTTCTCCAACAAATGGGGCTTCACCAAATCCTACATCCAAACATTTTTGATGAAAATAAAACCACAAAATGCCGCGGGCGCCATGGGCAAATGCTGTAGAAATTTGCCAACGTATATCGTTTTCGCTTGGATTCCGATAATGCCAATGACCCAAAGCCAAAATAGAAGCAAAAAATGGAATTTTATACTTGGCCGATAGTTTTTGATACATCCTTAAATCATAAAGAAAGTATTCAATTCCTTTTTCTTTATTCATTAAGCCATCATAACATTGGGTATAATGATCAAAACCAATTAAAGGCAATTTGCTTTTTGACAATACCTTTTCAAGCAAATCTACATAAAATTGTTCACTGTAGCCATTTTTTATAGCTTCTTCTTTATCATTCCAATAAGGTAATAAATTGCCGAAAGGAATGAGACGTGGCATGATTTCCAACACTTTTTGGGCAGTAAATATGAAATTATCTATGTGAGAAAAATCAGGTTCATCCCCTATAAAGAAACCATAAGTAGCAGGATGTTTTCCAAAATCAAAATAAGCTTCTTTTATTTCTTCAATAAATTTCTCTTTTTCTATTTCATCCAATCTATTGTAAACAATCCTTTTATCATAGATTATTACTTTGATTTTGTTTATATGGCACTTATCAAGTAGCTTAATCATGTCTTCTTTTTTGCTAAAAGAAGGATCATAAACAAAACTCATGGCCAAATTCACGCCAAGTTTCTTCCAATTATTAACGGCATAGTCAATTGATAACTCGCCAAGAGGCAAATAATTCCAAAATGAAAATTTAATTTCTTCTTGCTTCATTGTTTGATCCACCTTGTTTCGTTTGGCAATAGAACAAGCTTGGTCGATTTGCCTTCAATATCATAAAAAACTGTTTCTTCGTTTTTAGCTGAATTATTTATCAATGCATAGATTCTCGAATTTGGATAATAGTTGACCTCGCAATTCAAATTGGAAGAAAATGCTTTTTTTAATTCAGTTTCTTTATGGCTAGCCCAAAGCAAACTGCGATATAAAAGCCTCGCGTTTCCATTATTATAAGGAAGACCTGCGATATAAACGCTTCTCCCTTTAAAATATTCATTTGTTGCAAGTTTTACCTCGCCTACATTAACGTTTCTTTTAAACCTTGGCGAAATTTCAATATCAACGATATTAGCATTATCTAAAGCATAGATATTTTTCATTCCTTCTCCATAATCTATAGGAAAGTTCACATCCTCATTAATAAAATGAGCCTTTTTCTGGATGTTGTACTTATCGATGCTCAAGGTTTGACCTAATTCCTTTTCTACACCTAAAACATCAGACAAAGCAAAACAATGTCCCTCATTTCTATTTGCACTAGGATCGCCAATTCCAATTAATCCACCGCCACTAGCGACATATTTTCTAATATGTTCAAGAAGACAAACGTTAGACCAAATCTCTCCTCCAGAATAAGCATCCCCTTCCTCTCCGGCATTTAGAAGAACATCAATGTTGGAAGGCACGCCATTTTTAATAACTTCATCAAACGAAATGAATTTAACATCAACTGGCAAACCAGATAATGCTTCTTGTATTCCTTGATAAGAATATATTTGTTGATACCAAAGTTCATGGGCAACCATATAGGCCATCCATGGTCTTAAATTACCCCAAGAATTTAAAACCCCAACAGTCAACGTCGAATATGGTTTTCCAAAATTAGCCACATCGCAAATTGTTCTAAATTCATTGCAAATATCAGCTACCCTATCTACAAACTTAGGAAATTTAACAGCAAGCGATAAATAACCTCCAAAGCCCATTCTATCTAAAGGGCATCTTAGTAACGCTCTTCTAGCGCTTACCCAGTTTCTATTTAACTCTGCAATAGCATTATCTTCGTTTCCAGCAAAAAAGGTATCAGGAAAAAAGTAAGGCAAGAAACGGCCCTCATGAATTTTAACAAAAGGGATTTCACCTAACATTCTAACAGTGACTCCGCCACCAACTGATCCAACAACGCCGTCTAAGCCAATATTCTTAAAATATGGACCATATGGCTCAGAGCCAATCCAATCATCGCCAAGAAACATCATGGCTTTCCTACCGTGTTCATGGACAATGTCAATTAGCTCTTTCATGGTTGAGCTAACAAATCTAGCTACATAATCCATGTAATTTTTAAACTTAGGGCTTGGAACTTTAAAAGGAGTGTTATAACGCCCGTTATCGACAAAGTCTTCAGCCGTCATTTTAATTCCAGTCTCTTTTTCAAAACCTTCTAGAAGTGGAATAGAAGCGGCTTCAGAATAACCAAACCAATCAACCATCTTTTCTTTACCTTTATCATTGAAAACCAAATCAAATTGATAAAGAAAAGTAGTAAAGCGAACCATGGTTACGTCTTTATTATCTTCTAACCATTTCTTTAGATACTCTTTTATATATTTTTTTGTATATGGGTAAGCTGGATCATAAGAAAGCTGTTTTGGACACGTCCAATTGTTTGTCAAATAGTTATAAATTTGAACAGGATGCCAAATAACCCTGCCTAAAAAATCAACGGAATATTGATGATAAGGTATTGATTCTATTGTGACTTTACCATTATTTAATTTCCACGATTTAACTTCTTGCATTGCAGTTCTATCAAAGACTTGCCATCTATCAAGATTATCTAAGTCCAATGCAATCTCTTCTTTTAAAAAACCGTTGAGCACGTCTATTTCTAATTTATCACCTGTTGCAGTTTTCCTCTCGCTTTCAAGAAACATCCTTTGGGCTTCTTCTGGATGTTTTTCACCCCAAGAATTATCTCCACGCACCACAAAATAAGCGCCATATACATCAGGAGCTATATCCTTTGGGTTTTTTGGTAAGGATACTCCATCGCAATCTCTAATCGCATCCGCGCCCCAAAGTTTTGCAATTCTTTTTGTTTCTTCGACAAAACTCACATCCGTTGGTATTGTAACTCTTCCACTATTTTTCATTTCTAATTCTGCTTTCCGATTCTTTATCAAAGAAATAAAGTTTGTCTAAATCTAACTTAATCCCTTTAAGACCTCTTAAATTAGGATCTATTAATTCATTGGTCTTTATGGCAATATTGGAATTGTTAAAAGTTCCGAATAAAACAAATTCATTGCCTAAAAGTTCAATGTTATTTATGCTTGCATGAAAATCAAAACCATTATCCTTACTTAACGTCATATTTTCCGGTCTAACACCTAAAATTAAATTTTTATTTAAATATTTTTTTAATAAGGAAACCTGGTTTTCTTTAAGCTTTAACGACATTAAAGCGTTTTCTCCATCAGAAACAACAAACGATTTACCATCAAATTTCCCCTCAATAAAATTCATGGAAGGAGAACCGATAAATCCAGCAACAAACATATTGTTTGGATCATTAAACGCATCCATTGGTTTAGCTATTTGCTGCACATAGCCATCTTTCATGACAACAATACGATCAGCTAAAGTCATAGCCTCGGTTTGATCATGAGTAACATAAATGGTTGTAGCTTCGACTTTTTTGTGAATGGAAGCTATTTCACCGCGAGTTTGAACACGCAATTTGGCATCTAGATTAGACAAAGGTTCATCCATCAAAAACAATCTAGGTTTTCTAACAATCGCTCTTCCTAAGGCTACTCTTTGTCTTTGCCCACCACTTAAATTGGCCGGAAAGCGATATAAATATTCCCTTAAATTCAATATTTTAGCCGCATGAAATATTTCTTTATCTATTTCGTATTCATAATAATGACGAAATTTCAAAATATTTGTTTCATGACTAGAAATCTCTTCTAACTCAGTTTCCTTTTCCTTTTTGCTTTGCAAAATGGATTCCATGTCTTTTTGAAGCATCGATTCGAATTCATCATCTTTATTTGTAGAATCATGTTCTTGATCAAGCAAATCATTAACATAATCTATTTCGTTATCAATGTCTTTTAATTCTTTTTTTAATCTTTTAATTCTTTTGTAGTCGACACCAATAACGGGCTTTCTTTTTTGCGCTACTTCGGTTAAAAGCTTTTGGATTTTTTCATAATTAGAAAAATATTGATTTTGAAAATCGCCTTGAGATTGATTTTTTTCTAATTTCTTTTCTAAATCATATGATTCTTTTTTTAAAAATTTAATTTCTTTTAGTAAACCATCAATCTCTTCGCTTTTTTCATAAATTGGCAAATAATCTTTCTTTATGCTTAACCCATAAGACATATTTTTATAAACATTCATATGGGGGTATAAAGCATAATTTTGGAAAACCATCGAAATGTTTCTATCTTTAGAAGGAACAAAATTCATAAGTTTTCCATCGATATAGAATTCTCCTGTTGTAATGCCTTCTAAGCCAGCAATCATTCGCAGCGTCGTAGATTTTCCACATCCAGAAGGACCAACGAAGACAATAAATTCTTTATCTTGTATTTCCAAGTTAAAATCATGAACGGCATGTACATTATTTGGGTATATTTTATTAACGTTTTTTAAAACTATCGGCATATCATTCTCCTAGCTCTTCTTTTGCGTAATTAACCCAATCGTTCCAGCTGTTCTTGGCATATTCGTAATCCGATTGAATGCAAAAAGAAGGAGTATATTTACCAGGATTTGAATAAATTAGTTTTGACCAATAGCCCCCTTGAGGATATAAAGTAGCCTTACCGGCAACAGCAATTGGAGCTTTAGAGATAGGGACATATAAATTATGAGTCGAAGCTAGTTCTAAAATAGATTTGCCAAATGCCGACATATCAGAATAAGAAGGGTTAGAAGGACTATAGTCATATTTCATTGGTCTAATAGCATTACTATATTTTGTGTAAAGCTCTAAAGAAGAATTTTTTGAAATAAACTTTAAAAATTTAACAGCGTCTTCCTTATTTTCTGCTTTAGCAGGTATAAACATATTTGCGACAAATTCGGCGTTTACAACTTGTTGATTGCTTTCATTTGTTTGATAGCCTTCATTATGAAGAACGTTGTTGCTATCATCGGAAACTTCTGGGACGGCAAACATTTTAAAAGTAGGAGAATTAGGCGTTGTATATGGCTTCATTTCGTTTTCAAACCAAGAGCCATTAAGCATCATTGCCGCTTCATAGGTTAAAAGTTTCGACTGACATTCAATTGCCCCCATAGACATAGAGTTTTCATAAGCATATCCAGAGTCATAAAAATACTTTTTTAATAAAGACATGCCATAATTTTTTCCTTTTGAATTAGAAGGATTAAATACCTCACTAGATTCGAAAGAATAAAATTTATCCATATTGGATGTTCCTTCATAAGAAGTCATCCAACCGTCTATTGCATAATATAAATACCCATCTGCCCCGTTCCCGCAATAAATAAGAGGCTTGACAGGCTTGCCCGCTAATTCAACTTTCTCAATTTTTTTGCATAAAGAATCAAATTCTTTTGTTGTCTTTGGCACATCCCATCCATTCTTTTCAAAAAGAGTTGAATTATAAACAAATCCATTAATGTTATAGTATTCCGGCAAGCACCAATAAGAAGAATCATATTCGGCTACTTTTTTCGCGTTATCATCCATTTTATCAAGAATTGTTTGGCCATTTTCAACTTCTTCATTCATAAGGCTAGTCAAATCATATATATAGCCTTTTTTTGCCCACGCATAGATATTATTAACTGATCTATTGTAAATCATTACATCACTTAAATTCGTGCCATCGGTCAGTTTAGAGCTAGTGGTAGAAGCCATTTCGGGATTAGGAAATAATTTAACTTCAATATCTTTATTTTCCGCCATAAAAGCTTCAGCTAATTTTTCATAGGGGGTAAGTCCGAATCCACCTTTTACAAACTCTATTTTTAGTATTCGCTTGTCGCCACCACTTTGATTGCAACCCGCCAAAGAAAAAAGAGTCGTGCCTAGAAGAGTTAATAATAATTTGTTCCTTTTTTTCATAATAAATATCTCCTTTTATTTAATTGGAATTATGTATCTTCCTTCCCCTGGAATTAGTTTAAATGTATATTCGCCAGATATTGGCAATCTAACCGTCATTTTTTCGCCTAATCTATACATAAGCAAAGCGGATGCATCGTTAAATTTAAGGGTTACCTCATTTGTTTTGTTTTGATATGGATCAGTAAAATTCATAAGCATGAAAGCATCGCTGCCGTTTTCTTTGTGTTTAAAGGTAGTCAATAACGTATCTTCCTTCGCCGTCTTAAAAGAAACAGCTGGATGAGAATCTATTGTTTCGACTAAATTTGCAAAATTTTGATTGTCATATAAATGGTTGGAGTTATAAAACATCGTTTTGTCATAGTCAAAAGAAGTTAAGACGTTTTCAAAATTATGGACTTCGTTATTAACCTTTTTGGCTAAATCATAGGTATAGTTATATGTTCCTTTTTCAAAATTAAACGGAGAAAAATCGCCTTCATTATCTTCGTTGGTCCCTGCATATTCATAATAGGTTAGATAATGACTACCAAAAGCCAAAGACGAATATACTTGAAACCGAAAATCCGCTATAGAAGTAATATCTCTTAGGCCCGTGAAATCGCCTTTGGCCTGAATAAAGCTTCTTAATGAAAGATTGTTATCGCGACATTTAATGGCAGCTAGTTGCAAATTTTGTAAATACTGTGCCCTTAAATAAGAACCATCATAATTAAGAAACGGATAAAAATCGTAAGACAAATAACCAATTTTTTTGCCGATTAATTCTATATATCTATCCAAATACTGAGAATAAGAATGGACGCCCATAGAAGCATAAGAAGAGGCATAGATTGGCAAAAGATTAACAAGCGGTTCCCCTTTAACACCAAGTTCTTCCATTCTTTGCAAATAAGCGTCAACTTCCCATGAAACATTTTCTAATTCGTCATATGTAGGCTCATCGTAACAAAAATTACCAGCATAAGAGGAAGAATGGATGTATTGATTATCATCACTAAATATATAAGGCATTAAATCTGCTACCTTTGAAGCGTTGTTAATACCATTTTCAAAGAAAAATCCGCCAGGTTGGGTCAATCCATAAAAAGACCAATCTCTTACATAGTAAGAAATGTTATATTTTTCAGCCAATTCTAAAGCAATTAAAGCATCCTGCTCGGCTTTTTTCGCTTGATTTATCGCCGTGTTAGTAACATCGCTTTGTCTAGCTCCTGCCCCTTCATATAAAGCAATCACCTTATTAAAGCCAGCTTCTTCAAGCTTTTTATAATGCTCGTCGGTTAAAGTGTTCGGATTAGAATCAACACCATTCCACGAGCCCACTGTAGGGCCGGCGTAGGCGGTAAAAGTAATTTTTTCTTTGCTAGAAAAGAAGGGGGGTTCAATGGAGCCGATTTGATTACAACCGGCAACAAGAAAGATAAGAGGAGAAACAAGAAAGAAAGCTTTTTTATTTTCCATGTTTTTTTCCTCTAACTAAATAGAAAGATAGAATTGGCACGGCTATAGCTAATACAGATGTAGTAACAATAAAAGTTATAGCCAAAATATTAGGTTGTGTATTTAAAGCGATTTCATCATTTAAATTGACATCTGGGTTATTGTTATCATAAATAACTTTGGTAACCGTTTCATAAATAGTATCAGGCGATTCATTATCAGCGCAGACATAACAAGAAGAAGTATTCGCCATGGAAAAGTCATCAATCTTCATAAAGGTATAGCCAGTACAACAAAGTGCAAAATACCCATTTAATTCCAAGTTTTTAAATTCGGTATATAAAGAATAATCGGCTTCGCTTGCTTTTTTTAAATACATTTTTATGGAATTATTTTCCGAAACAAACCTAAAACAAATAGCGTCCCCTTCTTTAATGTTCCCTTCTAATGAAGGAGAACTATATTGAATGGATTGAATCATGGAAACAGGAATATTTTTATAATTAATTATTTGAATAGAATCCTTATCCAAACTAGAAACATCTTGATCTGACCATAAGACAGGGTTAATGCTATCCCCATAAGTAGGATCTGGAACAATTTGGGTGATAATGGTCCCATATGTTCCATATGAACCGGCATATTTAGTTTCTCTGCTTAAATCTAGACCGATCCACCTACCAAGGGTTGTTGCAGTTTTTGAAGGATCGGAAGTAGATGCGTCGACTAAAACGCTGCATAATTTGAAATCCAATATAAACGAATCGTATTGATAAGCTGAGCCAAAGAAGGTCCCGTCCGTGCCGCAATCAAAGACTAGTTTTCCGTTATTAACGTTTAATTTACCGCCACCATCACCATTAACGAGAACAAAATCTTCATAGCCTTTATTGCCGAAAAAGGAATTATCAAAATTATGCGTAACCGATTTTGTAACCGGAACATAATAGAAACTGTTTATGACTTTTACATTGTCAAAGCTTATATCCTTGTTTACATCGGTAATAGAAGCTATGCCAATATTGCCATCATAATGAGTAACTTCAGAAAAATTTACTTTAGAAGAAGTAGAATCGATTACTTCGTTGCCATCTTGCCTTATGGTTATTTTCCCGCTTTTATAAATTTTTATATTGATATTGGATCCGCTTGTTATTGAAGAAGAAAAGATATTTGTATTATTTAAATCGTTTGAAACTTGATTGCCATTTTCAAATTCTTTTAACACCCCTTTATCCTTGCTCATTTCATAACGTAAGCAGTTATTATTAATGCTCGGTTCGTCTTTATTAATTCCAAAAACAATCGCGATCGTTTCTTCATTAGAATCTATAGGAAATTGTATATTGAACGAGGCATCGACAATTTCAACCTCTTCGATAATTGAATCATCTTTTTTTATTTGATTAAGAGAATAAATAAACTCGTTAGCTTTCGAATGGAATTTTAAAGAACTATTGTCTTTTATGGAAACATTTAAAGCACGCGATGGGCTGTCTTTAAAGAAAGTAAAGTCCGCAGGATTATCAATATCAAAATTGCTAAAATCTTCTTTAATAGAACTAGATTCGCCATATCCAACGATAAAATTATCAAAATTAATTATTCCGTCGGAAGTTTCGGTCACTAGCCCTATATAAGCGTTAGTCATGTCGCTTTCTAAAGAAGAATATGAAAGCGACCTAGAATTGGCCTCATTCATTTCCATGCCTTGGACGGCAAAATTTACCTTTGCATCATTTTTTCCAGTAATATCAACTCGGCAAGTAATCCAACTATCAACAGCATTAACACCTAAAACGGATTTAAAATTAAATCCACTAGAAAGTTTGCCACCAAAACTATTAACCTCGTTGCAATTAGCAATAAAAGCACCTGAATAGGCATAATCCCCAAGTAAAGAACTCGACCCATCCACTTCTTTGTTCATGAAAACAATGGAAAACCATTTGCTAATAGATGAATCATACTTAAAATCAAATTGATAATACTTTATATTTTCTATTTTATTTTTTGTTGAAAAAACAGCATTTTCTCCCCCTGCACGTTTGTTGCATAAATAAGATTCTCCATTTTCACTTTGAATGATGCTGCTGTTTGAAAAAGAGGAATTCCAGATATCATTATCAAGTTTTCCCGCAAAAGATTTCGAATTAAAAGTATCATTGACTATTAATTTCGACTTAGATGAGGCGTTGGCTTGCTTGGCGTTTGGCAAAAGCATAGACATAGTCAAAGTTAACAAGCAAAGCGTAGTTGATAAGGAGAAAATTTTTATTTTTTTCATGGTTAATATCCCCATTTCTTTCCTATTCTTTCTAATATTTTCCTAAAGCCTAAAACCAAAGGAATGGCAAAGATGGTAAAACAAATGCCAATTGCGGAAGCGTAATTCAGTTTTTGTTGTTCAGTAAAATTATTGATGATATATGCGATTGTCCTTGTTCCAGAAGATCCTCCTGTTATGAGCTTAACTTGAATAAATAAAGTGAAAACCGTTGTTATGCTTCCTAAAAAGGCCACCGTCAAAGTCGGCCAAATCATCGGTAAGATTATGTCGAATAATTCCCTTCTTCTAGATACGCCTTCTATTTGGGCGTTTTCTATAACTTCTGTTGGAATATTACTCATAGAACCACCAATAATTAAAATGTTGTAACCTGTCCCAACCCACAAGCAGTAAAAAGGAATGACAAACTTTTGGGCAATGGTGCCATCGCTAAGCCAACCAAAATCAGGAATTATTTTCCCGGCTAGGCCAGAATCAGGACTTAATAAAAATTTATAAACCAAAACATAAATGGTTATCGAGATGATTGAAGGTAAAAAGAAGACTATTCTAAAAAACGATCTTCCAGGTACTTTCTTATACATAAAATAAGCAAGTATGGTTGAAATCAAAACTAAAAGAGCATCATTTAAGCCAAGTAAAAACGAATAAATAATGGCATCTCTAAATTCAAAGCCCGAATAATCATTGCCAGAAAATAGTTCTTTAAAAAACGAAGAATAATTAATTAAAGAGAAATCGCCTTTTCCGTTTTGAAAAGAAAGAATTATGCTTGAAAAATTAACATAGACAAAGAAAACCAAAAATTGTAAAAGAGGTAGAGCTAACATGCCCCAAATAAATAATAGTCTTTTCCTATCGGATTTTTTCTTAGCCTTTAACAAAGCCAAATCATTTCTTCTAATCATTTTAAACCACCATCAATAGTGTTAAGCATTAATTGCTTTTGAAAAATCGCATAAAAAATAAGAACTGGCAAAACGGCTAAGACCATGGCAGCACAAATAACAGGGAAAGCATTTGATGCATTGTTCAGTCCGGCAACTCCAACAGAAATAGTAGGATGATTTGAATAGAATAAAGAAGGATACCAATAATCGTTCCAAAAACCTAAAAACCTGATGATTGTAAAAGTCAAAACCCCGTTTTTGGCTAAGGGTAACATTATCTGCCTAAACAAACGAAAGTCGCTCGCACCATCAACCATCGCACTTTCGGCAAAGCTCCATGGTATGGATTTAAAATAGCTATGTATGTATAAGAAAGCTCCGCCAAAAGCACTCGCATTAAGAAAAATCATGCCTATGTAAGTACCCATTAAGTTTAAATCATTCATTAATTTATAAGTTGCGGGCAAAGAAGATATCGTTGGAATAAATGAAGCAATTAAAACACAGGTATAAATCAATTTAGAACCTTTAAATTCATATTTTGCAAGAACATAAGCGCTACAGCAAGTAAGCGCCATAGAGGCAATGGTTTCACCAAGAGAAAGAAAAACCGAATTTAAAAACATTTCCAAAATCGAAGTGCTTTCGCTTCCTACTTGAATGCTAGTAAAAGCCTTTATGTAATTATCAAAAGTTGGGCTTCCAGTGAACCAAAAATAATTTGGATAAGACCTGATCCCAGTTTCTGGATCATAACTTCCTATAAATTCATAAGGACTTTTAAAGGAATTAATAATTAAATACAAAAATGGGTAGATAAGAGAAACGGCATAAAGCAAAAATAAAAGAAATATGATCCATTTAATTGCGTTTTGTTTTAAATTGGATGCGGAAAAAGCACGATGTTTAAAATATTTCTCTCTTTTTTGGATTTGTTTTTTTGTTAAAGAATCCATACTCATATTTTCCAACAATTTTAAAATGACAAGTAGATAAAATATGGAAGTTTAATAGCATTTTTTAGCAGCTTTAATTAAATAATTATTTTATTATAATAAGGTTAGTATGATTCTTTACAATTTCAGCGTTTTATCTTCCTTGCTCTCCTCTTTATCTTCTCTTATCAAAACTAATGTTTCCATTTTCGATGAATACGAACATTCTAGCGATGCAAGAAGTCAAAAAATCTATCCATTTTGTAGCAAATTAAAAGAGCACATACGCAATAAGTGCGCCATAAGCGATAAAGAAGCCATAGAAAAAATAAAAAAAATAGATGGCCCACTACATTATTATTGCCACTTTGGGTTAGTGGAAATGATAATGAAATATTCAGTAGATGCAAATTCTTCTTTCTATATTTTGATTGGACCATTTAGAGATCCAAGCAAAATAAAAGAAAATATCAATTTGATCAACCAATTTTGCGAAACGTTCCACAAAGATAGCAAAGCTTTAATTAAGCAATACAAGCAAATACCTAGATTCAGCATGGAAAAATATGAGTCTATACGCGAAATGATAAATGTAATAATAGACTATGCAAAAACAACAAAGCTCATATCATCAAAGGATGATTTTTTAGAAAACGAGCTCAACCCATACCTAGATAAAAACATATCAAAAAATATTAAAATAAATATGGTATGTAAAGAATTATTTTTAACACCAAAGCAACTAGAAAGGTTAGTAAAAATATATTCTGGCTTTACTCCAAAAAAATATATTCTCAAATATAAAATTGATAAAGCCTATAACGATATAAAATATACAAATAAGCCATTACAGCAAATAGCGTTTTGCTATGGTTTTGATGACTACAATTATTTTGTTAGGGTATTTAAAAAGGTCAAAGGCGTTGTTCCTTCTTTTGTGAAAAAGCAAAGCTGATTATTTAACCACGCCTTTTTTTAAAATAACATTCGCATATATTGCTTTTTCACTAGTCTGAACAATGCAAAAGGCTTTTTTTGCCCTTTCATAAAAAGCATACCTTTCAATTAACCCTTTCTTCGCGTTAGGGTCTGCTTTTTTAACTATTTCATCGTAGCTTTTCCAGATGGTAGGGGTTGGATCGCCATTTGTAGTTTCCATAAGCATGAAATTAGGCTCACTATAAGTGTCTAAAGGGATAAGTGACAAAATAGCTTTTAGAATTTCTTCTCCCCCTATTCCATCCGCACGAATTACTTTCGGGCCAAGACTAGAACTAGGAAAATTGCCGTCTCCAATTACAATTTCATCTCCATGTCCCATTTCATCTAAAGTTTTTAATAATTCTGGACTTAAGCAAGTTGGTATGTTTTTTAGCATAATTATCCCTTTCTTCTGTTTCTATGTTTATTACTATAGCTTAACATTATTTTAATAAAAGAATATTTATGGCTTAAATGCAAATTTAAGACTGAATAACAAAAAAATAAAACCACCGAATTTCTTCGATGGTAAACTCGCGATTGGTCGGAACAATGGGACTTGAACCCATGACCTCCTGGTCCCGAACCAGGCGCACTACCAAGCTGTGCTATGTCCCGAATGGCCAAAGCCAATGGATAGTATAAAACTTAATTAAAAGAATTCAAACAAAGACATTTGGTTAGTTTCCCCAAGGCCTTTTAAAACACCTAGTTTTTCTAAATCGCTTAAATTAGTTTGGTTAAGCTTACTACACCTTTTTAAAATATCTTCCTTAGAAAGGAATTTCCTCCCATCTTTTCTAGCATCGACTATAGATTGAGCAGCCGCCAAGCCTAATCCATCTAATACTGAAAAAGGAGGAATTAAAGCTTTATTTTCATGGTCAACTATAAACATTTTGGCATCAGATTTATAAAGATCGATGTTTTCAAATTTATAACCACGTTCTAGCATTTCTATGGCAATCAAAAGAGTCTTATAAATATTTTGTTCTTTTGGTTTAAGAGGATTAGCCCTGTCATTCATCCTAGCCCTAAGTTCCTCAATCCTAGATTTAACGGCATCTTCCCCTTCGATCATGGCCTTAATATCATAATCATCGGAACGAATAGAGAAGAAAACGGCATAGAATTCTAGTGGGTAATATAGTTTAAAATAAGCAACCCTGACAGCCATCATAACGTAAGCGGTCGCGTGTCCTCTTGGGAAAAGATATTTAATCTTTTTGCAAGATTCAATGTAATATTCAGGAATTTTTTGTTCCTTCATCTTTGCTTCATATTCCGGCTTTAAGCCCCTACCTTTTCTAACGTCTTCCATGATCTTAAAAGACATATTATTGGGTACGCCCATAGAAATTAAATAAGTCATGATATCATCACGACACCCAATAACCCCGTTTAAATCGGTAACATGATTTAAAATCAAGTCTTCGGCATTGCCGCTCCAAACGTCAGTACCGTGAGCTAATCCAGAAATAATTAGAAGGTCGTTAAATGATTTAGGATTAGATTCCATAAGCATTCGCTGTGCTAAGTCGGTACCAAATTCAGGTAAAGCACTAGCCCCGGTTTTTAATCCTAGATAGTTACTGTGTAAATTCAAAGCGTCAGGAGAAACAAATAAAGACAATACTTTTGGATCGTTCATTGGAATGTCTTCAATTTTTACTCCGGTTAAATCGCGATAATAACGCATAGCCATCGGATCGACGTGGCCTAAAATATCTAGTTTTAAAATTTCATCGTGCATGGAACGGAAATCGTAATGGGTTGTAAGCCATTCCGAATTCAAATCATCGGCAGGATGCTGAACGGCCGTAAAATCATAAACAGACATATTGCTAGGAACAACTACAATCCCTCCCGGGTGTTGCCCCGTTGTTCTTTTTACTCCTTGGCACCTCGCAGCCAAAGAAGCTATATAGGCCGGGTTTATAGAATCAGGGTTTTTGCCTATTCTTTCAAAATATCCCCTAACAAAACCATAGGCAGTCTTTTCGGCAACCGTTTCAATCGTCCCTGCCCTAAAGACATTTTTTTCTCCTAATAGTATTTTTGTATAGTTATGGGCTTTATGTTGAGATTCATCCTCAAAATTTAAATCAATATCAGGGACTTTATCAGCCGAAAAGCCAAGGAAGGTCTCAAAAGGAATATTTTGTCCGTTTTGGACTAATTTATTGCCACATTCAGGGCAAATCTTATCAGGCAAATCAAACCCGGACTTATATTTTTTTGCATCCGCCCATTCAAAGTAATGGCAATGTGGGCATAAATAATGTGGCGGCAAAGCGTTTACTTCCGTAATATCCGCCATTGTAGCGGCAAAAGAAGAACCAACCGAGCCACGTGAACCGACTATATAATGTTCAGGCTCATCATTAGCCATCTTGATTAAGCAATGAGCGATATAATAAGTAACCGCATAACCATTGCCAATAATACCGTCTAATTCTTTATCTAAACGGGCTTTAACTTCCCCAATGCGCTTAATTACTTCTGGGTTTTTATTCCCACAATATCTTTTTTCAAAATTAGATTCGCAAAGTTCACGTATCTTTAAATCACTATGTGGCAAATTTTCATTCGGTGGGAACAAATCATCAGAGACAGGTATGCATTTTTCAATTTTAGAAGCTATCATCCTTGAATTAGTCACGACAATCTTTTTGGCTTCTTCTTCGCCTAGCCAACTTGAAAAGGAAGTTAACATTTCTTCTGTGGAGCGGAAATGCTGATCCGGGTTTTCAAAAAGGGCCTTACTAGATCTAGCGGGTGGGTTTAATGGATGATTTCCTTTGCCGATTGCTTTTGCGTAAATATATATATCTCTTAGAATTTTATCTTCTTTATTTAGATAATGACAATCACCAGTTGCCACAACAGGCTTATTGGCCATTTTTGCCGCCGTAATTATATCTTTAAGTAATCGAATCAAATATTCTTTGGAAGCAACGCTGCCCATGTCTAACAGATAGGAATAATTTTCAATAGGCTGAATTTCTATATAGTCATAAAATTCCATGGCCTTTGCTAAAACATCAAGATTTTTAGTCGAGGCAATCTCGAAAATTTCTCCATTAAAGCAAGAAGAGCCAACCAATAAGTTTTCCCTATATTTAGAAATTAAGTCTCTTGGGGTTTTAGGGATACCAGAAAAATATGTTACATGCCCTTCGGTTATTATTTTATAAAGATCTTTCATTCCTTGCTGATTTTTCGCAAGTACGATGCAATGATATGACCGCAAATGCCTTATAAAAGAAGAGAAATTTAATTTCTTTTTTTCATAATCTGGGGTATCTTTTTCACTCTCTAGAGGCATTGTAATTGCCAATGAATCTAAGTCCTCATGAGTTATGCCAGGATGTTCTTTATCTAATCTTAAAATAATTTCTTGCCAACCTTCATTTAAAGCAGTCGCATCATAAACGGCTTCGTGAGCTTCCTCTTCGTTATAGACTCTTAAGCCTAAATTCTTTAACATTGCCCCTTCGGTATGCCTACCTGCTTCAGGAAATAAATAATGGGAGATAGGAATAGTATCGATAATTGGATTTTTTATAGGAGGCATACCATTTCTTTCTAAGGCAGCATTAATAAAGCCAACGTCAAATGAAGCATTATGGGCAACTAAAATGTTATCGCCAAAAAATTCTAATATTTTTGGCAAAACTTCTTTTATAGTCGGTTTGTCCTTGACCATTTCATCGGTAATATGGTTGACTTTGCTAGATTCCTCAGGGATATGCATCTCCGGGTTTATATATTGATTTAATCTCCCAACAACTTGACCGTTTTCTACTAAAATACCGCCAAATTCAATAATCCTATCATAACGAGAAGATAAACCAGTTGTTTCTGTATCAAATACGCAATAACGGGCTTTTTTTAAAGGGATTGGGGCTGGATTGAAAATATATTTTTGTTTTAGGTCGAACATATAAAGCTCAGACCCATAAATTATTTTCATATCATATTTCTTCCCTGCGGCTTGGGCGCTAGGGAATGCCTGTACAACGCCATGATCTGTAACCGCTATGGCATCCATACCCATGTTTTTGGCAACTGCACAATATTTATCCATCGTACAAACGGCGTCCATATTGGACATGGTGGTATGCAAATGTAGCTCGACTCTTTTTTCCTTGGCATTATCTTTTCTTAATTCTTCAGGAGGTAATTTATCTAAATAATGGGCAACGACAATTCTTTGTCCCGTGAATTTGTCGGTATCTAAGGCGCCTCTAACTCTAACTCTAGTCCACAGGCTTTTATTCCCAAACCAAGTTATGTCCTCGCTAGAAATTCTTTTTCCTTCAAAAGCCCTAACATTAATCGCATTGTTGGAATCAAAAATAGATAAAGTGGCACGCATCTTTCCATTTTTGCTTAGTTTGCTTTCGGCTTCAAAAACAGTACCAACAAAATCAACGTTTGATAAAGGTGCCCTAAATAGATCGTCAATAGAATCATAAGGATGATAGTCTCCGACAGACCATACCCTTTTTCTATTTCTTTGTTCTTTCATTAAAGCAAGGTTTCTTTCCATCTCTTTTAGAAGTTCCGCCTCGCCACTTTGTTTAGATTTTTCCCTATCAGATTGAATTTGCTCTTGAATGGAAATTTGACTCTTTTTATTCTCGTCTAGCTTTACTTCATTATTATCTTCTGATAGTTGAATATTATTTTCATTTAAGGGGGGCGTTACATTATTCTTAACTACTTCTTTGATAGAAAAAGAGTAATTTAAGAATTTTAACAATGAAGAAAAATCTTTTAAAAGGCTCTTATGACTCTCTTTTTCTTGCTCCGAAGAAAAACAAAGAAGAATGGAAGAAGTGCTTTCATCAAAATCAATTGCAAAAGAAGGCTTAGCAAAAAAATGAGAAAGAAAATAAGAATTAAATAAATCCATAAGGTCTTCTTTTGAAGGCATTAATTCATAAGAAAACCTAATTGTATAGGGATAAGAAACGTTATTAAGAGCAGAAATAAACTTATCAAGAAGTTCATAGTTCCATGGAGTACGTTTCTCAATAGCCATATCCACTTGTTTTTTATCATATGGGTTCATGCTGACAAAAGAAAAATCCATATCGAAAAGATCAATGTCTTCGGAAAGACCAATGGAATTTAAGAAACGGATCATCTTTTTTTGCATATACTAACCTCAAATAACTAGCGACACGATGTCTTTTATTGTAACAGCAATCATAAGTCCAAATAATAAGACCATCCCTAAAATAGACATGATTGATTGAACTTTGGCAGGAACTTTTTTCTTGCTTATCCCTTCAATTGCGGTGACTAGTAATGCCCAACCATCCAAAGCCGGGAATGGCAAAAGATTAAAGAAAGCTAAATTAATGGAAATTAGTCCGGCAAAGAAGAAAATATTAGCGGCACCACCACTTGCTTGAAGCGATGGCAATGCAGCAGTCATGCCGACGATGCCGGATACATTTTTTAAGCCTTCTTTTGTAAATAAAGAAGCAAAGCCCTGAACGACTGCTCCACAAGCAGTCGGAACATCATTTGCCCACTTGCTCCAGGCCTTATTCCACCCGAGCCAATTTTCAATTTTCTTAATGCTATTGTTAGAAGGAGAAAGAACCTTATTTTTTACTTCCAAATTCAAATTATATTCTAAGCAAGCGTCATTATTTAAAACCGATTTGTCATCTATTTTGCTCACTGGAGCAAAATAAAGCGATAAACTAACTCTAGTGCCATCGGGTGAATTGGAAAAATCAAAAGCCCCAATAGATAAATCGGGCAAATAATTTATGCCAAGATTTTTTAATTCCGAAGAAGGTTCTTCTTTTGATGCAGGATAGAATTTTAAAGAAGAAGATAAATCATGATCTTCTAATAAGGTAGAAGGATAATAGGTAACTACATAATTCTCGGATACGTTATCTATTTTTGCATTTGTAGAAACAATGATTGTTTGATTAGAATTTAAAGAAGCAGGAAAATATAAATAATAATCGGAAGCTTGGTATTCTTCTTTTTTATTATTATCTATATAAGAGCTTACCTCGTTAGAAAAAGTAGTTGGGGCAAATAAAGCCGTAATATTTGAATTAGAAGAAAGCTCCCCACCATAAGCAAAATAATAATGAGGAAAAGCTATATCGGATACAAAAATTAAAATCAAACCAAGAATAAAATTAAGCGTAACCCCCGCAACTAAAACCAAAGCCTTTTTCCATTTGGCCACTTTTTCTAATGAACGATTTTCAGGAGGTATTTCAAAGCCTTCCGGGACAACTCCAGGTTCTCCATACATCGAACAATATCCACCTAACGGGATAGCCCTAATAGAAAAATAGGTCTCTCCTTTCTTTCTTTTTTTATGAAGCAAAGCCGGCCCAAACCCAATCGAATATTCAAAACAATAAACATTAAAAGCTTTCGCCATGCCTAAATGACCCGCTTCATGAACGGAAATCAAGACACCTAAAATGACAATGATTTCAAGAATGGATAAAAATATATTCAAAGCCTGTTCCATTATTTCCTCCTCCTAACGTAATCTTTGACAAATTGTCTAGATAATCTATCAGCTAACTTTACTTCGTCCAAAGAAGGGTTATCGATAATCTTTAGCGAAGACAAGGCTAAGGATACAACGTCTTCGATTTCTAGAAAACCAATTTTATTATCCAAGAAAGAATATACCGCTTCTTCATTTGCCCCATTTAAAATGGCAGTAGCTGTGCCTCCTCTTTTAAAAGCTTCTAGACATATACCGACTGCTATAAATCTAGAAGGGTTAAATTTATGAAAGTGGCAAGACGGCAAATCTTCGATTTTAGCTACATGTGTAGGTTTAAATTCAACATCACTTTCAAACAAAGCATATTCGATAGGCCCGTGCATGTCGGGATTAGAAACATCGGCGATAAAAGACCCATCTTTTAGCTCAAGCAAGGAATGAACTTTTGATTCATCATGTAAAATTACTTTAATGTTGCTTAAAGAGAAATCGTATAGCCACTTGGCTTCGATAACTTCGAATCCTTTATTCATCATCGTCGCAGAATCAATACTAATTTTTGCTCCCATATGCCAGGTAGGGTGATTTAAAGCCTCGCTTGGGGTGACATTAGTCAATTCTTCTCTACTTTTATTTCTAAAAGGTCCACCAGAGGCAGTAATCCAAATGTTTTTAACATCTTCTTTTTTAACGCAAGAAAGAAGTTTTGCTATGGCTACATGTTCTGAATCTATTGGATATAATTTACCATTTCCTTTCAATAGTTCATCGAAAACAAATTTTCCACCTACTACTAGCGATTCTTTATTAGCAAGACAAAGAATTTTATTTTCTTTTAAAGCAACAATAGAAGGAAAAAGCCCGGCAAAGCCAACCAAAGCATTTACCACCATATCGCAAAGACATTCTTTAATAATTAAAAGAAGGCCTTCGTCTCCAAAATAAAACTTTATCTTTGGGTATAGCTCTTTTTGCTTTAAATAGTCTTTTTCTTCTTGAAGGCAAACATAAGAAAGAGAAGGGAATTTATCTACAATCAAAGGAAGTTTGTTCACTTGATGTCCAATGGAAATGCCTTTTAGGGTAAATCTATCGGGATTATTTAAAATTATATCTAATGTTTGTGACCCTATCGAACCGGAGGCGCCTAAAAGCAATATGTTTCTCATGCGAATAAGTTCCATCCATTAGAAATAAAAATAACGACAAAGGAAGTAAAAATAAAGGTGAATGTCAAAGAATCAGCTCTATCCAAAACTCCTCCGTGAGCCTTAAATATTGTCCCATAATCTTTAAAGCCGAAATGACGCTTTATCAAGGAAAAAGCAAAATCCCCCAAATTCGCGATCAATGGGATTGTTAAAGAAAGCAAAACTACCCACCACCAAGAATGCGAATAACCAAAAATACAAATCGAAGGCAAAATAGGATAACCGAAATAATCGCAAAGCAAAGCTAAAACAAACCCACTTAAAGCACCCAATATCCACCCTCCATAAAATCCTTCCCAGGTTTTATTTGGGGAAACTCTTTCATTCATGTGATGCTTGCCAAAAAATATTCCAACAAAATAAGCCCATGTATCATTCATAATTGTCGTAAAACCAACAAAAAGGAATAAGATAGCCGAACCCCAGTATTTAAAATATGGATTAGAAACATCAATTCCCACCTTTAAAAAAGAAGAGAAAGGATAATAACGAATAAAAAGCAAAGACTGGAATCCTATCCCTAAAAATAATGACATTCCAAATAAATACATAATGTCATTTAAGTCGAACTCTTTATGAAATATTCCAATCAAGCAATAAGAAAAGAAAGAGAAGATTATCATGTAAATAGATACGCTTAACTGTAAAAATTCTGGTTCCAAAGAAAACGACCAAGTAGTCAAATTCCCTGCTTTAAATTCTAAATAAGAAGCAACATTGCCCTTAATTACAAACCAAATAAAATAAGAAATATCGACTACGTATGTCAATAAATAGACATACCATGAATATCTTTTCCCGGTTGCATGGATCATTTCAAATATGGCGAGCAGAAAAAAGAAAGCAATAAAAGCAAAATAAAAATATCCGCCCAAGACTATGCAAGGAACAGCCAAGGAAATCAAAATAAAAGCCACTACAACTCTACTAAGCAAAGATGCTTTCTTTTTCTCATCCAATGTATTGATTTGTCTATTCATTTTTTAAACCCCCAAAACGTCTAGAACGATTTTGAAATTCAATTAAGCAATCATAAAAATCCTTTTTGTGAAAATCAGGCCATTTTACATCCGTAAAAACAAATTCAGCATAAGCATTTTGATAAAGGAGAAAATTAGATAATCTCTCTTCCCCTGAAGTCCTAATCATTAAATCCACATCAGGCAACGAGGATGTATACAAATAAGAAGAAAAAGATTTTTCATTAATTTCCTCTAAAGCAATTTTATTTTCTTTATAGTCTGAAGCGATTTGCCTACATGCCCTAACTATTTCATCCCTTCCGCCATAATTTAGGCAAATGTTGATAGTAAAAGAGTCGTTATTTTTTGTTCTTTCTATAGCTTGGTAACATATTTTTCTAGTTTTTTCTCTAATTCTAGATAAATCGCCAGAAACCATAATTCTCGTATTTTTAGAATCGATATAATCGATTTCTTTTATAAAAAATTCTTCCAAATAATCCATTAAATGATCTATCTCTTCTTGCGGTCTATTCCAATTTTCGGTTGAAAAAGCATAAAAAGACATGACCTTAATGTTTTGCTGTAAGCAGGCATCGAATATTTCGATTATTCTTTTACAAGCCTCATGGTGGCCATAATGGCGTGCAAGGCCTCTAAGTTTGGCCCATCTGCCGTTTCCATCCATAATAAAAGCAACATGCTGTAAGGGTTTTTCTAATTTAAAATCATTAACGTTCTTGTTCATCTTCATAATTATAAACCTTAAGAATGTTTATTAAGCATTAGAAATAATTAAAGAATAAAAAATCCCTCTAAAAGAGGGAAAAGAAACTATCTTAAATAATTAAATTGTCATTATTTCCTTTGTTTTATTAGCAATAATTTCATCAATCTTCTTATTAAATGATTCTACTTCTTTTTGGATTTCTTCCTCAACTCTATCTTTATAATCATCAGACATCGAATCATCTTCTTTTAATAAAGAAAGATAATCACGTCTAATATTACGAATAGAGACTTTAGCCTCATCGCCCATGGTTTTAGCTTTTTTTGCAATGTCTTTACGAATATCCTCGGTCAATGGAGGAACAACAATTCTAATTCCATCGGCTTCAATTTGAGGATTTATTCCTAAATTAGCAGAAGCAATGCCAGAGGCAACTGCTTTTAAATCTTCTCTTGAATAAGGCTTAACATAGAGTTGCCTTGGCTCGGGCATAGAAATGGAGCAGAGGGAAGTAATGTCCATTTTTTCTCCATAATAATCACATTTGACTCCATTGAGCATGGAAGGATTGGCTCTTCCGGATCTTAATTTTGATAAGCCTAGGGAAAGAGAGTCCAAGCTCTTATTCATTTTTTCGCTAGCTTCTAAAGTGTATGCGTCCATAAAATAACCTCTTGTTTACTATTTTATACTATTCTCTAGAAATTGTCGTACCTATATCTTCGCCTGTTAATACTTTCATAAACGAAGAGGTATCATCCATATTGAAAACCCTAATAATAACATCGGTATTTTCTAACATTGCCACAGCAGTCAAATCCATGACTTGGAGCTGTTTTTCCACTACTTCATGGAAAGCAAGTTTTTTAATTAAATGGACATCTTTGTTTTTTCTTGGATCTGAATCATAAACCCCGTCAACGCCATTTTTGGCCATTAAGATAGCATCGGCTTCGACTTCTAACGCCCTTAAGGTTGAGGTTGTATCGGTTGTAAAATATGGATTACCTGTTCCACCGGCAAAGATAGTGACGATTCCTTTATCTAAATAAGTCATGGCCTTTCTTCTAATATAAGGCTCACAAACTTGAGGAACATTGATAGAAGACATGACTCTACAAGCAACGCCATTATCTTCTATAGCGCTTTGAATGGCCAAAGCATTCATGATAGTGCCAAGCATTCCCATATAATCGGCAGTAGAGTGATCAATCCCGATTTTTTCGGCAAGACGTCCTCTCCAAATATTGCCAGCTCCCACTACAATACCAACTTGAGTACCCGTTGATACGATTTCTTTTATCACCGATGCAACGTTTTTTAATTTATTGGAATCATAAATAAGGGAGTTCTTAGAATCTGAAAGACTTTCACCGGATAACTTAATTATTACGCGTTTATAAATACTGTTCATTATTTTCTCCATTAAGGCAATTATATAGGTATAAAAGAGTAAATGTATATAGAAAAAGGCCGTGTCAATGACGGCACGGCCTAAATCGATAATTATTCTTCGGTTTTCTTTTCAATTCCTTCACCAACGTGATAGATGAAGAATTTAACAATGGAAACACCGTTTTCTTTTAAAACCTGAGCAACTGTCTTTGTATCATCATAGACAAATGGTTGTTCGAGCAAACAAGAAGCGGATAAAACCTTAGCAACTTTATTCTTAACGATATTGGCTTTGACTTGTTCTGGCTTATTGGCTAACTTTTCATCGGTAGCCACTTCGTTTTTTGCAATTTCAGTTTCTCTTGCAACTACATCAGCCGGAACATCTTCGATGGATAAATAGGAAGGGTTAGCAGAAACAACATTCATTGCAAAGGCCTTATTCAAATCTTTGCAATCCTTGGATAACAATACCAAGGCAGAAATCTTGCCTTGCCCATGGCTATAATGCCCAAAGGCTTGTCCTTCAGAGGCAGTCAAAACCTCAAAACGACGTAAAACAAACTTTTCACCCATGGCAATGGTAGCTTCAGCAAACAAATCTTTTGTAAGTTCGCTAGCTTCTTCAATGCTAGTTGGATTCTTTTCAAGGATTACTTGGGTAACTTTATCGACAAGATCATGGAACTTCTCGGAAGAAGAAACGAAGTCAGTTTCGCAGTTGACTTCAACAATGGCGGCTTTATGGCATTTTTCGCAAATTTTTATATTTGTTAAACCTTCAGCAGCAACTCTGCCTGCTTTAGAAGCGGCTTTGGCGATGCCTTTTTCACGAAGGACATCGATAGCTTTTTCAATGTCTCCATCAACTTCAAGAAGTGCCTTTTTGCAATCCATGATACCGGCACCGGTACGATCGCGAAGAGCTTTAATTTGATCAATGGTAACAGCCATTTTTATTCTCCTTCTTTTTTATCGGTTTCTTTTTCGTCTTTCTTATCAGCGGTCTTTTCTTCGCCTTTTTTAGCAGCTTCGCCTTTTTTAGCCGCAAAACGAGCTTGACGTTCGGCTTGCATCTTAGCAAAGCGTTCTTCTCTAGCCTTTCTAGCGGCTCTAATGGCAGCACGGTGTTGTTCGGCGGCTACATCGGCAACGCGGATAGCATCAGCCATGGTAGCTTCTTCGCCTTCATCAACTGTATAGGCGATTTCGGTTAATCCACCATTTGTACGAGCTTCGACAACAGCATCAGCCATAACACCGATTATAAGTTTAATGGCGCTAGTGGCATCATTATTGGATGGGATTGGGAAATCAACGGTATCCGGGTCATCTGAAGTATCGCAAATGGCGAATACTGGGATATTTAATTTGTGGGCTTCTAATACAGCATTGTGTTCAATGGTAGGATCTACTAAGACGATAGCATTAGGAAGCTTTCTCATTTCCTTAATGCCTTCAAGATTCTTTTGAAGTTTGGCGCATTCTTTCTTTAATAAGGCAACTTCTTTCTTTGGGAGTTTTTCCATGGAACCATCTTCCATAGAGGTTTCAAGTTCCCTTAATCTTTTGATACGGGATTGAATGGTACGGAAGTTAGTGAGAGTTCCACCTAACCAACGATTGGTGATATAGAACGAACCAGAACGAACGGCTTCATCAATAACGATTTGTTGAGATTGCGGTTTTGTTCCAACAAATAAAACCTTTCCGCCGCCTTCAACAATGGTCTTCAAGGCTTTATAAGAAGCGTTGACTCTTTCAACGGTTTTAGCAAGGTCAATGATGTAGATACCATTTCTTGCACCATAGATGAATTTGCCCATCTTTGGGTTCCATCTTCTAGTTTGATGACCGAAGTGAACGCCTGCTTCAAGGCATTTCTTCATGGTCAAAATTGGGGCGTTTGGATCGTGCATGACTTGAGCCATGACATTCTCTTCGACTGGGGTTGGGGCAACTTCTTCTTCAGAAGTTTCTTCGACTTTGATTTCTTCGTCACTCATTTTGGTGACCTCCATTTGTTTTTGCCTCCCTTGCTTCCAACGAATGGCCACCTTCTCGCTTTTTAAACTTAACATCAGTCCGAGAGGAACAAGGCTTCGAATCCACAAGGTGCGTATTGGCTATAAAAGCCGAAGAAAAATATACTCTTTCTTACGTACGCGCGCAAGTAGTTTTGAAAGCTACTTGATTTTTAGCTCAATCTGATTAAAGGCTTTATCGTACTCTTCCTGCATGTCTTTTTGACTCAGATGAGTATATACCTGAGTCGTATTAATTGATTCATGGCCCAATAATTCCTGAATGGTTCTAAGCGATACCCCACTTTCAAGCAAAATAGTAGCAAAGGTATGCCTTAATTCATGGGGATGCAAACTAGAATCATTAGCAAATTTTATGGATATTTCCTTTACGATATATTCAAGGCCTCTAACGGTTAAATTTTCACCTCTTGAATTAAGGAAAAAGGCATCTTTTTTTACATGTTTTCCCCTTGATTTTTCTAGTAAAAGTGGTCTTACCTTTTTTGCATACTCTAGTAAACTCTCTTTGCAAGAAGAAGAAAAAGAAACATATCTTTCCTTATTGCCTTTCCCTAGGACAAAGATAGAACAAGAAGAGAAGTCAAAAGAGGAAAGAGTAAGAGAAACAAGCTCGCTTGCACGAATTCCTGATGTATATAAAAGTTCGATAATAGCTTTGTTTCTTTTTGACAAAAAAGAAGAATCGCCCTCAAAGGCATTCAATAGTTTTTTAACATCTTCCTCATATAACCTTTTTGGATATTTGATTTCAATTTTTGGTCCGCTAACAAGCCTAAAGGGGTTATATGAGCAATAAGAGTTCTTGCATAAATAATCAAAAAAAGTACGTAAGGAAGATAGATAACGTCCACATGTCCGATGGGATTTATTTTTTCTTTTTATTTGGTCAAAAAGAAAGTACCTGATTGTTTCTTGCTCAATCTTATCTATCCCTATATTTTTACTTTCTAAATACGAATAAAAAAGCTTGATGTCTTTTTTGTAAGCAATAATAGTCTTTAAAGAGTAGCCAAGCTGAAATTGAAGGTATAAAAGAAATTGATCCAAACCTTCAATGTAACATTTTTTCGTAGTACTTTTCGATTTCATTCAAACTAGTGGCTATGGCTTCTTCTTTATTGTGTTTATTTACAAATGGAAGTAAAGCCCAATTTGCATTCATAGGTGAAAAATATGAAGAAGAACTAAACAAAACATAATTTAATAACGCCCCAATAATCGTGTTTTTTGGGGGCAAAACAAAATCATCTCCCTTAATTCTTTTATCAAAAGAGATTGCAGCAATTAAACCAGAGGCAGCGCTTTCAACATATCCTTCTACCCCACATAATTGCCCGCCGACAAAAACATTGTTCTTGTTTTTTAAAGACAAATCCAAATTCAAGCAATCAGGAGAATCAATATAAGAATTTCTATGCATGAGGCCGTATTTAATAAACTCGGCATTTTCAAGTCCAGGAATTAAGGAAAACACTCTTTTTTGTTCCGGATAAGTCAAATTCGTTTGAAAACCAACAAGATTATAATAATCGCCTAAATAATCATCTTGCCTTAATTGAACTACCGCATATGGCCTTTCTCCTTCTTTTTCTAATCCAAAGGGTTTTAAAGGCCCATGACGCAAAGTTTCCATGCCCCTAGAGGCAATTACTTCAATAGGAAGACAGCCTTCAAAATATTTCGTATCAAAGGAATGCAAAATTGCCTTTTTACCATTAAGGAGTTCTTTAACAAAAACATAATATTCATTTTTTGTAAAAGGACAGTTTATATAAGAAGAATCATCTTGCTCGTAACGGGACTTAAAATATGCTTTATTAAAATCAATACTTTGCTTTTTAACTATCGGAGCTGAAGCGTCAAAAAAAGATAAATTGTCTTTCCCAACCACTTTTTTTAAATCCTCTAACAAACAAGGGGATGTTAATGGGCCAGTTGATAAAATTACATTTTCATTTGGCAAGGCAGTAATTTCTTTTCTTTCTAGATGAAATGATTTGAAAGAGGAAAGCCTATTTGAAATATAGGAAGAAAATTTATCTCTATCAACGCTTAGGGCGTTTCCAGAAGGAACTTCGCAAGAAGAAGATGCTTCCATTATGATGGACCCCATGTGTTTTATTTCTTCTTTTAAAAGACCGCAAGCATTATCCAACCGTTTTGATTTTAAGGAATTAGAACAAACCAGTTCGCCAAGATTTGAACTATGATGTGCTTCATCTTTATAAAATGGACGCGCTTCAAAAAGGGTCACTTCGTATCCTTTTTTCAATAAATAATAGGCAGCCTCGCTTCCAGCAAGGCCACCACCGATAATAGATGCTTTTTTCATAAAAAGAATCTTACTTTTTCTTTTCTATCCATTCATGATAACGACATTTTGGGAAGTTGGTGCATCCTAGAAAGTCAACCTTCTTGCCTTTTTTTATAACCAAATGTCCCGTTTTGCATTTAGGGCAAGGTTTTACATAATCTTCTTCTGTATAAACAGGTTTTTCTTTTTTTGCTACTGCACCATCAGCCGATGCTGTATATTTGCATTTTGGGAAGGAAGAACAAGCGATGAATTTTTCGCCTTTTTTATTCGTTTTATAAACAAGCGGGGAGCCACATTCCGGGCAAAGTTGCCCAGTAGGTTCATCCTTAGGCTTTTCTTCTTTCTTGATATAGGTGCAATCAGGATATCCAGAACAAGCGATGAATTTTTGACCTTTTCTATTGGTTTTAACAACAAGTGGACGGCCGCATAGAGGACAAAGTTCCCCGGTTTCAATAGGAGGATCTTTATACATCTTTTCTTTGGCTTGGTCGAAATTTTTAATAAATGGAACGTAAAAATCTTCCATGGCTTGCAAAAATGTTTCTTCGCCTGCTTCGACTTTATCTAGTTTCGTCTCCATATCAGCTGTATAGGAGGTAGAAACTATATCGGGGAAATACTTAGTAAGAACCGTAACTGTTTTAATCCCGTCTTCAGTTGGGGTTAAAACGCCTTTAGAAGAGGTTATATATTTTCTATTAAGCAAAGTTTCAATCGTCGTTGCATAAGTAGAAGGACGGCCAATGCCGTTTTCTTCCATTGCTTTGACTATACTAGCCTCGTTATATTGGGGTTCGGGTTTCGTAAATTTTTGTTCTGGATTGATTTTTGCAACATTTAATTGCTGGCCTTTATTAACCAAAGGAAGTGTTTCTTCCTCTTCTTCGTCTTTGAATTCCCCATAGATTACTTCAAAACCTTTAAAAATTGTTTTAGACCCATTTAAGGAAAAATCTAAGCCGTTCCCAGATAAGGTAAGGGAAGTTTTTTCCATTCTTTTAGGGGCCATTAAAGAAGACAAAGCACGGCAGTAAATCAAACGATATAGTTTTGCTTCTTCAGATGTAACATATTTTGCCACTTCTTCAGGCGTTCTATGCGTCCCGGTTGGACGAATGGCTTCGTGGGCGTCCTGGACATTTTTCCCGCCTTTTTTATTTCTTAAAGTCCCTAAATACTCTTCGCCAAATTTTTCTTTTATAAAAGGAGCGGCATGATTAGCAAAGAATTCTGGAGAAATACGCGTAGAGTCTGTTCTCATATAAGTAATCAAACCGACGTGTTCGTCATTAATGGTCATGCCTTCGTATAAACGTTGGGCGATATCCTGAGTTCTTTTGTTACTAAATTTAAATTTGGTATAAGCTGCTTGCTGCATCGATGAAGTAGTAAGAGGAAAAGGAGGAAGCACGGATTTCTCTTCTTTTTTTATGCTAGATATTGTCAAAGAAGAAGGAACTCTAGATAAAATCGCATCTGCTTCTTCTTTACTAGAACACTTAAACGGTTTCCCATCTACTTTAGTAAGAGCTGCCTTATAGATTTTTCCATTTAATTCAACATCGACATCGATCGTCCAATATTCATTTGGAACAAATTCATCGATAGATTTTTGTCTATCTACAATCATTCTTAAAGTGGAAGATTGCACCCTACCAGCAGATTTTTGTCCAATGTTTCTTTGAAGAAGAGTCGAGACCTTGAACCCAATTATCCTATCTTCCATGCGTCTAGTTTCTTGGGCTTTGACTAAATTCATATTTATTAAATTAGGATTAGCTAAAGCGGATTTTATAGCAGGTTCTGTAATTTCATGAAACTGTAATCTTTTCGTAGTTGCTACGTCTAAATTCAAAACTTGAGCTAAGTGCCAAGAAATGGCTTCTCCCTCCCTATCAGGGTCGGTTGCAAGTAACACTTCATCGGAAGCCTTGGCATAGGAAGCTAATTTAGAAACAACGGCTTTTTTCTTCGGTGAGATAACCCAGTCTGCTTTAAAGCCGTGGTCAATATCTATGCCCAAGCCGCCTTTTCCTTTAGTGGAAAGGTCCCTAATATGGCCTTCGCTAGCGACAACCTTGTAATCTTTTCCTAGATAACGGCCAATTGTTTCTGATTTTTTTGGAGATTCGACAATAACAAGTTTCATAAGTGAGTATGAATATAATAACGGGAAAAAGATATGTCAAAGGAAGAAAATCTCTTTTTACTATATATAAATAAGTAGTTATTTATAAAAATTTTTATTTTTTTAATTAGAAAGCATAGCCAAGACATCGGAAGCATCTTTAATTAAAGCTGCCCCTTGCTGAATAAGGGTATTGTTGCATTGGTTATCTTCATTCCTAAAAGGTAAACAACCGATGTCTCTATTGTTTTCTAAAGCGTAAGAAACACTTGTGGAAGTTCCACTTTTATCCTTTGCCTCTCCAACTAGAAGAAAAGGAGATAAACCAACCATAATTCTATTTCTAAAAACAAAATTATTTTTAGAAGGCTTTAAGGCAAGTGGATATTCAGAAAGCAATAGGCCATTCTTGGCTATTTCATCCTGCAAAGAAGAATTCTCACTTGGATAATAATAAGAAACTCCATTTCCTAAAATAGCTACAGCCCTGCCATATTTTGAAGCCCCCAAAGCAGCCGAGGTGTCTATTCCTTTGGCTAGCCCAGAAATAATTGTAATTCCTTCCTTAGCTAACTCTTCTGCTATTTTTTCCACTGACCTAGCCGCATAGCCTGTCGGTTCTCTTGACCCAACAATAGTCACGCATTTATTAAAGTCTTTTATTAAATCAAGCTTCCCTTTATAAAAAAGAATCAGTGGAGGCTTATGAATATTTTTTAAACCAAAAGGATATTCAGGATCTGTAATGGCAATAAAATCCAAATCATTCTTTTTGCGGTCATCCTCTATTGCTTCCGGCGTAATTCTCTCTTTTTTTTGGATAGCCGAAAGCATCAAATCGAAGTTCCCATCATACTTAAGGGCGAAATGTAATAAAACGTCACGAGCGTTCATAAAAATACCTCCACCATATAGTTGGAAGCCACTTTTTAAAAAGGCTCAAAATAATTTCAATTGCTTTACAAAACAATTCTTTACAGGAGCATAACTAAAACGATGAACCCCTTTGATTGGGCCATGCTTTTCAAGTTCTTCTAAATGAAGTTTTGTACCATACCCTTTATGGAGCGAAAATTTAAAATCAGGATATTCCTTTTCTAATTCAACCATAAGATGATCCCTACTAACTTTGGCTAAAATCGAAGCGGCAGCAATATTTTGGCATCTCGCATCACCTTTAATTAGTGGAATAACTTTGACATTTAAATCTAGTTTCATCGCATCGGTTAGAACCAATTGATAAGGAGTTTTGATTTGAGAAATTGCGCCTTTCATAGCAATTTTAGTTGCTTCGTAGATATTATATTTATCTATTTCCTCTGCTGAAACAAAACAAATTCCATAGCCCAAGGCAACACTTTTTATTTCTTGAAACAATTCTTCTCTTTTCTTTTCACTTAATTTTTTAGAATCGTTAATCGATTCGTTTTTGTATTCACGAGGCAAAACGCAGGCAGCCGCGCATACAGGTCCGGCCAAAGGCCCCCTTCCAGCTTCATCTACCCCCACAATTGAAGTAACGAGTTCATTATAATAGTTTTCTTCTTCGTTTAGCATTTACAAGGCCTTTCCAAAGAGGCTCTGCCCAATAACCCGTCTTTAAATTCCTTAATCAGCAAATAAGAAGCTTTTTCCAATGAATATTGCCCGTTTTCAAGAAGGCCTCTTCTTTTTGCAATCTCTAGCAAGCAATCATCGTTGCTTAGTAAACTTAAATCTTTAATATTGAATCTAGAAAACAATAGACCCGTGTAATTGTTTCTTAAATAATCAAGCAATGAATAAGATAAATCTTGAGTCGGCAAAACGTCTTCCCTCATCGACCCTAAGATTGCTAATCTAATGGCTTCTTGTTGATCTAGGTAATTCATTGGCAAGACACCCGGGGTATCTAGCAATACAAAATCAGCATTCAATTTTATCCATTGTTCGGCTCTTGTAATCCCGGCTTTATTGCCAACGGCAGCTATTTTTCTTCCGCCTAAATTATTAATTAATGTGCTTTTCCCAACATTAGGTATACCTATTACCATTGTCTTAATCATTTGGGGCTTCATCCCAAATTTTTCTTCTTTTTTCCTTTTTGCAAGAAGAAGATCTTTTGTGGCGAAAGAAATAACGTTTGCTAGCTTGTCTTTTTTTAAATTGCTAGAAACAGCAGTAATGTTTTTACTTTTAAAATAAGAAACCCATTCCTTACTGCAATTAAGATCGGCCAAATCTGATTTAGAGAGCAAAATCAGCCTGGATTTATTGGGAGCAATTTTATCTAATAAAGGATTTCTAGAGGAAAAAGGAGCCCTAGCATCAACTAATTCAATTATTAAATCCACTACTTTTGCATAGCTTTCAATAATTCTAAGGGCTTTTTGCATATGCCCTGGAAAATAATGAACATTTTGGGATTTCATATTTTGTACTCTAGCTTTTTATAATTCCAAGGCATCCTTAATTTGTCTAACAAAAACTTTGGTTCTTTTGCTTTATTTCCTTGATCATCAATAGTCACGGAAAGCTTTCTCATGCCAGTTATGATGTAGGCCTTGCCTTGAATCATTTTTTCTTTTAATGCTCCGACGGTTCTAGAATCTTCGCTATGAGAACCGACCCTATTGTCACCCATTACAAAATATTCATCTTCTCCCAAGCTCAGAGTTCTTGCTCCCGTAACGCCTCTACTTAAATATTTAGTTCCATTTGGTAAATCTGGAAAATCTTCCACATCGTATAAATTAGGAAGCACTTCTTCTTGACCGTCGGGCTTAATAATGGTTGTTTTTCCCCAAACAGGATTAAAAACATCATCTCTTTCGAATTTCACGGTTTCTCCCGGGAAACCAATTAGGCGTTTTATCTTTAAAGAGGCATTACTTTTTAATTGATTCGAAGAATAATTAATATAGTCTTTGGGATAATAAGTAATAACAATATCATAACGATGCAAATCGCTTCTCCAATTGTCTTTATCTCCCGCTTTAGCCCACCCGTAATCAACAATATCGCCGTCATCATTATCAATATCGTTCCAAGTTAAAGGCCTATATTCATTTTTTTCTTTTATATATTTAAATCCTTCTGAATTCAACGTTGGATACATTGAAGCCCCACTAACAAAAAAAGGCTCCCCATATGCTGATGTTAAATAAATGACGTTGCTAGAAATAGCAATGACAAGAAGAAAAACAAAAAGGAAAAAAATATCAATGACAACAACCCACCATTTAGGTTTTTTCTTTAATGGTTTAGGCTCCCCATTTACTTGATTTTCCAAATAATTATCAGGCATAGGAAGAATTATAAACCAAAGGAAAAAAAGTACAAAGAATGGACTGACTATTCAACTTCTTTTAAAGCACCGAAGAATTGAGTATTTTCAGCTCCTTCTTTATTTGCGTTGGTAAGAAGAGAAGAAAAATTGATATCGTCAAAACTATCCTTATGGGGTCTATTGTCTAGTTCATAAAGGACTCTAGCATAAAAAGCATCACCCGCTCCTGTAGAATCAACCATAGATAAAGGAAGACAAGTGGCCTCATAACTCCTATTTTTATAATAACAAAGGCTTCCGGCTGAACCTTTAGTAACAAACAAAATAACGCCTTTTTTTAAATGAGCCTTCATAAAATTTTCAATTTTTTGCGTTTTTGCCAAAAAGTTCAACTCATCTTCGCTTAATTTCACAATATCGAATAAGGGCAAAACTTTTAAAAAAACATCTCTAGCCTCGGATTTAGAAGAAAATATATCCAACCTTAAATTAACGTCAAAAGAAGTAAACGCCTTTTCTTTTTTTGCTAATTTATAAAGACGATTAAAGGCAACACGTCCCCTTCTTTTTCCTAACATTAGAGAACCAAAGTGGACAATATCGCCATTTCTTATCTCAAAAGGAAAACTCTCGCCAAAACAATAGTCAACGCCAGGATTCCTAACAAACCCAAAACTTCTCTCGCCATTTTGATTACTTACATAGGCTAAAGTAGTATTTCCTTTTTCGCTTCTTTCTATCTTTAAATTCTTAATATGATATTTGCTTGCTTCTAAAACAATATAGTCACCAAAAAAATCATTCCCGACAACTCCATAAAAAGAAGAAGAGCCTCCGTTTAAAGCAATGTTGGCAGCAACATTAAATGGGGCGCCACCTATCTTGCCATTCATGGCTAAAGAAGAGTTTTTGCTTTCTTCATATATATCCAATAATATTTCACCAATGCAAATAATCATACTAGGCTTTCCTTAAGCGTTTTAGGGTTAAAACGAACATAAAAATTATCATCTTTTTATTTAAAAATGGAAACCTTTCTTTTAGTAAAAAACCGTCCCAAATGGGACGGCTCGTCACAATATTTAATTTTTTAAATTAGTCGATTGTCTTAATACGGGCTGCCTTGCCAGAAAGCTTGCGCATATAAGTAATCTTATTTCTTCTGACTTTACCTCTTTTAACCACTTCGATTTTGGAAATGGATGGGGAATTAAGTGGGAATGTACGTTCCACACCAATGCCAGAAGATATCTTTCTTACGGTGAAAGTTTCACTAACTCCACCGCCGCGTCTAGACATGACGACGCCTTCGAAAGCTTGATTACGTTCCTTCTTATTTTCAATGATACGGACATAAACTTTAATCGTATCACCGGAAGAGAAAGAAGGGATGTCATGGCGTAGCTGACGGGCAGTAATTTCATTAACGATATTGTTGTTCATGAATTTTTCTCCTTTAGCTAAGTATAATCTCTTCAGGTTCATGCCCGTGACGTAAGGCAGCGGAGCCTGCGTAGCGAATAAACGCAAGTGTTATTCTAAAGAATAGCATTATTTAAATCAAGTTCTAATTATTTTTGCTTACATAAAGGTGTTAAGCAAAAGTACTTGACACCATAAAAAAACAGTGTTTAAATACCCAAGGTAAAAAAGAGGAATTAAATTTATGGTAAAAATCAGATTAACCAGAATTGGACGTCATAACGATCCTATCTATCGTATCGTTGCCGCCGATTCTCATTATGCTAGAGACGGACGCATTGTTGAACAAATCGGTACATACAATCCGGTCGAAGGTGAAGAAAAAGCCATCGTCGACGAAGAAAAAGCCTTAAAGTGGTTAAACAATGGAGCTCTCCCAAGCGATTCGGTAAGAGCCATCTTCTCTAGAAAAGGCATTATGGCCAAATACGCTGAAAGCAAAATTAAAAAGGAAAGCAAATAATGGATAGGGATTACGAAGCTTTACTCCATCCAATTATCGATCCGCTTGTGGAAAAGAAAGAATCAATAATGATTCGTGCTCTCCCAAGCGAAAATGAAAAGGATGTAACCGTCCTTATAGTCGCAGAAGATGATGATTGCGCTCGTCTTATCGGAAAAAAAGGCACGGTTGCCAATGCATTAAGAGAAGTAGTCTCGATTGCTGGTAAAGCCGATGATTCCAATCAACGCATCCACTTGAAATTCGAAAGTTTCAACGAAAATAAGGAAGAAAACGAATAAGACGAGAAGCAATTCTCGCCTTTTCTTTATATTTAATATGGATAAATTATTAATCGGTCAAATAGGCAAGCCCTTTGGTTTAAAAGGCGAATTAAAAGTCATTCCTTTTTCCTCTTTTATAAAAGAAAGATATTGCAAAGGAAGGAAATTGCTTTTAGAAAACAAAAAAACAAAAGAAAGTTTTATAGATGAAATCGTTTCAACTAGATTTGGGGAAAAGCAAACCATAATAAAACTTTCTTCCATCTCAACCATTGAAGAAGCTGAAGCAATTTACGGCTATGAAATCTATATGGATAAGAAGGAGGCCCCGATGCCAGAAGGATCCTATAGAATAGCCGATTTATTAGATTGCCTAGTAATAGATGAAAACGGAAACAAATTAGGAATTGTTAAAGACGTTTTAAGTTACGCCCCGAAATCGACATTAAGAGTAGGAAGAGAGAAAGCAAAAGATTTCTTTGTTCCTTTTGTTGACGATTATTTAGTAAACGTAGACATAGAAAAAAAGACAATAAAAATAAAAGTTGTCCCGGGGATGCTATGAAAATCTCAATATTAACTTTATTCCCTGAAATGTTTGAAGGCTTTAAAACAAATTCCATCATCAAAAGGGCAATAGGAAAAAATATAGTTGAAGTCGAAACTATAAACATTAGGGATTTTACATTGGATAAATATGGCAGGACAGACACCCCTCCTACTGGAGGCGGTGCCGGATTAATTCAAAAATGCCAGCCAATCATAGATAGTTTAAATTCAATTAAAACGTCAGATTCTTACACTATTTTGATGTCACCCCGAGGAAAAAAATATACTCAAGATGACTCAAAAAGATTTTCCCATTTAAATCACCTTATCATTGTCTGCGGGCATTATGAAGGGATAGATGAAAGGGTCAATAAATATTGCGATGAATTAATTTCAATTGGAGATTATATCTTAACAGGCGGAGAAATCCCTGCCATGGCCATTTCCGATTCAATCATAAGACTTTTAGATGGGGCTATTTCTAACGCTTCCTTAGAAGATGAATCGTTCAATTCTAACCTATTAGAATATCCTCAATATACAGAACCTTATGAGTATAAAGGAGATAAAATACCCGCCATATTATATTCAGGTAACCATAAAGCCATTGATAAATGGAGAAGAAAGCAATCTTTATATCTTACAAGAAAATATAGGCCTGATTTATTTAGCAAAATTGAACTAAGCAAACTAGATAAAAAACTATTGGAAGAAATAGATAATAATGAAGTCCCATCCTGGGAAAAAGAAGCCATTGAAAAAGGAAAAAAATTTAAGAAAGAATAATAAAAGCCGGCTAATTGCCGGCTTTATTTTCATCTATCCTTAAAAATTAAAAGAAGACGCCTTCGCTTTTTTCTTTTATTTCTTTAGAGGCAATAAATGGAACACGGGTCGTATATCCATTTTTAGCGGCGACAATCATCTTGGTTGGCCACATAAATATTTCACTATTCCATCTAGCGACCGTATCATTATACATTTCTCTTGCAGCGGTAATTTCTTGTTGCAAATAAGAATTTTGTTGCATGGCGTCTGCGATTTCCTTATGGGCTTTAATATCAGGGTAAGCTTCGAAGGCAATATTGACTGAACGAGAAATAGTATCTAGCTTCCCAGCAAGCTCGTTTCTTTCACTATCGCTTACTTGTGAACCGCCTCTATATTTAGCTACATCAGTTAAAACAGTTTTGTCTAAATCAATGGCTTTATCTAAAAGCTTCGCGCAGTTTTGAAGAATGGTAACTCTTTGCAATTGATAGTTATCAATTGTAGAAGCATCATGCTGTATCTTTTGCTGAAGTTGTTGCAAATAGCTTTTGGCCTTGATTTTCATAACGGCAAAAACAATGCCTGGAATGATAAGTGGGAACCATAAAAACACTTGGAATAAAGTGCTGCGCCAGTCAGTTTTGACTGCAATTTGTTTGTCGATGACATGTACATCTCTGCCCGCTTCATTAATTGGATCGCGAGTTTCATCTAATTCATTAGCCATGAAGATACCTCCTAAAATTTTTGGCAATTAATTATTACTTATTTAGCGAAGAGAAGGTAGAGTGAATTTCACTATCTTCTTCTTCTGTTAAACCATTTCCTGCTAGAGCAATTAACCCTCTTTCGAAATGATATCCCTTAAATTTGTCTAACAAGGCTTTTGCACTTGGATATTTAGAAGAAAAATCAAATCTAGAAGAAGAAGTATTGCAAACGGTTATAGGCGATAATTTGCTGACCATGTCATATTGGGTCCAATAAACTGGGACATTATGCATTTTGCCATCTCCACCCATTTTCGGAACATAATCGACTTTCGGGGTGGTTTTATATGAAGTGGATCTAACGATTACTTCATCGCTATACCCGCCTATTTTTTTCCCTTTTAAAACTTTTAACACTAACGGCAAGGAAGGATCTGCTTCTTTTGGAATAAAATAGGACGAATCCAAGGAGTTGGCCATGACTTCTTGCTCATAGGAAGTAATGTTATTCGGATAATCGTTTTGATAGATATAATCCCTAGTTTTATGCATTTGATATAAAGGAATGGATAAAATAGGGGCTAAGTCAAAGAAAAGGTTTTGAATAAAGTTGTCGCAATAAGATACAAATCTACCTTTCATCTGTTCGTAATCATATCCTGCAAAGTTAATAGGATTGGCACTATAATCAAAAGATTGGCTATGGATAGAGGCCACGCTAGTAAGCATTTTGCTTTTAACCATATAGAAATCGTCCCCAAAAGGATTGGGGTTTTCGATTAACTCAAGCATATTAGACTGGGCAAGAGGAGTAAATAATAAACGGAATTCAACTTCGTTGTCTCTATCTACCGCGCCAAAGAAAGCATCAAATTCGTCATTTCCCATCGGAGTGAAAGCACTTTTTCCACTCGTTAAAGATTTCTCGGCCAATTTAGAAAGTTCCTTACTTTTTCTATTTATTTCCTTTCTTCTGGCCTTTTCATCCATTTTATCGGCTCCAGATGGTTCTCTAGAGAAAGATAAATGAGGTGCTGCTTCGTTTCCATAGACTAGCCTAGTCTGGAACTCAAAATCTGGAGCAGGGTGAGTTGAAGTTGCATGTAAGGTTTGAGTATGAGTAGTCGTATACGATTTCCCATCAGATCCCCTTGAATGGGTAGTCCAAGTAATAGTAAGAGAGCCTTCATAAACCTTAGGACGCATCTGGCCAGAAAATACTCTTTCCAAAACAAAAGGATTGCCTTGGATATTTCCAGAAATTACCCCTACTATAGATTCTTTGCATTGATAAGATTCCGGAAAAGAAAACTTATCGATTAGATAGGCTAGTCTTTCAGGAGAAAAAGTTGGATCTAGATCAATTATTGGGGTGGCTTTTTCCATGACCTTAAGCGGTAAATTCCAATCAAATAGAGCATTTAACGGAGCCATGTCGGCATAACAAGTATCTAGTTTTGCTTTTGTTATGGCTTTAAGTTTTTCTAGTTCAAGAGAATGCTCTAACGCTTGCTTTTTAAATTTTTTATAAAGAAATATAAAACCTATGGCCAAACCAATTAAAGCTATCCCAACAAGAAGAAAAATATAGTTAAATGTAGGAACAAAAGCCATTACGGCCATAATCACCCCCACGACCCAAAATAAGATATCCAAAATCAAAACAAAAATTTTCTTATTGTTACAAGAAGATAACTCGGTTTCTTTTTTTTCTTGTTTGCTTTTAGCGTCGTTATACTCTTTAACGTGAACCGAATTTAAACTAGGATCGACTTTTGATTCGACCTTTAAGGAATCAAATTCCTCTAAAGCAGCCTTGTGATATTGATCTTTTAAAGTTTTTTCGTATAGATCGCGCGGTTTATATAAAATGTCATCGCTCATAAATAGTCCTTCTTTATTTCATAAATCCATTAAAAGAAGATGGTCCTTTCCCGGATTTTTGATATTGTTTTAATTGCTTCATCATAGCTTTGGATTGGTCATATTTCCTTAAGACCCTATTGACGTCGGCATTAGTTAATCCAGAACCTTTGGCAATCCTATTTTTGTGGGAATACCTTAAAATTTCAGGATGCCTTCTTTCATATGGAGTCATGGAATTTACAACCGATTCAAAGATTTTCATCTCTTTCTCGGCCCCACTTTTTTGCTCATCGCTTAATTTAGGCATGCCAGGAATCATCTTGGCTATGGCTCCAAGCGAGCCAATGCGTCTAACCATTTTCATTTGTTTTAGCATATCTTCGAGGGTAAACTCGCCATCAAGCATTTTCTTGGCATCTTTTTCAGCTTGCTTTTCGTCGATATTCGCCTTTGCTTTTTCTACTAAAGTAACTATGTCTCCCATCCCAAGGATCCTATCGGCCATTCTTGAAGGATAGAAAATCTCTAAATCGTCCTTTTTCTCCCCGATACCGGCAAATTTTATTGGTAATCCTGTTAAATACTTAATCGATAAAGCGGCACCACCCCTAGCATCGCCATCTAGTTTTGACATAATTAAACCAGTTAAACGTAAATCGGCATTGAAAGCGTTTGCAACATTGACGCTATCTTGTCCTGAAGCAGCATCAACTAAAAGAAGGACTTCATCTGGATGGACCTCATGATTAATCTTTTTTAATTCTTCCATTAAGGCCTCGTCAATTTGAAGTCGACCAGCCGTATCTAAAATCAGGACATCCATGCCTTCTTCTTTAGCTTTTTCTTTAGCTTGGATGGCTATATCTACTGGATTAGTTATGCCTAAAGTAAAGAAAGAGCAGCCAACATCCTGGCTAACTGTTTTTAATTGCTCTATCGCAGCAGGTCGATAAACATCTAACGCCCCTAGCATTACTTTCTTTCCTTCTTTTTGAAGCAAGTAAGCTAGTTTGCCTGCCGTTGTTGTTTTACCAGTCCCTTGCAAGCCAACAAGCATTATGGTTGTTAAGCCATTTTTAGAATAATTAATCCCACATTGCTCATCGCCTAAAAGGGTTTCTATTTCATCATGAACAATTTTTACAACCATTTGGGACGGATTAACTTTAGAATAGACATCCATTCCAATGGCTTTTTCCTTAACCTCATTAACAAAGGATTTGACTACTTTAAAATTGACGTCGGCTTCTAATAAGGCCACTCTGATCTCTTTTAGCATTTCATCCATGTTGGATTCGCTTAAGCGAGATTGACCTCTTAATTTTTTAAATATTGACCCAAAGCGGTCAGATAAAGATTCAAATGCCATCGATAATGTCCTTCCCTAAGTTTGTATATAAATCTAATTTTTCTTTTTCGTCTTTGCTTTTTTCTATCTCTATTATCTTTTCTTTAAGAATCAATCCTTTTTGATATAAATGAAGTTTTGACTCGAAATACTCTAAATTAGAAATAGCTTTGTGAATAGAGTCTGATATGGCGGCTTTAGATACCCCTAGTTCATTAGAAATTTCAGATAATGACAAATCAAACCCAAGATAAGAAGAGAGATCTTCTTTTTGCCTAGAAGAAAGCAAGCAACCATATATTTCAAGCAAGGCGTATTGCCTTTCTTTTTCCTTTATTTGATCAAGCTTGCTCATCTTCGTTGCCTAACAATAAACCGTATAAATATTTAGAAAGATCAAACTCTTCTAAATCTTCCATTTTTTCACCTAGTCCCATAAAACGAACTGGAACGCCTAGTTCGGTACGGATGGATAATATGATCCCGCCTTTAGAAGTTCCGTCCATTTTAGTAACTACAATGCCAGTTAATGGAGATACTTCTTTAAAAGCCTTAGCCTGAAGAACGCCATTTTGCCCGGTTGTCCCATCGATTACTAAAAACGTTTCTTGGGGAGCCCCTGCTATTTCTTTGCTTAAGACCCTGTTGATTTTTCCAAGTTCTTGCATTAAGTTGCTTTTGGTTTGTTGCCTTCCGGCTGTATCTACAATTAATAAATCTACGCCTTCTTCTTTGGCTTTTTTTGCCCCATCAAAAGCAACAGAAGCCGGGTCGCTATTAGGAGAACCATAAACAATGGGAATGTCTAGCCTAGCTGCCCAAACCTTTAATTGTTCAACGGCCCCGGCCCTAAAAGTATCGCCGGCCACTAGCATTACCTTCTTGCCTTTGCTTTTATATCGATAGGCTAGTTTAGCAATGGTAGTAGTTTTTCCAACTCCATTTACTCCTTCAACAAGCAAAACGGTAGGTTTTGAATTAAAAGATATTTCGTTTTGGATTGAATCCCCACTAGTCGCATAATCAACAAACATCAAATCAATTAAGGCTTCATTTATTTGCTTTGGCTCGCTTATTTTTTCTTTAATCGATTTATCTAATAATTCTTCGCAAAGCTTTAAAGAAAGGGCAACTCCAACATCGGATTCGATTAATATTTCCTCTAATTCTTCAAAATAAGAAGAATCGACTTTAGAATAACGTTTGCTTAGTTCATCTAGTTTCGAGGCAAAAGCTTTTCTGCTTTTCGTTAAGCCTTTTTCATAAGTTTGAACCGATTTATCTTCTTTCTTTCCACCAAATTTATTCTTTAAAAACGAAAATAGTCCCATATATTATTGCTCCGGTAATGACATTCTTGATAAAGCATCTTTTGCCGCTTCGGTTTCGGCCATTTTTTTATTATGGCCTTCTCCTCTGCCTATTTCTCTACCTTCAAAATAAACGCCGGCTAAGAACACTTTCTCACTCGCGTTTCCTCTTTCTTCTATAATTTTGTAAGTAACAGACTCCTTATTGTCGGCTTGCATAGCTTCTTGTAGATAAGATTTAGGATTAATCGCGTAATTTATTTGGGCTTTGGCAACATCTTCATAAAAGACTTTCCTGACAAAATTTAGAGCAAAATTTATTCCTTGATCTAAATAAATGGCCCCGACAAAAGATTCAAAGACGTCTTCTAATAAAGAAGTATTGTTTTTTGCTTCCTTGCTGAAACTAGCCCCGACTTTAATATATTCATTTAAGCCTAATTTTTTACAGTATTCGGCTTCTGAACTCGATCTAATGAATTGGGCTTTTAAAACGCTTAATTGCCCTTGTTCCATATTAGGATGAAGGGAATAACACAAATCGGAAACAACCATCCCGATTACCGAATCGCCTAAGAATTCCAAACGTTCATAATCTTGATGACGCGTACCTGCCATCCCATTATAGGAAGAATGGGTAAAGGCAAGCTTATAAAGCTCTTCATTTTTTGGCAATATGCCGAATTTTCTATATAAAGGCATGAATTCACTACTCATAAGATAAAGTATACCAACTTTCTTTTCTTTTTTAAGCAAGGCTTACGCCTTCAACCTCTTTTTTTGCATTAAAAAGAATGAAATTAAATTGTTTTTCTTCTTTATGGGCAAAAATATAGGATGCATCTTCCCTAGCTTTAGCAAACATCATCAAATCGGAAGACAAATCAACAAAGTTAAAATTTGGCAATCCGCTTTGCTTCACTCCAGCTAAAGTCCCTGGACCCCTTAAGCGAAGGTCTTCTTCGGCGATTTTAAACCCATCATTGCTTTCGATTAAAACCTTTAACTTATCTGCCTCTAATCCTTTATCGCTTGCTAAAAGGCAATAACTTTTTTCTCCATCCCTTCCTATCCTGCCTCTTAATTGATGAAGAGAGGAAAGAGAAAAGCTAGTTGGAGAAAAAACTATCATTAAATTTGCATCTTTTACGTCGATGCCAACTTCTACAATAGAAGTGGCTACCAAAATAGGCTTCTTACCACTTTTGAATTCATTTAAGGCTTCTTCTTTTTCCTCTTCGTTCATTTTTCCATGGCATAGGCTTACTAGGCCTGGAAATCTTTTTTCTATCTTTTTATAAACTTCTAGGCAACTAGAATTGCCTTCCCCTTTTTCTATTTGAGGAGAAATGACATAAGCTTTTTTCTTATTTTCTAGGCAATAACTTAAACCAGATAATATCTTTTTAGACCTTTCTTCGACTATTACTGTCTTTACATCTCTTTTTTTAAAAGGGAAATTATTCAAAGTAGAGACATCTAAATCGCCATATAGAGTCAAGGATAAAGTTCTTGGAATTGGGGTAGCTGACATTAACAATAAATCCGCATTGTTTCCTTTATTTGCCAATGTAGTTCTTTGATTAACCCCGAATTTATGTTGTTCATCAATCAAAACCAAACCTAAATTTGAATAAAAAACGTCTTTAGAAAACAAGGCATGAGTCCCGATGACAACATTAGAATTACCATTTTTTATTTCTTCTAAAGCGTCTTCTTTCTCTTTCTTGCCCATAGATCCAACCAATAAAGTAACTTTTATTCCCATTTTGGATAAAAAAGAGGAAAAATAATCATAATGTTGCTTAGCCAAAGAAGAAGTCGGAGCCATTAAGGCAGTTTGCTCACCCCTTAAATAATTTGCATAGGTTACTATCAAGGCTACTAATGTTTTTCCCGTGCCGACATCCCCTTGCAATAATCTATACATTAATTTAGGAGAAGTCATATCCGAAAGTATCTCATTAACAACTTTAGTTTGATCTTCGGTTAAGGAATATGGTAAAGAAATAATAAAATCATCCAATTTCTGTTTAGAAATTGCATTATTCCTTTCTTTCCTTAACAAAGCATTTTCTTCTCTTATCAAGACATTATGCAAAGAAAAAGTTAAGGCTTCCTCATACTTTAATGTCCGCATCCCTTGCCTAATGTCTTCTAAAGAAGAAGGAAAATGAACATTATTAAATGCTTCTTCCCTAGATATAAGCTTATATTTATTCCTAAACAAAGTAGGAATTCGATCATAAATTGAACCAGATAATTCGTTTAAGGCTTTTTTCACTAGACTTCGAAATGAATATTCTGGATAAGAAGAAGGCAAGGAATATAAAGGCAAAAGACGACTTGATAAAGAAGAAGTCTTTTTAAATGTCAATAAATTCATTACATGCCTAGACTGGTCATAAATACAATTTAGGGTCAATTTGCCATCATTAAATAATTCTTTGCTTAAATAAGGCCTATTCCAGGCTAAAATTTCATAATCTTCTTCGTCTAGATCATTATGAAAATAAAATCTCGAATTCGAAGAGGACGAAAACCTAACCGTTTTTATATTGCCTATTAGATTTCCTTCTAAACAAACTCTATCTTTGTCTTTTAAATTTAATAAGGCTTGTTTAGAACTAGGAAAAAAAGATTCATATTTTCTAGGCATATGGCAAATCACTCCATAATAGGAATGAATCCCCATGTCCATTAATAAAGAATTAAGTTTAGGCGAAGTAACAAGCTTCATGAAAGTATTTTACTATACTTTTATATAGCTAGTAGACTAAACGATAGATTTATTCAACTCCAACAAGGAAAGAATAAACAGGCTGATCGCCACGTTTTATATCAATATCTATATCGCTGCCATATTTGTCCATTAAAGTATCGTTAATCTTGGTTTCTTCTTCTTTGCTTATATCTTCTCCAAGAATAACGGTTAGAATTGACGAATCGTTTTTTATTAAAGAATCTATCAAATCATAAAGGGCTTCAAGCTTATCTTTAACACAAGAAACAATGTTTTTATCTTTCATGGACATATAAAAGCCCTTGGTTATATGAACTCCGTCTATGTCGGTGTCTTTTATAGAATAGGTAACAGAACCAGATTTAACGTTTTTTAAAGCGTCTTTCATTTCTCCATAGACATCCATGAATTCCCCATCTGGATTATACATCATGGCAGAACTCATACCTTGAAGGATGGTTTTAGAAGGAACTACCATAGCCGAAACATCGCTACCTTCCATAACGTCGCAAGCTTGGGAAGCCGCCATAACTATATTGGAATTATTAGGAAGCAAGATTACATGCTTGGCATTTACTTTTTTTATCGCATTAACAAAATCCTCGGTAGAAGGGTTCATTGTTTGACCCCCCGAGACTATCACGTCAGCCCCAAGCTCTTTAAACATTTCATCTAGACCCGCGCCGGAAGAAACGCATATCAAGCCCATATCCTTCTTGGGCTCATTCTGCACTTTATTCTCTTCTTTATGATTCAAATTGTAATCAGTAGCTTTATGTCCTTGTTCTATGTTCCTGTGTTCTTCAGACATATTCTCAATCGTAATTGTGACGAACTCACCGAATTGCTGTGCGTAATTAAGCATATTTCCTGGAGTAAGGGTATGGACATGCACTTTTACAATGTCATCGTCTTTAACGGTTACAACTGATTTTCCATGGGCAGATAAAAACTTTATGAAATTTTTCTCAACGAAATTTTTCTTTCCTTCCCCTTCTTTGGCCAAACGAAGAATAAACTGGGTACAATATCCATATCCTTCTTCCCCTTCGCTTAATTTGGCTCCGGCATAAGGAGAAACGCTTTCTTCACTAGAAGAAACATCGGCATTCCTAACGATAACATTGCCTTTAACGGCACTGCACATGCCTTCTAAAATCTTAACTAAACCCGCCCCACCGGAATCAACAACACCAACCTCTTTTAAAACAGGCAATAGTTCAGGTGTATGATCCAACGATCTTTTCGCTTCTTTAACTAAATATTCTAAAGCATCTTCAATCGACATGTTTGGCCTTACGTGTTCTTTTAAAGCCAAACTAGATTCCCTAATAACTGTCAAAATAGTGCCTTCGACAGGTTTCATAACGGCTTTGTAAGCAACTTCTTTAGCCGAAACGAATGCCTTTGATAAATCAACGGCATTCAAAGCTTTCTTACCTTGAACTCCATTAGCAAAGCCACGGAATATTTGAGAAGTAATAACACCAGAATTGCCTCTAGCCCCCATTAATAAGCCACGAGAGAAATTGGATGCCACTTCATAAATATCATCATATTCCTTATTTTGGATTTCTTTTGCCCCGGAAGTTACGGTTAAATTCATATTCATACCAGTATCGCCATCAGGAACAGGAAAGACATTAAGCTGATCGATTTCAGGATAGTGGTTATATAAATTGTTTGAAGCGGAAATATACATTTCCTTTAATGTTGTAGCGTCTATTAGTTTCATTATTGGATCTCTTTTATATCTTGAACGAAAACGTTGACACTCTCGAATTTGATTTCAAACGTTTTCTCAAGAACATATTTTACTTTCTTTTGAACTTCGGAAAGAATCTCATTAAGTTTGACCCCGTAAGCTAAATAAAGGTAAACGTCGACTTGATACCCTTTTTTTGTTTTTTTGGCGTAAACGCCTTGAACATAATCTTCGACACGCAAAAGTTCGCTAATGTTATCCCGAAGCGAATTCTTTGAAGCAAGCCCAACTACTCCATAGCATTCGCTAGCCGCTTTCCCAGCCACTGAAGCAATAGCTTCCATTGATATGTCTATACCGCCATAAGGCGTTTTCTGATTAATGCTCATAAATATTTAATTACAAATTTAAACTAGCTACTTCTAAAGAAGTCCAGTATATTATCTCACTTAAAAGCATTTAAGAGAATACCCATAAATATATGATGGATTCTTTAAAATTCCCTATAAAAGAAAAAGCCCGGCAGCGCGCTACTCTTGCCAGTTGCCCAGCTACAATCGCCACTGCGGTGCTTAACTTCTGTGTTCGGGATGGGAACAGGTGTGACCACCGCGCCATCGCCACCAGACTTTTTCTAGACTTGACTCAATGTTCCTTGAAAACCAGATATTAAATTCATTACATGTTCTTCGCAATTGCAATTTACTTTTGCGCCTGACTTAGCTTACTCATCTATTAATATAGAATTAGTGAAATTAAGTCCTCGAGCTATTAGTATCAGTCAGCTGAACACATTACTGTGCTTACACTTCTGACCTATCAACCTCCTAACTTTGGAGGGCTCTTACTTCTTTCGAATGAGAAGTCTCATCTTGTGGTTGGTTTCACGCTTAGATGCTTTCAGCGTTTATCCATTCCAGAGGTAGCTACCCAGCCATGCCACTGGCGTGACAACTGGTATACCAGTGCTCTGTTAATCCCGGTCCTCTCGTACTAGGGACTACTCCACTCAAACTTCTTGCGCCCACGACAGATAGGGACCAAACTGTCTCACGACGTTTTGAACCCAGCTCGCGTACCACTTTAATTGGCGAACAGCCAAACCCTTGGAAGGTACTTCCCCTCCAGGATGTGATGGGCCGACATCGAGGTGCCAAACCTGGTCGTCGATGTGAACTCTTGGACCAGATCAGCCTGTTATCCCCAGGGTAGCTTTTATCCGTTAAGTTACGGCCCTTCCATTCGGGACCGCAAGATCATTATATCCGACTTTCGTCCCTGCTCGACTTGTAGGTCTCGCAGTCAAGCACCCTTATGCTATTGCACTCGAGGCACGATTTCCAACCGTGCTGAGGGTACCTTGGAGCGCCTCCGTTACAATTTGGGAGGCGACCGCCCCAGTCAAACTACCCGCCTACCACTGTCCGCTGCCGTGTGAAGGCATACGTTAGAATAAGCAACTCTCAAGAGTGGTATCTCACAGTCCGCTCCACCAAAGCCAAAGCCCTGATATCAAAGCGTCCCACCTATTCTGCGCATGAGAATCACTTACTCAATAGTAAGTTATAGTAAAGCTCCATGGGGTCTTTCCGTCTAGTCGCGGGTAACCTGCATCTTCACAGGTAATAAGATTTCACCGAGTCTGCTGTCGAGACAGCGCCCAAATTATTATACCATTCATGCGCGTCAGAACTTGCCTGACAAGGAATTTCGCTACCTTAGGACCGTTATAGTTACGGCCGCCGTTCACTGGGGCTTCAATTCAGGGCTTCGCCTTGCGGCTAACTCCTCCTTTTAACCTTCCAGCACTGGGCAGGCATCACCTCATATACATCGCCTTGCGGCTTAGCATAAAGCTGTGTTTTTGATAAACAGTTACTTGGGCCTCTTCACTGCGGCCTCCTCGCGGAGGCGCTTCTTCTTCCGAAGTTACGAAGCAATTTTGCAGAGTTCCTTAACAACAGTTCACTCGCTCACCTTAGGATACTCTCCTTGACCACGTGTGTCCGTTCTCGGTACGGGCCATATGCACTTAAGCTAGCAGTTTTTCTCGAGACCTGGCATCGCGGACTTCGCTACTAGGTTGCCCATTCGCTCGCATTCAGAGCTCACATTGATGCGCGGATTTGCCTACGCACCAGCCATACTCCTTAGCCCCCAATCCAATAAGGGGGATCCGTTATCCAAATCTGTCACTACATCGCATGCATACGGGTGCAGGAATATCAACCTGCTGTCCATCGGCTACGCCCTTCGGCCTCGTCTTAGGACCCGACTAACCCTGGGAGGACGACCCTTGCCCAGGAAACCTTAGTCAAATGGTGAAAGGGATTCTCACCCTTTATCGTTACTAACACCGGCATACTCACTTCTGTGCAGTCCACCGCTCCTTACGGTACGACTTCGTCCCACACAGAACGCTCCTCTACCACTCTAGAAAATCTAGAATCCGTGAATTCGGTACCATGCTTAAGCCCCGGTAAATCTTCGGTGCAGAGATACTCGACTAGTGAGCTGTTACGCACTCTTTGAATGATGGCTGCTTCTGAGTCAACATCCTAGTTGTTTAAGCGTCTCCACTTCCTTTAACACTTAGCATGAATTTAGGGACCTTAATCGACGGTCTGGGCTGTTTCCCTTTTGACCATGGAACTTATCTCCCACAGTCTGACTGCCTGGCTAAACTTGCCTGGAATTCGGAGTTTGATTGTATTCAGTACCGCTATATGCGGCCATCAGACATTCAGTGCTCTACCTCCAGGTAGCATACCAAACGCTAGCCCTAAAGCTATTTCGAGGAGAACCAGCTATCTCCCAACTCGATTGGAATTTCTCCCCTATCCACAGCTCATCCGCGGGCATTGCAACGAACGTCGGTTCGGACCTCCGGCGGATTTTACTCCGCTTTCATCCTGGCCATGGATAGATCGTCGGGTTTCGGGTCTACGCACACATACTCACGCCCAGTTAAGGCTTGCTTTCGCTATGGCTCCGTCTCTTCGACTTAACCTCGCATGTGAACGTAACTCGCCGGCTCATTCTTCAATAGGCACGTCATCAGGCTTTAACGCCCTTTGACTTGTTGTAAGCATACAGTTTCAGATTCTTTTCACTCCCCTCCCGGGGTTCTTTTCACCTTTCCCTCACGGTACTGGTGCACTATCGGTCACTAGTTAGTATTTAGCCTTATGCAATGGTCTGCACAAATTCCGACAGGATTACACGTGCCCCGTCGTACTTTGGAACTCACTAGGCTGTCGCTTGATGTCGCCTACGGGACTCTCACCCTCTGTGGTCCACCTTCCCAGGTAGCTCAGCTATCAATTGACAATGCCATAACGTGGTCCGAACCCTACCCGAAGGTAGTTTGGGCTGTTCCGCTTTCGCTCGCCGCTACTGACGGAATCGATTAAATCTTTCTTTTCCTCTAGGTACTAAGATGTTTCAATTCCCTAGGTGTTCCTCCACTCCGACAGAATCGGAGGGTGACTGGCAGTAAAGCCAGCCGGGTTTCCCCATTCGGACATCGACGGATCAAAGCTCACATCCAGCTCCCCGCCGCTTATCGCAGGTAGTCGCGTCCTTCATCGCCTTCTAGTGCCAAGGCATCCACTGTACGCCCTTAATAACTTAACTTCATAAGTTAAATCGGCTTTTAAAGTAATTGTGTCTTGTTTCGATCTTATTTTTTGATCTTCATTTAATTGTCCTTGTGATTAAAACTTGGTAAAACCAGTCTCTTCTCGCAACAACAACAGAAAGAACATGTTATGTAATATCCGGTTTTCAAAGAACAAAGAGCTGAGAGAATCTAATCTCTCAAAACTAAACAGATGACCAACTCTTAACAAACAAACCAAATTTTGCGACTAAATCGAGTAGGTAAATAAATAATGTACTGTTTGAACTCGCTATGAGTCAAACAACTTTCTCCTTAGAAAGGAGGTGATCCATCCCCACGTTCCCGTAGGGATACCTTGTTACGACTTAACCCCAATCAGCGGCCCTGCCCTAGACGCCTCCCTCCTTGCGGTTGGGACAGCGGCTTCAAGCATTGCCACCTCTCATGGTTTGACGGGCGGTGTGTACAAACCCCGGGAACGTATTCACCGCGGCATTCTGATCCGCGATTACTAGTAATTCCGCCTTCATGGAGTCGAATTGCAGACTCCAATCTGAACTGAGACCGCCTTTATGAGATTTGCTCCATCTCGCGATATCGCATCTCTTTGTAACGGCCATTGTAGCACGTGTGTAGCCCAGGACATAAAGGGCATGCTGATTTGACGTCATCCCCACCTTCCTCCGATTTACATCGGCAGTCTCGCTAGGGTTCCCAACTAAATGATGGTAACTAACGACAAGGGTTGCGCTCGTTGCGGGACTTAACCCAACATCTCACGACACGAGCTGACGACAACCATGCACCACCTGTCTCCGGCAATCTCATCGCGTCTCCGCGACTAGCGCCGGGATGTCAAGCCCTGGTAAGGTTTTCCGCGTAGCGTCGAATTAAACCACATGCTCCACTACTTGTGCGGGGTCCCGTCAATTCCTTTAAGTTTCAGTCTTGCGACCGTACTTCCCAGGCGGATGACTTAATGCGTTAGCTTCACCACTCCCTTACGAGAATAGTTAGTCATCATCGTTTACAGCGTGGACTACTAGGGTATCTAATCCTATTTGCTCCCCACGCTTTCGTGACTGAGCGTCAGTGCAGTGCTGGTAAACCGCCTTCGCCACTGGTGTTCTTCCATATATCTACGCATTTCACCGCTACACATGGAGTTCCGTTTACCTCTCACGCACTCTAGCTTGGTAGTTTCCAAGGCTATATGGGGTTAAGCCCCACGCTTTCACCTCAGACTTGCCATGCCGCCTGCTCACTCTTTACGCCCAATAATTCCGGATAACGCTTGTGACCTACGTATTACCGCGGCTGCTGGCACGTAGTTAGCCGTCACTTTCTGGCGAGGTACCGTCAGACCGCTCCCATTCCATTGAAGCGATTGTTCGTCCCTCGTAACAGAGCTTTACAATCCGAAGACCTTCATCACTCACGCGGCGTTGCTCGGTCAGGCTTTCGCCCATTGCCGAAAACTCCCTACTGCTGCCTCCCGTAGGAGTATGGGCCGTGTCTCAGTCCCATTGTGGCCGATCACCCTCTCAGGTCGGCTACACATCCTCGCCTTGGTGGGCTGTTATCTCACCAACAAGCTAATGTGCCGCAGGTCCATCTAAGAGTGTCGCAAAAGCGACTTTCAAACGTTAATCATGCGACTAACGTTGTTATCCGGTATTAGCCAAACTTTCGTCTGGGTATCCCAGTCTCAAAGGCAGGTTACCTACGTGTTACTCACCCGTTCGCCACTAGGGTATTGCTACCCTCGTTCGACTTGCATGTATTAGGCACGCCGCCAGCGTTCATCCTGAGCCAGGATCAAACTCTCAATAAAATATAATTTGATCTAGTTCAATTTAATTATCTGGTTTTGTTTTTTGATTCAAAAGAATCGACGTTAAGTGTTTGTTGTCAATCTGTCTAGTTTTCAAAGATCAGTTAGCACACCGGGCTCTATCCGTTCAGGTCTCCCTGATTTTGTGTGCTTGGATAATTTATTACTTTCTCTTTACCAAGTCAAGGATTTTTTTTAATTTTTTTCAAATTCCTTTTTTTATCGACTTATCGATTTTCATCCATAATATCGAGACTTTTCGAGGTTCGAACTTGTTTATCCCTCAAGTTGCGAACGTGGATAATTCTACTCATTTATAATCATGAGTCAACTATTTTTTTAATAAATTTTGAAAAATATTAAATTGTTGCTATTTTATCGACACTTTTTTCGAATAAGATTTAAAAAAAGACCCATTTAGGGTCTTATTGATTCATATAAATAGATTTTAGAAATCTTTTTTCCATAAGCCATGCAAATTGCAATAACTATAAATGGATAGAGCTTTTTCTCCTTCCGCTAAGAGAAAATCTGCTTTTGGTTCTTCTCCTGGTTGAAGATATTTAATCGTCGCACCTTTATCGGTTAATAAATAAATCCATTCAATATAGTGTTCTTTTAGCATTGGATGAATCACTTCTCCAACTTCAACATGAATTTTATTTCCCTCTTCCTTGACAAAAGGTATATGTTTTTCAAAAGCAGCATCAGTAGTATTAGGAATCAATTCTTTCATTTCCTCCCCACAGCAAGAAGGAGCAGGACCTAGATCATTTAGTTTTAAGACGAGGGCTTTGCAATGTTTACAAATGTAGAACTTAGCCATAATTTTCATTTCCTTTCTTTATATTAATATTTTAAAGCAAAACAAAGAACAATTCTTCAGATATGCTCAAGAGGAAAAATAGAATCGGTAAATTCCACAAGACTAGAAAATTCTTTTTCTTTCAAAAGCTTTAGTTTTCTTTTTATTTCATTTTTTTCTTCTTTTGTTAAACCCGCTTTTTTGCATAAAGACAAATCATAGGTTATGCTAGCTTTAATCCTAAAATAAGAAGAAAGAAAATCTTTTTTATATTCTTCACCCAACTGAGTCGAGCCCCATTTTATCAAGGCAAAGGAATCAAGATGTCTTTTAGCTCTATATATAGATAAGGAAGAAGTCATTGACTCTCTTTCTTTTACATATATATATAAAGGAAAAGGTAGAAGAATTACTTTCTTACATTTAGAAAAAAGTGAATACACAAGAGGAGAGTCTTCAAATGGCCCCTTACCTTTAAGAAGAAGTAAGGAGGAAGAAAAGAATAATTCCTTTCTGAACATCTTATTCCACAAGAACCCCCTAACAGAAGTGTCCATCAATAATTTTTTGCAAGCTTCTTTTCCGGATAATTCTTTAATCCGCCTTATTGAAAAGGGGTCTTTTTTCCTTTTGCCGTTTCTTTCAATATAAAAAGATGAACAAACTGCATCGACACCCTTATCAAAATAAGAAAGCATTCTTTTAGAAAAAGAACAATCAAGATAATCATCAGAATCCGCAAACGCAATAAAATCGCCTTTTGCTTCTTTTATTAAGGAGAGTCTTGTCTTTAAAGGACCTAATTGAGTCTTATTTTCAAACACTTTTATTCTATTGTCCCGTTTTTCTTCCTCTTTCAAATAGAAAAGAGAATTATCTACGCTAGGCTCAACTCCAAAAAGAAACTCGCAGTCTGTCTCTTCTTGGCCAAGCAAAGTCCTTACCAATCTAGGCAAAGTGGAGGATGCATTATAAACAGGGATTATAAAAGACAGTCTTGGCATAATTCTAGTTTACACTATAAAAACAAAAGAAACAAAAAGCCCCCCTAATAAAGGAGGCTAAATAGATGATAATTCAAATTTATTTATCTTTTAAAGAAGAAAGCAAGTAGAGAATCCTAATAAAGACGGCAATAAAATCGCTATACATGATAAAGGCACAATATAAGACAACGTTGCCTTCGCAACCATTAGCAAGAATACGTTTTATATTGTAAGTATCGACTGCAACCATAACCATGATAAAAGCCATGATTGCAAAAGAAGTTACAATATCAAATATATATACCAATGTTGGACTTATTAGGTAAAAAATTCCCCAAAACAAAGATCCAATTAGCAAGCAAAATAAAAATCCGCTAGCAACCATGCCCAAAACATTTAAATTTGCTTTGGACTTATAGCCAATAAAAGCCATAGCAAAGAAAGCTAATCCAGAAATTCCAAAAGCCTCACCAATTGTATAAAAATCAATGCCGGCAATAAGGAAAGTAGATAGAAATACCCCCATAGTAACGGCATATATGATGTAAGGTACCCATAAAGAGCGTTTAGAAGAATACGCTCTTCTAGCAATTACCACTCCATCAACTAGAAGAACAATAAAGCTAATAACCATCGTAGCTATATAAGCAACAAGTGCGTTCTCAGCTATATCGGCAGTATCGACTCTACTAAAATTAGAAAATAAACCGGCAAATAAAGCGCCTACCCCAAGCGAGACCAAAGCAGTTACAAGCAAGCCAATTCCCATATACAAGTAGACTTTAGCCATCGACTTGCTTTTATTTTGAAGAAATTCGTTTACTTTGTCTTCGTTTCTAATGTTATTGCCGTTTGGAACAGAAGCAAAAGCCATTTTTATTTAACCAACCCTTCGATTAACCCTTTATAGGATTCTAGCGTCAAAGAAGCTCCGCCGACTAAAGCGCCATCAATATCTTTCATGGCCATATATTCAGCGATGTTATTTGGTTTTACCGAGCCACCATAAAGAATACGAATATCTTCAGCGACTTCCCCAAACATAGAAGAGAGAACTTTTCTAATGTGGGCAATGGTATCTTCGGCAATAGCAGAAGTAGCATTTTTTCCGGTTCCTATAGCCCAAATAGGTTCATAAGCAATAACGACTTTAGAAGCCTCTTCAGCAGTTAAGCCATCTAATCCTTCTTTGATTTGGGTTTCTACAAAAGATTTCGTTTCGCCTTTTTCAAATGTTTCCAAAGATTCGCCACAACAATAAAGAGGAGTCATATCGGCAGCAAGCAATGCTTTGATCTTTGCATTGCATTTAACGCTAGTTTCCCCATCATATTCTCTTCTTTCCGAATGGCCAAGGATTACCCAATCAATTCCTATTTCTTTTAACATAGGGATAGAAATTTCGCCAGTATAAGCCCCATGGTCGTGGCTAGAACAGTTTTGAGCAGAGACAATAAGTTTTTTATCAGCGTTTTCCTTAACCGTTTGCAAGCAAACATAAGTTGGGGCAACACCAACATCGATATTATTGGAAACGGCGAATTCCACCATATCCTTGCACCCAAGAGCAAACTCTTTGGCTTCGGATGGGGTTTTATTCATTTTCCAATTTCCCATCAATAATTTTTTACGCATGGTTTTCTCCTTAGCGAAGAACATCTACTCCAGGAAGATGTCCGTCATTTTCAATCATTTCTAATGATGCACCACCACCGGTTGAGACATGGCTAAATTCAGACTTGTAGCCAAATTGTTTAACAGCAGAAGCACTATCTCCTCCACCGCAAACAGTAAATGCCTTGCCTTTTAAAGCAGCGATGGCTTTGCAAACGGCAACAGTTCCGTTTTGGAAATCTTTTTGTTCAAAAACGCCAACCGGCCCGTTCCAAAAAACCATTTTGGCTTTGGAGATTATATCTTCGTATCTAGCAATGGTTTTTGGACCGATATCGCATCCTTCGAATCCGTCAGGTATATGTCCACCGTTTTCAATTTCGGTATCAACTACTTTAATTTTGCGACCTTCAACTTCTTCAAAGCTATCAGTGATAACTGCATCATCTGGAAGAATTAAACGTCCATCGGCATCTTCTATGCATTTTTTGGCATAATCAAGTTGATCCATTTCTACTGGAGATTTTCCAATATTCATGCCCATGGCTTTCTTGAAGGTATAAGTCATGGCTCCACCAATTAGGACATAGTCGCATTTCTTTAATAAAGAATCGATAACTTTAATTTTATCAGAAACCTTGAAGCCACCCAAAATGGCAACATATGGACGGTCTTTTTCACTTACTTCGACGCAGCGAGTTAAGTTTTCGACTTCCTTAATCATCAAATAACCTTCGGCAACTTGCTTTCCTTCTTCTTTTAAGATGGAAGGAATGCCTACTGTTGAAGCATGAGCCCTATGGCTTGAACCGAAAGCATCCATTACGAAGACATCAGCTAATGAAGCCCATTCCGCAGCTAATTCAGGATTATTTTTTTCTTCTCCTTTTTCATAACGGGTATTTTGCATTAAAAGAATCTCGCCATCATTAAGTTTGTTGACAGCCTCTTTCAATTCTTCCCCATGGGTAGCAGGACAAAAAGCAACATGAGTTGGGGCAACTAATTCGCCAAGACGAGTAGCAGCACAAGATAAATCGTTGGCTTTTTTCATGGCTTCGATTTTTGCCATGTCTGGTTCTTTCCATTTTATTTTCCCAAGGTGAGACATAAGGACAACCCTGGCACCTTTGGAAGTTAAATAATTAATGGTTGGCAAAGCAGCCCTGATTCTATTATCGTCTCTTATAACTCCATTGGTTTGTGGGACGTTAAAATCAACGCGAACAACGACTCTTTTACCTTTTAAATCTTTTAAATCTTCTATTGTTTTTAGCATTTTTTTGCTCCTAGCATGAAAAAGTATACCACCCTTTAGGGTGAGATAAAACATACTCGAATAAAGATAATGAACAAAAAGAAAGGAATGTATAAAAAAGCGGGATGGATCTCATCCCGCTAAATAAGCAATTAAATCAAATTACTTGCAACCAAGAACTTTGCCATATTCGCCAGCAAGACGGACATATTGGCAAGTGAAGGAATATTCATTGTCATACCAAGAAACGACTTTGACATGTTGAAGTCCAGTCTTATCGGTAAAGACAACGGTTTGAGTGGCATCAAAGACGCTTCCGGCAGTTGCACCAAGGATATCGCTAGAAACGATTTCATCTTCGGTATAAGCAAGAACGTCTTTTAAGGTAGATTCACTAGCTTCCTTTAAAGCGGCGTTGATTTCTTCTGCGGTAACGTTTTGATTTTCAAGAACCAAGGAAAGGTCGACTAAGGAGCCATCAGTAACTGGGACTCTAATTGCGCCACCCATAAGTTTTCCATCTAATTCAGGGATAACAACTTTGATGGCTTTAGCAGCACCGGTGGTTGTTGGAACGATGTTAGCGGCGGCGGCTCTTCCACGGCGTAAATTGCCTTTGGCAAGATCAAGGATTGTTTGATCGTTGGTGTAAGCGTGAATGGTGGTCATAAATCCGCCTTTAACGCCAAACTTGTCATAAATAACTCTCATAACCGGGGCAAGGCAGTTGGTTGTGCAGGATCCACCAGAGATAATCTTCATATCGGAAGTCAACTTGTTGGTATTGACTCCATAGACAAAAGTTGGAATATCTTTGGATGAAGATGGAGCAGAGATAATGACGCCTTTGGCACCATTGTCGAGATGGACTTGGCCATCTTCTTTGCTTTTTAATCTACCGGTGCATTCTAAAACGATATCGACACCGAATTCTCCCCACTTCAAATCATGTGGGTCTTTTTTGCCAAGAACTGGAATCTTGTGTCCTTTGAAAATAAGGTTGTTTTTAACGAAATTGCCGGCTTCATCTTTTTCGACTTCAGCGGAAATCTCATCGGCATGCCAAGTACGATGTGTGGTATCATACTTTAATAAGTAGGCAAGAGTTTTTGCGTCAACCAAGTCATTGATGGCGACAACTTCAAAACCACCGACCTCATATGCGCGGCGGAATGCGAGACGGCCAATACGACCGAACCCATTGATTGCTAATTTGATGGACATAATCTTTATTGTCCCTCCTTAATATTTAAGCGAGTAAATTATACTAATGAAAGCAAAGGTTTAAAAGGGTGATATTTATTAATTTACCATAGGTAAACGATAATTCGGTAAAAGGAATGCCTACTTTGTAATGGATTTAAACAAATCACTTAAATCCACTCCTAGGCCTTTCGAGATTTTATATATAGAAGATATGGAAACATTACGCCTTCCATGCTCAAGGTCACTTATATATTGTTTGCTTAACCCGGTTAGCAAAGAAAGCCTGAATTGAGATATCTTTTTTTTAGTCCTAATATAGGCTACCCTGATACCCAAATTTTTCCTAAGTCTTTCTTCTTCCTCTTTTTCTGCGTCTTTATCTATCAGTTCCAATATCATCAATATATTCCTCATGAATCTTTCTAAAAATATGATTGACGTTAGATTTGGAAACTTCGCTAGAAAGTTCATCCGACATCATTTTTGACAATTCTTCCAAACTAGCATCGGGGTTTTTTATTCTTAGCATTCCTAAAGTCCTAATTTTTAAACCCATTTTTTCGAATAACCCTTTTTTAGTCAAATACTCGATTTCTTTTATTTGCCTAGAAGAAGCAGACAATGTTTTTTCCATATTGGCAGAATCTAAATTATTTAACCTGTTACCAATGTTGGCAAAATCCCTGTCAATCCGAATGTTTTCAAAATCTAGGCAAGATTGGTTCGCGCCAATAAAAGCCAGAAAAGAAGAAATTTGATCACCACGTTTTAAATAAACTATCGTTTGCTTTCTCCTTGAAGCAATTTTTGGGGTAAATTTAGATGCTTTTATTTTTAAAATTAGTTTACATAAAAAAGAAGCATAGTCGGCATCCGATAAAGCCAATTCTAAATGATAATTGCTAGATTTGGGGTCATTAACCGAACCTACCGCCAAAAAACAACCAGCTAAATAAGAGGAAAGATGATTGCTTCCTTCCAAAAGGTTTTTCGGGGCTTTGTTTGAGAAAAAATCCACATCCAAATCAGAACAAATATAATCAGCCTCGCTTACTAGGCAATGATATTTGACGGCTTTTCTAAAATTCATGCTTTTTGTATAACTAAACCTAACATTTACCCCATAAATAGAAGAAAAAGATTGATATAGTAGCTTAGCTATCTTAGAAGACTCGGTAGATAAATCTAGCACATCACCTAGCCTATACGTTCCATTGCATTTGGTAAATCCAGATAAAAACGGGCGAAGAAGCTCATCTTTAAAAGGAATGGATGCGATTTCCTCTTTAACTTGCAAAGCAAAGGAATAATAGGACTTCTCCATCATTTACGCCTCTTTAATTCTTTATGCGAGATCAAGCAATTATATTCGCCTTTATAACGTGCATAGGTTTTTGTCGCAAAATATACCGAACGGTGCTGACCGCCCGTACACCCAAAATAAATGGAAATATATTTCCTACCATCTTTTCTTGTTTCTTTTAAAAAGTAGTCTAAATAGTTAAAAAGGTACAATAAAAATTCTTTGACGCTATCTTTTTCATTCAAAAAAGAAACAACCTCTTTATCTAAACCGGTTTTTTCTTTAAGTCTTTCATCCCAATAGGGATTAGGAATATTTCTACAATCAAATATTAAATCCGCATCGGAAGGGATTTCATATTTATAGCCAAAGGAAGAAATAGAAACAATTAAGTCGTTTTCTTTAATACAGGCATAAATCTTTTCGCTTAATTCCTTGCAATCAATATTTGAACAATCTATATAGGCAAAGGAATAATTACGTAATCTTTTTAATTCGGGGAGATTATTTTCATCTAGGATAATTAAACGTAAATCAAGTTCTTCATTGCTTTTTAAAAGACAATACAAATCTAGTAAAGCAGTTGGCCTTAAAACAAGAAAAATCTTATTAGAACTGGACTCATTGATTCCTTTAACAAATTCTTTGGTGGCCGTTTCGTTAAATAACCTAATTTCTTCAAAGCCCTCATTTAGAAAGCACGCTCTAAGAAAATCATTAAATTTGGGCGATTCATTTATGAGAAAAACGCGTTTCATTTTTGAATAGTCCTGACATAATTAATGGCGCTTATAGCCGCAATAGCACCTTCACTAGCAGCATTCACCAATTGCTTTACTTTTTTATTAACTACATCCCCACAAGCAAAAAACCCGGGTACATTAGTAGAACTAGAAGAATCAATTAAAACAAAATTGTTCTTACTATCCAGGTTTAAAGAAGATAGGAACTGGATGGAGGAAACTTGTTCAAATAAGGGGAAGATAGCGGATACGTATATGAGTTTATCTTCTTTGCCGTTGCTAATTAAGATAGAAGAAACAGCATCTTTTCCATTTATTTCCTTTAATTGATAACCTTGAATAAGTTTGATGTTATCTTTACTAATCACTTCGTTAAAATGAACTTCGCTTGCTTTGCTTTCTCTTGGAAGAATAAAGTACACTTTAGAACAAATTGATGCCAAATATAAGGCATCTTCGAAGGCAAAATCCTTATAACCATAAACAGCAACTTCCTTGTTTTTAAAAAAGGGGCCGTCACAAGTCGCGCAATAAGAAACGCCTTTCCCAAAAAATTCTTTTTCCCCTTTAACGCCTAGTCTTTGTTCGCTTGAGCCGCTAGCAAGAATAATTGCTTTGCATTTATAAGTATCTAAATCAGTCCTGACTTGAAAAACGTTATCTTTCTTTTCAATTTTATTCACTTCCCCATAGGTAGATTCAATATTTAGTTGTTTCATTTGCCTTTGCAAAGATAAAGAAAGCTCAATTCCAGAAATGGAAGAAAAGCCAGGATAATTATCTATTTTATGAATGTAATTAAGCTTTCCTCCAACCATTCCCTTGTCTAAAAGAAGAAAGGAAAGAGAAGAGCGCTTCAAATAAATTGCAGCAGAAATCCCGGCTATGCCAGCACCTATTACAATAACGTCGAACTCATTTGTCATTTATTCTTCCTTATGGTCTTCTATAGAGGAATCTTTTCCTTTGTCTTTGCTTGCAATAGGCATGGCTTTTTTTGATTTTAAATAATCAAGCAAGAAGAATAAGCCAATCAAAACAACACCTAAAATGATGTAAACAAGGGAATTCCAAACCGACCAACTCCCATTGCTGCCCATGTTATAGTTAACGTCACGAAATGGTTCCATTATGATTCTAACTATTCCATACCAAATCAAATAACAGCCACATAACGAACCCATGGGCCTATATTTTTTCCAAATTAATGGTACTAAATAAGCAATAACATAATAACCGATAATATTGGCAATGGATTCAATTAGGAACAAAGGTACATGCATCGTTCCATTGCCTAGTAAACTTCCATTCCCGTTATAAGACATTTGCATTTGAATAAATGTCGGCAAAAAGCTCCAAGAAGAAATAGGAGTTTCGCCTCCATAAACCTCAACATTAAAGAAATTCCCCCACCTGCCTATGGCCTGGGCTATTAATATGGTAGGAACAATCATGTCCATAGCCCATCTAACATCAACGTATTTCCTACGTATTCTCATAAAGATGACCCCGGCAATTATCCCACCTACTGCCCCACCTAAAATTGTCAATCCGCCTTCCCAAACGGCAAATATTCTCCACCACTGATCAGTACCCATTAAGGAAGAAAAGGCAATCCCATTAGCGGCATCCCCGTTCCAATTGCCCACAACATACCAAATCCTTGCCCCTAATAAACCGGCAGGAAAAGCCACCAGAAGAAGAGAATCAAGCATTCCGTGTTTATGATATTTTTGATAAAAACGATGGTCGGATATCCAATAAGCCACAATAGCGGAAAAAACTATGATTACACCATACCACGCAACATGGAATCCGTTTCCAGGATTTTGTCCTGCCCTAACCCATCTAAAGCCTTCATTTCCTATAACAAAGCCAGAAACTAATGGATAAGTTAGATAAGGTGCTAATCCTTCCATTAAAAGCAAGAAGAAAATAATTGATAAGACTATCGAACTATATAGTCCTATTTTAATCCATTTTAATAAAGACACCTCTGCATCTTTTCTATAAAAGCGAACATAAAAGCAAGACCATAGCAACGAGAAAAATAAAGCAAATAAAATGCCGCCCACTATAAGCATGGCTAGATGGCCGGAAGACATAGAAAAAGCATTCAGAGGTGAAATAGAACCAAAGAAAAATCCTCCGCCTATTGCATTTGCTATTAATCCACATGCGAATAAATAAATCTCTTTTTTAGAAAATACATTCTTGCTTCTATCTTTTCCAAAACTTCTACATCCTAAAACCAAAGAAGTAGAACCTCCGCCTAGAAACAACAATCCAATAACAATTAAAGCTATACCCATGTTCACATTATCTCATTTTTAATATCTTCTTTAAATATAATCCCGTAAAAGAATTGGGATTAGAAGCAACTTCCTCAGGGGTACCACTAGCCACTATTTCTCCGCCCTTATTCCCACCTAAAGGGCCTAAATCAATTATATAGTCGGCGACTTTGATTACGTCTAGATTATGTTCTATTACGATAACTGTGTCGCCATGATCAACAATGCGTTGTAATACCCCTATTAGTCTATTGACGTCGTCGCTATGAAGACCAGTGGTTGGTTCATCAAGGACGTATATCGTTTTTCCAGTCATTTTTCTTTGTAATTCCGTAGCAAGCTTTACCCTTTGAGCCTCGCCTCCAGATAATTCCGTCGCCGGTTGGCCAAGTTTGATATAACCTAAACCGACATCTAATAAAGTCTTTATCTTTGAAACAATTTTTGGCCTAGAGGAGAAAAAATCAACTGCCTCCTCAACTCTCATATCAAGGACATCATAAATCGATTTGCCTTTATAAAGACATTCTAAAGTTTCTCGATTATATCGCTTGCCATCGCATTCATCGCATTTTACATATACATCGGGTAAAAAAGACATGGGAATTCTAGTTACCCCAGCCCCTTGGCATTTTTCACACCTGCCACCGCTTACATTAAAGGAAAACCTGCCTTTATCATACCCTCTTTCCCTAGCCACATCAGTCTCGGCAAATAAAGCCCTTATATCGTCAAAAACTCCTGTATATGTGGCAGGGTTGGAACGAGGGGTTCTACCGATTGGCTCTTGGGTAATAGAAACTAATTTATCAATATTTTTAATGCCTTTTATACCCTTTGCTTCAATAGGCAATGGATCTTTTTTCTTATTTATTTCTTTATCTAACGCCCTAACTAAAGTCTCGTTTATCAAACTAGACTTTCCAGAACCAGAAACTCCGGTTATAAGGACTAATTTTCCAAGCGGTATTTTAACATTAACATTTTTTAAATTATGGCAATATGCCCCTTGAATTTCTATAAATTTGCCATTGCCTTTTCTTCTTTTTGAAGGTACTTCAATTCTTTTTTTGCCTGATAAATACGCACCTGTTATTGAATCTTTGCATTTCAATAAGCCGGATACGTCGCCTTGATAAACCAAAGAGCCGCCATGAATGCCAGCGCCTGGTCCAATATCAACTACGTAATCAGCGGAACGAATCGTATCTTCGTCATGTTCGACAACAATTAAAGTATTGCCGAGGTCTCTCATTTCTTTTAAAGTAGCAATTAACTTATCATTATCTCTTTGATGAAGACCAATGGAAGGCTCGTCTAAAACATAAAGAACTCCAGATAATTTTGATCCGATTTGAGTCGCCAATCTTATACGCTGCGCCTCTCCTCCAGATAAAGTCATGGCATATCTAGACAAAGTTAAATACTCAAGTCCAACATCGACTAAAAATTGAGCCCTATTTTCGATTTCTTTTATTACTAATTTGGCAATTTGATTTTGTTCTTCGTTTAATTTAGAGGGGAGAGTCTTTATCCAAGAAAGAAAATCTTCCAAGCTCAGACAACATGCCTCATAAATATTTAATCCATCAATTTTAACCGATAAAGCCTGCTCGTTTAATCTAGAGCCATGGCAAGTGGTACAGATGCTATCTCTCATGAACGATTCGTAATATTTGCTCATCCATTCCGAAGTCGTGCTTCTATAAAGCCTTTCGATCCTAGTTTTAACTCCTTCTATTTGTCCTCTACGGTTAATTTTGTTCCCACTAGAAGAAGTGATCGTATAAGTTAAGAAATCAGGAGAACCGTAAAGGATTATATTTTGTTCTTTTTTACTAAGCTTTTCCCAAGGGGTATCAAGCGATATTTTATAAGTAGAGCAAAGGAAGGCGAACTCTTTCCATTCGATATTTGTAGTATCAACAATATTTGCGAAATATCTTACCGCTCCCTGTCTAATGCTTTTAGTTGGATCTGGTATCAATAAGTCAAGACTTACTTCTCTTTTTATGCCCAAGCCTTTGCAATCAGGGCAATAACCTAAAGGGGCATTAAAAGAAAACAATCTAGGTTCCAAAGAAGGGATGCTAAAACCACATTCAGAACAACAATGTTTACTAGATAGAAGCCTTTCTCCTTTAGAGGACAAAACCGTTAAATAGCCATTTGAATAATTTAGGGCTAGCTCAACATCCTCTGCTACTCTTGACCTAATCCCGTCTTTAATAATGAGCCTATCGACAACTATATCTATATCATGTCTTTTGTTTTTATCCAAGGAAGGCGCTTCCTCGATAAGAAAGATTTGCCCATCGATGCGAAGTCTAGAAAAACCATCCTTTTTTAATTTTGCAAGCGTATCTACTTGGCTACCTTTTTCGTTACGAACTATAGGGGAAAGGATTTGAATCTTCTCCCCTGCTTCATAATTTAGGATGGCGTTAGTCATGCCAACGGGAGAAAAAGATAAAATTGGTTTGTTATGGTGCGGACAATATGGAACGCCAACCCTAGCATAAAGTAACCTTAGATAATCATAAATTTCCGTTACGGTTCCAACTGTTGATCTAGGATTATGCGAAGTTGATTTTTGATCTATTGAAATTGCAGGGGAAAGCCCTTCTATCGAATCAACGTCAGGCTTTTCAAAACCACCTAAAAACTGTCTAGCATAGCTAGAAAGCGATTCGACGTATCTTCTTTGCCCTTCGGAAAAAATAGTATTAAAAGCCAAAGAAGATTTGCCTGAGCCAGAGACACCGGTAAAAACATTTAACGCTCCTTTGGGTATTTCGACATTAATGTTTTTTAAATTGTTCTCCCTAGCCCCTTTTACAATTATCCAATTTTTAGAATCTTTTTTCTCCATAACGAAAATTGATTATACAATCAATAAATAAAAAAACGAAAAGGTTTACTCCATTTTAATTAGTTCGTAATCCCTATCCCCTAATCCAATTTCTTCAGCATGCCTTAAAGCTGACTCGCTATCGGTATGTGAATTAGAATCATGAAATACATTTCCGCTAGGGGCGTGTAGTTTTAATTGCTCTCCAAGTTGAGAATTTTCATTTGGTTTGGCTTTATTGCATAAATCAACGCAAGCTTGGTCTAGAGCTACCGGATCAAAGGAAGCTAACATTCCTATGTCAGGAATAATCGGGGCATCATTTGAACCGTGGCAATCACAATTTGGGGAAACATCGACTATAAGCGAAATATGAAAGCACGGCCTTCCATAACAAACGGCTTGACTATATTCAGCAATTTTTTCGCCCAATAGTTCATTGCTTGAATCATATTGAGGAGAGATAGCATCAAAAGCGCAAGCCCCTATACATCTTCCACAACCCTTGCAAAGGTCTTGATTTATATAAGCTTTGCCCGAATCATAACTAATGGCATCGCTTCCGCATTCCTTTGCACAAAAACGGCACAAACGGCATTTGCTTGGATCAACTACAGGCTTGCCATCGCTATGCATGGCCATCTTGCCAGCCCTAGATCCACAACCCATACCTATATTTTTTAAAGTCCCGCCAAATCCAGTTTCTTCATGCCCTTTAAAATGAGTCAAAGAAATAAAGATATCGGCATCCATAATGGCTCTACCGATATGAGCTTCTTTCAACAATGTGCCATTTTTAATAGGAACATCGACTTCGTCAGTTCCTTTTAATCCGTCTCCAATTATGATTTGACACCCGGCAGCAATAGTAGAAAAACCATTTATTTCAGCGCAATCTAAATGGTCTAAGGCATTTTTTCTTGAACCTGGATATAAAGTATTGCAATCGGTTAAAAACGGTTTGCCACCGCGTTGTTTTACAAAATCGGCAACCGCTTTTGCATAATTTGGTCTTAGATAAGATAAATTGCCAAGTTCACCAAAATGCATTTTTATCGCAACAAATTTCCCATCAAAATCCAATGAGCCTAACCCGGCTTTCTCGATTAACCTTTGTAATTTGTGAGTCAAAGATTCATCGTGTTTGCTTCTAAATGAGGTAAAGAATACTTTGCTTTTTTCCATAAATTCTCCTATGCGATTTATTTTAACACGCTATTTATTTTTGTTACTAAAAAGTTAAAACAAGACTACATAAATGTAATTTATATGAGTATAATACCGTTACTCGGGACGTAGCACAGCTTGGTAGTGCACTACCTTGGGGTGGTAGGGGTCATGGGTTCAAATCCCATCGTTCCGACCAGACTAGCTGAAATATCCCCTATTTTTCACAAAAAAGGGGTTTTTATATAACTATTTAAAATAATTAGAAAAAAGCATATATTTTCTTAGTCAACTTAAGAGGGTTTTATCAATGATGCTAAGTAATAGGTTTTTTCGATTTTTAACTTTGTTGCTGATTATAGTTGTTCTAGGTTTAATATCCTGGCTTCTTTTTCCAACCTTTTGTTCTACCGATTCGGCTTTTTCCTCTAATTATGTTTTTTACCCAATCTTCGTCTTTGCTTCGGCCATTATTTTCCAATTTTTTGGAGACATATTGAACATCGGGTTCTTAAACGGGGCAATCGGTAGTTTCATAAAACGCTTAATTTTTGTTATAGTCAGCATCGCTTTGGCAATATTTTCAATAGCCATGTCGAGTCAAATGTTCAATGGGGGTGGGGAGAATCTCTTTTCCTTAGGCGTATTTACCTATATGGTTTCCTCAGCAAACTTAATAATGGCTCCCGTAACTTGCTTTGCATATTTGATAGGTACCTCGCAAGAATGGGACATCGAAATATGCCCTTTCTTTTTGCCGGCAGGTTATTTTATATCCTTCTTATTGGGCGTTATTGCCGGGCTTATTGGCTTAGGCAACATTGGCGTGGCAAATGCCTTTCCTCTTTTAATAACGATAGCCTGCGTGATAGGAATGGTTATATACCGTTTTAAAATAGGTGGTGCTTTTTCAGGAGATGAGTATCAAGACGAAGCGAGTGCCGATAATCTTTTCCAAGCAAGAAATAGTTATAAAAAGACACATGGGGCCACCGCTTACCATAGTCAATCTAATTGCACCCCTTCCTCATCGATCCAAAGCGGTGATAATAGGAAAAACGATAAGTCGATAATCCTAAACGAATTAAATGCGAGAATGAATCAGATAGCAAACTCTTATAGTAGGCAAATCACTTACAACAGCGATTATATCGATGTTCATGTCTATAGCCATGTTTATATAAATGAAATTGTTTTTGAGGTCAGTGCAAATTTATGTATGTATGATGACGGAGATAGAGACCATAGATCCATGGAATATATGAATTCTGAAAATTATCTAAGCCAAGAGCTAAGACAATTGCCAAACAAAATTAAAAACGATGCGATTAACGCCTTAAGGGATTTACAAAGCGAATATTCAAATTACGATAGGAACTATTCAATAAAAATCAGGGGAATTAGATAAAAGCATTTTTAAAAATCCCCTTGAATCTTTTCTTTCTCTACTTCATTTTCATTTTTCTTGTCCCATTTAATCGTAAGGCAAAATGCGATGGAAACAATACTAGCAACGCCCCATCCTATTGGCCAAGATAGCCAAATGCCAGTCGTGGTTAACGAAGTAGTAGATAACACTTCCGCTAAAACTACGCGCAAAATCAAATCAATCGAGGTAGCAAGCATAAACTTGCCCATCAAACCTGCCCCACGCAAAATACCATCCGATACTAATTTAGCCGCCACAACAAAATAAAAAGGCGAAACTATTCTTAAAAACATTAAGCCAGCATCCATGGCTTCCCCAGTCGGGCTTTCAAGAAAAATATAAATCAACCATCTCCCGGCAGCTTCATAGACAATAACAATGGGAATGCATAAAGACCATACTAGCATTAACCCAGCCTTAAACCCGGATTTGATTCGATCATATTTAGATGCCCCTATATTTTGAGCCGTATAATTAGAAATACCATTTCCTAAAGTAGTCAAGGAAGTAACGACCATGTTATTTAACTTAATTGAAGCCGAATAGCCTGCCATTGTAGCCGCGCCAAACCCATTAATGACACTTTGAATAATAATGTTACCAATAGAAATAAAGCTTTGCTGCAAAATGCTAGGAATTGCAATAACGGCAAAACTTTTAAAATGGGTCCAAGAAAATAACTTGGCCTTTCCTTCGGACTTTATTTTGCTAAAGCGAAGAAAAACGAAAAGCAATGCAAGAAGGCAGCTAACGCCTTGGCACAAAAAAGTTGCCCAGGCCACCCCAGCCACGCCCATTTTAAACAAGGTCACAAACAAAATATCTGCCCCAATGTTAGCTAAAGAAGAACAGGCTAAAAAGACAAACGGGGTCTTCGAATCTCCTAAAGAAGAAAAAATTCCGGTCGCAACGTTATAAAGAAAAACAAAAGGCAAGCTAAAAATATAAATATCTAAGTATAGTTTTGAATCCGCAAGTATTTCTTCCGGCGTATTTATTAATTTTAATAATGGGGTGGAGAAAAATAATCCTAAAGCCATCAAAATCAAACATAGAATCACGCTAGAAATTAAAGAAGTATAAACGGCAGTTTTTAAATCTTTATATCTTTTTGCACCAAATAATTGTGCGGCAATTACGGAACATCCTATGTTACATCCAAAAGCGAAAGCTATAAATATTAAAGTAATCTCATAGCTATTCCCTACTGCCGCCAATGCGTTGTCGCCGATAAATTTGCCTGCCACAAAACTATCGGCAATATTGTATAGTTGCTGAAAAATAATGCTTCCAAACAAAGGCAAGCAAAATTTGCACAAAACGCTTGCCGGCTTCCCTACCGTTAAATCTTTATTCATCTTTTTCACCTATTAAGAAAAGCTATATTTTTAAGCGTTTTATATACTTCGTTTCTAAGCCGTTTAAAAAGCCAAGATTTAATCTGCTTCCAAAACCTACCATCCTATAATTATTGAAGATACTTTTTTAAGTTAATTAAAATCATTAACTCTAACTATAAAACTCTTTGCTTTTCAAACTAAAAAGATTAAGTCAAATTATAAAGACAGTTGCTTGATACTATTTATTTAAGGACCATAGGTTTAATTCCAATCGTTTCACCAATAGGAATGCCTGAATCTATTCTTAATTGATGAATAAGCGATCCTAGAAACTCTGCTTCGCGATTTTGCTGCTTTTGCCTATAACTATTTCTCCATTCTTGCATTCTCTACCGATAGAAGCGATTAAACATTTTTATATTTACTCCATTGCTTAAAAATTAGCCTTCTACAAGTAAAAGTAAGCATAGTCTTTTTTATATATATGTAAAATGTATATATAATATGGATATAATATCAAATTGATATATAGGTTAATTTATGGACATAAATTACGATTATTACAAAGTATTCTATTACGTTGCTAAATATCAAAGCATCACCCGAGCTTCAAAAGTCTTGCTAAGCAACCAACCTAATGTTACTAGAATAATAAAGAATTTAGAAAACGGGTTAGGCTGTCCTCTTTTTATAAGAAATAAACACGGGGTCAATTTAACCCCGGAAGGAAAAAAGCTATTTAGCCATATTCAGATAGCCTTTGAAAGTATAAAAAAAGGCGAAAATGAAATTAAAGAAAGCAAGAATTTAGAAAATGGTTCCATCTATATCGCTTCAAGTGAGGTAGCATTACGTTGTTTTCTATTGCCAATATTAAAAAAATATCACAACTTATATCCAAATATTCATCTAAAAATAAGCAACCATTCCACACCTCAGGCAATCGAAACCATTAAAAATGGGACAGCTGACATTGCTTTAGTCACTACTCCGACTGTTAAAACAAATTCTATAATAGAAAAAACCATCTATTCATTTAACGAAATCGCGGTTTGTAGCCCATCGTTCTTATTGGATAAAAAAGAAAAGATGTCTTTTGAAAAACTTTTGAAAAACCCTTTGATTTCTCTTGGAACAAATACAAAAACATACGAACTCTACTTTAACTTCTTCTTAAATCTGGGCTTAAAATATGAACCTAGCACATTTGTTTCGACTGCGGACCAAATTTTGCCAATGGTCATGGCAAATTTAGGAATAGGATTTATCCCAAAACAATTTTTAGAAAATGGCTATGATGTTTCACTTATTTCCTTAGAAAAGGAACTTCCAAGAAGAGAAATTAAGTTAATTAAAAGAAAAGAACAGCCCTTAAGCGTTGCTTCAGCCAAATTAGAACAACTTATATTAGAAAATGCCCCGCTTAGGTAGCGAGGCATTAATGCAAATTAGAATGGCTATCTATTAAGCGCCGAACTTCTTAATGTTTTCCCACCTTTGCTTAGCATACTTCTCAGTCTTATTAAGAAGTTCTTCAGCATGTTCTGGGTTAACAAGAGGAAGTTGAGAGAATCTAGTTTCTTGCATCACGAAATCGCGTAATTTGGAGAAATCTGGTTCTGGGCAATCTAGCGTTAATGGGCTCTTCCCTTCTTCTTTTAGGCGAGGATCATATCTAAATGTGGTGAAATATCCACATTCTACTGCTTTCTTTTCTTCCTTAATAGAGTTAACTAAGCCGCCCTTAATATGTTGTTCGGCACATGGGCAGTAGCATATAACTAACGATGGTCCATCATAAGATTCAGCTTCCTTTAAGGCTTGAATGGCTTTGGCTGGATTTGCTCCTAAAGCGATTTGAGCAACATAGACGTGCCCATAAGCCATGGCCATTAAAGCAAGATTCTTTTTGGCTTCTTTTTTGCCGGAAGCAGTAAATTTATTAATGGAGCCAGTTTGGGAAGACTTAGAAGCCTGTCCGCCAGTATTGGAATAAACTTCGGTATCAAGGACAAGGATATTGACATCGGCTTCGTTAGCCAAGACATGGTCAACTCCACCATATCCAATGTCATAGCTCCATCCGTCACCACCAATAATCCAAACAGATTTATCGACTAAATCGCGTTGATAAAGTTTTAATTCCTTAACGGATTCAACCTTGGAAGCATCTACTAACTTCATCAATTCTGGGACGATAGTTCTTTCTACATCCCTATTTTTCAAATTAGCTAGGTACTTATCGATCAATTCCTTTAATTCAGGTTCAAGATCGGCGTTAGCTTTAGCTTCATTTAAAATCCTGACAATTTGGCTCATCTTTTGGTCGGAGGCAATTCTCATACCAAAGCCATATTCGGCATTATCTTCAAATAAAGAGTTTGCCCAAGCAGGACCATCTTTTCCATTATTATTAACAAATGGGGTTAATGGAGTTGAACCGCAATAAATTGAAGAACAGCCTGTAGCGTTAGCAACTAACATATCTTTGCCAAACAATTGGGAAACAATGCGATAATAAGGGGCTTCTCCGCATCCAGCACAAGCACCACTTACTTCCATATATGGCTTTTTAAAGCCAAGTCCCTTTACTCCATTTTCTAGTGTGGCCGGAAATTGGTCTTTCTTTTCGCTTACACTAGCATAGCAATAATCTGCCCCGACTTGTTGTTCGGCTTGAGTATGGGCATCAACCATCTTTAAGGCAAAATGATCATTGTTCATCTTTGTCGCAGTAACGTTTGCCATACATTCGGAAACACAAAGGCCGCAGCCGATACAATTTTCAGTAGCTACTTGGATACGATACTTTAGTGTCTTATCTTTCGTGCCAATGGCAGGTTTTAAACCTTCCTTGACAATAGAAGGGGCGTTATTTACTTCTTCTTCGTTTAATAAATACGGACGAATCGTAGCATGGGGGCAAACAAAAGCGCATTGATTGCATTCAATACAATATGTTGGATTCCAAACTGGAACTCTATCGGCGATAGCTCTTTTTTGTCTAAAGGTGATGTTTTCATTCATCGTGCCATCAAGAAGTTCATGTTTAGTGAAGGCACTAGTCGGGAGCTCATCGCCATCAAGACGGTCTATTACTTCAACATATTCATCATAATAGGTATCTTTGCTATCGATGGCCGTTACTTTATTATAGGGTAAGTTAATCCAAGCTGGGTCTATTGCAATTTGACGCAATCCTTTTGGGCCAGCGTCAATAGCATCCCAATTGTTTTTAACAATATCCATGCCCTTTTTGGCATAGGATTTTTCAGCAAACTTCTTCATCCATTTTTCGGCTTCTTCATAATCCATAATTGATGGAGAAAGTTTAAAGAAAGCAGCTTGCAAAGTCGTATTGGTGTGACGACCCATATGGCATTCAGCAGCCAATTTATTAGCATCAATGACATAGAATTTAGCATGTTTTTGAGCCAAAAGATGCTTCATGCGGTTTGGCATGGATTTTATTAAGGTTTCATCATCCATGTTGGTATTAAGCAAAAATGTTCCGCCATCTTTTAAATTGGAAATAATGTCAAATTTAAAGATATAAGTATCCAATGAGCAAGATATGAAATCGGCATTCTTGACATAATATTCGGAATGGATCGGCTCTTTTCCAAAGCGAAGGTGGCTGCGAGTAGTTCCCCCAGCTTTTCTTGAGTCATATTGGAAATAGGCTTGAGCATATTGATGGGTAGCATCGCCAATAATCTTAATGGAACTCTTATTGGCTGAAACGGTTCCATCAGATCCAAGCCCATAGAATAAACAAGAAGTATAGTTATGTGGGATAACAAATTTATCATCGACTGGAATTGATAAATGAGTAACATCATCTTTAATTCCAACTGTGAACCCATTCCAATTGTTATTAGAGGAAAGGAAATCATAAACGGCCTTGATGTCTTTAGGCTGGGTATCTTTACTAGATAATCCATAGCGACCACCAAGAATCTGCTCAAATTTGCGATTTTCGCTAGCTAAGGCAGCTACTACATCCAAATAAAGTGGTTCGCCCATAGCACCGGTTTCTTTTGTTCTATCTAAAACAGCGATCTTCTTAACGGAAGATGGGATGGCGTTAGAGAGGAGTTTGGCAGAGAAAGGACGATATAAATGAACTTTTACCAAACCAACATGTTCGCCGTTTTTATTTAACTCATCAACTACTTCCATGGCAGTTTCATTGACTGAACCCATAGCAATTATGACTTTTGTCGCCTTTTCATCGCCATAATAAACAAATGGAGCATATTCTCTTCCGGTAAGTCTAGTAGCCTCTTCAAAATATTTACTAGCAACATCGATTACATGTTCGAAATGAGTATTTTGGGCTTCCCTAGCTTGGAAATAAATGTCGTCATTTTCGGCACCGCCACGAGTAACTGCATGGGTGTGTGGATTCAAAGCACGAGCTCTAAATTCCTCAACTTTGTTCATTGGAAGAAGCTTTTTCCATTCTTCCTCATCAACAAATTCAACGTTTTGAACCTCATGAGAAGTACGGAAACCATCAAAGAAATGGCAAACCGGGACACTAGACTCTATAGCCGTTAAATGGGCCACAGGAGTCAAATCGGCAATTTCTTGGACTGAATTAGAAACAATCATCGTAATGCCAGTCTGTCTAATTGCATAAACGTCTTGATGATCACCAAAAATAGAAAGGGCACGTGTGGCTAACGATCTAGCGGCAACATGCAAAACTGCAGGGAGTAATTCCCCGCACCACTTATAAATATTTGGAATCATTAAAAGCAAACCTTGGCTAGCGGTAAATGTCGTAGCCAAAGCTCCACCTTGCAAAGCTCCATGGACGGCACCAGAAGCACCGGCTTCTGACTGCATTTCAACGACTTTCACGGGTGCTCCAAAATAGTTTTTGGTCCCTTTAGAAGACATAACGTCTACTAATTCAGCCATTGGAGAAGATGGGGTAATTGGATAGATGGCCGCTACTTCAGTAAAATAGTAGGATTCCATCGCTGCTGCGGTGTTTCCATCGACAGACTTCATGGTTTTTTTAATTTCTGCCATATAAAAAAGATTAAAATCTCCTTGTTGATGTAAGTATAATTTTTTCTTTACCCATAAACAATCAAAGATTAAAAAAAGCCTAATTATTAGGCTTATTGTTAAAATTGATTAACTTTTAAAGCATTTTATTGTGGCTTTTTCTTTTTATTGCGTAGCTTTTTCCTTTCAATTTGGAGCAATTTTTCCATTATTCTAATTTCATGTCTATCTAATTCAAAGCCTGGATCTAAAAGGCCTCCAACGGTTGTCATTTTTTTATATATAAAGTCTACAATCCCTTTATATTCCTCAAGTTCTTTTTTGTAAATGCGTTCCCTTTTTTCTTTTATGGCTTTTTTCTTAGAAACATTTTTACTAGGCTCTGATAAATAACGCCTCATATCTTCTAAATAATCGCGAACATTTACACTTGGGTCCATCAAAATCATAGGACAGAAATAAGAAAGTTCCGCGCCCAAAACATCAGGATATATTCCAATGATTTTAGAAAGATAATCTAACGAAATATTCTTTCTTTTATTTTTATGCAAGGAGGAAACTACTTGCCTTATGACTACTTTCTTAGGACTTTCCATATTAAGTAAATTATAAAGAGGTGTTTGTTAGTTAACAATTGATTAATCAATATGAAACAAATGTAATCGATTTCATTAGGTTTGGTTATTTATATAAAGAATTAACAAAGGCTAAAACTAAAATGATTATTTTATAAAAAAAGAAGATTGAATACGAAAAAGAATATGTAATTATTTTATTTACTCTTCGCTTATTTATAAAAGAAAAGCCACCCTTCCGGATGGCAATATTGTTAGCAATAATCCAAAATTAACGTTTGGAGAATTGAGGAGCACGACGTGCACCTTTTAAGCCGTATTTCTTTCTTTCCTTGCTTCTAGCATTACGGGTAAGCATGCCAGCAACTTTAAGAGCTTTTCTATCTTCATTAGCTTCTAATAAAGCTCTAGCAATTCCAAGACGAATAGCTTCAGCTTGTCCGGTGAATCCGCCACCATAAACGTTGGCCTCAACATCGTATCTATCTTCGGCACCTAAAATGGCCAAAGGCTGCTTCAAGTCTAAGACAAGGGTTGGGAATGGCATATATTCGTCAACTTTTTTACCATTAACGATGATATTGCCTTTTCCAGCTTTTATATAAACACGGGCAACAGAAGTCTTTCTTCTGCCGGTTCCATAATATTTAGTTTCGTTTGCCATGTTTTAACTCCTTATTTGCTCAAGTCTAGAACAGTCGGGTTCTGGGCTTGTTGAGCATGTTTTTCGTCAGCATAGACAAATAATTTCTTGACGATTTGGCGTCCCAAAGGTCCCTTTGGAACCATTCCCCAAACTGATCTTTCGATAAGTTCGACTGGAAATTCTCTTTTCATGACTCCGGCAGTACGGGTACGAAGACCGCCGTTATATTCAGAGACATTGTAATAATTTTTCTTGTGTTCTGGATCATTACCGGTAAGTTTAACCTTAGAGGCATTGATAACAACAATGTAGTCACCGCAGTCAACATTTGGTGTGTATGTGGGCTTGTTTTTACCCATTAAGACGATAGCAATTTTGGACGCAAGGCGGCCAAGTGGGATATCCGTGGCATCAACGATATACCAGTTGCGTTTTACTTCAGCTGGTTTTGCCATGGTTGTTTGACGCTGCATAGTTTTCTCCTTTTGTCGTTTAAGCGACTTTTTTCGAACAATTAAACTTTACCGGGGTTTACTAGTTCAAAGTAGTGCCGTTTGGTATTATCTACGCACGCACGTGTAAAAGCAAGTATCAATTTTACTAATCATAAGTAAAATGCCTTGTTTTCCTAATAAATTAACAAACGATTTTTTTATTTATTTTCATTATGTTTTGAACCAACAATATCTTTAACCTTATTTGCTAATTCAGCGATTTCTTTTCGCTGCTTTAAAGATAAGGTAATGTACCTATCATTGCCTAATAAATAATCTATTGAAACATCAAGTAAAGAAGAAATAAGACAAAGATCTTCTAAACCTGGTTCATAAATGCCCATTTCCCAATTAGCCCATGTATTTCTAGATACATGTAGAAAATCCGCGCAAAATTGCTGAGTAAAATTGTTTTCTTTCCTTGCGAGTATTAAGCGTTCCCATTTTCCTCTCATACATTGGAATAATATCCTTTTATTCGACTGTTTTTATAAAATACAAAGGAAAATTGTATATAAAAATAATATAATGCAAAGTGTTGCATTACATTTGTCAATTAAAAAAAGCCTCATTTACAAAACGAGGCCTAACTTTACTTAAATAACTCTTTATAGATTCGAGACGTTAGTATAAACGGCTTGAACGTCTTCTGCTTCATCTAGTTCAGACATCATGGCATTAAGCTTAGCTTTATCTTCATCGCTAACTTCAATCCATTCATTTGGTAATAAGGTGGTTTCTGCTCTATCGAAATCAGCAACTCCGATACCTTTTAAAGCTTCTTTTGCCTTTTCTAAATCAGAAGGAGCGACAGTTGCTTCAATTTCGCCATCTTCGTCAACGGTTATGGAAGTAACATCAACATCGCCCAAAACCAAGGCTTCTTCGACTTCTTCTTCCTTTGGTCCTTTAAAATCCAAAACGCCTAGTAAATTAAAATTATAGGCAACAGAAGCCATCTTGCCACCTTTTCTAGTAACGATGGTTCTAACCGATACTAAAGCCCTGTTAACGTTATCTGTTAAAGTGTCAACAACAATATTGCTTCCGCCTGGACCCATAAACTCATATCTACCAGGAATATAAGCAACGGCATCGCCACCTTTAGCCTTTTCAATGGCCCTATCAATAACGTCCTTCGGACATTGCTTACGATACTTTTCAATAGCAGAGCGAAGCGCGAGGTTTGAATTAGGGTCAGGCTCTCCAGATTTTGCCGCCGCATAGATTTCTTTTGATGCACGCATGTAAATGGCGGACTTGGCTTTTGCAGTTGCGGCCATAGCTGCAGCTCTAACTTCGAAATGCCTTCCCATATAAAAAACTCCTTGTTTTTTCGGGTTTACTATATCACTGCTTTTGTCTTATAGGGAAGAAAAATCTAAAACAAAATCAATTAGATTGTAAAATCTTCAACAACTTCTAGATTAAGGTCTTTTATAAATTTCCTTAAGGAAAAATAATCGCTTTTAGAAAAGTCAGTTGGATTATGAGCGTCTACGCCGACTACTATTTTATTGCCTATTTCCTTTACTATTTTCCAAAATGGGGCATATGGATAATAAGGTTGATAAGGAGAGCTTGCCTTAGGAAAGGAATACCTCCTAGTTTGTCCCATGTTGATTTCTAAAGGGATATTCGCTTTTTTTGCTTCTAAAGCAATCTTAGTTGAGATTTCAGCAAAATTGGAAATACCCTCTGTTCCTAAAACAAAAAAGTCTGGATGACAAACATAAGAAAACAAACCACTTCTAATCCCCTCAATCAAATTAGAAGCGTACAGTTCGCATGCTTTTTCTTCATCTGCAAGGCTTTTATAAAAAACCATTTTGCCTTGGCTTAAAAAGCAATGCTGCCCGAGTATTAAATAGTCAAACCCCTTATGTTGAAGCAAATCTTCATAGTAATTCTTAAAAGTATTTCCATACCATTCACATTCGAACCCTAGCTTTATTTCAATTTGTTTTTTGTATTTTTTCTTTAAGCCGCTTATAGATTGGACATAACTATCAAATAAAGAAAATTCGCCTCTAATCCCAGGCTGAGAAATATTGGGCAGCATAACGTGGTCGCTAAAGCCCATTCTTTTATAGCCATTTTTTATAGCTTCGATGACATATTCTTCATCTAAGCCAATCGCGTGCCCGCATCTACTTGTATGCGTATGGTAATTATATTCAAAGTTATCCATAAATAACCTCAAGTAATGTTAAGCCCTCACCCGGCGCTTTAAAAGACATGATGTTCCTGCTTTTAGATTCCAATCTTTCTTTAATGTCATTTTTGCTTAATTTCCCTAAACCGACTTTAAGCAACGCCCCGACCATAAGACGAATTTGATATGTCATAAACCCATTGGATTTAAAAACGATAGAAATGGCTTCCCTTTTATTATCAAATTTTGGCGAAATTAATGTCACGTCCCTGATAAAACCATCTTTATCCTCTTTTTTAGTTGTAAAGGATTGGAAATTATGCACACCTACAAAAACTTCGCATGCGTCAAAAAAGGAAATAACATTAAAATCCCTTTTGCCTATATAAGCCTCGAATTCAGTTTTAAAGGGGTCTTTTTCTCCAAAACAAAATCTATATTCATAAACTTTGCCAATGCAAGAATGCCTAGCATCAAAAGAAAAAGGGACTTCTTTAATATCTTTAACGCTAATATCCATAGGAAGAAGTCTATTAAAGGCAAATAGAAACTTTTCCTTATTGGCGATAGGGGCCGAGAAAAAAGAAAAGGTTTGCCCTTTTGCATGAACCTTGGCATCCGTTCTCCCCGCTCCTTTTATTGTTATTTCTTCTTTAAAAAGAAAAAGAAGGGCCCTTTCTATTTCTTCTTGAACACTTGGAAATTTATTTTGTCTTTGAAAACCAAAATAATTAGTCCCCCGATATGAACAAGTACATAAATAATGTTTTTTCATAAGGCAGCTATCCCAAAATAGGCAAAGACATCAAAATTAAGAATGGAAATGCTCATTACCCCTGCTACAAAAGCAGCTACCAATATAATAGAAATAACATCTCCTATATAAAATTTATACTGCCTATACCTACTTCTTTTTTCTCTTGGGTCATAGCCTCTACATTCCATCGCAGAAGCTAATTCATCGCTTCTAACAAACGAAGAAACAAACAAAGGAATGATTAAAGAAGTGATGCCCAGTATTTTTTCTTTTATTTTTCCATGTTTAAAATCGACGCCGCGGCTAGCCTGAGCTTTCATTATCCTATCAGCGTCATCTAGCAAAGTTGGAATAAACCTAAGAGCAATCGAAAGCATCATGGCAATCTCACTAACTGGAAAATGAACAAGCTTTAAAGGATATAAATACCATTCCAAGGCAAACGTTAAATCTAGTGGCCTAGTCGTCGCTGTTAATATCATCGTGATCATAATCATCATGACTAAACGCATAATTATCCTAAAGGCTTCGGCAAAAGAGTCCCAATAAACAACAAAATCATTTATTTTAAAAGCAACACCCAAGGTATTATTTGCCTTTGGTACCAATATATAAATAAGCAAAAGGAAAATAACCATAAACCACATGCTTTTTAAAGAAGAAAGAATAGAGCTTATTTTCATCTTTGAAATGTATAAAAGAGCTAAAAGGAAAACAAAAATGACTCCCCCAACTAACGCTCTCATTGACCAAGTTGGATAATCCATAAAAACAGCAATCATCAAAAAAATGGTGATGGCAACTTTGCTTCTTGCATCAAGTCTATGCAAAAAAGAGTTATAAGGAACATACCTGCCGATAGCAAAGTTAGCCATTCCGCTTGCTCCTTAAGGAAAATATTTGTCTAGATAACGAGTCCACGTCCTTAATATTTTTTAAATCCAAATCCAACCCTTTATTTTTTAAAATAGAAGCAAAGGATAATACTTTAGGAGTTTCCAATGAATAGGATTCGCAGTCAATTTCAAATAAAGCGTTTGGACTGCATTGCTTAACTATTTTTCCTTCTTCCATAACAACAACTTTGTTGCAATAAGAAAGAAGGATATCCATATCGTGGGTAACCAAAATTATAGTCGTACCTTCTTGGTGGATTTTTTCAAATAAATCCATCATATCCTTTGCTCCCATAGGATCTAATCCCGAAGTTGGTTCATCAACGACCAAATATTTAGGCTTTATAGCTAAAATTCCCGCAATAGCCACTCGTCTTTTCTCTCCACCGCTTAATTCAAATGGAGACCTATCATAAAAAGAAGAATCCAGCCCAACCATTTCCAAAGCCTTTTTTGCATCGGAAATTGATTCTTCTTTGCTTCTATTGAAATTTTTAGGTCCGAAACAAACATCTTTTAAAACGGTTTCTTCGAATAATTGATACTCACTAAATTGGAAAACAAGGCCAACTCTTTTTCTAAGGGGTGACATTTTTTTCGTTGTTTTCTTTTTTTGGCTAGAATTAATGAATTCATCAACCATAACGGCCCCAGAAGTTGGAGTCAATAAGGCGTTTAAGTGTTGGATTAAAGTAGATTTCCCACATCCCGTCCTACCAACTAAACCCAAAAAGTCCCCTTCTTCAATATGCAAATTAATGTCGTTTAAGGCTTTATGCTCTAAAGGAGTTTTCAAATTATATGTATAGAATAAAGAGGAAATATCTATCGGCATAAGTATTCCCCCAATTCTTCTTCATTTTTAATAGAAGGAGGAATTTCTAGTCCTTCTTTTTCTAATTGGTATTTTAAAGAATAGAAAAATGGAACATCTAAGGAAATAGAACGAAGCTCATCAACTTTTGAAAATATCTCTTCTGGTTTTCCCTTCATAAAAATAGAGCCGTCATTAATTACTATTACTTCGTCGGCTTTAGAAGCTTCTTCAACATCGTGCGTAATAGATAAAATCGTTAAGGAGGGGTTTTCTTTTTTGATATCCAAGATTAAGGAGGCAATTTCTTTTTTTCCTTTTGGATCTAGCATAGCTGTGGCTTCATCAAATATTATAAAATCGACTCCTAAGGATAAAACTCCTGCAATAGCAACCCTTTGCTTTTGACCGCCGCTTAAAGAAGAAGGCTCATGCTTTTTAAAATCTTCCATGCCAACTTTCTTACAAATATAATCGACCTTTTTAACCATTTCTTCGCGTGGAATGTTTCTATTTTCTAGTCCAAAAGCAATATCATCTTCCACAGTCGAACCCACGAATTGATTATCGGGATTTTGGAAGACTATCCCCATTTTTCTTCTTAATTCTTTTAAGTTTTTCTTCTCTAATTTTTTTCCAAATAAACTTATTTCACCTTCATTAGGTTCAAGCAAGCCCATAATTAGTTTTGCCAAAGTAGATTTGCCTGATCCATTATGTCCGATTATGGCGCAATAGCTAGAAGAAGGTATATCAAAAGAAATGTTTTTCAAAGTAGATTTGCTTTCTTCATAAGAAAAGGAAAGATTTTTTATAGAGCAAACATTATTCATTTTTTCTCTTTATTCTTCTTTAAAAATATATAAACTTCCAAAGCAACTTCACAAATTAAGAAAACACCGCAGTAAACCCCAACAATGGTATAAACAAGCCAAGAAGCCGTGTTCTTATCTAAAGAAAGGGGAATCAAAAAAGGTAGTCCCGCTATCAAAAAGACAATAACCATTATGCAAAGGCGATAGAAAAAGCCTCTATTTCCCCACATTCAAATGTAGTTCCCTTCCGGTATAGGCTCTATACTTGACTCCCGATAAGTCCAAAATCTTTCTAGATGCCGTAGCCTCAATCCCATCATGATATTTATCGCCAAGATAAATAACTTCTTTTATCCCAACCTGAACAATGGCCTTGGCGCATTCATTGCATGGAAATAAAGTAACATAAATTTTGCACCCGGATAAAGCACTGCCATTTCTTGTATTTAAAATGGCATTGAATTCAGCATGGCAGACATAAAGATATTTTGAATCCAATCCTTCTCCATGCCCCCAAGGAATTTCATTATCGTCTACCCCTCTTGGCATACCATTATAGCCAATGGAAACAACTTTGTTGTCTTTGTCGACTATGCAAGCACCAACTTGAGTTGATGGGTCTTTAGAACGCATTGAAGATAGCAAAGCTATCCCCATAAAATATTCATCCCACTTCAGGTTATCTTTTCTTGGTTTAGAATTATCCATTAACGTGCCTTCTTTCTAGCCTTTATATGATAATCATATAAACTTTTTTAGTCACCTAAAGTTTTATTTTTTAATCTTATTAACAAAACAGTCCAAAGAAACCATCGCTTCAAAAACGTTGGAAGTTTTTCATTAAAAGCAGAAATAACAAAAGGAAATTAGGTACTCATTTCTTCTTAATCTATCTTTTCCTAATTCTTTTCTTTATCCATAAATTTGTTAATTCTATTTGAAGAATTTAAAAGAGTTAATTCTAAAGTAAAAAACATTGTTAAACATTAGATTAATTTATTTGACTCTTTTGCTAAAGACATTAATTTTTTAAAGAGAATATAACAACGATACAAACAATCATCAAAAGCAAAACGACCCCAACGAAAATTAGAAACGGAACGTTTAATTTCTTTGATTTCAATTCTTCTTTTTGTTCCGTCGTTAATAAAGATTCATCTATCCTTGGGTCATCATCTTTTTGTTTCATTTTCCATTAACTCCACAATTTCGCGGCAGCCACAAACTATGATAATATCATCCGGATATTTAGATTTAATCTGTTTTACTGCTTCGATAGGATCTTTAACAAAGGGGAAATCGTCTAAATAAAGAGAATAACCGATTTCATCGCGACATGAACTAGAAGCATAAGTAAAAGTTATAAAAGAAGTATTGATCGCCAATAAAGGCAGTATCGATGATAAATTTTTATCGCTATGCAACGAAATTACTATATGAAGAGGATTTCCTTTAGAAATAATAAAAAAGGATTTAGATAAAAGAGTAAACGCTTCTAAATTAGAGCAGGAGAACAAATAAATGTTTTCCTTAATTCTTTTTCCTTCGCCAATATCAATTAAATTAAGTAACGCCTCTTCTATTTTTTCTTTTTTTAAAGGAAACCTCTCGCTTAATATCTTGCCAGCTTCAATCGCCAAACAAGCATCTTCGACATAAAACAAATACTTAGAAGCAATTTCTAGCTCTTTAAAAGGGCGATAGGAAAAAACCAAATTTTCTTTTTCGTTATAATGAGGTGAAAAATATGAATCTACTTCGTAAAAAGAAGAATCATTATCTTTTGTTAAGCCAAAAACTACTTTCTTCGTATCATCATCTAATTTGCAGCAAAGAAGTTTGCTTTCTCTAGAAAAATTCAAGCAATAAGAGGAAGCAATTAAGCTTAAAGTCGACCCTAATTCTTCCGTATGGTCTAAACTTAAGGAAGTTAGAATCGATAAGATTTCTTCTTCCTCGTCTAAATATGAATCTACTTGGCAATAAGTTTCATCAAGTTCAACTATGACTAAATCAGGGTTCATTTCTTGTGCAAAAGCAAAGAAAACAAGAGAAATGGCTTCCCATTTGCTTAATTTATATTTCAAAATTATCTTTTTATACTTTTCTAAATAAGAATTAAATTCTTCAAAGGAAATTGGCTCATTATTATAAACAATGTTTTTATACGGATTAGTTACATATAGATGATATAAAGAACAGACTTTATAGTCGTTATGAACATATATATTCGATAATATCGAGGACGTGACGCTTTTTCCATTACTTCCAGTAATTTTTATTAAGGGAATATTTGGTTTTAAATTTGCTTTGGAAATGGCTTTGGAAAAATTAAAAGAAGGAAATTCATTAAGTGAATCGAAATCATTCATCTTTAACCCTTGCCCCCTCTTTTCTAGCCTTGTCTATACTACGTTTAGCATCTCTTTCTTTTATAGAATCCCTTTTATCGTGAGCCTGCTTACCTTTAGCTAACGCAATTTCCATTTTAGCGTACCCGTGACTCAAAAAAACTTTAGTAGGAACGCAAGTATAACCACCTAGTTTTAATTTACTTGCTAATTTTTTTATTTCTTTTTTATTAAGCAATAATTTTCTATCGCGAAGATGATCAACATTAGAAAAAGTACCATCTTTATATGGGGCAATATGCATATTAGCAATAAAGGCTTCACCATTTTTACAATAAACATAAGAATCGCTTAAAGAAGCATTCCTTGCCCTTAAAGATTTGATTTCCGTACCAGTCAAAACCAATCCAGCAACCAAAAAGTCACTTAGAAAATATAAAAAATGGGCTTTTCTATTTTCTAATAATGTCGATGAATCTCTTTTTTTAGCCATGTTTTAATTTTAAGCCTATTTAAAAGAGAAAGAAATGGATGCTTTATTGGCAAAAACAGAATTTATTTTTATTTCCACAGGCAATTCGTCCCCGTTATTCAAAGTATAAATAGTGGAAGGTAATAATCCATTGTCATTAGTTTTATGTTCCACAAAGAAATTTTTGCCAAATTTTTCTAATGAGAAAGTCGAACCTTTCTTAAATAGAGTGGCATTAGTTCCATAATTGGCATTTTTAAAAGTATTGATTCCATTTGCTTCCATTAAATGGATTAAAGAATATTCTTCATCCGCATAATGAACGCTTTTTTGGCAATTAGTCGCACCAATTTGATAATAATTTGAACTTTTTGGATAAAGAGTACGCCCATTATAATAACTGACATTAACCTTATTCCCACCTGCGGACTTCGCTTCCATTAGCCTTGAGTCGATATGATAAATTTTTACCCCAGGAATCGTATAACCTAGTGGCCTACCGGTATAAGCTACCTTTGAATCTAATTCATTTAGTTTATCCGGAGTATATAACTCAAGCATTATATACTCGCCAAAACCAGTACCATTCCAGCTAGATGAAGGAATAATAACACAATCCCCATTTCTATTTGATGCTTCTATATCAATCGTGCAATCTCCAGTAATGACAGTCGGTACGCACCACCCCAAAATGCTTTTTGAATAAGAGTCATGATCAAGGATATTAAAATCCATCATATCCAAGCCACCAGCTGCATAAAATCCATTATTTGATTCAGGGTAATAATCATCAAGACCTAGCATGTGCCCAAATTCATGAATTAAAGTATGCGCATCCGCCCCTTTATCATTAGTTAAGAAGGACTGCGAAAGCCAAAAATAAGAACACAAAGTAGGACTTGTTTTATTTGGATAATTATTCGCCCAATATGTATATGCCCAGAAAAAACTCGTATCGTTAACTTTTTCAAAATTAAAATTCCCCGTTTGGTAATCAGGACAAGAATAAACAGCTATGACCCCATCAATATATCCATTCCCATCCGAATCAAAACCCGTCGTAGAATTTTTAGATTTATAAGAACTAAGCGCCGCCTCAATTAAAGTTCGTCCGTTATCACTAGAAGAAGCATATTTTTCATACGCCTTATAAGAAGACATATTTGGTCTATAAATAGAAGCTATGTCAAAAGATAAATTCAATTTGCCAAAACTGCTCTTATAATAAAAAGAAGACAAAGATTCCCAATAATCGGTCGTGCCATCTTCCTTTCCTTCTAAAGCCATTTTTAAATCCGAGGTAAAATCACTTGAAAAAGAATAATCGCTAAATTCAATCGGCAAAACCAAAATTTTTACATTACCAGTTGAAGGTACGGCATCAATGCCTTCTGATTCATATACGTCTTTCATGCCAAAAGGAAGATAGGAACTTGCTTCCGGCTTATAAAATCCTTCATCATTTTCAGGGCGAGAAAAACTTTCTTCGCTATAAGAGTCCTCACTGCTTTTAAGAAACGGAGTATATATATTACAACTAGACAAGGCTAAGGTTCCAAATACCATTAAAGCAAAATTCAAAATACTTTTTTTCATATTCTAATTTTAACCCAATAAACAATATCTAGAAAATATCTTCGAAATAAATATAAACAAAAACACCTAAATGTACAAAAGTAAAGCCAATCATATTAAATTGTTTTGTGACAAGGAACTAAATTATTTGTTATAATGAGGTGTTAGACACATCTATGGACAACTTAGATTTCTTTGATTCAACAATAGTAATTAGAGGTAGATCATATTATCGAAATAAAGATTATGAAATCACCTCGATCGATGAAAATCATGTCGATGCAACCGTTTTTGGAAGCAATGATTATGATGTGCACCTTTCTTTTAAAAGTGACGGAAGAATGGATGTAAACAAATCATACTGCACTTGCCCTTGTCCCTACCCTTGCAAACATATGGCCTGCATAGTTTTAGCCTACGAAGAAAAAAATAGAAATACCAAAACGGCAGCGAACAACCAAGACTTTAGAATAAAAGGCTTAATTACTAGAGGAGAAGATACTCTTAAATATTTAACAAACACTTATTCTGCTACAGCATATGTAAGTTCAGCCATTAACGAACTAGAAAAACAATGGAAAAACGCAAGCGAGGAAAACAAAGACATATTAAGTGTAATAATTTTTAAGATATTAGAAAAATATACAAACACAGAAAACTATTACTCTTCTTATTACGAAGAACCCGAAGTACTCTTTGATAGACTTGTTGCCTGCATTAATGACAAAGAAAAAGCAACAAATTTATTACTAGATTCCATAAATAAAGCAAATGACATAAAGATTGGATTCTTTAACTCCATTTTAAAAACAAGCCAAAGAAAAGATATACTTCAAGATGCACTTATAAAATTATTTTTAGAAGAAAAAGAATCTATTTTGCAGCAAAAATTGACAATGCCAAGCCATTGCTTGCCTTGTTTTGATATAAACTTAATACCAAACAACATTAAATTAGATTTTTTAAGACTCTTTTATTCGTTCATATCGAACAAATCAAAAATAGAATTGATAGATGAAATATTTTTATCAAACGAAAACAATAAAATCGTATGCTTGGCAAAAATACTTTTAGTTAATATAGAAACAACTCTTTTAAGTAAAAACGACATAGAAAAAATCGATCAAATCGATCATAAATTAGCATTGCAATGCATTTTGAAAATGTCTAATTCAAACAGTTTATCTTGGATCACTTTTTATAAAACATTTTCAAATAACGAAGATACATTAGAAAATAATACATTTGATACAAATATTAACAAAATTATTGATAAAGGCAATCCAACCCCAAAACTAATCTATCCAAATCTAGAGGTAGATTTAAGGAAAACCAGTGTTGAAAATATCTATGAATTATTAGAATGCATTGACAAAGGATATTATCTAAAGATAGGTGGGTTTTTATTTAAGAAAATAGAAAAAGATTTTAATTTAAAAACTAAAAAGCCGGATGAAATAGCCTTAGGGTTATTATGTTTAGACAAAATCGATGCTTCTTTAGCAAAAAAGTTAATCCTTAATGAAAAATGCTTTAACTCTATAGCAGGCAATCAAAATGCTTTAGCAATTTATTTTGAGCTAATAAACCATTATGGATTACTAGATAAAGTTGGTTACGAAAAGTATGGAGAATGAATATGTATATAAATAAAGTTAAACAAAATTCGTTCTCTTCTACTAGCTTTGCCATTAGTCAAGAAAAAACAAAGAAATACTTAGAAGAATTAAAATCTGGCGAAGTAATAATTGTTTATAGATTTAACAAAGAAAAAGATTCATTTATTTATTATTGCTTCCCGAAACAAGTAAATGGGCGCGATTTTTTTGCTTACTTAGAAGTAAATTCCAATGGAGAAATTGATTATCAAGCCGAATCTATTAATGAAACATATGCCTTATATTTATATTTATTAGAAAAAGAAAATAATAAAACTTTAGACGAATTAAAATCCCTATATAAAAGTATTGATGAATCTGTTTTAAAATATGCGAATTTATCTAAAGAAGAAAACAAAAGAAGACTTGATTTAAGAAATAGTTTTCTATTTGAAATAGAAAATGAGGAAAATCACATTCGAGAGTCTTTTAAAGTTGAATCAATAGTTCTAAGCGTCTATTTCGAAGAAGAGGAATTTGATTTTCTAACTAATGTAACTATCTTGCTGACTTCTAATTTAGAAAAACAAATTAGTGTATCTCCATATATATTTTTAAATTCATTTACTAGACCTATTGTTAAAGGCGGAAAAGAATTAACGCTAGATTATTCAAAAGTAATGAGCAAAATTCAGCCATATATAATCGCGGCTAATTTATCTGCCGACAATTTTGCTAGCAATAAAGGCATATTAAAAAAAGAAATGGCAAGCCTCTTGCCTTATTTGCTAGGCGAAACAATTAAAATCAATGGCAAAACATACTATATAAATGAAAATCTAGAACAAGGTAGAATAGAAATAAATGAAAATGGCAAGCCTAAAGCAATACCCGATCTAAAGAAAAAGAGCGTATTTGTTCAAAGCAAAAAAATAATATCCACGATCGAAAAAAGCAAAAGAATTATTAATGTTTATGTTTTTAAAACAGAAAACGCCAAAAAAATAATTTCCTTTGTCGGAAGAAAAGGAATAACGGATAAAGATTTTGAATATGTTGCAGATCTAGTCATAGATAAAATAAAAAAAGAAAAATCTTTGAAAATAAATGGTGAAAATAGTAAATACCAAATCAATTTATATATTGAATACATCAAGGCCTTAGATACATTATCTTTTAAAACAAAATTCGAATATCAAGGCGAAGAAATTGAAAAAGATACTTTCCTAGGAAGCGAATTTTCAAAAGCCTACTATGATTCTTATATTGAAGAGTTAACAAAAAGACATGGATTAGAAAATGGATACCTTAAAGATAATGAATACGTGTATTCATTTTTAACTTCTTCTTACAAAGATTTGGGCAGTTATTGCAAACTATTTTTAAGCGATAACTTATTGAATATAGCCAAAACAAATCCAAAAGTAAGAACAAAGCTTCTATTAAAAGAAGGATGGATAAACGCATCCATGTCTTCATCCGAATTTAGCGATGATGAACTATTTTCCATACTTGAGGCTTATAAGCAAAAAAGAAAATTCATATTAATAGATAGAAAAATTGTCGATTTAGAAAGCGAAGAGGTGAAGAATTTTGTCAAAGTAGCCAATTCCTTAAATATCGATAGAGACCATAGCCAGTCAAATAATTTGCCATTTTGGACGACTTTCATGTTACAAAGCGAAGAAGGGATCGAAGTGGATTTAGATTCATCCTTGTCTTCATTTGTAAATGATATCTCTCATTTTAAAGAAGCAAATATAAACTTGCCTTCGTTTTTGCAAAACAAATTAAGGTCATACCAACTAGATGGAGTAAAATGGCTCTCTAGTTTAAATAAATACCATTTGCCAGGCTTACTTGCTGATGACATGGGGTTAGGAAAGACATTGCAAACAATAGCCTTTATCTCGACTCTAAAAGAAAAAGGACCAATTCTTATAGTTTGCCCAAAATCAGTTACCTATAACTGGAAAAAAGAAATAGAAAAATGGGCCCCGTCATTACCTAGCATGGTCATTTCCGGATCGATAGAAAATAGGGTTAAATTATTATCTTCTTTAAAAGAAGAAAAAACAGTTATAGCAATAATTTCTTATGACTCTTTAAGAAACGATATTGAAAAATTCACGCAAATACAGTTTCTTTTGACTGTTTTAGACGAAGCTCAAACAATAAAAAATACAAATGCAAAAAAGACTCTTGCGGTAAAATCACTTAAATCTACTTACAAACTAGCCTTAACAGGAACTCCGGTTGAAAACTCAGCAATCGACTTATTTTCAATTTTTGATTTCTTAATGGAAGGGTATCTAGGAGAAAGAAATGATTTTGCAAGAACTTATGGCTATGCCCCCTCAAAAGAAAAAGCCAATAAGCTATATAACAAAATAAAGCCATTCTACTTAAGAAGAAAAAAAGAAGACGTTTTAAAAGATTTGCCTCCAAAAACAATCGAAAATATTTCAATTACCATGGAGGAAGAAGAAGCAAAAATTTATGATGCCTATTTAGAAAGGGCTAGAAGAGATATGAATTCTGGAAATATAGCTTCAATTTTGGCTTCTTTAGTAAGGCTTAGAACCATTTGCTCTGATGCACCGGCATTCTTTGAAAATGCCAATTTTGAGCCGTCGAAATTCCAATATATTTTAGAAGTATTGACCCAAGGAATTGAAAACGGCCATAAATTTGTAATATTTTCTAGCTTTGTAAAAGCCTTGCATCATCTCTCTTCTTATTTAAGAGATCACGGTATAGCCACTTCGATAATTGAAGGATCAACTAGCGGGGAAGAAAGAATTGCTTTAAGTGAATCGTTTAACAATAAAGGCGACATCAAAGTAATGCTAGTTTCTTTAAAAGCAGGAGGCACAGGGCTAAATCTATATGGTGCGGATTATGTCATACATTTAGATCCGTGGTGGAACAATGCAGCCGAAGAGCAAGCCACGGATAGAGCCCATAGAATCGGGCAAACTAGACCCGTGACCGTATTAAAGTTAGTTTCTTTTAATACTATCGAAGAAAAAGTAATAAAACTTCAAGAGCTAAAAAAAGACATTGCAACTTCTTTAATAAAAGAAGGGGATGAAGGCATCGCAAAGCTAAGCAAAGACGACATAAAATATCTTCTTTCATAAGCAAGACAATATTGTGATAAACTAATTAAATGGTTACTTTATTAAGAAAATTATTCATTAAAAACTATCAAGACGTTGATAATTCTCTAATTAGAGGAAAACATGGAAAACTTGCAGCCATATTTGGAATTATTACAAACCTCTTGCTTGTTTTATTAAAATTTGGAATAGCCTTATATGGAGCAAGCAAGAATAACTGGATAATCCCATTGGCCCTTTTAGGTGACGCCATCAATAATTTAGGCGATTTGGCATCGAACCTAGTAACCTTAATTGGCTTTAAAATGTCTTTAAAACCAGCCGATAAAGACCACCCCTTCGGCCATCAAAGAATTGAATATATTTCTGGACTAATAGTCTCGGTATTTGTTGTAACGGCCGGAATTGAATTATTGGTAACTTCAATAAAAGGAATAATAAATCAAGATGAGGTGATTTATGAAATTTTCTCCATCATCGTTTTATTTGCCTCTTCCTTGATAAAGCTATTTCAAGGCTATGTTAATTATGGGCTAGGAAAAGCAATTGCCTCCCCTTCTTTAAAAGCCACCTATCTAGATTCATTATCAGACGCCATAGCCTCTTCTTTGTTAGGAATAGGAGCCATAGTAAGCCTTTGTTTAAAATTCCCTTATCTAGATTCGTATATGGGTGTAGCCGTTTCTTTGTTTATTCTCTATTCCGGTCTTATGATGATAAAAGAAACTAGCAACCCCTTAATTGGAGAAGCAACGGATAAAAAATATGTTCAAAAAATAGTTGATGAAGTATTGAGGTATAAAGAAGTAAAAGGGGTACATGACGTCATTTGTCATAATTATGGCGCGACAAAAATATTTGTTTCATTGCATGTAGAAGTCAATGAAAAAGAAGACTTCCCCTACATTCATGACGTAATAGACAATATAGAAGAAGATATAAAAAATAAATTCGGTGTAGACATTACTATTCATATGGATCCAGTTTGCATTGGCGATAAGGAAGTAGATCAAACAAAGAAAAGGGTCTTAAAAACATTAACTAGTATAGACAAAGAGTTGACCATCCACGATTTTAGAATGGTTAAAGGAAACACACATATTAATGTGATATTTGACATAGTCGTACCTTATGAAGATAAAAATTTTAACGAAGAAAATATCAAAGCAAAATTAAACGAAGAATTTAAAAACGACAAAATAAAGCACAATTTTGTTTTAAGATTAGATAGGCCATTTAACGAATAAGAAATCTTAATGTCTATAACAGGCATTGATTTCTTAGGCAAATTGTTAATTATATTAAACAAAAAAGCAACAAACGAGCAACAAAAATCTTTCGATAAAATCTACTCTTTTTATATTATAAGCATTATCAAGCAACAAAAAACTAAGCCCAATAAGGATAATAATAAAGGTTTCTTGTCCCAGTGGATTCTTTCGATGGCTTAATTTTTCCATCTTCAATACATTGCTTTATTAGTCTTGATACTTGTGCTTTGTTAGTAACGGCTAATCCAAACCTTTTTCTTATACTTTCATTGGTGGCCTTTTCTCCATCTATATAAGCCAAGCAGCAATGCAAGTAAACAGCTCTTTTCTTTTCCTCAAGTGTATACTCGCTCCAAGGCTTATAAGTATATGCAATGACTCTAACACCATATTGTTCTTTTTTAACCAATGGAGGAGGTAAAACATTGGTTTCTGATGAAAGAACTATTTTATCGAAACCAGTACCGTGACCTTCACCTATGCCAAATCTAGAAAGTATTTCCACTAGGTGCCGATTTTCAGGCATAGGTGCCATATCTACCACCCTATCTATATCAACGGCCAATTTTCCATAGTTAAATATTTCTAGCCTAGACGGAAAACACTCTATAAGCACTTTCCCTGAATTTAAACCAATGTCTTGATGAATTAAGGCATTCCCTACCATTTCGCGAATAATCAAGGCCGGTATCGGTTCTTGCTTCATCCTAATTCCGCGTTCAACAACCTCTTTAGCTCCCATTAAATTGATAACTGTATTAATTATTGGCTCGAAACAAAATAAATAACCGGAATCAAATTTAATGGGAACGCTAGTAGAAGAAGCCCTAGAAGAAGTAGAATACTTAATAATTTCTATTCCTTTATCGCCTAAGGACGGATAATAAGAAAAAGATGTAGCTATGCATAAGGCACCTAAAATTGTTATATCGTACCTTCCATCATCCCTTTTCTTAATAAACCCTTCTCCAATAAGTCGATTAGATATTTCATCAAAAGTAAGGGGGTATGCTTGTTTTAATAATGAATAATATTTTCTAATATCTATATATTTTTCCAATTCTAACGAAGGTATAGAAGCCAACGCAACATCGTTTTCTCTAGCAGAAAACAAAATTTTTTCCCATAGTTCTTTTCTTAATTGTGGAAATTCAGACAGACTTACTATAGATTCATTCACACGACCAAATTCATTACCAGAAAAAGTAGTTGTTATCGATACGGCTTTTTTTATTCTAATTATTACAATCCTCTTATTATCTATAAGTACGGAATCAAAATCAAAAATCCCTTTTGGATACAAAAGTGAATTAAGCCAAAACTCTAATACAATATTTCCTACTTTATTCTTGCATAGATCAAGACTAGTTCCTACTATTTCATGCTTTTCATCACTTATTCCATATACAAGATAACCATATTCCACGTTATCGATAACGGCCATATTTGACAAGGCAGAGATATATTTTCCAAGAAGTTCGGGATTACTATTATTTACCTTAAACTCCAAACAATGGTTTTCATTTTTTTTAAGCAAATTTTTCAATAGTTCTTCTTTATTTGGAATCATAATTTGTTCTCCGCTCCCATATTATATAGAAAAAGCAACAAACGAGCAACAAAAAAGCAACAAACGAGCAACAAAAATCTTTCGATAAAATCTAATCTTTTTATATTATAAGCATTATCAAGCAACAAAAAACCGTCCAAATTAATTGGACGGTTCCAGTTATTTATGAATTAAATTAGAGGTAATACTTATCTAAGACTTTTAAAGTTTTTTCATCAAGTTCATAGACAAGAGGTTTACCGGTTGGAATTTCAACAGAGATAATTTGCTCTGGGGTAAGATGTTCAAGCATCATGACAATGGCTCTTAAAGAATTCCCATGTGCTGCAATCAAAACCTTTTTTCCTTCATGAATGAAAGGTGCAATTTTTTCATCAAAATAAGGTTTGACTCTTTTAGCCGTATCAATTAAGCATTCGGTCAATGGACAATCCTCAATTGTCATCTCGCCTTTAGCAATCAATTCTTTATATTTTTCTTGATTGCCGGGCCATCTTTCATCTTCTTTAGTCAAGGCTAGAGGTGGAACATCGGCAGATCTTCTCCAAATATGAACTTGTTCGTCCCCCCATTTTTTTGCTGCATCGGCTTTATTAAGCCCTTGCAAAGCACCATAATGACGTTCGTTCAATCTCCAAGAATAATGCTTAGGAATAGAAGTTTCTCCCATTTCTTCAAGAACAAAATCCATAGTATGGTTTGCTCTTTTTAAAGTAGAAGAAAAAGCAACATCAAAGCTATATCCCTTTTCTTTTAATAACTTTCCAGCATCATGAGCTTCTTTAACGCCATTAGGAGAAAGTTCAACATCGGTCCATCCTGTAAATAAATTCTTTAAATTCCATTCGGATTGACCGTGTCTAATCAAAACTAATTTAACCATTTGATAATCCTTTCAGAAACGTTAAAAATTATAAAACAATTAAGGCAATCTACAAAGTAGGCAAATTATAAAAAAGCTTATTCGTTTAAACAAAATAGCATATAAAATGGCAAATTTGTTAAGTTATCTCCATAACTTAATGATTTAGATTTTACGATATATTTTTAACTACTTCTGCTGGAATAGTTTTCCGATTCCTATAGCCCCTTAGTCTATTTCTATTCGATAAAACCAAAAAAAGAAGAAAAATTTGCAAAAATGCAGTATTTTTAAGTCCGGCAATCACTAAATAGTCCAAACAATATCGGCAAGGATTCTAACGGCTTTATCAAAATTCTCCTTATATTCTTTAGCGTGTTCTACCGCATCCGTAATTATTTTAAAACAAGAAAAATTCACTTTATAAGCATCGGCAATTTCTGCAAGAGCAGCCGCTTCCATCTCTACTACTAAAGAATTAAATGTTTTCCTAATATTTTGCTTCTCTTCCTCATTGGTAATGAATTTATCTCCACTACTAACAATTCCATAAATTGGATTTAAATGGCAATCATGACATCCTTTTTCAATAGCTTTATTAAGCTCATTGGATGTATTGAAGAATACTTTATTAGGCCCGCTTACCATTCCTAATGGATCTCCTAGAGCAGTCGTATCCACATCGTGTTGAACTAGTTTTGAAGCAATTATTATATCAAAAACATTGGCTTGTTTTGCATCTAAGCTACCAGAAGTTCCTACGTTTATAAAATTATTATTGGGCCCAAAATAATTAATCGCAGCCGCCAAGCTAGCCCCGGCATGAACTTTTCCAATAAGAGAAATTACTATGCCGATGCTTTTATTTTCAACCGTAGCCTTAAGCATTTTAAAAGGCTCATTAGATATTTTTTCAAGAATAACAGCTTTTTTTAATACATAATCGGCTTCATTAATAGAAGCAAAAATAAAAATATTCACGAGGATATTTTTATATAAAAACGGGATTTATACAATTAAAAAAACTATTTGAAGCAGATCTAATCATCAATATCTAAAGAATACATTTCGTCTAAATCAAATAAGAGCAAATCACTTTGCTTCTTCACCTTTTCATCAAACCCGCTTTTTGATGAAAAACCAAATTGTCTTATTTTAAAAGGCATCCTGACCATTGCTCCTTTTCTTCATCAACAGTAGATATGCTTATTGGCTCTTTTGCATATTTGCATTCAATCGGTAAATACCCATTATCCGTCTTTATTACTAAATCAAATTCTCTATCAACTGTTATTCCGTTTGCTCTACCTCTAAAATAAAATCTATCCATATCTGTAGCAAGAAAAGAAAATTGGCCCAATTGATTTCTTCTAATGCAATATTTTTTTGTTAATTCCTCAAATTATCTAGGAAAATACTCTTTTTACAGTTTTTACTCAACATACTTTGCAAAAAACTGCTTTGGGGATAAAACATATCTTTCTCTTTGGCGTCTAGCTAAAAATGTATAATAGAAATCCAAAAAATTATCATTTATAAAATAAAGTGGCTTTCTTTTCGAATTAGCATTTATCGAATAACTTTTTCCTATCAAATCCATTTCTTCTAAACGTTGCAAGTACCGAGTTGCATTATCTTTAGAAACATTGCCCAATCCCTGATTTAATTCGTTATAGTTTTTCTTGCCTAAAGCAATAAGTTCAAAAACCGTATTTGCATTTTCTTCTTTAATGAGTTCGGAAGATACAGTTGAAACAGCTTCTTTATCAAAAAAATGAATCTATGTTGGGATTATCTCCTCTAAAATAAGGATACTCATCAATGAATAAAATAAACGGATGTGTGACACCATATGAAAATAAAGCACGAAGAAGTTCCTCTAAATTGTTAGGATGAAATCCAATAACACCCATAAAGTTACCAGCAAGAGCAGAGAATTCATCTAGTTGAACTTGAAAAGAGGCTTTTCTAGCTAGATATACAAGAGTTTTTGGCCACTTTGTCTTATTGCCTCATCTATCAGTTCTATTTTGCCTATCCGCCTTCTTCCATATATTAAAATTGATTGAAAAGAGGCTAATTTATGTCTTTCTTATCTACCCTTATCGAACCCAAATAAAACTAAAAAAGAATAAACAAATATTTTAAAATCAAACCATAAAGAAATTCTTTTTACATAAGAAGAATCATATAAAGCTTTCTTTTGAGGGGAATGATCCCTTCTTAACTTAACTTGGGCATATCCAGATAAGCCTGGCTTAACCTCATATGCACTAGGGAAAGTTTTTTCTCTTTCTTCTATTAAATCGGCTTCATGCTCTTTTGTTTGTCCTGGCCTAGGCCCAATAAAAGACATGGATCCGCCAAGGATATTAAACAATTGGGGCAATTCATCGATGGAAGTTTTTCTCATGAACTTCCCCCATTTGGTAATTAAAGATTGCTGAGTTTTTATATCCATATCGTTCGGGGCGACCTGAGGGGCATCTATACGCATGGAACGAAACTTGTACATCTTAAATACTAATTCGTTTTTTCCCACTCTTTCTTGCTTAAATAAAATCGGCCCTTTTGAGGTGCATTTTGTCATTAAAGCAGCAAATAATAAAATGGGACTTAAAACAATAATGCCTAGTAACGAACCAAAAATATCTATAGCCCTTTTCAAGGGAAAATATAGTTTTTGATGCATCTTAAATTGATATTTAGGCATGAATATTGAAATGGTTTAAGTGAAAAACCTAATAAAAATTATACTTAAAATAAGCCTAAAATCAATTATGATATAAAAAGCAGTTAACTACTAAGCCAAATTCAAGCCAAGTTTTAAAATTGCTTCTTTAATATGTTTTTTACTTCTTTCACTCAATGCTTCAAAGCCAAATAGGTGAAGCACTTCCTTACATAAATCATCAATAGTTAGCCTTCCTTGCAAATCAACGATGTCTTGGATGCAAAGGGTTAATTCTTCATAAGGAATGTCAACCATGCTCCTATCTCCTCCCACTCTATAAGAAGTAATTGAACTAGAAAGCAAAGAAGAAGGCCACCAATAGGTAATATTATCAAAATCAATTGGAGTTGCCCCGATTTCTTTTAGTCTAGATAAAATGACTTGATATTTTTGGGGCGATATCCTTCCTATTTTATAAATATTGCGGAGCCTTTTCTTAAGCAATTCATCAGAAATGGGAGCTTCTATAGACAAAATAGAACTAATTATCCCAGATAAAGAAGAATTAACGTTAACCGTTGAATAATCTAGTAAAGGGTATTCCTTTTTATGTGGATAAGGGTTAGAGGGACTAGCTTTAGTAAAAATAAGAGAAGATGCTTTTTTATTTTTTGATGGTAGAGAAATAGGTTCAGATAATGATTTAACGATTCTATCTATAACAACATTGGGATGATCTATGTACTCACTAGAAAATACATGAATCAATTTCCAATGCAAAGAAATAAGCATATCAGGACCAATGACATTCCTATCTAGGCAGGTTGGCAAAGAACAATATGTATCATCATCTGTTAAAATTCCTAAAGCATATCTAGATGGGTCAAGAGGATCTTTTATAGCAAGATCAACCTTAAAAGAGCTAGTTCCCACATTAGTGTCGACTTTATAGCCAAGCTTAGTTAGATTTAAGGCCAAATAGGAAGAAAAAGAAGTCTTTTCCCCCTTAATGGACCAAGAATAATCATTGCTAAGGCAGCTAGATCCTTTTTCAGCATACAAAAGGAAGGCTTTTAAATATTCAGCTCCTTCGTTTTTGCATAGATTAGATTTAATATCAGAAGGCAAGCAAGAAGAAAATACAATCATTTCGTCCCTAGCCCTAGACACAGCTACATTTAACCTTCTTTCTCCTTTTTCTCTGCTTAACGGCCCGAAATTAAGCGACATCGTATTTGTTTTCTTATTCGGTCCAAAGCAAATTGAGAAAAGAATGCAATCCCTTTCATCCCCTTGAACATTCTCTAAGTTTTTAATAAATATTTCTTCTCCGCCAGGTGTTCTATTTAAGGAAGAATCCTTATTAAAAGCATTATCTAGTAAATCATTGATCAAGTCTTGCTGCTTTTTGTTAAAAGTAACTATCCCAATTGAACGCTTAACCAATTCTTTATCTTTTAGCCTTCTAATTACTTCTTTAACAATTGCATTGGCTTCTTCTTTATTTATGCCTTTCCCCATCTCATAGTTTCCATTTACATAAACTAACTTAACCGCGGATATCAAATTATTGGGCGAAGGGAAAGTAGATAAGGAATTCTCATAGAACTTATTATTAGAAAAAGCAATTAAAGACTCATGATGGGAACGATAATGGTAGGTAAGCCTATGTCTAGGCAATCCTAAAGTTATGGCATCATCTAATAATGACTCCAAATCATCATAATTAATCGCATCCTCATTAGAAGAAGAGAAACTTAAAGTAGCATTGAAGAAATTGGTCGGGGGCATTTGTTGCTGATCGCCCGCGATGATGCAACTATCACCCCTAGCTATAGCCCCAATCGCTTCAGAGGTTGGAATTTGACTAGCTTCATCAAATATAACCAAATCAAAATGATGCTTGCTTGGATCAATAAACTGGGCCAATGATAAAGGCGACATTAAAAAACAAGGCGTCAAATTAAATATTGTCTGCCCATATAAATCAAATATAGAACGTAACGATTTCCCCCTGCCGTTAGTAGCAATTAGTTTCTTTAATTGATAAATACTAGAGCTGTTCGCATAATGACCATTCTCATTAGGGAAATTTTTCGTTATTGAATAGGCGGTTTCTTTAATTGATAACGTTTTAAATTCATCAATTGCCTCTTTATATTTTGCAATTTTATCTTCAATTTCATTTGAATTTAGGCTAAGCAAATCTTCTTCAAATAAAGAAGAAACCATTATTTGGTAAAAAAGAGCGCAGTTAAAGCAAGGCTCTAATTCATTCTCATCGATTTTTCCATTTTTATAGCTAGTTAATAGTTGCTCTGGCAAATATATACTAGCTTCATCTATGGCAATTAATAATTTTACCCATTCGCCAAATCTTTCTTTATCGTTAATAACTTTATGCAAAGAATTTAAAACACTATCAAAATAGACATCGCTTTCAATAGGAGTAAAGACATCAAATTCATATTTTTGCTTTAGTTCTTCGTTTTTGTTTCTTAACTCTTCATAGTTAGAAATAAAAGAAGCGACATTCTCTTCATATAAAGAAGAAGGATTCACGCCAAAAGAAGAAAAGAAAGAATATAGAGGGGAGAAAGAAGAAGATGAACACCCGGAAACATTTTCTAAGGTAGATAATAAGCTAATTGTATTTTTACATATTTCAAAATCTTTCTTTATATCATTTAAGCTCCTTGTAACTTCCTCTTTATAAGAGAAAGAAGCAAATCCATTTATGGATTCATAAGCAAGTTTCTTTTCTTTTGTTTCTTTTACTAATTGAAGGAAGTTTCTTATAGAAGTCTCTTTTTTAATAATGGATTTATCTTTTATAAATAAAGAAACTTCTTTTTTGATTCGTCTATATTCTTTATGCTTAGAAAAGAAGCCTAATGACTTGGCTTTGTCTAGTCTAGATAAAAGGTTTTCTTCGTTTAGGTTATAAATAGAAGGGATAGTCAATAAGAATAGTTCTTCTTCTTTTTCTTTATATGCAATTAAAGTCGAGAAATAGCTAATGACATTATCTTTTTGCTGATATAAGGTTCTATTTATTAACTTTTGATAATCTATGTCGACCCCTTTTTCTTTAATTAGTTCTAAACACTTTGCCAAAGATAAATAATTAATCTCATTTAGTTTTATAGATAAGGAAATAGAATTTACCAAATTAATAAAGCTCTCTCTTGCTTTATTTAATAAGGGCAATATCTTTTCTACCTCTAGAAACATTTCATCTCTAAAAGATAAAGAATATTGCTTGCTTTTAAAGAAAATAAAAGGGGAGGCAAAATATCCTCCTAAAGGCAAGGCATATAGTTTAATCTTATCAATGGAGTCTAGGCATTTATCATATTTATCTTCGTCCATTTCTTTTGCATATTCTTTGCTTACATATGTAAAAGATTTATAACGTTGGTAAGATAAATAATTAAGAATAGCTAGATAAGGAGAAACAAAGAAACCTTTCTTATCGTGTAGCCTAGATAAAATATCATTTAATTCATTACGTAATTTTAATAAAGAAGAAGCTTCCTCTTCTTTATTTTCTGGGTAAGCCGTCTTGCCAATTCCTAAGCTAGCTCCTAATTGGGATAAAACTTCTTTTTTATTGGCTTTAGCTGAATGAATTTGTAAACAGAATTGTCCTAAATTAAGGTCATCTAAACGTTTCTTGACTACTTGAAGAGCCACTTCTTTTTCGGCCACGAAAAGAATTTTTTTATTTTCCCTTAAGGCATTGACAATAATGTTGGCTATGGTTTGGCTTTTCCCGGTTCCAGGAGGACCATCCAAGACAAAAGATTGTCCTTCGTCAGAACATTTTATGGCTAATAATTGGCTAGAATCATAACTTAAAGGAAGGGCTAGATCGTTAGGCTTAATTAGATCATCAAGTCTAGAAATTGATATATTTTCGCCTTTATCTTTCCATAGCTTCTTCCCTTGGACAAACGATTTAACTACTTCGTTTTTTAAAAATATATCTTGATATCTTTTCATATCGTTCCACATGACAAAGTGAGCGAAAGAAAATAACGATAAAGAAGATACATTCTCATCTAATGTCCAATTTTGCTTCGATGATATTTTTTGCCTAAAGGTATTAAATATTTTCCTTAAGTCAATGGAATTAGATTCAAAAATGCCGTCGAATTCAGCAAAATCCAAATCAAAATTTTGTTTGAAATATTCTAATAAAGTCGTATTGAATTGAACGCCATCCAAATCAAGTTCCAAAGAATAATAAGGACCGCTTTTTCTTTTTGGTAAAGAGGCAGGAATTAAAATAAGAGGAGAGGTAATCCCATATTTACCATTTTTACTACTTACTTCATTGTCAAACCAATTAACTACTCCTAAAGTCAAAAACAAAGGATTGCAGCCAGATTCTTCAATTTGGGTATAAGCTTTTCTAGATATATTTTTAATTGCATCCTCGCTTTTGATGTTTTTAGAGAATACTTGGATAAATTTCTTGTTTAAGCTAGTTGCAAAACTAGTTAAATAAGCATTATCAAAAGCATAATAAATAAATCTTTTATCCTTTATTAATTCATCGTTTTCAGTTGGGAATAAGTTCCATTTGCTATCATTTTTAATTAAATCAAAAAATGAATAGCAGTCATGGATGCCTAATTGCAAAGAAGAAGCACCGATTTTAAAGTTAATCAGGTTATTTCCTAAATTCAAATCGAGAAGATTATCTTCCCAGACATCGAATTTGCTTTTATGTCCAGTTCCTTTTTCTAGTATCCCTGCCTTAGAGGAAATTTTATTTAAATCATAATTAGAAGAAACATTGACTTCGAAATCTATTGTTGTTTTCCCATTTATTTCATGGGGGGTAGGCAATGGTAAAATACCATCATTTCTAGAAGATGCCACATCGATAAAGAATCTAAATTGTTCCGTATTTAATATAGTTTTCGCATTTATTTGACTAGATGGGAAATTAGTTAAGGAAGAAGCAGCCAGATCTACTGGATTAACTAAAACAATACGAGTATTTGTCTCGCTAGAATCATTAGACAATAAAGATAAATTATCGTTTAATCCGGTTTGATACATATTATCTTCAAGCCATATTCCTAAAAAGGCATGACCTTCTACTACGATTAAAATAGGATTTAGCCCTATATTTTCTAAGCAAGAGGCAAATAGCAAGGTAAAGTCAATACAAGTCGCGCATTTTTCCAATAATGAAGTCCTGGGAAGTCTTAATCTTTGAAATGTCTTTTCAAATGATGCAGGCGGATTACTATATCTAATTCCTTCTTTTTGAAGGGCTAGATAGATTGAATCTATTTGTTCCATGACCATATCTGGATCATGAGATTGATAACCGTCAAAAGAAGAATCATCATATTTTTCTTCTTTTATCTTGCTAGCTTTGTTTACTACTTCTTTTACTAAATCATCATTAGGGGTAACAAAAGAAGATAAGACTTCATAAGAAAAGTTTGTAGAAGCCATTTCTTCAATAGGTAATATTTTTATATCAGTAGAGGCAATAGAGATAACTTCATTTTCCTTTGATATTATCTCTACTTTTAATAATCCAGGAATAGATTCACTTATTTCATAAAGAAATTTAGGATCGATTTGAACGGAAAAGGAATTTATTTCAGTAACTTTATTCTTTTCTAAACAAGTTAAAGGAACATCATCTATTTTAATAACATCAGGAGTAAAAGAAATCTTGATTGTTGCTCCAAATATATCTTCATTAGTATTGTTTGTTATTAATATTTTCTTTAAAAAAGAAAAGGAATTCTGCTTATTTGAACTAGACAATATTTTATTAGTTATTTCAGCTTTGTAGTTAGCATAGTTTATAGACGGGGCGGAGTCTATTTTTATTAGTAAATTATTATCAATCATGATGACACGTCCTCAATGAAATTATTATAAAACAAGATTAAGTGGTTAATGAATAAATTATAAAGAATAAAGAAAAAGGCAAAAGATGAATGAAGAAAATTCGCAATATCTATAATCGGATAACGCAATTGTTTGAACTCAGTAAATCATTCTCCGTGCATGCTCTCATTAATTTTTTGCTTTAAAATTTCTATTCGTTCTTTAAGAGAGGTAGATGAATCTTTTTTGTTAGCCAGCGAGTCTAAATATCTATTAAAGTCGTCAAGAAGAGATTGTTTGATTGCAAAATCTGTTACTTCATGAACATATTGCCATTGGTCAAACGTCAATTCACCTTTTAAATCAGGCATATAAAATTTATTTTGCAACAATGTTACATTGAATTTTTCATTTATTTCATTATTCTTATTTCGATAAAGTACATCCGTCATTAATTTATATTCTCTATTTTGGAATATATCAATCATATTTGAGTATTCGTTTTGTTTTCTTTTGTCAGAAATGGCATTGATGTATGAATCATATTTATTAAAACTCTTTTTAGTTTTTTGCATTATTGAATATAATTTAAAGTCGTCAAATTCGGCATCGCTTTGAAAAGAGAGAGCAATATTTTCAATTTGCTTTTCATCAATGTTTTCATTATTAGCAATGAAAACGAGCAAAGGAATCCGAATACTATTTGTATAGACGAATCGATTATCTATTATGTCTTTCACCTTCTTTAAGTATTCTTCCTTCCTCTCATCGGAAAGCAAAACATAAGGAATGTCTAAAATCGTTGGCTCGGTAGGAAACAAAAGTGAGTCAACACTAGAATAATCTCTAAATAAAAAAGCTTCAATTAACGAATTTATTAATGGCCCGCAAAGATCAAATTCATCTTTTGATTTATAATATTTTCTATTAAAATACGTACTAGCAATTTGCTTTCCATACAATTCTTCCATTTCTTGAAATTGCATCCGCTGAAAATCGTTAAGTTCTTGATTAATACAGTTTTCTTTTTCAAAGCAAATAATAACAGCCAAAATACACGATACTAAAATGTCGCTTTTAGAGTAGTTTTGAAAATCAGTATTTGCACTCAGGCCTCTTTTTTCAATTTTCTTATAAAGGTGTATGGCTTTTTGAGCTCGTCTTAAATTATTATCAACGAGGCAAATTGCTTTTCTAATTCGGTGACCCCAAGCGAAAAGAAAATATCTCTTATCATTTCTTCGCTTTGAGTATTAATAACACAATATTCGTCAAATACTTTCTCTCTAAAAGCGGCAAAGGAATCTTTTTTGTTGTTTGAAATATTGTCACTGGAAACAATTCCAATAAATCTAGCGCCACGCATATAAAGCGATGAAATATAGCCGAATAATTCCTCATATGTAATTTTATCACCTATTCTCTCCATGTCATCAAAAATAATAATTGAGGTAATATTATCTTTAGTTTTATTCTCATTTAATTCTCCCAAAGAGTAACCAATAGCATCTATTGTATCTGCTATGCCACTGATACCTGGAATTGGAAAAGTCTTTATGCCGGCAGTAGCTATCTTAAAAACATTGTTGATGACTTTTTGGGTTTTAATCTTTATTGGGTGAAGGATTGTATACAGCTCGTTATTTAATGTTTTGATATCGTTAAAGCCAAACAAAGACATATAAAAACATTGCCGAATATTTTCCCTTTTTTGCTGTTTTAAAAATTCTCTAATTTGATGAGTTTTTCCACATCCCCAAGGACCATCTATAAGCAACGACTTATCATTTGAATCAGCAAACTCTTTTAAGACATCTTTTATTTCGCCAACATTCATTTTCTCTACCCCACAAATCAAGTATGCTTAATTTTTCCTCTCCATTGAATCATGCAATTACTTAAAAAGCAATTAAAAACAAAGCACGATTAAACAGCGCAACTTGCGATCTAACCATTGATTATATCGTTTATGTTGACTACATTCTGATTTAATTGCTTTAACGCTATTTTACACTACGAGCAAAACTTAACATGTAATTTAAATCCAACATATAACAAATCAAAATTCTTAAAGTAACATAATATAAAAGCGGATTCACATCTATTTCACTGTATGAAAATCCGAATTATTTAACAATTTCTTAAAATTACAAATTAGCGATTTCAGTAATTAAATTGCAAAAGAAAGAAGAAGATAAATTCGGATTTTTTTCTAAAATATTAAAATTATTTAAATCAGCGATTGAAATTGCTTCTATCCTTCCAAATAAATCTTTGGTATTCCAATCAAAAGCAAACGGATAGGACACAATACTATTTAAATCAATATCAATCGTTATTATGGGCTTTTTTAGATTAATCCCATCAATTATCTTGCTAGGAGAATACTTTGCCTCACAAGTATTTCCTAATGCCACAATAGCCTTAGCAAAAGAAATTTCCTTAATATAATCATCATGGGAAATTTCATCATAAACTTCAGCGCCGCTTTCTTTTAACAATTCTTTCCCATAATTGCCACGAACAAATGCTTTCAAAACATAACCATTCTTTTTGGCAATCCTGCAAAAATCGGCTAATTTGTTTGGCTCCCTAAATCCCTTATAAAATCCACCGCCATAAATCAAAATGTTACTATTTTGACCAAATAAGCAATTTGTTGGGTTGACTGGAATACTAAAAGTTTTTATTTTCTTCGTTTTTTCATTCGGAATTAGATTTGCAGAATCAAAGAAAACATTATTAGCGCAAGCGAACCACCATAATTCTTTCTTTCTTCTTTTTTTATAATTAACCGTTGTTGGATTGTTTGAACAGGGATCAAAGAAAACCTCATTTACAGGAATGCCTAGTTTTTTTGAAATCCTTGCACTTGATTCCATGTAAAACATTGGTCCAGATACACCAACTATCAAATCCGGAGCAATGCATTTGGCGAATGAGGACAATCGCTTATAGCAATAAGAAGAACAATTTAAAAATGTGTCATGATTAATAACTTTAGCAATTCTTCTTTTGGCTTTATAAATAAAAGATAATGCGGAAAAATATGGGCTTTTAATCGTTTTATAATTAATGTTACCTGAACTTCCAAAATCATTTTTATTGCCAAGACCGAAAAAATATATTTTGCTATCAGTGCTAAAATTCAAAAATGCATTTTTAACTATTTGTGATACTGGATCATTCCCAAACCAATCAACGCCAACAATCAGAATCTTTTTCATTTGTTAAACCTCTTGAAAAAATACTTAAAAATAAATGTTTTATAAAAAACAAGAGCCAAAGCGCAATAAAGAATAAGAAACACAAACCCTTTTATAAGCAACCTGAAAATAGGCTTCAGGTTGCTTATAAAAGGTATAAGGCCAACACAAAAAGAAATAGCAAAAGAAACCATTGCAATTAGTAACACTTTTAAAAAGCGGATCCAAAATTCTTTTACTGGTAGTTTTGTTATCCTGTAATCAAATATAGAAAAGCCAATCCATTGACCAGCAATAGTTGAAATTGCAGTTCCAATTACGCAGCCCCAAATAGCGATACTTTTCGGCAGCAAGCAACAAAGCAAAACAGAAATAGCAACGTTGCAGCCGGCGGTCAAAATATAAATAATACAGGCTTTTTTGTGATGATTCTCTAATCTTCTAACATTCGTTGCAAGCGTATTCGTAAAAACCGGTGAAAAGATTGCCATTAAAGCAACTCCAACATAAAAAGACCAAATCCGTTCTTCGCCAACCCAACAAATCATAAAATCAAAGCCACAACTCGCAAATCCGCCAAATATCAAGAAAAACAATAGCATCTGAAGAAAACAAACATCTACATATGTGTTTTTAACATTTTCGAAATTTTTGTCATAATAATCATTGGTGATTTTTTGAACAAAAACAATAGATATAGCGGACGAAAAGCTTGACAAATAACTATTGAAATTTGAACCAAGGCTATAAATGGTGACACTAGCTGGATCTACAAATCCAAGTATAGTTTTATCCATATTGGAATTTATTGTATCGATAATGGTATTTATCAAAACAAAAAAAGAAAATACAATAATTTCTTTTGTAAGTATTTTACTTTTTATTTTTTCTTCTGGAGAAGACTTCAATTTTATTTTTTCTTTCAAAACGAAAATTGCCAAAATCGACTGAACGAAAGATGATAAAATGCTCATCGAAAAATGAGCAACAGCAAAGCCCAAAACACCAAAGCCAAGAATAAGAGCGCATACAGAAGTTACGGCTTGCAATACTATGGCAATTAAATCAATGGAATAAATAAGAGTAAAAGCTTCTTTATAGAAGAAATAACTTTTATAACATGTTAAAAAGGTTGTTACGCAACACACAAGAACAGAACAGGCTAAAATAATCAAAACCTTATTTTTTTCAGTTTCCGAATATGCCGTTAACGGAATAACACCACTAAAAAAAAGAATCCAAACAAAAAAACCAAATAAAGCAATTATTAAAGATAAAAATAAAAATATTTTGAAAAAAACACCACACGCAAATTTTTCGCCATTAACTTTGTCTTTTTTCGTTTCTCTTGAAATATATTTTTGATAGCCACTTCCGGCGGCTATCAACAAAGTCGTTAACCAAGATGTCAAAGACAAGCAAAACGTGTATATGCCATAGTCTCTATCGCCTATTGTTCGCAAGATAAAAGGCGTTAAAAAAACGCTAATGCATATTTGCAAAATTATAGAAACGGCATTCACTAGCAACCCTATTTTTCTATTTTTTGATTTGCCCATACAAAAGATTGTTCAATGTAAAAATTATACATTAAACAAAAATAGTTTCATAGAAAGCGAAAATACTATCAATTAGCAGCCGTCTTACTTACCCAGCAAAAATAATCAAAATATTCGTTTGCCGTTTTTTCTATTGAAAAATCTTTTGCATAGATTTTATTGTTTATTGAAATTGTTCTTTTTAAAACATCATTTTCATAAAGGATTGTCATAGCATTTAAAAGCCCAATCTCATCGTTTAAATTAAACAAAAGGCCATTAATTTCGTTTTTTATTACATTTGGGATTCCACCAACTCTAGGTGCAATAATCGGAAGGCCAACCGAAACGGCTTCCAAAATAGAAATTGGATTCCCTTCTTGCAAAGATGAAAGAACAAATATTTTCGATTTATTCAAATATTCAAAGACATCATCTACTGGTCCTGTGAAAACAACATTGTTTTCCATTGAGTTATTTGAAACAAAGACTTTGTATTCGCGTTCTTTGGAACCGCCTCCAACTATAACCAACTTTGAAAATGGATATTTTTGCAAAAATTTGCGAAAAGCATTTAATAATAAATAGTGGTTTTTGATTGGCTCTAATGAAGCGACAATTATAAAATCGTATTCTCTTTTTGCCTCGTGTAATTCATTTTGTTGTGGCAAAAAAATACCATTTTCTATAGTTCTAATTGTTGCCTTTGGAAACATTAACAATGATTTTTTTGATATTTCGTCTGAAATCCCAATGAAAAAAAGCATTTTTTTCTTTAAATATATTTTTTCCAAAACAACATTTATTTTTTTTAAGTCGTGTCCAGGCACGCTGTGATACGTTTTTACAATTCGCCATTGCCTTTTCAAAAAGCCAAAGGCAAGAAAATACGTAGGCAAAACTGACAAATGAGTATTTATTATGTTTGGTGAAAAATTATTAATTATTTTTTTGAATTCTCTCGAACATTTTAAATCTATTTTTCTTTTTTTGTGGCAAAAATAAACTTTGACATTATGCTCTTTTAGTATTTTTATAAACGATTCATCTATTTCGTCATAGAGACAAACCAAGATAAAATTGATTTTACCGTTCATCGCGAAAGCCGTAACTAAATCAACAAGAAAAACATCGGCGCCGTTTCTAGATTTTAAAGAATTTACAACAAACGCTGCTTTGATTTTATTTATTTTCATTTTTTCTTTTCTCCGAAGTTAGAAAATCAAACAATTCCAAATACTTGTTCACATTATACTTTCGCGAATAAATAACACTTCCATAATTATATCCATTTATGCCCATTTGTTTTTTTAGGCTCGGATTGTTTTTCAGTTCTAAAATGTATTGTGCTATTAATTCATGATTGTCTACTGAACACCCAAAACCAAAAGCATTGTTATTAATCATTTTTATATACTCAGAATTTGCATCAGAGCTAGAAATCACTGGCCTTTTGCAAGCCATCAGCAGTCCAATCTTACTAGGAACTGAATTTCCTATTACGCCTTTTGGGAGAGGTATTAAGCAAACATCGCAAGAACTATAAACATGAGACACCATATTTTGCTCTTGCAAAGGCAAAAACATAAAATTAGTCAGTTTTTCTTCCTTAACGGCATTTATAAAATCATTCATTTGGCTCCCAAAACCAATCATTTGAAAAACTATATCTTTATAATCTTGCAAAATCTTGGCTACTTTCACAACCAATCTATAATCAAAATTAAATCCCATTGTTCCGGCGTATTGAACATAAAAAACATCTTTTTTTAAGTTATATTTTTTAACAAATAAATTATTTTCCCATGCAATTTCAAAAACACTTGTATCGTCAAACCAATCATAAATGACGCTAATTCTTTTTTCATCAAATCTTTGTTCTATAACCTTTTTCGCCATGTCCTCAGATATAACTGAAATCCAATCAGCATTTTTATACGCTCTTTTATGCAAAGCGTAAAAAAACTTACCTAATAATTTATTTTTTAAAACACCATTAGCAATAGATGCACCGGGAAACATATCCTGTATGTTCCATAAAACTGTTGCTCTAGTCATTTTTTTGACCTCAGGAACCATAAAAGGCGCCCACACACATGACTGAACCATTGCTACATCATAATGATCACGCGTTTTTCTTAAAGGCTTTCTGCACTTTAACGTATATAAAAAACCATTTATATACCTCTTTACAAATTGCTTTTTTTTAGCACATTTCTGTCGAATAATTTCATACGTAAAATTTGGATTTTTTAAAAAATCAGCCGGAACATCAGTATCTGTTCCGGTAGAATGACTTTCAATAAGGTGGACTATATTGCCTTTTTTTAAGCAATCTTCTATTAAAGCATGGTATAAATGTCTTGATGGCCCATAAGTATCAAACCCCCCAGACATCACAATCAGCAATTTCATCAGTCAGCCTTTCCGGCAAAGTATTTTAAAAATGCGCATTTGTTGTATTTGTAAGTATATTTTTCAGCAAAAATTTGACCTGATATTCCGATTCTTTCAAGCAACCCTTCTTTATGAAGTGCAATTGCATTTTCTAAGTTTTTTTGCAAAGACTCGATAGAATCAAAATCAAAGATTAAGCCACTATCACCGTTCGAAACCAATTCTTTCACTTGGCTATATGAAGATACCAAAACTGGAGTCCCAGCTATCATTGCTTCTACGAGTGCGCCAGAAGTCCCTTCGCCATAATATTTTGTCGGTAAACAAAATAAATCATACCTCTTCAAGAGTGCAATTGATTCGTCTTGACTAGTAACGCCATTATATTTTATTTCATCATCCAGCAAAGAAAAAAATATCTTATTCTCTTCCTCACTCAATTGAATATCGCCATATATATCCAATAGTATTTCTCTTTCATTGCTTTTTTTGTTTATTGCTTTTACGGCATTTATTAAATCAAAAATTCCCTTATAATTCTTTACTCTGGAGTAATAAACTACCTTCATTGGAATTTCATGATTATAATCTCGCTTCTCCACAACTAAGTCTCTAAAATTTTCAAGGACAAATACATTATCAATGTTATAAAAACTCTTATATCTTTTTAAAAGCGCCTTGTTTTCAACAACAACATAATCAAGCAGAGAAAGATTTTTTCCCATTTCCAAATCTTTATTTTTGATCTCAATTTCGCCACTTAAAAATTTTTGTGCTTCTTCTTTTGACATTTTCTTTATAAGAGCATCAAGAGTGCCAATGCCAAGTGGACAAAAAACAACATGACTTTTCTTTTTTCTATTAAAAAAATTTACGATCGGAATTATTAACCTGCAGCCACGAGGGCCAGCCATTATTACTATTCTTTCGCTTAATTTAATGGCTTTTTTAATTTCTATTAATAACTTTAGTGGATTTCTTTTCCAACCATCGAGTTCAATTACATGAACATCATAGTTTTCTTTTTCAAGTAAGTCTCTAAAAAGACGAATTTTTATCCTTCCGCCATCGGTGACATTATTATCATTTGCATTATTCCCAATAATATTAATTCTCATAGTTCAACTCCATTTGTTTTTTAAACAACAAAAACTAATCAGACTCTTGTTTTCGCAAATAGAAGCAAAAACAACACCAGATACAAGAGCATATAATTTTTGGCTATTCAAAGCAACGGATACCATCATTAATACGTAAAACAGTAGTAAGGCAAACGACAGCATTTTTTCTTTTTTATGTTTGCTTTGAAAAAAATAATAAAATGACATAATGAAACCAAAATGGAACAAAAATGTACCAATAAGGCCGAAATTGCAAAAAGATTCAGATATATTGTTGTGAGACCAGCCACCAGCCCTTCCGCTAAAAGTAGCAAACCCCCAAATGCCCCAACCAAACATAGGTTTTCTAATCCACATTTGCATCCCACAATAAAACATATCCATTCTATTTATTGTACTTAATTCATTAGTTTTTCCCTGTCCAACACTTTTTCCAAACAAAGTAGATAAAAAACTAAAAAATCTATCCCTAATAGTGGAAAGAAATGGCAAATTTATTAGAACAAAAAAAACTGCTACCAAGGATAGGTTTATTAATAAGGCCAGCCACCATTTCTTTTTTCCACATTTTGCAAAAGGAAAATACAAAAAGCAAAGAAAAGAAATTAATATAAATATTTTGCTTCCGGTTGAAAAACCGCACAATCCAAAAAGCAAAATTAAAAAAAGACAAAAAATGTTAAAAATAATTGTATCTCTATGAAAATCAGTCCCATAGTAAAACGAACACAAAAGTCCAAAAGCCAAAAATAAAGCAATATCATTTTCATCACCAAATTCGCTACCTATGCGATTGAAATCAAGGTGAATTAATTCGCTCCTATATTTGAAAATGAAGAGAAATAGAAAAAGTATTGAGCCAGTAAAAGCAAAAAACAAAAAAGAATTAAGTCTGACACTTCCTTTTATAGACTTAGCGTATGTGTAAATCGCAAAAGTTAATAATGACAAAAAAATAGGCGTTGTTTTGAAAGCCTTAAACCCACACAAAGCAGAAGAAACAAACGAAGAAACGGCAAAAAGAAGAAAAGAGAATGAAATAACATCAATTTTTATTTCATAAAACAAAAAAAGAGAAACAGAAATAGAAGTAAGCAAGAAAAGTGTCAAAGCCCAAGTGACATACTTCCCTGTTCCAATGAAAGAAAATGCTGGAATAGAAAAAAAGGTAATAGAAAAAAGGAGCAAAACAAACAAATCTAAAGCAATATTAAGCTTACATTTCGTAGTAATTGGCGAAATCCAGATGCGTTTCGCCATATGCTCTATCCTTGAATGCATAGACAATTCTTTTTCCTTTCAGAAGTAATAATATTAAAAATAAAACAAGCGGCATTATTGAATAAAGATAAAAAGTATAAAAATAATTTGCAGCAATTGAATACGCCGATAAGGACAACAACTCTAGCGAAACACAAATTAAAATCTCTCGTTTTAAACTAATTCCATAAGCCGCAACTGAATAGACGACTGAGCCAATAACTATAGACATAATATACATTGACACGAAAAAAGTATCATTATTCGCCAATGACACTATATCGACATATTCTTCCCCGATGCTTTTACTCTTGTAATAAGACTTTGAGTTTTTGTCAAAAAGGTAAAAACTAAAGACGCAATTATCAGTAGTATACCCATAATTATTTATAGAATTCAAAACAGATGTAATGTAATAAGAATATGCTTTTAAATCAATTTCGATGCATGGACTAAAATATTCGGAAACGTAATAATGATTTATAAGACCAAAAAACTCATTAAACTCGCAACATCTAGGCGCACTTCTCTTATCGGAATAAATTATATTATTTATAGAAAATTTCAAAGTTGTTTTATCATCAACAACTATGTCCAAAATCGCATATCGTTCTTCGTTAATAAGCTTTTCATAGGAGTCCATCGATTTTTCTAGCCCATAAGTCTCAAGCAACTTATCAGCAAATATGTCTGATATATAAATATATGAATCACACCCAAAATGTTTTCCTAAATAACCGCCGCTTCCAAGTTCCTTGCTTGAAAAATATGCATGGAATAAACCATTATCAATTCGATAACCACCATCTACGGCAATTGTGTCCAAAATATAAAAGGAACTTTGCGAATATAAATTAAGCTGTATCTTTTCGCCATTGCCAAAATCATAGCAACAATTATTATTCATATATTGACGGATAGATCCTGAATCGTCACTATAATAAAATCTTTTATATAGGTCATCATAAAGTGCGTTGTTGTTGCTTTTTCTTTCGACTTTTACATAAGGTCTCACAAACTCTTTCCCATCAAGATCATTGTTGTAATTATTAATTTTATATGAAAGTTGATCAAGGTCATGATTAAAAGTACACGATATGAAAACGTTGGATAAAATAGAAAAAAACACAAACAAAAAAAGAACGTTAAAAACTCTAAAAATAGATTTTTGATTGTTTGAAATCAGTCTTTTGTTTTTCTTTATATCATTCATTTGTGACAAATAATTTCCATGTTTTTATTATACCAACAAAGTTTATATTGGCCTAATCATTTTGAAACGCAAGCATAGCTTCAACACAAGTATTTGTAGCGTTGCCCCCGAATGGTGAATATTTATAATGGAATTTTTTGAATAATTCGGAATAGTCATTTGCCATTACTTTTTTTATGCATTCTATAACTTCTTCCGTGCTTGTTTGAACCCCAAACGGATATTCTTTTTTTAAATCAAAATATAAAGACCTACTCTGCGTATACGTATCATAATCTGGCGCATAACACAAAAAAGGTTTATGCAAAATTGAAAAATCGATAGCCGCAGACGAGAAATCAGTAATAAGAAGATCGGAAACGAAATACAAATCGGAAATATCCGCTACTTCGGTTGCGTCAATGATTCGACTAGACAAGCTAAGATTATTAACGCTTTGCGTTGCTGAATGTGCTCTAAAAAGAATGCACACATCATTAAATGTTTGCACAATTTTTTCTAAATCTAAAGATATAGAAAATTCCGAATTAAGAGTCTTCGAGTTCGGCTCACGCCAAGTCGGAGCATACAAAATAACGAAACATTTAGAATCAATGCCGTATTTTTTTCTAATACTTTCAATATTGATATTTTTTGAATAAAGAACATCGTCTCTTGGGCGTCCACACAAAAGAATGTTTTCTTCTTTTGCCAAAAAATCCCTAACGAATATTTTTTTTAAATATTCGCCATCAGCACACAAACAATTAACTTTTTTAAAATTATAGTCTTTCCTGCCAAGAGCGGCATTACCTGCGGTCTTTGGCCCCGTCCCATGCCAAGTGTTTAAATAAAACTGATTCTTTTTTTTAAAAGATAGCCCTCTTTCGATGTTAACATTAGTAATCCAATATTTAGAACTAAATGCAATGTAAAAATATTTTGGTGAATTAATTTTCACAGTTTTTAGTCCAAAATTTGCAAAATCCTTTGGATTTTCAAAAGCCCAATAGCATTCAAAGTCTAGTGTACTATGTTCTTTACACAAAGCATCAAAAATTACTTTCGGACTATCATTATATTTTTTTCCAGAAAACGACGAAAACAAGATCCTATTTTTTTTAATTGGCACAAAAATTGTTATAACGTTAAACAAACAAGAAAAAACAATTTTATAAATTTTTTGAATAACTAAATTATGTTTCAAAATATATTCTATTCTTTTCACTAAACCAATTAAGCTCCGCAATTCAAAACCAATAATAAAAATATCAAGAAAAGTTTATACCAAAAAGCCAATTTGGAAAAGACAAGCAGAAAAAACTAGTTAATAAATAAACAATTAAACTCTCTATTTTTTGTTTAAATAGCATTCAAATAGTTCAATATCTTCAGGCTGTGTTACTTTAAAATTCAAATTGCTTCCTTTTGAAAAATATACCTTTTGTCCATCCTCTATTAGCATCGTACACAAAGCAACACTATTGGCAACTCCACGTTCAAAAGTTCTTTTTAATAAGCCATAGCCATCTTTAAAACCAATAGAATGAGGCGTTTGAGTTTTATATATTTTGCTTCTATCTATCGATTTAGAAGAAGAAAAACCATCCTCCGTATAAAGCATGGCCTCATTGCAAGGAATAGCCGTTATTCCGTTTCCTTTGGTTTTACACGTCTCAATATTGCTAGAAATTATTTCAGGAGATACAAGACATCTAACCCCATCGTGAACCACGACAATGTCGTTATCTTTTGCCACAGAAGATAATGCCTTAAATCCATTGAAAATAGACATTTGATTAGTTTCACCGCCAACACAAAAATAATTAGCTTTCGAAATGCCGTATTCTTTTACAATTGCATGGCCTTCATCAATATATTCTTGGCTTAAAACCAGTACAATAGAATCTATATCAGTGCACTTTTGAAAAGCTTCAAGTGTATAAGCGAGCAATGGTTTGTTATAAACTTTGTAAAACTGTTTTGGAACTTCTAAATGTGCACGCGTGCCTTTCCCGGCGGCCGTAATAATTGCATAATTCATAATTATTTATAATATAAATCCTTAATAATTTTTATTGTATGATCAATACCTTTCTCATAACAAAATGATGGTCTATACCCAAGATTAAATAATTTTGTACAGTCAAGGCATGAATTATTCATCGGATTAAATGCCTTGGCTTCAATTTCTTTTGGATTGTCATATAACAGATCCACACCACCACATTTTGCAATAAATTCAGATAATTCTTTTATAGATATCTGATCTTCGTTCGATATGTTATATGATTCACTTTTTTCACCATACAGAAGAACGGTCAATATTGCTTTGGCACAATCTAATGAATAGCAATAAGAACGGATTTGTGAGCCGGAACTTTTTAAAACAAGGTTTTCGCCTCTTGCGGCTTTGAAGCAAAAATCAGAAGAAATTCTCGCGTCAAAAGGAGATGCCGACGGTCCAAAGATATGACCAGGCCTCACGATGACTGCATCGGAATTAATTTCGGCCGCATAAGATTTGCACAAGAGTTCGCAAAACGATTTGGTGCATGCATAAGAAGAGCGAATATTATTTGTATCGAAGCAAGATAGATCGGTTTCAAGAAATGGCCTACCATACTCGTTTTTGCCATAAATTTCGCTAGAAGAAATATACAAAACTCTTTTTGCCGAGTGATGTTTCGCATATTCAAGCAAATTACGAACGCCATTCGCGTTTGAAAGCATTGTTTCTATTGGTTTAGAAACATATAAGTTAGGATTGGCCAAACCAGCACCAACAATAATGAAATCAACGCCAAAAGAAAAATCAATTTGATTAATTGAATTATAATTTATAAAAAAAACATTTTCTTTGTTTGGGTATTTAGTTTTAAAAAGAGGATAGTTTATATCTGCTATATAAATTTTTATATCGGCATCATATTCCAAATTGGCCTCTATTAAAAGGTCGACTATAGCTGAGCAAACCAACCCTAAACCACCGGTAATTAAAAATGTTTTTCCATAAAACGATTCTAAATCAAAAGAATTTGTAGTCTTCTTCAAATCGTCTACATACAATTCGCTTCTAAATAAGTCCATGATATTTTAAGTTTACTACAGGCACAAAAACTTAGGAATATATAATCTAGGAATGCAATCGCTTTGACGTTTTTCAAATGACAAAATATCTATTTTATTTAAAAAATTGTGGAAAAGCGAAAGCCATGTTATTTTTGTTTACAACTAAAGAGGGGACAAAATGAAAACTTTCGGCCAAAGATTTAAAGACGATAAAAATAGCACTAATTTTGCAAACAGGATTAAAGAAATAAGTAAAGCCGTAGACGATGCAGAAAACACAAGACAAATTTTCCTGCGAAAATTCGCAAAATCTTTTATAAAAAATATGAGTATAAATGATTATATAATTGGCGGAAGAAACAAGGATTCTTTTTGCCATTGGATGGAATACTCGCTTAATCGTTTGGGAAGCACCGCAAGTTATGGTGCCGGAAATTGGGGGATATATAAAAATAACCAAAATGGAGAATTGTCCATAGGCAACGGGTATTGGGCGAAGCAATCAAATGGAGACGTGAAAAAATGTTTCCACTTAATAAAGCGAAAATTATTAGAATTATTAGAAGCGGGCAAAAAAGAAGATTACAAATCAATAGACAGTAATCCTTTTAGAAGCAACTTAAAATGGAAAATATTGTCTGTTTACTATCCAAAAAAATATTTTCCAATATTCTCTAAAAAACATCTATCTAATCTTCTAAAGCTTTTGAACATCAGTGTCCCGCAATCCATATTTGACACAGAAAGCAAAAAACTTTATTTGCTAAAAGAGTATTTCGACAAACACCCCTACTTCAATAATCATAGTCTGCTATTTTGTATGTACTACCTTTACAACGGAGATTCTCCGTTTAGAAAAGAGATATATGGCGAAGAAGAAATAAGCCAAAAGAAAAAAGATGATAACAAGAATTCCGTAGCCAAAAAAGTGTGTTTCTCACATTTAGAAAATTGCATTGCTAAAAATAATGCTAATGTCTCAAATAAATCAATGACAGAAGAAAAATACATTAACATGTATGCAGAAAACATTGAATTAGGCAAAAAAGGGGAAGAAATAATAAAAGATGCTGAAATATCAAAATTAAAGAAAATTGGAAGAAATGATTTAGCGGAAAAAGTTCTTATTGTATCTGGAGAAAACGGAGACGATTCTTTAGGATACGATATAGAATCATACGAAGCGACAAAAGAAGGCAACAAAAAAATATATATTGAAGTTAAAACATCGGAAACCTCATTTCCGAAAATAAGGTTTTATATAGCGGACAACGAATTAAAGCAGTTAAAAATCGAAAACCATTATATTTATTATCTATCAATAACAAACAACGAATATTGCGTAATCCAAGAATCGGATATTGATAATGCTCTAAAAAGCAAAACATATTTAGTATCTTGCGAAGCTAAAGATCTTAAAAAAGTACAAAATTGATGCAAACGAACAAATTTAATAAAACCGCCAAGGCATCTTTTGTTGTTTTTGTGTTAGTTGTAAATCTTGCCTATGAACGCCAAAAACAATGACAAATAGACTGGTCAATTAAAAATAGACAAGGCGATTTCTTGCTTTCTGACCTCGCTTTTTATCGTTAACTAACAAACTAAAGTATTATAACTGGAAACACTTTTAATTAAAAAACTACCCAACTCTAGTTAACGTATAGCTCGCTTTTCTATAACTAGTCCCAACCGTATAAAAACAATTCTCCATGCTTTCAATTATATCCGTAGGAGTATCCCCTAAAAAATTGCAAGAATAAGAAACAACTAAATCTCTATGGATTGTAGGAAGACCCAGTTGTCTATAGGTGATGTTTCCTATTTTTATCGCGGCATGGCTATTTTCGTTTGCTACATTAGATTCATATATGACTAAATGAGGAACATTTGGGTCTTCATTCACGTTTTCTAACCTCCAAGAAGAAGGAAGCCAGGAATTAAATCCAGAAGCAATGTTACTTAATTCAGTTCCAGATTCAGCGTTATAGCCAATCGCCTGGGCAATAGAATTATAAATGGAATCTACACTTCTATCTCCTATAAGGTCGCATATGTTACTAAGCTTGTAAGTATATATTAGGTCCATTAAGGCGATGACGGCACAATCGTTTTTAGTTTGGTCAAAAGAAACTACCTTCCAATCCCCAAAAGAAAAAGAAGGAAACATAGAAACTAGCGAAGGAATTGGGGTAATGCAATTAAGCACATTAAATTTTTTTAACTTTGCTGTAGCACTTAGTCTATCAAGCCCAGAAAATTGGCTCGACCCCACCGCTTTATCTTCTAATGAATATCCATCTAAATCAAAATCGAATCCATGTACCCCTACCTTTGCATCGAAGTCAATTGTTTGCTCATCATCAATAGCAGGTACATAAGCCACCTTATCGGGACAAGATGATTGTTCCTGACAAAATTTTTGATGATTCTTGACAATTTCTCCCTGATGCAAAGTCATGGATTCTGAAAATAAGGAAGATGCATGAATAGATGGTACTTTTATTATCCCTTCAGTACCTCTTCCTATAAGGGAGGCAAAAATTAATAACAATTCATTAATCGTAAAAAATAGCCTCCAATATACTTAGAGGCTATAAAAATAAATTTTCCGCGAAGAATTTTAAATTTTTTCAAAATAAACCAGGGATTTATAATTTTCGTCTTCAATTCTAATGCTAAAAAAATCCGTTTCCGATTCATTAAAAAATAAAATTCTCGAAGCATAGGCCATTTCGTTAAATGTAGCCTTGCCAACATAATAGTTTCCTTCGTCTAGTTTAAAATCATTAAACTCGAACTCGCTTAATGAACAATTTGAAAAAGAAATCAATCCTTCTAGTTTATCGACTTTATCAAACAATTTTATGGTCCCTAATAAGCTATCTTTCTTTTCACTTGTCGTTTCTGCTTCGCCATTTTCATAGGCAAAAGAAGAATTAGACTGACTAAAAGAGCTTACTTTAAAAGAGCCAATAGAAAAATTATGCTCAATACCACCTTCAACCGGTTTATCTTTGTCTAAATAAGCAATAGTCCCCCAAGTTGTCCCTGCTACTAAAATAACTAATGAAACAGCAATAACAATAGGCTTCCAAACTGGCTTTAAAAAAACTTTGTTGTTTTTAGCCTTCATCCCCTTAAAAGACAAACCCCAATCAATAGAATCATCAATTTTTGAAAAGTCTGGTTCAAAAGGGGATGCTTCATCAAAAGACTTAATCAACTTTGCTTCAATTTTTGTTCTTTTCATGTTTTTTAATCTCCTTCCCAATCAGTTTAATGGCTTTTTTATATCGATAATAAACACCATCTTCCCCTATACCTAGTTTATTCGCAATCTCTAGAAAAGTACAATCGTAAGCAAGATGCATCGTCACAATCTTTCTATCTATTTCTGACAAATTATTATTCAAATAATTTAAATTCAATAAGGAATCTAGATTAAATATGCCTTCTTTTTCACACTGGATTTCTTCCTCTTTAAGTTCAATTGTCTCTTTATACTTTTCTCTTCTTTTCAAAGAAATATTTTTTGCTATTTTAATTAGATAACGCCTAATGTTTTCTACCTCTAAAAGCATAGTCGGATTTTTCATTATAACGATAAAAGCTTCTTGAGCATCATCAAATAAATCATTAGAAATTCCCACTTCAGTAGATAACACCCTAATAAGCAATTTGAAATTGCATTTATAAAACTGTTCGAAAACTTCTTTTATTTTTAAAGAATCACCATTTTTTATGGCTTTTTTTAATTCTTTCTCAACCTTATTGTTATATGCGGTTAAATTATTTTTGTTTTCGTCAAACTTCATTTTAAAAAATCGTCAATATTATCGGCCTAATTCGTTAGAAGATAAAACTATTTTTATAAATTTTCAAAAAGCAAAAAGAAACATTGTCAAAAAATATAGAAAATACCAAAACTAAGTTATCATTAGAGAAAAATGAAATATAATCAAAAGGGTGATTTATTATGCGTTTATTAATAATTAGACACGGCGATCCAGACTATTCTATCGACTCATTAACTCCATTAGGCGTTAAACAAGCGATAGCCTTAGGAAAATATCTAAAAAGTATAAGAATAGACAAAGCCTATGTATCCCCTTTAGGCAGGGCTATAAAAACGGCAGAGCTTGGATTAAAAGAAAAAAATATGAAAGCTGCAGTTTTGCCTTGGCTTAGGGAATTCGATGCATCAATAGATAATCCAAACGGAAAGCATTATTGTTGGGATTGGCCGATAGACGAGTGGAGCAAAGACCCCTCATTTTATTCAATTGATACTTGGATGAATAACCGAATAATGAAAGAAAGCATAGACTTAAAAGAATTATTAAAAGAAAGGATAGATGGATTAGATTCCCTATTAAAAGAAAACGGCTATATTAGGGAAGGAAGAAATTATAAAGTCATAAAGCAATCTCATGATACGGTTGCCTTATTTTGCCATTTTGGAGTTGAATGCGTTCTTCTATCTCATCTTATAAATTGTTCTCCCATGGTTCTATGGCATGGGTTTATGGCCACCCCTAGTTCAATAACACTAATCAACACAGAAGAAAGAAAAAATGGGTTAGCCAGTTGGAGAATATCTAGATTCGGAGACATATCTCATCTAGAAAAAGAAAACATAGAAGAAAGCTTTGCAGGCAGGTTTTGTGAATGCTTTGACGATATTACTAGACATGATTAGCAAATCTTCTAGTTTTATAGAAATGAACATAGTAGGCAGTTTTCTTATTTAAATTCAAGGTAGCCCCATATGTTTTATTATTTAAATTATACGTCAAATAGGCTTTGCAATTATTATCTAGGGAATCTACTTTAAAAGAAACGATACATTTAAAAACCAAGCCTGCATCAACATAAATTCCATAACGCCCTTTATCGTTTTTTATCACATTATTGGAACTAGTTGAAGATAAAGGCAAATCGTAACAATAAGAGAAGCAAGTCTCGCCTTCTTTATTTTTATAGACTAAACAAATCTCATTCAAGATTACTTTCTTTTTAAAAGAAGTTGCATCTAGGCTAATCTCGATTCTTTTTTCATTATCAAACAACAAATCAATATTTTTTATAATGCAATTAAAATCACCTGACATTTGCAATCTTTCGGCAATTTTGGCTAAAAGCAAAAGGAAAATAACGCCGGCAAAAGCAGACAAGCTAGCAATAAGTGGAGTAGATGCCAAAACTATAAACATACCTTAGTAAAATAGTATGAATGAAGAGAATATACAATTTGAAAGGGCTTTATTTTGTTTCGTTTTTGTCATTTCTTTTTAATTTAAAGAAATAATGGACAAGAACAATAAATTCAAAAATCAAATAGAGACAATAAAAAATACCAAAGGAAATATATTCGTTAAAGGAATATTCTTTTTGCTTGCAAATTATAATAAAACCAATTCCGTATCCTAAGCTTAGCAAAGGCAGCAAGATTGAAGAGACCCCAAATACTTTATTCTTTCTAAAATCAAATGCCTTTTTGTCTTCATATAGATATCCAATTGGGATGTTAGACATGAAAAGAAACAATATAGCCATAACTAAAGTAACAGGGAACATCCATTCCGCTTTCGGTTCTTGGAAAGAGAAAAATATAGGGCCTGTTGAGCAACTTAGAATTAAAAACACTAAAGAAAAAGCTAAATTAATTAGATCGTCTTTTAATTCTTTTGTTAAAGCAAACTTCCTTTTTTCTTTTATCTTAGGCTGTTTGGTTTTTGTAACGGGTTCTTTCTTTTCGTTATTCTCAAATTTAATGTTTATTTCTTTTAAGGATTCTTCTTCCTTTTTTTCAAATAATTCACCAGGAACCGCTACTTTAATTTCACAAAAATCATTTACAAAGGCATCGAACCCCTCTTGTTCGATTTTCTTTTCGTCCTCTACGAAAAATGGCTTTGGCTTTTCAATATTTAAGTAAGAAGTGAAGTTAATTTTCTCTTCATAAGATAAATAATCATTAGGCAAAATTAGTAATGGATAAGAAGGGAATAATTTCAACAATAAAAAGAGTAGATGCCTATAAAATTCATTGTTACAGTTAGATAAATCAATAAGCAAATATAATGGCTTAAACATTAATAACGAATACACGTCTAAAATAAAATCAATTAACTTCTCGGAAAATTCTTTTTTTAAAGAAAACCCATTGCAATAAGATTTAAGCAAAGAAGTTACGTCTTCATCAACATATCTTTCCTTATTTCCTAAAAGAATTTTGCTTTCATTTATAAATTCGATAATCCCAAAACTAAAATTATCATTCAATATGTCTACTTCATTTACCCAAAAAGAGCCTTTTGCCTTTATTTGTCTAGCTAGAATTTCATAAAAGAGCCTAGCCTCTTGCCCTAGAATAAAACTAGAAGAAGAAAAAGAAGAGGCCACTGAATTATATTTTGTTTTATGTAAATGAAATGAATAAGTGATCATATTATTCTTTTAACCAAGTTTCTTTATTGACTATATCGATATATTTAGCGATTGTTTTGCTAACAATAGTTGACACTTCATCCGTGTCATAATCTGGAACTATTTTTAATTTAATATTTCCCTTATGAATTTTTCTTGCTTCAACTATCCCTTGTTTTATCAAATCGTAATCAACCCCACCTAAAACAATCGAGCCATGAATATTGGCTTCTTGTCTTTCGGTTGAGGTTCTAATTAAAACACCTGGAAAATCCAAAATTGATGATTCTTCCGATAATGTTCCAGAGTCGCTTAAGACAACATAGGCGTTCTCTTCTAATTTTACATACTCGAAAAAGCCAAATGGTTTTTCTTCTCTAATATAGTTAGAAAGCTTAAAGCCCTTGCTTTCAAGACGTTTTCTAGTTCTAGGATGAACAGAAAAAATAGCAGGCATTTTTAATTCATCGACTATTTTATTTAAGGCAGGAAAAAGCCTATTAAATTTTGACTCGATATCGACGTTTTCTTCTCTATGGCTAGAAATAACTATATATTTATCTTTCTCTAATCCTAATTTAGCAAGAATGTCGCTAGATTCAATTTTATCTTTATACCTGTCGATAACTTCTTTCATCGGAGAGCCGGTTTTTACGATTCGATTTACATCTAAACCTTCTTTTATTAAATTGCCATAGGCATAAAAAGAATATGGCATATTAACATCAGAAATATGGTCGACTATTGTTCTATTAGTCATCTCTGCGACATTCCAATCGCTGCATCTATTGCCGGCTTCCATATGGAAAATAGGGCATTTTAATCTTTTTGCAGATATGGCGCTTAAAGCCGAATTGGTATCGCCTAAAATAAGAACGCAATCAGGCTTTACTTCATTTATTAAATCATAAGATTTAGCTATGACATTTCCCATCGTATGGCCTAGATTTTCCCCAACCGCGCCGAGGAAATAATCCGGCTTTCTTAAACCAAATTCTTTAAAGAAAATCTCATTTAATTCGTAATCATAATTTTGTCCTGTATGGACCAAAACTTGATCATAATCTTTATCAAGCCGCTTTATTACTTCGCATAGACGTATAATTTCTGGTCTAGTCCCGACTATAGTCATTACCTTATATTTCTTGCTCATTTTTCTTCCTCGACTTTTAAAAATATCGTATCTGGGTTTTTTGGATCATAAAGTTCATTGGCCCACATAAGGGTTACCGAATCTTCTTCGCCAATATTAGTTATGCTGTGAGTATATCCTGGAGGTATATCTATAATCTCTAACTTTTTGCCACTAGTTTTATAAGAAATTATTTTATCGTCCCCTACTTTCCTTAATTTAGTAAGGCAGGTCCCGGAAACAACTAAATATTTTTCGTTCTTGCTATGATGGTAATGGTTTCCTTTTGTAATTCCAGGTTTAGAAACATTAATAGATACTTGCCCTTCGCCCAAAGTCTTCAATACTTCCGTAAAAGAGCCCCTATAATCCTTATGCATCAATAAAGAATAAGAAAAATCATTCTCATCTAAATAGCTTAAATAAGTTGAATATAGTTTTTTATAAAAAGGGTCTTCGATAGAAGGAATAAAAAAATTATTCCTGCTTTCTTTAAAACTATCTAAATAACTTGCTATTTCAGATAAACTTTTATTGTAATGAGGTTCGGGATATAAAATGTTTTCGCTTCCTTTTAAGTCTCCATTAATTATCTTTAAAAAAGAAGAAGCAACATCATCGATATAGACAAAATCAATAGACGGGGCGTCTTTATTTATCTGCAAAGGCAAATTATGGGTAATGTTATAACACCAAGTGGCAATTACTGAATTATAAGAAGGACGACACCACTTCCCAAAAACGTTGTATAGTCTAAACACATACACGGGGTGATTATTTTTTTTGGCAAATTCAAAAAACATATCTTCCGCCATTTTTTTACTTTTGCCATAATCTGAAGTCTCGCTCGCTTTAGTAGAACTAGCAAATATAACAGGAGAATTGCTATTGGTCTTTTTAATGGTTTCGATTAATTTAGCTGTAAAATTGCAATTGCCATCATAAAATTCTTCTACTTTAAGCGGCCTATTAACTCCAGCTAAATGGATTATGAAATCAGAAGAAGAAACATATTCTTCGAATTTACTTTCGTCTCCTAAATCGTAGCGTAAAACCTCATGTCCTGCTTCTTTTAAAAACAAAGACAAGTTTTTACCAATAAAGCCTTTTGCACCAGTCACTAATATTTTCATGAACGGCAACTACCACCAAACAAAGACAATTTCTTTAACAACGTCTTCATGCCCTCAACGTCAAGCCTTTTGGTATTATGAGAATTATAAGTCTCAATCATGTCCATCTTTGGCTCGCCTTTAGAGAAATATTTATCATAATTCAAATCGCGGTTATCCGCAGCAATTCTAAAGAAATCCCCAAGGTCTTCGGCCCTAACCATTTCTTCTGAAGTAACTAGGGTTTCATATAATTTTTCACCATGACGAGTTCCTATGTTTTGAATACCTGTTTTTGAACCGGTTAATTCAATAACGGCTTTGGCTAACGTATCTATTGTTGCAGCGGGGGCTTTTTGAACAAACAAATCGCCTTGATGGGCGTGTTGGAAAGCAAACATAACAAGATCAACGGCGTCGTCAAGCGTCATCATGAATCTAGTCATTTCAGGATTAGTAACAGTTATAGGACGATTATCTTTAATTTGATCAAGGAATAAAGGAATGACAGAACCTCTACTTGCCATGACATTGCCATATCTAGTCAAGCAAAGAACGGTGTCTCCTGGCAATAATTGTCTGCTCCTAGCAATGACATTTTTTTCCATTAAAGCCTTGGTTATTCCCATTGCATTAATTGGATAAGCTGCTTTGTCAGTAGAAAGGAAAACCGCATTTTTTACATGATTATTAACACAAGCAGTAATTACATTATCGGACCCCAAAACATTAGTCTTTGTAGCTTCTAACGGATAAAATTCGCAAGAAGGAACTTGTTTTAAAGCTGCGGCAGAGAAAACATAATCAACGCCTTTGAAGGCATTTACAATCGAATTATAATCGCGGACATCCCCAATATAGAATTTGAGTTTATCGTCATCAAATTCTTTCCTCATGTCATCTTGTTTTTTCTCATCGCGAGAAAGGATACGAATTTCTTTTATTCCAGTATGTAGAAATCTTCTAGTAACGGCATGTCCAAAAGACCCCGTTCCACCAGTAATTAATAGAATTTTCCCATCGAAAACACTGCTCATATTGTTACTTACTCCTAAAATTTCCTTAATTATTATCTCACTAGATTAAGCGTTTTCCTATAAGGAAAAGAAAACGTTATTTAAAAAGTGTTATAATTTGAAAATATTTTAAGAAAGTAACACTATTTATATCATTTTCTTGATATAGTTATTTTTAATAATAGATGGCTTTCGACTTTTACTAAATGAAAAAACCATAGAAATGAAGCCAAAAAATCAATTAGACTAAGCTTCTAAAAAAGCTAAAATACTTCAAATAATGCCATATTAGACAAAAAAAGATTTGATGCACTTTTGCATCAAACCTCTTCTTTCTAAATTTAAAAACAAATTACTTCGCTACAAAATTTGCAACGTCTTTAAAAACCATTTCCTTTTCGGTTTCGCAAAAAATTTCATGCCTCATATGGTCATATAAACGCATGGTGACATTTTTTATTCCTAATTTTTTATAAGTTTCATAAAGCCAAATTGGGCCGACGCTATTTTGCCCAACGGGATCTTCTTTTCCGGCAATTATAAAGATAGACGTATCCTTATCTATTTTTTTCATTTCTTTTTTATCCCAAATTTTTGACATACCCTTTAAAAAGTATTTCCAGAATGAACCGGTATTTAACGCACCACAATAAGGATCTTTTTCATAAGCGGCGATATTTTCTTCATCGTAAGACAACCAATCGTTTGGACCCTTTCTATTCTTAATAGATTTAGAATAAGCGTCCAATGAAAGCTTTTGAATGAAAGGGACAGGCTTTTCAAAATTTTTCTTATTTACGATTATATTGGCTAAAAAGGAAGCTAATTTCATTAACATCCTTTGCCCCCCATTTGACCCGCAAAGAATAATCTTATTAGCCTTCCCTGGATATCTTTCCATAAAGGATTGAGTCATAAAAGAGCCCATAGAATGGCCAAAATGAGTTGTTGGCAAGCCGTTTTCTTTCACTTTATCAACCATAAGGGCAATTCCGTCAACATTTTTAGAAAAACCATCTATTGGCCAAATTTGTTGTCTTTCAATAGATTCAGCATTTAGTCCTTGCCCAAAAGCATCCAAGACAAAAACATTAATTCCATATTGATTTAAATATTTTGCGGCTTCTTCATATCTAGTCGCATGTTCGCACATGCCTGTTTGAATTGTTAAATTATATTTTGCATTCTTTGCTAAATATTCGACCCCTTTTAAGGTTTCTCCACTAGGTAAACTTAATTCAAATATATTAGACATTGCTATCTCCTTTTTTTAATTAACTTAATTTTAAACGAATGCATTATTATTGCTAGAAAAAAATAAGCCCCAAAAAGGGGCCAATCGAAGTTATTTAATAAACATTAAATTCCATTGGGATTTTTCTTTTGGAAATTATAAGCATCGCGACATGCGTCGACAACATTATACTTAGCAACCCAATGCAATTCGTTTTTGGCTTTATCGCATTGAGCATAGTTTTCATCGACATCACCAGGACGCCTAGCTTCTATTTGATATGGTATTTTTACTCCATTTGCTTCTTCAAAAGCATGAACCATTTGCAAAACCGAAGTCCCTTTTCCGGTGCCTAAATTATAAATGACTAAACCAGGGTTTTCCTCTAACTTATTTAAAGTCGCGACATGTCCTTGAGCTAAATCTAAAACATGAATATAATCCCTAACCCCCGTACCATCTATTGTCTTATAATCATCGCCATAAACGCGAAGATATTTAAGCTTTCCAATTGCAACTTGGCAAATATATGGCATTAGGTTATTTGGAATACCATTAGGATCTTCGCCAAGCAAACCAGAAGGATGAGCACCGATTGGATTAAAATAACGAAGCAAAGCAGCATTCATGCTCTTATCGGCTTTGCAAAAATCGGTAATGATTCTTTCGATCATGACTTTTGTTTCGCCATATGGATTGGTAGCAGATTTAACCGGGTCAGTTTCTTTTAAGGGAACTCTATCGGGAACCCCATATACGGTCGCGCTAGAAGAAAACACTAGATTTTTAACCCCGAACTCTTTCATTAAAGAAAGCAAATTACAAGTAGAAACCAAATTATTTGAATAATATTCGACAGGTTTTGAAACGCTTTCGCCAACGGCTTTTAAACCGGCAAAATGAATAACCGCATCAAACTTTTCGTTTTCAAATACTTTTCTAAAAGCAGCTAAATCGCAGCAATCGACTTCAAAAAAAGTAGGTTTGACACCCGTAATGGTTTTTATTCTATCCACTACCTCTTTTTTAGAATTATAAAGATTATCGACAATACAGACATCATGTCCTTTTTCAATTAAGGCAATAACGGTCTCGCTTCCGATAAACCCAGTCCCACCAGTAACTAATACTCTCATTGTTTTTTCTCCTTTTTATTTTTTTGTTTTGTATTCATTGATTTTTTTGCATTTGCCTTGGCTTGTTCGTTTTTAGCCTCCGCTAGACGCCTAGCTTCTTTTTCCCCAATTATGGCTTCATGTTTTAGTTCATGACTAGAAGGAGTAATTTCCTTAGAAGCCGTCTCGCTATGGAGCTCTTTTCTTAACAAAGAAATAATATAATCGCTTAATAGTTTATTAGCTTGGCTAGAAATTGCTAGCCTAAGCGCCAATAAGCCTAAGCCATCTCTAGCTGAATTGATAGCCTTCTCTTTGTTTGTTTTCTTTTCTACTTTAAATCTTTTGCCAATTTGATCGACTTTAGTAGATATTTTATTACTAGCCTCGCTTAAGATAGAAGTCTCAAGCTCGCAAAAGAAAGCATAAAGTTTGCCTTTATCGGTGGATATTCCTTTATCTAGTTCAAGAAGCAAAGACATATCAGACATCGAAATCGTGCTTTTCATTAAACAAATGGCCATCAAATAGCCAATTTGGTCACGAGAATATTTCTTTTTAATGGGTTCAGAAACCATCTTGGCTTTCACATAATTATTAACCATAAAGGAGGTAAGCTGTCTTTCTTCGCTTGGAGAAAGAATTTGCAAAGCCCCGTTTATGAATTTAAGGACTTGTTCCATGTAAAGTTCAACACCAGGAAGTTCTTTATATTTAGGCAAGGAAAAAGAAGAGACATCTTTTAGATATTGTTTTAATTCGGCAATCTCTTTTTCCATAAAATTATCTTTTCTTAATTTCCTCATTCATTATTTTAGCAACTAAACTAGGATTAATCTTCCCTTTTCCCTTTTTCATAACCTGGCCAATAAGATATCCTATGGCACGCCCGTTTCCTCCTTTAAAATCAATAATAGATTGAGGATTGGAATCAAGGACTTCGTTTATCAAAGGCAAAATTTCTCCTGCATCATTGCTTTGCTTTTCTATATGAAGGGCAGTTTTAGCATCTTCTATGCTTACATTATTATCTAAACAGTAGAATAAGATGTCACTGCATTGCTTATGACTAAACCCTTCTTCTTGCATCAAAGCCAATTTAGCTAGGTTTTCGCTAGAGAAAGAAAAAGAAGAAATATCCATGCCCTTCTTATTCAAATAAGAATTAACTTCTACTATCAAGAAATTGGCAATGGTTTTGCCTAATCTCTTATCGACAAGGCATTTCTCAAAATAAGAAGACATAGGCAAAGAAGAAAGGATTATTTCCGCATCTTTTTCGCTTAAGCCATAGGATAAATATCTTTCTTTTTTAGAATCATATAATTCAGGGCAAGAAGAAATAGCATTTTCTATAAATTCATTAGATAGTTTAATAGGAGTAATATTTGGTTCTTCAAAATATTTATAGTCGACCACATCCGTCTTCTTTCTCATTAAAACGGATTTGCCGCTAGCTTCGTCAAACCTTCTAGTTTCTTGCTCCACTTTCCCTCCGCTAAGTAAAATTGCACTTTGCCTTTCGATTTCATAGTCCAAGGCAAGCTCAATATTCTTTATGGAGTTTAAGTTTTTCAGTTCAACTTTAGTCCCAAAAGCATTTGACCCATATGGTCTTAAAGAAACATTGACATCAACTCTTAACGAACCTTCTTCCATCTTGCCATCGCTAGTTAAAGAATAAACAACGATATTTCTAATGGCTTCTACATAATGGCTAGCTTCTATACCAGATCTTAATTCTGGATAAGAAACAATTTCTACTAATGGAGTCCCAGCCCTATTGTAATCAAGAAGAGAATAATCGACAAAATGAAGCTGTTTGCAAGTATCCTCTTCCATATGGATTCGTTCTATGCCTATTCTTTTATCATTGCCGTCTTTATCTTTAATAATTAAATAACCGTTACGGCCAATAGGTCTTCTTTGCTGAGTAATTTGGAAACCCTTAGGCAAATCGGCATAGAAATAATTCTTCCTATCAAAATGCAACGTATGGTCTATTTCCATATGCAAGGCATTAGCAACTCTTATGGCATTTATAACTGCCTGTTTATTAACTACTGGCATTGTACCAGGGAAAGCCATATCAAAAGGAGTTACTTCGGTGTTAGGGCTTCTAGAAAAAGAATTAGGAGAAGAAGAAAACATTTTTGATTTTGTTTTCATCTGGACATGGATTTCAAGTCCGATTACTGGTTCAAAATTCATAGGTTTCCCTCCTTATTGTCATTGATACTTAAATTAGGTAATCCACTTATTTCCTCGAATTTATTAGCAATATTAAAGAGCAAAGATTCTTCAAATTTTCTAGTTGTAAAGTTTACTCCGATTGGTAAGCCATTCTTTTTAGTTAAAGGCAAAGTGATAGATGGAAGGCCGGCAAAGTTACCGATTGCTAGATAATTGTCCGCGATTAAATATTCACTAGATAACTTATCACCACTATCAATAAACTTAGGGGCTATACTAGGGGCAGCTGGAGCAAAAATAGCATCATATTTGGCTAAAATCTCATTAGTTTTATCAACTATCTTCCTTCTTATTTTTTGAGCTCTTAAAAACAATTCGTCTTGATTTTCTCTCATCAAGGCAAAACTACCGATAACAAATCTTCTTTTGATTAATTCGCTAAAACCTTTTGTCCTAGCATTACTCATAACCTCTTGATAAGAAGACCCGCCATAATTAGGACCAAATTTTATGCCATCTAGATTAGCATCGTTGCTAGTAGCCTCGGCACAAGAAATAACTATATAGACTGGATAAATGGCCTTTAATAAATCCGAAGGAAAACTGACATAGTCAACAATCGCCCCTTCTTCTTTTAGTTTTTCGACGGCTTTAGAAAAAGAAGAAAGAAGATATTTATCAGATATGGAATCCAATATTTCTTTAATGACTGCGATTTTTTTTCCTTTAATAGAATCATTGATATGAAAAGTATACTCTTCTGTTTTTTCCAAACTAGAAGTTGAATCTTTTTCATCTCTTCCTGCTAAAGCATTTAATAAAATGGCACTATCTAAGACAGAACGAGTAAAATAGCCTACATGGTCTAAACTAGGAGCAAAAGGAAATAAGCCAAACCTAGAAATTCTTCCCCAAGTCGGCTTCATTCCAACTAGCCCTGCAAAAGAAGCAGGCTTTCTAATTGAATCACCTGTATCGCTTCCAGTAGAAAAAGGAACAACATTAGATGCTACTAACGAGGCTGAACCGCAACTAGATCCGCCAACCATTCTAGTATGAGTTTTATCATATGGGTTAAATGTTTTTCCTTTATGGCCAGTGGTACCAGTTCCTCCCATTGCAAGTTCATCTAGAGTAGATTTTCCAATTAAAATGGCTTTTTTCTCTTTTAATTTTGCAACAACAGTAGCATCAAAAAGGGGAATATATCCATTTAAAATGTTGCTAGAAGCTGTTGTTTGCAAACCTTTTGTAGAAAAATTATCCTTGCAAAAATAAGGAATTCCCCATAAAGGATTATCAACTTCCACTTCTTTTAGACTAGAAGCGAATTCTAAAGCCTCATCTTCATTTAAAATCTCAATCGCGTTATCGTTATTTTCTTTGGCTCTTTTTATGGCTTCCTTAGTTAGCTCTAAAGGAGTAGTTTCCCCTTTAATTAGACTAGAATGTATCTCAGCAATTGTTCTATCTAAAATTGACATATTATTGCACCACCTTTGGCAATTTTATTTGCCCATCCATTTTTGAGGCAGCGTTTTTTAAAGCCTCATCCCTAGGCAAAGGTTCTGAAGGGATATCTTCCCTTAAATAAGAAGTCGAGCATTCGAAAGGGAAAGTCATAGGCTCGCACTCTTCGAGCCCTTTAATTTCCCCAATGATGTCCATTTGTTTGGTTAAAATGTCAAATTCTTCATAAAGCGTGTCTATTTCTTCATCGCTCATAGTAAACAAAAGCCTATTCGCGGCATCTTTTAATACATCTTTTGTTATTTCCTTCATAAATCAGCCTTTCTACATTAGTATAAACCTTATTGGCCTATTTTCCCTAGATGGGAAAGAGCCTCTTCTTCATCCATTATTGTTATGCCTAGCTGTTTTGCTTTTTCTAATTTGGAGCCAGCATCGCTTCCAACAATTACACAATCGGTCTTTTTAGAAACCGATCCTGCTACTTTAGCTCCAATCCCTTCTAGAATTTCGGTCAATTCACTCCTAGAATATTTTACGAGGGAACCTGTTAAAACAACCGTCTTATTGTAAAAATAAGAATTGACATCGACCTCGTCTTCTCCCGTATAAGAAAAATTAACTCCATAAGATTCTAACCTAGAAATCAATTCGCGATTTTTTTCATCATGGAAATAATCATATAAAGCTTTCGCACAAACCGGGCCAATAGTTGGAATTGACAAATAATTTTCCTCGCTTGCAGTATAGAAATTAATCAAATTTTTATATTGCTTAGCCAATATTTTTGCTGTTTTTGAGCCAACTTCTTTTATCCCTAATCCAAATAATAATCTTTCTAAAGATCTCGATTTAGATACGTCTATAGCAGAAATCAAGGAAGAAATGGATTTATTGCTCCAACCATCCAATTCCTTTATTTCTTCAGCATGGTTAGAAAGCAAATACACGTCTGGAATATCTTTTAAGAAACCTTCGGCAAAAAACTCTTCAACAACCCGGTCACCCATACCATCAATATCCATCGCATCCCTACTTGCAAAATGAATAATCCCCTCGATTTTTCTCGAAGGACAATCTGTATTCAAGCAATAATGCAAACCTTGAACTTTAGTTAATGGGCCTTTGCAAATTGGACAAATAGAAGGCATAACGAATTCTTTTTGAGTTCCATCTCGTTCTTCTACTATTGGTCTAACAACTTCAGGGATGACATCGGCTGCTTTTCTTAAAGAAACTATATCGCCAATCATTAACCCCTTATCTTTTATAAAATCTTCATTATTTAAAGTAGCTCTTTGAACTAAAGAGCCAGCAACCCTGACGGGCTCTAAAATAGCATTTGGAGTAATTCTTCCCGTTCTTCCTACGGTTAAAGCAATGTCAAGTAAACGCGTCCTTACTTCTAATGGAGGGAATTTATAGGCAACTGCCCATTTTGGTGTTTTGGCTGTATAACCTATATCATCATATTCGTTTAAATTGTCCACCTTGAAAACTAAACCATCGATATCATAGGGCAAAGATTCTCTTTTTAAGGTGTATTCATTAACGTATGAAACCATTTCGCTAACCCCGTGTAGCACTTTTCTTTCGTGATTTGTCTTAAACCCTAATTCATCTAAATAATCTAGAGCTTTTGAATGAGAAGATATCCCTAATTCTCTAGCGTTAACTAAGTAATACCAAAAAGCATCGAGCTTTCTAGAAGAAGCCACGCTTGAGTCTAAATTTCTAACACTGCCTGCGGCGGCGTTTCTAGCATTGGCAAAAAGAGGCAAACCTTTTTCTTTTCTATCTTTATTTAAGACTTCAAGAGAAGATTTGGGCATAAAGACCTCACCTCTAACTTCAAATGGCCTTTTTTCCTTAACTCTTAGTGGGATAGACTTAATCGTTATGACATTTTGAGTGACATCCTCCCCCATTACTCCGTCACCACGGGTAACGGCATATTGGAGTTCTCCATTTTCATAAATTAAACTCATGCCCAGACCATCGATTTTCACTTCGCCGACATATACATTTGTCTTTTCGTGGGTAACGTCACTTATTTTCCTATCAAAATCTGCGATTTCATCCTCGTTATAGACATTGCCTAAGGAAAGCATTAAACGCTTATGGGGTATTTTTTTAAATTCTTTTGCAACTTGCCCGCCTACTCTATTCGTTGGAGAGGTGGCTAACTTAATATCAGGAAATTCCTTTTCCAAAAGAATCAATTCATTCATGTATCGATCGAAAGTAGCATCATCGACACTAGGATTATCTAAAACATAATATTCATATGTCCATTTATCCAAATGCTCAGATAAGTAATCTCTTCTTTTAATTGCTTCTTCTTTATTCATCAAGCATTTCCTCCGTTTGATACTACTTTAGAGATCATGGGGTGAGAGCTCATCATAGTTTTCTTATTTCCATCATCAAAAAGAATAACAAATATTTCAGGGCTAATAATTTCAACCACTTTCCCCCTGCCAAATTTTTCATGATTAACTATATCGCCGACATTCCAATGCAAAACTCCATTTGTAATAGGCTTTGGTTCAACTATTTTCTTCTCTTCTTTTTTAGAGGTAAAGAATGAATCAAAGCCACGGTCTTGGTTAAAATAATCATTCTCATCCAAATCCAAATTTCTTTTTTTATAAACCCAATTATCCGAATACCTTTGTTTTGGCAATTCCAAAGAAGCTTCTTTTATAAATCTAGACGGCATCTGATGACCGTCGTTTACGTATGAATAAGAAGTATTATATGTTACATACAATTTCTTTTTAGCACGTGTAAACGCAACATAGGCTAGACGTCTTTCCTCTTCTTCGGCATCTCTATCGCTAGCATCCGATAAGGCTCGACTTGAAGGAAAAGATCCATCCATCATCCCTATGCAAAAAACATTGTCAAACTCTAACCCTTTCGCTACGTGGACAGTCATTAAAGAAATATAATTGCCACCAGAAATATCATCTTGGGCAGAGATAAGGGCAATATTTTGCAAATATTCTTCGAAAGTAGATTCCGGGTGATGAGATAAATATGAATTCAAATCATCGAATAAAGCATTGACGTTACCTACCCTATCTTCGTCTACTTCTTGATCTTCGCTTATATAAGCATAATAGCCAATATCCGTAATAAAATCTTTTAGAATACCTGAATAGGCCTCACTTCTTTCTTTAAGCTTTTCTTTTGTATCTTCCATCTTTGCTACTAAAGAAACAATGGAGGTCAAAACTCTATTAGATAGCTCCGTACCTGGATAGTTTGTAATGTTTGAAACGTATTCATATTCACTTAAATTCAAACAGGCAGCTTCTTTTTTTATTATCTCCAAACTAGTTGGCCCTATTTTTCTAGAAGGGACATTTATGATTCTATCAAAAGCCACATCGTCTTTTGCGTTTACTAAAACACGAAAATAAGCAAGAACATCCTTAACTTCTTTTCTTTGATAAAAACGTAGACCACCGAAAATTCTATAAGGTAAACCCCTATGGGCAAGTTCGGTTTCAAAAGGCCTAGTCAGATATGAAGAACGGTAAAGAATGGCAATATTGGAATAAATGGCATCTTTCCCTTTCCCGGCTATTTTTTCTACTTCATCAACAACATATCTAGCTTCTTCTTCTGGCTTATCAAAACTTTTTACCGTTACGGGTTCCCCTCCGCTTTGATTAGTAAAAAGGTCCTTGGGAACTCTTTTTTTATTATGGGAAATAAGAGAGTTCGCGCAATTTAAAATAGAAGAAGTAGAACGATAATTCTCGTTTAGTATTACGTCTTTTAAATCAAGAAAGCGCCTAGGCATATCTAAAATAATCTTTTGGTTTGCCCCACGCCAAGTATAAATTGTTTGGTCTGGGTCGCCGACAACATATAAATTTGTCGATTCATTGCTCAATAAATTTAAAAGTTCATATTGCACGTCATTAGTATCTTGAAACTCATCAATAAGCAAATGTTGATATTTATTAGACCATCTTTGCTGGACATCAGGGAAGTTTTTTAGAATTAGCAAAGTTTTCAAAAGTAAATCATCGAAATCCATGCTCAAGGAATTATCCTTTTTCCTTTCATAATCACGATACATTTCGACAAATTCTTTTTCATTTATAAAAAACGGACTAGGCTTTATATCATCAGGATATAAACCGACATTCTTTTTTCTGGATATATATGAACGTAGCTCCTTAACGATAGGATCTGATTTCTTATAATTATGTTCAACAACTATTTCTTGAATTAGTTTGCCTGTATCTTCATCGTCTAAAATTGAAAAAGAAGGCGGAAAGCCTAATAAATAGGCTTCTCTTCTTAAGAATCTAGCACACCAAGAATGAAAAGTGGCAACTGTTAAAAAAGGGGCTGCCCCAGGAATTAACTTATCGACTCTTTCTTTCATTTCGTTAGCGGCTTTATTAGTAAAAGTAACAGCTAAAATAGAAGAAGGATTAACATGAAACACATCGATTAAATAGGCGATTCTATAAGTAAGGACACGCGTTTTGCCCGATCCAGCCCCAGCAATGACACGCACATGCTTGCTAGAAGTCGAAACGGCTTCAAGTTGAGAAGAATTTAATAAGGAAGGATAATCAATATTCATAGCCTTTATATTTTACATTTGCTTATCTTCCTTATAAATAAGGAAAACAAAATTTTACTATCTATCCGATTCGTTATACACTTTAACTATGATCTTCAAAGAAAAAGAAAGTTTAAATGAAAATCTCTCTTTGATCGCCATTTGTTCTTGCCTAGTAGCAGTCATTTCCTTGCTAGGTTCATTTTTTCCTTTATCTAATTTTCTTTTGCCTTTGATAATCCCATTTTTTGCCTGCCTCCCCCCATTGCTATGCAAGAAAAAATATAGTTGGCTTTTTATTTTTGTTTCATTGCCGTTATCAATGATCACGGGGTTACATTCTCTTGATGACATAATATTTTTTATATTGCCATCGATTATAATTGGTTACATATATGGGTTAAGCAAAAAAATAAATTTGCCAAACTCCCTTAATTTATTTTGCTTAAGCCTTATCGAACTAGGCTTATTTTATATAAGTCTATCTTTAATAAAATTCATATATAACGTTGACATGGGTTCAACTATTTTGACTTTGTTAGGAAGCAATAAAGAAAACGCTTCAAATATCTTGCCCTTGCTTTATTTAACTTATTCCTATGCCCAAATAGGACTAGCATCCTTATTTATAAATTTTGAATTGCCAAAATTAAAAATAAGAAACAACAATAGGGAAATTAGGTTCATGTCAGAACTATTGGGTCTATTATTTTTATTATTATCGTTATTTCTTGTAGCGATAAATCCTCAAATCTCTTATTTGCTCTTAGGGCTAGGCGCATATTGGTCAATTGATTCTTTACTACTAATAATAAAAAGAAACAAATGGTATATATATGTAATATTAGGAATAGTCTTTTTTATCAATTTGCTTGTCTTTAGTTTTGCCTATAATAAATTCCCATCTCCTAACGAATCTATAACATTTTCTATTTTACTAGTTACTTTTCCATTGGTAGGAGCCATTAGCAAAATAAGGAAAAAAGATGAAACAAGAATCAAATAATCCCTTTATATTGTTTTCTTAATGGGTAAAAATATTAATAAGGAAAAAAGATGAACGCGATAAAGCAATTTGGATTAGGAATCATATATGCGGTATTGTTCCCGTTAATTGTAATTATAGCTGCTATGATTGGCTTTTTTGGGATTATCAATTTCTTTTATCAAGGAATACTTGTTTTGATAAATTTCTTCAAAGGAAAGCCTATCTTTCCAACATATAAGGAAGATAAAAAAGCTTATGACATACTTCAAAAAGCCATTGATAAGCAAAATGGAGTAGAAGAAAAGAAAGAAAACAATACGCCTACTCAAACAATCTATGTTCAGCAAAATTATTATCAACAAAGCCCTAATGGATATATTCAGCAAAGCCAGGGAAACCCAATGCAAAGCCCCAACGGATTTATTCAAAATCCGCAGCAAGCAATAAATCCAAGCCAATCTTTTATTACACAAAATCCAACGACTGATAGCTTGATAAAAGAAAACGCTCAACTAGATCAAATACCCCAAATAAAACAAGATGATATCATCGAAACAAAATCAAATAGTAACGATGAAGTAGAATTATTGTCTTTTCCTGAAGCGGAGGAAGAAAGAAAATGAATTTAGTGACATTGCTTTCCGAATCAGATAAAAAAGCCTTAATAGTATTGCTTGTTATTGCCATGGTATTGTTTTTGCTTATCGGTTTATTGGGAATAGGCATTAGAAAAACAATGATTCATCAAGGCAAAAAAGCCGATACGTTGATGCACGATGTAGCCATAACCCATGTTGTAGACACACCTTCTACTTTTAAAAAATTCGGATTCAAAAAAAATTGTAGAAAATATTTCAAAGATTCTTTATGGCCGTTTTTGATTGCCATAATCGGCTTGCTTGTTTATTTAATAACAAACATAGCCACATCTAGGTGGAACGAAAATCCTTTTGCAATCTTAAATGACTTGTTTTTCTCATTTAATTGGGAAGAGGAAGGATTGTGGGTTAATGTATTTGGGCTTACTTTATTAAGCCGATTCCCAAGTGTTTCCCATAGTCCAACATTTATTTTGCCTAATTTGCCATTCTATATTTCAGCCGCTTGTTTTTATACTTCGATTGTCTATTACTTAATCGTTTCGCAAGCATTCTTCTCGCGTCAAATCATGATAGGAAGAAGAGCAGTCTCTGTATTTGAAAAATCCTTAGAAGGCTATAAGGCAAGCGAAGACATAAAAATAACCCCAGATAAGCCTTTGCCACCGAGTGAATAAATTATTGTTTCAAGCTAGAATCAGGCAATCTTTTTCCTATTGGGCAAACCCCATTGCCATCGCATTTAGAAGAAGATTTTTTCTCTCCACAAGAAAGCAAAATCAAAGAGGTGGCAATAAATAGAAGCGAGATAATTTTCTTTTTCATAATTAATCAATATAATCCTTAGCCAAAAACCAGCCAACAAAATATATAAGCAAGAATAAATCAATGGAAGTAAAAGAAATAGCAAAATTCGACCAGTCTCCGCCAATGATCAAACTTTGCAAATCGAAAAGAAGCCAAACCAAGAAAAATATTCCTGAAATAATTGCCGTTAAAGCAGCCAAGGAAATAAACGGACCTTTATTAAGAGAAAACGATACCCCTCCAATCGAGGCGAAAACCATGAAAAGGAATAACACAGGCTTTAACATAACCTCAATCCAAGCAACCGGATTATCAAGAATGATTTTTCCCGAAGCCAAAGAAAATAAAAATGAAATAAAATGAGCAAAACCGCTAAAGCACAAAAGTATTGACCCAATAATAAGAATTATTCGACCTAGGCGAATAGAAAAAGAAATATTTTTATTGAAAAAAGCGTTATAAAAAATATTTTCCTTTTTCATTTTCCAATAGAAAGATCGACAATTTCCCAAATAATAAAGGCGAGAATAACTAAACAAAATCCAAGCACCACAAAAAATATCCTTCTTTTAGCTATTTCCTTTTCGCTTAAGGAGGGTTTTTTTGTTTCGTTAGAACTATTTAAATCATTAATATTCTCATCCATAATCAATATTTTAAATTCGAACTAGTCCTAGGATATGGCTCAGTATCGCGGATATTTGTAACTCCAGTTAAATACATCAATAGCCGATCAAAGCCAATGCCAAAACCTGAATGAATGGCCCCACCGTATTTCCGCAGATTTAAATACCAATCTAAACCATCCTCATTCCCGGCCTTTTTCATCTTTTCTTGTAAAATTTCATAACGTTCTTCCCTTTGGGAACCGCCAATAATTTCGCCTTCTCCAGGCACTAAAAGATCACAAGCCGCGACAGTTTTTCCATCATCGTTCTCTCTCATATAGAAAGCTTTGATTTCTTTTGGATAATTAATTAAGAACATAGGTCCTTTAACTATTTCCTCAGTTAAATAACGTTCATGCTCGCTTTGCAAATCCATTCCCCATTCAACCTTGTTATACTCAAATTTATGACCTTTTTTAATCGCTTCTTGAAGTAATTTAATGCCTTCTGTGTATTCCATTTTTGTAAATGGGGTGGCCAAAACATGTTTAAGTTTATCTATTAAGCCAGGGGCAATCATCTTATCGAAGAATTCCATTTCATCTGGGCATTTATCCAATACAAAAGAAATACAAAACTTAATAGTTTCTTCCATTAATTCCATATCATCATCTAAATCGCCAAAATAAATTTCTGGCTCAATCATCCAAAATTCAGAAGCATGACGAGGTGTGTTTGATTTTTCGGCTCTAAAAGTAGGACCAAAAGTATAAACGGAACGGAAAGCGCTTGCGAAAGCTTCAACATGCAATTGACCAGAAACTGTTAATGAAGCTCTCCTGCCGAAGAAATCCGTATCGTTCAATTTCCCTTTCTCATCAGTCGTGCAAACAGTAAAAACTTGGCCTGCGCCTTCAGCGTCATTTGCAGTAATTTCAGGAGTATGCACATAGACAAACCCTTTATCTTGGAAAAATTGATGAATGCCAAGAGCCAATTTGCTTCTTAATCTATATAAAGCCAAGAAAGTGTTAGTCCTTGGACGAAGATAAGCCAAATCACGTAGATACTCAAAACTGTGTCTTTTCTTTTGAAGCGGATAATCACTTGAGCAATCACCTAATAATTCAATTTTGCAAGCATGTATTTCAAATGGTTGTTTCATTTCTGGAGTCATAACTATTTCTCCACAAACTTCAACACACGCCCCCGTTAAAATATGAGAGACTTGTTCAAAATTGTTTAAGGAAGGACTATATATAACCTGGATTGGTTTAAAACAAGATCCATCATTGAGCGAAATAAAACCAATTGAACCAGAATCGCGATTAGTTTTAACCCAACCTTTAATTCTGACTTCTTTTAACTCGGATAAATCTTTTCCTTGCTTAGCAAGGGAGTAGAGAGCATCTACTAAAACACATTTACTTTGCATATTAAATAGTATAAAACCTCATTATATTTTTGTAAGCATATTAATTTTTTTAAAATTCTTTGTAATGGTCTATTTTCCAGTTTGGGTCAACGCCCAAATCTAAGGAAGCAAATACTTTCATATCGTAAAGATGAGAAGCGACTTTAGCTATCATGGCCGCATTATCGGTGGTGCACCATAAAGGTGGAATAAGAAGTTCAACCCCTGAAGAAGCAAATTTTTCTTTCATTTGTTCCCTTAAATAAGAATTAGCGGATACTCCTCCAGCCAAAACCACCTGTTTTACTTTAAACTCATTGGCGGCTTTAACTGTTTTAGATACAATTTGAGCAATGGCCACATCTTGAAAAGACTTAGCCATGTCATCAACATTAATTTCCTGACCTTTCATCTTTAATGTATTTACTAAATTAATAACGGCGGTCTTCAAACCAGAATAAGAAAAATCGTATGGATTCTCGCTAACATGAGGCATAGGCAAATCATAGGTGTGCTTCCCTAATTTAGCATGTTTATCAATAGGTACTCCTCCTGGATAAGGAAGTCCTAAGACCCTAGCAACTTTATCATAACATTCACCGATTGCATCATCTGTAGTTTCGCCAATAATTTTGAAATCCATGGCTTGCTTCATATAAACTAATTCAGTATTGCCACCACTAGTAACAACACATAGCAAAGGGAATTTTAATTCTCCGATATATTCATTCGCATATATGTGTCCAGCTAAATGATGAACCGGTATTAATGGCTTTTTATAAAGCATGGATAAAGTTTTAGCAGCTTGAAGCCCGACATGAAGACAACCTATTAATCCAGGCCCTCTAGTAACGGCAAAAGCATCCATCTCTTCCAAAGATAAATTTGATTCATCTAAGGCTTGCTGCAAACAAAAGCAAATATTTTCGCAATGAAGCCTGGATGCAATTTCAGGCATGACTCCACCAAATTTTTCATGAATGGAGATTTGGGTAGCCACAACATTAGCTTTTAATTCGTTCCCATCTAAAATTGCAACAGAAGTTTCATCGCAACTAGATTCTATAGCAAGTATCTTAGCCATTGATTATGCTCCTTACTAAATATAGGGCGTCTTCCCCGTCGTCATAATAAGATTTTTTCGTAGTAATCTCCTCGAATTTATGCTTTTTATAAAACTTTTGCGCAGTTTCATTAGACTTTCTTACTTCAAGAGTTAAAAATTCTACTGGCTCTTCCTTGCTTTGACAGTCCTTAATCATTTGACCTATAAGCATATTGCCAACACCTTTTCTTCTATATTCTTTGCTGACTGCTATTTGACAAATGGACGCAGAATTAAATGTAATATAAAAATCAATAAAACCCACAACTTTATTATCAATTAAAGCCGTATAAAGATAAGATACTGGGTTTTCGTTCATCTCATATAACATTTGTTTTAAATCATAAGGATGAATAAAACATTCCTTTTCGATTTTCATAATTTGATCTAGGTCGCTAGGAAGCATTTTACGCACGACTATTTTGTAATTATTAGAATCGTAATTATCTTTTAAATACAAGGGCTTGACTTCCATTGGATTCGAGCATAAATGTTTAGAATCTTTCAAATGAATTAAGTTATCGGCAATATCGGCTTTATATCCTTCGATTCCTAAATAAGAAGTATCCCCGCATAAAAGTAAATCAGTATCTTTTTTTAGCATCTCTAACACTTCATTATTTTCCTTAATGCAATCTTTTAATAAGATCTCATCTTTATCGTAAATTGCACAATAACTTCTTTTACTCCTTGCATTAGAAACAACAAGACATTTTTTATTTCTATTCCTTAAAATTTCCAAACTAGTGCCTACATACATCGGTATATGCAAAGCAAAGGAAATCACTTTAGCAACCGTTAAAGCAATTCTAATCCCAGTATAAGAACCAGGCCCTTTGCTAACTATAACCGAGCCGATATCGCTTCTATCTAAATGATGCCTGTTCAACAATTTATCAATTTCATATACAAGCATTTCGCTTTGTCTTTGCCAGCATGGATAAGATATAACATCCTTATATTCGTTAGAAAAAATTCCAACAAGCAATTCTTTATCACTAGAATCCAAAACCAAATCAATCATTTTAAAGACTCCTTAGCAAGGGGAAGAAACGTTCGCTTAATGAGGATAAGGTTATTTTTCTTTTATTCTCACCCAAATTCAAAATCGTAATGTCTAATTTTTCATCAGGAATCAAAGAAGAAATATAATCAGGCCATTCAATAAAGCAAACCCCATCGCCTTCTATATATTCATCTAAACCTATTTCAATATTTTGGTTTTCTAATCGATATGCATCTATGTGGTATAAAGGGATTTTTCCAGAAAAATAACATTTCATAATATTAAAAGTCGGGGAAATAACATCCTCTTTTATCCCTAAAGATTTAGCTATGCCTCCAACAAAAGTCGTTTTCCCCGCACCTAAATCTCCTTTTAGCAAAATCACGTCGCCCCTATTTAAATAAGAAGCAATTCTTTTGGCTATTTCTTTAGTATCTTCTTTGCTATTTGAAATTAAAACTTTTTCCATAATTAGACCTAAAAAATTATACTCTATTTCTGCCTTAATACGCAGTGAAGAAAAGTTTATTCTTTTGCCTTCTTTTGATCTAAATCAATTTTTCTAAATGGTTGGTTTTCCGCCATAAACTTATCATATAAACGAATTATTTCGCTATCTTGAAAAGGGAATTCTTTGTTTTTTATAAGCTCTCTTACTTCATTTATTGATTTTTCAATGGCTTTGGAAAGCTCTTTTGGATATCCGTATGTTTGGATATGCCTAGCATATTCTTTCTCATCTAGAGTTTTTTCTATTCCATCTGGATATAGCTTTACATCTAAATCATAATCAATATATTTTAAATAACCTTTATCTAGCAAGGTCGGGGATGCGATGTTTACGTAATAGCAAATTCCTCTGCCGTCTTTAAACATGGCGATGACATTCATCCATTGATGTTTAAAAAGAAGGAAAATGGCTTTTTCTTTAGTAATCCACCTCCTGCCATCAGATTCTGTAACACAACTAGCTTTTGAGGCTAGAGCCCAATAAGAAGGGGTTTCTTCAACTAAATAAGCCGGAGACCATTGACGGTGAAGAAGACCATCATGTTTATAAGCTTGGACTTTGATCCAACGTGTATATTTTGCTTTTGTTTTATTATCGTCCATAAGAAACTAGGCTTAAAAAACCTTTCTAGTAAGGATTATAAAACTAATCTAAAAGAGATAAAACTAAAGTTAACTAATTTTCTTTTTTAAATAAAAGACCAAACTCCAAGAAGAAAGCAATTTGTTCTTTATATTTTTCTACATAAACCGGATCAAATGGCTTATCGTTAGGCAAAACCATCAAAGTATCTTCGTAACCTAAGGCAAAATATGTTTTTCCTTTCTTTAAGGAAATGGCCACATCAACAAGTAACTTGTCGGTCCTGATTTCTTTCATCTTTTGCCTAATTTCAGGAGTCAATATTTTCTTATCTTCTTTTAGACCACAGACAATATATTTTTTGTTATCTTCAATGATAGGAAGAGCTTTTATAACATCAGGAGGTATGGCTCTATCATTACCCTTAAAGTAAATAACTAATCCTTGATCGGAAAGATCTAAATTATTTTCCATCCTTAAATACTTTCCAACAAAAACGGTTTGAAGCGCTTTGCCAGTATCCTTTTGAGCGCCGATATCGGCAAGCCCGCATTCAACACCTTTATATTTAAAATTAATGCTCTCCCTAGAACCTAAGGAAGCTACATTTGGATATAATCCGCATGCTTTAAATTCATCTTCGCTAATCTTGGAATCAAAATCGCCGGTTAAATCAGTAATTTCTAATCCATCAAACGAATAAGAATTAACATTTTCATAATAGGAAACAAAATAATCATGAATAATTTTCTTATTTTCCTTTCTTTGGAAAAAGCCAAAAACAAGGAAGCCAATAACAGTAGCTATAGCAAAGCCCAATGCCAAATATAAAGGCAATTGCTTATTCTCTTTCCAAATTTGAGCAGGAATAACATAAGCCAAAACGATAAGCAAGAAACAACCAATAGTCATTATTATTTTCCATGTGGACCATTTTTTGTAAGACTTATTCCATTTTTTTCTAGCTTCTTCTATCGCCTTTAATCTATCGTCGGAATATTCATAAAGACCCTTTTCATTCCTTTTGCTAGGCTCAACTTCAGGCTGGGCGGCTTCACCTTCCTCTAATTCTTTTCTAAGGTTTAGTTCAGGTTTTTTTATCTCTTCTTCTTTTTTTTCTTCTACTTTTTCTTGTTTTGCCTTAGCATCGGCAAAATCTTCATCGACAACATCGTCAATGCCTTTATCTTCTTCCTCTGCGTTTTCTTGTTTTGGCAAATCGTTTTCTTTATCGTTTGTAGTAACTTCTTCTACTTTATTTTCTTTTTCTTCCATAAATTGGCTCCTAGTATTCTTTTGCTAAGTAGCAATATAGCACGAAGCAAACATTTTTCCCTTAAAAATATTTTATTTTATAAACCATATTAACTTAAAAAAGAAAAAACACCGGCAGCAGCATATATGGATACCGATGTTTAGAATATGTCTAAATTAAATAAATTAACGAACTGGATATATTTTGTTTAATTTTTGCAAAGGCCCATACAAAGCAACCGTAACTATCAAGGCAAACAAACCCTGCAAAGGTATATAAGCGGCATTATAAACGATTCCATCGACAAAAGTATAGTCATAAAGAACCATCGAAGAAATAGTTGAGCCAAGCAAACGTAATGAGGTAGCAACTACTCCACCTGCTACAATGAGTAATATGCCAACATAGTCGTAGAATTTTCTTTTGCTATCGAATACAAATTTAGAAACAAAGCCTAAAATACAAGTTGATCCAAAACCAATTAAATAATCAAATGGGAAAGTGGCTAGGCCATAACCATCTGTTAGGCAAGTCAATAAACCATAAACTAGTCCACAGGCAACAAAGCCCTTAATTGGTCCTCTTCTTAAAGCAAGAATGAACAAAGGAACCATTTGAAGATTTATTGATCCGCCAGTTGGCATTGAAAACAGTTTAATAAAATTAAGAACAAAAGCCATGGCGATTAACATTCCGCATTCGCAAATATCAGCAACTGTATAAGCTTCCTTTTCGCAAGTTGATAGTAACAGTATAAAAGAAGAAATAGCCATGAAAGAAGGCATCCATACACCCCATAAAGCAAAAGAAGATTCGGCGCCTTCAAACTTAGATGCGTATAAGTCTTTAATGATAAAAGTTAAAACAGTAGAAACAATCATGATGGCCATTGAGGCAAAAATCATTTCTTTTTTCTTTGGGAAAATTGCGATTAAAGCAATCGCGACTATAGGAAGAAGAACTCCAACCCAAACTAAGAAATTGCAAGAAAAGGAAAAATCAGAAAGGATTGATGCAAGCGTGTAATAAGTCTTATTCCCATCGGCTTTAATTCTAATAAAATCGCCAGCAAAGCCTAAATAAGAAAGGATGATGAAAGCTATCGCTATATAAGGAGCGATAGACTTTAAGATGTCGACAAAGGGTCTTTCCTTGTCGCTAGGCATAACATTGTCCATATAAAAATACCTCCGGGACAATATTCACCCAGAGGATAGTAACAAAAAGTTCTGCCTCCGCCTGCATTACCAGGATCAGGTGAACCGTCGAGTTTGATTTAAAACTCCTCTCAGCCAACTAAGCGGTTAGCTCCGGTGCCTATAGTTTAGTCTTTTTATTGCACCAGTCAATCTGGGTTAAACCAAAAGAAGTTAAATATGCATTGGCTTTAGAAAAATGATGATTATTAAAAAATAGGCCCCTATTAGCAGATAGTGGAGAAGGGTGACCGCTTTTTAAAATAAGCCTCTTTGGATTATGTATATATTTAGCAAAACTCTGCGCAAAACTGCCCCATAATATAAAAACAATAGGTTGGCCTAAGGAATCTAAATAAGCAAATAAATCTTTTTGAAATTTTCTATAAAGAGGACTTTTATTAGACAAAGGCATCCCTTCTCTTACAGTTAAATATGCATTTAATAACAATACATCTTGCTTGGCTAAATAAGTTAGATCCCCGTTATGAAAATTCATTTTAACGCCAAGATCATTTTCTATTTCTTTATAAATATTTACAAGCGATGGGGGTAAACTAACGCCTTTTGGAACTGAAAAAGATAAACCCATAGCCTGACCTTTATTAAAATAGGGATCCTGGCCGATTATAACTACTTTTAAATTTTTAGGGTCAGTATAAGCGAATGCATTAAGTATTTTTTCTTTTGGAGGATAGATAACATACTTTTCATATTCTTCATCTAAAAAAAGATGAAGCGCCTTTGCATAGGGCTTATTTTCAATAATGGAAAAACAAGCAGACCAATCATTTAGCATAAAAACATTATAAAGATTTGAAAACTAATGCGATAATAAAAAGGATGAAAGTTTTTTGGCTATTCAATCACCCCGCGCCTTATAAAGTAGACATGTTTAATTGCCTTGGCGAAAAAGTCGATCTTTTTGTATTGTTCGAAAGATCAAAAGAAAAATGCAGGAACAATATTTTTTATGGGGAAGAAAAACGTTTTCACTATGCAATTTGTAAAGGATTGAAATGGGGATTAATGAACTCCTTGTCGAGCACTCCCATAAAATATCTAAAAAAAGAAAAATACGATTGCATCGTCATAAATGGTTGGCGAACTTTAACGGAAATGAAAACGCTGCATTATTTAAAAAAGCATAACATTCCCTATGTATTTGCAATTAATGGCGGAATAATCAAAAAGAAAGAAAGTATATTCGTTAAAAAGATAAAAACAAAATACATTGGCGGAGCCCTTTCTTATCTTTGCCCCGATGATAACTCAAAAGAATATTTGATACATTATGGTGCCAAAAAAGAAAACATTCATATTTTTCACTATTCAAGCATCTTTGAAAAAGACATTATAAAAAAGCCCCGAGAAGAAAAGGAAAAAATAGAACTAAGGGAAAAAATAGCTAATTTAAACGAAAAACTATTTATCTCAAGCGGTCAATTAATAAAAAGAAAAAATTTTATGGAGTTAATTAAAGTCTGGAAAAACTTGCCTCAAACATACAAATTAATAATTTGTGGGGAAGGGAAGCAAAAAAAGAAGATAGAAAAATTAATAAAAAGAGAAAAATTAGAAAACATAAAATTACTTCCATACCAAAAAAAGAAGGACCTCCTGTATCTATTTTCTATATCTGATGGTTTTATATTTCTATCAAAAGAAGACATTTATGGTCATGTCATAAACGAAGCCTTATCGCAAGGGCTACCCGTAATATCGTCAAATAAAGTCAACGCCTCACTTAACCTAATTAAGGATGGTTATAACGGCTATATCGTTAAGCTTGCTGAAGAAAATGATATAATCGAAAAAATCAAAAACGAAACGTTGCTAACAATGGGGAATAACTGCATAGAAACTTCAAAACAAAACACCATTGAACTAAGCGCTATAGACACATGGAAAGCAATTGAAGAGTTTATAAATAAAAAATGAAAATATTCTACCTAACAACGGCAATTAAAAATGACTCTTTTGATCTATTGATAAAAAGGGGAGAAAAGATAAATCCAGCTGGACAAAATTTTCATGCCAAGCTAATAGAAGGCCTAAAGGAAATAGCAAATCTAGAAGCCTATTGTTTGCCTCCTACTCAAAGTCAAATCAACAACGAGGCTAGCTACAATTATTTTATTTACAAAAATAGGATTTTGAAAAAAATATTCGCGGTAAACCAAATTAAAAATTCCATTAAAAAGAGAATAAAAAAAGAAGACATAATACTTTTTGATTCTTTGTCTTTTCAATTAAGCAAAGTGGCTAACTATTTTTCAAAAAAAGGATATAAAGCAGTAGCTTTCTTAACCGATAATCCATTTAATATTACGGGTTTAAAAAAATCCTGTGCAAAAAAAATAATAAAAAATGTATCTATTTCAAAAGGGTCTATTTCATTAACAAAAGATTTAATCAAGCTATTTGCTTTAGAAGAAAAACCAAGCTTAGAAATCCAAGGGGTTATGGATGAATTCGTTCCAAGTGAAAGGAAAGAAGAAAGCCCTTATATCTATTTTGCAGGCGCGTTATTTGAAAAATATGGAGTAAAGGATTTACTAAATGCATTTTTAAAAACAAATCCAGATTACAAATTGTTAATTGCAGGACATGGGGATATGGAAAATGAACTAGCCTGCATTTCAAAAAGCAACGCAAAAATCAAATATTTAGGGCAGATATCGAAAGAGGAAAACTACGCATATGAACATTTTGCTTCACTTGTAATTAACCCAAGACCTTACCCTAGCATTTATGATCCATACAGCATTCCATCAAAACTAATTGAATATTTATGCTTATCTAAATGTGTTTGTTCCACCTATTCAACTCCTTTAGATAAATATTTTAAAAACCACATTAATTTGATTGACGGGTCAATCGAAGATTTCTTTTTGTCTCATTTAAATCAAAACAAAAAATTTATTAACCTAAAGGAAAACGATCCTTTTAAAAACTTAAAAATATTTGAAGCAAACAACGTCTGTAATTCTATTTTTTCTTTTTTAAAATCTTTAAATTAGTTTCGATTTCATCAACTATTTTTCCAAAAGAAAAATTCTTTTCGTAATATTCCTTATTGTTTTTTCCAAATTCATTTAATTCTTTTTCATCCAAGCTTAATAACTTAGCAAATGACTCTTTAATAGATTCTTTATTCTCCTTAGCAAAAATAGTCCCTTTGGCTTTTTCTAATATATTACGGCCATCTCCAGCAATAATCCCTAAAATTGGTTTCCCATAATATAAAGAAGTGATGAGCTTATTTGGTATTGTCTTCCCTACACTTCCACCTTCTTTTAAAGAAACAATAAGGGCTTTGCAATTTTTAAAATAAAGGCATGCTTCATCTCTTCTTTTTGGTCCTAAATAAAGCACTCTATTTTCTATATGCTTTTCTTTAATTAGCTTTATTACATTTTCGCTTTCTGAGCCCATGCCAATAATTATTAGTTTAGCGTTAGAATCATCTAGCAAACTAAAGCCTTCAACAACTTCGCTTACTAGTTGTAACTTCCCAATGTTCCCACAATAAACAAAAGTAGGATCTTTATAAACTATGTCTTCTCCTTTTTTATGAGGCAAAAAAGCGGGCTGAGGAACATATTCCATATCTAGATTAGGCAATTTCAAATAAGAAGAAAAATAATCTTTAAAAGATGGGGAGGAGAGTAAAATCTTGTCTACTCTTTTGTATATATACTTGCTCCAAATTTTTAAAATTCCATATAACGGGTTGCTTCTTTTTAAGGCATTCGTAATTAAAACGCTCTCTGGCCATAAATCTAGACAATGCAATAAAACCGGTATGTTTTGCTTCCTTCTAATTTTAATAGCGGGACTTACCATTATTATCGGAGATAAAGACATAGAATAGACAACATCGAATTTGCCTAGCTTTAATACTTTTCTTTTCGCATGTCTCCAAAATGACAAATAATTACGAACAATGGAAAACCGGCCGCTTTCCCTTGGGACAATATCTACTCTATAAATATCGACGTTATTAACCCGTTTAAAATCGATATTTTCATAACCCGGCGCAATACCAATAAAACCATAACTTGGCTTAGAGGTTAAAACAGTTACCTCGTGTCCTCTTTTAGATAACTCTTCCGCAACGGAGGTAACCGTAAATGGTTCTGGATAATAATGCTGACAAACAATTAAAATTTTCACTCTACTATTATAAATTTTTAAACAAAAACAATTAATAGAGAAAAATAGAGTTTATTGTTTTTTTGAACTATAATTTTTTTTATGGATTCTACCTTAGTGCAAGAAAAGAAATCAAGTAAAAACGTCAGGGCCAACGTTGTTATCAATTTGATAAGAACGTTAACAATGACGATTCTTTCCTTTATCACCTTTCCATATATAACTAGGGCTTTAGGAGACCAAACATTTGGTTTGTATACCTGGGCCAACGCCTTTGTATATTATTTTTTGATATTAGCCAAAATATCAATCCCAAACGTAGCCATTAGGGAAGTGGCAAAAGTAAAAGATGACAAAGAAAAGCTATCCGCGACCGTAGGAACGTTTTTTATATTGCAATCAATAACAACATTGCTTTCGTTTTTATTGATGTCGGTATTAGTTTTTTCCATACCTTCTTTATATAATGCCCAAGAAATCATATTTTTATTATCGATTAATTTCCTAATTGGAGTATTTTCTTTTGAATGGGTTTATATTGCCTTAGAGAAGCATTTTTATATAACGATAAGGTCTATTTTGCTTTTATCTTTTTCAGCCGTTTTAACCTTTACAGTTATTAGGACAAGTTCATATCCCCAAAATTATCTATATATTTATGCTTTGATTGCTATCTCATCCACCATATTAACGGCTTTGCTGAATTGTCTATTTTTGCCTAAATATATAAAAATAAGCTTTAAAGGACCATATAATTTTAAACCTTTGATTAAACCTTTGATTACGATGCTTTTTCTTTCTTTTGCCTTGACCTTATATAACCAAACAGATGAATTCATTTTAGGGTTTATTGATCCAAGCAAAGCGTCAGTAGGCTCATATTCAGTTGGAGTTAAAGGAATAGATATAATTATCACTTTAATAACTTCTTTATATGCCGTATTCATGCCACGTGCTTCATATTATTACGAAAAAGAGAATAAATATTTTTATAACAACCTTCTAAAATATTCTTTTAACATAACATTCTTTATAGCCGTTCCGGCCATAGCTACAATGGCGACATTGAGCACCCCCATCACCGCTTTAATTTCAGGTGGAGACTTATCTTCAACTTATGCCGGAGCAAACTATATTTTGATTAGTTTATCTGCCATGATGCTTACTTATTCAATAGGAGACAATATCTATACCGAAATCCTATTGCCGGCAAAAAAAGAAAAATATTACTTATATGGATTACTTTTTGGAGTATTTATAAACGTTACTTTATCATTAATATTTGGATACTATGTTTTTGCTTCTGAACCCGCTATCGGAGTAGCAATAGGAACAATAATTGCCGATGTATTAATGGTCATTTATTTAATCTATGTTTCAAAAGAATATTCAGTTAAAGCCATTTTTAATATTAACAATATGAAAATAACGATATTTGGGTTAATAATTGCCATAACTACAATATTTGTTTACCCCTATATTGAAAAGTCTTTTATTGCCTTAATTGAAGGCGAAGAATATGCCTTAATATTGTCTTGTTCCTTAATGGTTTTAATAGATGCCTTAATTTATATTGGGGGATTAGCCTTATTCAAAGAAAGATTAGTATCCTCTTTATTTAGAAGGAGTACAAACAAAGATGAGTAATCCAAATTTAAAGGAAAATAAATTAAAAAGATTTATCGGTGTATCCACAAGAAAACTAATAAAGTTTATATCACCTTTAGCATACATAAAATTGCAATATAGATATATAACCCACCATAAATTAAATCTAAAAAACCCGACCCGTTATACCGAAAAACTACAATACTTAAGATATTATGTCTTCCCAAAATGGGATGAAGTCTCTAGATGCGCCGGAAGGGTGACAGTACGCGAATATATAAAGGAAAAAGGGTATGCCGATTCCTTGATTCCCTGTTTAGGTGTATTCGATAGATTCGAAGACATAGATTTTTCAAAATTGCCTAAAAGTTTTGTTTTAAAAGCAAGCCATGCGTCAGGGTTTAATATAATTGTTAAAAACAAAGACGATTTAAATATCGCATTAGCGAAAAAGAAATTTAATAAATGGCTAAAAAAAGATTATGGAAAAATGACGCTAGAAAGACATTATTCCAAAATCAAACCTCAAATAATAATAGAAGAATATATTGGCGGACCATCTAATTTGCCAACTGAATATAAAATACATGTCTACAATGGGAAAGCTAGAAATCTTTATGTAGTAACAGGAAGGGGAAATGATATACGTTATACTGAACTCTACATTGACTATACCCCGTTTGACGGCAGTCAATTTAATGGTTGGAAAAAAGCGGATAAATGTCCTGAAAAACCATCTAATTTTTCTAACATGGTTAAAATGGCGGAAGATTGTTGCAAACAATTTCCTTTTGTAAGATTTGATTGTTATAACATAAATGGGAAAATATATTTTAGCGAGATGACTTTTACCCCGGCAAAAGGAACTTTGATATTAGATGATGACAAAGTCGATTTTGAAATGGGAAAATGGTTAGATATTTCAAAATATATGAAAACTAATTCCAAGTAGAATCAGGAAAAAATACCTCTAAAAGCATTAACCCAACATAGTTAGGGGAATCCTCATCAAAATTAGCGGATGTCTGAAATTCACAATCGTCAAAAACTAATTTAAAATCAATAGACATCCCAACAACCCCTTTTGGATCGTAATTTATATCATCAAAATAAAATCCTACTAAAGAAGTGAGCTCAGCCGACCTATTAGTCTGCAATTTAACTTCCTTTAATAAAAACGTTGAAGCCGTGCATTTGTTTTCTTCGTTTAGTTTATAAAAAGTAACATTAATATCAAAAGTAGTAACTCTGCCTCGGCCGCTATCGATGGTATCGCTGCCACCTCTAGCAGAAAAAGCAAAATACGGCGCAGATGATAATTCTAAAGGGAACCTTGTCCCATAACCTGATTCATCTAATTCAACAAGAGAATAAGAGCTCCAGGCATTGCATCTTACTTGACCATTATAAAGCTTGGATAAATATCCTTTTCTAAAAGAAGGATCGATTCTAGCAAGTTTTTTTGTTTGACCATAAGCAACATCATAAAGACTTGATTGATCAGTCCAAACTCCTACCCCATCGTTTTTAATATCCGGCTCCCAAAGCAAGTCATCAACCCCGTTGCTCCTTTTAAAATATTCTGGATGTTTTTGTTTAGCTTGCCCAAATCCATAGCAAGAAGAAGGGGAATTAAAATTTCCAGAACCAGCAAAATATTGGTTTTGCCCTGTGCCGTTAGTTAAAGTCGAAACATTAGATATTGCTCTAGCTTCTTTTAAACCATCATCATAATGATTATATCTATTCTTAATAAAAACATGACTTACATAAGCATCGCCATCATAGAGTTCATTACTATCCGCGCAGGAAAATAGAAAAAGAGAAAGGAAAGACAGGCACAAAATTCTTTTTTTATTCATCTACTTTAACCTCACTTAGTTTTGGACTTGTCACGACATTGTTTATACCATTTTTCTTCTTTGTTAAAAAATCGCAAAGGTAGCCCATTAAAAAATAAATTATCAAAGAAATATTTAATCTTGAAATAGATACAAAGTTGCTTCCTCTTGGAGAAAAGACATTATCTATTTCACTTAAATGTCTAAATGGCATTTCTTCATTTAGTAAAGATAAGTAAATAAAGACGCCAAACAAGGACATCCATAAAGAAGCAATTTCAATAGATGTATCTTCACATAAAAGCCTATTAATTCCCATCTTTAAAAAGACGAAAATTAGAATCATCAACAAAATAAATGAAACTAATCCATTTTGAAATAAGATAGTGAATTCAAAAAAGGGCAAATTATAAGTAGTCAATGTAGAAGAGCCAAATAACGTCGAAATAAACGAAGAAAAGGTTATATGACGAATTTCGGCTGCATCCAATTCAAAGAATAAACTAGAAACGGACTCTCTTAGTCTATACAAAATAGCACCTTCCTTATAATAACGTCCAAGTAACGGCAAATTGTCGAGGAACCCCTTTTCTTGCCCTAAAAACCCATCAAGCAAAATTAAAAATACAAACAAACTAACTATGAAGGCAAGACAGTAATAAACAATATTAACGGTCAGAAGTGTGATTTTTTTACTCTTAGCATCTTTTTTAACAAAATACCTACAAAGGAATATCAAAGCAGCAAATAGGTAAACTATTAAAAGAAGCAATAAGCCTTTTTTAAATGGCACAAAAACCATATCAAGTAGACCCAGCAAGGCAAAACCAAGCAAAATAAGAGCTTTTTTCTTTTCTTTCTTTTCAAAGAAAAATGGTAAAGCGGCTCCAGCGCTAGCTAAAATAAATGAACCTAGTTTGCAAAATGATAAAGAAGCCTCAACAAAAGAAAAGCCATCTAAATACTTTCCTTCATTAGCTATAGAAAAAACAACTCCATCAAAATAATAAACCTTATTAGGATTTAAAGCGGCATAGAAAAAGCCATACCGGGCAAGAGAATAAATCATAGTAATAAAAACTAAAATAGCTATTCCACTTAAAAAAGAAAAAGCAACATATTGAGCCTTAACTACTTTTAAATATTTAAGCCCATATCCTAGTAAAAAGAAGCCGGCAAAGCCAATAACTACCATTAAATTTTGAACAATCATAGAAAAGGCGTTAGATGAATACATTTTTACCCAAAAGGAAGAATAGCCTAACAAAATAGTAAACAAGGATAAAACGGAAAGGAGGAAGATTCCTTTTTTTGATAGTTCCTCTTGCTTTGTCGCATTTAGCAAGAATGGAACCAAAAATAAACTAAGGCAAAAACCTATAGCCCTTAAAAATGTTAGGCCTGTAGAGCCGGCAAAGCCAAAACAAGTCAAGGCCATTACTTCTAAAGATAAAAATGCCAAAACCGTATCATATCTTTTTAATGAATCACCATTTTTTTCATTTTCTTTTTCCATAAATCACCAATAAGCCCCTTTCTCTATCTTTTCATAACCCTTTGGTTTTCGACTTGGCCTAATCCAATAAGAATTAACATATTTATTCACGTGAGTTCTATTTTCCCACCTTTTTCCCATAATTCCAAACATTGTTGGAGTAGCCCCTCCAGTTTGAATGCCTATCTTTCCTTTTTCTTTGCAATGAATAGCTAAAAATGAACCATACGCGCCTGCTCCAATTAAAGCTACATCGTAATCATATGAATCGATTTTTTTATATAAGGAAGAAAGCAACTTAAAAAAAGAAGAATCCTCTATAGTTTCATCTGCTAATGTTAATGGAGTTTCTACTGTCATTAAATTAAACCTAGGGACGATTTTTTCATCATTGAATATTAAATCGATTTTTTTATATTGTGCCTCTATGTCTTTGGCAAAAGGAGAAACGACAAGGACATTTTTCCCTTCCAGTTTTTTTATCCAGTCTCCTCTTAAGGGCTCCATCCCTTCATAAAGAATCGGGGTGGCATTTTTGCAATACCTAGAATAAAAATAATCTTCCATATGAGCGCCTGATATACCTAAGTAGTCTACTTTGTTTAAAAGAGGCAAAAATACATCCCCATATTTTTGCAAATTCTTTTGAGTAGGAGGAAAAAAACCAGCATTGTTTTTCATAGAATAGATAACGCTGTCTTTATATTTACGTTTAAAATTAAGTTCTATTTTTTCATGGTTATTTAAACAACTTAATTCCACCGCCCCAAACCTAATCGCACAAAAAGGGTTAGAAGTTGACAAAGCCTTATTCAAAATTAAATTGGTATAATCTAAATCAATGCCCTTTGCTCCACAAAAATGCGATAAATTTCTAGGCTTTTTAAATATCTTATATTTTAGGAATGCAGGGACATTCCTTATAAAGAAATTTATATAAGTCAGTCTTTTTTTAAATGCCATGCTTATATTTTAAACCAAAAAACAATTATAGAAAAATAGCTACAGTTATGTTCTTTCAAGCAAAAGAGTGATTGCCTAAAGCATTATCAAAGACTATTCAAGCAACACTTACTTTAATAAGCGAGACACATGGATGCTTTCTTTTACAGTTTAGATGAATAATTAGGGTCCTTTTTCATATATTTTTTTGCCAAGCTTCCGCAAATAAGACCAGCAACATAAAATAGCAACGAAACAAATGCCAAGCTAAAACAAACAATCAGCAATATAAGCATTGTCGAAGAATGATTTTCAGAATAAAGAATAGAAAAAATGAAACCCGACAACGAAGCAAGAATCATGGCGGTAAATCCATATTTACTGCCAAGCAAGGCAAGGCTGGTATAAAAATGAATTTTATTCGAATAATCGCTTAAAGTCTTTTTGGGCTTTTCATTATTTTTTGGTGTATCGATTTTTTCTTTTTCGACTTCCACTTCTACTACTTCATCATTTTTATCCATGCCTTGATTATAAATGGCAATAGAAAAGCGAGCAAGGTAGCTCGCTTGTTTTTAGACGAGTCTAAATGTTTCAAATAGATGAAGCAATTTCATCAGCCATCTTTTCTAACTCATTTAATTGATTATTTTTTAACTTGCTTACAATGGTTAGACTATTTTGCAAAAACGAGCAGCCTTCTAAATCCTTTAGGATTGCTTTCATGGCGTTTTTGGCCATTGGGGCCCACGAACCATTTTCAATGAAACCAAATGTCTTGTTACGTATTTTATGTGCCGCCAAATCATGTAGGAATTCTTCCATCTTAACAAAAGCCCCTGCATTATAAGTAACGGAAGCAAGTATGATTGTTTTGACCCTGAAAGCCTCGCCTATCAAAATAGATTGGTCAGTTTTAGATACATCATAGGTAACAATATTTTTAACGCCTTTATTCATTAACATATTGGCCAGTATATCCACAGCGTTTTTTGTATTGCCATAAATTGAACCATAGCAAAGCAAAACACCATCATTATCTTCTGCTTCGTAACTAGCCCACTTTTTATATAAACCGACAATACGAGTTATCTCTTTTCTATAAATGGGCCCATGCAGCGGGCAGATCATCTTGATATCTAAGGAGGATGCTTTCTTTAAAACAATATTCACCTGATCCCCATATTTCCCAACTATATTCGCATAATATCGCCTAGACTCGGAAATATAAGAAGGAAGAAGCTCATTAGAATCAATAAATAAATCTCCATCTATCGCCCCAAAAGTTCCAAAAGCATCAGCAGAAAACAAAACGCCCTCACTATGTTCGAATGTAAACATAACTTCGGGCCAATGAACCATCGGAGCCATTACAAAAGAAAATTTATGCTTTCCTATATTTAATTGATCCCCTTCTTTTATTATTAAGATTTCATTTTTTATATCAGGAAAAAAATTAAGCAAAAACTTCTTGCCCATGGCATTAGTTACAATAGTCATGTCTATATGACGCAAACAAAGCTCTGCAATGCACGCAGAATGATCCGGCTCCATATGATCAACTATTAGATAATCAAGTTTTCTCCCCTTTAACAGGAAATCAACATTTTCTAAAAAAACATCGAGGGCAGAAGCATCAACGGTGTCAAGCAATGCGGTTTTTTCATCTAAGTATAGATAAGAGTTATAACTGACTCCGTTTGGAATCGGATATACGTTTTCAAACAAAGCCAAGCGCCTATCGCTAGAACCGACATAATATAAATCATCAAGTATTTTAGTTTCGCAATGCATATCAATTTACCTCTTCTATATTTATTTTAATAAAGAAGAAATACAATTCAACAAAGGTGCATTAAAAAAAGGGCAGGTTTCCCTGCCCTTAGAGATCTATTTACTTCTTATTAGAATCTAATTTCTTATAGCCTTTTTTAGCCATTAAATCGTCAACTAATTTGCAAGCTCTTCTAAAGGAGAGGTCACTTTTTACTCTAAAGCAAAGAGGCATGTCAGCCATCTTTTTAGAAGTATTGGTTTCAACTGGAATTGGGGTTTGTTCATATTCTTTTGGATCAAGAGCAAAGGATACTTTTAACTTTTTGCCAGAAATAGTTATGAACACAAGTTTTTCTCTTTTAGCAGAGAAAGTATCTCCTGGAATAGAAATTCTATTCTTTATTCCATAAGATTTAACGTAATCTCTTAAATCATAATATTTATGACGCAAATCATATTCACTATTCTTTAATTTTGTTTCAAAAGATGCACGGCGTTTTGACCCTAAATTTGCGAATGGATCGTTAGATTCTTCATCTGCTATAGTTTCAGTTTCAACTTCAACTGGTTTTTCTTCAGCCTTATTCTCTTCGACTTCTTTTATAGTTTCTACGTTTTGGTGCTTTGAAAGCTCATCAATTACAATTTCTCTGATTTCTGGTTCGGTATAAATCTTTTCTTTTTCCGAAGTCATTTCTTCCCTAACGATTGCACGAATTTCATTTTCGGTATAAGTCTTGCCTTCGGTGGCTTTCATATTGAGATATTCTTCTCTAGCGGCTTGACGAGCTTCTTTTTCGCTAAAGGTTTCAACTTCATTCCTTAAAGAAAGATAGCTTGAAACCGATAAGAAGAACATAGAAAGCAAAGACAAAGACAAAACAATCGTATAATTAAAAGCAGCCGATCTCCAAATAACGCCTCTATCTAAAGGAAGCATAAAGGAAACAAAAACGTAAGAAGCAAAAAATGCAACAAATAAAGCGGCAAGTAGATTGATTAATGATTTAAACTTCTTTCTTAAAACAACAAAAACCAAACCTACTACGGTAACAAAGATAGAAAGGTAGCAAATAGTGACAGCTAGGCAACGATACCAAGCTAAATTGCCCCAAAAAAGGCGTCCTGTCCCGGTCCAGCCAGGATCAGCAGCAAACGAGCCCCAGAACCAACCCGTCCCAGGAATAATTCCCCAAGGATAAGAAGTAGAGAATGGGATAGCGCCGATTGCTCCAGCGATATTCATGTAAATGATGGCGAGGGCAAACAAAACTCCGCCAACGACGAGGGTTAAGTTAGATTTCTTGCAAATCCACTTATTTTCTTTTGCCATAAAAAACTCCTTCAAGTCTAAATTTAACGTCATAATCGTACACGGGTCTAATATTTTCTTCAATAAAATATGTGAATTTTTTAACAATAATCAATATTTTTAACAATTTTTCTTTAAAATAGTAGCAAGCAAAAGAAAAAAGAGCTTAACGTATTGAAAAAACAATAGAAAATTTTAGAATAGCATGCAGTCATTTTATGGGAAAACAATTGTTTAAAGAAATGGATATGACAAAGGGGAACTTATTTGCAAAAATAGGTTTATTTTCTTTGCCTTTATTTTTAACAACCGTATTGCAACTATTATATTCCACGGTCGACCTAGTCACCGTTCATTTCATGGGTGGCGGGCAATCTTCCATGGCGGCTGTTGCAGCAAATGGGGCCTTAATAAATTTAGTCATTGTAGTTTTTTCTAATATGGCTATGGGTTCAAATGTAGCTATAGGTAATGCGAAAGGGGCCAACAATAAAGAAAAAGCCTCGAAAATATTGCATACGTCCTTTCTAGTCTCCGTAATAAGCGGAATTACAGTTGGGATTATTGGATATTTTTCTTCTAGGTATCTATTGGAAATCATGGGGACAAGCGACCATTTAATAGATTTGGCAACCACTTATTTGCAAATTTATTTCTTAGGTTTGCCCTTTTTAATGGTTTATAACTACTTATCGCAAATAATGAGGGCCGAAGGAGATTCTGCTACGCCATTCTTTATTCTTTTAATATCTGGATTATTTAACGTTGCAGCTGACATTGCTTTTGTTGCCTGGCTAAAAATGGATGTGGCTGGCGTAGCAATAGCGACTGTCATTTCAGAAATAATTTCAGCTATCTTAGCCATACTTTCTTTTTTCTTTAACAAAAAATCTTATGTCAGGCTAGAGTGGAAGCAAATGAGAATCGATAACGCCTCTTTAAAAGAAATAGTCAGATTAGGCTTGCCTGCAGGTCTTCAAGGATTTTTCTTTGCTTTGCCAAACGTGTTTATTCAAGCCAAGCTATACCAAGTGGCCCCAGAAAATAAAGAGCTTCAAGATGGGGCCATAGCCTCAAGCAATATCGAAAGTTACATATATGCAGGAATAGAGGCAATTTATTCAGCCGCTATGTCTTTTACCGCTACGAATTATGGGGCAAAAAATAAAAATAGCATTAAAAAAATATTTTTCTATTCTATGGTTTGGAATTTTCTATTCTGTGGGGTGGTTTCTATAATCGTAATATTTGCCAATAGGCAATTGCTTGGACTATATGTAGACACAGAGCAAGCCTTGATTTCTGGAAAGGAAAGACTGCTTGTTGTTGGTCTAACTTATGTATTGGACGGGGTCATGGATATTTCTAGTGGCATAATGAGAGGATGCAGAAGAAGTACATTCCCAATGATTTCCACCTTAATCGGGTGCACGGTAATTAGAATATTATTTCTTGAAACATTATTTAATTTGCCCTACTTTCATACGGTAGGTTGGTTATATAGTGTCTACCCAATTTCTTGGACATTAACTTCAATCGCAAACATAATCGCAATGATTTGCATCCTTAAAAAAGTAAATATCGAACTAGCGAGCAAAGAAAAGAAAGCTATTTAACATTTTTAAAAACATCTTTTATTTCTTCTTCGCTAATGCCCATACGTCTTAAATAAGACATTTGATTTTCAATTGTTTGTTTAACTATGGCTTTTTTATAAAGCCTTAATTGCTCTTGCGTAAAAGAGCAAACATAAAACCCTTTTCCTGGACAAGAATAAATAAAACCATCTTTCTCTAACTCTTCGTAAGCGTTTTTAATGGTAATAACAGATATTTTCAAGCTAGATGCCAATTGGCGAATTGAAGGGAGAGGTTCATCTCCTTTTAATTTCCTACTTAAAATATCAGATTTAATGCATTCTTCAATTTGCTTATAAATTGGTAAAAGTGATTTAGGGGAAAGAACAATATCCATATCAAAGGTTTCTGCTTTCTAATTCCTTAACACTTATAAAGCTAGTGATAATGGTCATAATTATAAATAAAATCGAACCAATAAAGAAATAAATTAGTTGGTATATTAAGCAACTATCTTTATTTAAAGCATCGCCAATACCAGGAATAAAAGCAAATATAATGCCAGCAAAACAAAGCCAAAAGATAGTAACAAACATTGCCACTAAATAAGCCATGATCCTTTTTGGGGCAGTTTTAAAATAGATAATAAAAATTAAAAAATTAAACAACCCATATCCGATAAAAAGGGTTGCATATAATGATAAAGGGTTATTTAATCCAGGATTATTTTCTAGCGAAGCAGGCATATAAAAATAACGAAAAAGAACTAAAGGGACACTAATTAAAATAGTAGTCAATTCCAAAAATAAAAAAGAAAACAATTTTGAAGCCACATAGTCCTTTTTTCTAATTGGCATAAGAAGAGAAAACTCTAAATCATTGTTCTCACTCATCAAAGACAAAATAACATTTGGAAATAAGGAAAGAGGAAAAATGAAACAAATAACCAAGGGATAGTTAGGAATAAAAACCATGAAAGGAAAAAGAAAAACAAAATAACAAGAAGGATGGATGCCTAGTTTTAATTCTTTATTAATTAACGCTTTCATTTTTTACGCCTCTTTCAATCATAATCATTATTTGTTCAATGGTAGGAAGAGTTGCTTCTACTCCATATGGCAATTTATGCTCATCTTCTTTTTTTATTAAGGCTTGGAAAGAAAAATCCGACTCTCTTTTACCTAAAAGCATTGAACCAGGTATCTTTTCTCCATCTTCTTTTGAACAATTTATCAATCTATAAAAGTCACAGAACTTTTCTTTTTCATCACTTAATACAATTTTCCCGTCCTTAATATAAGTAATGCAATCAGCAATTTGTTCCAAATCGGAAATAATTTGGGTCGAGAACAAAATCGAATGTTTCCCATCCTCTATATATTTTTGAAATACCTCCAGGACTTCATCTCTAGAGAATGGATCTAACCCTGAAGTTGGCTCATCTAAAATCAATAATTTTGCATCAAAAGACATGGATAAGGTCAAAAGAAATTTTGTCTTCATGCCGTTGGATAATTCTTTAAATTTTTTATTCTTGTCCAAATTAAATTTTTTTAGTAAAGACTCATAGATGTCCTTATTAAAATTTTTATAAAATTTAGAAACAACTTCCCCTATTACTCCTATTTTTGAATTAGAATAAACATTCATCCCACCAAGCATTAAAGCAACGCTTTGTTTTAACTCTATCTCAGAGTAATCTTCGACTTTCTTTCCTAATAAATATATTTCTCCTGAATCTTTCTTAACTAAGTTATATATGGATTTAATAGTTGTTGTTTTCCCCGCACCATTTTTCCCAATAAAGCCCATTATATAACCTGGCTCTAAAGAAAAATTAACGTCTTTTAATTCAAACGTTGAATACGATTTATATAGATGCTTAACTTCAAGGATAGGCATAATTAACCTCCGTGCATATTCAGTATACACAGTTAAAATAACTATTCAACGTTTTTATGGGGCAAAGATATAGATACATTTAAAAAGAAAGAAAGAATAAATCCAAGCAAGGCAAGAAAGGACAAAACAAAGAACGATATATATCTAAAAGAAGTTAGATAAGGATAAACAAATTGCAAGATAGAATTAACAAGTTGATATATACAAGGAGCTATAAAGACGGCTTTTCTTCTATATTTTGGGCCAACAATAGAATGCAATATCATAATGTTACTAGTCAAATATAGGCCATTGGCCATACCTTTTAAAGAATGCAAGACTATAACGAGCAAAACCAGTCCAAGCCCATCTTGAATTGGTTCATTATAAAAAATAGAAATTATTCCAAACGAAGTCGATAAAAAGAAAAGCAATATAAAAGAAAGTGTTAAAGAAAATTTAACCTTTTTTCCAAAACCAAATTTAGTATTAATAAATACGAATACGAATTCCATTAAAGAAGAAAAAGCAATAAAAAATCCCCAGGTAAGAGGATTAAATGCATTTAAAACATCGTTGCTACTTTCTAGGGCCGTCCAAAAATTGCTAGATAGAGAATCATTAACCCAAACTAGAGGTATCCATATAGATGCAAGAAGCAAATAGAAAACATATGTTTTGTTTTTAAATAAATCCTTATAAGAAACTAATTCATGTTCATCTTGATGATAAATAGATGGGTCAAAAGGTTTAAACATATAAGTCAATCCAAACAAAATTAAAATAGTAGGAGAAGAAATAGAAAACAGAAATAAATAGCCCCTATATGAATGAAACAAGCTTTCAGCAATTAAACCCGCGATAGGAGAAGCTAGAAGAGGAACCAACACTCCATAAAGGCAAACATGCCCATATCTAGTTTTTTCAGCATAATTAATATCGGCTATATTCGAAGTTTGAAAAGAAAGAAAAGACCAATGCAACCCCATAAGCAAAAATGGAATTATGGCGAATATAGAATATAGAAAATAGTACTGAAAACTATTTTCAACTAAGCCGTTTTCGTTTAACCCATTAGGCAAAAATAAGCCTAATAAACCAAGTGTGTTTATCAAAGCAAAAGAAAACAAACAAATAATTCTCATTAGCTTTAAATTCTTTTTTTGAGAAGACACCAAAAAAGAAGATACAAATGTCCCTATTGCTGCCCCAAAAGGAGGAAGAAAAAGACTAAAGGAAGACATTAGAAACGACCATGATAGATTTTTCCTACATTCATTAAGGAACAATGTCAAAAAAGAAAATACCATTCCTTCATATAAAGAAACGAAAATATAAAATATCTGGGCCTTAAATGTTTCTTTATATTTTTTTCTATCTAAAAATAACGCATCACTCATACAACAAATAATAGAAAAAATAACGGATAGATAAAAGTATATCTTCACGATGCTTAAATAAATTTTTATTTATTTTGTTTGGCAATTGAAAAAGTATGAAGGAGTATGAAGGAGTATGAAAATGGCTGAGAGATATAATGAAAATCCATTTACATTATCTTTTGGAAACGTTCCTTTTGAACAAATAAAAAGAAATGAAGAAAAGGAATACCTTATAAAGAAAATCAAAAGCACTCCACCAATGTCACACTGTTTCATCATTGCTGGCGTTAGAGGATCGGGAAAAACCGTAACCCTAGCATCGACATCAAAATCTTTTAAGGATGATAAAAATTGGGTCGTAATTGAACTTAATCCCGAAAATGACATGAAAGAAGCGCTAACAGCAAAGCTATATGGGGCCGCAAAAGTAAAGCATTTGTTTTTAGAAAAGAATTTTAATTTCTCATTTCACGGAATTTCGTTTTCAATAAAAGGGAAAATCCAATTTTGAACGTTGAAGACCTACTAGAATTGATGCTAAGAGAAATAAAAAAACAAAACAAAAAAGTTTTAGTTGTTATAGATGAAGTGGCCAATAACGTCTACATGAAGCAATTTGTTCTAAGTTTTCAAATGTTTATAAGAAACGGCTATCCAATTGTTCTTTTGGCCACGGGGTTGTACGAAAATATTTCTTCATTAGAAAATGAAAAGAATGTGACCTTTTTAATTAGGTCGCCAAAAATCTATCTATCCCCGCTAAACATTAACGAAATTGCTGCCTCATATGAAACAGCCCTAATCTTATCAAGAGAAAATGCGTTGAAATGTGCAGAATTAACAAAAGGATATGCTTTTGCTTTTCAATTATTGGGCTATATATTGTATGAGCAAAAAGCAATAACACCGAAAGTATTGTCCGCTTTCGATTTATATTTGAGCGAATATGTCTATACAAAAATTTGGTAAACTTTAAGTAGCGTTGAACAAAAAATAATTTCGAATATTAAAAGCAATTCGGGAATTTCAGTTTCTGAAATATTAAAGCGTTGTGACATGAAAAAAGAGTATTTTTCTCGGTATCGTGAAAGACTAATAAAAAAAGGCATATTATATAGTCCAGCACATGGAAAACTAATATTTGCTCTTCCAAGATTTAAAGAATTTATAGAAGTCGAAACAATGCTAGATTTTTAAGCCAATTCATAGCCTGAAATCAAGACTCTTAAAAAAGGGACAAAAATATATTTTAATAAAAGAAACATTAAAATTTATTTGCCCAAGCAATGAACCTAATGTAATTTTAGCACTTGGATTTTTTTAACCTTCTTTGTATAGCTTTTTCAATAATTCAGCTCCGCTTAAATAGTCATCGTTTTGGCTTTCTAAGAATTCTAAATTTACTTTATATTGGCTTGGAAACCTTCTAAATTCTTCTGCCATTCTTTTTACGCCTGCTCCGCATAAGCAAGCTGGCGAATTCCCGCCTTTTATTCCCAAAGATGGAATTCTTTCATCGAACAATTTGCAACCCACGTCCACGTCAAGCAAAGTCTTGACTGCAAATCTTGATAATTGAATAAAATACGGAATCCGTACCACCTTATAGACCAATTTTTTATAAAACTTCGTTTTCGATTGTGTCTGGTTGCTTATAATGCGGATATCCATCAAATTCAACAATCAGCTTCAAGGACTCGCTACGATAATCCGGTCTCAACTTTCTGCCAGAACCGGGTATTATGTCGTCGTGCATCCAATCGTTGGTAGTTGGGAATATAACCCTTAAATAATCGTATAAGCTCGTCCTAAATAATCCCGTATCAGTGTCAATGCCGGCCTTGTCGGCGTCTTCTTGGTCTTCCCTTAAAAATCCCCATTTCGAGTTTCTTGCGATTTCTCTTATTTCTTGTTCTGCCAACGCCATACCAAAACAGCCTTTCTCACACATTGAGGCAAATCCAATAACTGTAATTTTGTGCTTGCCAAGGCAATTGTACTCAACCAGAAGATTTTTTAACTAACATAGTTTCTTGCCATCTCGCACGCATAAAAAAACAGCTTAATATTGTCATTCATCGGTATTTACTAATAAAGGCAATATAATTTTTACCATTTGGTCAAAAATAGATTGTCTCTATCAAAGGGCAAGGATTTTTCTGCAGCCTCGATTGATGGCCCGAACATCATTTAATGATTCTGCTTAAGTCACGACATAGCACATGAATTTATCAAGCGTCGAATCCCAAAGTTTAATGGCAAGGTAGAAAGATCCCATAGAACCGATCGGGAGAGATTCTATGGATCACTTAAGTTCTATTTCCTTGCCAATCTTGCATCGCAATGTGCGAGATGGGACAAAAGAGACAACGAAACGCCTAAAATAGTGTTGAATTTAGAATCCTCTAGCCAAGTAGAACTTGCAAAGCTCAAGAGATTAATGTAGGAGACCGTCGAGGTTAGATGAACGAAGCTCCTTAAACGTTTCACATCAATTGACAACTAACATTTGAAGAGCCTTTATCGATATAGCAAAATATACAACATAACTATCACTAGTATAATCATACTTCTTTAAATTTATAAAAATAAACTAGCCTTCATCATACCAAGCTAATTCTTTTTCAACTTCCCAAAAAGACTTGCCATCAAAAATCTTAGCTTTTAAAAATTGCTCTTTAACATCATCTTCACCATAACCCCATGCTTCAAAATATGTCTCTTCATAGTCAACAACATCCCCATTCTCAACCAATCTTGAAGTCCATACTTTACCGCCATCACGATGTATTACAGAACGATATCTATGAATAAAGAAATACATAGGTTTTTCTTTGTTACGATACCAAACACCCTCACACCAATATGTATATCCCTTGTAATATAAAGTGGCTTCATTGAACCAACCAGTATCTAAGAATTGGCTTAAATTAGCATTTATCATATAGACCATACTCCTTTAAGTATTTTGCATATTTTTCTTTAATTTCAAGATGCTCATCCATTCTTTGAGCGGGGCCTCTATCTAGCTCCTTATAAACATGAAAATGCACAATGCTTATCTCTTTATCACCGTTATTAATTTTAGATTCAGGGTGATAAGCAATTTCTATAATTAGATTACCTTTATCATTATAAAAACGCATTTCATGTAATGTTTTACCATCAGGTTTTAATTTTACATAAACAGAATTTGGCGTATGAGCATAGTCTGGCAGGGAATGACTTTTAGGAGATGTTCCCTCAAGTATTTTGCCGCCTATATTGTCTACATGGATTGTTGCGTATTCATTTATTGTAACATGGCCATTTACTGCATAACTTCCTCTAGATGACATCGTTATTAGCCTCCTTCCCGTCCCAATTGAATAGAGCAGGTTGCCAATAATCTCTATACTTATCCCAATTTCCAAAACTATCCTTATAATCTATGTAGCAATCATCATTATTCATTTCAGGTAATTTATTACCCATGCATAGAATTTGTGAATTAGGGAATCTTTTTCTCATTTCTCTATAGCCATTAAGAAATGTTTCTCTAGACAATTCATTGCAAACGCCCAATGTAGATATGATTAATAAAGTGCCGTCTTGGATTCCAGCAAAGCAAATATCATAAGTATCTTCGAATACCCATCCAACAGTTACAGCTACTCTTTCATGCCCATTCATTTGTTGCCAGGCACCAGACCACCTATTTTTAAATGTAGCCTCAATTATTTGTGCTCTTTCCATCCCTGGATGCATTCCAAAATCTAATGTTGAACTGGCATAATATTTACAAACTCTTTCAAGCAGCATATATGGTTTATTATAAAAACGATCTAGTTCATTATTTTCCTTAAAACAATGAACGATTTTTCTATAAGCATTTTTATCACCAGAATAAGTATTGCTTAAATTAATCAACCATTTTCCGTTATCCATATTAAAGATATCTATTGTGCTCTTCTTTACAAAAGGTATTCCTTCAATATCCTTAGGCCAGTCTTTAGGCAATGGTCTCATAAGTTTTACATAATCTTCAGTATTATATATAGGCATAATATAGCCCTCCCGTTCTTAAAGTTTTTTTGCCTTTCTGACGAGAAAACCTCGCAAAAGACTTTATATTTTTTAAGGCAGTTGTGCTATTATATGTTAGCTATTGGTGGCATCATAGCATGCTGCCTAGACGGCCCAAACCACTGCAATGGCTTGGGCTTTTATTCAATTAAGACGGCCATGTTATTCTGATTTAACTACCCATCTTAAGAAATATTTAGTTTGTTCATTAGAACTATCTGTTCTACTTACAATTTGTTTAAAAGTATAATTTTTGCATTTTTCATAAGGAATCATTATCTCCCCACATAATGCCATAGCTTGCCATTCCATGCTTTTATATCGTGGCAATTCTTTGTCTTTAAGACTTTTTGCATAAACTAGTCCGTTTTCACCTTTATATAATGCTGGGCCAGCATCAAATATATGAATCAAGATAAAATGACACATTTCATGACAAATAAATCCTAGACTAGCTCTATCGCCATTTACTGCTTTTTCATATACAGTTTCACGAATTTTAACACAATAAGCATCGTTGCCTTCTGGAACTAGTTCTGCCATTACATTTGTCTCAAATTCATCATCGGGCAAAATACGATAATAAAGATTATTAGGGAATTTATCTATTAACTTTTCAAGAGCTTTTAAAACCGGAAATTTAACAGTTTTAATTCTTAACATCTTTCTAGCAAATTTAGATACTTCTCTTACCTGTATTCTACTCAAAGAAAATCTTGATTCATAATCCATTACTTATCCCCCTTTAAAATATCGAAGATAGATTGAATCTCACCTTCATCTAATTCAGGAAGCTTTCTTTGAAATTGCAATGCTAGTTTCTTTTGAGTTAACGGAACATTTTCAACATCAATTCTAACATTCTTCTTATCTTCACAATAAGCATCATAAAACTCATCATATTTAGAGTCTTTTAGACCATAATGTTTAGATAATTCGCCCACCCAATTATCTGGCACACTTTTGCCACCCGTTAAAACAGCAGAAACAAAAGAGGTAGTAACTCCTAATAATTGAGCAATTGAAATTAAGTTTTCATCATGGTCAATCATTTCTTTTCTAACTATTTTTCCGAATTTTGTGTATCCCATATTTTCGCTCCTTTTGTAATCATTTTTTGACGTCATTTTCTTTGATTACAAACATAGTGTACACCACGTTTGTTAAATAGTAAACAAATTTGTTAGGAAATAAACCTTTAGGTTGATTTAAATAAATTTTAACTTGAATTGACCTCTTTTAAAATGATTTATTGGAAAAAGGTAAAGAAAGACGAACTTCATATTTATAAGGAAAAAATTAATTAGAGAATATAAGTCACTAATTGGTTGCTTGGGGGTGGAAATTTGAAAAAGAAAATTAGTAATCATCTATTTCAGTATAAACGTGGCATTTTCGTTCCATAGCAATATATAATGCCGTTTAACGCTTCAACAAGACTCTATAGTTAGTTAGCAGAAAAGATAAATGCTCCTATATGCAAAGAAAAAAGGTCTGACACAATTTGTATCAAACCTATGGCTTCGATATGGTGGAGTCGCGGAGAATCGAACTCCGGTCCGAAGAATGACCCTTAGCAGCGTCTACAGTTTAGACGGCATCATATTTCATCTACGATCAAGGATGCCGTAAGCATCGTAGACAAGGCTATAAATTTTCGTCACTCTCCCCTAGCCAAAGAAGAATGCTTATCGTCTTGGTATGACACCACTCCTGTGCGTGAGACGAGTAAACCACAGGGGGCGTGCTTGTTCCTCCTAGAGGAAACCTATTTCGGTGCTAAATTAAGCGCAAGCGCACGAAACGCGATTAGCGCGGTTCGCATAAATGAAACTGTTGTCAGTTATTTTGTTTTGGCGTTATGGATCGCCACTCCACTGCAACTGCTAATTTTCTATCCTCCGTCAAAACCATGACGGCCCCAGAACAAGTGCTTGATGTGTTCAAGCTGTAGAAGTATATACCAAGAAATATATAATGTGAAATTTTAAAGATCAATTATTATGCCTCATCATCCAATTCTTTTTTATTAAAGGAAATAGGAATGAGGCAAAACAATAAAATGATTAAAGCAAATAAACACAAAATAATAGAAAAATAGAATCCCGGCCCATATTTAACACCAGAATAGATGATACCTTTTGAGGAAAAGCAAACTAGGCTCAAGCAAAAACAATCAAGGCATAAGCAAATTGATCCAATGATTAATCCAACAATAATATTTCTTTTGACTCTTTTTCCAAATAAGCAAGAAAAAAAGGAGAGAATAAAAAGTTGTTCCAATATAAGCAAAGGAACGTTTATTGAATAAGAAAAAGAATACACGTACCCATTAACAGTGAAAGAATCACTCCCACCAAGCAACACTTTATAGGGGGTTAAATTTATAGTTCTTCCAGTCTCTATTTCATAAGAGCAAAAAGGAGAAATGAAAAGAAAGAGGCCACTTAGCAAAAATAAAATAGCAGCCACATAAACTAGCCATCCTTTTCTTTTCTCTTTCTTAATGGACACGACCATAATTAAATTATATTCAACGAAAGAAAAAAATGCGAATGAACATATTAATAGAATTTTAGAACTTCAAGTTTTTATTAAAATTAAGTCATAGTCCCTTTAAAAATGTCTTCGTCTCGTGTATTGTTATCTTTGCTTTGCAAAGGTTTATTTAGAAATGTCAAAAAACAAGAAAAAAAATAGAAAGGGTATGTCACCCGAAACAAAAGGAAAAATCGCACTAGGCTTTAAAACTTTATTTTCAAACGACGCTTGTATAAAAGTAGGAAGAGAATGGCATTGGTATTTGCCAGTTGTTTTTGCAATTTTATCCGTTTTAATTGCTTTGATTCCTTCTTTTACGATCAATATGCAAACAAAAGTCGGTACTTCGATGTTAGGGTCTTCCACTTATGGATACGAAAATGGTTTAGTTCATTTTACAAACTATTTACAAGAAAAAAACATCGATTTCGTTATAAAAGACTCCGTTTTAACAAATGAGAATTCCACCTGGGAAAAATCATTTGAAGGAGAAGAAAAATGGTTTACCGCTAAAAATAGCGAAACAAATAAAACCACATTCGAAGTTTTCTTTAATTATACTGACTCGATAAGCGATAATGATTTCTATTCTAGAATAATCGCAAATAAAAACCCTTACACCGATGTGGCTAGAAGCGAAGCAAAATATAATAACAATGTTCTTGTCTTAGGTAAGAAGAATATCTACTTAGGAAAATCAAATGGTTCAGCTTTGACATCTGCATCTGGAATATACGATAGAAGCAATCTTTTGAATTTAAAAGATTTGGCCCCGTCAAATGAAAAGAATACTTTGGAATATACAAACCAATTGAAATTAAACTGGGCAAATTTTGTTAATGATTGTGCCGAAACACAAAAGAATACCCAATCCTGGACATATTTAGGAATCATGGCAGGCGTATATGTCGGCTTAGAATTCTTGTTTGGATTAGTCATATTCTTAATGACTAGAGGAAAACGCAACCCATTCAGAATCTATACATTCTGGGAAACACAAAAGATGGCTTACTGGGCCTCAGTATCTCCAGCAATCCTATCTTTGGCAATTGGGTTTATGATTTCTAGATTTGCCTTATTCGCGTTTATATTCTTGTTTGGTTTAAGGATAATGTGGATGTCGATGAGGTCATTAAGGCCATATAACGGCAAATAAATTTAAGTCGAGCAAAGGCTCGGCTTTTTTATTGCTGCAGCTTTTATAACCAATTTTTCAAAAAGCCAACCAATGATTTACCTTAAGAATGTTTTTTGTTACATTAAAGCCATAAGAAAAGACCAAGTCTTTTAACATAAACTAATCGACTTGGCCTTTGTTTATTTAGTCTAAATATTCGGGATTGATATGGACGTGATATGGCTCTTGCAAAGCACGGAATCCTGAATCAGGAATTGTTTGCTTTATGCCACCCATAGAAAGCACTTTAATCAAGATGTCACAGCTCTTATCGACCGTATCGATTAGCCCCCAGGTTGAATCAAATGTCTCTCCAGTAACAAAGATGCCATGATGTGCCCATATGGCAATGTCGAATTTTTCCATAAGTTTAGAAGTTGCAAGAGCAATTTCCTCCCCACCAGGAACCATCCAAGGAACAACACCAACGCCAGCTGGGAAAATAATTGGGCATTCAGTCATCATTTCCCAAAGTTTGTGACTCCATGTTTTATTATCTAGTGGTAAAACAAAAGTTAAAGCAATAACGTTGGATGGATGGCAATGATAAACTATCCTATATTTACCATTTGTCCTTGCTTTGACAACTGCTAAATTCATCAAATGGCTAGGAAGCTCGGAAGTAGGATGATTGCCACCGTTCATCCCCCATTCAATGCGATAGTTTTCACCTTTTTCGTCTACTTCAATAATGCCGCAATTAGAAGCCGGATCGCGCTCCATATTCATCATATAGCAGCCAGTGCATTTTACTAAGAAATGCTCATTGGCTAAAGTTGGCACGGAAGCACCAATTTTAATCCATTTTCCATCCTTGCTTAAATGATCTTTTACTTGAGCTACTTCTTCATCGTTCATACGGTAAGAAAGATTGCCACCGTTACGTTCATGCCAGCCTTTTCTATATCCATCCCCACATAATCTAGCAAAACGTTTTACAAATTCTGTATCAACTGGATTCATTTTAATTAACCTCTTTTAGATAAAACTTCCTTTTCGTATTTGTCGACTTTCGTCATGATGTTTTCTTCCATGCCTTCTCTTCTTAAATATTCAGCATAGATCTCTGAATAAGGCAAATCTTTTACTCTTTCTTCTAATTCCAATAGATGAGTAAAATCGCCTTTATCTTGCATTGACTTCAAGGTATTCCAAGGAGTTAACAAGGCCTGCAATAAACATTTTTGCACACTTCTTTCGCCAATTACCCAAGCTGCAATTCTATTAATTGAAGCATCGAAATAATCTAGTCCAATTACAACTCTATCCTTGCCGCCGCATCTAACTATTTCATTGCATAAGTCTTGCATAGTGTCATCTTTTATTATGACATGGTCAGAATCCCAACGAACTGGACGAGTAAGGTGCAAAGCAACCTTATCATAGAAGCAAAGAAGGGAAGGTATCTTATCGGCAACATTTTCAGTTGGATGATAATGTCCATTGTCAAGCAAGCAAGCAATGCCATTTAAAGCAGCATAGTTTTGATAGAACTCACTTGAGCCAACCGTAAAAGATTCAACTCCAATTCCAAACACTTTGCTTTCCACTGCATCCATAATGTTTTCTTTTGAATATTTAACAGAGAAAATCTCATCTAAGGATTTCTTTAATCTCATTCTAGGACCAAGTCTATCAGAGGGGACATCTTTCATGCCGTCAGGAATCCAAACGTCGCATAATGCAGGTGACCCTTGTGCTTTTCCGAATTCATTGGCAATAGCCCTACACGCTTTACCATGTCTTACCCAAAAAGAACGAACTTCTTCATCCGGAGAAGACAAAGTCAAGCCATCTTTAACCATGGGATTTGAGAAAAATGTTGGATTGAAATCCAAGGCTACATTATTCTTTTTTGACCAACCCATCCACGGCTTAAAATCTTCTACCGTTAATTTATCTATTGTTTTAGAGCAATCATTGACGGCATAAATGGCATGCAAATTTAATCTTTTTTTGCCAGGCATCATAGAAAAGGCGAAATCGATATCATTTTTTAGCTCATTAAAATTCCTTGCCCTGCCAGGGTAATTCCCGGTTGTTTGGATCCCACCGGTTAAGGCACCACTATTTTGAAAGCCTAAAACATCGTCGCCTTGCCAGCAATGAACCGAAATTGGATATTCTTTGATTTCTTTCAATGCTTCTTCTACATCAACACCAAATTCAGCAAATTTTTTCTTTGCTTCGTCAAACATATTTTTCCTCCACTTTTTCTATTATAAATCAAGCCATATTAAGCATTGCACGAATTGATAACATATTATCATTTTATGGTCATTTTTCGTAATTAGATGATATTGAGCAATCTAACTAAACAAAAAAAGAGGACAAGCAATAATAGGCCTTAACAATTATCAAATTGTTTTATAACGATAGCAATCTTATTTTTATAAAAATAACATTCAAACAATCAATGTATCCATAAAATATAGCGTGTCAGGAGAAATAAATACTTTCACGACTGTGATTTACTTTTTAGTTTGATTAAAACTAAAACTAAATAATAAATTGTCATCATTGCCCCGATAACAACATTGCAAATTATAAACGATTGCCAATCTTTGCTTCCGTTAAAGCAAGAAAATAGATATCCATTGAAAAAATTGAACATGAAATGTAGCAAAAAAGAATAAAAAAAGCCGCCACCATAAAAATAAATAGAAGATAAAATCACTCCTAAGCCAAATGTATAGAACAATTGAATTAATGTAGAGTAATTAAATCCATTCAATAGATGGGAAAAAGAAAATAAAAGCGAAGACAGAACGATATATTTCCATGTTTTTTCTTTATTAATTTCCACACTTAAAACAATGCTTCTAAAAAGAGTTTCCTCAGTAAAGGAAAGAAGAAGACAATCGATAAAATAAAAAAGCAATTCGAAAGAAAAAGTAAAAGAAACATCACTTCTAAAAAATAAAGAAAAATAATTTGAAAAAGGCAATATGATAAAAAAAGGCAAATACTTAAAAGAAAAAGTCTTTCTCTTTTCCTTTCTTAAAAAACCAAAAATATATAAATAAAGTAAAAGAAAAGATCTAAAAAACATTCTTAAAATAGAACATTCAAAATTACTTAATGATGGAATAGAAGATAAACCCATTAAGCCCACATAGATTACTATTATTATAAAAGCGGTACAAAAATCGTGTTTATGAACCATAAAATTATTTTAAAATAATTAATAGTAGTAGCAAAGGGCACCATTTATGGAAATAACATCAGCTAAAGTAAAACAAGCACAAGATTATTTAGACAATGTAACATCTAATCAAGAACTAGCAGGTTGTTCTGCTTTACTAAAAGAAAATGAAAAAGAACTTCTCTATCTTCAATCAGGTTTTGCCAATATAGAGAAAAAAACTCCATTTACTAGAAATGCAATCTGCCGTCTTTATAGTGTCAGCAAAGTTTTCACTGCCGTAGCCGTCTATAAAGCCTTTGAACTAAATTTATTCAAAATAGATGATCCCATTAGCAATTTTTTTCCTAATTTTGCTAAAGCTAAAATTGAAATAAACGAAAAATTAATAGATATTGCATCTCCTACAATTCGGCAATTATTAAACATGGAGGGCGGTTTTGCTTATGGAGGCAAATATGTTGGGAAAGAATATGAAAAAATCGTTAAAGGCAATTATAAGGAAAGCACTATTGAGTTTGGACAAAACATATCCACCTATCCGCTAGATTATGCTCCTGGAACAAAAAGGCAATATTCCATATGTGCTGATTTATTAGGTGCCGTCATAGAAATTACCTCAAAAATGAAATTTGGTGACTTTTTAAAGAAATATATTTTTGATCCAATAGGCTTAAAAAACACTTTCTTTGTCGTGCCAATAGAAAAGAGATTGTTAATACCGAGCACTTATACAAAAAATGAAAACAAAACAGTTCCATTTTCAAATTATATATTGGGAATAAACGGGGCAGGAGATAATAACAACTTCCAATCTGGTGGAGCGGGCTTATTCTCCACAATAGACGACGTTTCTTGTTTTGGAGTAAATTTATTAAAAGGAGAAATAATAAGCCTAAAATCTTTAAAAGAATTAAGCGAAGTCAAAGAGAACGAAATAAATAAACAAATAGACTGGATGGCCGATGAACATCAGATTTATAAAAATTTAGTTCAAATAAGAAAAACAATAGATGAGGAAAAGCCTTATTCATTCGTTAATGATTTTGGCTGGAATGGATGGCTTGGCTGCGATTTAATATTGAATCTAAATAGGAAATCTGTCTTTGTCTTTTTTACCCAACAAGAAAATTACGGGCAAGGTAAAGTTAATAACAAACTAAGGGAAATATTGTATAAATAGAGAAGAAAAAACCATTTATTAGATAAAATACTATTAATGGTATTATAAAGACTATGTATCCAAAAATTGGCATAATTGACTCCTATTCATTAATGGTTTTATTAGGTTTGCTCTTTGCCTTGGCATTTATAGAAATCTATAGAAAGAAAAAGAAATTAGATAGGATATTGACCTCAATTATAGAAATAAATGCCCTTATCTCTACTATCATAGGATTTATAGGAGCAGTTCTGTTTCAAAATCTATATGACTTTATAGAAAACCCATCAACATATAAATGGGGTTGGTCCATGACTTTTTATGGAGGATTGATTTTTGGAATTCCTTCTTTTTTATTAGGATATTTTTTATTTATAAAGAAAAAATTTGGGCCTTGTTTAGAAAAAGATATTTTTGTTTTTGCGCCTTCTTGTATAGCCATAGCCCAAGGCTTTGGACGTATCGGATGCTTTTTAGCTCCCTGCTGTTATGGAAAAGAGACCACTTCTTGGATAGGGATAACATTTCCAAATGGCATAGGAAAAGTAATACCTACAAATCTAATGGAAGCTATATTTCTAATATTACTAGGCGTTTTTCTATTACTACTAAGTTTAACTAAAAAGGGAAGATTTAGTTTACCCGTGTATCTATTTTCCTATTCAATTTGGAGATTTGTAATAGAATTTTATAGAGGCGACCATAGAGGCGAATTCATCAAAGGGATATCCCCAAGTCAATTTTGGTCAATAATAATGTTTTTAATAGGCATAGGTTATTTATCGTATTTATTGGTACACGAAAAAAAGGTTAGAGAAGATCAAAGAACCTTTTAACTTTATTTAGATATAGCCAATAAGTTTCCTATAGCTGTAGCCTCACTTGGTCCCCGAATGACTTTTAAAGAGGAAACTTCTTCTGTTAATTTATTCAATATTTCAGCTTTGACTCCCCCGCCAAAAACACGAATTGAAGAAACTTTTTTGTTAGTTATTTTCTCTAATCCTTCTATAGCGACCGCATATGCTTTGGCTAATGAATGATAAGCGCAATAAAACAATTCGCCATCATCTTTTGGAAGCGGGTATTGCTTTTCTTCTAATAAAGATAAAATAGCATTCTTCATCGAAGGCGGATTTAACAAAGTTGAAGAAGAGGCATCGAACGTATATACATATTTTTTTGAACTTTCTAGGCTAGCTAATCTAACTGCATCCAAGACCGAATTTAATTTTAATTCAGTTACAAGATTGTTAATAATCCACATGCCTATGATATTTTTTAAAAACCTTACTTGATTAGGGAAAGAGAGTTCATTTGTAAAGCAAGCTTCGTAAGCCGTTTTATTAGAAATTGGTTCATCTAGAATCGTCCCCAATAGACTCCATGTACCGCTAGAAAGAAGGACTTCGCTCTTTTTTCCTTCTGATCCAAAAAAAGCCGCAGCCGTATCATGTTCTAAAGTAGCGTAAACATCAACTTGATAGCCCACTTCCTTTTCAATTTCAGGCAACAGTTTTCCTAGGCAAGTGCCGGCTTTAACAATAGGAGGGAATTGCTCTTCTTTTAAATTCAAAGAAGAGAGGATTTCCTTTGAATAAGACTTTCCACCCGGAGCCAAAACAGCTCCAGTTGAAAGAATAGACAATTCGTTTTGCTTGACTCCAGTAAGCAAATAGCAAAGATAAGAAGGAAGGAAAATAATAGTCTTAGCCTTAGCTAATTTGCCATCTTTATAATCACAATAAAGTTGATAACAAGTATTAAATTCGTTTGGTTGAATACCAGTTAGCTCAAACTCTTTTTCTGGAGTCAAATATTCTTCTTTTGCTTTTTTAGTTCTAATGTCTCGATAAGAAACAACATCCCCGATTCTTTCATCGTTTTTATCAAGCAAAGCATAATCGACGCCGAAAGTATCAATGCCCATCCTGCAAGGTACTTTGCCAAGATCCTTGGCTTTTTTCATGCCTTCTTTTACATAGAAGAAAAGTTTATCCACATCCCAATGAGCATGCCCATTTCCTTCTTGAACCAAAGGGGTTTCGAACCTATAAATTTCTTCTATTTCCAATTTGCCATTTTCATAATGGCCTAATATATGACGCCCACTTGTCGCCCCAACATCAACTGCTAGATAATAATTCATAATATTTTTCCTTTCACAAAATAACATATCTAAAAAATCTAATCACCATAATCAGAACCACGCGATTTGTCTTCCACAAAAATACATAACGGGTCCGTTATATCAAAGATTTCTCTATAAATAAAGCCTTCTCTAGTTATCCATGGATTTTCAAAATCTGCCGTAAAAATAACCTTATGGTTCTTTCTTATAACTAAATCTATTTCTTTCATTATTTGGTCAAAATTTTCATTTCTTTTTTCTTTAAATCCAATTAAACCATCATAAAAACCAGGCTCAACATAAAAAATATCGCCATCTTCATTTTTATAACAATGAACAAGCCTATTAAGTGGGTCTACCACTTTTTCATATTTATCAAATTCAATATATTCCATGCATTGATATTTTATATTGTATGTCTTTTTATAAAAGAATTAGTTATTTAAAAAGTAAAATTTAAGAAAAAATTAAATAAGAATGAAGTAAGAATGAAGTATTACTTCACACTTACTTCACACTTTACTTCACTCACTATGAAGTAAACACTTAATCAGGAATGACTTTACTAGAATTTGCTCTATAAGTAGCTGGATAATCACCCCTAATAGTTAACAAATATCCTTTTTCCACTAGTGGCAAAAGCATTTCTTTTCTAAAGTAACTAGATGGTTTTATTTTTAAATAATTGGCTATATCAGAAGCTGTTTTATTTTCGTTGTAACAAAAAGATAAAATTTTCAAAGCATTTTTGCAATCCAATAGTTCTAATGTATGAACAGGAGGATTGATTGCTTTGCTAACTAATCCATCAGCATGAGTCAAATCAGGCAACGTCAAAGAAAAGAAAGAGTCATTAGAAGAAGCAAAGGGAGAAAACTTTTCGCCATATGGTTTATATTCTTCTTCGATTTTATCAAAGCCAGATCCTTTATGATCCATAATTTTGCATAAGGAAAATACAGAACAAATCAATTCATTTCTTCTTAAAGGAGGGATTTTAGCTAAATTAGTCTCCTTATTAAGCCATTTTGATCCTATTAAAGAACCAGGCGATATTATTTCTAGTCTATCTTTATAAATGTTGATTTCAATTTGCCCCCCTTGGATAAAATAGTTTCTATGCCCCAAGGCATTAGCTATTCCTTCAATTAGGGAACGGCGAGGAAATGCAACATATTTTTCCTTGCTACCATTAGTTTTCACAAATCCATCAGCACTATGGGATGTAACAAAATTAACCATTTCTTCAAATTCATAGAGCAAGTTACCTTTGATGGTTTTGCTTGCGTAAAAAGTGTTTTCGCCTTTACTTACTCCTAAAAATTGTGAACATTCAACTAAGGTTCTACCATCATCACAATCATCTTTAAATAAAAGAGCCCCTCTTCTTAAATGGCCGAAGGAATCAATGAAACCAATGTTTATTAAATCTTTTTCTTTTAAATCCTTCCCATCATTATTTTTCTTATAAAAATCATTAAGAAATTTGAAATCTTCCCTATGGTATTTTTCTTCTGTTTCAAGTAGATCGAATGATGCGGAATCACTATTCATTATTAAATTTCTTATTTCTTCACCGCTAGCAACGCTAGTTTTGTCAAAATGTCTAACATAAATAACGCCAATCCCATTGAAGCGCAATGAAACAGGTGGATATTTGCTTTTTTCAACATGAACCGCGATTACATATCTAATGGGACTAGTGTTCGGAACAATTATTCTCTCAATAAAGTAGTTTAAAGGTGGTTCTACATGTTCTTCTATTTTCCTCTGAACCATTAAAGAAATTTTGTCAGCCTCCTCATGGGACAAAGCTAAAATGTTATGAGTTTTGTTATCAACGCCAATATACAAGACCCCACCAAACGTATTAGCAAAAGAAGTCAGCTGCTTTAACCAGCCAATTTCTAATCTTTCTGGCCCTTCCCCTTTTCCTTCTTTAATTATTCCTTTAAATTCAGTTTTATAGTCTTCTAAATTTACATTTGGAATAAGCTCATCAATAAGCATAAGCGACACCATCCTTATCTTTATTATATATGAGAATGAAGTAAGAATGAAGTATTACTTCACACTTACTTCACACTTTACTTCACTCACTATGAAGTAACAAAAAAGAGGGCAAGCCCTCCTTTATTTGCCTAAATTAAATTAATACAAATAATTTTCCATCGGATAAACCATATATCCGTTGCACGGAAGTTCATCCAAGGTAATTAATCCTGGTTGATCCGAAATGACATCAGGGATCCTATTAACAATAGTTGCACAGGTGTGTTCAACAGTAGCAGGCTTCACAACATGAAATTCTGTATTCGGCTCACCGCTTATCTTCCAATCACACATATCGCCATCATCTGGCCCATAAACCTTCCCAATACACCGGGTTTCCAAGATAATCCCCTGATGAGTTTCAGTTGTTACTACCGCAGCCATGCCTATGCATTCACCTTTTTTTAGAGTTCTGCCCATAGTTGAAGAATAGACATCTTTATCTTCAAAATAAGGAACGGCTTTTTGAGTTGTCGACTTAATAGAAAGTCCTAAAGCACTAGCCAAAGCGTCATTGCTATTCCAAACATAAGAAGGAACTATTTCTTTTGGATGGGCTAGTGTTTTTTCAAATTCATCCGCGGTTAGTCCAACTCCATGTGCCTTAGCTAAAGCTAGTCCATATTCATCGACATTATAAGAAACGGCCCCCTCAATTTTATTAATTTTATGACACCCACCAGCGACTAAAGCCACCATGTTTACCCAGAAAACGTCTTCCATACCACTGCCAACAATGGTTGCATTATTCTCTTTTGCCGTCTTATCCAAAATGTTAGCGTGCATAGGGTCAGTATTCCAACAATCCGTCATTTCTTCACAAGTCGTAATGACATTTATGCCTCTTTCAAGGCATCTGATAAAATGAGGGAAGCAATCAGAGACAGTAGAAAACAAAGTCACGACTGCAATATCTGGATCGCAAGAATCCAATACTTCATCAGCATTATTAGATATCTTTACTCCCAACTTATAACCAAGCTCAGCATAATCGCCTACGTCCATACCAACAATTTTTGGATTTACGTCTATGGCGCCGACAATTTGTGCGCCTTTATCAACAAGGTAGCGGAGGATGTACTTGCTCATTTTGCCACATCCATATTGAACGACTTTTATTTTTTGCATGGTTTTTACCCTGCCTTTCTATTTATAGAAAACCAAAAGAAATTAAAAAAAGCAAGACACATTATTTAATGGATTTAGAAAATATTTTTATAGGAGTAAAAGCAATCCTTAAGCAAACAAAATATTATAAGCCATGCTTCCTTTGCTTGCTTTATAAAGCGGTTACATACTTAAATTTAAATATACCTATTTATTCTTTTTTCCTTTAAATAGTAAAATAAGCAAACAAGAGGATATATAAATGGCCGTCTTAGACAAAAAAGAAAAAATTAAAATTGTTTTCACGGATATTGACGGTACTCTTTTTTCCCATAAAACAAATAGGGTCCCTCCTTCTGCTATAGATGCAATTAAAAAAATGCAAAGCAAAGGTATAAAAGTCTTCCTCTGTTCTGGAAGGAATTACTATCTAATTAGGAAAACAGGGATTTTGAATTTGTTCCACCCAGATGGGTTAATAACAATGAATGGTTCTAATGCTATCATCGGAGGCAATATAATTTATCGCTATCCAATACCTGCAACCGTTGTCGACAAGATGATTCTTTTTGCGAAAAAGCTTAAATTCGGTTTAACTCTAATCGAAGAAAACGAAGGACATATAAACATGATAGACGAAAGAGTAATTTCGGCTCATGAAAAATATGGAACTAGATTCCCTCAACCTAGGTCCTTCCCCGACCATTACGATAGAACCGTTTACCAAATGATTGCTTTTTGTGATGAATTTGAAGAATCATTAATACTTCCTCATCTAGAAGATTGCAAATCTGCCAGATGGGACGAATATGCAGTCGACATTATGCTAAAGGATTCTGACAAAGCTAAAGGCATTTTATCGGTTTTAGAATATTATGGATACGAACAAGAAAACGCCTTGACTATAGGGGATGGGGCCAATGATATTGAAATGCTTTTATTTGCCGGAACCTCAATTGCCATGGGAAATGGAAATAGTGAAGCAAAAGCAGTCGCTGATTTTGTAACAGATGACATAGACAAAGATGGGTGGGCAAAAGGAATGGAACATTTTGGCCTATTAGACTAATCAAAATCAAATCATATTTTTAAAATACTATTACTTATAAATCACTCTGACACGAAGAAAAGGTTAAAACTAAACTTTATAAATAAGACATGCTAAAATTTGTTTTAATTCAAGGAGATTCCACTTTATGGATAAAGAATTAGAACCATTATTTACGCCATGGAAAATTGGCAACTGCGAAATTAAAAATCGTATAGTCATGACATCGATGGGAGGCACCTCAATTTTTGGTTGGATGGAACGTCCTCATTTTGACGAAGAAGCCGCTAATTTTTTATTAGAAAAAGCAAAGAATAACGTCGGATTGATATTACCGGGTATTGCGCCAATCCAAAATCCAATGGGCGGCCAATGGCTTTATTCCAATAAAGGAATGTATAAAAAACTAAAGAAGTTCATGGACGAAATCCACTCCTATGGATCAAAATTATTTGTTCAACTAACCGCTGGGTTTGGCCGTTCCATGGCCGTTAATAAGCTAATGGTAACAGTCCATAACAATAAAGGTTTAAAGCTTTTATGCAAGCCATTCTTAGATATAGACAAAATATGCGCTTCAGCCTCGCCAAGTCCGAATAGATGGTCAGATAATTGTCCTAGCAGGGCCTTAACAATAAAAGAAATCCATAAAATGATAGATGCTTTCGCACGCATTTCAAAATTATGCAAAGAGGCGGGAGTTGATGGGATTGAAGTTCATGCAGTTCACGAAGGATATTTGCTAGATCAATTTACACTAAAATATGTAAATAGAAGAAAAGATGAATACGGGGGTTCATTAGAAAATAGGTATCGCTTCCCAATTGAAATAGTAAAGGCGATTAAAAAAGAATGCGGAAAAGATTATCCAGTCTCGTTAAGGTATTCTATTGTTTCCAAAACAAAAGGTTTTAATAGAGGCGCTTTGCCAGGGGAAGAATATAAAGAAGCGGGCCGAGATTTTGAAGAAAGCAAAATTGCCGCCAAAATGCTTACCGAAGCAGGTTATGACATGCTAAATTGCGATAACGGAACCTATGATGCTTGGTATTGGGCACACCCTCCAATATACATGGAAGAAAATTGCAATTTAAAAGAGGCGGAAAAATTAAAACCCTTCGTAAACGTCCCTATTGTTGTTGCAGGCAGAATGGATCCTAGAGTAGCCGCTAAAGAAATAAAAGAAGGCAAAATCGATGCCATGGGTGTCGCAAGACAATTTTTAGCCGATGAAGAATGGGTTAGCAAAATGATGGATGGCAAAGAAAATGAGATCCGTCCATGTATTTGCTGCCACAACGGTTGCTTTAACATGGCCCATTATAAAGGGGTTGCCAACGATCAAGATTTAGGCGATGCCTTGCATATGGCTAGATGTGCGATAAATGCTGAAACAATGCAAACGAAAATCCACCATATTGTCCCAACCAAAAAGCCAAAAACAGTTGCTATTATTGGAGGGGGAATCGGCGGAATGGAGACGGCCCGTGTATTGAAATTACGTGGGCATACTCCAATAATTTATGAAAAATCAGACCATTTAGGCGGTACTTTCATTCCAGCTTCTAAAGCTTCCTTCAAAGGAAAATTAAGAGGATTAGAAGCCTGGTATGAACTCACAATAAAAAACATGGGCATAGAAGTTCATCTAAATAATGAAATTAAAGACATTTCATCCATAAAGGCCGATGCTTATGTTATAGCTACTGGTTCAAAAGCAAGACATTTCAAAATTGAAGGTGAAGAAAAAGCGATTGACGCCATTGATTATCTAAACGGAACAAAAGTTGGCGATAATGTGGCTGTAATTGGCGGAGGCTTGACTGGATGTGAAATCGCATACGAATTGTCCTTGGAAGGCAAAAAACCAATAATCATCGAAATGAAAAACGATCTAATTGCTCAAAAGGGAGTATGCTTGGCTAATTCTTCTTATCTAAGAGAATATTTTGCCCTTGCTAAAATCCCGGTCCACTTAGAAACAAAATTAACTTCTATTGGCGATAAAGAAATAACTATTGAAAAGTTAGGTTCTAGACCAGAAAAAATTCCAGTCGACTCCGTTATTATGTCGGTTGGCTATACCCCAACCCCCTTAATTAAAAAAGGCAAAAACGTTCACTTGGTTGGCGATTGTCTAGCAATTGGAAACTTAAGAACCGTCATTTGGCGTGCTTACGAAGTTGCCATGAAAATATAAACAAAAGGTCAGCGAATAAAAGCTGACTTTTTTATTCTATTTATGGTAAGGTTCATGATTTAATATTCGAAAGCTTCTATATAATTGCTCTAATAAAATTATTCTAACAAGTTGATGAGGATAAGTTGCTTTGCCAAAACAAATGGATTCATTCGCCCTATGTTTTATTTCTTCGCTAAGCCCAAGAGAACCACCTATTACAAAGTTGATAGTAGATTTGGATGAAACAAACATTTTGTCTAAATGAAATGCAAATTCGATTGAATCGTATTGCTTTGCATTTAAATCTAATGCCACCAAATAAGAAGACGGATTTAATTTTGCAAGAACCTTCCTCCCTTCTTTATTTTTAATTTCCTCTTCCTCTTTTTTAGAAGCGTTTTCTTTAATGGGCAAATCGTTTATCTCAATTACTTCAATATGAGCATACGGGTTAATTCTTTTTATATATTCATTGCAGGCGTTAACCCAATATGATTCTTTTAATCTTCCTATGCAATAAATATTTATTTTCACCAAGAACCTCCTAAAACCATGCTATCTTGTTTTGTAACCAAGATTTCATATTTACTAAAATCGACATTTTTCTTTTTAAAAATATTTTTATAAGAAGAAATTGCTATTTCTTCACTATTACAATCTTTGCTAAGATGACCTAAATATATGGCTTTTGTCTTATCACCGATCATTTTGCAGGCATATCCAGCCGAAGCCACATTAGATAAATGACCCTTATCTCCTATAACCCTGTCTATAAGGATTTTTTGACGGTTACTACTTAATTCCATCCTTAAATCGTGGTTAGATTCCAATAAATAATAAGTCTTGTTTTTTAATAAAGCCAAATTTCTCTCTGATACAAAGCCTGTATCCGTAATATAGCCCATGGACTCATCCTCATCATAAATAATGTAATTTAATGGATTAGGTGCATCATGGGATGAAGAAATAGGGACTACATTGATAGACCCAACCTTTAACGACTTATATGGCTTTAATTTTATATAATCAATAGAAGCATCAAACGTTTTATTCGATGCGTATAAAGGAATTCGTTTTGGAAGCAAAGAAACCCCTTTTATATGATCGTTATGGTTATGCGTAATGAAAATGGCATTTATATCATCTAAGGTAGCATCGAATAGTTTCAAGCCTTCCACGATTCTATATTTAGGAAGACCATCATCTATTAGAATTATCGTATCATTAGATTTTATTAATGTCGCATTGCCTTTCGAGCCAGACCCAACAAATACAATAGAAAGCATTATTAATTAAGAACCACGCTCAATGTTGGCCATTTTTTCTTCATATTCAGGAGATGGATCGTCAAAGCGAGAATATGCTCTTTGGAATAGAAGATTTACTGTTCCAGTTGATCCGTTCCTATTTTTTGCAACCAAAACTTTTACATCCGACATAGTATTCTCGTTTTGAGCAGGTGTAGTAGGTTTATTTTCTTCATCAGAAGGAGCTTCTTCTTTTTTGTTTTTCGCCCATCCCTTTCCTTTTGCTTTTTGACCTAAATCAGCATAGTAATCAGATCTATACATTAACATTACTATGTCGGCATCTTGTTCAATTGAACCTGAATCTCTAAGGTTAGAAAGAACCGGGACTTTAGAATCGCTTTGGTCGACATCACGGTTGAGCTGGGCAAGACAAATAACTGGAATATTTAAAGTTCTTGCTAAAGCCTTTATAGACTTAGAAATATCAGATACTTCTTGTTGTCTAGCATTAGGGTTAGTCTTGTCCGCATATTTAATTAACCCTAGGTAATCGATAACAATTAAGCCTAAATTTGGATGGGCTTTTTTTAATTTAGTGGCTTTGGCAATTATATCGCCTAATTTGGCATTAGGAGTATCGTCAAAATACATTTCTAGTTTAGCAATTTCATCGATTGCCGCGGATATTTTTACTCTATCTTGATTATTTAAATAACCGGTTTGTATTTTCTCATTGGGCACGGAAGAACGACAAGCAACAAGCCTTTCCATGACCTTTTCAGCCGGCATTTCTAAAGAAAAGAATCCAACAGGAATATGATCGTGCAAGGCTGCATTAAAAGCGAAATTCATTCCTAAAGCCGTCTTCCCAACAGAAGGACGCGCTGCAAGAATAATCATGTCCCCTTTTTGCCAACCATGAGTAAAGGAATTTAATTTTTTATAGCCAGTATCGACCCCAGTCATTCCGCGGTGGTCCGCCTTACTGACTTCTGAAATTTTATTCGTCACTTCTAAGGCTACTTCTTTGGCAGACTTCATGCCTTGAACTACCCTTTTAGACGCAATAGAGGAAATAGAATCATTACTTTTTGCAATAAAGGCGCCAATATCAGAAACGCCTGCTGCATATTCTTCCTGTATATCCTTAAATTTTAAAAGCAATTCTCTTAAAACCGCTTGTTCATGAACCATGTTTATATAATGGTCAATGTTATCTGGAGTAATTATCGAACTAACAAGGTCAAACAAATAACTAGCCGTTACAGCATTGTCTAATTTAAGGGCAATCAATTCATCAATAACTGTTTGGGCATCAATCGGCCTTCCGTTTTTATGGAGTTCGACCATGGCGCGGAAAACTAGTTTGTTGCGAGAATCGGCGTCAGAAAAATCCTCTTCGGTTAAGCTGCCTAATGCCACATCGGCGGCATCAGGGGCAATAAGCATAGAGCCCAAAACCGAGCGTTCAGCTTCAACATTGCTTGGAAGCTTATAAACTTTAGGCATTGTCTTTGGCATTATTTTTCCTCAGAAATGTGAACATTAACAACTCCAGTTACAACTCCTTGGCTGCCTTTATATAATTCAATTTTTAATCTAGTATAACCAATAGCGTTCGCGGGATATTTATCTAAAAATTTCCTTTTGTCAATTTTTATACCCCATTGTTTCTCCATACCTTCTTCTATTTCTTTTGGAGAAATGGAGCCAAACATACGACCATCGGAACCAACTTTGGCTTTGAATTCGACATTTATATGCTCAAGCCTTTTTGCTAGTTCTTCCGCTTCTTTTTTTAATTGAATTTGTCTAGCTTCTTCCAAAGCATTGTTTTTAGCCAATTCTTTTTGGCTAGAAACAGTAGAAGGCGTAGCTAGCCCTCTTGGAATTAGATAATTAGAACCATAGCCATCAGATACTTCTATGGTTTCTCCTTTTTTTCCTAATTTTTTAACATCGGATAATAAGATTACTTTCATTGTTTTATTCCTCCAAAATCAGATTTTGCCTCAGATAAATATAAATCTAATGTATCCAGCAGTTTCCCTTCAACCGAAGCGACAGGTGTATTAATAAATGTAGCTGCCGCCATGTCGAAGTGCCCACCACCACCTAGTTTTTCACAAAGGATTTGCACATTGATAGAACCATCGCTTCTAGCTGATATTTTAGTTTCTTTATCGGTTACTTTGCCAATGACAAAGCAAGCATTTATGCCCTTTAAGCGCATTATTTGATTAGCAACTTTTGCTAAGGTAGATTTTTCAACAACATACTTCTCATCGGCAACACAATAAACAACCCCGGTATAAGGTGTTCTTAAAGTCGAAACGATTTTAGTAATAAGGGCATATTCTTCGTATTCATCTTTTAAGTAGTCATCGGCCAAAGAATTATCCGCCCCATATTCTTTAAGAATCTCGGCTGCTTCAAACGAACGTATACCAGTTGATTTAGATTTAAAGAAACCAGTATCCAAGAACATTCCCGAAAGCATTAAAGTGGCATAGGATTGAGGTAATTCAATACGTGGGTTAGCAGTTGCATAGTGAATAAACTCTGCTAGTATTTCTGAAGCGCTAGAAGCACTAGGATCGACATAGCTAAGAACAGGCTTATCAATGAAATTTTCTCCTCTTCTATGATGATCTATTACTATTGTTTTCGCGGATTTTTCCAACGCTTTTTGCCCCATGACTAATGATGGAACAGAGACATCGCAAACTACCATTAAAGTCGATGGGCGTATTCTCTCTTCTGCCTCTTTTGGGGAAATAGTCATTCTTTCAAATTCTACTTTGGAAAAAGCTCCTTGGAAGGCATAACGAGTTTTCTTTTCAGTGAGTTTTGGATCATAGACAATTTGACATGGCTTTTGGCAATAATTGCAAATGGCCATAACTCCAAGACAAGCACCTAAGGCATCCATATCCATATCTAGATGTCCGGAAACAATGACTCCAGTCGAGTTTTTAATTAAACCAATTATTGAATCGGCAACGGAACGAAATTGGACTCTGCCCGTATTTTCTATGGCAGCCGTCTTCCCACCATAGAATTTCAAGTCTTCGCCATATTTAGAAACTACAGCTTGGTCACCGCCTCTAGACATAGCAATATCAATCGCGCTAGAAGCCATTTCATTTAATTTGGTAACGTTAGGAAAATCATGGGCTATTCCAATGGATAAAGTAGGTATGACATTTTGTCCTTTTCCGAGGCTTCTTACTTTTTCTAAAATGGAAAAACCATCCTTTTCCATTTTTTCAAGTGAAGAGAAATTACACACTATGAAATAGGAATCGCTTCTAAATCTTCTTAAAAGGACTTCATATTCCTTGCAATAATCAAAAACAACGCCCCTAACTTTAGATACAAGGTCATTGTTATCATCTTCTGTTTTCCCTGCTATATCAGAATAGTTATCAAGCATTATTATGCCTATAACCGTAGCCTGTTCCTTAGAATAAGAAAATATTTGCTCATAATCGGTTATATCTTTAAAGATAAAAAGTCTCGCATCCGCTAAATACTTAACCGAATAATTATGAGAATTGACTTCAATTTTAACAGCCATGTCCGAAGGAACGTTTGGACCAATTAAGTCCTTTAATTTTGGCTGCCATTCTAGAAGATCAACGTCAAGAAGATCAATATTTCTATCCCTAAATAAATTGTTATCCCACATGACTAAACCATTCTCGTCTATAACAACTAGACCTATTTCGCCAAAGTTATATGCTTCCTGAACATCGGATCCGATAATTGAGGCGGCATCTAAGTCGCTTTTTTGCCTAATTGATGATAATTTGACTTCAGAAAACCACAAAAATAAAAAATCAAGACATACAAAAGCAACTAGGGCAATAATCCAATAGGCTGGCTTCATAAATTGCTTAAAGCCTTTTGGATAATCATAAAAATATAAAACAACGGCGGTTACGATTAATATCAGCTCAAATAGAATGATGAAAAGAGTCCTAATTCTCATCAAACGAAGGGAATCGGACATAGAAAGGTTCTTAAATGCTTTCTTCTTTCTTGATGATGACTGACTAATATTTTTGCTACTATAAAAATTATTATTCGGCATAAGGATATTATAACTTTAAGTTATAAAATATCCTAGTTATTGCTTTTGTCTCTAGAAGCAGAAAACTTATTATTTACTTTCTTTATCTTTTAATGAAATGAGATAAAAACAAATGGCCATCGAAATGGAAACAACTGCAATAACAGCAATAATTCCAACTATTACTGAGTTAGCTAGCAAAAATAAGGTACCCATATATTAATTTTCTCTCTTTTTTCTAAACGCGAACAAGACAACTGCAAAAAGCAAAACAATCACGCAGCAGCTAGAAGAGGCGACAATCGAACCGCTACAGCCTAACGCAGCCTCTGATTGAGAATTTTCTTCAATAGGCTCTTTGCTTAGATAATTAATTGAAAAATTAGTTAATACTGCCTCACTCTCGGTATTGTTTATTATCTTTAGAAATTTCACACCTGGTAAATTCATTCCATCATCATCAAATAAATAATTAGAATAATTGGTCATATTTTCACCAGCAATAAAGGACAATTCGTTTAACCCGTCCCCTTCTAAATTTATAAAATTAATTTCTTTATTTTCTTCATTTTTTAACGTTAAAGACCCTTGCGGATAAATAACGATATTAGAACCGTCAACCCTAACTCCTTTATAATCAAATAAACTTTCTTTAAATAAAACTGAGCCTTCCTCTAATTCAAAAGAAGTTTGTTGCTTAATCGAGACATTTATTTGGCAAGTTAGATAAATTGATGGATTAGTACTAGAATAAACAGTAACAGTAGAAGTGCCTTCTTTTAAAGCATCTATTCTAATGGTTTTGGGGTCATCTGTTTTAGTTAATGAAATAACATCATCAAGTTCATTATCCCAAACCAAAGTTTTCTCATCTGCACCAGATATAGTTACATTTAAATAATCGACCTCACCTTGCTCTATGGATAAAGAAGTTTTATCCAAAGTCAATTTTATATTTGGATCTATACTACTAGACCCGTTATATGGCGTATTCCTTAATCCGTTTACATCCCAAATATAATTTACCCAGTCTGGATGATCTATAAACGGATTTCTAGCAAAGCCAGCATTATGAAGATAATTGTTTCTTCTTATTTCTTGCCTAGTTACAGGATATTCATTATTCCAATCAACTAAATAACGTAATGTGCCCATGGTTTTCATGGAAGAAGAATCATTTGGATTGTTACTAAGACTGAGCCCGTTGCTTGCATATCTAGTTGCAACATAAAAAATTATTCTAGCTGCTTCACCTCTAGCTTGGTAATATCCAAAAGAAGAGGGATCCCATTGCCGAGATTCGCTTGGTCCATAAAAATAATTACTCCTGCTGCTATTTTCACTTTTGTCAGCCGGTCTAAGCATTTGAGGGTCAGATCCCGGACCAGTTTTCCCAGCACCTCTAGAATCAGGCCATACATGTTCTTTGTTCCAATTCGTAGTCGAATCCGTGTCGGGGTGATAAAAAGGGATAATGCCTTTGCCACTTAAGGCCGCGTCAGATTCGGCCAAAATAGTATTATTCGTCTTATAACTTATTGTTCTAGTTCCACTGGCTTTTATCTTTCCGGCAAGTAAATCACGAAATGAAGCCCCATATTTAGAAGTATCCATAGAACCCCAAGGATCACTAGACGCATTTAAAGAAAGCGTCTCTTCTTTTAACTGACTACTTTTAAAACAAGACAAGCAAGTAGAAGAAAAGACAAGGCCTAGGAGTATTAATATTGATACTTTCTTATTTTTTAAAAACTTAAACATAACAAGCGGCAACTCGCCAACAAATTAAGATACCACTATTTTTTTCATTAAGCCATAAAAGTATTAAAAAACCTCGCCGATTAGACGAGGTATGATTGATACTTATTACTTAACTTCTGGAAGCAAACCCATGAAGCGAGCATTTTTAATCGCGACAGCGAGTTGGCGTTGATATTTGGCAGAAGTACCAGTTATTGCACGTGGGGTGATTTTGCCATCGGAAGAAATAAACCTTTGCAATAATTCGACATCCTTATAGTCTACATATTTGACATGGTTCTTCTTGAAATAGCAAACCTTGCGGCGTGAACGCATTTTCTTAAAAGCCATAAAAATCCTTTCTAGAAATTAAAACGGAAGATCATCATCGACGATATCGATAGAGTCTAAGTCTTTGCTTTCTTGTTGTGCTTGTTGGGAGGGTTGGCTAACATTAGTATTCACATCTGAAGTATACATAGAATCGGAAGCATTGCTAGATTTTGATTCCATAAATTCAACATTAGTAGCAACTATTTCTGTTGAAGTTACTTCGACATTATCGCTACGTCTAACGTATTTACGTTGAGTTAATCTACCGACTACCCCAACTAAATTTCCTTTACGAATAAATTTAACAACGGTGTCCGCGCCTTTTCCAAAAAGAGAAACAGGCATAAAGATAGTAATTTTTTCTCCGTTTGGACCTTTTCTAGAATCATCTACGGCAATGGTGAAGGAAGCCACGCTCATTCCAGAAGTAGTCTTGCGAAGTTCAGGGTCGCGAGTTAAGCGACCAACTAATACGACATTGTTAACCATAAATAAGTCCTCCTAAGTAGTTTTGGTTAATCCTTATCAACAGTGATAAGGAAACGGATGACTTGGTTGTCGAGCCTTGCTAAACGATCAAATTCTTTCAAACCAGCAGCATCAGCGGTTACTTTTAAAACCACATAATAGCCTTTGGTTTGCTTTTTGATTGGATAGGCAAAGTCGCGAAGCCCCCACTCATTAACGTTTCTAATAGTTGTTTTATTAGAAGTTAAGATTCCGTGGAGTTTTTCAATTTCAGCCTTTCTTGCTTCATCATCTAATGTAGCGGAAAGGATGTACATGATTTCATACTTTTCCATCTTGCTTGCACCTCCTAAATTCGGTCTTCGGGTCGCCTTAGATGGCTCTATGCGACCATAGAAGCATGTGCGCCTTATGTCCTTCAAAATAAGGCTTTAGTATTATAAGGATAGAAAAAGCATAAATCAATGAAATGAAATTATCATCCATTAAGGCAACAGCCTCAATATATAGTTGCTATTCAAAAAGCAAAAAGACTCACACAACATTTAAAAACGGTCATGTATATTCTGAAGATGCCTCTTTTTGCTAATGGAATAATTGTCTTCGATTTTTTTAATTCTTTCGTTTATGTTCTTTGCAAAATCACACGATTTCTTGCTATTTATAGTTAAATCAGTGATAAAAGACAATGCACTTCCAACATCATGAACAATAGGACTGTTGATAGAAGAAATTTCAGCAATAGGAAAAACTACCATCGATATAAGCTTGGGCGGATTGGGTTTTAGCATTCTTTGTAAATGATTAATATGGCCTTGGTTTTGAATTATTGGATTTTTCAATTGCTTGTCATCTTGATAATCCTTTTTTATACATGTCCAAAATTTATCATCTTCATTGCCGATTATTTTTCCTTTGTTCGTTTTTGTTTCAATTACAAAAACACCACCGTTTGTAATTAAAATGTGGTCTATCTCAGAAGAAAATCCTTTCTCATCTTCGAAACAAAAATTGTTATATAAATAGCCACCATATTTTTTAACAATTTCGTTCAATTCATCTGCTACATATTTCTCGCCAGCTTCTCCAAATTTCGATGATTCGCGTTCATCGCGTCCATCATAATCTATGTTCTTGGAAGCAATTCTTAAAAAGACAACAAGCCCTAAAAATAGTGCAAATATTACTACGACGACAATTATCAAGATCATAGCATTTATCCCCAATTAATCAGTTCGATCAACATATGATTTTTCAACAATTTACACACGATTATCGATAATATTACTTATAAAAAACAGGTAATTTCTTTTCGAAACCACCCGTTAATATTCATTTGATCTTATTTTTCGTCTTTCATTGTTGGGAACAATAGAACTTCCCTAATGTTTTGAGTATTGGTGAAAAGCATGCAAAGTCTATCAATCCCAACTCCTATTCCACCAGCTGGAGGCATTCCATATTTCATGGCATCCATAAAGGAATAATCAATATCGTTAGCTTCCTCATCGCCTCTATTTTTAGCTTCTAATTGGGCTTTAAATCTTTCCATTTGATCGAATGGATTGTTTAGCTCGCTATAGGCATTGCCAAATTCAAAACCACCAATAAAAAATTCAAATCTATCAACAAAACGTGGATCTTCGGTTTTCTTAGTAAGAGGAGAAACCTCAATTGGGTAAGTATGAATAAATGTTGGTTGAATTAAAGTCTTTTCAACGAATTCATCGAAGAAGGCTTGAATTATATATCCGGTAGAATTCCAGCTCTTTTCAAGGGGGACGTTATGCTTTTTAGCTAATTCAACGGCTTCTTCAAAACTCATTTCCTTAGTAAAATCGATACCTGTTTTTTCTTTAATGGCTTCAGTCATAGAAATCCATTTAAATGGCTTTGAAAAATCAATTTGAATATCACCCCAATTAACAATATCTTGTCCAATTATTTTTTCGGCAATATCTTTGAATAAGCCTTCAACCCAATGCCTCATATCGCTTAAGTCTCCATAAGCTTGATATAATTCAATGGTAGTAAATTCAGGATTATGACGGGTATCAATGCCTTCATTACGGAAGATTCTACCAATTTCATAAACCCTATCAATTCCGCCAATCATGGCTTTCTTTAGGTTCAATTCGGTAGCTATTCTTAAATAAAAATCTTTATCCAAAGCGTTATGGTGAGTAATAAAAGGCCTAGCAGATGCCCCGCCTGCAATTGGAGAAAGGACAGGGGTTTCTACTTCTACAAATCCTAAGTTGTCACAGTAATTTCTTATTTCCTTAATAATTGCCGGACGCATTAAAGCCACTCTTCTAGAGTCTTCATTTATTATCATGTCAAGATAACGCTTCCTAAAGCGATCCTCGGTATCAGTTAAACCATGAAATTTTTCTGGCAATGGTTTTAAACACTTTGTAATATGCGTATATTTTTCAGCCTTAATGGTCAATTCGCCGGTTCTTGACTTCATTAAAACGCCTTTAATGCCAACAATATCTCCTAAATCGGCTAATTTAAAAACCGAATAATCGTGTTCGCCAACTACATTGATGCCGATCCAAACTTGAATGGAACCGTATTCGTCTTTTATATTGGCAAAACTGGCCTTGCCCATTCTTCTAATGGCCATAAGACGACCGGCAACATTAACTTCAATGTTTTTCTCGCTCAATTCTTCTACTGATAAATCCCCATATTTTGCCCTAATATCCTTGATTTGATCTTTCCAATCATATCTAGAACCGAAAGGGTCAACTCCTAATTCTAAATATTTAGGTAATTTATCAAGTCTAACTTGTTCTTGATCATTTAGCTTTTCTTCCATATAAAAACCTCAAAACTCGCTAAATAAGTCTACTCTAAATCCCTATAAAATAAAACAAAGGCTTAATGAAGAAAATGAAAGTGATTAATAAACTAGTTTCATAACGTCCTTCCAATTGCTTACTATGTTTGCGACCTCTTTTTTATAAGAAAGGACATCAAAATCATCATCCTTTTCTTTTAATACCCTATCGATTAAAGATGCAACCTTTATAGCATCATTTTTATTGCATCCCCTACTAGTTGCAGCCGCAAAACCAATCCTAAGACCACTAGTCAAATTAGGAGTAAGGGTGTCGCCATGTATCATGTTTTTATTTGTTGTTATTCCAATTCTCTCCAACCTTTCTTGTGCTTGTTTCCCATTTAAGCCATACGAAGATAAAACATCTAATAAGAATAAATGATTCTCGCTGCCCGATACTTTTGCCCCAACTTTAGCCAAAGCATTGCTAGCGGTCCTAGTATTTTCTAACACATTTTTCATATAAGTCACGAATCCAGGTTTTAAATCTTCGCCAAAGCAAATTGCCTTAGCCGCTATAACATGTTCAAGTGGCCCGCCTTGAGTATAAGGGAAAACGGAAGAGTCTATTTTTTTAGCTAAATCTAATCTATTCGATAATATAATTCCACCTCTTGGTCCTCTTAAGGTTTTATGAGTTGTTGAAGTAACAATATCTGCATATTCAACTGGGTTTTGCATTAATTTTGCCGCAATAATGCCAGCAATATGAGCCATATCGACCATAAAGAAAGTCTTTATTTTTGCCTTGGCATTATGCTCATCAATTAATTGCCTCATTTTTTTAAAATCTATATCAAATGGATAAGCGCTATAACCAGCTAAAAACAAATTTGGATTTTCTTCGTCTAGCCTATTTTTTATTATCGAATAATCGAGCTTGCCATTATCTCCTAATGGATAAAAAACGAAATTATAATCATGGGAGGAGAAAGATACTTTTGAGCCATGGGTTAAATGTCCCCCATCATTTAAAGTCAAAGAAAGTACTTTATCACCAGGATTTAGAAGGGAATGATATGCAGCAAAATTTGCCTGCGATCCAGAATGAGGCTGAACATTAACATAGCTAGCGTTAAATAATTTTTTTAACCTTTCTCTAGCGATATTTTCTACAGCATCAACATTTTCACACCCTCCATAATATCTATGCCCTGGGTATCCTTCTGCATATTTTGCCGTAAAGATGGAAGATTGAGCCTGTCTAACTTCAATAGAGGGATAATTCTCTGAAGCAATTAGCTCAATGCCGTTATTTTGCCTTTGCTCTTCTTTCTTAAAAAAATATTCAACTTCTTTATCTAACATAAACTAGCCTCGATAGCCTAAGTATAGGTATGAAATAAAAAAGGAAAAGAATTATTAAATAATTTTGTTAAGGGGCCTAGAAAGCGCTTACCTCTTAACCCCCCTCTCCTTTTGCAAAATAAAAAGGTATACTAAATAGAAAACTTCTTTAGGAGGAGTAAAATCCATGATCGAGAATGCCATTATCTTCTCACTTTCAGCCAACCAAAAATTAGCGGAAGCCATCGCCAAAAAATTAAATGTCAAATTAGGGGAAAGATTGATAAAAAAATTCCCATCGGGAGAAACCATTGTCGAACCAATCGATTCAGTTCGTGGAAAGCAAATCTTTATTGTTGAATCTACTTGTCCCCCAGTAAATGAGACCTTAATGGAAACTCTTATATTCATAGATGCCTTGCGCCGCTCCTCGGCAAAGGAAATCAACTTGGTATGTCCTTATTTTGGCTATGCTAGACAAGATAGAAAAGCTAAACCAAGACAGCCAATAACCGCTTCTTTGGTTGCCCATTTATTAGATACAGCCGGTCTAAATAGAATCATAACAGTTAATTTACATGCAGCTCAAATTCAAGGCTTCTTTAGTTGCTTAGCCGATGATTTAACAGCCGTTCCTCTTTTAGGTGGAGCCATACTCCAAAAGAAACCAAATCTATCGAATCTAGTCGTTGTTTCGCCTGACCATGGTGGAGTAGGAAGGGCAAGAGACTTAGCAGAGCAATTCAATAACTGCCCAATTGCCATCATCGATAAAAGACGTAATGCTACTGGCGCTCCAGAAGTCATGAACTTAATTGGCGATGTCAATGGCAAAGATTGCATATTAGTCGATGATATGATCGACACAGGAAGAAGTGCATGCAATGCCGCTGCTGCTTTGCGTAAATTTGGCGCTCGCTCGGTAAAAATGGCATCCGTCCACGCTGTTTTCTCAGACCCATGCTACGATTTAATTAAAGACGGCACCGCTTTTGATGAAATAATCATAACCGACTCCATTCCTTTGCCAGATAGATTTGCTGCTCTTCCATTTATAAAAGTCATTTCTTTATCAGACATGTTAAGCGAATGCATTTCCCGTATTGTAAACAATCAACCTTTATCTAGCGTATATACCGCTTTCCAAGACTCTCACACATTAATGGTGAAATATAAATAATGGAAAAAATAATCGTATTAGATTTTGGTGGGCAATATAACCAACTAATCGCCCGTAGAGTAAGGCAATGCCATGTCTACAGTGAAGTCCTCCCATTTACCACACCTATAGAAGATTTAAAGAAAGAAGACATTAAAGGCATCATCTTTACTGGTGGGCCAAATAGCGTTTACGATTTATCCTCTCCTCATATCGATAAAGAAATATTTAACTTAAAAAAACCTATTTTAGGCATCTGTTATGGGGCTCAATTAATTGCCTATACGTTAAATGGCAAAGTCGAGCCTAATGAAAAATCAGAATATGGAAGAACAGAAATTACATTAAGTTCTTCTTCAAAATTAACACACGGGTTGCCTAAAATTAGCTCTGTTTTTATGTCGCATAATGACAAAGTCACCGCTTTGCCAAGCACTTTTAATGTTATTGGAAGCAGTTTACATTGCGAAAACGCTATTTTTGAAAACGAAGAAGAAAAAATCTACGCTACTCAATTTCATCCCGAAGTTGAGCATAGTGAATACGGACAAAGAATAATTGAAAATTTTGTCTTAGATATTTGTAAATGTTCTGCCTCTTGGCAACCGACTTCATTTATAGAAACCAAAATCCAAGAGATTAAAGAACAAGTTGGAAATAAAAAGGTAATATGCGCTCTTTCTGGTGGAGTTGATTCTTCAGTTACGGCTGCCATATTAAATAAAGCTATAGGAGAAAACTTAACCTGTGTTTTTGTCGACCATGGCTTATTAAGAAAAGGCGAAGCCGAACAAGTTAAATCTATATTTGGGAACAAAGAAACATTTCATTCTAATTTTATCCCAGTCGATGCTTCAAGCTTGTTCTTATCTAATTTAAAAGGTGTAAGTGAACCTGAAGCAAAAAGAAAAATAATAGGCAAAACATTTATTGATGTATTCAATAATGTTCAAAAGCAAATTCCTCATTGTGAATATCTAGCCCAAGGTACCATTTATCCAGATCGTATTGAATCTGGGTTAGGAATATCAGCAAAGATAAAATCGCACCACAATGTCGGCGGTTTGCCTAAAGATACTGGTTTTGAAGGAATAGTCGAGCCGTTAAAAGATTTATTTAAAGACGAAGTCAGGGAAATTGGGCTTTTATTAGAATTACCAAAAGAATTAATTTTCCGTCAGCCTTTCCCAGGTCCAGGATTAGGCATAAGAATAATTGGGGAAATAAGCAAAGAAAAAATTAGAATCGTTCAAGAAGCCGACTTTATTTTCCGCGAAGAAATGAAAAAGACAGGCTATGATAAAAAAGCCTCGCAATTCTTTGCCGCTTTATCAAACATGCGTTCAGTTGGCGTCATGGGCGATGGTAGAACTTACGATTATGCCGTTATCTTAAGAGCTGTTTCTACCGATGATTTTATGACAGCTAAGCCTGTTGATATACCATACGAAATAATTACAAAAATATCCGAAAGAATAGTTAACGAGGTTAAAGGAGTGAATCGTGTAATGTATGATTTCACCTCAAAACCTCCAGCGACAATCGAATTAGAATAGATTATTTATTCTATATGTTTTAACTTTGTATCCTTGGCAAAACGTCATAAATGTAGCCACAAGCGAATGTGAATTTCATTCGCTTTTTTCTTTTTCACATCTTTAAAAAGGAAAGTTTTCAACACAATAGATTAAAAAGCCAAGCCGAAACAATTAGATTATTTATATATAAGGAAAAGCATTTTCTCTCTTAAGTATTGTTGAAACGCTTTCATTAAATGGTCGAAAACACTATATCCTAATTTGAGCCGGACAATCAAAGCTCGATTTTAATAATATAATTATGTATTTTCGTTTGTAGTTTCATATGTCTAGTGTCAATAGTTTTTTAATTTTTTGAGTATTATATTTAGCGTTTGCAAATACTAACTATTGTTATTTTTTTGTTTAATACTACAAATAAAGTTTTTTTATTTTTAGGAAAACAAAAATATTTTATAAGTATTAATCGTATCTTTTTTATACTATACAAGCCAAACTACAAATGGGCCTACAAATTTTTATTAATTTTTTATTGCACATATGAAAGCACAACGTATAATGGTTTTTGGAGGAGAACCAATGTCAATATTCGACAATCCAAACTTTCAGCCGTTAGATAGAGTCGTTGGCAAGCCGACGATCTCGGTCACGGAAAACGGAGTAGGCTTTTCTAAGCAATCGCTAAATCGATTAAATTATGCACATTATGTACAAATGTTCATAAACAAGGTCGACAAGCAGCTTGGTATCAGGCCTTGCGACAAGAACGCTGCCGGGGCAATGAAATTTGTCCCAGAAAGCAAAAAGAAGGCAGATTCATTAAGATGGAACAATCCTTCTTTCAAAGAAGACATAAAAAGTTTGGCCCCGAAAGAATTGGCGAATGTTAACTTTGCAGTAGAAGGCAAATACCTTGAAGAAGAAAATGCTTTGTTATTTGACTTCGGCAACGCCCATCCTCTCAACTAACCGGCAAAAAGTTTAAACAAAAAGCACCAACCGAAGTTAGTGCTGGTTTGGATAAAGATATCCAGGCAATATTATTTTATCCAAACCTCTTTGTTTGAGCAACCGATTTTGCACAAAGCAAGGAGGTTTTCTTATGGAAAAACCAACAATTCATTAAGCTATTTCAACAGAATTTTAGACTTCCAGTTATATGCAGGAGGTTAAAAAATATGTCTAATTATAATGTTAGAAACAACTTCAAAGACATCTTTGGTGTTTACTTATTGGAATCTTTGTCTTTCGATGGCGAATACGATATGCCTATCATCGGCTGTTCAGATGATATTACTGCCATTGATTATTTGGCACTATACAAAGACAAATCGGAATATTCAAAAACCAAGAATACGGCCGTTTGCTTTTACCAATTTGACCATATATTCGACGGGATTCACGGCTTATACAACTCGATCATTTATCATGACGAAAAACGCCTTAATAAATTTCGCGAAAGATTCAAAAACGCGAAATGGATAATCACCCCAGACTATTCTCTTTTTGGCGATTTCCCAAACGCGCTTCAAATATTTAACGTTTATAAATCACGCGTTTGCGCGGCATGGCTTATGAAAAATACCCAAGCAAAAATAATACCAAACGTTAGATGGACGCACCCGTTTTCCTATGAATACTGCTTCGACGGGATTATAGGCAAATCAAATGTCGCGGTTGGAATCCTTGGCCAAATGCAAGCTAAAGACAATAGGAAAATGTTTCAAAAAGGATTCAAAGAAATGGTAGACAGGCTTAGCCCTAAATCTATTGTTGCTTATGGGTTTGTGAGCGAAACAAACTTCGATGAATATTTTGGCTATGCCGTCTCCAGGGGAACGAAAATAGTCGTTCCGCATTCGAAAATCGATCGTTATAAAAAGGAGGATGCCATTTATGGGGTCAGGTAGTAAATTCAGCAGTAAACTGTCAACCAGAGGGGGTAAAGCAAACTTTATAACGCAATCAAATATTTCGTCTGGCGACCCTTCGGCACTAAAAATTCTAGATGAAATGTCGAAAGAAGGCACGAAATATTCTAAAGAGAAAATAATTTTTGTAGCCAAGTTAGAAAATGGTCAAAAAATCTTTTTAGAAACAGGAAATTCAAGTAGCGGAATGCAACATATTTTAGAAAGACACGGTGACGATTTTGTGAAGGCCTTTTCGGACTTGAATCTTTCAAAAAATAATCTCCAATCTTTTTTGTGTGATACCATTTTAAAAGGAAGACTCATTTCGTCTTGCAGAAGAGACATAAACGGAAAAGAAGGGTACAGAAGCGTTTATTATTACAAGGGACATAAGACAATTGTTGTTTGCATAGCTGGGAACGGATATATTCTCACTAGTCATCCTGGAAAAAATTATGGAGGAAATAAATAATGGAAAAAGAAATTATAGTCATATCACTAGACTTTATTTTTGGGCCAATAGGAAAAGATTATAAAAACGAAAAGGGGGAGGAAATAACCGGAGTCAAAATAATTGATGAAGATGCAGCAGCCCAATCTTTAGACCATGAAATAAATGAGCTTTGGTGTTCACTTTGGTCAAAAGACGATACATCCGATAGTGGTGTTAAGTTTGATGAAAAAGGCGAGAAAAAACTCGCACCACAACTATTAGATCTAATTACTAAATTGATTAGCAGGCTAAACGAAATCAACGATGGTTCTTTTGAAATAGAAGATATGGTAACTGACTACCTTAAAAAACTAATCAAACAAAGTTAAATTCGTTATTAACAACTTATAAAAAGGAGTTTGATTAGTCAAACTCCTTTAAACATACCATTTTATTTTGAATAATTTGGGGCGGATGTAGTTATATTCACATCATGAGGATGAGATTCAACTAAGCCAGCATTTGTTATGCGAACAAAGTGAGCATTATGTTTTAATTCTTCAATATTTTTAGCGCCACAATAACCCATGCCACTACGAAGTCCACCACATAATTGATAAATAGTATCCGCAACATGCCCGGAGCAAGGAACGACTGCCTCGATTCCTTCCGGAACTAATTTTTCGATTGCAACAGTAGATTTTTGGAAATATCTATCGGCTGACCCTCTTTTCATTGCGGCTAATGAGCCCATGCCAACATAGACTTTCATTTTTTTGCCATTTATTTCTTTTACTTCCCCCGGAGCTTCAATACATCTAGCAAGCAATGAGCCAAGCATGACAGTATCGGCACCTAAAGCCAATGCCTTTACTATGTCACCGGAATATTTAAGCCCTCCATCGGCAATTACACATACGCCTTTATCTTTGCAAAAAGAAGCAACTTCATCTACGGCGCTTGCTTGCGGCATGCCAACCCCACTTACGACCCTAGTAGTACAAATCGATCCAGGACCAATACCAACTTTAACCGCATTAGCGCCTGCATCAATTAAGTCTTTTGCCGCTTCCTTGGTAACTATATTTCCTGCAATAAGCTGTAAAGAAGGGTAAGCTTCTCTTATCATTTTCACTGTTTTTATAATATTAGAGGAATGACCATGAGCCGAATCAACAACAATGGCATCAACGTTAGCATTAACCAAGGCGGCAACTCTATCTAAAGCATTACCACCAGCCCCGATTGCCGCGGCACATAATAAGCGCCCATTTGAATCCTTAACGGCATTTTCATAGCCTTCACTAGAGGCATTTTTAACCAAAGCCACTTCTTTTGTTTGGTCTTCTATGCTCATATTCTTGTGGATTACTCCAATCCCCCCGACTCTAGCCAAAGCAATTGCTAATTCATGTTCGGTAACAGTATCCATAGCAGAGGAAACGATTGGAACATTTAAGTGGATTTTGGGAGTTAAATAAGAATCAATTTTAACTTCTGATGGAACTACATCAGATTTTTGAGGTATAAGAAGAAGATCATCATAGGTTAAACCTAATTGAATATTGTCTAATTTCATAATTTTTCCTCCAAAAGAAATCCAACAAATCTGAACTCCCTTTTTTGTTTTCTCTTTAGAATATAACAAGAATGACTCTTTTTCACGAAGAAAAAAATAATAGCGCTTTCTTTGATTTAAATATTAGTTTTCCATTGCCCTGGCAAAGGCTAATTGCTAGGATGAATTAATATAATTTTTAAGTCCAAGGAAAGGAATCCTCCCATGAAAGAAATGGTAATGTCCCAAGAGGAAATTCAAGCAGTTTGTATTAAGCTAGGCGAAGAATTGACAAAGGAATTAGCTAACGAAGAAAAGATACCTTTGTTTGTTGGAGTAATGAAAGGTGCGTTAAATTTCTTCTTTTCTTTAGTTCCACATATCAAAAGAAAAATCATGACCGATTATGTGGAAACTTCCTCTTACGAAGGAACTAAATCTACTGGAATTGTTAAAATCACCAAAGATTTGACGATTTCTCCAAATGGTAGAACTTTAGTCCTTGTCGAAGATGTAATCGACACAGGTTTATCGATGAAATACTTGCTTAATTACTTAAAATCCAAGTATCAACCAAAACGCATAATAATTTGTTCGTTATTCGATAAACTAGCAGCAAGAAAAGAAGACGTCCATGTCGACTATGCCGGAATGGTCTTAAACGAGAATAAGTTCCTAGTTGGCTTTGGTCTTGATTATAACGAATTAGATAGAGAAATCCCTTACGTCTATGTTCCTAGTGAAGAAGACATAAAGGCAATGGACGACTTACTAGCGAAAGAATAAACAAATTTTCAATTTAAAAGGCGAGTCGCATTAAACTCGCCTTTTTCTTTATAAATGGATATTAATTAATTTTGAGTGCCAAATATACGGTCCCCAGCATCCCCTAAGCCTGGGCAAATATAGGCTCTTTCGTTTAATTGTCTATCTAAAGCCCCAATATAAAGAGGAACATCTGGATTAGCTTCGCAGAAAGCCTTCACGCCTTCTGGAGCCGCAATGATGCAAATAAAATGAATGTGTTTTGCTCCATGCTTACGTAGCATCTTGACCGCATCGATGCCACTGCCGCCGGTTGCTAGCATTGGATCAAGAAGATATATTTCCATATCCTCTAGCCCTTTTGGAAGTTTGCAATAATATTCGTGCGGTTCGTGAGTTACTTCATCGCGAAACAAGCCGATATGCCCAACATGAGCCGTAGGAACTAGTTGAGTAAACCCGTCAACCATTCCCATTCCAGCACGCAAGATTGGAACAAAGCAAAGACGATGCCCTTCTACCATCGGTTGAGTTGTTTTTTCTATTGGGGTTTCTATTTCAACATCTACTGTTGAAACGTTTCTTAAGGCTTCATAAGCCTCCATCATTGCTATTTCTTTAACAATGGCACGAAACTCGCTAGTTGGAGTGTTCTTATTACGGAGGATGGAAATTTTATGCTTTAACAAAGGATGCTCAAGCAAAACGACATTCGAATATTCGGGCATACTCATAAGGAACAACCTTCTTTCTAGCCGATTATTTTACCATATAGAGTAAATACAAAAAAAGACAAAAAAGAAAATATTTAAATAAAACCGCTTTCATGTTTTTCTTTCTTGAAAATCCTTTACACTAATGTGATGTCGATAGGTCGTATATGCTGGAGATATAGTCTAGCAGTATCTACGCTTAATCTGTAAAGTTAAGCACTACGAGCCAAAGAAAGGAAACGAAGAAGAAAAAACAAGAAAAAACGATACTTTCGCTTTTATGATTTTCTCCTTTGTTTTTATTCTTTATTCCCTAGCTATCCTCCTAAAAGACAAAAGTCTATTTCAAAATTAAGGAGGAAAAGACTATGGCTGAGACAGTTACAACTGTTCAAAACTCATCTACTGACAACAAGCCAAATGGTGAATCGCCAAAGCGTGGCTTTGTTGGATGGCTTGATCGCTATTTCCACATTAGCGAAAGAGGCTCTTCGATTATCCGTGAACTCATTGGCGGACTAGTTATCTTTCTAGCAATGTTCTACATATTGCCATTAAACGGCAATATGCTTTCTAGTGACTGGGCTTACGCCGCTAACCTCACCGATATGACAAAACCGTTAGCGGAAAACGTTAAACTTATCGAAGGCGTTCGCTATATTCTTATTTATGGTGACGTTTGGGCGACTGTAGATGAAGTCCGTGCTGCCGTATTTGCCGCTACCGCTATATCAGCCGCTGCTACAACCATTTTCATGGGATTCTACGGTAAGCTCCCAGTTGGCTTAGCTTCTGGCCTTGGTCTAAATTCTTTAATCGCTTTTAACGTCATGCTTGGCATGGGATTCAATTTTGCCCAATCCATGTGCTTAGTCATGATTGACGGTATCTTATTCTTGATAATTTCTTTGACTCCAATCCGCGCTTGGGTCGTTCGCAACATTCCTAAGTCTTTAAAATTCGCAATTTCTGCCGGTATTGGTTTCTTCATCTGCTTCATCGGTTTCCAAAACATGGGGATCATCGCCGATAACGGAGCTACCTTAGTTGGCCTTGGCGATTTCAAAAACCCAACCGTTATCGTTGGCTTGGTTGGCGTTGTCTTAGTTCTTGCTTTAAGTGCTTTGCCAGCTTCTAAAAACAAAGCTTTATTCTGGGTCAATAAATTTGCTGTCATCATCGCCATTGTTGTCATGGCCGTCCTTTGCGGTTCGTTAGGACAAGCTGGCGTTGAAGGTTTTAATTCTTTCTATAACGATTCTTATCACATTAGTCAAGTTGGTAACTTTGGGAAAATCTTCGGCGTTGCCTTCATGGGATTCGATGTTTTAAAGAACCCAATGGCTTACGCTTTAATCTTCTCTTTATTATTCGTTGATTTCTTCGATACCACCGGAACCTTGGTCGGTGTTGAAGCAGGCGCTGGCATGGTTGATGAAAATGGACGCATAACCGTCAATGATAAGCCAGCCATGGTCGTTGATGCCGTCGGAACTGTCTTTGGTTCAGTTTGTGGTACCACCACCGTTACTTCTTTCGTTGAATCTACCACTGGTGTTGCCGCTGGTGCTCGTACCGGTTTAGCCGCCGTTACCACTGGTTTACTATTTGCTTTAAGCTTATTAATCTATCCTGCTTTAAGTGCTTTCTCTTCTTCCGCCGTCACTGGCTTGGCCCTTGTCTATGTCGGTATCTGCATGTTTAAAAACCTTGAACACCTTGAATGGAAAGATTGGGTTGCCGTTGGTTCTGGATTCTTAACCGTCATCGTTATGTGCGTTTCTTACTCCATCAGCGATGGTATCGCCTGGGGATTCATTGCCTACACCGTAATGACTTTATGTGCTGGTCGCTTTAAGAAGTCCGATATCGCCGTTGCCGCTTGCTCTGCCGCTTTCTTAGCTATTTATATTGTTAAATACGCTACAGGACTTGCTGGATAGTTTGCTTAATTGTAAAAATTAATTTTTTGAAAGCCAGAGCGGTCAAATAGATTGCTCTGGTTTATAATTTGTAAGGAAAGGTTATCCCTATTAAATTTATGGATTTAGAAAAATATATCGGAGTCGTTCCTGATTTCCCAAAAAAAGGCATATCGTTTAAAGACATATCCCCATTAATTAGAAACCCCGAAGCATTTCGTTGTTGCATTGATGAGCTTGAAAAATTAGCCAACAAGTATCATCCTGATGTAATAATCGGGCCAGAATCGCGCGCGTTTATTTTTGGCGCTGCCTTGGCCTATAAGATGGGCATTGGTTTTGTTATGGCTAGAAAAGCCGGCAAACTTCCTGGCGTGACAATGAAAGTTTCTTATCAATTAGAATACGGAACCGCCACTATGGAAATACCAGCTTCTTCTTTTAAAAAGGGGGACCGTGTATTAATGATTGATGATTTAATGGCTACAGGCGGTACGTTTGCTGCCTTAAAAAAATTGATTACTTTAGCAGGCGGAGAGCCTATTGCTTGTTTAACAGTTATCAATCTAGAAGAGCTTCATGGTGAGAAAAATGTTGGCTTGCCATGTGAAAGTTTATTAACATTATCTGACTCTCATTAAGAAGAAGAGACAATATCTACTCGGGTAAAACCGAGTTTTTTTATTACTCTATAAAGAAGGGAAACATATAAGGAGGGACTCTAAACCCATTCTCATCCTTATAAAATTGCTTAGGGTGGACAATTAAGGAGTTCCCAATTCTATTGCCAAATCTTTTTTTAAACAAGCTATAAGAAACAACCGTATAATTCTTTGAAGATTTCACTTCTATTGGGAACACTTTTATGTTTGTTTTGCTTTCATTTGAAAGCATAAAATCTATCTCTATATCATTTTTATGAGTTTCTTCGCAGTAATGAGAATAGAAAAACAATTTTTTCCCTTTTGAAACTATCATTTGGGCAATCATATTCTCATAAATCATTCCTTTGTTTAAAGCCAAATTATCGTTCATTATAGATTTATATAATTGAGCTGATGTTATTTCATTTTCTGAAAAAGCATGGCTAACCAGCAAACCAGTATCGCCCATATAGCATTTCACGGACGAATCATCCTTGTTTAAAGAAAAACCGACATTTGGATCATTACACTTATAGCATAGATTGCATATCATTGAGTCACCAAGCCAAAACAGTGGCTCATCATATTGGGCAAAAGATGAGTTTTCACTTATTTTAGATAAAACAATTTTTTTATCATGTTTAGACAAATAACCGGGAATATTATCAAATAATGCGGCCACTTTAGAGTTATAACGTTTAGCCACTTTATTTATGTCATCTCTATATAAATCCAAAATATTTCTTTTTGCCATATCCGATTTATAAAAATTCCTATTATTTTCAAAATAGGCTATAACGCTTTGCGGCATTCCTCCAACAAGCAAATATTCCTTAAATAAACGCATGGCTTTTTTATGATATTGTTCTTCTAAAGCAACTTTATTTTCTGCACACTCCTTAATATAACGAAGCAGGATGTCTTCTTTTGCCACACAAAGAAATTCTTCAAAATCAAGCGGATACATTTTTACTTTCATCTCTTCGGAAGGAATTACGATATCGCTAATATTTTCTTTTATGGAAATTAAAGAACCAGTTTCAACAAAACTATATCTCCCATCTTTAACCAAGTATTTAATGGCTTCCCTTGCCTTTGGAAATCTTTGAATTTCATCAAAAATAATCAACGTATCATCTCTATATAGCTCTACATTGTATTCTAAAGATATGTTTTGAAAGAAAATGTCTAAATTATTGAGGTTATCGTAAAAATTCTTTTTAGTAGCATTACTAGCGATAGCAAAGTCTATTAATACATAAGATTTATAGTTTTTTTTAGCAAACTCTTCTACTATAGTTGATTTTCCTACTCGTCTAGCGCCTTCTATTAAAAGAGCGTATTTTTTACTGTAGTTATTTTTCCATTCAAGCAATTTGTCATAAATCTTTCTTTTTAATATCATAAATCTTAGCCTCGTGTAGTTAATTATAACTTTTCTATTGGCAATACGAAAAGTATTTATTTGCAAAGTCACAGGCTATGCGAAAAGTATTTTTCAAAGAAAATCATATCTATACGAAAAGTAACTAATATTTTCTCTCCTCTACTATACAAAAATATTAGTTGAGAACAGTCGCCAACAATAAAAGAGTTTTTTTGCATTTTTTTGTAAGCGCTACCAGAAAATATCTCTTCCTTAAAATGAAAATAAACCTTAAACTATAAATCCGGAGCTAAAACAAAATGAAGCAAACCGGAGCAAATAAACCTGATACAATAAAAGGGGTATTTGTTTCAAAATTCGTGTTTGTATTTTAAAGGCCTGAGGGCCTTATTTTTTTGCCTAGTTGCCAAAAAAGGAAAGGATTTAAACTATGTTTAGAAAAAAACAAGCATCAGCAGAAGAAACATTGGTAGCCCATCCTAACGGAATGCTACTAGAGGTAGATGAGGCGCCAAAACGCCCAGGTAAATGGATTATACTAGCCATCCAACATGTCCTAGCGATGTTTGTGGCCTGCATTACCGTCCCTATGATCGTTTTTAGTGGCGTTCACGTCACTTTAGGCGGAGTTAGCTATAACCTAGCCTCCATAATGATTGCCCCTACTTTATTTAGCGCTGGTATAGGCACCATATTCTATTTATTCGTTACGAAGTTTAAATCACCAATGTTTTTAGCCTCAAGCTTTGCCTATATGTCGGCAATGAGCGAGGCTATTAAAGTCGATTGCCAAGCTACCGGACAAGTAAATTTATGGATTCTTCCTGTCGGCATGGCCATGGTTGGTCTTATTTATTGTATAGTTGCTTTCTTAATTAAACTATTTGGAGTCAAATGGTTAAATAAGTTGCTCCCAACAATTGTAGTTGGACCAATCATCATTGTCATTGGCTTATCTTTGGCCACAAGCGCTATTTCAAATTTAACAACCGGGGCCGCTATTGGTGGGTATAACTGGTGTGCTATCATATCTGGATTAGTCGCCATGGTTGTCACGGCTTTATGCTCACATTATGGCAAGGGAACAATTAGCTTAGTCCCATTTGTCATTGGCATGTTAAGTGGATATGCAGTTGCCGCTTTATTTACCCTCATCGGTTATTATGGATGCGGGAACGAATATTGCCATGTCGTAAATTTCGATCCGCTTTTAAATTTATTCTCGACAGTACAAGATGGAACTAGAGTAGCAAATGTCACTATCCAATCTTTCTTAGACTATCCAAAATTCCTTTTCCTAACTGCAAATAGCGAAAACGTTGTTCCATTAACCGGTTCAGCCGTTGCTCAAGCTGCCATAATATTTATCCCAGTATCCTTAGTTACCATCTGTGAGCACATTGGCGACCACAAAAATATGTCTGGCATCCTTCAACGCGATCTTTTAGAAAAACCTGGCTTAACCCGCACCTTAATTGGAGATGGCGTTGCTACTTCGATTTCTGGTCTATTTTGTGGTGCCGCTAATACAACATACGGAGAAAACGTTGCAGTTATTGGAGTTACAAAAATTGCTTCGACAAAAGTAATCTTCCTAGCTTGCTTATTCTCAATAGCTTTAGGCTTCTTTAGTCCTTTAATGGCATTGACTCAAACTATCCCGGCTTGCGTCACGGGGGGAGTTAGCTTAATTCTTTATGGATTTATCGCTTCTAGTGGGGTCAAGATCTTAATCAACGAAAAAGTGGATATGGGCAAAACCAAAAACATATTCGTCGCTTCCATAATCTTGGTTGCCGGAATTGGTGGCCTAGTGTTCTCCTTCGGGAGTGGAAACGCCAAGATGTCTATAACTTCTGTATCTGTTGCTATGATCCTAGGCATATTAATGAATGCCATACTTCGCGAAAAGAAAGATAAAAATAGCGAAACAAAAGAAGATTAAACGAGCCAAAAAACAATAGCCCATAAAAAAAGGATGTCGCTAACTTAAGCAGCATCTTTTTTTATTTAGATAATTAAAATCAAGATTTATTTTAAATTATAAACGCTATTTTTCATTTGGCTTTGAACCAGTATAAAGTTGATAATATTTTCCTTTTTGAGCAAGTAAAGTATCGTGATTGCCTCTCTCGATAATCTTGCCATCTTGGAGAACCATGATAACATCGCTATTTTGAATGGTAGAAAGCCTATGGGCTATAACAAAGACGGTACGCCCTTTCATAATGGCGTCCATCCCTTTTTGGACTAACTTTTCGGTTCTAGAATCAATTGAAGAGGTAGCTTCATCTAGAATCAAAACAGGCGGATTCGCACAAGCAGCCCTAGCAATTGAAATAAGTTGTCTTTGGCCTTGGGAAAGCCCGGCTCCCGCGCCATATAAAATCGTCTCATAGCCATTTGGAAGCATCCTAATAAAATTATCCGCATTGGCTAATTTTGCTGCCTTAACTACTTCTTCATCGCTTGCCTCTGGATTACCATATCTAATGTTATCCTTAACGGAAGCGGTAAATAGGCTAGTTTCTTGCAAAACCATACCCATGGCTCTTCTTAAATCCTTTTTTACAATCTTGTTAATGTTTATATCGTCAAACCTAATTTTTCCATCTTCGATATCATAAAAACGGTTAAGCAAATTAGTAATCGTAGTTTTGCCAGCTCCAGTAGGCCCAACAAAGGCAACTTTTTGTCCGGGTTCCGCATATAAAGAGATATCATGAAGGACCGTCTTGCCTTTTACATATGCAAAATCTACATCATACAAATTAATCTTGCCTCTTAGCCAAGTGTAAGTAGTTGGGCTGCCATCGCTATGAGGATGTTCCCAAGCCCACATTAAAGTTCTTTCGTTTGTTGGCACAGGGTTTCCGTTTTCATCCTTTTTAGCATTTACTAACCTAACATAGCCATCATCTACTTCGCTTGGTTCATCAATCATCGCGAATATACGCTCCGCGCCAGCCAAGGCCATAATAACTAAGTTGATTTGCATTGACACTTGTCCTAGAGGCAAGGTGAAAGACTTTCCTAAAGTCAAAAAGCTAACAACCATGCCAGAGGTAAGAGGAATGATGTTATAACCAATGAATATGCCGCCAACTAAAGCCAAGACACAATATTGCAAATGGGACAAATTAACCGCGATAGGTCCTAAAATATTAGAGAATTGTTGAGCCTTTGTCGTAAATCCGCATAAGGCATCATTAAGCTTATCAAATCCTTCTTCGGACTGTTTTTCATGAGTAAAAACTTTGATAACTTTTTGCCCTGATATCATTTCTTCTATATAGCCATTTGTCATTCCTAAGCTTCTTTGCTGAGCTATAAAGAAAGTTGAACTCTTATGAGATATAAAAATTATAAGCGAAAGGATAAGAACAAAGAAAACTAAAACAATAAGAGTCATATAAACATTTATTACCAGCATGGCAATTAAAGCTGCAACCATTGTAACAATAGATTGAACTACCATAGGCAAGACACGGGAAATCATTTCTCTTAAAGTATCGATATCATTGGTATAAATCGACATGATATCCCCATGTGTTCTAGTGTCAAAATAAGAAAGAGGCAAAGATTCCATATGGGAGAACAATTCATCCCTAATTTGTTTTTGGGTGCCTTGCCCAATTTGAGAAACAACTATTTGATATATGTAGGTGCAAATTATGCCAAATAGATAAATGCCAATCATTATTAAAATGACCCCGCCTAAGTCCATAGGCACACCGTATAAATAAGTTGCTTCTCCTTTTAACATAGGGGTAATAAAGTTATCGATAAGAATACTTCCGATAAACATCGAGCCAATAACCCCGGCCCCGGAGGAAATAATTATGGTGACAAAAGCCAAAATAAATAATGCAGGGCTAAATTTGAATATACGGGCTGTCAACCTGCTAAAAATGGATATGCTTTTCTTTATGCCAAGTTTTTTTGCAACTGGTTCCTTTTTATTGTTCATCGAAATCACCTCCGCCCATTTGGGTTTCATAAATCTCTTTATAAACTGATGAAGTATTTAACAATTGTTCATTCGTGCCCATATCAAGAATTTTCCCATCGTCCATAACGATTATTAGATCGCAATCTTTAATGGAAAGAATCCTTTGGGCAACAATAAATTTTGTTACATTGGGGATTTCTTCCTTAAAAGCCTTTCTAATAAGGGCATCTGTATGAGTATCAACGGCAGAAGTCGAATCATCCAATATCAATATCTTTGGCGATTTTAATAAAGCCCTAGCAATACAAAGTCTTTGCCTTTGGCCTCCGGATACATTAGTTCCACCTTCGTCGATTGGAGAATCATACTTAAGCGGGAATTTCTCAATGAATTCATCCGCACAGGCTAACTTAGCGGCTTTTTTAATTTGTTCATCGCTAGCATTAGGATTGCCCCAAAGCAAATTGGATTTAATCGTTCCAGTAAATAAGACATTCTTTTGCAAAACAACGGATACGTTATCTCTTAATGTTTTTAAATCGTAATCCCTAACATCGACTCCACCGACCTTAACTGAGCCAGAAGTTACATCATAAAGTCGAGCCATCATGGAAATTAAAGTCGATTTCGATGACCCCGTGGCGCCAATTATGCCAACCGTATATCCACTTGGTATATCCAAATTGATATGATCAAGGACATTTTTAGTCCCATTTTTATTATATTTAAAGCAAACATCTTCAAATTTAACTGACCCATCCTTAACTTCCATTACAGGATTAGAAGGAGAAGTTAAATCTGGCTTCTCTAATATAACCTCTGCGATACGTTCAGCACTGTTCCTAGCTATGATAATCATGACAAAGCACATCGAAACAAACATCAAAGAATTCAATATTTGCATTACATATGTTATTAAAGAAGTCAAAGAACCTGTATTGAATCCGTCTGCTGCATTTCCAGAAGCAATAATCATTTTGGCTCCAAAATAAGAAATTACAATCATACAGGTATATACAGCAAAATTCATCATCGGGTTATTGATGGCAAGAATTCTTTCGGCATGTAAAAAAGTTTTATAAATATAATAAGAGACACGACCAAATTTCTCTTTTTCAAAATCTTCCCTTCCAAATGATTTAACCACTCTAATACCTGCCAAATTCTCTTGAACCGATGCATTCAAATCATCATAGGTATTAAATACTTTTACAAACGTAGGATGGACTTTTGCGGCAATAAAAAACAAAACAAAACCCAAAATTGGAATAATGGCAATAAAAACCAAAGAAATTTGCCAAGACGTAATAGAAGCCATAATAAAGGCAAAAATCAGCATGATAGGAGATCTAACAACCGTCCTTAAAATTGCCTGGACGGAGTATTGAACGTTACTAACATCAGTAGTTAATCTAGTGACTAAGGAAGAGGAAGAAAACTTATCAATATTAGAAAAAGAATAATCTTGGATCTTGTAATACATTTCCTTTCTTAGATTTCTACCAAAATTGCTAGAAGCAATAGAAGCAAAAAATCCTGCCATTACCCCGCCAAAGCAACTAACAACGGCCATGCTAATCATAATCAAGCACACATAGATTAAAGAAGGCACATCGGAAGAAGACATGCTAGCACCCTTAGGATCAATAATATTAACCGCCCTAGCGGCAAAGAAAGGAATAAGAACTTCTCCAATAACCTCAATTGAAACGAAAACCCAGGCCAAAACACAATAACGCCAGGAGCCATTCATATATTTAAATAAAGATTTAAGAATATGGGAATTTTTAAGTTTTTTGATTTCTTCTTCGTCTCGTTTTTCTTTCTCTTCAATTATTTTATCCAATTGTTCATTTTCCATTTCTGTTAACCTCCTCTAATTTTGTCGACAATTTTTCGCCAAGCCTTATAAATTCATCTTTTTCTTCTTTTGTTAAATAAGACTCAAGTTCGTTTTCAAACATCGTGAATACCCTTTTTGACTTTTTATAAAAATCTAGTCCTGTCTCTGTTGGATAAAGGCACTTGATTCTTTTATCCTTTTCATCGGTTACAGTCTTGACGTATTCCTTTTCACATAAATAGTTTAAGATTTCGGATATAGTAGATTTTTTTAGCATAAATCTATCAATTAAAGAGCAAGAAGAGCATCCTGGATGACGGCATATATAATTTAAAGCCATGCCTTGGGGGGCTCCTAAATCTAATGGAAGCAAACAAAGGTACTTTAATTCAAACCTTCTATCCATTTCTCTATTAATGTGGCCTACCAAAGGCCTTAACTTTGAAATTTTGTTTTCCATAATTAGTTCGTGAACGAACTATTTTTAACTCAAACACGACAAAGTATCAAGAGACAAAAAACTTTTTTAAGAAATAAACCGCTTACATTTGATTGTACTTTTCTCTAATTTCAATCCCGTTCAATGTATTTAATAAAGATTCTTTGCTATCTAAGGAAGAAGCTATCTGCATCCTGATCCTTTTATAGCCAGGAAAGGAAGAAAAGAAATGAGGAAGCAGTCCCCTTAATTCCCTAATCCCTACATATTCGCCTTTTTCTTCTATCAGCATTAAAGCAAATTTTCTAGCATAATCTACTTGAGTTAAAATATCGGGATTAGGCAAAAGAATGCCATTATCTAAATATTCATTTATTTGGGTTATTAAAAAGGGGTGACCAAGTCCGCCTCTAGCTACCATAACTAAATCAGCATGAGTGATCTCTAAGGCCCTTTTAGCGTCGATGGGAGAAAAAATATCACCAGAAACAATTAAAGGAATATGGATATTCTCTTTTAATGACGATATTTCTTCATATCTAGCCTTGCCTGAATAGCCTTGACTTCTAGTTCTACAATGAACGCTTAATAAGCAAATCCCAGCCCTCTGTAAAGCCTTTGCTACTTCTATGGCATTAATAGATTCGTCATCCCATCCAAGTCTAATTTTTGCTGAAACTGGTTTAGTTGATACTTTAACAATTTCGCTTACATAATGTTCAAGTTCATCTACTCTTCTTAGCCAAGCAGAACCTGCACCAGTTTTAACAACTTTATTTACTGGGCAGCCAAAATTTAAATCCAGCATATCATAGCTAGCCACTTCTTCCATCTTTTTTATAGCAGGTAAAGTGTGTTCTAAAGAAAAGCCAAATAATTGCAAAGCAAAAGGAGAGTCTAAAGGAGTGCTTTTTAAATATTCAAAAGTTTTGGCATTGCCATAATCTATCCCACAGTCAGAAACCATCTCGCTAAAAGAAAGTCCCACCCCAAAAGGCTTCATAAATTCTCTATATGAAGAAGAAGTAACTCCAGCCATAGGGCCAAGCACTACATGACCTTTTATTTTTATTCCCTTAACTTCCATAACAATAAAAGTTATATAGAAAAGTATTGATAAAGACAATAAAACTTTAATAACGGATATAGCAAAATAGAGCAAGAGTAAAAATAGTTTTTATACATTTTTCATGAAATTGTCTATTTTCTAGTAAAATGAATAAAATCTAGTTGCAATTAGTTCGTTATCGAACTATAAACCATAAGGCAAAAAAGGAGAAAAAGCATGTTCAAAATGTTCAAAAGATTCCGAAAGAAAGATTGGGCGGCCCTAGTCTTTATCATCGGATTAACAATTTTACAAGTATGGTGCAGCATGATGATGGTTGATTACATGTCAAACCTCATTAAATCGATAATGTATGTCGATTATAATCTTAACCCTGTCCACCTAGGGGAAGAATTCGGAACACTTTTTTCTCAGCCTGGTTTTAACTGGTCTATCTTTTTAGAAACGGCAAAAAACAACCATGCATTTAATTCAACTCAAATAGGTGTATTTGAAAGTATTGCTAATGCCACCACAAATGATATTTGGTATTGGGGAGGCATGATGCTTTTAGTCGTAACCGGCTCTATTTTTTGTCAACTTTTAGTTGCATTATTGGCTTCTGGAATCGCCGCAAATTTTGCTACCTCCACTAGAAAAGACTTAAATGAAAAAATCTCCTCTTTCTCTTTAACGGAAATTAACCGTTTCTCTACCGCTAGCTTAATTACAAGAAGCACTAACGATATAGAGCAAGTCCAAATGACTTATTTGTTGATGATGCGAATGATTTTTGCTGCCCCAATAACAGCCATATGGGCAATATGCAAGGTTCAATCAGCTTCTTGGGAATTATCAACCGCAACCGTTATAGCCGTTTTGGTTTTAATAATCACTTTAACAATTTTGGCATTATTGGTTATGCCTAAATTTAAAGTATCTCAAAAGTATATTGATAGGCTAAACGGAATAACTAGAGAAAACTTAAATGGTATCCGTGTAGTTAGGGCGTATAACGCCGAACAATACCAAGAAAATAAATTTAAATCCTCTAATGACGACCTTACTAAACTTAATTTATTCACAGGTAGAGTCATGGGGTTACTTTCCCCGGTAATGATTATCGTAATGGATGGAATTACTTTAGCCATCTATTGGATTGGTTCATATTTAATAAACGGCGGTACTTTAGGTTATAACGACATTTCTAGTTTCACCATGCTAGCCACCCAGATAATCATGGCATTCATGATGCTATTAATGATGTTTGTTTTATGGCCAAGAGCAAGCGTATCTGCAAAACGTATAAACGAGGTATTAGAAACTAAGCCTTCAATAATAGACCCAGTTAATCCAATTGTCCCAGAAAGACTAGGCACCATTGAATTTGATGATGTTAGTTTTCATTATCCAGATGCTGAAGAAAATATCCTAGAACACATTTCATTCAAAGCCAACCAAGGCGATACAATTGCCATAATTGGTCAAACGGGTTGCGGAAAGACTAGTTTAGTTCAACTCTTAGATAGATTATATGATGCAACATCAGGAAGTATAAAAATCGATGGAGTAGACGTAAAAGATTTTTCGCAAAAAGATTTACATTCTAGAATTGGCTTTGTTCCACAAAAAGGACTTTTATTTAGTGGGACAATAAAATCAAACATTGGATTTGGGCTAAATAGCCAAATAAATGATGAAGATATAGAAAACGCCGCAAAAATTGCTTGTGCTGATGAATTCATTGAAAAAATGGAAGGCAAATATAATTCATTGATTGCCCAAGGCGGAAGCAATGTATCTGGAGGGCAAAGACAAAGACTATGCATTGCTAGGGCCGTTGCCTTAAAACCAGAAATATTTGTTTTCGACGATTCATTTAGTGCCCTAGATTTTAAAACCGATTTGAAAGTAAGACAAAATCTAAAAGCTTCTCAACAAAAGGCTACGAAAGTAATCGTAGCCCAACGCATCGGCACTGTAATGGATGCCGATTTGATTCTTGTCTTAAATGAAGGAAAACTGGTTGGAAAAGGGACGCATAAAGAATTACTTGCCAATTGCGAACTTTATAAAGAGATCGCTTTATCTCAGCTTAGTAAGGAGGAACTTGGTTTATGAGCATGCATCCGAAACACGATCTATCAAAAAAGCCAACGAAAGAAGAAATGACAAAGGCTTTTAAAAACATACTTGGTACATCAAAGAACTTTTATATTTCAATTTTTGTAGCGGCCTTATTTATTTTAGGTGGGGTCGTTATTTCTATTGTTGCCCCTCAATTTCTTTCAAATTTAACCAATGAAATAGCCAATAATGCCCAAACAAAAACCATCAACATGGAAATAATATCCAAAAACGGAATTATTTTGGCTTGTCTATATTTTTGCAGTGCTTTATTAACTTATGGTTCTAGTTTTATATTAACCGGAGTTACTCAAAAATACGCCAACTCCTTAAGAAAATCCATTTCTATAAAGATAAACAAAATCCCCTTATCCTATTTTGACTCCCATCAAGTTGGAGACATATTGTCTAGAGTTACTAACGATGTCGATTCAGTAGCCCAAAGTCTTGATCAATCTATATCAATGCTACTGCAAGCCATCTTTATGCTTATAGGGTCGTTAATTGGAATGTTCGCCACTTCTTATTTAATGGCTTTTGTAGCTTTATTATCTATACCTTTGATGCTTTTATTCATAGGCTTAATAATGAAATTTGCCATGCCTCAATTTATAAAAAGGCAAGAAGAAATAGGCCAAATCAACGGGGTTATTGAAGAAAAATACTCTGGCCAATTAATAATAAAATTATTTAATGCCGAAAATAGAGTCAACACCAATTTTAACAAGCAAAACAATCAACTTGGTTCGACAATGTTCAAAGCTCAAATCTATGGCGGATTAATGCAACCATTAATGAACTTTATTTCCTATTTTGCCTATATTGCAATTTTAGTAGTCGGCGGATTATTGCTTTCAGAAGAAAAAGTAGATTATGGGACAATTACGGCTTTCTTAGTCTATATAAGATTATTCCAGCAACCGATGACTCAAATTGCTCAAGCCATGAATACATTGCAAACTACCGGGGCCGCTAGCAAAAGAGTTTTTGATTTCTTAGAAGAAAATGAATTATCTGATGAAAGCGAACTAACTAGAAAGCTAACTGGCCCAGACGGAAAAGAAAATATCAAAGGGGAAGTTGAATTTAAACATGTATGTTTCTCTTATGATTCTAGCAGAGAAATAATTCATGATTTCTCCGCTAAAATAAAACCAGGATCAAAGGTAGCCATAGTAGGCCCTACAGGAGCAGGGAAAACAACAATGGTCAATCTCCTTATGAGATTCTACGAAGTCAATTCCGGTGAAATATTAATAGATGGGGTATCGACAAAAGACATGCCAAGAGAAGAAATACACGATATCTTTGGCATGGTGTTACAGGACACTTGGGTTTTTGATGGAAGCATGAGGGAAAACATTGTTTTCAATAGCCCCGATATAAGCGATGAGGAATTAAAAGTCATTTGTAAAGAAGCAAACATTTATCACTTTATCCGCACCTTGCCAGGAAAGTTAAATTGCCAACTATCTAATGCCGGTTCCATTTCTTCAGGACAAAAACAACTTATGACAATAGCAAGAGCAATGGTTAGAAAAGCCCCTTTACTAATATTGGATGAAGCTACTTCTAATGTTGATACTAGGACAGAAGAATTAATCCAGGAAGCTATGGATAAACTAACAAAAGGAAGAACTAGTTTTGTAATAGCTCACCGCTTATCTACAATCAAAAACGCCGATTTAATCTTGGTAATGAAAGATGGAAATATAGTAGAACAAGGAACGCATGAAAGCCTAATGAAAGATAATGGTTTCTATGCCTCCTTATATAATTCACAATTTTCTTTTGAATAAAGAATTAGTAATTAAAAAACTGTTAAAAGGAACTGACTTTGACAATTGGACCAAACAAAAATTTTTTTGTTAAATTATTAATTAAAATTACGCTAAGCTAAGAAAAGTATTAAAACAAACTTTTGAAAACATTCATTCTGACATCAAATTAGTTCAACTCTAGTTAAACTAACCGAAAAACACCAATTAATTATTTTTCATTTTGGGACTGTACCTAAATCAAACTATTTCGGTACCAAAATTTTTATGGTTAGATAAGATTACTTGATTTAGTTCAAACAATGCTACATGTTTTATTAAGGAATGTCATATTTAATAACTGCTTTCAATGACTCCATTGGAGTTATCAATGGGAGCGATATAAAAGAGCAAAAAACAATGAAATTAGAAATAAGTCTGATAAACAAATCACTATTTAAAATATTAAATTTAAGAATCCGTCAACATAATGGTACATAAAAATTTGTTTTGCTATTTTATCAATTATTTAGAATTAGAGGCATTCGTTTCGATTTTAGATAGCGATCATTTACTCTTATACTTTTTTAATTCATTAACCAGTATTGCCTTTTGAACTTTAAAAAGTAAATTTTTCTCATTTTCCTTTTCGACAAGATTAACATTCTTTTCTAAAGATGAAATATAACGCAGCACCGCAATGCAATAAGGGTACTTAAATAATACAGCATTATAAGGCGAAGAATCAGACAATGTTCTTGAAGCCTCTAAAAGGCTGGGTTCAACAAATGAATATATACCATTCCCATTATAAGTGCCCACACCCGTGGGGTATTCCTCCGATATTCTCTTTCTTTCAATTAACTTATTTTCGTAAAGGTATTCGATTGCATTAGCAACGTTTTCGCTATTCGAATTAAATTTATCATCTCCAAAATAGATAATTTTTGTCCCACTTAAAATCGAATCGAACGACACATCGAGTGCATTTACAATTTTAATAAAAGTTTTTAAGCTCATACTATTCCCCCCTTCATAGCCGCATAAATTAGATTCTGCGATGCCACATTTTTTAGATAAAGAGGACAAAGTGAGGCCCTTTTTCTCTCTTGCTTTTTGAAGATTGCTTCCAATGCGATCAAATATAGTTTCGCCCATACAAAATACTCACTTTTAGATTTTAATAATTATTAATTCGAATAATATTATCTTTTTTAATAATAAAAACTGCAAACAAATAAAACTGTTTTTTAAGAAAATAAGAAAAATTCCTCCTTAGCAAATTTAATCATAAATTAATGGCGAAAGGTAAATTATTATGATTAACACGCAATTAAAAATTAGAAAAGGATGCAAAGATATTTGGAATGCATCTTACCTAAAAGAATGCTCTTTTGGAAAATTCGACATTCCTTTTTGCCCAACAACAGCCAAGGGAACCCCAGACAATATCATCACTTTTGAAGAAGCTTTAAACATTCACCGCAAAGAAATGAAAAAAAGACATAATACCTATTTAATTAATGCTTTTGTTATTTTCTCAATAGATGATTATAAATTCGATAGAGGAATTAATAATATTTGGAGCCATATAGGGCGGACATTAAAAATTCTTAAACATTTTCGAGGGCTTATAACGCCGGACTTTTCAACTTATCTAGATTTTCCAGAACCATTGAAACTCTACAACACTTATAGGATGAGGGCATTTGGCTACATAGCAGGGAAACACGAATTGGAAGTAATCAATAACGTTAGGTGGGACCCTTCTAATAATTATGCATATTGTTTTGAAGGGATTCCGAAAAACAGCATAGTAGCCATTGGGACGGTTGCAAGTCAATTAAAGCGAAGAGAAAATCGCGATCAATTTATTGAAGGGTTTTGGAGAATGATAGAAACATTAAATCCTAAAGAAATAATTGTTTATGGTTCCTCAAATTATCCATGTTTCAAAAAAGCAGAATTAATGGGTATAAAAATTGCAACATTTCCTAGTTCAGCAGAGCAGCGTTACCGGAGTAATAAATTATGAGCAAAGGTTATAGCGGTCATTTTAGCAATAGAAAAACAATTGAAAACGGAACCAAAGGGACAAAGTATTCAAAAGGCACAATTCCTTCTTTACAGAGGCAACTAGTTATAGAATATGCGAAAAAACTATTAAATGGAGCTAATAAAAAAATTCAAAAAATTGTTAATACCGTTTCTTTGGCATATGACGAAAATACAGGTAAAATATATTATGGATACAATCGTGGGATTGAGCTCAACAACGCTCCAATTAATTTAATATTGCAGAGCATACTACCAAAAAATAGTTTAAATCAATTCCCACTCACCAATTGCGCAGAATGCGATGCAATAAACAATGCTTTGAACGGAGGATCGAAACTTAAGGATCTCCATATTTATACAATAAGTGCAACAAAGAAAAAGATGTTTGAGCCAAAGCCTTCTTGCGAAAATTGCACATATGCTTTCAAAGGCAAAGTAAAAAGTAACAACTCGGGATGGATAAAATAATATGAAGAAAGAAGATTTTAAAAACATTTCAATGATAGGAAGATATGCCTATGCTCTTCTTTGCATTGAATACTTGTTCGCAAAAAAATTTCCTAAAAAGAATTTTACCAGAATATTCAAATTTCTTTGGACGGGAACAAAAAGCGCGAATTGGAATAAAATAAGTGAATTTGTCAGCGATTTAAAAAGCGATTCATTGTTTCGATCAACCGTTTTCGATAAAGAAAATTTCTTCATTATTAACGAAATTGATTTTGAATTTTATTACAAATTGTTCGAAGACATAAAAGATATTTCAAACGTTTGTTTTTCTTCGCTTTTTGATTTCCTAACAATATACGAAAATACACTAATTCCAAGTTTTGGCAAAGAAAGCATCGATTGTTTGTTCGAAATTATAAATTTGTTAAAAAAATATCAAGTCGAATTGCCCAGTATCAAAATAATTAGTTTCTCCACTTTCAAAGAAAGAAACGGTTGGGGCGATAATTTTGATGGCACTTCTTTATCTATAATTTTAAAAAGAGAGTAAAAATAATTTTTTTAAAAAAATATATAAAATGTGTCACGAGGAAAAATGGTCTCTACCCATTTTTAAAAAACAAAAAGCAGATGTTAAATCATGCTTAAAAGTAATGAAATCAGCCTAACAAGCACCATTTCACCCCACTTAATTCCATTTTAAATATAATCAGTAAGTTTTTTCTTTTCAAAGAAAAAAACAATATCATTTCATTTTTTATGGCAAAAGCTTTTTAGATAAAAAATGCGTTAATGCAAATCCTTTTTGCCTAGATGGTTTTGCATTGCATTATTGCATTATAAAAGTACTTTTATTACCTTCTTGAAATATTTTTAAAAATTAATTAAATAGAATCAATATTAGATAATTACACTAAAAAAGCTACTAACAATAAAGTTCATGTCTCTTATGTAAATGCATATTTTGTCACCTTGCTAAACGTTCAAAAAAGGCAAGGAAAGTTAAATAAAATAAATATTGTTCCGGGTTTTAGTTAACTTAAGAAATAAAAAAGTCTTCTTACATCACAATGGCTTTATTTCTCAAAACTATTTTTATTCCAACGAATCAACTTCTTTATAAATCACATTGCACTTTTCAATGACATTGACTTTTATTTTATTAGTTTTTAGATACTCAACTACATACTTGTTGTTTTCCTTAAACCACTTAACCCCTACTTTTTCTCCTTTAAAATCTCTTTCGGCTTTTGCAAAAGAAACTGCTTCAGGGAATATAGGGTCGATAAGCACGGAATCGTCTAAATTATCGTTAATATTCAATCCGGCTACATAACGAATAAATACCATCGTAAAATCACCCCAGAAATGATGATTTAATGAGGAAATATCAGGCCGGTCATTTGGATTTTTCGGTTCTATAGATCCGTCTTTTTTCATTTCAAATTCCATTTGGAATTCTTCTGGCAAGGCAGTTAAGCCCATTTTTTCCCAATAGCCAAAAGAAGGATAACTATCTTGAATCATTAATTTTAAAGCAAGGTTAATATCTTTTTTAGCCAAAACCCTAAACAAACGTCTCGCCCCTAATACGCCTACTTGGAAATGGTCGTTATTTTGATGAATTAAATTGATTAAATCTTCATAAAAATTATCAATTTCGTCTTCATTTATAACACCTATTTCCATAGCCATGGCCAAGGCTGTTTGGGTCATATATTCTTTTTTAAAATGCTTATCTTCGATAAAAAATTTCCTAAATGAAGCTATAAGTTGGTCACGATATTCATCTACAAATTGTTTGCTCTTATTTCTATTTAGCCTATTGAATAGTTTAGATTCGTTAGAACATATTTCTATTAAAGATAAAGTATCCGTTATTCTTAAATCGGTTTGAAAATCGCCTGATATACGTTTAGTTTCGCACCAATCACCTAAACCATAACTAGCTAGACCATCTTTGTCTAATCTTGTTTTTGAATAATTTAAATATCTAATCATGGCTTCTTCGTTTTCTAAAACAATTTCTTCATCACCTTCATACTGATAAGAAAAGAAAACCGCATTAGTCAAAGCCTCATCCCAGGCTGGCCCATTCCCCCAAGCAAAGCCCCAGCCTGTAGTTGGGATTATCCCTGGCAAAACTCCTTCTTTAGTTTGCGCTTTTCTAACGTTATTTAACCATTCTTTTAAATCTAACGATAGATTCGCGTGATAACATAGATAATCAGTAGACAAAGCTATATCGCCTGTCCAACCATTTTTCTCCCTGTGTGGGCAGTCGGTTGGAAAATAAACAATATTAGAATCCATGGAATTAATAGCCATTTCTTCCAGTCTATTTATTGTTTTGTTTGAACAAGAAAAGCTACCAACACGATCATAATTAGAACGGATTCTAATCATTGTCAATAAGTCTAACGTAGCTTCGTTATCTTCAATTCCAGTAACCTTAGCATAGCCAAATCCATAATAGCTAAAAGATGGTTCGTATGTTTCGTCCCCTTCCCCTGAAGTTATATATTCAAGATGCTGAACAAAATCCTTTGGAGTCCTTGCTCCAAAGCTTATATTTGTCATATCCAAATCGCCTTCTAATAGTCTCTCACCAAAATCAATAGATATCCTTTTTCCTTTTTTTGAATTTATTTTTAATCTAAAAATGCCGCATAGATTAATAGGAAACACATATAAATACCCTAAGCCTACTTTTCTTATTTCGATAGGTTTTATTTCTTCTAATTTTACAACTGGATTTGCCTTTACTAATCTAGCTTCTCCTAATGGAGCGTCTACTTTTATGGCATTGTCCCAAGAAGAATCATCGAAATCGACTTGATTCCAATTCTTTATTTCTTTTCTAGCATCATAATATTCGCCAGCCCTATAATCATCGAATAAAAGAGGTGATGGAGCACTTTTTATACTTTCATCGGCCTCGAAAATAGTTTTATTGTCTATCTCAAAAGAAAAAGCTAATTTCGGAGCGGATCTAAATCTTGCTTTGTCAAAATTCCAAACCTTGCCGCCTGGATTATTTAAAAAACCATTACCAAGCATAAAGGCAAAAACATTTTTTCCGTTTACTAAATAAGAAGAAACATCATATTCATCGTAATAAATTATATCGTCCGGATTAGAGATATAAGGAGAAAGCAATCCTTTTGTTATTTCCTTTCCATTAACCCAAAATCTATAAAAACCTAAGCCGGATATAATTACTTTTTCATTGCCTTTTATTTTTTCTAAATAAAATGTTTTTCTAAAATATGGAGCAGGAACAAATTTTACAAAAGTTGCGTATTCCTTGCTTCTAGAGACAAAATTAGATGAGAACATAGATACATCCTTTCTATACAATCGTTACCAAAAAATTATAGCAAGAATAAAAATACTCAAAATGCTAAAAATATCATAAATAGTCAATAAAAGACCAAATATAAACGAAAAAAGCCACCTGCTTAATTGCTAGATGGCTTTACTATTGCCAATTATTATTTAGACTCTTCCGTTTTCTCTTCGCTAGGAACCGTTTTTTCTTCCTTTTTGGAAGTTTCTTCTTTATTAGGTTCTGCATCATTTTGCTTTGGGAGAGAACCATTCTTACAAAGATATTCGATTTCTTCTGCCGTTATGGTTTCTTTTTCTAGAAGAGTTTCGGCAATAAGAATTACTTGGTCTTTATGCTCTAAAAGAAGTTTTCTAGCGTTTTCATGGGCCTCATCGATAATCTTTCTGACGGCTTTATCGATTTCAAAAGCAATTTGAGTAGAGAAATTCTTTTGGGTTGAATTGTAATCTCTTCCTAAGAAAACAGAACCCGTATCCTTTTCATATTGAATTGGCCCTAATTCAGACATGCCTAACTCAGTTACCATCAATCTAGCAATTCTAGTAGCTTCTTGAATATCGTTAGAAGCTCCAGTTGTGACATCTTGGAAAAAGATTTCTTCTGAAGTTCTCCCGCCTAATAAGCCAGTAATCCTAGCAATCAATTCATTCTTAGTAAGCAAGAAGCGGTCATCTTCTGGCGTCATAAGGACATGTCCACCCGTATTGCCACGAGGAATGATCGTGATTTTTTGAACTTTATCAGAGAAAGGTAAATTAATGCCTATAACAGCATGCCCTGCTTCATGATAAGCAACTTCTTTTCTTTCCATTGGAGACATAGATCTACTAGATTTTGCAGGTCCAGATATCCTTCTATCAATGGCTTCGTCTATATCTGCCATGTCAATATCGGGCTTATTCTCTCTAACGGCAAGAATAGCAGCTTCGTTTAAAACGTTATCAAGATCAGCCCCAGAGAAACCAACTGTTCTTTTTGCCAAAGCAGCAAAATCAACGGCTGGGTCAATCTTTTTATTACGGGCATGAACTTTTAATATAGCTTCCCTGCCGGCTTTATCAGGAAGAGAAACAGTTATGGTTCTATCAAATCTACCCGCTCTTCTTAAGGCCGGGTCAAGAACATCATCACGGTTAGTCGCGGCAATAACAAGGATCCCGGAATTGGGCTCGAACCCATCCATTTCAACAAGCAATTGATTAAGAGTTTGTTCTCTTTCGTCATTGCCTCCGCCTAGTCCCGCTCCTCTTTGACGTCCAACGGCATCAATTTCATCAATAAAGATCAAACATGGAGCGGTTTCTTTTGCTTTTCTAAACAAATCACGTACACGTCCTGCACCAACGCCGACATACATCTCGACAAAATCAGAACCAGAAATAGAATAGAAAGGAACTCCGGCTTCACCAGCAACGGCTTTAGCTAATAAAGTTTTCCCGGTTCCCGGTGGGCCGATAAGAAGAACGCCTTTAGGCAATCTTGCACCAAATTTAGAATACTTCTTTGGATCTTTTAAATATTCTACGAGCTCAACCATTTCGGCTTTTTCTTCATCACATCCCGCAACATCGTTAAACTTCACTTTAGAAGTAGCTTTTTTTGCAGGCGATTTATTAAATCCCAACGCCGAATTATTCATTCCGGAAACCGATGAACTTAATCTAGAGAAGATGATAAACCCAACAACTAGCAAAATAGCAGTCGAAATCAAAGTCGGCCCCCATGTATCCCACCAAGAAACTTGGAAGGCATCATTAAATTTTAAACCGCCAGATACATTTGAGGCATTGGTCAAGGTATCATGAATCCTATAATCAAATATCGCGTAATAATAGTCATGACTGACTTGGTAAGTAATGCCATCTTTAAAAGTAGTAGTAGCAAACCCCTCGCCTTGTCCTGACCATAAATTTTCATCAATAAGAACGGTAAACGTGCCTTTTTTATTGCTAGACTTATCGATGTAATTTCCCTTAACGGTTACTACTTTATATCCTTGGCTAGCTTCTACATAATAAACACGCTTATCAACAAGGTTATAATCTTCATAAGACATTGTAGCAATCTGATTGCCACTCCCATCATCTTTAACAGTCGCTGAATATCCTAAATAATTATCAAGATCGCTAATTGCCCAAGTCTCTCCTTTTCCTACCATTGAAGAAACAATTAGCCAAATGAACAAGCCAACAGTTACGGCCATCAACAAATAAGGCAATATAAAGCTGAACAAACTTTTCTTTGGGGCTTTTCCGTCATTCATATTCTTACTCCTTTTTCTTTTTTCTTTTCTAACTAATTAACGCGCTATGGAAATGTACACTAAATTCAAACTAAGTCAAACTACATTGCATCGTTTTTGTCTTGTATTGTTGTTTTCATTCTTAATATGGAAGTGTGGTATTCCCTAAAAACTAACCTAAAACGAGGGACATAGATTATTTTACCATCTTTATTAACAAAGACGGGCCAAGTATATCTAATTTGTATAGGCATCTTCCAAATAGAATACAATCTTCTAACTGGTTCAAGATAACCATGAACCACATAATTATCGCCAGGAAGAACGCTACGAATAGTAATGGGATAATCCTCACTTGTAATGTTTCTATCTTCTGCTCCCATAGAAAAATCTAATTCAAAATAAGGAGTATCTAATTTTCCTGGTTTTTCCAAAACATAAGAATACGGCAATTCGTCAGGATGATGTCCAATTGTAATAACATCATATTCTTTAATTAAATAAGTAGAGCCCTTTAGTTTCATGGATAGATTAGGCTGAGGGGCTAAGCAAAATGCCCTAATGGCTGAAAAATCTTTTGCTTTTAAAGAAATCTTTTCTGGGGCGGATGAAACTAATTTAGTAATCGCGCTAACAAAGCCATCCTCAGGCAAAGCAATAAGGGCCCTAATATCTAATTCATCGCCTTCCTCAATCGTACGGTTAATGCTTCTTTGCAAGCCAATAGTCTCGTCATTGGCTAAACGCATTTCATCAAGCACATTTTCCCTATCAATCTCGCTCATTTTTGAAATGATATCTTTTCTAATTGAATTTTTCATATGCTCATCTTCCATTTTTGAGGTAGAAGCAGAAAAAGGCACATGATTTTCCTCGTCATATTCTTGCAAATCTGATTTTGAATAATTCAATAACGGTCTAACTACTACCATGGAATTAACAGTAGAAATAGGAGAAAGCCCATAATGAGCCAAACGTCTTTTTCTTTGCTTTTGTAATAGATAGGTCTCAATCAAATCATCTTGTTGATGTGCGACAAACAAAGCCGAAGCATTATATTTGTCATATATCTTCTTAAAAAAAGCATAACGAAGTTTCCTTGCCCATTCTTTAAAATCACCTTGATGATATTTTTCTTCTTCTGGTAAAGAATCTGTATCTAATCCTTCAAAGACAAGCCCATTTTTCTCACAATAGCTTTTTAAAGAAGCAAAATCAGAATCAGACCCCTCGAATTTATGATAATTTATGGAACAAACTATCGGCTTTACTCCTTCTTTAATCATCATGTCAATTAAAGCCATGGAGTCAGACCCAAAAGTACCAGCAACCAAATAAGAAGATGAATTATCAAATTTGTAATCTAGCATAGTTATTCTCCTTGTCCATTTAAGAAAGTAAACATTTCCTGTGAATCAATTTTATTGGCAAAAGGTTTAATGCAATTTATCTTGCCTTCAATAATCCTGTTTCCAAGAATGATTTTAAGCAAATCGCCTTCTTTAACTTCAGTAGAAGCCTTAGCGGGTTTTGAATTTACATAAACCTTTGAAGCGTCGCATAGTTGCTTTGCAACCTCTCTTCGTTTTACCAATCTAGATACTTTTAGGAATTTATCGATTCTCATCGCTATAAGAATACCACATTTTCCCTAAAGGGAAGTCTTTTTAAATTTCAAATAAATGCTATGGATTGTTTTCATTATAGTTTCTAGGTCATTAAGCCAATCATTTTGTTTGTTTAAGGAAACAACCAAAGTCTTATTTAAATAAGTAACCCTTAGTTTATTCATCAAAGGCAATAAGCCATTGAATAAGTCACTTCCTATCCCATCGATTCTAGAAAAAGAAGAAGATAAAGAAATATCTACTTTATTTTGTCTTTCCTCAATAGAAGTAAATTCTTCATTATCAGATAAAATGTCTATACGTTTCTTTTGGATTAATAAAGATGTTTCTTTTGGCAATTTTCCATACACGTCCCTTATCTTTTTACTAAACTTAATCAAATCAGGCTCTTTATCAATGGATTCAAGTTCCTGATATAAAACAATCTTGTCTGATTTTGAAGCGTAGTTAGACGGAATATATGCATCAATGTCAAATAGTTTTTTGCTTGGAGGAGGGGCTAAGACTTTGCCGATCTTTTTAGCTTCGATCGCTTCGTTTAGCATTTTCATATAAAGATCAAGACCAATCGAATCGATAAACCCAGCTTGTTCTGGGCCTAGAATATCTCCTGCGCCTCTAATCATTAAGTCGCGTTGGGCAATCTTATAACCTGAACCTAGCTCGGTAAATTCTTGGATAGCTTGAAGCCTTTTTTTGGCATCTTCGTTCATATTTTTATAAGGCTTATACATCAAATAAGCATAAGAAATCCTATTCCCACGTCCTACTCTTCCCTTTATTTGATAAAGCTGAGACAAACCAAAAGTATCCGCGTTTTCAACAATAATCATGTTCGCGTTAGGGATGTCGATCCCGTTTTCGACAATTGAAGTGCAAACCAAAACATTTATATCGTTGTCGTAGAACCTAGACATGACATCTTCAACGTCATTCTTATCCATTTGGCCATGAACAACACCTACTTTAGCAGAAGGTATTCTAGAAGAAAGCTTTGAAGCACAGGCATAAATGGATTCTACTTTATTATGAACATAAAACACCTGGCCTTTTCTTGAAAGTTCTCTAGAAATCAATTCGTCAACTACTTCTTCTTTATAGGGGGTTACATAAGTTTGAATAGGCATTCTAGAAGAGGGTGGTGTATTTATTTCCGACATGGGACGAATGCCTACTAAAGACATTTGCAAAGTCCTTGGTATCGGAGTAGCAGATAAAGTTAATACATCAACGGTATTTTTCATCTCTTTTATTTTTTCTTTTTGTTCAACCCCAAACCTTTGCTCTTCATCGACAACTAGCAAGCCTAAATCTTTATAGACAAAATCTTTAGAAAGCAAACGATGAGTGCCGATTACTAAATCTATTTGTCCTTTTTCGATTGCTTTTAAATTTTGCTTTTGAATAGACTCAGGTATTAACCTAGAAAATAAAGCCATTCTTACCCCAAAAGAAGCAAACCTCTGCATCGCGACTTCATAATGTTGCCTGGCCAATAAGGTAGTGGGGCATAAAAGAGCAACTTGTTTACCGCTTGATATGGCTTTAAATATGGCTCTAAAAGCTACTTCGGTTTTCCCAAAGCCTACATCACCACATACTAACCTATCCATTATTTCAGGGCTTTCCATGTCTTTTTTTATGGCATCAACAGCCTTTTGCTGATCGTCTGTTAGCTTATAAGGAAATTCATCTTCAAATTGTTTTTGCAGTTCATCGTCTTTAGGAAAAGCAAAGCCTTTATTTCTTACTCTATTACCATATAGTTCAATTAATCTATCGGCCAGTTCGTTGATTCTATTGTTTATTTTGGCTTTTCTTTTTTCCCATTCTTTTGTAGATAGCCTACTTAATTGAGGCCTCGCACCTTCTCTTCCAGCATATTTTCTGACCAATCTAAATTGCTCCAATGGGACATATAAAAATTCGTTCCCGGCATAAGCAATGTGGAGAAAGTCTCTATGCTTTCCTTCCACTTCAATTGTTTTAATATCTAGAAACTGGCCAATCCCGTTATATTCATGAACAACATAATCGCCTGGTTTTAGCTCTTCATAGCTTCTTAAAATCGTTGCTTCCTTAAACCTAGAAGTAAACCTAGAAGCCACTCCCCTTTGACCAAACAATTCATTAGAAGAAATATAGGTTACTTTAATTGACGGGATTTCAAATCCTTCGGATAAATTAAAAGATGAAAAAGCTAAATTAGATTGAGGGATATCTAAGCCTGCAACACTTTCAAAGTCCAACTTCCCGTCTTTTAAAAAGCTCTCAACTGTTTTTCTTTGCTGGTTCTCTTTTAAACAAACGATTACTTTGTTTCCGGTTGATAAATAGCTTTGAATAGTAGGAAGAATCGACGAAATAGATTTGCCGGTTAAAGAAATTTTATGAACAGGGAAAGAAAAATCAGAACTAGAAGAAGAAAAAATTGACCCGTGTATTAATTTTACGTCGTTTAATGCCTTGGATGCCTCAAGATATTGCTCTAAATGTGAAAGACATTCGCCTTTATAGAAAAGCTCTCCAAAATATTGATGAGCCTCATCATTTAGCAAAGTTATTGATTCTTTAAATTGACCATAGTTTGGGAAATAAACAAATTTAGGATCGAAATAGCTTATAATCGAGGCAGCTTGCGGATTAGCCAAACCATAATACTTATACATCGAAGCCCTATAGTCATTTTTAGAATATCCTTCCAAAATAGAATTAACGTTCCTTTTCAAATCATTAAATCTTTCTAAAGGCAGTTCTTCTTCATCTTTGCTTAATCTATTATTTATTCTTTTTTCAAAGCTAGGAAATTCTTCTTTGGGCAAGAAAAAATCAGTAGAAGGCACAATACATACTTCAACTAATTCTTTTTTCGACTCTTGGCTTGCTACGTCAAATAATCTAATGGATTCAATTTCGTCATCAAAAAATTCAATTCTAATTGGATCAAGATAAGAAACAGAATATATATCTAAAATATCACCTCTTGAGGCAAATTGAAGGGAATGCTCTACTTTATCATTAATAGAATATCCATTTTCAACCAATTTCTTTTTAAGGGAAGAAGGATTTATTACGTCACCTTTTTTTAAAAATATTAATTGTTTCTTAAATTGCTCTTTACTAGGCAAAAACCGAAGCAAAGCGCTAGGATGGGTGACTAATATTTTCTTTTTGCCATCTAGCAAACGATACATTGCATAAAGACGTTGGGCTTCTAATTCCAAACTAGAAGAAAGAGCTTCAGCCCTAAGCAATTCATCAGAAGGAAAAAACACCACATTTTCTTCGTCTAAAAAATTAAGGAGAAATTCGTATAGCCTTTGACAAGAATATTGGTTTGGAGAAACCAAAACATAGTTATCTTCTTTTTCCTTAAACAAAGTCAAAATTGCCAAGGCAGGGCCAAGAGTGTCATCGCTTACAAAATTGGATGAATATTCACCCAAATTTTGAATAAACGGAATATTTTTTAATAAAGAAAAAAGATTATTATTTTCCATTTAGTTATAGTGATTCATCGCATAATTAAAATCATGCAAAATGCAATCTTTCAACGCAAAAGTCGCTTTTTTTATAGCTTCTTCTATTTTTGTTTTGCTTTCGCCTGTAGGCTTAGATAAAACATAATCTATAGAACCATGAATCGGCTCACCTATGCCGATTCTAATTCTTTTAAACTTATCGCTAGACAAACAATCGATTATATTTTGCATTCCTTTATGAGATCCGCTAGATCCGGATGGTCTTAGTCTAATCTTCCCTTCTTCAATAGCCATATCATCATAAACAACAATTAAATCGCTAATATCGATTTTAAAAAAAGACATTAAAGGAGAAACAAACTCACCTGAAAGGTTCATAAAAGTTTCAGGCTTGGCCAAAATAATATCTTCTTTAAAAGAAGGATTCTTAACTATTCCGTATAGGCCGTTATACTTTTTCCTATCGATGTCAGCCTTAACCATTTCAGCAAAACTATCTATAACATCAAAACCCATGTTATGACGAGTGTGCTCATATTGTTTCCCTGGATTTCCCAAACCGACAATTAATTTCATTTAACTACTTCGGCCTCGACAACATTAGTAATTTTATGGGCTACATTTATGATTTTATTAATACCTTCTTGATCATAATAATCAACAGGATGTTCCATAAATTGAGCAACCATAGAAGAAGTGACTCCGCCTTGATTTCCATTGCTCATCATTTTTAAAGCCATCTTTAGCATGACTTTTTGGAAGAATGGCAGCTTAGACATATCAAAAGATCCTCTTAATTGGTAATAACGGACATGATATAAATCCAGGACATTTTTATTAATTATATCTTCCCTGCCTTCTTTTGAAGGAATAGACATGCCGGAAGAAAAAACGATGACATTCTTATTTTCCATATCGTCGTAATGAGATAAAAAATCATCGATACCCTTTATTTTTCCGCCCATTACCCAGCCTCCAAAAATAATGAGGTCATATTTTGAAATTTCTTTCCATTTAAATTTCTTTAATGGAACAGCCTTAGTAGAAAGGCTAGAAGCGATATCTTCGGCATATTTTTTGGTAGAGCCTACCTGAGAAACATATAAAACAATACTTTGCATAGCAAACATACTACCACAGACTTAAAAAAAGTTCCCTTTCTTTATTCACTTTTATAAAATAGTTTTGATGAAAGCAAAAGATTTTTTTATTGATTTGGCAAAAGGAGCTTCTTTAGGGTCAGGATTGTTGCCTGGTGTATCGGCAGGAACAATAGGTTTGATTGTCAATATCTATGATAAATTAATAAGCGGCATAAATGATTTAAAAAAACATTTTTGGAGAGCTTTTTTAACTCTTCTACCCATAGGAATAGGCTGGGTTATATCTGGAATAATTCTTCTTTATTTGCAGCATCTAGCTTGGGATTACGTTCCTTTTTTGATAGTTTGCATCTGCTCCGGCTTTATCGTTGGAGGACTTCCTACCATATATAAAGAGTCAGGCATTGAAAAAATAACATTAAAAGACGGTTCTAGATTTGTCATCGGATTTGTTTTAGCGGCCTTAATTGGCATTATGTCTGTTTTAGCTTATGTTTTTAAATGGTTCTCTTTCGAAGATGCCTTTTTAAATCCAAATGCGAACCTGTGGGTTTATATTGTAATAATCATTGTCGGATTCGTATCTGCTGCCGCTTGCATTATTCCTGGTATTTCAGGAGCAATGATTTTATTTATATTCGGTCTATATCAACCGGTCTTAGATATTTATTTTGGTGATAATTCCATCATCCATAATTCCTCTAGATTAACATCAGGACTCCTATTAACTTTATGTTTAGTAATAGGGGTAATAATTGGATTTTTATTTATCTCGAAAATAATGAAAACATTATTAGAAAAACATAAAAGAGGGACATACGGTTATGTTCTTGGGTTTGTGATCGGGTCAATTATAGCAATGTATTTAAATAACCAAATTTGGCCAACTTATTTTAGCGAAACCACTTCTAAGCCTTGGCAATATATAGTAGGCATTGTCTTGCTTGTATTAGTTGCAGTTGCAACTTTACTTTTGATAAAATTTGCTACAAGAAAAAAAGAAGAAACATCAACTCAAAAAAGTTGAATAAGTGTTTAAGAAAGGGGTCAATATGCCGCGTACGCCAGAGCAAAATAGAATTGTCAAAGACAAAAGAAAAAGCAAAATAACCGATAAAGCTTTAAAACTATTTGCCGAAGTCGGATATGGAAATATTTCAGTTGATCAAATAACAAAATCCGTTAGATGTTCACACGGTCTTTTCTATCATTACTTCGATTCAATGGAAGATATTTTCGTTTATCTTTTTAAAGATTTTATAATTAATAACAACATAATGTTTCCAATAAATGAAGCTTTAGAAATAGGCGGAACAAACGGACTTAAATTGCTAACTAATCATTATTCATCAATTACAAATAAATCGTCTTTAGATTTTTATGCTTTGAAAATAGCCTTATGCTTAGATGAATTAGATGAGGTTCCGAATGAAGTAAAGAAAAAGATGAAGGACGTTGATTTGAAAAGAGCCTTTTTAAAGTTAATAGAAGCCTCGCAAAACGAAGGGAACGCCATTGCAGGAGATGTAAATCAAATAGCTAAAGCAATATTTGAATTAATAAAAGTAGACGTTACAAAAAACATGAATACTAAAGGCAAAAAGTCCATCATTTCTGGAGACATAATTTTAGAAATGTTAATGAAAAAGCCTTTATCAGAAACATAAATAATCAATACACATGTTAATATATAAAAAAAGCAAGCCTAAGGAAAGATTGTTCTTCTTTCTTTAGGCTTGCCTTTAATTCTAAATGTATTTTTATTCGTCTTTTTTAAAAGAGAAAACAATCGCGCCGACTAGCCCAAGGGCTAAGACAATTAAAGAAACAGTCAAAATTGTGTTGTAGAACATGTCTGTTCCAGTTGAATAGCCAATTAAGGATCCAAGCATTGCTAAAGAAGAGCAAACCATCAATGCGATTGAAGTGGTAAATAAACGTTTAAATTTCATATTTTTAACTCCCTAGTATTTATATTATATCCCAAATGAAGAAGAAACATTAGTAGTTGTATCTTTTAATTGCTGCCATATGTAGCCTTTCCAAGCAATGTTTGTCATTTTTATATCAATAGAATAATTGAAGGAATAGCTCTCATAACCAGCAGAATCATTAGAAACTTCAAACATATAATAGCAATCCATTTGATAACTACCCTTATAAGGCTCATGGAATTGATACGACCAATAAGAGATATCTGCATTTTGATCCGGGGCTTTTTCCGCGTTTATTGAGGGCTCCTTCCCATGAATTGTTGTAGCCTGTTGAAACCCAATCGAAAACCCATTTGTTCTCTTGGCCGTAATTGTGGCTCCTTCATTTAAACTAGCACCGACTTGTATATCGTTAGAAATAGTATAATTCACGCCGAAAGAAGATGTGACATCGCACGTCATATCACTCGAAGATGAAACAGGCCAAGATTTTACATATTGCAAACTGGAGCTTCTCTTTGCTCCATCATTTTTTTGAGAAGCAGATACATGAATGTAACCACTCCACAAATCGTAATGCCAATCATAACTGTTATCATTCAAAACGGCCTCGGACCCAGAAGTAAAGTTTGAACGAACATGAATCAAATACAATCTTGATGTAGTAGTAAACTGTGAGTAATAAATATCTGTATCATAATGGAAATAGCCAGTAGGTTCAGTTGATAGTACTTGCTTGGTATCACCGTGAACAAATTGAAAACCAGCTACAGTTGGATGATCAGCGATAGTTCTAGTTGATACGGATTTTTTTGCACTATTAAATTTAATGTCTTCAGTTGTATAACCATCGTTTTCAGGAATAAAACCAACATGATTAGAAAATGATGGTGTTAAAATAGTGGCAGCACAAAGTAGAAGAAGATTTATTTTCATAAACATGCCCCTTTCTTTTCATGTATATTGTTGGGCAACTAAATTATCTAAAGAAAAAACACTTAAAAATATATAGAAATTTAGAATTTTCTATAAAATAATTATTTGGTTTCGCTTAGAATCAACAACTAAAATTATTAAGTATGAAGGGGTCAGCCAAAAAATTAGTCCTCGCCTATGGCGAATACATAAAAAGTGAAAAAACTACGGATTTTTCAGTAGAAAAGTTATGCAAAGAAGCGGGGGTGCACCCACAAACCTTTTACTATTGCTTTGAATCTAAACAAGATTTTTTAACTTTTCCTTCAAAGTATTCTTTTCGCATTTAATATATTCGCCAAAGGAAAAAACAATAAGTGAACTAGAAAAGTTTTATAGTTCAATAATCAAGATACCGAATAAGAAAAAAGACTTAGTCGATAATATCTTTTTTAATGGCAAGGATAAAGAAATACTAGACAAATATTTTTATTGTTATTTGTCCAATTTATTTAACTCATTAGCAAAAAATATAAGCGAAGAGAATAGAGTAATTTTATTTGGAGCAGTAGTTGGAATCATAGCCTATTCATCGCATGGCAAAAAAGAGCTTGACAGTCTTTTATTAGCTGAAAAAACATTTAATCTTCTTAGCTAAATTTATTTTCTATTTTTAGAAGAAAAATTAAATAAATACTTATACGTGCCTTTTAATTTTTTATATAACGTCTTGTAGCAATTGTTATAAAGTTCTTCATATATCGCATTGGCTTCTTTGCTAGGTTTAAAAGTTAAAGATGGGTGGACCATTGCTTTAACTGCTTCTTCTTTATTATTGAATTCTTTAATTGCTAAAAATCCAGTGATAGCCGCACCTAAAGAAGATGTCTCATTGGTTTGGACTTTTGTAACTGGCAAATTGAATATGTCTGAAGTTATTTGGCATATCTCGTCTGATTTAGAACCGCCGCCAGCCATTCTAATTTCTTTAAATCCGTGTTTTAAATTTTTAGCAAAGCCTTCGCTAGCTAACCTAAGTTCATAAGTAATGCCTTCAATGATTGCTCTATAAACATGTTCTCTAGTTGTAACGTCGCTAAAACCGATAATTGACCCTTTTACTTCTGGCTTATCCAAATTTGAACCCCAGAACGGTTGAAGCATCAATCCATCTGATCCAGGAGGAACTTCTTTTAGTTTCGAGTTGTAATCTTCAGGGTTAACATCATCGATAACAATATCATTGATATTCATCGCCCCAAATTCTTTTAAGAACCAGTTAATCATCCAATATCCACGATATATCTGGACATCTAAGTTGTAATAAGATGGGACAACGGAAGGATAGGCCGGGAAAAATTTAGAGGGGGATACAAATTTTTTAACACTAGTCTCGACCGAGCAAGCCGTTCCTAGCGAAATAGAAAGCATGTCATCTTCTATTACTCCGGTTCCTAGTGTTTCGCATGATTTATCAGAACCGCAAGCATATAAAATTAGCCCTTCTTCTAAGCCAGTTTCTAAAGCAGCCCCTTTACTAATTTTGCCTAAAACTTCTTGACTATCAACAAGCTTGCAAAGTTGATTTTTCTTTAAAGAAAATATTTGTCCTTGCAATTGAGTTTCGGGATTTTTATACCAGGTTTTTTTCTTATAATTTAAAGGATAATGACCGGTATAATCAGAAGAAGAATCTATTAAATTTCCTGTTAATTTATAAATAAAATATGTGGAAATTGCGATGTATTTATCAATTTTTGCAAAGTTTTCTGGTTCGTTTTCTTTTATCCAGTTTGCCACCGTTCTTCTTCTATTCATTTGGATAACTTCGCTCATCCCAACAAGCCCAAAAGCTAGTCTAGAAAATAAAGGCAACCTCTTTTCACATTTTGCATAACGTTGGTCAAGCCATAATATCATCGGACGAATTATATTTTTGTCTTTATCAAGCAAAACGGCAGAATCTCTAAAGCAAGTCATCGTTATTCCTTTGACTCTTTTCATTAATTCGTTATTAGAAGAAATACGCTTCGTGCATTTGCATAAGCATTCATAGTAATAATTTGGATCTTGTTCGGCATAACCAGGTTTTGGCGAATAATAAGCTGGCGCGTATATTTCTTTTTCGCTGCTTAATATACTTCCGGTTTTATCAAATATTGATACCCTAACCGATTGAGTTCCAAAATCTATAGTTAGAATTAAAGGTGAATTTTCCATGCGATTCCTTTATAAATCAAGTCTAATTATAAGGAAAATATTTGAATATTGATTATTTTTTTGTTTTTTCTTAACACATTCAAAGGTTTTATCGGCTTTTTCTTTTTAAAGAAAGATATAAATTTCATCTTCTTGGATGCCTCCATAATGTGGTAAGATTTAACCGCTGGGTCTGAAAACCCTTTAATAAGTGTCATTAGGAGGATACAATGGCAGAAAAGAAATATGTTTATTCTTTCCAAGAAGCTCATGAAGCCCATTTAGGCAAAGACATTCTTGGTGGAAAAGGCAACGGTCTTGCTGAAATGACTGCTGCTGGGATCAACATCCCGCAAGGTTTCACTATCACAACCGAAGCCTGCAATCTCTATTACGAATCTGGAAAGAAAATCCCAGATTTCGTCTGGGACGATATCGTCGCCCACGTTCATCAAGTTGAAAAAATTGACAACAAAGCCTTTGGTGGCGGAAAAGGCGTACCACTACTAGTTTCAGTTAGATCTGGTGCTCGTATGTCAATGCCAGGCATGATGGATACGATCCTTAACCTTGGATTAAATGATGAAACCGTTGAAGAATTAGTCAAAGCCACTGGCAACGAAAGGTTTGCTTGGGACTCTTATCGTCGTTTCATTTTGATGTTTACAAACATCGCCAAAGGACATCCACGTACCGAAATGGATGCCATGCTTGATAAGATTAAAGAAGACAATCATTATAAACTCGATACCGAAGTCACCGTTCCACAATTAAAAGAACTAGTCAAAGCCTATAAAGCCTATTACAAAAAGACTTTTGGTGAAGACTTCCCAACTGATCCATACACTCAACTTAAGGAAGCTGTCGCCGCAGTCTTCCGCAGCTGGGACAACCCACGTGCTAACGTCTATCGTCAAATGAATGGTATCCCATATGAATGGGGGACTGCCGTCAACGTTCAAACGATGGTCTTTGGAAACATGGGCGAAGATTCCGGAACCGGTGTTGCTTTCTCTCGTAACCCATCAACCGGTGAAAAGAAGATTTATGCCGAATTCTTGCCAAACGCTCAAGGTGAAGACGTTGTTGCCGGTGTTCGCACCCCACTTCACATTGACGAATTAAAGAAGAGAATGCCAGAAGTCTACGAACAATTCATGGCTACCATCAAGAGAATGGAAAACTATTTCCATGATATGCAAGACATGGAATATACCATTGAAAAAGGCAAACTCTATTTCTTACAAACCCGTAACGGAAAACGTACCGCTCGTGCTGCTTTAAAGATCGCTTGTGATTTAGTCGATGAAGGATTAATCGATGAAAAAGAAGCTTGCTTAAGAGTTGAGCCAAAGCAACTTAATGATTTGCTCCATCCAACATTTGACGCTGCTGATTTAAAGAAACACACTCCAGTCTTAAAAGGACTTCCAGCTTCTCCAGGCGCAGGAACAGGCCATATTGTTTTCACCGCCGAAGAATGCAAAGAATTGCACGATAAAGGAACTAAGGTTGTTCTTTGCCGTGCCGAAACTTCTCCAGAAGATATCATTGGTATGGTTAACTCAGAAGCCATCATCACCGCTAGAGGTGGTATGACTAGCCACGCCGCTGTTGTTGCTCGTTCAATGGGCAAATGCTGCGTTGCTGGATGTACCGATGCCATTATTAACGAAGAAAACAAGACCATGACCATTGGTGAAAAAGTCTATCACGAAGGCGATATCGTCTCCGTTGATGGATCTACCGGTTTAGTCTATGAAGGCGAAATCAACATGGTTCCAGCCGACTTAGGTGGAGACTTCGGACGTATGATGGGATGGGCCGACAAGTATCGTAGATTAAAGATTCGTGCCAACTGCAACACCCCACTAGATGCTGATAACGCTCATAAGTTTGGTGCCGAAGGTATTGGTCTATGCCGTACCGAACGTATGTTCTTTGCCGATGACCGTATCCTTAACATGCGTTCCATGATTCTTTCAGAAACAACCGAACAACGTGAAGCTGCCCTTGAAAGAATTCGTCCATATCAAGTCGATGACTTCTACCATATGTATATGTCCGCACCAGACGATATGGTTTGCATCCGTTTATTGGATCCACCACTACATGAATTCCTCCCAACAATCGATGATGAAAAGAACATCAAAGATCTAGCTGAGAAATTAAATGTATCCGAACAAAAAGTTCGTGATCGTATCAATCAATTACACCAAGCCAACCCAATGATGGGCTTCCGTGGTGTCCGTCTATGTGTTGCCTACCCAGAAATCTATCGCATGCAAGCAACAGCCATCATCCAAGCTGCCATAAAAGCTAGTAAGGAGCTTGGCAAAGACGTTGAACCTGAAATCATGATTCCTTTAACCGGTGAATTAAAAGAATTTAAGTTCGCAAAGAATGTCGTTGTTGAAGCCGTGGAAAACGAAATGAAGAAGGAAGGCAAGAAGCTAACCTATCATGTCGGTACGATGATTGAAATCCCAAGAGGCGCTTTACAAGCCGGCAATATTGCCAAAGAAGCTGAATTCTTTAGCTTTGGTACAAACGATCTCACGCAATTAACCATGGGTTTCTCTCGTGACGATTCCGGACAATTCTTACCATATTATTATGACAAGAAGATTTACGAATTCGATCCATTCCAAACTATTGATGTCGAAGGCGTTGGCGAATTAGTCAAGATTGCCTTCGAACGTGGACGTGCCACAAGAAAAGACTTAACAGTCGGTGTTTGTGGTGAAACTGGTGGCGATGCCGCTTCCATCATGTTCTATGATGCTGTCGGACTAAACTATGTCTCTTGCTCACCGTTCCGTGTACCTCTAGCTAGACTAGCCGCCGCTCAAGCTAACATCATTCACGAAAGAGAAAAAGAAGCTAAATAGGCTTTGTTTCTTAGATAACAAAAAGGATTGCCGCAAGACAATCCTTTTTTATATGTGTCATATATTTTTTCTTAAAAACAAAAAAGCATTAAAACTTAATTACAATCATTTCAATAAAAATTAAAGATTATTAACGGTCGCGTTTTCGTTATACATATTAAAATAAATTGGCTCGTCCTTATTTTCATCAATAGGCAATATTTCTTCTTCTAATTCGGATATTGAAGAAACTTTACCATCTAAATATTCTTTTAAAACGGTTTTTGTTTCAATCAGTCTTTCTTTTAAGCCGCCAAGACGAATTTGTTGAACTTCCAATCCGCTTCGATTGTTTTCCTTTAACCACCTGTTACGGCACTGATTTAAAAACTCATCTAGCCTACTTATTGTTTCATCAATCAAAGGCAAATAAGAAAATAAAGCTTTTTTATCATTGACTTTGTAAGATTGACGTATATGGGCTCCTAATGTGGATTTAAGCGCAAGCAAATGGCATAACGAAGATAAATAATCAAACAAATATGCATATTCTTTATTTCTTTGACCTGCTTGTTTCAACTTTATTGCATGCTCTTCAAATATTTCTTCATCTTTATAATTGCTCTTGCAATCAAAATATCCTTGTAACGGATCGTTAAATAATAAATACTTGCATGGATTAATCAATAAATGGTCTCTGCCTTTGGCTTTGCTAGTTAAATAATTAGGCAACTCGAGCAATTTAAAATCATCATAATTCAATCCTAAGACATTATGAAAATCTTGCTTTATTTGATTTATATCGGTGATGCCATCGGCAACTTCTTTCGCATAAAAAATGGTAGTAAGGGAAGAAAAAATAGAACATTCTGCCCCATTATCTCCCCAAGCAGTCATGATAATGTTTCTAATTCCATTATCAATGGAAGTTGAAATCCCTGCCAAGGCATTTGTCTCCCCATGGCTTAAAAGAGGGGCAAAACCATTCCAAGTCCAAACGCCGCCTGCAAAATACAAATCATTTGGATTAATTTGTTTATGGATTTTTATCATGGCTTCATAAGTCTCCCTATCTGGATGATAATAATCCCAATAAACTAGGTTCACATCTTGTGGAACCTTTTTTAATTTTTCTTTTGATATTTTAGCGTTTAAATCATAATACTCCCCGCCGGAAACGAGTCTAAAAAACATATCGGACCATATCATTGGTTTAAAGCCGTGTTTAATGGCGATTTCTTTTACCTTATTAAGGTGCCTAATAAAAATATCACTTCGATCTTCGAAGCCATGTATATCTTTAAATTTGCCTAACCCAAGCATATGAGCTTCATCGCAGCCAATATGGACTCTTCTAGAAATAAATTCTTTTTCTAAAGAGGAAAACATATCGTCAATCAATGCATAGGTTCTACAATCATCGACTAAAAGAATGTCATTAATATCATTTATTTGCATATATTTTTTATGACGAAATATGCAATTTAAATGAGCTAGAGTCTGAATACATGGAACCACTTCTATCCCGTTTTCTTCTCCAAACTTTGAGATTTCTATAAGCTGTTCCATGCTATACCTACCACGTAGATAGCCAAAGTATGGTTGATTAATGACTTCATAAGTATCTTCTGTATAAAGCATTAAGGACGTGTATCCAATTTTCTTTAAAATAAGAATTAATTTTTTTATGGAATCTACAGTTAAAGTAGCATTTCTAGAACAATCTACCATCAAAGAAAGAAAATCATAATTTTTCATATTTTATATAACCTTCATACTATTCTAAAATTCTATATTTTCTTTAGCAATCCGAATCTAGAAAAGTAAAAAATCGGCATAGATGACCAACCGTGGCATAAACTACCCGCATTATCAAAATCTTTATAGCCTAATTCGGTTTCATAAAATGTAGTCGCCCCTTCATCTAACATTTTTCCATACACTTTCTTTATATCTTTTAAAATGTATTCCCTATACAAAGGGGAAACTTTTAGTAAGGCATCATAAAGAAATGGTTTCGTAACCAATGTTGCTTTGACAAAGAAAGTATTTTCATTTGTCAATTCTTTGGCAATAAATTTAGATTCATCATCACTAGAATATCCAGCTAAAATCGCTAAAGCATTTCCATACTGACTTAACAATTCGTCATCTTTTGACATTTTAAAATAGCCATTAAAGAAGAATTCTTTTCTAGCGGCTTTTTTATTCTCTTCGAAAATATATTCTAAATCAGTTTGTTCCCCAATTAATCTAGAAATAGTAATAAATGACCTTAACGAAATGACAAATAGGCAATTCAAAATCAAATCTGCTTTTTTCTCTTGTTTTTGCATCAGCCCACCATCAAGTCCGTTACTCCATTCGTAAAAATTCCAAGTACCTTGTTTATCAAAAGTATAAACAAGACCATTTTTATAATTAGATAAAAATGCTTCCAATATGTCTTTTAATTTAGGATAAATGTTTCTAACAAATTCTACATCATTCGTCTTTTTTAAATAGAATTCTACTGTTTGAAAATAGAACAAAGAAAAGGAAGGTATAGTTAAATTAGACGAACTAGGGGAACAAATAGAAAGAAGTTTATCTTTTCTAAAATCCTGGCTTATTAATTTTAAAGAAGACTTAATTTGTTCATTATTTTTAAAACAAACCGAGCCGGCTAAGGCCTGCATTAATGAATCCATTGTATATAAGCATTGCTCTCTCCATGGGCAATCCTCGTAATGTTCATGATAGCAACACTTCAAAGTATAAACACACGTGTCATATATTTTTTCAATTATTGGGTCTTCAATTTTATAATTTATTTCCTCAAATGGATACCTAACTTCATTTATTCCAAAATAAGAGATATCGATATCTTCTAGACAAAATATTTCCATATAACGAAGGCCTATTCTTCTAAAAGTATCTAAAAACTTATTTTGACCTGGTCTAGCTATATAATCGATAGAAAAATCTCTACCACCTATTTTATAAACTAAACTCTTTTTTTCTTTATGCTCAGCATAAGCGATTAAGATATGTTGCTTCTTTTTAGAAACAAATTCCAAATCAAGATGTCCAACCACTTCTTTAGAAAAATCTATTAAATAATGTCCTGTTCCAATTTTTCTTATTTGGTTAATGACTCTTCCTGCATGAAAACACTTTTTATTAGTTCTTAATTCAACTTCCCCATAATCCTCTACTAAAAAAGATTTATGCAAAGAAGATAAATCGTCTTCCTTATTCGCATCAAAACAATATGAATATCCTAGCTGAGGAGAAATTACTTTTTCTCTATGTGACAAATAAGAAGCATTTGGACAAGATAATACTTCCTCATCGCTGCCTAAAAGGATTTTAAAAGAAGAAGATACGAAAGCAAACTTTAATCTAGAAGGACCTTTGCAATAGGAAGAAAAAGTATCCGCGCCAAAATAATAAGCAATGATCTTAACACTATTTTTTCCATCCTTCTTACATTTGATTTTTACTAAATCCGCAATTGGATGATTAGGGTAAGAAGGACTGGCTCCGAAATAAACCAAATTATTATTTAAATAAACCGCGCAATCAGAGTCACAAACAATCAGTAACGATGCCTCTTCCTCGTCAGAATAAAAAGAAGAATAATAAGAATAATATTCATCTTTTTTTATAGCAGGGTTCTCGCATATCCATTTAACGTTTTTTAATATTTGAATTACTTTTGCTTCGCTCATAATTATTTCTTTCTCTTAATAATAAATACAAAAGAAAAAGAAAAGCAAAATTAATATAATTTTCCGTGAATATCCGATAAAAAATGGTTAAAAGAAATAAAATAAGAACTATTTTTTAAAATAATTTTCTTTATTAATTTGTCTTTCTCTAGCAATAGACAAGCTAGAAGAAGGGACGTCTTTTGTTATGACGCTTCCAGCTGCGACAAAAGAATCTTTGCCAAGGGTAAGAGGCGCTACTAAAGTAGAAGAACAACCTACGAAAGTGTTTTCTTCAATAAGAGTTTTATGTTTTTCCTTGCCATTAAAATTAGCAGTTACAACACTAGCACCAATGTTAACGTTTTCTTTAATTTCAGCATCACCTAAATATGAAAGGTGGCAACATTTTGAAGAAGGGCCAAAAGCAGTATTCTTTAATTCATTAAAATTCCCAATAATGGATCCATCTTCTATCTTAGAATTATTTCTAATTCTAGAATAAGGGCCAACCTTAACTTTACTTCCGATTGTAGAGTCTTTTACGTTTGAGAATTCAATCTCATTATCGTCCCCAATAATCACATTTTCTAAATATGTGGATGGTCCAATTACGTTCCCTTCGCCTATTTTGCTGCCTTTTAAAATATACGTATTTGGGCGAATCGTGGAATCTACCCCAACGCTAGAATCAGGAGAAACATAAGTGGAATCAGGATCTTCGATTGTAACGCCTGAAAGCATGAGGTTTTTATTTATTCTTTGCTGTATCTTTTTTGCAGCAATAGAAAGATGGTATCTATCGTTAACTCCCATCGTTTCGTCTACATCAGTAATAGAGAAAGAGCAAACGCGCTTCCCGTCGTTTACAAACATGCCGATGACATCAGTTAAGTAATATTCGCCAGCCGCATTATTAGGAGTAAGTCTATCAAGGTCTTTAAACAACTCTTCATTATCAAAAACATAGACCCCTGCATTGACTTCTTTAATCAAAGCTTCCTCTTTACTACAGTCTTTTTGCTCTACTATCTTTATAACCTTACCATTTTCTTTAACAATTCTTCCATATCCTTTTGGATTATCCATAATGGAAGTCAAAATTGTTAAATCATTGTGATTTTCTTCGTGCTCCTTTAATAAAGAAGAAAGAGTTTCGCAAGTTAGTAAAGGAGTATCCCCACAACAAATAATAGTTTCTCCTTTTTTATCCTTTAACAAGGGAGAAGTCATCATTACGGCATGCCCTGTCCCTTTTTGTTCTTTTTGCCAAACGACTTTTGAAACAGGGGTTACTATTTCTTCTGTCATATTCCCGCCAAATCCAACTATTGTTACTATTTCGTTGAACCCAAGCGGTCTTAATGCTTCTAAAACATATTTAACCATTGGTCTGCCAAGTATTGGGAAAGAAACTTTTGACATTTCGTCACGCTTGCTTTTCATTCTTGTGCCTTTGCCAGCAGCCATAATAATCGCGTACTTATTCATAATGATTCTCCTTTTATAAAGTTTTTGTCAAAACGGATATATATCCTTTCTTTTCATAATTTCGTTGGGCTTCTTTGCATTTTTTTAAATCAGTAGATAAAGCAAATAAACTAGATCCAGACCCCGACATTGATACTATTTTAAACCCATCACCTATTAAAGACGAATAAATATCGCCTACAACAGGCAATAAAGAAACGGCAGACTTCATTAAATCATTGCCAATGCTTTTAGCAATTAAATCATCGTCGCCTTCATTTAAACCTTTTATAACGTTATTTGTATCGACTCTAACATTAGAAAAAGAAGAGAAATGTTCATAGACTTCTTTTGTTGAAAGACCCTCTTCTGGTTTAACTATTAAAACAAAATATTTTTTCTTAATATTAATAGGCGAGTCTATTTCCCCAATACCGCCAACTCTAGATGGCCGATTATGAATGAAAAAAGGTACATCCGCGCCTATTTTTAAGCCAATGGCACATAATTCTTCCATGCTAGCATTTAGCTTTAACATTTTATTTAAAGTCAATAAAACGGCAGCAGCATTGCTGCTTCCTCCGCCTAGCCCGGCCGCAAAAGGAATTTCTTTATGGATATGAATCATGAAGTTATCCTTGAAATGATAAACTTCTCTTAAGGCATCAACGGCCTTTTTGCACAAATTGGCTTTTAAACCCATCAAGCGAAGATCGTCACAAGTGATATAAGTATCATTGCCAAATATTTTATTGATTTCGATGACGTCATGAAGTTCTAATGGCAAATTAACCATATCCAATTCATGATATCCGTTTTCTAGAGTTTTTATTATCTTTAAAGAAAGATTTATTTTCGCATATGACTTTATGTCCATATTATTTTCCTAGCATTCTATTAGTTTAGTTAAAATCAAGTATTGCTCAGGGGCAATTTCTTCTGGGCGTTTATTCAGATCTATACTTGCTTTTTCTAATGTTTCTTTTGCCTTTAATTCATCGTGAAGAAGATTTTTTAAATTGTTATAAATTGTTTTCCTCCGCTTTAAAAATAGCGACTGAGATAGTTTAAACGCTTTGAAACTATTTTCATCATGTTTTTTATTAAATTCTATAAGAATGACACTAGAATCAACATGGGGTTCTGGAACAAAGCAATGACGGCTGACATTAAATACTCTTTTACTTTTTGCAACTAACGATAAATACACACTCAAAGGGGAATAGTCTTTAGTATTGACAGGAGCCATTATTCTATCGGCGGCTTCTTTTTGAATCATAAAAACCATCTTTGACGCATTTTTTGCTCCAATTAAGGTTTTTTCAATTATTGAAGAAGTGATGTAATAAGGAAGATTGCCAACTATTTTACCATAAGGGGAATAGTCAAATTTCATGGCGTTGCCATATTGAATATTTAAATACTCGTTTTCTTTAAAATCCGTTTGCAATTTGCATAACATGGATTCATCAATATCAATTAAAGTAGCTTTTGCAGGGCCAAAAGAGAGAAAATAGCTAAGCGAGCCAGCCCCACACCCTATCTCTAATACATTATCTGATTCATTTAGTTCTAGTAAAGAAACTATTTTTTTTGCAATATCTGGGTCAATTAAAAAATTTTGTCCCACTTCTTTTTTTGCCAAAAACTTTAACTCTTTAATAGAAGAAAAATATTTATTTACATCCATTTAAAAACTCCCTTAATTGTTGCTTGCTAATATTCATTGAATTGATTCTTTTTAATAATGTTTTTGTATTTCCAAAGCCTAAATGAAAATGTCCTTCTACTTTATTTCTTTTTATAGAAGAATTTGGACCAGTCAATCCTAAATCTAGCAAATCGCTATACTTTAAATCCCCGTTCTTACAGTTTTTAGAAAGAGTCAAATTCGACAACGCCTCTAAAATAACATCTTTGCTAGACTCCGCTACACCGACTTTATGATGCTTGATGGCTTTTTCTTTTGGAATGAAAGCGTGCTTAAGGTTAGCTATATTTTGGTCAAGTACGTCTCTAATTCTTTTTCCTGGATAATCGGGGTCTGTAAGAACAATGACTTCTTTCCTTTTTGAGACTTCTTTTATGTACTCAATTGTTTCACGTGGAACACTCGAACCATTTGTAATAACAAACTCGCAATCTAAAAAAGAACTCAATAAAGATATATCGGTGATGCCTTCTACAACAATTAAGGCGTTTAGTTTTTCTTTTTTCATAGTTTCACGTGGAACAATCTTTCAAAATTATCCTTAATTTTTTCTTGCATAAAATCAAGAGGAACTTCTTTTAAAAAGGCCATTTGGCTTACTACATAACGTACATAAGAAGGTGAATTGACCTTGCCTCTAAACGGAACAGGAGTTAAATAAGGAGAATCGGTTTCCGATAGTATCCTATTAACATCCACGGCTTTAACACATTCTTTTGGGGTTATAGAGTTCTTATAAGTTATTGGACCGTCAAAGCCAAAGTAAAAACCTAATTTCTCTAATTCTTTCATTGTTTCTATAGAGCCAGAATAGCAATGCAAAACACCTTTTCTTTTCGGCGCGTATTCTTTTAATATATCCAAAGTATCTTTTGTAGCCTCTCTAGCGTGAATTGAAACGGGCAAATCTAAAGAATCTGCTAGTTTCAATTGTTTTATGAACCATTGCTTTTGAATAAAGCGGTCTTTTTCTTCTTTATACCAATGATAGTCAAGACCAATTTCACCTATGCCTATTACCTTTTTATTACTAGCTAAGTTCTTTATTTCATCTAATTTGCCATCGTTTATGCCGTCTAGATTCTCAGGATGAAACCCTATGGTAGCAAAAACTCCATCATATTTAGGGGCGATTTCTACCGCTTTAATTGAACTAGGCAAATCATAACCAACGACAACAATTACATTAACCCCGTTCCCTTTGGATTCATTTATAATCTCATCCAAATCATTAATAAATGCCTCATCATTTAAATGGCAATGACTATCTATATAAATCATCTTTATTTACCTACACAAAAACGGGAAAAGATTTCATCTGTCAAATCATGGGTCGGATCTTCTCCAAACAATTCTCTTACATAGTTATATGCATTTAGCAAAGAAGAAGAAACCAAGTCCATTGGGACCACATCAAGGCAATCTTTTATAATGGAAGAAAGTTCGTTATCTATCTTCTTTAATAAAGACAATTCTCTTTGATTTGAAAAGGAAGGAGTAGAAAAGGAGGAGTCATTAATTTGCAAGGAATCATACATTGCTTTTTTTAATGGTTCGATGTCTTTCTTTAAAGCGGAAACATATATACGTCCCTTTTCTTTTTGTTTTATTAAATCAGATTTATTAGTTACTTTGATCAAGATTTTATTCTTGCATAATGCGCTAATCTCGCATTCATCAAAAATCGTTTTATCATCGGTCACCAAAATGACCATATCGGCCTCTTCAATACTTTTTTTACTTCGTTTTATGCCTATATTCTCTACAACATCGGAACTATCCCTAATTCCAGCGGTATCTAGCAGTATAAAAGGCACCCCTTTTATTGATAAATAACCTTCGACAATATCTCTAGTAGTCCCAGGGATATCTGTAACAATGGCTTTTTCTTCATTTAATAAAGCGTTTAATATCGAGGACTTACCAACATTTGGCTCTCCAACAATGGCTACTTTAACACCTTCTCGAATAATTTTTCCTTCATGCCCTTGCTTAATTAAAACACCAAGGCTTTCTTTCATTTGTCTGCACTGAGAAATTACATATTCGTAGTTTGTTTGTTCTATATCTTCGTATTCTGGAAAATCGATATTTACCTCTAGTTTGGATAATAAGTCGCTTATTTTTTCTTTTAAGGGTTTTAATAAAGGTGAAACTTTTCCTAAACAAGACATCAAAGCCACATCTTTTGCTTCTTTTGTAGTTGCATTGATTAAATCGTTAACGCTCTCGGCTTCGATTAAATCCATTTTGCCAAAATAGAATGCTCTAGCAGAAAATTCTCCACCTTCCGCTTGCCTAACTCCCTTGCTAAAAAAAGCCTCCATTATTTCTTTTACAATTACCATCGACCCGTGACAAGAAATTTCTACAACTTCTTCACCGGTCATAGAATAAGAAGCCTCATAACAAAAAATAACTACATCGTCTATAACTTTATTTTCAAAAGAAATAGACCCATGCATTATTTTTCTTTTAAAGCCAGTGCCAATATTTTTAGAAAAACAAGAAGACACAATATCAAAAACATTATCGCCAGATATTCTAATTAAGGCTAAGGCTGATTTAAACGGGGGTGTAGCTAAAGCAATGATTGGTTCCACGTATATATTATATCTATATATTTATATATAAGGTAAAAGAAAAGGCTACCGAAGTAGCCATTTTTTAATCAACGTATTTAATACAAACAGCTCTAGAAGAGCCTTCCCCGGTGGATTCGGTTTTTATATGTTCCATATTTGACAAGCAACCATGGACAACGCGTCTTTCATCAGGAGTCATTGGATCGAGTTTAACGTCAACATGAGACTTTAATACATCTCTAGCCGCTCTTTTAGCAATGCGCTCAACTCTAGAATATTTGTCTTCCTTATATCCGCCAACGTCAAGAAGTATTCTATAACGACGACGGAATTTATTGGAAACGGCCAATTTAGTCAATTCATTCAAAGCTTGTAGAGTTTTTCCATTTCTTCCGATCAAGATAGGGTTATGGTTAGAATCAATCGTGATTTTGATAATATCGTCTTCGATATCAGCCTCGCAAGTTGCTTCAATCCCTAAAGAAGCAGTAACGTTCTTTAAGTATTCTATGGCATAACTAGCTGCGTCATTTTGATCATAAACAACTATAGTTGCGCTCTTTTTAAATAACCCTTTCTTTTCTTCTTTAACGTTGTAAACTAATGATTTTTCATTAACGCCTAATTCAGAAGAAGCCAAGCAAAGAGCCTCTTCTATGGTTTTAGCTGTATATTCTTTCATTAAAATTACCTCTTTTTATTTTTGCCTTTAGATATTATCAATTGAGTAACAAAGGTTTGAATCATGGAAATTAAACCAGAGATCAACCAATAAACGCCCATGGCAGATGGAAGCATGAAGCCCATGACAATGGTAAATATCATCATGAAGATAGAAACCCATTTCATTTGTTTTTGAGAATCGCTTTGAGCTGGGTTAGCAGACATTTTGGCAACTTTCTTAGTTTGGGCTTTGGCCATAATTCTTGGCAGCAGCATAGCCATAACTTGAGTTCCGGCCATCAATATAAACAAGACCAAGGCTGTCCACCACCCATTTTGGTTATAATACCAAGCACCAGAAACATTAAATAATATAGAATTAATATTATCAGATAATCTCATGCCAAGGAATTCACCGGTAGATAATGCAGCTGATCCTTGCAAGCCAGACCAAACGCAAATAAAGACAGGGAATTGCAAAATTAGTATCAATATTTGCCTAAATGGTTTTATTTTATGGCGTCTATAAAGAGCCATTTGTTCTTGAGCGAGCCTTTGCTTTTCGGCTTGATTGGTATTGGAGTTAGGATATTTCGCTTGTAGTTTTGCCATTTCAGGTTGCAAGGCTTGCATCTTTTGCGAATCCATAGTCGAGCGGAAGGAAACTAGTAAGAGTAACCCCCTTACTATTAAAGTAACAAAAACTATAGCCCAAATCTGGCCAACACCAGACAAGGATGGATCCATCCCAAACGAGAATGTATCAACTAACCAGGAAACAGGATAAACCAAAAGGCCTTCTAAGAAGCCTTTATTCCAGGCATATCCCCAATCTTTTTTAGTTATATCTACTTCCCAATCGGAATTGTTGCCATAATGGCCAAACGATCCTTCTTTAGTAGCTATACAAGAACGGATTTGGTTTACTTTTGAAGCAATTTGAGATTGATAAAGATCAGCAAAATCTTTTGTTGGGCAATTATCAATTCCCAAAGAGGGATCGTTGCTTTTATATAATTCGGCATTCCATTTTGTCCAATAGCCCCAAATGCTGCCACCATCGCCAGAAAACTTTAAATGTCCGAAAGTTCTTAAAATGGACTTATCATTTTGTGGTGTATCATCACCGCCATTGCAATCCGATTTCGCATACGGATTGACCGCCCAATTGGAAGGATCAGAAGATTCGGAAGCTACCAAAGTGGACACAAACTCCCTAGGCGCACTAGCACCAAGAGAATAAGCGGCGCGTTGGCTTGGATCTTGCAATCCAGAATTATAGGCCTCGTATGTAGCGGCCTCTAAAACATAGTTATCAATACTTGCCCAATATTTAACAGAAGGCATTACATAGCCGTTTTTATAGGCAGTGGAAAGAATTGTTCCTTGCAAAAAAGAAGCTTTATTAGCAGTAAATTCTATACTTCCGTCTTCTTTTTTTATTAAAGGCACATATTTATACACGTTTTCGTTTAAAACGTTGTTGTCTTTGTCAACATAAGCAGGACCAGCAATTTTGCTAGCTTCTTGCTCTTCGATTAACGATTTTGTTTCATCGGCGGTTTTTAATTCGTTATATTCATCTTTTGAAACATAAACGGTTACCCCTTGTTCGTATGGATAAGCCATTTGAGCTTGATCTACTTCGGAACAAAAATTAGCCGTACAGCTTGCAAGCAATCCCCCACCTAATAGAACTGCTAAACCGACAAATATTTGTTTATGGGATATCTTTTTCAATTGTATTTTTCCTTAATGGTATCTAGAAGAGAGTTGAGTTCTCTTTCGTTTGATTCAAACTCGCTTTCTTTGTAGCAAGGACGAATCGAGATGATAATATCCAAAGGCAAACTATAGTCATTTCTTTTACTTATCATTGCCCTAACTTGCCTTTTTTCCCTAACCCTAGTAACGGCGTGACCATTTGATTTACCAACGGCCAAGCCGATACGAGTATAGAGCTGCTCTTTTGGCGCTTTGACAAAATATAAATTGAAGTTTTTCGATTTGATTTTTACTCCATTTTTTATAATAAAGTCAAAATCTTCGTGTTTTTTTACACGAAACGCCCTCTTCATAAATTAATCAGCGACTTTAGCGCGTCCTTTGGCACGACGCTTGGCAATTACTTTGCGTCCTGTTGCCGTGGCCATTCTTGCACGGAAGCCTGCTTTATTCGCGTGCTTCTTCTTAGATGGTTGGTATGTTTTTTTCATTAGCTTTTCCTCCTAAAACGGATGCAAGGGTTATTATACGGATTAAAAAAGCCAACTACAACTGCGAGTGTACGCGCGTATGCGAAGTTTTCCACAACAAAAGATAAAGAAAAACAGCGTGAAACATGTAGTGAAACATTATCAACATCAATTGTTATTAATTTATCGTGGATAATGTGGATAAAACAAAAAATTATTCGAAAACACCTTTAGCGTTGTTAGCCTTTTGCATTGTAGAAAAGTAGTTAGTAAAAGAAGTTTTCCACAATAAAAAATCAAGTAAAAAGTTTTTCACAATTTATTCACAATTTAAAGTTGTGGATAAGCTCTTTTTTGCCAAGATACAGCGCATTTTTATTTATTTTATTGTGGAAAAATAAATTTTGCCTATTTTTTTGCTATCTTTTTTCACAAAAAAGGGCTTTAATTTTACAGGTAAATTTATGGCTGACTCTGTTTCACAATTAAATAGCATATGGGAATCGGTGCTAGAAAGAATTGAAAAAACGATTAACGAAAAAAGGATATACGACACTTTTTTTTGCGATACAAAACTAGCAAGGTTAGACGGCAACGTTATGATCATTAGCGTTTCTAGTGAACTAGCTAGTCAAATATTAGATAAAAAGTATAAAAATGAAATTTTAAAAATTGTCAATGAATATACAGGTACAAACTTCGATGTCAAGTTTGTTTACAAAAATAATCTAGCTAAAGAACCCTTGGAACAAAAAGAAGAAGAGCCGGCATTTTTTAAAGATTATAAACTTAATCCGAAATTTACATTTGATAACTTTGTAACAGGCCCATCAAATAAAGAAGCTTTTCAAGCTGGAATAATGATTGCAAGTACCCCGGGCCAATTATATAACCCGTTGCTGATTCATAGTGACTCCGGCTTAGGAAAAACTCACTTATTGCACGCTATAGGCAACGAAATAAAGGAGAAATACCCCAATTATAATGTTTTATACATATCGGCATCAGATTTCGTTGATGAATATATTGGTTTTGTGGAAAACCATGAGAAAGGTCAATCGTTAACTAAGTATTTCAAAAATAAAGTCGATGTCTTCTTAATTGATGATATTCAATTTATAACCGGAAAAAGAGGGACCATGGAAATGTTTTTCCTTATCTTTTCCACATTGGTAAACAATGGTAAGCAAATTGTTATCACCTCCGATCAGCACCCTAGCAACCTCAATGGTTTAGATGACAGACTTAAAACGCGATTTTCACAAGGCTTAGTTTTGTCAATAGAAAAACCAGATTTAGAAACAAGCAAAGATATTTTAAAAGCTAAAATTCAAGCTGGCGGATTAGATCCGAGCGACTTTGACGAAGACGTTTTAACGTATATAGCTAAAGGGTTTTCTTCTAATGTCAGAGAGCTTGAAGGGGCTTTGAATAGACTAATCTTTTATACAATAAACACCAAATCAACGAACCGGATAACGATGAATGTAGCCACAAAGGCGATAAGCACTTTAACTAGTCAAGTAGAAAACGGGCAAAAACTCACCGAAGAAAAAATAATCGCCTGCGTTTCTGATTACTATTCATTAACCCCTTCGCAACTTGTTGGAAAGATAAGAACATCTAGAATTGCCATGGCTAGGCATATTGCAATGTTCCTAGACAGGGAAATGCTAGACACCCCATTCATCAAAATAGGTGAAACGTTCGGTGGAAAAGATCATGCGACTGTGATGAATGGTGTAAAAAAAGTGGAAAACTCTTTGAAAAACGACCCAGATATGATGGTGGCAATTTCAGATTTAAAAAGCAAACTTTCTTAAGGTGTTTATTTTATAAATAAAAGGTTTTAGAAACTAATCCATTGTGGTATCATGATGAAGCATAAAAAAACAAAGTTATCCACAATATTCACAACACTTATTATTATTACCATCCTTAAATAAATAAATTAAACAAATGTTACGAGGTAGAAACATGCGCCTAAATATAAACAAAGAACAATTTCTAAAAGCATTGCTAAGTGCCGGAAAAGCCATAGCACCGAAAAATCCAAATGCTATCCTTGCTTTTTTAAAGTTAGATTTAAATGAAAAGGGATTGGAAATAATCGGATCCAATTCAAGCATGACGATTAAATCTATTGTCCCTTATATGATTGGTGAAAAAAATATAATTACAAATTCTATAGCGGGTTCCACTCTAATAAATGCCCATTTACTAACCGAAATAGTTAGAAGAATGGAAGGGGAGATAATTGGTTTTGACGTGATTGATAAATCAATAGCTAAAATCGATGACGGTCGTTCTTCGTTCAAATTAAACTGCACTAGCGCAGAAGAATATCCTGATATTGATCTAGAACCAAGTGGAACCGTATTTACAATGCCTTGCTCCACTTTGACTGAACTAGTCGAACAAAGCGCATTCGCTGCTTCTACAAAAGAACAACGCGCCATTTTAACGGCCCTAAATTTGGAAGCGGCCGATAATAAACTAGTTGCTACCGCTACCGACTCAGCTAGGCTGTCTAGAAAATCGGTTGATTTAGACACTGACGTTTCATTCAAATGCAATATTCCCGCTAGAGCCTTGCTAGATATTGTCCATATGTTTGAAAATGCTAGAACGGTTGAAATTGCCATTTCCGATAGGAAAGTATTATTTAGCTTCGACGGGACTGTGGTTTCTTCTTGCTTAGTATCGGGGGATTATCCTGTAACAAAATCAATCATTCCACAAAATTTCAATTATTTCCTTGAAGTAAACGCTCAAGAATTGCTATCCGCTATGGGGAGAGTTTCCGTTTTAGCTAGCGATAGGGAATCGGTTATAAAATTATCGATGAGCGAAGATAGTGTCGAAGTCTCTGTCAAAAGCCAAGAAAACGGTTCGGCAAATGAACACATACAAACTTTTCAATACACGGGGGAAAGGCTTGAGGTGTCATTTAACTCTTTGTTTGTAGTCGACGCAATAAAAGCATTGAAATCCGAAGACGTCACGATCTGTTTCCAGGCTGAAATGAAGCCTTTCGTCGTTAAAAACGGTAAGGATGATTCAGTTGTTGAACTGATTACCCCAATGCGCACTTATTGATGCGAAAAAATAAATAAAAAAACATCGAAAAATGGTAGAAAAAGTCTACCATTTTTTACTACTACGTAGTAAACTATTTTTGTATTATAAGGTCGAAAATGAATAACTCCGAAATTGTAACAATCGTTACCGAATACATTACACTTGGGCAACTTCTAAAATTAGCTTCGATTATAAGCTATGGCGGAGAAGCCAAGTCTTTTCTTTTGACATCTAACGTTTATGTCAATGGCGAAAAAGAAAATAGGCGTGGCCGTAAGCTTTATTCTGGTGATGTTGTTGCCATTAACGAGAGAACAATCGTTATCAAGAAATGATTTTAGACCATATAAGACTGCGAGACTTTCGCACTTACGATAACCTCGACTTAAACCTATCGCCTGGGCTCAATCTTGTCCTTGGAGAAAACGCTGCCGGAAAAACAAACTTAGTTGAAGCGATTCAATATTTGTCTTTGACAAGAAGCTGGCGAACTTCGGATGATAAAACGCTTGTTAAAGAAGGAAAGCATCTTGCTCTTATAGATGCTTCCATTTCCGAGGGTGACATCAAAAGAAGAATCGAAATCCAAATAGACAAAAATTCTAAAAGGATAGCGATCAATGGCAAGAATGTTTCAAGGCTTAGCGACTTGTCGAAAGCGGTAAATGTAATCTCGTTTTCACCAAGCGATGTCGCATTGTTCTCAGAATCGCCATCAAAAAGACGTTCGTTTCTAGATATTGCTATTTCTAAACAGTCGGGCGATTACTTCAACTTGATTTGTCGTTATAACAGATTGCTTAAGGAAAGAAACTTACTTCTCAAGCAAGAACGCGTCGACAAAGACTTATTACAAGTTATAACCGACCAAATGATCGAAACGTCTTGCCCAATAACTCGTTACAGAATGATGTATGTCGCATCCTCAAACGAAATTATGCCGAACCTGCTACATCAACTTAGAGGCGATTCTAAAGCCTCTAGACTTGTTTACAAGCCTTTTGTTAGGCCGGATGGGCAGTTTATCGAGAACGCACGGAAAGCCTTTAAAATCTCTTTGGAAAACGATTTGGCTCATCATTTCACCAGTGTTGGGCCTCATAGGGAAGACTTCTCGTTCAGCTTCGACGGCAAAGACATCGCTTCTTATGGCAGCCAAGGGGAAAACAGGATGGCTGTTCTAGCGCTAAAACTAGTGCCATATCTTCTAATTGAAAACGAAGATAAGAAACCAATTTGCGTTCTAGATGATGTGACTAGCGAATTGGATGAAAATCGCATCAATAGGCTTATAGACGTTGTTAAGGGATTCAAACAAGTGTTTATAACTGCTACAAACTTAAAAATCGAAGGCGCTTCGGTAATTGAAGTAGCCGCGAATAATGCCACCAGGAGGTAAACAAATGGCAGAAGAAGAAAAGGTTGTGTCAAATTCTTCTACGCAAATGTCGGAAGAAGATCGCTTCACCTACGTAAAAGAAGACGTGACAAACGAAAAAGCCTTAGAAAAGGCAAAAGCCGATTATAAAGGCAGCGACATTCAAGTACTGGAAGGCTTGGAAGCTGTTAGGAAACGTCCTGGCATGTACATTGCCACAACAGCTGCCGCCGGTCTTCATCATTTGGTGTGGGAAATCGTTGACAATTCAATTGACGAAGCATTAGCTGGATATTGCAAAAACATTGACGTAACAATAAATCCCGATAACTCCATAACCGTCAAAGACGATGGCCGTGGAGTCCCTGTCGATATTGTTGCAAAATCTGGATTATCAGGCGTAGAAACTGTTTTTACAATTCTTCATGCTGGCGGAAAATTTGGCGGGGAAGGCGGGTACAAGGTATCTGGTGGTCTCCATGGTGTTGGCGCTTCTGTAGTCAACGCTTTATCAACGTGGATGGATGTTACTGTTTGCAGAGACGGTGGGAAATTCCATCTTCGTTTTGAAAACGGTGGTCATCCTGTCGGCCATTTGACACGTGTTGGCGATTCCAATGAAAGAGGGACTACCGTTACTTTTAAACCAGATCCAACCATATTTACTGAAACCACAATTTATAGCTATGAAACCATTCGCAATCATATGAGGCAAATGGCTTTCCTTAACGGAGGGATAAGAATCACCCTTACCGATTTGCGCGGCGAAACTCCGGTTTCCGAATCCTTCCAATATGATGGCGGCATTAGAGAATACGTTTCTTATATTGACCAAAATAAAGTTTCTGTTAATCCTTCTCCTATTTATTGTCAAGGCGCAGAAGAGGTCACTTTAGCCGATGGCGTGACTAAGGAAAGGATTTATGCCGAAGTTGCTTTGCAATGGACTGATTCATATGATCAAAATGGCATTTATTCTTTCTGCAATAACATTTCCACAAAGGAAGGTGGAACCCATGTTGAAGGTTTGAATCTTGCCTTGGGCAGAATTATTAACGACTATGCCAGAAAGCAAAAATATTTAAAAGACGACGATAAAAACTTTACTGGAGACGATTGCCGTGAAGGCTTGACTGCCGTTATTTCCGTTAAGCATCCAAACCCTCAATATGAAGGCCAAACAAAAACCAAATTGGGAAATTCGGAAGTAAGAAAAATAGTATCTACCGTTGTTGGAGATGGACTCAGTCAATGGCTTTATGAAAACCCATCCGAAGCAAAATCTATAGTCGAAAAAATTCAATTAGCCTCAAAGGCTAGGGACGCTGCTAGGGTTGCAAGAGAAAAAATCCGCAAAAGTTCATTAGAAATAACAACGTTGCCGGGAAAATTGGCTGATTGTTCTTCTAAAGACCCTGAAATTTGCGAGCTATATATTGTTGAGGGTAATTCAGCAGGTGGTTCCGCTAAAAATGGTAGAGACCGTGAAACACAAGCCATTCTTCCTCTAAGAGGAAAAATTCTTAACGTAGAAAAAGCTAGGGAAGATAGGATTTGGGCCAATGCCGAAATAGGAAACATGATTACGGCCATAGGCGCCGGAATAAGGGATAACTTTGATGTTACAAAAATTCGTTATAACAAAATAGTTATCATGACAGATGCTGATGTCGACGGTGACCACATCAGAATCTTACTTTTAACTTTCTTCTACCGCTTTATGCGTCCTCTTTTAGACGAAGGGCACGTCTATATTGCTCAACCCCCTTTATATAAAATCGATCACAAAGGCAGTTCTTATTACGCTTATAATGACGCCCAACTAGAAGTGTTAAAAAAGCAATTGCAATTAAAGCCTGGCTTTGCTTTTCAACGTTATAAAGGTTTAGGCGAAATGGACGCTACCCAACTTTGGGAAACAACTATGGATCCTAAAGCTAGGAAGATGATAAGAATCACAATAGATGATGCAGCCCAAGCTGAAAAAGCCTTTACTGACTTGATGGGCGATGATGTCTTGCCTAGACGCCAATATATTGTCGATAACGCTAAATTTGTTAAGAACCTAGACATATAAATGGAGGAATAATGAATGGAAAACGATGAAAAGAAAATAGTTGAAGGCGAAACAACCGAAACTAATGAAGACGAAAAAGAAAGTTCTTCCGAAATAAAAATGTCTAAAGAAGGACTTCAATCCGAAGATGCAATGTTCGGGCACGAGGCTGCTGTTTCTGGAATTATCCCTGGTTTGATAGACCGCGATGTTTCAGAAGAAGTAAAAACCGCATTCCTTGATTATTCGATGTCGGTTATTGTCTCCCGCGCTATCCCTGATGTCAGGGACGGATTTAAACCGGTTCAACGTCGTATTATCTATGGCATGAACGAATCCGGCATGCAGCCCAATAAGCCGTATAAAAAATGTGCTCGTATAGTTGGTGACGTCATGGGTAAATATCACCCCCATGGTGATTCCGCTTTATATGGTACCCTTGTTCGTTTGGCTCAACCATTCTCCCTTCGCTATACATTGGTTGATGGACATGGTAACTTCGGCTCCATCGATGGCGATGAAGCCGCCGCTATGCGTTATACAGAAGCTAGAATGAACAAACTTAGCCTTGAGCTTGTTCGTGACATAAATTGTGACACGGTTGATTTTGTTGCAAACTATGATGGTACGGAAGTCGAACCGGAAGTCTTGCCATGCCGATTCCCAAACCTAATCGTTAACGGTTCGCAAGGCATTGCCGTTGGTATGGCCACCAACATGGCTCCACATAACTTATCGGAAACTATCGATGCCGTTATCGCGGTTGCTAAAAACCCTGCTTTGACTCCTACCGAAATAATGCAAAACTATTTACCGGGGCCTGATTTCCCAAGCGGTGGTATCATCTTGGGACGTCAAGGTATATTGGATGCTTATACTACTGGGCAAGGCACAATTACCATTCGTTCAAAATATCACATCGAAGAGATGGATAATGGCAAATCTCGCATCATAGTTACCGAAATACCTTATCAAGTAAATAAGGCTAGCATGATAGAAAATATTGCTGCCTTGGTCCGGGATAAGGTAATTGATGGCATTACTGACGTTAGGGATGAATCCAACAAAGAAGGGATACGTGTAGTTATTGAAATAAGAAAAGACTGCATACCCGAAGTTGTGGCTAATAACCTTTTAAAGCATACCGCCCTTCAAACCAATTTTGGCATTATCAACCTTTGCCTTGAAGACGGGGCACCTAAGATTCTTGGCATCGACTCTCTTTTAAAAGACTACGTCAACTTCCAAGTCAACGTTTTGACAAGAAGAACAAAATTCTTACTAAAAAGAGATTCCGATAGGCTCCATATCGTTGAAGGCTTAATACTTGCTCACGATAATATCGATGAAGTTATACATATAATTCGTGATTCAAAAGACGATGAAGAATCAACAAAGAGGTTGAATGATAGATTTAATCTTTCTAAGTCTCAATGCGATGCGATTTTAGCTATGACGTTACGTCGTTTACAAGGCATGGAACAAGATAAATTGCTTGCTGAAAAGACTGCTCTTGAAACAAATATCGCCGAATACAATAGATTATTGTCCGCTAGAGAAAACATTGTTGATTTGATGATAAAAGAATTACTGGAAATTAAGGGTAAATTCGGAGATGCTCGTTTGACTGAAATTTCAGATGCTGCAGCCGATATCGAAAACGAAGACTTGATACCTCAAAAGAATATCATTGTTGCTTTGACTAAAAACGGCTATATAAAACGCGTTGATGATGACACGTTCTCTGCTCAACACCGTGGCGGAAGAGGCATAACTGGAATGAAAACGGTTGGTGGGGATATTGTTAAACTAATCAAACATACAAAAACTCATACCGACATCTTATTCTTTACGACTTTAGGTAAAGTATATCGCTTGCGTGGATACCAAATCCCTGATTCCGGAAGAGTCGGAAAAGGTATGCCAGCTCAAAATTTCCTTAACTTAGATAAGGAAGAAAAAGTGGTATCCATAGTTCCTTGTGATGATTATCCGGAGAATAATTACCTCTTGTTTATTTCTGAAAATGGTATTGTAAAAAGAACGACTCTTAAGGCGTTTGAATCCATACACAGCAATGGCAAGATTGCTGTTACATTAAAAGAAGGCGATGATTTATTTGATGTTAAACGCACCGATGGCACTGCAATCGTCTCTCTTGCTTCCGATAATGGAAAATTAGTTTCCTTCGAAGAAAATGAAGTACGTGATATGGGTAGAACCGCCTCTGGCGTTAAGGGGATGAATCTAGACGACGGGTCAAAGATAGTTGGGGCTACCACCTCTTTAGAAGGTGACAAGATCCTTGTTTTAACAAACAAAGGTTTTGGCAAGATCTCTTACGCCAAAGATACCGAAATCACCATGGAAGATGGTTCAACTAGACTTTACGATGGCTATAGATTAACTTCTCGTGGCGCAAAAGGCGTTATCACCATTAAGACAACCGCGAAGACTGGAAAACTATGTGCCGTTAGAGCGGTTAACGGAGATGAAGACCTATTAGTTGTTACTCAATCAGGGATTGTCATTCGCACGCCAATTTCCGAGATTAAGATAGCTGCCCGCAATACACAAGGGGTAAAAATCATAGCCGTCGATGAAAAAACAAAAGTTGCTTCTATTGCCATAATTCCACATTCTGATGTCGAAGAGGAAGAAGAGGCAACGGGAGAAGACGCTTCTAGTGAATCGCTTGCAAACGAAGAACCCGTAACACCTGATTCCATAGATGAATAATGTTTAAATATGAAAGTATTCGTTTGCTTTTCATCGAAAAACAAATCTGAAGCCTTTGAGGGTGTACGTTTTCGTAAAACCCTCAAGGGTGAATGCGAAGAAAATGATATTTCATGGACTTCTTCCCAATGGTCTTCTTTGGACTTAGCTCATTTTATTTGTGTTGATGATTTTAGCAAACTAAACGATTCGAAACTTGATGGAATAAAAACGGTTGTTTCCCCTTTCTATTGTGAGAACAACCCCCTTACTTCTTATTTGTGCTTTGACAAAAATAAAGGAGTAACGATTCCGAAAGGAAAAATAAAATTTTTAAATTCGGCCGATTTAGTTCTTGTACCAAATGAAGAATTGAAAAAAATAGCCGTTTCTTGCGGGGTTAAATCACGTATAGAAATTCTTCCTAATGCTATTAACCTATCTAGATTCAATGAAAAAAAGCAAGAAGAAGATGTTTTTGTTCGTTACTTTGGGATTAGGCCTTATGAAAAAATAATTACCTGCACAGGTTCTTATAAAGATAAAAAGAAATTAAAATCGTTATATGAAATAGCCTCATATTGCCCGGGATATAAATTTATTTTCTTCGGGATAAAAAAATCTAAATTATCTTCATCATATAGAAAGGTAAAAGGAGTTTTAAAACCAAAAAATGTTATGCTAGAGCATTTATTGGAGGACGATATTTATCGTTCTTGTCTCCTTAGGTCTTCTTTCTATTTGATTTTAGGGGAGGCACCAGATTTTATTGGAACGTTAGATTCTTTTGCTTCTTCTACCCAAATCCTTGCTTTGGAAGAGCAAAAATTTAATGATTTGTTAAAAGATAAAGAAACATGTTTCCTATTTAAAAACGAAAAAGAAATCGTGGATTATTTAGATTCTGTATATCATGAAAATCTAAACAATACTATAATTGCAGGGTCTGAAATGGCAAAAAAACATTCGCTAGCCAAAGTAGGGGCAATATTAAAAGGTTATTATCTTTCGTTACTAGAAAAGGAGAGAGAAAATGATTGATGTTAAATTGATTTTAGAGAAGCCAGAATATGTAAAGGAAGCCTTGGCTAAAAAATTATGGGATTTCGATCCAAATCCTATAATTGAATTATCTTCAAAGAGGCTCGAACTCTTAAAAAAGGTTGAGGCTAATAAAGCCGAACAAAATAAATTGTCTGCATCTGTCCCCCAAGTTAAAAAAGAAGGCGGGGACGTAAAAGAAATTTTTGCTAAAGTTAAAAAACTTGGAGCAGAAAATAAACAAGATGAAGAAGAACTAAACAAAATAGAAAATGAAATTAAAAGCCTCGTTGAGGTTTTGCCAAACCTTCCAGATGATGATTTAGTAGGCGGCGGAAAGGAAAATAACCACCCCATATATCATTTTGGTGAAGAAAAAAAGTTTTCTTTTACTCCAAAAAATCATGTCGAACTATGTGAATCTTTAGGTTTAATAGATTATAAAAGGGCTGCCAAAATATCTGGGACAGGTACTTGGATTTATACAAATTTAGGTGCACGTCTAGAATGGGCTTTGCTAAATTATTTTATTGAAAACCATCTTGCCGATGGATATGAAATGATTCTTCCACCTCATTTGCTAAATTATGATTCAGGTTATACAGCCGGCCAATTTCCTAAATTTCAAAACGAAGTATTTTGGCTAGAAGATATGGAACCTAGGAAATTCTTGCTTCCTACTGCCGAAACAGCTTTGGTGAATTTACATAGAAACGAGATTTTACCTTTATCTGAATTGCCAAGAAAATATTTTGCTTACACCCCATGTTATAGAAAAGAAGCAGGTTCTTATCGTACGGAAGAAAGAGGTATGATACGTGGTTACCAATTTAATAAAGTTGAGATGGTTCAATACACCACTCAAGAAGGTAGCGACGCCGCTTTTGAGGAAATGGTAAATAAGGCTAAGAAATTAGTCGAAGGGTTAGGCTTAACTTATCAAATAGACAAGTTAGCCGCGGGAGATTGCTCTCATTCGATGGCTAGGACTTATGATATTGAAGTTTGGATTCCTTCAATGGGCATTTATAAGGAAGTTTCTAGCGTTTCCAATGCCAGGGATTACCAAGCAAGAAGAGGCATGATTCGTTACAAAGACAAAGATGGAAAAACAAAGTATTGCCATACATTAAACGGATCGGGCTTGGCTACTTCTAGAGTTTTCCCTGCTTTAGTTGAACAATTCCAACAAGAAGACGGATCGGTTGTCATTCCCGAACCATTACGCAAATTCATGGGAGGCATGAGTGTTTTAAAGCCAATTAAGTAAGCTCTTCTTCTTAGTTAGTTGATTGTGATATAATAGCAAAGCCGTTGCGAGGATCGAATTGTGAACCAGGTCAGGTGGGGAACCAAGCAGCCTTAAACTCTTTGATTCTGTGCGACGGTTTTTCTTTTCTAGATTTTTATATTCTCTAATAATAGAATACCTAGATGAATTGTTTAGATGTGGAACAAATAATGGATCTAGCCTTGTTAGAAGCAAAAAAGGCCATATCTGAAGGAGAGGTTCCAATTGGCGCGGTCATAGTTAAAGAGGATGAAATAATTGCTTTTGCACACAATAACAAAGAAAAGAAACTAGACGTTTCTTCTCATGCAGAAATCGAAGCCATTAAAATAGCGGCAAAAAAACTAAATAGATGGGATTTAAGCGACTGCTCTTTATTCGTTACATTAGAGCCATGCTTAATGTGTGCTGGTGCCATAAAGCAATCTAGGATTAAGTCTATATATTTTGGAGCGAAAGATATTCAATATGGATGCGAAAGCAAATATGGCTTGTTTTCGGCAAAAGATAACTACACGTCCCCGTTAATTTTTGGTGGGATAAAAGAAAATGAATGTAAAAAAATTCTAGATGATTTCTTTAAAGATAAAAGAAAATAAACAATCCTTATATTTTGCTGGCAAAAATTAACTCTTTTATCTTAAATCTTTGATATACTATCAAAGAAATGAACGATTTTAACGAAAACGAACACATTGTTGTAGACAAAAAGAGCCATAATAGCGATGTCTCGCTTGAACTAAGGCATGTCAAAAAAGATTACTTTGTTGATAAAAAGCCATTTACGGCCATCCATGATTTATCTTTAGCTTTTCCAAAAAAAGGATTTGTTGCCATTTTAGGTCCATCAGGATCAGGTAAAACAACTTTACTAAATATCATCGGAGGGCTCGACCATTATACTTCTGGGGATTTGTTAATAAATGGAGTTTCGACTAAACATTTTAACGATAACGACTGGGATAGCTATAGAAACAAGAATGTTGGTTTTATTTTTCAAGGCTATAACTTAATTTCTCATTTCGATTTGATTCAAAATGTCGAAGTTCCTCTTAAGCTTGCCGGGGTAAAAGCTAGCGAAAGAGAAAAAAGAGCCAAGGAAGTATTAGATAGAGTCGGCTTGCTTGACTTTGTTCATAAAAAGCCAAATCAACTGTCGGGTGGGCAAATGCAAAGGGTGGCGATTGCTAGGGCCTTAATTAATAACCCAAGCATCATTCTTGCCGATGAGCCAACTGGCGCCTTAGATTCAAAAACCTCGCTTCAAGTAATGGAATTAATTAAAGAAGTGGGACAAGATTGTTGTGTCGTAATGGTTACTCATAACGAAGAATTAGCTAAGAAATACGCGGATAGAATCATTACAATGAAAGATGGGAAGGTGGTTTCTGATTCCACTCCTTTGCCTTCTGGGACCGATTTAGAAAAAAGCGATGAAAAGAATAAAAAAACATCCATGTCTTTCTTTTCTGCCTTGCATTCTTCTTTTAAAAATGTCTTAACAAAAAAAGGAAGAACGGCCTTAACTTCTATCGCATGCTCTTTTGGGATAATTGGCGTTGCCTTGGTTTTAGCGACTAGCAACGGTTTTTCCTTGTATATAAAAGACGTGGAAACTTCAGTTGCTTCCAGCGTGCCTATAACTATATCGCCTACTGTTCTTTCTTATAAAGAAAACAACAAAGTGGACTATACAAAAAACGACGAATTCCCAAGCGATGGCATGCTAAGGGTGTACGATTCTACTTCTTCTAGCTATGTAGTTCATCAAAATACCTTTTCCAAGGAATATATTGACTCTTTAAACGCGACAATGACCGATGAAAATAATCCTGCTTATGGAACGGTTATGTCTGTTATGGAAAATAGGGACGGTCTAAATTTTCATTTCTTAACAAAAGATGGAGATGGTGAAGATATAAAAGAAGTTAATCAATATGCAAGCGCTTCTAATTTAGGAGCCATGGTTTCTTCGGTTACTTCTTTACCAACAACAATAATCCATGAGCTATATGGAGATGAAAAATCTCTTTCATCTATGTATGACGTTATAGATGGCAAATTTCCAGAACATGAAAACGAATTGGTTTTAATAGTTGATAGGTATAATAGAATTGACTTTTCTACATTACAAAAACTAGGCATAATAAATTCAAAGGCAACATTTGAAAACTTGGGTGATTCAAACAAAATCGATTTCTCGTCTCTAATTTATGATGGAGAAGGTGATTCGTCTTATAAAGAATACAAGTGTTATACGAATTCTTCCTATTATTTATCTACGGGAGTCGAGAAAGAAGACATTACTGTTGATTGCTATAAAAATATAAAGTTGAATATAGATTTTTCAAATAATAAAAATAGTAAATTCGTTGGCGATGAAGCGAAAGAGAATCTAGTTGTTTATAATTCCCCTATTCCTTCAAATGTGTTTGCTTCCGATTCCATTTATAACCCAATAAAGTGCAAAATCGTTGGGGTTTTGCGCCCAACGAAAGAGAGCTATTTTACTTTAATGCCATCTTCTTTAGCTTATTTGCCTTCTTTGAAAGAAAAGATTGCTTCTGATTATTTAGAAAATGGACAAGGAAAAATTCTTGCCGATGAGCAAAAAAATAATTGGTACGTCCCTGTAAATAAAGAAGATGAAACGAAAGACGGACTAAAAATTCTTAATGATGCTTTATCTAGTTTGATAAACGCTCAAGGAGAAGCGAAAGATGATTCTGCAACGCTTAGCAATAATAGTGTTTCTAATTTATTAAAAGGGGTGGCTAACTATATAAATCTATTTGGCAAGATAACTATTAATGAGGAAGGTAAGAAAACAATAAGTTATTCTTATTCTAGTTCACCGACTACATATTTATCTTGGTGTCGTACTTTAGGTGCGACTTTTAAGAAAATAGATGATAAAACGGCGTCTGCTAGTGGGATTGCCTCTTTATTTACGGACGATTATTTCTTTTCAAAAGAGGGAGAAACAACTTTTGTTGATCTTGTTTCTTATGTGAATTCCTATTCTTTAATTACTTCTATTTTGGTTTTTCCAAAGAGTTTATCGACCAAAGATACCTTACTTAGGTATTTGGATTCCTTAAATGAGGGCAAAAAAGATTCTGACAAAGTCATATATACCGACATAATGTCTGAGTTTACTGGTTCATTAGGAACGATGATTAATGTTATATCTACCGTTTTGATCGTCTTTGCTTCTATTTCTTTAGCCGTTTCTTCTGTTATGACCGCGATTATTACTTACGTTTCGGTTGTTGAAAGGACAAAGGAAATCGGAATATTAAGGGCGTGTGGTGCTAGAAAAAAAGATGTTGGAAGATTATTTGAGGCTGAATGTGTGATAATAGGTCTTGTCGCTGGATTTATCGGAATTATTTTTACGGTGGTTGCTTGCTTCCCCATCAATGCCATAATCGATAGTTTGTTCCCTGGCAACAATTTAGGTAGCATAGCCCAATTAAATCCGTGGCATGCAGTTATTTTGCTTCTTTTGTCAATTTTGTTATCTTTCCTTAGCGGATTAATACCATCTAGGATTGCCGCGAAAAAAGATCCTGTTGTCTGCCTTAGGAGCGAATGATGAAAACCACAAAAAAAGTAAATGAACTCATTTCTTCCTCTTCGCGTTTTGATGTGGATTTTAATAAAGGGTTAAGTGATGAACAAGTCAAAATTAGGCAAAAGGAAGGCTTGTCTAATAAAACAAAAAAACAAGTAACGAAAACTTATCCTCAAATTATATTTGATAACCTTTTTAATTTTTTGAATTTAATCCTTTTCTTTGTTTGCATAATCATGGTTTTGGCCAAACTATCCTTTTCTCATTATTTTTTCCTATTGATTCTTTTTGCTAACATCCTTATAGGCCTTATTCAAGACATACATGCAAGAAGAATGGTTGATAAGTTACGCGTAATAACCGACCCTAAAGCCAAAGTAATTAGAGATGGAAGGCAAAAGGAAATAGAAACTAGGGACGTAGTTTTAAGCGACATCATCTCTGTTTCTAGTGGCGACCAAGTATGTGCGGATTCTATTTTGGTTGATGGGGAAATATATGTTGATGAATCGTTATTAACCGGGGAATCTAGACCAGTAAAAAAGAGCCAGGGTGACACTATTTATTCTGGGACTTTTTTAATAAAAGGGAGTTGCCTTGCTCAGGTAGAAAAAGTGGGCTCTGCCAATTATGCGGAAACATTAAGAAGCAAGGCAGCCGGCTTTTCTAGGCCTAAATCAGAAATTAAGCATTCAGTGAATGTAATTGTTGCTGTTTGTGGAATTTTGGCATTGTGTTTTTGCTCTGTTTATTTTTTGACTTATATGATAGATGGCTATAATCATGGACATTCCTTCTCCGACACATTTGGAACAATGAGCCCGGATTTACAAAACTTCATAGAATCTGTCTCGGGTTCGATGGTTGCAATGCTTCCTACCGGCATGTTTTTGCTTACTTCCCTTACTTTGGCGGTCGGGGTTATCGCTTTGGCAAAGAAAAGAGTCTTAGTTCAACAACTATATTGCATAGAAATGCTTGCTAGGGTCGATTTACTTTGCCTTGATAAAACCGGGACTCTTACCGATGGGACAATGGAATTAGTAGAGACAATTCCTTTTGGCAAGAATAGGCAAAATAGCGAAATTGCTTATGTTGTTTCTTCTATTTTGTTTCATACAAAAGATTCTAACTCTACCGCGAACGCCTTAAAAAAAGCTTTTGGCTTTTCTAGTACTGAACAAGCCCTTGAAATCATTCCCTTCGATTCTTCTTTGAAATATTCAGCTGTTTCTATTCATGAAGAAGGCACTTATATTTTTGGGGCCTATGGCTTTGTGCCAACAAAAGAAAATGAATATATCAAGACCATAATTTCAAATAAAGCAAGGGAGGGTTATAGGTGTTTAGTCGTAGCTAGGAATAAAAAATATATAGAAAGCGGCAAGGTCCCTGCCAATTGCGAGATTATAGGTATATTGGTTTTATCCGACCACATTAAAGACGATGCAAAAGAGAACATCGAATGGTTTAAAAATTCCGGGGTAGAAATAAGGGTCATTTCAGGCGATGATCCAATAACCGTGTCAGAGATTGCAAAAAGAGTAGGTGTGCCAAATGCGGATAAATATATTTCTTTAGAAGGCAAAACGGATGAAGAAACCGCTAAATTAGCAAACTTATATTCGGTTTTCGGGAGAGTAAACCCTGAGCAAAAAGCCATTTTGGTTGCTTCTTATAAAAAAGAAGGTCATAAAGTGGCCATGACTGGAGATGGGGTGAATGATATTTTAGCCTTAAAAGTAGCCGATTGTTCCATTGCTATGGCAAGCGGCTCGGAAGCGGCAAGAAATGTGTCCCATCTTGTTACGCTAGATTCAGATTTTTCTAAACTTCCCGAAGTAGTAGCTCAAGGTAGAAGGGTAATTAATAATTTGCAAAGGACGTGTTCCTTGTTTTTGACCAAAACTGCATTCGCGGTTGTTTTTAGTTTTGCTTTTTTAATAGTCATGATTTGCAATAATTCCGTTAAGTATCCATTTAGTACATCCAATATGCTTGTTTGGGAATTTGCCACAATTGGGATTGCTTCCTTTTTCTTGGCCTTGCAACCATCAAATGAAAAACTTAAGGGTGCGTTTTTACAGAATATTCTCATTAAAGCCATACCGGCTGGGTTATGTGAGATTATTTCTTCTTCCGTTCCTTTTGTTCTTGTTTTGCTTGCTCCTTCTATTATTTCTACTTCTAGTGATTTCTCTTCTTATTGGGAAACAGCAAAAACTTGTTCTGTCCTTATATTTACTTTGATGTCTTACTTTGTTTTATTTAGGGTATGCATTCCTTTTAATAAATACAGGATTTTATTATTTAGCGGCTTATTTGTTGTTGGGGCTATGATTTTTTGCTTTGATTTTTTGCTTTGGAATTCAAATGGTTGTCTTTCTTCTAGCCCACTTCTTGCATTAAGTTGGAATAACATTGCCTATGGCTTTTGGATTGCAGCTATTTCTACATGTGTCTTAATAGGTGCAATTTATATTTTATTGGATTCAAAGTTAGTAAAATTTATAAAAAAGGTAGGAGGCATTAAAGATGAGGCTTAGTTTAAAAGTAGCGGAGTCTATTGCTAGAAAACAACCACTTGTTGCATTGGAATCAACAATTATCTCGCATGGAATGCCTTATCCAAAAAACGTAGAAACGGCTTTGCTAGTTGAAAAAACAATAGAAGAAAACGGAGCTACGCCTGCAACAATAGGAATAATAGATGGGGAAATTGTTGTTGGGATGAGTAAAGAAGAGATTGAACAATTTGGTAAAAGAAAAGATATTGCGAAAGTCTCAAAAAGGGATTTGCCAATTGTTGTAGCTAAAAAGATGTGGGGGGCTACCACGGTTTCGGCCACAATGCTTATTGCCCATATGGCAGGAATAGAAATATTTGTCACCGGTGGGATAGGTGGGGTCCATCGTGACGCTGAGAATACATTTGACATTTCTAGGGATTTAAAAGAACTAGGCGAAGTCAATGTAGCGGTTGTTTGCTCTGGCGCGAAAGCCATATTGGATATTCCGAAGACCTTAGAGTATCTAGAAACAGAAGGCGTGACAGTTCTTTCTAATAAAGAAAATAGTTTTGCGAATTTCTATTCTTCCACCTCTTCCTATCCGGTAGACTATGCTTTTTCTTCCCCTTTAGAAGCGGCAAAAATAATTAAGGCAAAGCATGATCTTAATTTAACAGGGGGCTTATTAATTTCTAATCCTGTGCCTATAGAGTATTCTCTTTCTCATGATTATATTGACTCAATCATCAATAAAGCGGTTTTAGAGGCCAAGGAAAAAAAGATACACGGGAAAGAAGTGACTCCATTTTTACTTAAAAGAATTGCAGAATTGACTGGCGGAAAATCTTTAAAGTCTAACATTGCTTTGATTTTAAATAACGCTAAACTAGGCGCAAGCATTGCAAAAGAATATTCTAATCTAATTTAAAATGATTACCGAAGCTAAATTAAAATATGCTCTAAAGCAAATGATGGAAGAAATTCCATTAGAAGAAATTAACGTCACGGCTTTATGCAAAAAATGCGGATGCCATAGGCAAACCTTTTATTATCATTACCAAGATATTTATGATCTTATCGCGGCAATTTTTTTAAATGAAAACCTAGAAAAAATAGATTCTTGCAAAGACGTCAAAAGTACTTTAAAAGCCTTTTTGCAATACGTTAAGGATAACTTTTCTTTTTTGCGTTCAACTTATAATTCGGCCGCTAGAGACCTAACCGATGATTTTATTTTTGGTAAGTTAAATGCCAAGCTTTTTTCTGTATGGACAAAGCAAGAAAATCCAGAACTAAAGAAAGATGGCTATAGAAACGCTTCAAGAAGATTTGCCCATATTGTTGCCGATGAGTTTGGATATTGCTTTAAAGATTCAAAATTAACGCCAGAAAAGTTTTCTAAAAAGATGAATAAGTTCATTGAAAACTGTATGAACATAATCTTACCTTCGATTCTTGAATTATCTAAAAAAGAAGAAAGTCGATAGCTTTTTCTTTTGATATTTTAGTCATTTTTCTATTTAAAAACGCCAAAGTCTCCATCAAAATAGCGCCAAATTGTCCAATTATGTTGGAGGATTTGGCTAAAAATGATATTATAATAACGAACTTATTCGAGGAAAATTGTATGGTGAAATACAAAAAAAGAATTGCTGACGAGATTTTAAAGGAGAAATTATCTGGAAAAGGCGCGGTGCTGATTGAAGGGCCGAAATGGTGCGGGAAAACAACAACCGCTGAGCAAGTGGCTAAAAGCGTTCTCTATATGGCTAATCCTCGTTTAGCTAAACAAAATGCTATTTTAATTGATACAAATCCTGATGCGCTTTTAAACGGAGAAACTCCGCGCTTGATTGACGAATGGCAAGTTCAGCCAAAACTATGGGACGCCATCCGGTTTGAAGTTGACCACAGGAAAAAATTTAACCAATTTATATTAACGGGCTCTTCAGTTCCAATAGAAACAAACGAAATTTTTCACTCTGGAGCCGGAAGATTTTCTTGGCTAAAGATGAGAACAATGAGCTTGCTTGAATCCGGCGAATCCAATGGTAGTGTTAGTTTGGGCTCTTTGCTTTCCAATAAAACAGATATTTACGGTGAATCTTCTTTAACATTAAATGACATCGCTTTTTTAGTGTGCAGAGGCGGATGGCCTATGTCTACTTATTTAGATGGGGAATTGGCTTTAAACCAAGCCTTTGATTATTATGACGCTGTTATAAATTCTGATATATCAAGGGTGGATAAGACAAAAAAAGATGCCGAAAAAGCAAAGAGAATCATGGCTTCTTATGCCAGAAATCAAGGTACTCAAATCGGAGATGAAACCATTGTTAGAGATATAAGGTCAAACGAAGAGAACACTTTAAATGTCAAAACCGTTCATTCTTATATAGAAACATTGAAAAAGATATTTATTATTGAAGATTTAAAAGCCTGGAATCCAAATTTACGTTCTAAAACAGCAATCAGAACTTCTGACACTAGATATTTTAGCGATCCATCAATTGCGGCGGCATCCTTAGGATTTGGCCCAGGTGATTTGCTTAATGACTTAAAAACATTTGGATTTATGTTTGAAACCCTTGCCGTAAGAGATTTAAGAGTTTATGCCGAATCGTTAGGCGGAGATTTATATCATTATAGAGACAAAAGCAACCTTGAATGTGATGCAGTCGTGCATTTAAGAAATGGAAGCTATGGATTAATCGAAATCAAATTAGGCGGGGATAACTTGATTGAAGAGGGAGCTGGCAATTTGCTTAAGTTAGATGAAAAGATTGATAAAAGCAAAATGAAATCTTCATCATTTTTAATGGTTTTAACCGCGACCGGCAATGTCGCCTATAAAAGAAATGATGGCGTACTGGTTGTGCCTATTGGAGCACTAGGCAACTAAAATAAGAACCATTTATTGCTCACGTGGCCTAATTTGATTATTTTTGCCATTTTCCTTTGAATATTGATAATGACAAACATTTCTAAAAGTTTATAATTATTCGGGTGTAGGGTGCTTCTAAATCTACAAGATATTACTTTGCTAAATTAGATTGATAACAGAACACGTGTGATTGGCTGTTATCCCAATCACTAATTGTAGCAAATATAGATTTTGCTATAGCGGAGGCTATATGAAAAAGAACGATTTTGCCATTTTCTTGGTTTATGTTGCGATGTTTGCCATTGCTTTGCTAGTAGGGATGCTTTGGATTAGACCCATTGTTTCCGAGTCTGGTGCTAATATGGCAATTAATCCCATTTTGCTTGTATTCATTTCAATTGTCGTTGGGATTTTACTCAATTCATCTTTGCTTGAATTAGGGCATATCCTAGGTGCTAAAACTGGCCGTTACAATGTAATTTCTTGGTCAATATTAGGCTTGGGCGTGAAGATTAATTCTGATAAAAAAAGGAAATTCGGATATGTTAAATTCGATGGTTTAACAGGAGAAACAAAAGTTAGCCCAAAAGATCCGAATAAGTCTAGTTTGGGTGGCTATATTTCGTTCCCCATTTTGTTTTATCTAATTGAATTGATTGCCTTTGTTGTTGTTTTTTCTTTTGCCTCTAGGGACACTTCGTTAAGCTGGTTACAAATATTTAGCCTTGTGATTCTAACCGTAGGAGGAATGATTTTTGTTTATGATTATTTCCCTGCTAGATTAGATTCTGTTACCGATGGTTATTTAATGCTTGTGGTTTCTAAACCAATTAATAAAGTGGCTTATAACAATATGCTTTTAGCGGAAAAAGCCGCTGCCTTAAACGAACCAATTCCTGCAATGCCTATATATGAAGAAATAACGGATTTCACATTTCTATTAAATAGCGTGACTGTCTATTCTTATATAGAAAAAGGGGAAGTGGAAAAGGCTATAAAGTTGCTTGATAAAGCCATTAATACTGAAAAAGGATTATCTAAGAGCCTAGTTAGAGAAGCCGCAACCTTAAAATTATCGTTGCTTTTAACTTTTAGGTTCGAAGAAGGCAAAAAGGTTTACGAAGGAATTGATGACGAAGAAAAGAAATATATTTCTTCATTGTCTAGTTCTTCCTCATTAAGATGTTATTTATTGATTTCCGGCTTAATTGAAGAAAGCGAGACCGAAACCAATTATGCAATAGATAAAGTTGAAAAAGTCTATAAAGGGGTTAGCAAATCTTCGAAGCAAATTGAAAAGAGCCTTATCGAAACAAGCGTTGCCTTAATAAAACAAAAGCATCCTTCTTGGAATTTATACGAGCTTCCTTGGCAAAACAAAAGCGAAGAAGAAAATAAAGAATAATTAAAATTGGCATGGTTTAAATACTGTGCCTTTTAATTTTGCTCTTTTATGTTTTCTTTATCCAAAAGCTTAAACTTGATTAGCTTATTATCGTTTAAATTCTCCTTGTTCATGTTAATCGCATTTATTTGGCGATTCGAGTAAGTCAGGTAGTAATAGATGCCTTTATTTAAGTTGCAACAAGAAGAATAAATTGTATATTCAAATTCTCCTTTTTTTACCTCGCAGCAGCCTTTTTGCTGTTCTACTGAATTTAATATATGGAAAAATTGGGAAACGCTTTCTTCTTCATTTTCCCCTTTTAATGTATTTGCTTTTGTAAAAGCGGCCTTAATAAACCTAGAAGATGAGGACAAATCTCCCGGCAGGCCCAATCCTCCCATGCCTCTGCTATAAGTGTTTAATTTAAGTTTCTTGCTGAATGTATTTTTTGGATCTTGTTTTGATAGACCCATGTAGTTATTTAAATTGAATAGTTGCATGTTAAATGGAGGGTTATTAGTCAAAACGCCTACATGGTTGTTATATATTTTCATTCCTTCTTTTACACATTCTAAAACAATGCAAGAAGTAGAGTCCGCGATCAAATAATGAAGCTGTGATGGCGGGTAGGCTTTGCTAAAGGCAACATTTGTAATGTTTGTTTTTGCCAATAATTTTTTAACTTCCTTTACGCTGGAGCATTGCCCTAAAATCCATGGTATTAATTCAAAACTAGCAATGTTTATTTTTCTTTTATTTAAATTGTAATAACACGCGTTCTTTACAAAATTTAATCCAGCGATTCCTAATCCTTTTTCATTAATGGCATCATAATAAAGAGGATAGTTATCTTCTACATGAGCCATTCCGATGATGGCGTGATGCCTTTTTAAAGGCGAAACGTTTCTAAATGGCAAATAGAAATTTCTTGGCGTAATAACTATTTCTTCCCCATAAGAAAAATCATAATCTAGATTCCTTCCAAAGTAGAAATCACTGCCTTCATATGTTATAGCGGTACACATGTAACGACCTCCTTTATTTTTTTGTTACCATTATTTTAGGCTTTTGTCCTCTTTACCTCCAATTAAAAGATTTTCTATCATTATTAAATAAATTATCGTTATATTATTAACCTATGCCAAAAATAGATATCAAAGATTTATCTGTGACATATTTAGGAAGAAAAAAACAAACATTTCCTGCTTTAATAGATTTGAATTGCTCTTTTCCTAATGGCGAAATTAGTGCCATAATGGGGGAATCGGGTTCGGGAAAAACTACTTTGCTACGCGCTTTATCTAATCAACTTGAATATGATGGAACTATTTATAGCGATGGGGTTGATATAAGAAATTTGACTAACAAGGAAAGAAGACTTGCCTATGTTCAACAAGAATTTGCCTTATATCCTCATATGACTGTTTTTGATAATTTGGCTTTTCCATTAAAGCTAGAAAGAGATTCTTACGACTTTATTACTTCTAAAGTTAATGAAATGGCTGTTTCTCTCAATATTGAATATTTACTTTCTAGAAAGCCAAGACAATTATCAACTGGTCAAATTCAAAAGGTTTGTTTAGGACGCGCCTTAATTAAGAATCCCGATTTGATAATGTTAGATGAACCATTATCCAATGTCGACGCTAGACAAAAAGAAGACGTTTTACAAACAATCAAGTCAATGCTGGACCATTATAAAATTACTGCACTTTATATAACCCACAATCTAAAAGAAGCAATTTATGTTTCTTCTAATGTTTATAGTTTAGAAAACGGCAAGATCGAATGGGTTAAGAAATCTAATGATTTAGGAATTATTGACATTGGTTCTATATTTGATAAAGAAGGTAGAGAATGAAATTTAAGCCCGCCAAAAAAGAATTCGGAGTTAATGATTTACCTTTGACGAGGAAGGCTCAGTTTTTAGATTTTTTTAAGACCAGACCTATGCTTTTTTTAGAAATAGGCGGTTTGCTTCTTTTGCTTTTTATACCTTTTCTAATTGCTTTCTTGTTTAAATATTATGCAGTTTTACTTCCAGCCCAAAAAGCTTTAAGTGAGGCTGAATTTCTTTCTTTCTATAAAACTAATTGCCTTGTTTTTGATGTGATATATTGCTTATGCTTCCTCTTTGTATTTATAGGATTGTCTGGAATAGGAAGAATAATTCGACAGTGGGCATGGGGGAATGGAATATATTTTTGGCATGATTTTGTAAAAGGCGTCAAGCAAAATATAAAAGCATACTTGTTATTTTGGCTTTTATTTTGTTTGTTTTATTTTGTTTCTAATTTATTGACTTTAACAATGGGAAATTTCTTTACTCAATATATTTTTGCTGGAGTAGCCTTGCTTTTATTCCCTGTTTTGATGATGGCTATGTGTCAAAGCCTAATTTATTCAAATAAAGTATTTAAATTATTTGGCAATTCTTTTTCTTATTGTTTGAAAAAGCCTTTGTTTACGTTACTCTTCCTTTTATTCCCATATGGAATTCTTTGCCTAAGTTTTATTGATATGATCATGGTTTTGTTTTTGGTCTACGTTCTTTTGATTTTAATTGTATTTCCCCTATATATAGTTTCATGGCACTTATATTGTCTATCCTTATTTGATAGCTTTACAAACAAAGAATATTATTCAAACTTATATAAAAAAGGGTTAAGAGAAGAGTTTATAAAAGAAAATGAAGAACCTGTATCAAATAAATGACAATAAAAAGAAAAAAACTTTAGTTACTATTTCTATTTTATTTTCTATCGTTTGCCTTTCTTGTATCTTGTTAATTTTCTTTTTCCATCCTAGAAGCAATACGTGGGTTTATTATTCTATTTCTTTAATTTTTTTGGTTGGCTTAATTGCCTTTGATTATTATTTCTTAATTTTTAAGTTAGGTAACATAAAATCAAAAGAAGAATTTATCAAAAGAATATCGTCAAATAACGAAGAAGTTACTTTAACTTTCGTAAAAAAGGATAAGACTTATTATTCTAATAAATTGTCTTTTCTTTCTTTGCGATTTGTTGATTCAAAAAATAGCGAAATTAAGCTTTCAATTTTAGAAGAAGACAAAGAATTTCCTTTTAAAGAAAACAAGGTTTATAAGTTACTAATTTATAAAGAATATATAGTAGCCTATGAGGAAATAACTGATGAAAAAGCGTAACGAATTATTGCTTTCTTTTTTACGTTACGACTGGTGGAAAATAGTCGGGGTTTTTGGCGCTTGCTCTGCTATATTGGCCTTAATGTTTAACTATAAAGATAAATTAAAAGATGAAGAGATCTTGGATATATTTATTACGGGCACTATAAATGATCTTTCGTTTCAATCAAAGTTATTTGACACCGTTCCAAACAATAAAATCCTTGCTATTCATTCCTCTTATGCTGCATTAGATAATCAACAATATAACCAAATATCTAATGCAAATGTATCTTCCGTATCCGATTTGTTTATTTTGCCAGAAAGCGTTTTATCCACTCATAAAGAGTATTTTGCTTATTCTAAAGAAATCAAAGATAAAGATAGGTTTTCTTCTTCCTATTCTTTCTTAAATGAAGAGCATTTTGAAAATAGAGGAATAAAAATATTCGATAAGAAAGATGAAGGGTTTAACAAAAATAAGCAGTTTTCAACTTGGTTTAATTTTAGCGAAACTTCATATTTATTTGCTTCTTCAGTGTCTACAAACTCAAACGATAAAAGTGTCAATGGAAATGACCTTTTGCTAGAATATGTCTACTCTTTTTTAGAATTAGGGATAATTAAGTAAAAACCCATTTAGATTTTTTTGTAAAAAAATGAGACCTTAAAGTAAATCAGGGTTCTTTATCCTCTGGCTTAAAGGCGATAAAATGAAAACGCTTACAAAATCCCTTTTTGTTTGTATAGGAGAGTTTGTTTTATGAAAAAGAAAAACAAAAGTCTAGTTTTAATAGGATTTGCTTCTCTTTCACTGATCCTGGCATCATGCAATGCTAGCTCAAGTTCAAGTTCTAGTGATACGGGTTCAAATGATATTACTATCGATGATAGTGATGATACCGGTGATGAACCAGTAAATCCCGTGGCGAATAAAATTAAACTATTATCCCCATCCGAAGGCGAAGAAATTCAAATAACCCCGACCCCGTTAATGAACTATTTAAACGCTAAAACGGAACAAGAACAAATAGCGGCATTAAAAATCGCTGAAGATGAAAGATCTAATAACTTGACTTGTACGTCTGTAAAGTTAAGTTGGGAAAAAGATGGCAGTGCATATTACACGATTAGCCTTTCTACTAATAAAGATTTCACCGATGCAAAAGAAATGAAAGTTTCTTCCTTGTTTTCTGAACAAGAAATCGACAATTTAATTCCCAATACCACTTACTACTGGAAAGTAAAAGGCACAAAAACCAACGATGCTTCTGAAGCTTCGTCTTTTAAGACTTTAGGATCCTCGGTTAGATTTATAAAAGCTTCTGGGGCTGCTAATATTCGTGATTTAGGTGGTTGGGAAATAAATGGCGGCGGTCATATCCAATATGGAAAACTTTATCGTGGTGGCTTATTAAACAATTTCAATAATCTTGGCGGATTAGATGAAGCTGGAATCAAAACCTTTAATAATGATTTAGGCATTAAAACCGAAATTGATTTACGCACAACCGGAATGGATGATGGAGGGCAAAGCGAATGTTTCTTTGACTCTAGCAAGAATTATGTCCAAGCTCAATTTGGGCAATATAATCGTGTTCTCGATCCTGATTCCTTTGCCAAATCAAACGGATTTGATTCCTATAGTACCTTTGTCGATAAAGATAATGGTGGCAACTACACTTTAGCCGCCGAAAATAGCGGCATATCCGTTAAATCTTTAAGAACGATATTTGACGTTCTTTCTAAAGAAGAAAATTATCCGGTTTATTTCCATTGCAATGCTGGTGCGGATAGGACTGGTACCCTTTCTTATTTGCTAGAAGGATTGGTTGGCGTTAGCTATGAAGACACAATCAAAGATTTTGAATTAACCTCCTTTAGCAAATTCGGCAATAGATATAGAAGCGCATTAAGCAAAGACGGGCAATCTTTTACTGACAGTGGTGTCTATATGGACGTCGCCGGCGAAAACTATGTAGGCTTTGGGAAATTCCATGAAGATATGCTTAAGTATTATGGCGAAAAAGATAAAGATTTGTCTTTTGCTATTTCTTCCTATTTAACAAAATATGCCGGGGTTCCTTCTTCTACAATCGAAGAGGTTAAATCAATCTTAACCGGCACTCCAAAAGGAACTTCTGTTTCTTTGTCATCTAGACAAGAATTTGTTTTGACTCAAGACAAAATAAATCTAGATTTATCCGAGGCTAATCTTGATGCCAATTCAATTACTTCAATTCAAATTGCGAATATCGAACTAGGCACAAATTCTAGCGAGATAAGCTTAGACAAAATAAAAGAAACTAACTTATCTGGAGAAAAAGAAGCGGTTATAAAAGCCAAGAAAAATGGCGAAGATATAACTGTTTATGCTCCAATCCTCTTGATTAGTAAATACATCGAAACAATGCAAGATTTCATTGATTTAGACACATATCGTCGCAAAGAAAATGGAAAAACGGCTAGAGTGATCAACTTTGGCTACTATAGACTAACAAGCGACATTGGAGATTCTTCTAATCCTATTGTTTCATATAAAATGAGCGGATGGCTAAACGAACAATTAGACAGTAATGGTGCCGCTGGTTTTAGGGGCACAATAGACGGCAATAATAAGTCTGTCTATTTGCAAACTTCTTACGGCGGAATGTTCTCTATAGTTGGTGGTGGCGCTACTATTAAAAATACAAATTTTGTAATAACTAGTTATGGCAGCCAATCGGGAGATCCTACTTGCATCACCACTTTAGGATGTACAATTGCTGGTGCTGTTATTGAAAATGTTAATTTCACGGTCGCCTCTTCTTGCTATGGCAATGCGGATTCTCAAATCTATGCTGCCGCTATTGGCCTAATTTCTACCAATGCATGCCGTTCTAGTTCTTTTAGAAACGTTAATGTAAATTCTTCTGCTAAATTGGTTTCTTTATTTGGAGGGGTTTCTTATAACGGTTTCGTTGGTTGCGATTTTGAAAATTTCAACCTTGAATGCCAAGAACTTAGTTATTTGGCTGTTAAAGCTACAGTTGGTGACATAAACGCCAGCAAATGTGCCTTGCCAGTAGAAATTGAAGGCATCACTGGTTCTTATAAAGTATCTAATAAAACATCCACGCCTATTAATTTAAATGATAAGTTTGCGTCCATAGATTTAGGAAAAGCTTACGGATCTATGAACTTGGTAGATGTCTATTATAAAGATAATAAGATTGAAGGTGCTTTATTAGAAAACAATACCTTAATCTTTGAAACAACTAAGAACTTCCCAACCGGCATTTCTAGGATTGGGCAATTAATAATTAACCTTGAAAAAGATGGACTAAAATGTTCGTACTCAATCAATATTCAATTAACTAAATAAAGGAGAAAAATATGAAAAACTCTAAGAAAAAGTACCTTACTTTAGCTGCTATGACGGCCGTCATGGGTTGCCTTGCTTCTTGTGGTGAAAACGATGGCGGGGGTAATAACAGCAAAATCACAACCATTAACATTATGCTTTTTAATGGAACCGCTGGTGTTGACTTCATGAACAAATGCACCCAAAGATTCCAAGAATTAAACAAAAATACTTCTTTTGAAGATGGAAAAACTGGCGTTAATTTCAAAATTAGGTCTGCTAAAGGCATTTCATTCAACACCGAAATGAAAACCTCTGGTGATGATATCTTCATGTACGAAGGCGTTCCTGATATTTATTCTTTGTCGGCTCAAAAATTCCTTTTAAACATTGATGATATTGTTGAACCAATGAAAGATAAAATCGAACCAGATTTATTGAAAAGAATTTCTGGGTCCGATGGTGGATATTACGCTTTGCCCCATTATGAATGGTTTCCTGGCGTTAGCTATGACAAAGATTTATTCGATGAAAAGAATCTATATTTTGCCGATCCTTCGGTTTCTAACGATGATAAAGAAGAATATGATGGCAAATATGGTAAAGCCTATTTTATTGGTGATAAAAACGTAACTAAATCCGTTGGCCCGAACGGGGTCAGAGGTGACTACGACGATGGCCTTCCTTCTTCTTTGGAAGAGTTCAATATTTTATGCGACAAAATGTATGGTGATGGAATTTCTCCATTACTTTTATGCGGATCCGGAACTTATTATTCTTGGTACCTTCCTATCGCCATGTGGGCTTCTTTGACCGGCGGAGATGGAATGAGAGATGTTTATTGCAACTGGACCGATGAAGAAGTTGAAATCGTTACTGGCTATAGTGATGAAGATGCTTTTTGCAATGGCTCTGGGTTAAAAAAGCCAATTACTGAAAAGATGGCCTTAAATGATGAAAATGGCTACAAAATGTATAGTATGGCTAATAGATATTATTCCATGGCTTTCTTTGAAATGGCTTTGAATAACAAATGGATCGACGATGAACAATTAAAGAATTCAAACGGCGCCCCAACCGAAGCCGATAACTGGTTTATCAACGGACATAATGGAAAGCGTTACGGAATGCTTTGGGACGGCTCTTATTGGTGTCATGAAGCAGAAGCTGAATTTGCAACATATGACAAAATTCATGCTAGTGAAAAAACAAGCAACGTTTCTCCGCGCCATATTACCTTTATGCCGCTTCCAACCCAATTAACTGGACAAGTTGAAGAAGGAAAAGGCAAGAAACCAACCTTAATGAATGTTGGCAATACCGTTACATTTGCTAACGCTAGAGTTAAAAGGAATGGCAAAGAAAAAGCTGTTAAAGAATTCTTAAAATTTATGTATTCCAATGATGAATTGGCCGCTTTCTCTGAATTGACCGGATTAACCGCTCCAGTTGATTACACCTATGATTCCTCTAAACTTGGAAATACCTATTACACCGATTTGGCGACTTATAGAGCTGATGCCGATGTTATTCAATGTGCTTCAGACTCCCTTAGATTTAAGAAAAACTATGGTTCTTTCTACCTTTCTTATGGTATGTCACTTAACCATTACACCGCTCCAGATGGAACTCAAATCCAAGACTCTTATTTAAACGCCATGCGTTATAACAACTGCAATGCCAAATATATCTTCGAACAAACTAACCTTAATAAAGACAGTTGGGATAAGATGGCAAAATAAAATCGTTCTTATTGCTTAAATTCAAGGAAAAGTATGTATAAAACAATTACTCGAGGCAAAAACAATAAGTTTAATAAATACGAACTTAGACATTTCCTCTTCTATATATCTTTGTTAATAATTCCTATAGTACATTTCTTCATGTTCTATCTTTACGTCAATGTCAATTCTTTCGTAATGGCTTTTCAAAATTACGATCTTGACTTTGAATCAGGGCAGATTCTAATTTCTTTTGCCGGATGGGACAACTTTAAGATTGCTTGGGATTCATTTTCAAAATATCCATACATGCTTAGAAATTCCTTGATTTTCATTTGTATCGATTTGTTTGTTTCTCAGCCACTTGCTTTACTTGCTTCTTATTATATTTATAAGAAAAGACCTGGCAGTGCTTTCTTTAGAACGATATTGTATCTACCTCAAGTTCTTTCTAGCATCGTTCTTGGTTTACTGTTTAAGTATGGAGTTCAGACTGCTATACCAGAGATGTTATATCAATGGTTTGGCGTTGAAAAAATGGATGTTTTATTAAATCCAAAAACTCAAATGTGGGTTATGATTGGGTTTAATATTTTGATGAGTTTCGGCGTTAACGTTCTTCTTTATTCCAACGCGATGGGAAACGTTAACCCGTCCTTAATCGAAAGCGCTTCGTTGGATGGAGCCAATACTGCTTCCATACTTTGGCATGTTGTATTACCTAAAATTTATCCAACGATTGTTTCTTTGGCGATTGTTATTGTCTCTCAAGTATTTGTAAGTCAATTTCAGGTTTTCAATATTTATGGAGAAGGCGCTGCTAGAATGGGGAATGTAGGCTATTTCATTTATTTGAATTCGCTAAATTCCGATATCCTTGGCAGTAACCCTAATTATATTAGCTATCCTGCTCTTTCGGCTTTTGGTCTTTCATTAACCGCAATCATTGTTCCTGTTACGTTTTTGGTCAAATTTGCGCTCAATAGATTTGGCCCAAGGGAGGACTAACTATGCCAAGTGTTGAAACTAGCAATATTAAACGTGGCAAAAAGCCAAAGGCTAGCAAAGCCGACATTGCTTTCTACACCCTTCTTGCCATTTTGATTTCCATTTTTACGATTGTTCTTCTATTCTTACTTTTATGGGGCTTAATGACTTCGCTTAAGAGCAAGAATGACTTTGAACAAAATGGTCCTATCTCTTTCCCTTTCATTGACTGGGAAAACTGGGATAATCCATTTGCAAGTAACTATGAGTTATTACACTTAAGCAATTATGGCTTAATTTTTAAAAACTTTGTCTTCACCCAGTTGAATTCTTCTTGGTATGTGGGAGACGATCTTCTTTCTCATACAGCTGAAAACATAGGCTTCCTTAACATGCTTATGAATACGTTAATTTATGCTGGTGTTGGAGGCCTTATTGTTTCTGTTGTTCCTGCTATAACTGCTTATTTAACTTCAAAATATAAATATAAACTTTCAACCATAATAAATGTCATCTTTACTTTGATGCTATCGATTCCTATTGTTGGGGCTTTGCCTTCTGAATTGACTTGGTTAAGACAACTTAGGATTTACGATAGTCTTTGGGGGAACTTCTTGCGTTTCTTATCGGGGGCTGGCATGTACTACTTTGTCTATTATGCATTCTTTAGTTCGATAAGTGACGCTTATAGAGAAGCGGCAGAGATAGATGGGGCTAGCGATTTTACCATCATGTTTAGAATCTATTTCCCAATGGCGATAAAGACAATCGGGACTGTCTTTCTTATCCAATTCATTGCTCTTTGGAACGACTGGCAGGCTACAATGCTTTATCTTCCAACCCATCCAACTTTAGCTAGAGCGGTTTATGAGATGTCTCTTAGCAAATCCGATATTGGGACAGGAATGGAAAAATTCTTGCTTCAATCTGTGCCTTGCAAGATTACGGCTTCTATGATTCTAGCCGTCCCTATCACTATTATCTTCATAATATTTAGAAATAAGCTCATGGGTAACGTATCTATGGGCGGTATAAAAGAATAAAAGGAGAAATTAACATGAAAAAAGCTAAATTATTAGTTACCTTAGCCACCTTGTCGATGCTTGGATTTTCCTCTTTTGCTTCCGAACCTATTCAAGTAAAAGGCGATGAAGTTACTGTTGATGGATTGAATTTAGAAGAAATTTATAATCTTGGCGATTATATTTATATCTCTAAAGATGCGACCTTATCTAGCGGAGACAAAAATGTCAAAGTGTCTTCTTCATATTTAATTTATCCAAATGGAGTAAATACAACTTCTTCTTCCTACAAATTAGATTCTCTTGGGAAATATAAATTAGTTTTACTTGGCGAAGAAGGAATTCAATTTGTAAAAGAGTTTTGTGTTTATAAAGACATGTATTCTTTCCAAGGCAATAAATCTAGCGTTAGTTATGGTTCTTTAAATAAAAATTTCTCCGCTAATGGATATAGTTTTGGCCTAAAATTAAGCATGACCGAAGGCGATACATTCACTTATGCGTCCCCGATTAATCTATTTGAGTCCAAGTATCAAAAATTAATTGCATGGAACGTTATAGATTTAGAAACCATGCCTACCGTTCATCAAATTAACATCCGCTTTACCGATGCTTACGATCCAAATAATTATTTTACAATCACGAATAGCAAGGGCTCCTACTATTATGAAAACTATATTTCTGCCGCCTATAATGGAAGCCGCAGTGCTGGATTAGTCCAAGATGATGCCGGAACTATTACAGTTAACGGTTCCTCTTATAAAATTAATTCTTCCGGTGGTTCGGCTTTGACTGGAAATAGTCCTGTCTCTAAAAACTATAGTAACGTTTCTTATTTCTTGGATTCTTCTAATCCAGGTAAACTTAAGATTTATGCCGATAATGATTCTGCTAGAGAACATGTTTTGGTATCCGAATTTAACAACTCTGGAATATATGAGACAACCTTTCCAGGGTTTAAAAACGGCTTAGCTTATGTCTCTATTAGTGCAAGTGGGTTTAACGGAACTGATAAGGCCAATCTTGAAATCGGGGAAATAAATGGAATAAAAGGCGATGACCTTGTTCCTATGGACTATTATAAGGATACTAACGCTCCATTAATTGATGTTGCTTCAAAAGAAAAAGCCGACATTATGGGTGGCGTCGAATTAAAATTACCAGAAGCAAAAGCCGTTGATGACACTGGCTTAAAAGAAGAAGTAAAATGTAGCGTTTGGTATGCATACGATTCTACTTTAAAAAGAATGGTTGGCGTTCGTAACGGCGCTTTTACTCCCGATCAACTAGGTGTTTACACATTGTTATATGAAGTTAGCGATGTCTATGGGAATGTTGCAAGAAAAAGAATTGATCTCAATGTTTCAAGTTTTGGCACATCAGGAATTGATTTTGAATTCTTCCCATTAACTGATTTAAAAGCTGGAACCACCATTCAATTCAACAACTTTAAGGCGGTTTCTTTAAACGATGATTGCGTAGTAGAAGTTGAAGTAACTTTCCCTAATAATGAAAAGAAAGCATTCTCTAGTGTCGATTTAGTTAAATTAGAAGCTTCTGGAACCTATAAAGTAAAATATACATATAAAGATAGTTTCTATGCTGGAGAGACTTCTTATACTTTTGAAGTAGTCGACAACAACGTTGCTTCTTTTGAAAACAATAACTTTGCCTTGCCGCATTATTTCATGAAGAATTCATCATATACTTTAGATATACCAAAGGCTTATACCTATGGGAAAAACGGTGCGAAGTTAGATGAAGTGGAAGCTTTTGCAAAATTTGATGGTGGAGAATACGCTCCTATAAATTATAAAGACGTTGCCATCACCGGTTCTAAAAATGTTCAATTTAAAATTGCTCCAAAAACCAACCCTGCTTCCTTTATTGAAACTGAAGTTATTAATATCGTTGATACGGGATTTGATGGTAAGAAAGTCGATTTAACAAAATATTTTGTTGGTGATTTCGAAGGAAGAAACGAATTGGATTCTAATGGTAAGAATGCAGAATATGTCCGTTATCAAAGTAAAAAAGAAGGCAATGGGTCATTAGAATTTATCAATAAACTTCTCTTCTCTAGTTTCAATTTCAATTTCAAGACTTCAGGGTTTGGAAAACTAAATTTGACATTAACTTCTATCTATGATGCAAATGTCAAAATTAAGATTGAACTTACCGGTAGTACGGCTACAGTAAACGGAAGGTCTTTGCCAACGACTGAAAATTATAATATTGCTGGTGCTTCAATAATTTATAGTAGTACCATCTCGACTTTAAGTGTCGCTGGTGCCTCTTTTGAAATAAACAATCCATTTGAAAACGACTTCTTCTTATTCGACTTAGAAGCTGAAGGATTAACGACTTCCTCCTATATTGATATTTCTATGGTTGGTAATCAACCATTTCGTTCCAATTCAACTAGAGACAGGGTTGCCCCTATGACTTCAGCGGTTTTCCCGGAAAAAGTTGGACACGTTGGTGATGTTGTCACTTTAAGCAGACCAAGCGTTGCCGATGTATTAACTCCTGTTAGTGATGCCAATATTAGACTTGATGCCATTAAGAATGTTGGTGGTAATATTACTAATTTAAAAGATAAAAATACTGGAAAAGTCATACAAGATATATCCGATTATTCCACTGATTACGAAGTCGAACTTGATGAATATGGCTCTTATGTATTCATTTATAGCGTGGTAGATGGAGTTGGCAATACCGTTTCTGGCGGATTAAGAAATATGACTAGCGTGCTTGATTTTGAAGCCCCGGTCATTACAACTAAATTTGGAACTTTGACTATTAAAGCCAATGTTGAAAGTGACTTAGTTAGCGTTGAAGCAAAAGACAATTTGACTGCTTCTAGCGATTTAGAAATCTGGCATTTGATTTATGATGCAAATGGCATCTTGGTTGCCTCAAAAGAGAATGGCAAAAAAATAACTATATCTAACAAAGGCAAATATGATGTTTATGTTACTTGCCAAGATGAAGAAGGCAATGTTGCTTATGGGCTATATACCTTGATTGTCGAATAAAGGAGGAGATGAAAATGAAAAAGCAAAAAAAGATTTTATTTGGCTTACTAGCTTCAACCATCATGCTTTTAAGTGGGTGTGGTGAACAAGAAAGTACAAGTGTTGACCAAAACAATTCTTCCGATAGCGGGAATTCGCTTTCGGAAAAGCATAAATTTATAGCTAAGCCGACTTCTTCCTATTTAATTAAAAATTCTAAAACAACTTATAAAGTTATCATTCCTAGCCAAACTGATGATCAGCTTGTTTATGCTCGCAGTGAGCTTACTTCCCTTTTTAAAGAAGCAACCAATATTGAATTAAGTGTCATAACTGATGCTAACATAACCTTTAAAGATACCGATACCTATATTTCTTTGGGGCAAAATTCCTATTTCCAAAGTGCTTCTTTTGGAGAAGAAGCTTCTTTGGATGGTTTTGGAAGAGATGGCTCAAGAATACTTACTAAAGGTAAATCTGTTTTTATCTTTGGCAATTCAAATTATGGAACTTTATACGGGGTCTACAATTTCTTAAAAATAAATTTCAATTTCGAAACTTATTATCACGATTGTTATACTCTTGATAAGAATGTCAAAGATCTATGCTTATACGATTACAATGTCATCGATGTTCCTGATATTGCATATAGACAACGTAGAGGTCTTCTTTATCCAACCGCCAACCAAAATCAAATGTTTGGCTATAGGATGAGGACGATGGATGATCTTATTGATCTTTTCTTGCCAATTTATGAAGGCGATTCTCCAAGATCTGCATCTAATAGAAACCATAATAGCTTCTTTTATTTCCCAAAGAAACAATACGAAAAATCTAATCCTAAATTTTATTCTCCAAAAGGCGATCAACTTTGCTTTACTGCGAACGGAGATGAGCAAGAACTTGAAAAGATGATTCAAATTGCCGCTAAAAAAATTGAAGATTCTTTGACTTGGAATCCATACAAGGAATATCCAAGCTATACAACTGCATTCTTAGGGATGAACGATGTTCCTGATCTTTGCGATTGCGACGCTTGCACTAAAATAAAAGATGAACACAACGGTTCAATTGTTGCTACTGTAATTCTTTTTATGAAAAGAGTTGGCAAGATAGTTAATGAATGGATGGCCAAAGAAGAGAATAAGGACTATAGACGCGATTTAAATTATGGCTTCTTTGCTTATCAATCCGCTATAACGCCACCATTTAAAGAAAATGAAGACGGCACATTTGAATATAAGGATGACATTATTCCTGACGAAGGCGTCAAGCTTATGCCTTTTGTTGCCGCAATGAATTTAGACTATGGTAGATCTTTTTATTCCGCCAACAATAACGAAGCTAGAGATATCATCAAAGCTTGGGGTAATTTCTATCCTGGAACACTAGCTTGGAGTTATGGTGGGTTCTACAACGACTACATTACTTTCTATGACATCTATAATTTATATAACGATTATCACCAATTTTTAAATAAATATCATTTCTCTTTCTCTTTCGAACAAGTTAAAAACGACCAAAGGGGGGCTGACCCTGGATTTGGCGGGTTAGCAAACTATGTTCTTTGCAAAAAGAGTTGGGATTCTTCTTTAGACATGAACGAATTAATCGAAAACTTCATGAATGCCGTTTATGAAGAAGCCGCTCCAATTATGAAAGAAATGTTCCACAAATTAAGACTGTGGTTTGCAAGAACCATTGAAAAATTTAACATCGCGAATGGCGGTTCAATGCAAGCGGACATTTCTTCTAATGGAAAATATTGGGGTTTCGGTTTAGTTCAAGATTTGTTTGATTTATGTGACAAGGCTTATAAGGCTTTAGATGTTTATAAAAAAGATGAGGCCAAATATAAAAGATTAACCACTTATATTGATATTGAGTGGCTAATTCCTGCTAAAGTTGCCATCGGGTGCTATAGTGATAAGTTTACTGCCGATGAATTTATACAAATCAAAAAGAAATTCAAAAACATTTGTTTGGATTTAAGCATTAAAGACATCAAGGAATTCGTGTCCATTAGCCAATATTTGGAAAGCTTAGGAGTGTAATTATGAAAAAAGGAAAGACCTGTTTATTTACCGCTTTATTATCTTTGTCTTTTTTGGGCCTAGTTTCTTGTGGGGGAGAAACTACTAGCGACTCATCTGTTATCAATAGCGACATCTCTTTAAGCCAAACTAGGGCTGACATGATTTTTGGCGATACTCTTGAACTTACGGCCTCTTCTTCTACGAAAGAAGCAATAAGTTGGAGCAGTTCTGATACAAACGTTGCTACCGTTAACGATGGAACTGTTTTGGCTACTGGAAAAGGGCAAGCAACCGTAACGGCTTCTATAGGCGAAAACAAGGCAACTTGTCTAGTCAATGTTGGCTTTGGAAAAATCTTGCCTTCTTTAAGCTTGGATAATGTTTCTTCTTCTATTATTACTTTAGGAAAAGGAACTTCTTTCCCTTTAAGAGGATTGGCTTCTTTCAATGGCAAAAATTATCCATGCCAAATTTCTATCTCTATCGAGAATAAAGAAATAGTTTCTTTATCTGGCAACTCTTTAGTTGGAAAGCAAGTAGGCAGTACAAAAGTAACGATTAAAGGTTTATGGAATAATTTTTCAACCCCATTAATGAGCAAAACTTTTGAAGTTAACGTTTCTAGCGATATTTTAATTTATCCAGAAGTTACTCTTACAAATAAAAAAGGAGTCATGAACTCTATCGATTTAAGTTTATTGCCTTCTTGGCAAGGAAAAGCCTATGATTCAACTGCCAAAGTTGAATTCTTTGTTAAAGAAAATGGAATTTTAAAAAATGCTTCTGTCTCAGTAACTGACGATAAAATCATTTCTATTACTTCTACTGGCTTTGTCCAAGCTAAAAAAGAAGGAGAAACTACAATAGTTGGAACTTATACTGATGAGAATGGTAATTCCTATTATAGCTATGTAGATGTTAAGGTTACTTGTCCGGTTGCTACATATGATGGGCAATTAAAGGTTTCTGCCGAATCTCCATTCCCGTTGGATCAATATTTTGGTGAGGGGGCTTTATTAACATATGTAAAACAAGGCGACAAAGAACTTGATTTCATCTCTAATGGTTTGATTAGCGGGCTAAGTGCTAAAGGCGATGATTCTGAACCATTGCTTATTCTTACTAATAAAGGTGGCTTCTATTTTGAAAATTCTTTTGTTTATACTAGAGCGTTAAATAAGGACAACTTCTTATCTAGTTTGAAACTAGAAAGCGGAAAAGTCATTGATGGTTATTATATCTTGGATAGTGATATAACAACCGAAATCGATATGACTAGCCAAATTAGTTCTTATTATGAAGCGGGTAAACCAAATAATAGATACTTTAAAGGCACGTTTGATGGCCAAGGCTATACTTTAAAAGCCAAAGTAGCTAGAGAAGGTTTATTTGGCGGATTGGGTGAGAATGCTGTTATTAAAAATACTCATTTTGAATTTACTTTCTCTTCTACTGATTTCTGCTGTGGATTAGCTAGAAACAATTGGACCAATAATGTTGCCGGGTGGGGCGTTGCTTTATCTAATCTTTATGTTACGACTACAAATTATTATGACCATTCTTATTCTTTGTTTGAGAATAGGTTTAACAATTTGGCGATGAATGATATTTATGTCAACTTAACTTTAAGCAGTGGCGTAGGGGAAGTTACCTCGGCCAAACAAGAAAAAGGTGCTCTTTTCCGTGTTGATACAACTATTTCGGCTGGACCTTATGGGTCATTTACGGGTGATTTCCGCAATGTATATGTTGTAAGCGAAAAATTTATGCCTGCATCTAGTGGATATATGGGAACGCAAAATTTGTTTGCCACTTATGCAAAAAACGATGTAGACAAATTAGGCGATTACGATCGTGCCGGTATAGCTAGCCAAGTTACTTCCTGCATTTTAGGTTCAAAAGAAAACAATTCTAAAAAAGATTTATTTGGCAAGCTTCCAACAGTTACTTGGTACTTTAGTGTAACAAAAAATACTGACCTGGTCTTTGTCTATTTTGCTAAACCTTCAATTAGCAATGGCGGGGTTGTTCGCTATGATACGACTACCGAATTAAAAAATAGTGGCGTTAACAAAGTAGGGAGCTGGGACGTTTTATAATTTATGTATTTCTCATCTATTGAAAGTGGCAAATTGACTCTTGGAGGTTATCCTGGTTCTTTAATCAAGATGATTGTCGAAAAAGAATACCTTGATAAAGAGAAATATCATTTATTTGCTTCTCAATTCAAATTACATTCTGATTTCAAAGGTTCTTGGAGAGGCGAATTCTGGGGCAAATTTGTAAGAGGCGCGGTCGAATGCTATAAAGCAAATAAAGATGAACGCCTATACAAAATAATCGAAGAATCCGTTTTCGAAATAATTAGTTATGTTGAAGAAGATGGTACTCTTTCTTCCTACACGGAAGAGTATCGCCTTACTGGCTGGGATATTTGGAGCAGAAAATATGCCATGCTTGGTTTGCTTTCTTATCTAGAGATAGCTAAAAGCAAAAGCAAGAAAAGAAAAGTTTTAAATTCTATAAAAAAACAAGCCAATTCTATAATGGCTTGCGTTGGTAGAGGAAAAAACAAAAAGGGAATATTAGAAACTTCTAATGTTTATGGTTCTTTAAATAGTGCTTCTTTGCTTGGCGTTTATGTTCTTTTATATTCTTTAACCGGAATAAAAAAATATCTTTCTTTTGCAAAATATATTGTTTCAACCGGATTATGTGCAAAACAAAATATTATTAAGAGTACCTTTAAAAAAGATTCTTATCCGTATCAATGGGAATCGACAAAAGCATATGAAATGATTGAATGCTTTCAATGGTTGCTTAGATATGGGCTTATAATTAACGATGATTATTACGTTCAAGCGGCGGTTAATTTTGTCCATAAGGTTTATGAAAGCGACTTTACTATAATTGGAGGATTGGGGACTGAATCTGAATTCTTTAATCATAGTTCCTTGACTCAAACTAGCATTCCTTCTAAACAAGGATTAGAAACTTGCGTTACGGTTTCTTTTATGGGCTTGTGTGATGATTTATTAAAGGCAACCGGAGATTCCTTTTATGCCTCTTTAATAGAAACAATGTCTTATAACGCTTTGTTTGGGGCTACTAACGACGAAGATCAAAAAATGAATTTAGCCGAAGGAAGAGTGTGGAAAGAAGAAGGTGGATATACTACTCCTGCCCATGAACAATTTTTCTTTGATTCTTATACTCCTTTAGTAAATGGTAGAAGGGCAAAGCTTGTTGGTGGCTTTATGGTTCTTCAAGACGGCAGAAGCTATGGTTGCTGTGCCGCTAATGGGGGATATGGATTAGGACTAGTTAGAGATTTTGCCTTATTAAAGAAAGAAAACGGTTTTGTTATTAACTTCTATAGCGACTTTAAGGCCAATTTGACTATAGATGATAAAAAGGTAAGTTTTTCTTTAAAAGCCAATTTATTTAGAAATGGAAAAATAAAGATTAAAGTAAAAGGCGACGATACATTCTTTTCTTTATCTTTAAGAGTACCGACTTGGGGCATTCCTGTAGTTACTCTTAATGGAAGCAAAATAGATGGAAAAAAAGAAAAGGGATATTTCGTCATTGATAGAACTTGGGGCGAAGATTTGCTTTGCTTAGATTTTGCCTTGCCTGTAGAAGCCCATTATCTAAATGATAAAATTGCTTTTACCCGTGGCCCGATAGTTTTATCTAGAGATGAAAGGCTGGGAGATGTTTCTCTTCCAATTGCAAGAAAAGATAATTACAAATTTAAAGTTATCAAAAATGATTCTTTTAAGAACAACGAAACTGTAGTTTTAGACAACGACTATAAGTTTTGCGACTTTGCTTCATCTGCAAAAAATATGGATGATTTAAATTCCAAATTATCAGTTTGGATTGATATTAAAAAATAAATATAAACTAAGTAAAGGAGGGAAAAAGAAAAGAATAAATTTGTTTAGGGGAAAACTACTTTGTAAAAGAGGGAAAAAATGAAAAGAAAAAGTAAATTATTACTCGTTTTAGCGGCAAGTTCATTATTTGCCATCACGTCTTGTTCCGACAAGCCATCTAGTTCCAATCGTGATGATGGATCTACTAGCGAAGTTAGCAAAACCTATTATGCAATAACTTTGCCTAGCGGCGAGCATTATACAATTTCAGCTGTTTCTGGATATGATGCGGCTAGAGTTGAAGAAAATAAAGATTTTAAGTTTACGATTAAAGCCGAAGAAGGCTATGAAATTTCTAGCGTTAAACTTGCTAATCAAGATGGCGATTTAATTCCAGACGATGACGGAATTTATACAATTGCCAATGTCTCAAGCAATCTTTCTATAACTGTTTCAGTGGTTAAAAAGACATTTAAGGTAACGTTCTCAGGAGCCCATTTTACGGCCGAACCACTTGATGGTTATTCATTGGACAATATTGATTACGGTGGGGATTTTAAATTTACCATCAAACTTGATGACCATTATAAGTTGGCCTCTGTTAAAGCTAGCAATATCGCTTTAACAGATGCTAACGGGGTCTATACGATTGAAAACATTGTTTCCAATGTAGTTGTTAATGTTTCTACTAGCGTTGAAACTTTTGCAATCACCGCAACAGGAGAATACGCTTCAATATCTGCTTTAGCTGGATTAGATGCTTCTAAAGTCGAATATGGTTCTGACTTTAAATTTACTGTTGCAACCGATGAACATTACCATATTGAAGAAGTTAAGGTAAGTGACACAACCTTAACGGCCGTCGATGGAGTTTATACAATTACAAACGTCACCTCTAACATGGTAGTTGCATTAACTGCAAAAATTGATACCAATTCCGTTAGATTTGAAGGCGAAGGGTTCACGGTTAATCCAGTTTCTGGTTATGACCAAAACAAAGTCGAATATGGTTCTGACTTCAAATTTAAATTAACTATCAAGGATCATTTCCATGTTCTTTCCGTTCACATTGGCGATCAAAGTTTAACCCCAGATTCCGATGGAGTTTATACTATTTCAAATATTGTTTATTTAACAACCGTAACAATTGCAACCGAAGAAGATAGTTATAAACTTTCATTACCTAGCGGCGAGCATTACACGATTGAATTAGAAAATCCAAACATTGATTTAAATAAAGTTGGCTATTCTAAAGAAGTTAAATTCAAAGTTGTCGCTGATAAACATTATGGAGTTACTTCAGTTAAATTAGGAGAAACCATTCTAACCGCTGATGGAGATGGCTACTATAGTGTTAAAGAACAAACTAGTGATGCAGTAGTTTCTATTGAAGTTGCTGCTGACAAATATTCTATTGCCTTTGATTCTAACGGAGGAACTGCCGTTCCAACTCAAGTTATAGAATATGCCCAAGAAATAACTAAACCAGCAGACCCAACTCGTGCAGCCGATGAATATTATGATTCCTATACCTTTGATGGATGGTATTGCGATGGCAAGAAGTTTGACTTTGCTTCAGAAATTGAAAGCGACATCAAGCTTGTTGCAAAATGGAAATATGGCGAGAGCAAGACTGTTTATGTAAACGATTGGAATAAGGCGGATTTTGTTGGCGGCGTTTCTGATGCATCGCAAACTAGCAACGGATTTGTTCAAACCATTGATGCTGCCGGTTCCACATTGTGCTGGGAAAGTGGCAAAGTCAACGCGGAAAAGAAAGCTAAGTTAATTGCTGACTTTGGCAAGAGCGATGAAGAAGGCGTTTTCTTCAATGCGATGGGTAAATACGGGACCATGCAAGTTCCTGCAATTAACTTCAAAGAGCTCCTTAAGACGCATTCCAAGATTAAAATGCAGGTTGGCGGATATCAAACATTTAATAATCTTTTTGTTAATGTCGGAAACGGCAATGGCGATGGCAGGACTAAGATAAACTGGAACGGCAATGAAAGCAGCGTAGAACTAATCACCAGGACACTTCTTACCTTCATGCTTGGCGCGGATGGCAATGTTTACATGGGATTTGAGGATGTTACAATAGATAACCCGCTTAAAGAGTACGAGTCCAGGCTTCGTGTTGGCAACGTAGCTCTTTCCGATGCCCAAGCCAACGGAAGCGAAGGCTTAATTTTCTCTACCATTCAAGGCGGACAACGTCCATATTGGCTTGGAAGGCCATATGCTGTATCTGGGGAAAGCACATTAATCAATGCATCCAAGAAGGAAGGATTCTCGGCAAGCGAAGCCGATATTCAAACAAAGAAGGAAAGCGCTTCTTCTGGTCTTGCCCCATACGGGCAATGGTATGATTCCATGTCATACGAGCAAGAAGCAATCGGCATCTATGGCATGAATGCTTCCGGAACATCTACTCTTTCTATTGATCCAATAGATTTCTCATCGTTATTTGCTTCCAATAAGGGCGTTAAGTTTACTCTTGGGGCCTGGAATACCGATCATCTCTACTATGTCGGTGAAGGGGAACCGACTGATTTGGGACTAAACGGAACATTGCCAAAAAATTCTGCTGGTCAGACCGATGCAACATTGGCTACTAAAGACGAGATAAGGAAATCCTTCCTCAACTGGTCGATTTCTATTGAGCCTGTATTTGGAGTCACAATCCATAACGAAAACGAAAATACCGACTTTAGATTCAAACTTACTTCTGGACAACTAAACGGGACTGAACCTTTGAAATTCAATCTTGGGACAGTTTCAAATGGACATTTCTTCCTTTTAAGTAATTTGCTTTCTTATCACATCTAATTGTTAAAAGACAAACAATAAAAATGGACGTACATGATTAACGTGTACGTCCTTTTAAATTATACAAAAGTTTATGAGTAATGTTATCTAAATGAATTTATTTACTTAGGTGTTTATCCCAAAAGTCCATATAGAGGTTCCAGTCTCTTTTTGTCAAATCGTGGATTCCTTTTAAATGGTGATGGCCTATATTTCCTTCATTACTTACTTGCTCGGTTTCTAAATCGAATGGAGTATTGTAAATGACTCCTTTTTTGCCATATTCTTCATAGGCTTTTGATACTTTTATTAATGTTTCGTATTGTCCTAAAGGGTCAGCCCATAGGTCTTCGCTTTTAGAACTTGTATATAGCAAACGTGGCGCAATTAAAGCAAGGAATTCGGCTTGGTCATGTTCCCTTTTTCTTTTTGCATATTGCTTGAAGGCAGGGCAAAACCAATAAGGAAAAGCATTTGTTATTACTTTGATGGTTTCGGCCCCGTTATGGTAATTGCTTTCTTCGGCATCGCCAGCACAGCCGGCAGAGCTAGAAATAACTAGATCTACTCGATTATCTAAAACGCCACAAAGGATGCTTGTTTTACCTCCACGGGAATGTCCGACCGTAGCAATGGGCAAATCTTTGGTTAATGGATCTTTTTTTAAATAATCAATGACTAAACTAAATCCTTTCGCCCAAAGCAATAATGTTCCATAAGAATGAGGATCTTTATGATCTATATCGGGAAAGATTGAATTCATTCCAAATCTAAATCCATTTTTATCTTCGGCTACTTCGGAGGTGCGAAAGCAAACACAGGCATAGTTTCTATTTATTATATCTTCGATTGGATAAAAATCACTTTTGATATCTCTATTCGGATCGGCTTCAATCCTGCTAATTTTTCCTACAGGTCTATTGCAAATAAAAGCAAAGATGCCTTTTGCTTTTTTAGGAATGAATAATTCAAAGCCAAAAGAAGTGGTTTTATTATTTCTTTCTAAATAGACTCGTATGTCTTTTCTATGGGCTTTGCCATCTAGAACCTTTTCAAATTCGTCGCATAGTTCGTAACTAACTTTTACATCGTCAAAAGAAGGCAAGTTGCCATACTCTTCATCTAGAAAATATTGTTTAAGTTTTTCCTTATAATCTTTATCTAAATATGAATTATTCACGTTTTTGTTCATCCTTATTGTTTAGTTCTAACCTTGCATTTGATTTAGACCTATATTCGGTAGGAGTTTTTCCTGTTATTTTAGAGAAAGTACGATAGAAAACGCTTTTATTTGAGAAACCACAACTTGCAGAAATGGCCTTTATCGATAATTCTGTCTCCGACAATAGTTCCAATGCCTTTTCTATTCTTTTATTAGAGACATATTCTACTAAAGAAACATGGAATTTGTTTTTAAATAATCTAGAAAAATAAGATGGGTTATAGAAGCATTTCTTAGCTAAGGCTTCTAAGGATAAATCGCTATCGAGATTGTTTGCTATATAATCTGCCAATTCATTCCAAGCATTCTTTTCTGGTTCTTCTGGAAGAGACATCTTCCTTAGAATCATGGTTATAAGAATGTTCATATATGATTCATTAACTATGTCAAATCTAGGCAAACGTTTGGTTTGCTCTTCAACCATTTTTTCTAGAATGTATTGAACTTGCTTTTGCTCTACTGGATTAAAAGAAACTATTCCTTCATTTGTATCTTTAGAGATATCACTAAAAGCAGATAAGGAAAGAAGGGCAAAGGCGTTTTCTGGAGTAATGATTTTTTCAATGACTTCTGGATAAAAACAAACGTTGTAATAAGTAGAAGGGAGCACGGATTTAAATGAATGGGTACTGTTGTAATTTAAAAACAACAAATCACCTTTTTTGGTTGTAAACTTTTTCCCGTTGACCATTTGTTCAAACTTACCGGAATTTATATACATTATTTCGATGAAATCATGGGTATGCAAGGGCTCTAATCCGTTTTTGGAATAAAAGAAAACGTGTAAGTTTGGCTCTTTTTGTTTGTAATCTTTTGCAGAGAATAGTCTCATATGTTTTTCCTATTGCTTTATTTTAGTTAGATGTTTGCTTATTGGCAAATTAGCTATGGCCAAAGCCTTTTTTAGTTACCATAATTTTATCTTAACTTTCTTTTCTTGTTATTAGAAAAACAAATATTAATGTTATTTGTAAAAAAGAGGGAATTTTATCTCTAAACATGATATTTTTCCCCAATTTAGTCTCAACTAGACCTATATGTGTCTTAATTTTTTACTTTCTATTTTAATTAATGGAAGCGCTTACCTTTTATGTTTTACAATGAAATTGTACTTAATTGATTCGTTTTTGATAAATAAGGACGACAACTCTTATCGAAGTGTTTGCCCTTCTATATTGATTTCGAATTAATTTTTAAAAAAAGGAGAAAAATATGGATACTCGCAAGAAGAGATTCATCTTAGGATTAGCAGGGGGGGTCTTAGCTTTAGGAACTATCGGGGCCATCGCTAGTCAAAATGCTTTTAAGGATGGTTTTGGGGCATACGCCGCTGAACCGGAAAACATGTTATGGAAGCATTACGCAGAAGTTAAACCAACCTATACCACACACGGATCAAAAGAATTCTGGGCGAATTGTTCAAGCCTAGGTGAACATTCTTTGACAAAACCAGAAAAAGGCAAAATAGAGGAAGGCGAAGATTTTAGCAAAACTACTTATTTTGCTTCTTTAACAGAAGAAGATGATAGATATGTAGCAAAATTAGTTCCTACTGTTTCTTTTGATTCTAATGGTGGAACAACCATTGATTCTCAAACTGTTGAATATGGGAAGAAAGCAGTTGAACCAACTGCCCCAACTCGTGCAGCCGATGAATATTATGATTCCTATACCTTTGATGGATGGTATTGCGATGGCAAGAAGTTTGACTTTGCTTCAGAAATTGAAAGCGACATCAAGCTTGTTGCAAAATGGAAATATGGCGAGAGCAAGACTGTTTATGTAAACGATTGGAATAAGGCGGATTTTGTTGGCGGCGTTTCTGATGCATCGCAAACTAGCAACGGATTTGTTCAAACCATTGATGCTGCCGGTTCCACATTGTGCTGGGAAAGTGGCAAAGTCAACGCGGAAAAGAAAGCTAAGTTAATTGCTGACTTTGGCAAGAGCGATGAAGAAGGCGTTTTCTTCAATGCGATGGGTAAATACGGGACCATGCAAGTTCCTGCAATTAACTTCAAAGAGCTCCTTAAGACGCATTCCAAGATTAAAATGCAGGTTGGCGGATATCAAACATTTAATAATCTTTTTGTTAATGTCGGAAACGGCAATGGCGATGGCAGGACTAAGATAAACTGGAACGGCAATGAAAGCAGCGTAGAACTAATCACCAGGACACTTCTTACCTTCATGCTTGGCGCGGATGGCAATGTTTACATGGGATTTGAGGATGTTACAATAGATAACCCGCTTAAAGAGTACGAGTCCAGGCTTCGTGTTGGCAACGTAGCTCTTTCCGATGCCCAAGCCAACGGAAGCGAAGGCTTAATTTTCTCTACCATTCAAGGCGGACAACGTCCATATTGGCTTGGAAGGCCATATGCTGTATCTGGGGAAAGCACATTAATCAATGCATCCAAGAAGGAAGGATTCTCGGCAAGCGAAGCCGATATTCAAACAAAGAAGGAAAGCGCTTCTTCTGGTCTTGCCCCATACGGGCAATGGTATGATTCCATGTCATACGAGCAAGAAGCAATCGGCATCTATGGCATGAATGCTTCCGGAACATCTACTCTTTCTATTGATCCAATAGATTTCTCATCGTTATTTGCTTCCAATAAGGGCGTTAAGTTTACTCTTGGGGCCTGGAATACCGATCATCTCTACTATGTCGGTGAAGGGGAACCGACTGATTTGGGACTAAACGGAACATTGCCAAAAAATTCTGCTGGTCAGACCGATGCAACATTGGCTACTAAAGACGAGATAAGGAAATCCTTCCTCAACTGGTCGATTTCTATTGAGCCTGTATTTGGAGTCACAATCCATAACGAAAACGAAAATACCGACTTTAGATTCAAACTTACTTCTGGACAACTAAACGGGACTGAACCTTTGAAATTCAATCTTGGGACAGTTTCAAATGGACATTTCTTCCTTTTAAGTAATTTGCTTTCTTATCACATCTAATTGTTAAAAGACAAACAATAAAAATGGACGTACATGATTAACGTGTACGTCCTTTTAAATTATACAAAAGTTTATGAGTAATGTTATCTAAATGAATTTATTTACTTAGGTGTTTATCCCAAAAGTCCATATAGAGGTTCCAGTCTCTTTTTGTCAAATCGTGGATTCCTTTTAAATGGTGATGGCCTATATTTCCTTCATTACTTACTTGCTCGGTTTCTAAATCGAATGGAGTATTGTAAATGACTCCTTTTTTGCCATATTCTTCATAGGCTTTTGATACTTTTATTAATGTTTCGTATTGTCCTAAAGGGTCAGCCCATAGGTCTTCGCTTTTAGAACTTGTATATAGCAAACGTGGCGCAATTAAAGCAAGGAATTCGGCTTGGTCATGTTCCCTTTTTCTTTTTGCATATTGCTTGAAGGCAGGGCCATTTATAGAACGTTCGATGATGCTTTTAGCAACATGGCTTGGTCTAATAACGCTGTCGATGCAGCCTTGAAAGCATCGCTTATTGAAGGATTCGGTGGAACTGGACGCGCCAATGATGGGATTTTTGCTTCCCCTGGCAAAGACAATAGCGCCAGCTGGATAACGTTGCCTGCAATCAATTTCAAAGAAAAATTGAGTGGCGGGAAGATAATGACAATGGAGTTTGGCGGTTATAACTCATGGAATAGTCTTGGCTATGGTGACAAGGTAGTTTTCTCAAATAACGCCACACAGCAAAACGCCGCTAGTTTAACTAGAGTTAAAACGTATTTCTATTTAGAAGGCGAAACCGTAAAACTAAAGTTTGTTAATCGCCGCAACACTGATACAAACGATATTTACACTTGCGATGAGACTACACTTGACTTAGAAGAAGAGGTAGCTAGTGGTAATACTGGAATTAAGTTTACTTTTAGGCAAGGAGGCTCAAATCGTCAATATTGGTTCGGGCATCCACGCATCGTTAAAGGGGAATCCACTGTTCTTGATTTTGCAAAAAAAAGAAAACGTTAGTGTTGAAAACGGCGATCTTAAGACTCGCGAGGAACGCGATAAAGAAAGTGGCTCCCCATATACTCAATGGAAGGAAACCGTGGCCCTTTCGTTTGATGGCGTTGGCGCTATAGGAAATGGTTCAAAACCATTAGTTGTCAACTATTCTAAAATCAACTTTAATAATTTATTTGCCGAAGGGAATGGCATTCGCTTTACGCTCGGTTCTTGGAATGGGCAAGAAAGACTCACGTTTAATGAATGTGATTTTGGGAAGAGTGGCGTAAAGCCTGATTTACCAACGGATAATACCACGGATTCCATTATTGATACTTGGACCAATTTCCAAGTTGAGATTACCCGCGTTGGAATGAACGTTCTCAATCATTACGAGAAAAAGGAATATTTGCTTCCTCTTTCTGAAGAAGTTCTTTCTGGTGAAAAAGGCTTAACCTTTAACCTTGGAACGGCCTCTGATAATCATTTCTTCTATATCTCTAACATGAAGGCTTTCAAAGCTTAGAAACTTAGAAAAGAGTATTTATTGGCGCGAAGCAATTCGCGCCTTTTTATATGGTTGGCACGCTTTAAGTTAAGGCAAAAATTTCTATAGGCGCAATTATCAGCGAACCATATGGCAACTTGCAAGTTTCGCGGTCGTGAGGAACGAATAGAAGAAGCAATAGCGCAATTGTGACTTTGCGAACAAAAACATGATAGTAAAGCAATTGGAAGGAATAAGCTTGCAAAACACAAGTTGCAAGGGTTGGTGCGGGCACTGAGGAGCTGCGTAATATTCAGTATTTTGGAATACAATTTTATAACTTTTTGTTGTCGGCCGTCTTTTGCTAATTGCTTTTTAATGTGTGAGAAGCTAAGCAAGAAAACAATTTTTTCATCAGGCAGTATGCCTTACTTCTTTGCATCGTCCCTAATTATTCTATAAAGGCAATTGAAATCAGTTCGAATCGCTTGCTACGATAAAGAAATTTATTTTTCGAATATTTTACTTTTGATGGATGCTTTACTAATGTGTCTAATTCAGTATAAATCCCTTAACTTATTTTAAATTATTTTCGAAGTAGACTGATTAGTAGACTAATGGTAGACCAATAAAAAGGATGATTAAACATAATGATAATAATGCAAAAATCAATTTTTTATTTCGACAACGGAATCATTAAAAACTAGTATTACCGCCTTTATAGTCTCAGTAGATTTTCATTTGAGTTTCTTACTGAAAACGTTCATAAATATTATGCTGAATAAAGAAATTACAATGGAACGTTTTTTCATGCAAACCGCCTTCGGGTGAGAAATATTTGACATTAGAATTTATGCGTCTATGAGAATATCTATTTCCTAAAAGGGCAAAGCGAAAATAATGACCTTTCTTCTCTATCAAAGTTTTTTTATTGTCGTTATTGAATGAGTTGTCTTGAAAATCAATATGTGTGTCGTTTGAAGCGAAAGATAACGTTTTAAGTAATGGTGACAATTACAATTTGACACGTTATTTTTATGATGAACTAAATGAATATCAAATATTGGTTATAAATTAATTTCATTATGGCAAGAGTACTTACATTTCTTGTTTTTTTTATTTTGCTTGTTACAATGAATATGGGGTTTAAACCATAAAAGTAGTAAATGTATGCCAACAATTTCTACGTTTTATGGGATTATGATTGTCATGTATTTAAGAAATAAAGAACATAATCCACCGCACGTTCATGCCATATATGGTGAATACGATGCATCTTTTTATATTAAAGACGGAAATATTTTCGAAGGCGAGTTTCCAATTAATGGCAAGAAACTAGTAAAACAATTTATTAATAAATATCAAAAAGAATTATTGACTATGTGGGAGACTGGGATTTATCAAAAATTGCCAGCTATTAAATAATATGAAGAAAGTTGTGAAAGTATATTTTAGAGAAAAAACCATAATTGATGTCTTATTTAACGATGGCGTTGTCAAAAGATACGATGTTTTGTCTTTATCTAGCTATTACCCTCAACTAAACCAACTTAAGGATAGGGATTTATTCTTAAAAGGAAAAGTATTAGGCGTTTCGGGAATTAAATGGAACGATGACTTAGATATAGAGGGCAAGACTATTTATGATGACGGTAAAACAGTTGAGATAGAGGAACCAATTGAAAATGTTTTACTTGGTTTTCGCTTAAAAGAAGAAAGAGTTAAAATGAGATTATCGCAAGAAAGCATCTCTAAATTAACGGGCATTGATCAAAGTGATATATCAAAAATAGAAAACGGCATGGATAACCCAACGCTGTCTACAATTAAAAAAATTGCTGCTTCTTTAAATAAGAAAATATCCTTTATCATTGTCTAACCAGATAATCCGCTTTTAGTATTATTTTTTGTTTTATTGTATCGGGGTTTGAGAAATGTTTTGAACATGGTTGCTTGTTTGCTTTTTTAAAAGTATTGTTAATTAACTTAAATAGTTCGCTTGCTAAAATGTATAGGAGGCCAATTTATGAACTGCAACTACGGCAATTTTGAAGAAAAATTAGGCACTTATGTTTTAACTAAAATACCAGAGGCTGGGAATTTTGAATTTCTTTTAAAAAACAAAAATATCTTTCTTAAAGTCGATCAATTTGGTCCATCTTTAATTCAAGTAGAACCTCCTGCCGGCATGAAGGTATTAATCCGTGAAGAAAGAGAAACCTTCTCTCCTTATAAACTATATTTTTATGATAAAAGTAAACTTGTTCATAATTTTGATATCTATTCTGCCAAGCATTTTAAGATTACCTATTCTCCAATTTTACTGATATACGAATTAGTTTTTGCTGATTTTAAAGTAACGACTTCTTTATATATCGATAGCAAACAAGCCGATGTCCATATGGATGTTAAATTTGTAAATCTAAGCGGCAAGAACACTTCAATAAAATGTCTAGTTAACGCCGAATTAGATTTAATAGATTCTTCCATGGCCATTTGGGATAAAAAAGAATGGTACATGACTACCGAATGTGATGAAATAAATAAACCCGTTTTTACTTCTAAACATTATTCAGTAGATGGCAAGATTGAAGATAGAAGATGCGTTCAACTAGGGTTTAACAAAGACTGTTCATCTTTTTCTTGTTCCTCTGAATATGTTAAAAACCTTACAACGGGCTTTTCTATAATTCCGGCCACATTATTTAAAGAAGGCATCTCTAAAGTATCTATTTATGAACAAGGGATGTCTGCCTTGTTCAATTTGGATTGCGTTGAAGAATGCGAACTTAAATCGGTACTTTCCATTAATGATAAAAAAATAGATAAAGAGGAAATCCTAAAGAAAATGGATGACGCCTATATTAAAAATACATTAGAGGAATCCTCTTTTGACATTGCTAATTTGTATAAAGTTAGACAAGTAGAAACCAAAGATGAAAGATTTAATCATTTCGTTAATGGCTTTCTTCCTTTAGAACTATCTTGGGTCGAAGATTTAGATAGAGGCTGGCCTACGGGCATGAGAGGGGCTAGAGATTGTGCGAACGACTTTTTAGGACTTCTTGCTTATGATAAAAATAAATGCAAAGAAGTTATTACTAATTTATTTAGCAATCAAAGATTTGAGGATGGTTGGTATCCTAGGCAAATCCCCTTTGGTGATTGTAAAAAATATGATATGAGATCATTTTCGGACGCTGGTTGTTTTGTAATGGAGTTAATTTATGAATACCTGGCAACCACAAACGATTTTTCCATTCTTAACGAAACGTTTCCTTATTTGGATTCAAAAGAAAAGGGAACGGGATTGGAACATATAATCAAAACCGTTAATTATTATTGCCTTGATGAAAATATAGGCGAGCACGGATTAATTAAACTCCATGGAGGGGATTGGCTTGATTGCTTAAATAAAGTTGGCTTAAAAGGTAGGGGCGAAACAGTCATGGTTACCATGCAAGCTGTTTTAGCCTTTGATCAAGCCATATGCATACTTAATAAATTTGATAAAGAAAATAAGAATATAAAAAAATATGAAAGATATATTTCTTTATTTAAAAAGAATATTAAAAAATACGCTTATTTAGAAAAGGAAGGCTTTTACCAAGCTTTATTTAGCGATGACGGGAATTGGTATTTCTCCAATAAAGATAAAGATGGTTATAAAAGGGTATATGTTCCAACTAATGCCTATTCCATAATTTCTGAAATTGATAAAAAGAAAGATAAGCAAGTAATTAAAACCATTATTAAAAATAACGAAACCTCATTGGGCTTTAAATTATTCACCGATCCGTTTGGAATAACTCCAATTGATGGAATTGGGAAGATGGGTACGGGCGATTTTAGGCCTTATATGCTTGAAAATGGGTCGGTTTATAACCATGGTGCCAATTTATTTTTATTGCGTGCTTTAGCTAAGGCTGGCGATTATAAAACCTTATATAGGGCTTTGAATTATGCTTTGCCATGCAATTATAAAGTTCACCCTGAAAATAGATCTTTCTTGCCTTCATATGCCGTTACTAATTGCTATAACTTGGCCGAATCTTTTTATGGCAGGGGCAGCCTAAGCTTTTTAACTGGAAGCATTGCCATGATTGAAAGGTCAATCTATAACTGGATGTTTGGGATTCAATATGGATTGGACGACATCAAATTTTGCCCGTGTCTGCCAAAAGAATATGCCGGTTCTAAGGTTGTCGAGCATTTTTTAGATAAAGAAATTACAATTAAATATAACAAATTCGGCAGTAAGGTTGCCAAGTGTATATTCAATGGCAACTTAGTCCGCGTTAATGATTCTTTTGCAACAATTTCAAAGGATGAATTAAAAAAGAAAAACGAAGTCATACTAGATTTATGCTGAATTGTACAAATACTTAGTAATGTTTTGTTGCATTGTTTTACTTTTTTGATAGGAGTTTTCTAAAACCTATTGTCTCCATTTCTTTTAAAAAGTATCGTTATAAAAACAAAAAAATATTCAATAAGCTAGAGAAGGGAGAACCAATCAATGATTAAGCCAAGAGATAAAAAGGAATCCTTTTACGAGTTTGACGATTCAAATAAGGAAATTGTTTTTCATCGTCACGATATGCCATCTCCATGGATGAACTATCTAACTAATGGAGAGTTTTATACCATGATATCCCAAGCGGGCGGTAATTTAAGCTGGTATAAGTCTCCAGAGATTTGGAGAATCGGCCGTTATGGGTTTTTCAATACTCCTACCGATGCACAGGGATTATTTATTTATATTAAGGATAAAAAGACGGGGAAAGTCTGGAATCCAAATTTTTTACCTACTAATGAAGAATTGGATTTTTTTGAATCTAGACATGGACGTGGGTATACTCGTTTTAAAGCCATAAAAGATGGAGTAGTAGTTTCTTTACTTGCTTATGTGGGAAAAGAAAATGCCTTAATATATCGCCTTAATATTTCTTCTAAAGAAAGCAAAGACATCCAAGTATTTGCCGCGAAAGAAATGGGCAATATGGAATATATAAGAGAAATGCAGTGGCAATGCTACACAAAACAATCCAATAACATAAATTATTGTAAAGACGTTGATGCTTTGATTTATGATTATTTTATAGATGCCCAGCCTCGCCCAGATGAAACTCCATATGTATTTATGACATCAACAATGCCATCTTCTTCTTATACTGGGATTAGGAAAGGGTTTTTAGGTGCCTATAGAGATTTATCAAACCCCGAAGCTATAGAAATAGGAAAATGTCCAAATACAGAGTTGCAAGGTGGAGAAGGTATATTTGCTTTTTCCTATGAACTATCCTTTAAAGAAAACGAAGCAAAAGATTTTGCCATAATTTTAGGTACCTTTGATAAAAAATTAGACCCAGTTTTAGAGATAGCAAAATATAAGAATATCGAATACGTTGATAAGCTTTTTGCTAGCGTTAAAGAAAAATGGGCTGGATTTGATTCTGCCTTCCATGTTGAAACTGACGATATAGAATTAGACAGAATGGCTAATATTTGGAATCCATATCAAGCTTATATTAATTTTTGCGTTTGTAGGGAAATATCATTCTATGCGACCGGTTCTGCCCGTGGATATGGAGTAAGAGATACATCACAAGATTGTCTTTCTAGAATTATTTATGACCAAGAGTCGGTTAAGAAAAGAATAAAGGAAGTAATGTCGGAACAATATAGGTGTGGCAAAACTACCCATCGTTATTACCATATAGAAAAGAAAAAGTCCGATATAAGCGATAGAAGTGATGACCACCTTTGGATGGTTTATACGGTTTATGAATTATTAAAAGAAACAAATGATTATACTTTCTTAAACGAAGTAGTTCCTTATTATGATGGAGGGGAAGGGACTGTTTTAGAGCATTTAGAAGCTTCTATTAATTTTACCGTTTCGACTATGGGCGAACATAAAGTCCCTTTAATGTTAAATAGCGATTGGAACGATTGCCTTAATACGGTTTGCCGTAAGGGAAAAGGGGAGTCGATTATGGCGGCCGAGCAATTTGTTTTGGCTTGTTTGGATCTAGCTAAAATAGAAAAAGAGTTGGGGCGTGATTCTTCTTTTTACGAAGAAGCGGCCAAAAAACAAGCAAAAGTCTTAAATGAAGACATGTTTGAAGAAGATCATTATATCCGTGCCTTTACTGATTCTGGAATTAGAGTTGGCGGGAGTAAGGAAAGGTGTGGAAGGATTTGGATTAATAGTAATTCCTGGGCTGTTTTTTCTTCGGTTGCTAATAAAGAGCGTGGGAATATAGTCATGGATAGCGTTATGAAATACTGCAATACGCCATTTGGGTTAGCCATTCAATATCCTCCGCTAGAAAGAAATTATCCTTCAAAAGAAGAAGAAATATCTTTTGCCACCCCAGGAATTGGAGAAAACGGCGGGGTCTTTTGCCATGCGAATACTTGGGCAATAATCGCCTATTGCATGCTTAATCGCCCCGATGATGCCTATAAAGTTTATAGCGAGCTTATGCCAGACCATATCATTTCTAAAATTGGTGTGGATGCCTATAATTGCGAGCCTTATATATATTCTTCTAATGTCCGTGGGCCTAAAGCCTTACGGGCAGGGGAAGCAGCTGTTAGCTGGCTTACTGGTACGGCTACTTGGATGAATATTGCCCTTCAGCAATATTTCTTCGGCGTTCGCCCGGAAAAAGAAGGTCTATTAATTGACCCATGTCTTCCAAGCCATATCAAAAAAGCAAAGATTACTAGAAAGTTCCGTGGCTGCACCTATGAAATTGAGTTAAACATAAAAGGAAAGAAGACACACGCCTGCACTCTTTTTGTTAACGGAGAGAAAATTAACGGAAATATAGTCCCTCCTAGCTCTAAATCAATTAAAATTGAATGTGTTGTTGATTGATTCAATTTAACTAAAGGAGTCTGCATGAAGCCAGATTATATAAAAAGATTTGAGAAATTAGGCTTTGGGATGTTTGTCCATTACGGATTATATTCTATGCTTAACAAAGGTGAATGGGCCTATTTTGCTTTGGATATAGAAGAGAAAAAGAAATACTTTAGCAAAGATTTCGCGAATAAATTTAATCCTAAAAAAGATTGGGCTATCAAATTAGTTCGCCTAGCTAAAAAATCTGGTGTTAAATATATCAACCTTACAACCAAGCACCATGATGGTTTCTTTTTATACGATTCAAAAGGATTAACGGATTGGGATTGCATCCATTACGGGCCAAAAAGGGATTTGGTTAAAGAATTTGTCGATGCCTGCAATAAGGAAGGAATAGTCCCTTTCTTTTATCACGCCCTATTGGATTGGCATTCAAAAGATTACAAAGATAACTTTCCAAAATATTTAGATTTTTTATATAAATCGGTCGAACTACTTTGCACTAATTATGGAAAGATAGGCGGATTTTGGTTTGATGGATTTTGGGATAAGCCAAATGAAAACTGGGAATTCGACCGTTTATATAAAATGATTAGAAAATACCAAAAAGAAGCCATGATTATAAATAACACTGGCTTAAGCGATACTGGCTCGGTCGGACATTATGAGATTGATTCTGTCACTTATGAAAGAAGCGCGCCAAGTAAAACCGTTCAAATCGATGATAAGGAAAGAGCCGGGGAAATGTGTGAAGTCTTTGGTGAACATTGGGGATGCGCCAAACATGATTTAGATTATAAATCTTTTAAGGAAATTCTTTATTCTTTGATTGATTGTCGTAACTGCAATTGTAACTTTTTATTAAACTGCGGCCCTTTAGGCAATGGCTATATTTCTACTAGAGATAAGTTATATTTTGATGGTCTAGGCGAAGTAATTAGGAAAAACAAATACTTTATCTACAACGTAAAAAAAGCCGATATCGAAAGTGATGATTGTATTATTCTCCAAGATGATAATTACTATTATGCCGTCATCAAGGATGTTGTCTTTTCTTTAGACCCAAACGTTCAATTAAATGAAGGAACAAAGCAAGCGGTTATTAAAAACCATAAGATAAAAAATGCAAAATATTTAGATTGCAAATATCCTGTCAAGCTATCAAAAGATAAATCTACAATTATTGTTAGACCTTTTGATTATGGTGAGGCTAGATGTATTAGGGTTGTTAGGTTTAAATAATTAAAAAAAGCAAGCAGGGTTAGTGGCTTGCTTTTTTAAAAAGGAGTGCTTATTTCTCTTGCTTTAGTTCATCAAATTTTTCTTTCATTGTTGGGTTATTTCTAGTTAATTTTTTAATTGTTAAATCTTGGGCTTTGTTATTGGCTATTCTTAAATTCTTCTCAGAACCAAGCAAATTGTCTTTGACTTTTTGTAGATGCGCGATCGTATTGTCTATTTCTTTTATGGCCGAGTTAAATTTATCGCTAGCTCTTTCAAAATTTGTTGCAAAGCCTTTTTGGAATTCGGTTAAGCTATTTTCAAAATTCGTGATGTCGATATTTTGATTTTGTATTTCCGTTAATTCCTTTTTATAGGATAAGGAATTTTTCGCGGCATTAGCAAGCAATGTAATCATGGCAATGAAGCATTGAGGCCTTATCACATACATTTTCTTATAACGGTAAGAAACATCTACTATGCCTGAATTATAGAATTCATTATTGGGCTCTAGCATTGAAACCAATACGGCATATTCGCATTTCTTTTCATTTCTATCTTTATCAAGCTCTTTGAAGAAGTCTTCGTTTTTGTGCTTGGTAGAGGTGGTTTCGCTTTCGTTTTTCATTTCGAACATAATGGAGACATATTCTTGCCCATCTTCATAATCCCTAAATATGAAATCACCTTTGGATCCACTTTCTATACTTACTTCATTATCTTTTTCAAAGTAGGCATTTGGGAAGGCGCTTGTCCTTAATTTATTGAATTCAATCATGCAATGTTGCTCTAATGTTTCGCCTACTAATTTCGTCGACATCTTGGATCTTAAGTCTTTGAAATATTCTATTTGTTCGTCTTTTTGTTTCAGCTCGACGTTATATTGGGTTTTTAATTTTTCTAATTGCAGAATGCTTTCTTTTTCCTTTAGCAAGGAATCGTTTTTCAGCTCGCTTATAGCTTTTTCTTTTTCACTATTTATTTCTTTAATGGAAGCTTGTGATTTTTCCTTTTCTAGATTTATTTGGTTATTTAAGTCGGATATTTTTTCTCTTAGTTCAAAAACTAGTTTTTCTTGTTCGTTTTTCTTTTTTTCTAGAGCTAAGTTGATCCTTGATTCTATTTCCTTTTCTAGATTTTCCTTTTCTAATTTTAAAGTTTCTATTTCTTTATCTTTATTTGAAATTGTTTCACTTAAAGTAATTTTGCTTTCGTTTTTATAGCTAAGAAGTTTGTTATTGGCATCGTTTATTTGGGTTTTTAGCTTTTCTATTTCTTCATTGTTTTTAGTTACGGATTCGCTTTTGACTAGCTTTAATTCGGCATTATATTGGGCCTTTAAAGTAGATATTCTTTGTTCCAATTCCTTTTCAAATTCCTTGTTTTTGACTTGGCTTAATAATTCGGCATAGTCTTTCTCACTTACTTCAATGACTGTTCCACATTTTGGACATTTAATTTCTTGCATGGTACACCTCTATGTTTATATTTCCTATTTTATTATTTAAATAAGTTCTTTTTAAGCTCATCATCATTCATTTTTTGAAATTCCTCTTCCAATTCCAAACCTAGTTGGCCTAGTATAAATTCTAGTTGGAGCCTATTGATTTTATTATCTACAAACATTCCACAGAAGGTTTCTGCTATATCTTCTACTGTTTTTCCTTTTTTCTTTTGATAATTTACAAATTCTTCAAATTCTTTTTTTGTCATTTTAGTTTCCTCTTGTTGGCAAAATATTATCATTTGAATTTACCTTTGTTATTTTCGCATGCGGAAACCGTTTTTTAATTTTTTAGATTATAGTGTTGTTATATAATCGATTATAGAACTAGTTTCCGCATGCAAGATTAGAATAATTTGCCTAATTTAGTTTAATAATCTAGTCTAGGGTAGGGCTAATTTAAAAAAAGGATAAACAATGGCAACGAAAAATTATAAAGTTGAATTCAAAGAAAAATTAGAAGAATGTGATTTTGATGCATTGCTTGTCGCTTTGCCTTTTAAAAATAGGTATGGGCAATTTTTAAGAGACATTGTTACTTCTGATTCTAGCGGGGAGATAGAAGAATATCTTGATAATATTAAAGACATTAATATTGGGGATATTATTTGTTTGCCTAGGGGAAATGTTAAATCAAAACATTTATTGGGTCTTGCTTTGCCTTCTTCTATTAATGATCCTAAAGGGAATGTTTTATGGATTAGTTTGTATTCTCTTTTTAATTATTGCTTTATAAATAAATATAAAAACGTCGTCTTGCCATTACTTGGAAGTGAAGCTGAAGGTTATAGTGAAAAGGAAGCTAATTCCATAATATCAACTGCCTCAAGAGAATTTATACAAATCCACCGGGGGATGCATATCACTTTGTCTTATCTTCCTGGAGAGAGCAAGAATGAAAGAAAAGGAGAAAAATATAGTAGGCGCCCCTCCTCTTTGCTAATAAATTTAGATGAAATGAACATTACTTCATATTATTCTTATTTGCTTTCTTATGTTAAAAAAAGAAGCGAAATGGGCTACCCCATTATAAATATATACGATGAAAAAACATTCGAAGATGAATTAAATAATTTAGGTTTTGATGCGCCTCAAATTTCTACTTGGAAAGGACCAGCTAGGAAAAAGAATGCCAAAAATGACAAAGACGTGTATTATCCAAAACCTTCTAAAGTGGCTTTAATGAGAATAATCTTGCTTTTGGATATGAGTTATGAAGAGGCAATTAAGTGCTTTTTCTTTTTTGGTTATGGGCTTACTCCTTTTAATGAAATAGATAGGACGTGGATTGAATTTCTTCTCCTTGATGAGCGAGAAGATGTCTTCTGGTTTTCAAAAGAGCTTCAAAGGAAATTTGGGAAGGAAAACGGTTTATTCCCCATAGAGAAATAAGGAAGGGTATAGAAAATGAAAGTATTATCTTGCGATCCATATAATGGTTATTTCTTTGTTGGGGCAAATAGAGACGAATTTGTTAATGAGGTTTACCCTTTATTAATGAAAATACGGTTTGATTTTTATCTAGATCATGCCCCTTGGGAGTTTGCCTCTTCTTATGAGGAAATAGAAAGAAGACACCAAATTGCTTTTAAATTCAAAATGAATCCTAGTGAAGGCATTGATAAAGATAAAGCTAGGGCATCATCCTTTTTAGAAATTGCCCCGATTCCCCTTTGGGATATATATTTTATAATCAACAAGACTTTTACTAAGCTTTTTGTGGTCGAACCGGATTATCCTGCTTGTTATTTATGGAATGGCAATTCCCCTTTTAGGAAGTGTAAACAATTTGAATTCTCTCATTTATCGATTTTAAACCAAACCCCCATGATGGCAGAAAATGGTCTTCCTTATGTAGAAACGTCTTCTAAAAAAGAACATTTAGACCCTTGCTTATTTATTAAAGATGGCAAAAATAAATCTATAAAAGAAGAACAAATTATCATTGACGCGTTCTTTAAATTTCAAAAAGGGATTTTTAATTATGAAGACTATCTAACAGTCGTTAATAGTTTAGGCTTTGAATTTACTTCTTTTTATAAGGAAATGGATTTAGCAGGAAAGTTGATGGAATCCCCTGTAGACGAAGATTGTCTTATTGACGAAGAAATATTAAAAGTAAGAAATTAGGCCTTTAATAGATTGTTAAGAGAACAATTTTGTTTGGTTTATAAAAACTGTACTTACTCGTTTGCTCTCATTGATGTGCGCATAACTAGTAATGCCCGTCTATATTATTGGCTTTTCAATTGAGTATCATTTATAAATAAGGATTTTTGATCTCCCTTATTGGTTTTGCTTATTTATTCTTTTATTTTCATACTTATTAGTCGAAATAAAACCATAAATTATTCTCTTTCAACTGCGAAATTTTTTCGTTTTCTTCTCTTTTTTGTAGAAACTATAGCAATTTGTCTTCCCATCTATTACCTTTAACTAGAGGCAAATTATGGATAAATGGTATAGCAATATTTATAGAAGAAACTTAGTCGACATGCATATTAACGATGATAAGAAGATATATTTATCAAAGTTTAATGCCGATGATTATTTTAATTATTTAAAAGAAGCCAAGATTTCTAGCCCCATGATTTATTTGCAGTCCCACACGGGCTTATGCAATTTTAAAACGGAAGTAAGTAAAACGCATAATTTCTTTATTAATCATCCAAACGAAATAAAAAAGCTTATCAATTTATGCAAAGAAAACGGGATGAAGGTTGTTGGCTATTATTCTCTTATTTTTAACAATCAAGCCGTAAATGATCATCCTTCTTGGGAAATGGTTGATAAAGATGGTCTAACTTGGAGAGACCATGGGCAACGTTATGGGCTAGCTTGTCCAAATAATAAGGAATATAGAGAATTTGTTACTAAGCAAATCGAAGAAATTTCAAAAGAATTCCCTAATTTAGACGCTTTGTTTTTTGATATGCCTTATTGGGAGGTTTTATGTCATTGCTCTTCTTGCAAGGAGAGGTTTTCCCTAGAAAAAGGCAAAGAAATCCCAAACGACTTGGATTGGGATGATGAAACTTGGAATGAATTTATTAAATCTAGACAAGAATGGATGGCTGAGTTTGCCTCTTTTGTAAAAAAAGAAACAAATAGAATAATGCCTAGCCTTACCGTGGAATTTAATTTTGCGGCCGTTATAGGGTGCGATTATTTAGCTGGTTCTACAGAAGGAATAAACGAACAATGCGAATTCACGGGCGGGGATCTATATGGAGATTTATATAATCATTCTTTTACTGCTAAATATTATAGAAGCATCAGCAAGAACAAACCTTTTGAGTATATGACTTGTAGGTGTAATAAGACTTTAAGGGAACACACGATAAATAAAAGCGAGGAAACTTTGCTTGCTGAAATAATGTTAACTACTCTTCATGGTGGGGCTTCCTTAATAATCGATGCGATTAATCCAGATGGAACTTTAGACCACAGGGTAGCAAAACGGTTGGGGCGTGTATTTGAAAATGAAATAAAATATGAAAAATATTTGCCATTTGGCAAACCTATTGAAGAAGTAGGAGTTCTTTTTGATAGTTCGTCCCAGTTTAAATATCATAATAGGCAAGATAATAAGCACCTTTGCATTCAATTAAGCAAAACTTTAATCGAAAACCATATTCCATATACGATTATTGGACATGGCAAAGTTAATGAATTAAATAGATTTAAAATGCTATTTATACCTGGCCTAGTTCATTTAGACGTAGATGAAATAAAAGAAATAAAGAATTATGTAAATGATGGTGGACTGCTTTATTTAAGTGGGGATTCAAATTCTTCTTTATTGAATTTATTTTTTGAAGGAAAAATCGAGGGAGAAACAAACCAAGATAGTCCTTATAAGCCCATTTATAGAGGATATGATGAAGTTAAAGCCTATGTATGTCCAACTAGAGATGACTATAAAAAATATTTTGGGATGTTTAATAAAAAATATCCGCTTCCAGCCACTTTTAAACTTCCGATTTTAAAAGCAAATAAAGGGGACGTGTGTGCGAAAATAGTTCTTCCTTATACTGATCCAGATAATTACAACGAATTTGCATCCATTCATTCGAATCCTCCTGGAAAAGTTAGCAAATATTCTGCCATTGTTGAAAATACATTTGGCAAAGGGAAAGTGATTTATTCTTGCTTGCCTATAGAAGGCGATGATAGATATAACTATAAGGATATTTTGTCTAAAATAATTAAAGGTAATATTGCTTCATTATTTAATATTGAAACAAGCAAATATGCTGAAGTTTTAATCTTTGAAAACGATGAAGGCTACATAATCAATTTGTTTGATTTAAATTTTGCTAATGACGATATTAGTAGAACATATAAAATAGTCCTTCCTCATTCAAATTTTGAAGCAAAAGAATTATTAAAGGATAAAAAGATAAATATTAAAAACGGAGTTGTTTCTGGTCGTTTTAAGAATTACTTATCAATAGTTTTAAAAAGAAAATAAAATCTTAAATTTTATAAAAATCACGGCAGGCTTCACCTAACGCGTAGTTGAATATCTCTTCTTTTATGTATGTTTTTACTTTACCTTCTATAAAACATAAATTGATAAAATCGAAAGAAACGGCATCTTTTTCGTTGCTGGTGGAATGTGTTTTATTTTGGTCAAGAATAAAGTGAACTTTTTCGTTTTTAAATTTTGGATAAAACAAAAATAATGAATCTAATAGTTTATTAACAAATTCTTCCTTTTCCATAAAAGAAAAACTAAACGGTATAAAAGAAGACTCTTCCTTAAACAAATCCAATTGGCAAGAAAATAATTTAGATAATTTTATAATCGTTTTAAATGAAGAGTTAAACAAAGCTTTATTGTTATAAATATAATTTGGTAATGTTTTTTCTTTTATGCCTGCTAATATGCATACCTCTTTTCTAGAATATGAACTATATGACCTAATGCTTTCAAAAATACTTCTAGTGTTACAGTTTTTAAGGTAATAGTCCTTCAAATGAGAAAAAGACATTTCATGATAAGGCTCAAATAACGAAAGCATTTCATCTAATGGCAATAAAAGAAAAACCGTTTTTATAGGTATTGACAGCTTTATTGATAAATCTATATAGCTGTACCCCGCCCATAGGAATACAGGGTTTATTTTCGAATAGTCAATTTGAGTCTCTCCTTCGAATAAAGATTGAATGATTTCTTGGTCGGAAGTGCCTAAAAAAGAGTCCACATCGTTGTTTTCAAAACAGTCCAAAACTGAGGAAAAAATCATTTTGTATTGGATCATTTCCTTTGATATTCCGGCATCAAAATACAAATGGTTTAATAATCCTCCCAATTTATTTTTCAAAGCCCATACATCTACATTATTAATTTCTTTCATATTTTCTAATGACGTCCCTCATATATGTCATATTAATACTTCTTTTTCTTTTTAGTATTTCATATTCGATAGACGCTTGTCTTCGAATTGAATCGTAAGATGAACTCTTCTCTATTTTTTCGTAATCGATAAATTCTAGGTTATTAAATGCTTTTTTCGAAATGAGCGCTACTTGTTTCCCTAATTTCCCTAATTTCATTGCTTCTAAAAGCAGTTCTAACGGCAATTGATCATTAACGAAATCATATGAATAAGCAAAGTAGCTGTCATCGGCTCTATAGCCTATTAATATGTCGTAGTCATCGGTTGAAACACCAAAGTGCCTAATTAGCCAGTCTATTATTTCTTTCTTTTCTTCTTTTTCGGAAAAAGAAAACCTGTGTGAGATTAAAATAGTGATCCAAATCAATATATCTTTTTCTGTATTGGTTGTTAAATTAAGTATAGAAAGGCCACTTAAATTTAAAGCGTATTCATTAACATATCCATCATTTAAATTTTTGCTGGCCCAAACATTGGCCATGGCTTTATCCTGCGTTAAATAAAATCCAACGCCATAATCATTATTTTTATTGCCAAAACCATAGGTTGGCGTCTTTATTATTTGATTTGACCCATGGTAGAGAATCATTTTGTTTTTCATGTAAAAAGTATAGTTTAAAAACTACATAATTAAAAGAAAAACAAAAGAAAATAGCAAAAACCATAGTTTTAAAACTAAAAAACATCATTTTAGTTTAAGAGGTCTTTTTAATTTTTTTATCAAGAAAGCGCTTTTATTGTTTATATTTTTTCTACACGTGCAAGAATAAAGAACCATAGGAATTTATCTTCCTAATAAATAGCTTTAAAACCATCAAGGGAGAAAACTATGGGCAAAAAAGAAACTAACTATTTCCAAAACAATTTTGGAATTAACGTTTTTAATGATGAAGAAAAAAGAAAGTATTTAAGCATAGAAGCCTATAATGCCTTAAATGAGGCTACAAAGGAAAGAAAAGAACTCGATCCTTCTTTTGCCGATGAAGTAGCCAAGGGTTTATTAAATTGGGCGCTTGATAAAGGGGCGACCCATTATACCCATTGGTTTCAGCCTCTTAATGGCTTGACTGCCGAAAAACATGATGCCTTTATCGGCAAACCTAATGAAGACGGGAAGATTTCCTTTGATTTTAGCGGCAAAGAATTAATAAAGGGGGAACCGGATGCTTCTAGTTTTCCTTCTGGTGGATTACGTGCAACTTTTGAAGCAAGAGGATATACGGTTTGGGATGCAACAAGCCCTGCTTTTGTTTTAGATGATGAATATGGTGCAATTTTATATATACCGACGGCTTTTTGTTCGTATAATGGCGAGGCTTTAGATGATAAAACTCCATTGCTAAGGAGCGAAGATTATTTAAATGAGTCAGTAATAAGACTTTTACATTTATTAGGATATAACGATGTTAAACACGTATATAGTTATGCCGGAGCTGAACAGGAATATTTTTTAATCGAAAGCCAAGATTACTTAAAAAGAAAAGATATTGTATACACGGGTCGTACTCTTTTTGGGGCGTCATCTCCAAAAGGACAAGAATTGGATGATCATTATTTTGGACCAATAAGAGAAAAAATTTCTTCTTTTATGCAAGAGGTTAATGATGCTTTATGGAAACTTGGGATCCCAGCTAAGACCGAGCATAACGAAGTTGCACCAAGCCAACATGAACTGGCTTGTATTTATGCCCCTTCTAGTTTATCTTGCGATCAAAATCAATTGGTCATGCGTTTATTAAAACGTATTGCTAAGCACCATGGCATGATTTGCCTACTTGCTGAAAAACCATTTGAAGGAATAAATGGTTCGGGTAAGCATAACAATTGGTCAGTCGGAACAGACACTGGGATTAACTTATTTTCACCAGGCAAAGATAAAAAAAGCAATCTAAGATTCCTTATTTTCCTTTCTTCTATTTTGCGGGGCGTTGATTTGCATTCTGATTTACTAAGAGAATCGGTTGCTAGTTATGGCAATGACTTTAGGCTAGGCGCGAACGAAGCCCCTCCGGCTATATTAAGTATTTATTTAGGCGAAGCCTTAACAAGTCTTATAGAAGAAGTTCTTAATAATGATTTAAAAACTAGCGAAAATATTAAAAGTTTTATAAATGGAAGCAAGACGTTACCTTCTTTTCCTAAGGACGATATGGACAGGAATAGAACTTCTCCTTTTGCCTTTACGGGCAATAGGTTTGAATTTAGAATGGTTGGTAGTGAGCAAAATATTGCCGAACCTAATACTTTTTTAAACGTTGTTTTATCCGAAGGGTTAAATGAACTCTCTGCTATGTTAGAAAAAAGTGTTGATAAAGAGCAAACATCTTTAGAATGGATTAAAAAGACAATAAAAGAACATAAACGTATTGTCTTTAACGGGGATGGTTATAGCAAGGAATGGGAAAAGGAAGCTGCTAAAAGAGGCTTAATGAATCTAAGGACGACTCCTGAGGCCATTAAAGCCTATACTAGAAAAGAAAATTTCGAAATGTTGATTGGCAGTGGTGTATTTAAAGAAAAAGAAATTCTATCTAGAGTAAATATTAAATATCAAGATTATCATAACAAAGCCATAATCGAGGCCAAAACCATGTCTAGAATGGCACATAAGCTATTCCTTCCTTGCATTCATAATGCCTTAAATAATATTTTAGAAGAAGAAAAAGGAATTGGTTCTTCTTGCCTTCCCGTTTTCAAGACAAAAGAAAAATTAATAGACGTCTTAAACCGTTCCTTCCTTGCGTTAGAAAAACTAGATTCTTTAATTGAGGAAGATAGTCAAATAAATGGTGAGGAAGAAAAGGCGTTCTTTGCTAGCACAAAACTTAAAAAAGCCATGAAAGAATTACGTGCTCCTATAGACGAGGCTGAATTATTGGTCCCTAAGTCTTTATGGCCAGTTCCTACGTATGGAGATATTCTTTTCCATATTTGATTATCAAAAAGCGTTTTTGAATAATTAGAATTTTTAAATAAAATTAAATTTTAGAAATCCTCAGCGGATGGTTTTTTGGTTATTCTTTTATTTTTTTGTTTATAGTATTTTTTATTTTTAACATTTTCTAAAAATGGTTCGCTAAGTTTGTAGTGCTTTATTCTTAAAAATGCTACATTAATATCTAAATATAATGAAACGGATGGAAAAGCGATGGCTGAAAGTGAAATAAATTTAAATGAAGTGTATTCTTCTTTCCCTGAAATCCTTTCCGCTCTTCTATTAGATAGAACGACGAACAAAAACATTATCTGGGCTACAGATCATTACAAAAATAAAGGCAAAGGTTATTCGCCTACTAATGAAATCAAACCAATGCACGTGCTTAGCGGAATACGTGCTATCAGGCCAAGAATAGAAAAGAGCAAGGCTGAACAAGTAAAAAGAAGCAAAGATAACGCTGAGGTTTTTACTCCATCTTGGCTTGTGAATAAGCAAAATAATTTAGTCGATGATGCATGGTTTGGCAATAAAGGAAAGTTTAATATAGAGAATTTAGATAATACTTGGACGCCAACTGAAAAAGTAATTTTTGATTGTGGTAAAACTTGGATTGATTATGTAAACGATATCCGCTTAGAGGTTTGCTGTGGGGAGGCTCCATATTTAGTATCAAGATATGATGCAGTAAACGGCCAAATAATAGAAATTAAAAATAGAGTTGGTCTTTTAGATAGGAAATTTAGGGTTATAAAGGAGAACGCTTCTAGTGATGACGAATGGCTTGAATATGCAATGAAGGCCTTAAAGTCAATTTATGGTTACGAATTCCAGGGGGATAATCTTTTAATAGCACGCGAGAACATATTTTTTGATTTTATCGATTATTATCTTGATAGATTTGATAAATTGCCGGATAAAGAATTGCTGATTAATGTAGCAACAATTATTAGTTGGAATATTTGGCAAATGGACGGATTAAAATACGTAGTCCCTTTTTCATGCCATAACGAAGTAAAAAAAGCAGTTCAGCTGAGCTTGTTTGGTGAATTAGAAGAGCCTAAGTTTGATATTTGTCCGGGCTGTAAAAATAATGATCCCAAAAAGCATAACGGAAAGAGATGTGTCATTATGGATTGGGAGAAGGATCAGGAAATCAAGTTTGTATCATTAATGTGGGGGAATAGTGGTTATGATGATGAAAAATGATGCTTTAGAAGCTGAAGATAAATACAAAACTGCAGTGGAATCCGCGAATGAATATATAGAAAATTTTGATATTCTTGAAACGATTACAAACGTAGGCAACGATGAGGTTTTTACTCCAAGAAAAACATGCGACATAATTTTGGATTCTCTTCCTGAGGAAGTCTGGCACAATCCTAATTACAAATGGCTGAATCCAGCTACAAAAAATGGAATCTTCGAAAGGGAGATTGCAATAAGATTGGATGATGGTCTTAAAGAAATCATTCCCAACACCGAACAAAGAAGGAAACACATTCTGCGAAACATGATTTATTCGATTGGTCAGACCAGATTTACTTCCAATGTTGCTAGAAGAACGGTTTATTATTGTTCCCAAGCAAATAGAAAATGCGATGGAATCAAAGCTAACGATGGGCATTATATTAACGGTTATGCTATTGGCAATGGAAGTTGGTTCGAGGATGAAGAGGGTAACATCAAAACCCCCAATATCAATCATACGTTTGTAGATGAAAAAGGAAGATTGATGCCCAATTCTTGCTCCGATGAAGAAAAGAAAAAATATAAGTGCAAGTATTGTGGGATTAACGGCGCATCAATTTATAACGATGTTAATCAACGTGAAACATATGCTTATGAATTCATCCATTTTAAGAGCGATGAATTGCTAAGGCATTTGCAAGATAGATTCTTTGGAGGCAATAGGGAAATGAAATTCGATATCATAATTGGCAATCCACCTTATCAATTGAGTGATGGTGGCGCTCAAGCGAGCGCAAGGCCTATTTATCAGCTATTCGTTCAACAGGCAATTTCCTTAAAACCTAAATATATAAGCATGATTATGCCTTCAAGATGGATGACCGGCGGAAAGGGGCTTGATGAATTTAGAAGCTTAATGATTTCGGATAAACACATTCGTTCCTTGAATGATTTTCCTGATGGGAAAATGTGTTTTTCAAATAACGATATAAAGGGCGGTGTCTGCTTTTTCCTTTGGAATCGTGATGAAGAAGGAAAATGTAAAATAATTCAGCACAACGTTGACAAAGAAATAGAATCTGAAAGATTCCTTAAAGAAGGCAACACTGACGTGTTTATTAGGGATAGTAGATTAGTAAGTATTTATAAAAAGGTAACAGCATACAAAGGTGGCTCATTTTCGAAAATCGTGTCGCCGCTTAAGCCATATGGCTTACGCGGCGACATCTTCAAAGACCCTGGTAAGTACGCCCTTCCCCAAATGAGCAAAGGAAAAGTTAACCAAGGCCTTATTGTTCATGGTTTAGATGAGCATTTAAAACGAGTTATAAGATATATCCCATCAAACTATCCTCTCCCCAAAAGAGATTTGTTGCCGGGCTATAAACTTTTCGTTGCTAGAAATCAAGGGAGCGGAATTTTTGGAGAAACGTTATCCGACCCGATATTAGGCGGCCCCAATGAATTATGTACCGAAACCTATGTTGTATTTGGACCTTTTAAGACTGAAAAAGAAGCAAAAAATTGCTGGGAATACGCTAAAACTAAATTCTTTAGGGCAATTTTAGGAATTCGAAAATTAGATCAAAACGCATCACAAAGCGTTTATGGTTATATACCTTTGCTCAATTTTGATAAAAAATGGACAGATAAGGAACTCTTTGATTTGTTTGGCTTTTCGCCAGAAGAGCGTGAATTCATAGAAAGTAATGTCAAGGAGATGAAGTAACATGGAAGATATCTTAGTTACTAAATCGCCTGACATTAATAAAACGGATGCCATTCAATACCAAGAAAATAAAACTATTTTTAGTTTGGATGATAAGAACAATACCGATGGTTCACTGATTCTCATCTATATGTATTTGCTGCCCTGGTTTCAAACGCACGGGATCAAAGTGGGGATGACAAAATGCAAAATTGGTGAGACTTTTTGGCATGCAATCAAATCTAGAATTCACGATCAGCGACATGAATTAGCTCTTACCGATGAACAATATCAAAAATACGGATTAGAAAGGGAAGTCACTTATTGGGGAATTTGCCTAGATGCAAAAAACGACTCCTTCAAGGACTATTCCGTTCATAATGAAATTAAAAAGTCAAATGCGGGGATAGTTGAAAAAGAACAGGAATGGTTCACAAACGTCCCAACGGATGAACTCATCCAAATCTTCAATTCCTTGAGGCATACGGATGAAAACAAGGAAATCTATATCCCTAGAAAAGAACAACAGGGTTGTATTGACGCCATGAACTATTATTTTTCTAGGAATCCTAGAGGAAGATTTCTTTTGAACTGCAAAATGAGATTTGGAAAATCTTTCACGACATACAAATATTGCGAAGACCATAATTTAGAAAGAATATTGATTCTTACTTTTATTCCCGCTGTTGAATCTTCTTGGCGCGAGGATCTAAGACACATAAAGAAAAATTATAGATATTTCACTGATGATAATTTAAGAAGAAAAAATTTTAAGCTGACTTCTATTAATGACCCTTATGTTCTTTTCTTATCCTTACAGAATTATTTAGGCAAAGAAAAGGACACAGATGTTAAAAGTAAAATCCAACAATTGCAAGACATAGATTGGGACGTGGTAATACTTGATGAATACCATTTTGGCGCGTGGAATCAAAGAACCCAAGGTACTTTAAAAGTAAAGGAAGAAAAAAGTGAAGATCTTGATAGTAATTATCAGGATCAATTGAAAAAAGCTGGCGACGTTATTAAAAAATTTAATATAAAGACTAAGCAAACAATTTGCTTGTCAGGAACTCCATTTAAAGCATTGGCTAGAGGCGAATTCACGGACCAGTCCTCATTTACATACTCTTATTTTGATGAGCAAAGGAACAAATACCCCAATAGCGACAAGGGCGATTTCTCGGTCGTGAATCCAAGCTACGCCTCTTTCCCAGACATGAAGATATTCGGATACAACATGTCCAGGCTTTTCGGCAACCTTACCGCCTCGGTCTTTTCTGAGGACAGATTGCTAACAAAAAAATATTTCTCTTTGAACAAATTCTTCGAGACAAGGCAAGAGAACAATCCGAATGAACCCTGCACGTTCATTTACGAGGGTGAAATAAAGAAATGGCTTGAAATTATAAAGGGTCGTTCTACTTTTGGCGATAACTTCCCTTATTCTAATCCCCAAATGCTTCAAAATAACATCCATACATTGTGGCTTATGCCAACGGTTAAGTCGTGTAAGGCAATGGAAAACCTTTTGAAGTTGGATTCTTATTTTTCTAGATACCAAATCATTAATCTTTCCAAAGATGGTGTCGGGGCAGGAAATTGCGCTTTCGAGTATTTAATGAATGGTATCACCGAATCTGAGAACACCAATAAGCTTGGGTCTATTGCGATAACAGTCAACAAACTTACTATTGGCGTTACTGTTAAGAAATGGTCCAGCGTATTCGTTCTTAAGGATTTAGCTAGCCCAGAACAATATTTTCAAGCTATTTTTAGGATTCAAACCCCATATGTTGAAAATGGCAAAATTAAGAAAAAAGATGGGTACGTATATGATTTTAATATAGATAGGGCTAGCGCTTTGCTTTTAAAATACGCTGAACAATCAGAGAATGAGCAAACGACCAAATTGGAAATCGCAAAATTAATTGTTAAATATATGCCCATTTTCATAAATGGCGATATGTCTGATCCAATATCAGAACAAGTTTTCTATGAACTTGCTCAATACGGCGATTCAAGCGGAATTCCTTTGTCTAAAAAAATTGTAGACACAACTAAAACAACCAGAATGCTTGATGAAGAAACGATGGCGGAAATGTTAAACGATAAAGAGGTTAGCGACATTATTAAAAGGGTTTTTGCTCACGCTAAATTTGGAAAGACTAAGACTGCAACAGTTCCTGCAAAACCTGAAAGTGGTTTCGATACTAAGATTGCAAAAGAAGGTAGAGACAAAGGTTACGAATTAGGGCAACTAGATTACAAAAAATATGTCGATTATGACGATAATCAAGTACAGATTGAATTCGAGACAGCCCTATCTGATTATATTAAGGAATTTTGCCCAAAAGGATTAGAGCCAGCCGAACAGACTTGGTATACAAATGGTTTTAAAAAAGGGTATCAATCCGGAGTGAATGCCCCTATTAAGAAAGAACAATGCGGCTATACGGATGGAGTTAAATTTATTGATGAAATAAAAAAGAATTTTGGGGAAGACATTAAGTATACAAATAGGACCAAAGTTGCTATTGAGAATTTTGTTAAGACATATCTGAATGCACAGCAGAATATACCTATTAAGTATAGAGGTATGCTTTATAGAAGATGGTATCGTGATTCGTTTAGAAGAGCTGTTAAAACAAACCTGATTCCTGCTGTTGACCCTAAAAACGGAGAAACAATTGAGGATGCGGATAACGTTTTGAAGCATTTGCTCGCTCGACTGTTTGAATTTCTCTACATAAGCGTATATCGCGAGACTACATTTATGGAAATATTTAATAACGCGGATCCTGATGTGTTTTTGGAAGCGGTGGGCATTACTAAGAAGGATTTCCAGATTTTAAACAAGTATAAAGTTTTTCAGGAAGATGTTTTAAATAACTATATCCATGAATTTTTTGTTAATGAATCGCTAGGAAGCAAACTAGATTTAAAAGATGTGGAAGTCCGTAGACAGTATAGAAACAGTTTTGACTGGTTTGGATTTGGATTAGAAAGCTAAAGTCTTGGTAAAACTTTTTAAGCTTTGGACTGCAAAAGAAACGATACGTTAGCAAATGTTTAATTCTCGTTTTGTTTTTCCTTTCCTTCTAACAATAACTTTGTGCTAGCTTCGTCTAATGCGTCTATATTCTTTAATTTCGAATTCATCATTTTGGTTCTTGTGCCTACTAAAGTATCTAATTCGTCTGCTGCTGCATTGACTTTCTTCTGCGTTTTTTCTAAGGCTTCGGCAAATTTTCCAAATTCTGTTTTTACCGCCCCTAGTAGCTTAAAGACATCCGCGCTTTTCTTTTGAATCATTAACGACTTAAATCCCATGTTAAGCGAATTGATGAATGCGGTAAAAGTGGTTGGGCCGGTTAAATTAACGTTATATTTTTCTTGTATTTCTTCAAATAATCCCATGTTAAGGGCTTCTAGATATAAGCCTTCTAATGGCAAGAATATGACGGCAAAATTTGTTGTGTTGGGGACATCTATATATTTCTCGCTTACGTCTTTTGCGTATTTTAATAAATTGCTTCTTAAAAGCTTTTTTGCTTCGTTTATTTCATCCATGTTCGAAGATTCATGGATTTTTGAATAGGCTTCGTATGGGAATTTTGAATCTACGGGCAAGAGTATTGTCTCATCCTTATTTCCGGGCAATTTGATTGCAAACTCTACTCGTTCGTTTGAATTCTTTTTTGTGACAACGTTTTCTTCATATTGCCCCGTAGTTAAGAATTCTCTTATGATGTTGCCTAGGATTACTTCACCCATGATGCCTTTTGTTTTGACATTGGTTAAGACATTTTTTAAAGAACCGACATCTGTGGCAAGGCCTTTGATTTCGCCGACTGCTTTGTTAACATCGCCTATGCCTTCGACAACGCTTTTAAAGGAATCTTTTAATTTTTCTTCCAAAGTCTTTTGAAGCTTTTCGTTTACCGATTGGTTTATTTGCTCTAATTTTTTGTTATTGTCTTCCCTTATTTCGGATAAGTTTCTTAAAACGGCCTCGCTTAATATTTTTATCGATTCATTGGTATTCTTTTTAAAGTCTTCTAATTTTTCTTTTATGGATCCATTGAATTCATTTACTGTTTTCTTTACTGTTTCGTTAAATTCTTTCATTTCCAAAGAGAGCTTATTCATTATCTCTTCTTTTTCTTTATTTGCTTCTAAGGTATGTTGCTTTGCGAAATCGGAAAGAATTTTATTTGTTTTCTCATTGCCTTGGTTAAGGAGGTTAGTTGTTTGCTCCTTAAATGCATTTAATTCTTTGACTAAGTCTTTTTCTATTGTGATAGATTCATCAACCTTTTTATCTAAATTATCCATTAGGGTAGAGTTTTTCTCTGCAACTAAAGAGCTTATAGAGACGCTTAATGTGTTGATGGACTCAGCTACGCTTTCTTTTATTTTCTTTATTTCGTTTTCCCCTAGGCTTAAATCACCCTTTTTTCTATTTTTTATAACGAATAATAAAATAATGAACGAAAATAAAACCATTAATATGGATAAAGATAAAATTGCATATTCCATTTTGTACACCTCTATTTTTTCTTCTTTATTGTAACACCCATATGAGCTAAGCGTTATTTTTTTAATAAAAATAGAAGTATGAATAATTCTAATTTTTGTTTTTATGTAAATCTTTCATTCCTTCTACCGTATCGCAGATTTCTTTAAAGGAACATGTTTTACAATCCATTTTTAAATTTTTCAATATATGGTCAAAAGCAATTGTTATGGCCTCGACTTCTTTTTGCAACTCTAGCAATGATGAAAAATCAAAGGTTGGGTCAGTAACGAATACTTGTTTTACGTATCTTAATGATTTTTCTTTCTTATAGGAATTTAAAAATGCCATCCCTATATCTTTAAATGAAATGCCACTTTCTATGGCTTTTTTTGATACACGTGCCCCTTCTTTTAAAGAATTTGTATTTATCCTTAACATATATCCATTTGGGAATACGTTGTAACGAGAATATTCTAAGTCTCTTAGCAATCTATACGTTTGCTGGTCTTCTTTTCTCTTGTCTTCAAGCAAGAAGAATGAAAGGTGGGCAAAACAAGATTGTTTATCAAGCAAGTTTAAATCTTTTCCAAGTAAAAGAATTTCGTCCTTGTTTATTAGTTTTTCATTTGTAGTATAACCCATAAAATAAGCGGATTTATCATTTGAACCAAGTTCGACTTTGGTATCATCAGAAAAGATAAATCCTTTCTTTTTTTCCATGGGGAACTTGCTTTCCAAAGGAAATGAAATTAACTCTTTCTCATTAAAAAGAGTTAATGCTTTTTTAATGATGGAATCATATAGATTCATATTATTCTAAATGACGGTTTCTCTTTCTTTTATCGTATTTTTTATTTATCCATTTTTGGATATGGGCTAGAAGTTTGGAGTCAAGATTAAAGAAATAAACTGTAAATAAAACAATGAATAGAAATAGGATGAAAGCTAGGATTGAACCAAGAACGATTAATAATATTATCCACCATTCCATATTATCTTCCTTCTTTCATTCCTTTTCTTCTAGCGTATTCTGCCGCGCCTAAAGCTCCCATTAATTGAGGGTCGATAGGCAAGTCTTTTACTTTTAAGTGAAGTACTTTTTCAATGGCTTGTTTTAAACCAAGGTTTTTAGCACATCCACCTGTTAAAGTAATCGAATCTGTGGCCCCGGCTTTTTTAGCCATGACGAAGCATCTTTTAGCAACTGAGGTCATTATTCCTGCTGCTATATCTTCCATTGGCTTTCCTTCGCCAACTAAGGAGATGACTTCGGATTCGGCAAAGACAGTGCATTGAGAAGTAATGGGAATGATGTTATTAGCTTTTAAAGAAAGAGAACAAAAATCATCCAAATCCATTTCAAAACTGCGTGCCATGGCCTCAAAGAAACGTCCGGTTCCGGCGGAGCATTTATCATTCATGGCAAAATTTTGCACGGTTCCATCTTTTGGATCGATGGCAATGCCTTTAATATCCTGCCCACCGATATCGATAATGGAAGTAATGCTAGGATCGGCTAGATGGACCCCCATCGCATGGCAAGAAATTTCAGAAATGTTTTCATCGGCAAAAGGCACTTTGTTTCTTCCATAACCTGTGCCGATTAGATAGGCCAAGTCTTTTGTTTCGTTAAGGCCTTCTACTTGTTTTATGGCTTCTTCTAAGGCAAGCCGAGCGCTTTCGACTGCATTTATTTTCGATTTTAATGTCACATTAGCGACCATTTTTCCATTTTCGTCAAGGATGACACATTTTGTATATGTCGATCCGGCATCACATCCACCAAAGTATTTCATATTCTTTTTCCTTTCTTTTTACCAACGCTGGGCATCGTCAAAATTAACTAATGTAGGGTCTAGAGGTTCTTCCCTTAAGACTGTTTTCATGTAACGGTTAACATCTTCTCTCATGTCTTTTCTAGTAGCCTTTGTAGGATTCATTAAGGCATGGTAGACCCAAACTATATGTATGCCTCTTTTCCTTCCTTCCTCTTCTAATAAGCCATGATATCCTGCCATGGATTTACAACCTATATGTTCATACATTATGACCATGTCGGCATGATATTCTTCGCAATACTGCCAAAGCTGTTCAACGCCGACTTCATAACCTCCGTTTGAATGGTTACGCATAATCATGTTCATATTGTATTCACCTAAATCCAATAAAGCTTGTTCATGGTCTTCATAATTTATTGGCTTTGTTAAGGTAAACGATAGCATGTCGCATAGGCAAACAATTCCCCAGCAATTGGAAAGCCATTGATTGAAAGCGGTATAGTATTGGGCGTGCACGCCCCATACTAATGCCCTATGTCTTATTTCTTTGCAAGGCAAATTCTTTTCTTTATACCCTTCTTTGGCTAGTTCGGTAATCTTTTTATCGAACTTTAAGAAAGAGGGATCACGCCCAGAGATAACCATGTATTCGGCATCGCGATAAAGCATGACGTTATTGTTGACGACTTGGGGATAATCTGTTTTGTTTATTTCCATCCATTCTTCAAACAAGGCGTTTTGGGCATTATAGGTTTTCATGTTTCTAGCAAAGGCGTCCCAATCCCATTTTTCACCTGTGTGTTTTTCAATGAAATGAATGGCTTCTACGATTTGATCACGTGAATAAGCCAAGACTGATTTTTGTTGGTGACGCATGGGGGCGGCCATTGTAAAGGAAGGTAAATCATCGTGTCTATCCTCAATTTGGTTTCCCATTAACGAACCGTCGCAAGTAGTGTTGCAATGGATAGCGCATACCCCGCAAATAGGATAATCTTCATCTATTGCGCATCCTAATTCGGCGCAAGGCATAGGGCAGACATCGCCAGGGATTTGGAATTCTTCAGCCGTTTCTATGTAGTGAAGGACGCCATCTTGGGCAATTGTAGAACCCGTATAAATGGCCGGGACTTCCTTTGATAGAAACTTTAAATTCGGGAAGCCTGTAGCTATAACCATCATTCCGTTCTCGTCCATTATGACTAGTTTTTTGTTTAATTCGTCATATTTACCATGCTTATTGCCGATACGCTTGTCACATTTAAACAAGGTATCCATGGTTTGGGTAAGGTGTTCGACTATTGAATCATATTCAATATGTCCTATGCGGAGCTGCTTGCCACGTACCCCTTCCATATGACGGTCTATATAGTCAAAGGCGGCTAGATAGTTGCCAAACCAACGATAAGTGAACATGGCTTTTAAGGTTGTTGGCTTCATTATGAATTTTGCCATGACAAAAAGGTTATGCAACCAGCGAGAAAAGTCGTACATGGTATCTTTAAACCCTCTCCATTCACGACGGGTTGCAGTCTTCTTTCCTGGCTTATAGAATTTGCCAAGTTTTTCGTTTCCAATATGGTTTGCCATTATTTTGCCTCCTTTTCTTCTTGAATCTTTTTGATTTCGACCGCTTCAATAAAAGCTTGGATACGGGTTCTTAATTGACCGGATTGTCCTACATTATATGGACGATCGATAGAAAGGGTTTTATATCCGTATTGGTTTTGCATGACTGCATTCATAAAAGCCCGGCCATAGCCCCAGTAATCGCAGAATTTTATTTGTTCTATTATTAGGCTATCTACATGGTACTCTTTTCCTATTTTATCGATATAGGCATGCCTTTCGTTTACTTTTTCTGTAGTTAAGAAACGTGGGCATTGGCCTGAACGCATATAATAGGAGCAAACTTGAGTCAAGGCATCTTCGTTTTCGTTTAATTCGATTACTTGCCTACCTGGTAAAGAGCCAAAGCAATAACGATCGGCAACAACTATAAGGCCGCATTCTTCAGCTAGTTTAATTAGTTGGGGGTCATCAATTTCTGAGCCAACCATTGCAACTCTACAACGATATGCTCCTTTTTCTTCTGGAACCCTATTTTTTATTTCTTCTAAGGTTTCTTCTAGCTTTGTTATTAGCTTATCTTTTGGGCAACAATAGGTGGCTAGAGTTAAAACGGCAAATTCATAACCGGTGATACGGGGTCTTTCTTCTTTTCTAAAATCGCCTATTTCGGTAATGAGTTTGGAAATCTTGTTTTGTTCTTCTACTGCCTTTCTTATGGCTTGATCGGAGACATCTATCCCTAAATTTTCGTGTAATGGCTTTAAGACATGTTCTTTCATTTGAAGAACATAATGCTTTAGGGTTGATTCATCGCTTTTCATCGGGACATCGACATAAGAGGCAAAGAAATGAGGCTTCGTGCAGCAATTTAAATGTTCGATGTTTTCTACGCATCTATTCATCATGGCACAGGCTTCTGGTGCTATTATGGCATCTAGATAATTGAACCCTCCTTCTAAAGCCCTTTCTAGAATGGCTCTACAAGCTTCGCAAAAGATTGGCGAAAGGTAATAGCTGCCCATTTCCATACTACCTGTTCGTGGGGCCCTTAAACGGACTGAGAATATGCCTGGAAGATTTAGCAATGGTTCAGGGATTTGATAACAAACGTGGCCTATGGCTTTTCTTCCTTCGCTTTGAGCTTCACCGATTAAATCGTTATAGGAGTTTTCAAGTAATTTTTCAAAATAATATAAATGCTTTAAATCTCTCATATAGCCATCCTTTTTATAATATATGAATCTTTTTTAAGGCTTCATTTACGCCTTTTACAATGGGCGCATCATTGGATAAGAAGAAAACGTTATCTCCATTCATATCATAATTAGCTAATTCTTCATCCATTGGGATTTTTGCTAATACGGGTATGTTATCTACGTTTAAATTTTCTTTCATTGCTAAGGGAGAAAGGCGGTTAGCTATGATACCTATTTGTTTATACATAACTAGATTGTCGGCAACTCCTTTTATTGTTTTGACAACTTGTCTTCCTTTTTGGCTTTGGTCGGTTATTAGCAAAAGATCTGTTACTTTTTCCATGACGCGGCGATTGATTTGCTCAATGCCGGCTTCTCCATCTATTACGACATAATCATAATAAGAAGAAATAGAGGAAATTACTTCCTTTAGGTAGGTATTTATTTTGCAATAACAGCCACTTGCTTCCGGACGTCCAATGGCCATAAAGGAGAAACCGTTTTTGCTAACTATGGCTTCCTCTATTGAGTATTCGGCATTGCCTAAGACTTCAACAACGGCATTTTTTCCATCTTCTGAAGCTTTTATGGCTTCTTTTCTAACGTCATCGATTGTTTTATTTGCCTCTATCCCTAAAGCGGTGGATAGGCCAACCGCTGGATCGGCATCTATCGCAAGTATTTTTTTATCGGGGTAATTTTGAACCAAAAGCTTTACAATCGTCGCGGCGATTGAAGTCTTGCCTACCCCTCCCTTGCCTGAGACGGCAATAATATGTGGCTCTTTTTCGTTATTCATGAACGAAAGTCCTTTCCTTGGATATTTATATCCTAGTTAAAATCCATATAATCCTAACAAAATCGCATCAATAAATAAATAAAATCCTCCCCTTTTCTAATTAAAAAAAGAATTAAACAATTAGATTTTAAAATTAGCAATTTTTTAATGATTTTTTGTTTAAAAACCCCAATGTTACTTTATTTTGTTTTTTTCTTTCATCATAAAAATGAATTTGTATTACTTGGCTTTGCTGATTAATGAAATTAGAAAAATTACAAAATGTTAAAAGAAGAAACCATTTTTTGTTATTGATAGATAAATGAATGAAATAAGAATATCGGCCAATCTTTTTTCAAATAACAAACAAAAAAGTAAATTAGTAGAAAAACAGTTGAAAATTTTTCGCCCCCTTTTAAATTAACGCATATTTAAGGAAGGGAAATGCAATGAAACAAAGGAAAATATTAATACTAACAGCCGCGTTGTTGCTTGGCTCTTGCGCTTCTAGCGGAGGAAATGCAAGCGAATCGGCAGATTCCACGACAGAAAAAACCTCAGAAGAAGTAACCTCATCTAGTTCTACTAAAGAGGTTACCCCAGAAAATGCCAAATTTACTTTGGCAATGAATGGTGACTTACATTTAAATCAAAGCCGTTCCATTTACGCCATTCTTAAAGAAGGCGTTACGGGAAATGTTGTTTTTCAATCCTCGGACCCAAACGTTATCCGTGCTTCTAAAATGGAAGGGATAAGTAATGAGGCCCTTTTAACCGCCGTAAGCGAGGGTGAAGCAACTATTTCCGCTCATTTAGAAGGCGAAGAAGATGTAATTGTTTCAAAAACATTTAATATTGCCCATGGAACCGCTTTGTCTAGCGAGGTGTTTGATAAACTAACGGGTGGAATGAAAGTTGAATTGACCCAAACTCTATATGACTATGATAGAGAGCTTAATCCAACCCTTTTCGAGCAATCTGATATCACAACCATTTATGAAGAAGTCGATGACATGGATAGCTATCATAATACGGATGCTTATCAAATTACTGTCAAAGACCATGAAACACAAAAAGTTACATATGAAAGAAAATATGTTCGTAACGGTGTACGTTTAGCTACCGAATATTTAAATAAAGATAACCAAATTGGAAAAGCTACTTTATTTAATGACGATGGTGATGAATATAAATGGGTGAATTCTTATTATGAAAATTTATTTAAATATGAAGAAAACACCGATATGGAACCTTTGGTTACTGCTACCGATTTTGAAAGCTTTGATGGAGGAAAAACTTATTCCTATGTTGGGAATAGCCTTTGGGCTACAACATATTTAGCTTGTTCTTTAGTTCTTCAAGATATAACCCCTGATGAATTTGCAATAACAGTTAATGGGGATTCTTTAGGTATTTATTTTGTTACTGACCCGTTTGGAAAAGATGGTGTTGCAAATAAGGGTGGTCAAGTAGTGGAAGGCACAATATCTGAAATTGGTACTGCAAAAATTGACCATATTAAGCCGTATGTTCATGAAACTTATCATGATGATTTAGAAACGGCAAGGGAAGAAATTGCCGCTTCTAAAAATTATACTGCTACATATTCTATTGATGGGGATGATGGAAAGACCACTTATACAATGGTATATACTGATGATACCATCGAAGAAAAAATTGTGGATTCAAATGGAAAAATCCTGGCTCATGATGGGGCTCATAAAGACGGAACTGGTTATTTTACTTATACTTACGATGATACTACAGGCACTTTAACGAAAACCAAGAATTATGTTGCTTCTTGGGACTCTATTAATCGCTATCCGACATTCGATTTCGCCGTGGAAGTATTTGGCCCGGCAAATAATGGGGTTTATAAATCACGTGGAGACCATACGGGTTCACTTCTTTCGTATTGCTTTAGTTTGCCTAGATATGCTTATTATTATTCCGTAAATGGAGAGGTAAGCCTTACTTTAAGTGGCGGGCATCTTGCAAGCATGAAAGGCCAACTAACATCCTCCTCTTTAAACGATACGATTGAATTTTCTGGCGAGTTTTCAAAAATCGGAACTACTGCTTTGAATTATGATTGGTCTTCTATCGTAGACCAAACTGAGCCAACTGAATACCCAGAAACCCTGCTTGCTTCCCTAAAAGAATGGGGAGTAGATAATGTTGTTCCATATCTTTACCCGACCAACACTGGTTATAAAGATTATGCTGTTGCTTGGGCAAGGTGGAAAGATGCTTCAGGAACTATGGATTCTAGTTATTCTAAATACGTTGCTTTTAGGACTAATGAATTTGAAACGAACGAACAAAGGGATTCCTATATTAATAAATATAAGGAACTTCTAGTTTCGCTAGGTTGGACATTGACGGAAGAACAAGACGAGAATATGGGTTATCTTTTCTATGTCGATCCTACTGGCGAATGGAAATTATCCGTTGGAGAGAATAAGAATTACTATGGTGGTTCTTCTACAAAAGGTGTTCTATTTACTCTTACAAATAAAAATAATAAATTAACAACTCCCTCTTCTTATTTCGATTAAACGTTTATTACTAAGGTTTTCATTGTTACTTGTTGAATGATCCATGGTCTACTTTTCTTATATCTTTTTTCCTTGTTGTATCTTTTATAAAAACATTTAGACATCATTCTATCTTAACTTTCGTTATATATTTTCCGTTTTCGTGTTCTAATTACTGGATATAGTTTACGTGGCTATTCTCCATTATTCAAAATTCAATCATCCATCTATCCAAAACGTGACTGCGCAATTAGAAAAAACTGTACACCAAGGTAGTACCAGGGAATAGATGCTACCCCTCAAGCCAGCCTTTGTACGTGTTGAATAGATTGATGATATATCGAAGACCGCACTTTTAATCGTGTTCCTCATGTTCCCATCATGTTCCTTGCAAAGGCATTTAGGCATTAGCCTATCTTAATTGTGGCTATATATTTTGTGTGTTTTGATTTGCCATTCGTAATCGCGAGAGGGGGGTGGCGGCTTGTGAATTGCACAAACGCCTTGTAACTCTTCTTTTGGGTTGAAATAGAAAAAGCACTCTCCTAATGCTTAGGATTTAGGGTTCCTTTCATTTCTAGCAGATGGTTTCGCTTTATGATTCATCTTTAAAACAGCTCGGAGTGCGTGCCAAGTCGATAAAGCATTAAGACCAACACATCATTCCGAATTTCATAAATCAGCAACCAGTCTGGTTCAATGTGACACTCACGCGTTCCTTTATAATTGCCTGTAAGACCATGATCTTTGTATCTTACATCCAATAAACAGCCGTTTGCAAGAATATCGATAACTTCAAACAATTTATCCAGATTCTTATTTTGTTTTTTCGCAAGCTTCAAATCTTTCTTAAACTGATTGGTAAACTGTACATCATACTTCATTCTTTCAGCGCCGTCTTCAATTCATCCATGCTGGAATAGCGCGGGGCAGAAGGATCTGCTACAAGCCTTCTTCCTTCCTCGATTGCTGAAGCGGTTACTTCGTTTGGCACATCCAATCGTAAATCGAAAGGGATGCCATTTTCGCGGATGGTTGTTCTTAGAAACATATTAACGGCCGTCGTCATATTCAACCCTAGTTTGTTGAAGATTGCTTCGGCCTGTTCTTTGATTGCTTTATCGGTGCGAATATTCAAATTTGTTGTGGCCATGTAAATCACCTCCTCCCAAATAAAATATACATAGAAATTCGTATAGTATCAATATAGTGTCATTACAATATATGTATTTATGTTTGAAAACATCAAGATCACCAACCTTGCCGCTTTCTTTCTAATTTTCTATCAAGTTATGTCTCCGCTTTTACCCTTTTTTTAGGGCTAAAATCAGTTTTCCAGGTTGGGCGTGTGACTGCAACGTGCTCAGAAAATGTAAAAAAAACGAGAAATCGCGATTTTTTGAAAATACCGATGATTACGGGCTTTTTCGCCTGTTCCTTCCAACGTGTACAGGTATGGACCACCCGTTCCCACGTCGATACGAGGTAGGTTGGGTGCTCATTTTTAGCGTTGACCTATTTCCCCATACGAGTAAAGGCCCTATTTTTAACGCTTTACCAGGTTTTGGGCGGTTTTCTCAACAAAAAAGAGGATTTCCCTCATTTTTGAGAAGTAAATCCATCAGATTTTCACTATTTTTGGCTATTTTTCGCCGTTTTTGCGACTAAGCACACTACAGTCTCAACATGCGTAACATGGACGCAAAGAACAGGTCTACCGATACGAGGCACAGTGTGAAAGGAACATATCTACCACATTCAAAACATGGCTGTGCAACTGGCTAAAACTGTACACCAAGGTAGTATCAGGAAATAGATGCTACCCCTCAAGCCAGCCTTTGTACGTGTTGAATAGATTGATGATATATTCAAAGGAGAATATTCCTTTTTCCACAGGTATCTTCAAATATTGCCCGTTGAAAGCCACGAACGTTTCGTAGGAAATTCCATATGGCTCGAAAGTAGAATAATCGTATAAGCCATACTTTGCGGCATCAGCGTTGAACTTGGCAACGTCGTATTGCATCTTTCCAGCCATTGAAATCCAGTTATAGAAGTCGCCTGGAGGAGAAGTAAGCAGTCCATTAGCGACAGCGTTATAGTTGAATGTTGAAGTCAAAGAATACGCATGAGTGATTTTTAAATATGTCCTGGTATTTACCAAACTAACTAGTTCTATTTTTCCCGCATTATCTTTAGCGAACATACGTCCAATGTAATCATTGCATCAGTAATTTCTACAAATTCCGCTTTTAAACGGCGACGTCTGCATTGGATACGATTTTAATGAGTTGGTACTTTGCTTAAAAGCGTTTGCCGCCGCCTATGAAATCCATCAGGTTGACATGGATGATGCCGTTTCTCTTCTGCAGCATATAGTCCGTTGTCATGACGTATTTCCTGTAATTGTCCCGTATACCCTCCAACGGCCTATATTCCCTGTCTTCCGTGTCTTTGCTTTGCAGTATTTTATAAGCCACCTGCACATAGGAATAATCCATGTTGCCGTCTCTGAGGATGAAATCGCATTCCAGCTTTCCGATGCGTCCAACGCTTACCGCGTAATCGAGGCTTCTTGCGTACAAATACACGACGTTCTCCAGCGTCGGCCCGTAATTAATTCGGTTGTCTGTGTTCATCGCGTAGTAAAAGCTCAGGTCGGCGACGTAATACTTTTGCTCTCCCGAGAGTGTTTTTTTTGATTTCATGTCGAACCTTTTGCATTCGTACAGAATCTTCGCATTAACCAACGTTTTTATATACCGGGTCACCGTCGCGCGGCTGATGGCCATGCCGTTTTTGAGAAGCGCTTCGTGCAGGCTGTTGATGCTCGTCGTCGCGCCGAAATTGTTGATGATGTAATTCCGGACCAAATCAAAGGATTGAACGTCTTTGATTTTCACCCTTCGCTTGATGTCTTTTTCGAAGATCTCATTGATGATCCCCTTCACGTAGGTACGCTTGTCCAAAAGGCTGTCAATTTGAATGGCTCGCGGGAATCCGCCTTCCAAAATATAGTTATTCAGCTCTATTTCGGCGTTGGCATCGATATCGCGCTCATAGAACCTCTTCATGCCCTCGTATTCGTCGAATGTCAGCGGGAACATCTCGAATTCAAGATATCTACCGGTCAGCTTCGTCACGAGCTCTCCACTGAGCAAATAGGAATTGGAGCCCGTTATGAAAATCGAATAGCCGCCTTCGGACCTGAACCCGTTGATTACCTCCTCGAAGCCTTGGACGTTCTGAATCTCGTCTATGAAAAGGTATTTCATCCCCTTCGCTTGCGCGGCGGATTCGATTAACGAATCTAGTTGATCGGCGCTTCGGATGTTTTTATACCCACGTTTGTCGAGATCAATATAAATAATGTTGTTTTCTGCAACGCCACCTTTTTTAAGCTCCTCCGCTATGGTTTGCATGAGGCTGGATTTCCCACATCTGCGTATCCCGGTTATCACTTTGATGAGATCGTCATCGTGGAAGAACGCGCGCATCTTTGACAGATACTTTTCCCGTTTATAGAGTTTCATAATTCGCCTCTTGTGCTGTTATTATATACCATAGCATTGTTATTTAATAGTTAACGTGGCAATTTTTTATATTTTTAAAATATTTGCAACGTTAACTCCAATATAAATAATTCATCCTTGGAAGAGGAACATATCTACATAAGGAGAAGCGGAAAGAGAATCCCTGTTAATCCTCATAATCCATTGCCTCTAGAATTTGATATACCTTCTCTTCCATTTTCCTCATTCTCGCGTATCTGAAGAGGAAACCCATGTCCCTGACCTTCCCCTTCAGGAACGTTCTCACCGCCTTCAGGAACAGCTCCGAATCGTAATCGTCCCTCTTCCGTATCATCTCAACTATCATTTTCTCTCTTGAGTAACAAATGACTTCATTTCCGAACATGGTTTGGGTGTTGACGTTTCCCAAATGAAAGAGTTCGGCATTGTTCTCGATGTGGCAGATGGCGTTGACCCCGATGCTATTCTTCCTCACGCGGCATCCTTTCGGGATCGTGAACTCAATCGAATCCGGAATCCTGTCGGTCAAGCCAAGAAGATAAAGCGCGGTCAGACCAGAATACACTATCCCCGGATACCTTCTCTGAAGTTGGAAGAGGTCGTCCACGGCGCCATCCTTCGCGTATACGCCGCGCCTGATTTTGACCAGATGATTGGAGCTGACGTACCTTGCGAAAGTCGCCGGCGGAATACCATTTGCCATGGCGTCTTTCCTGGATATGCTTCCGTCCCCAGACTCAATTATCTTTATCAGCGTATTGTAATTTTGATTCATTCGTATCATCTATTTCCTTTATTAGTGTAACCGATGTATCATTAATTATCAATGCTCTAGGCACATTCTCTAGAAAGAATCGATGAATAGAAAACCATGCCATCAATTTTGCGGCGTTCGCTCCTGCAAATATGTTTTGTTTGTATTTCGTGGAGCGTTTATTGAAAAAGGAGGAACTTATCCTTCTTGGCTGGTATTCATCTTTTGAATATCAGCATGATGTTGCAGTCATCAACGACCTTTGATTCAACGTAAGACCATCCACGTTCCTTCATCCTGTTGATTTCATCCGTGATCCTTTGCTGGGACGCCTCGGATGGAAGCGGGTAAAGGAACAGATCAATCGTTCTGTATTCCACCAAGTATGCGCTCTCCTTCCGTGTTCAGGCTCATGTCCACGTGAACGGACCTGACCCCCATACGGTGACTATGGACGTCCTGTCTATGTCTATTTATTGATAGCACTTCAAAGTACTACGGGAGCTGGGAAGATGTCAAAAAGGCGGAATCCGAGTTTGTGGGGAGTCAAAGAGGCCGCGAAGGCACTAGGCATTAGTGAGATTGCCGTAAACGACGTCAATCTCTCTTCCAAATTCTAAAACGAAACTGTGCGCCAGTTATTCACCGATTTTTTGAATCTGTGGGACTGTCAGCTCCCCGAAACAAGAGTCTTGCGGCAGGGTTTTCTAATGTCATCATATAGCATTTGACGGAGCAAAACCCATACTAAAACGCCTTTCCGTCGTCAATATCGCAATAAAATCAACACTATATCACTGATGGAAAGGCATTTTACTTCATCATTTATGTGAAAGTCATCTTTTTTATTTTCCTTTGCAATCACAATAATAAGACACATCGAGCCAATTTTCTCAACGAATCCTATGTTAGAGTACTACTATTATTTTTTCTTTTCCAAAATTGATAATGGCACATCGTATATGACATCTATAGCATTTCCGGTGTCATCTACAATCTCAAGATAGGCGTCGGCGTTTTCGAAAATCTCAACGATAACGCCGGTCGTTCCTTTAGGATAATTATTAAATTGTTCTTTTAATTGGACTATATCATATAATTTCATAATTACTCTCCTTTCTTTCCTGGGTAAATAGTTATTATTCTATATTTTTTTGCTCCATGGTCTTTTTGAATTGATACTATGATATTAACTTCCTTATATTCTCCAAACATTGTTTTTATTCTCTCATGAAATTCGAGAACTCTACCATATTTTGTTGTTGTATCTTTGACTGGTTTTTTCCCCATTAATAGCATCCGAAACATTATCAAAAAATTGTTTTGGTTTATCGTACGAATAGGCCAGTGCATTTATGAAAAATTTGGCCTTAGACCCACCAACAGAATGATTTATATTAAGAAGATAATTTTCTAATTTTGATTTTGACAAATCATAACTTAATTCGTTTTTGTCGAATTCTTTTCGGTTATATCCGTCTTTTTCTCGAGCTCCTTAACTTTATCCTCATATTCATAATTTTCAAACGACAACTGGTGGGATCCAGAAGTACCAAAGAAAAGGCCTGTTTTCTTATATCTTCCCATTTTTGTTGCCTCCTAATGCAAGATTTCTTAGTTTGAGAAGATTGTCAGGAATCAAAATTGTGATTCCCTTAGCTATAGCAAATTGAAAGAGATCCAACACCTTTCCATTGTCGATTGAAACGCTATAGACCACAATCGTATGCAGCTTTGCTAACCTGTTTATGACCATATAGAGTGTCTTTTTCAGCAAAGTCAGCTGTTGATAATCATTTATGGAGCCTTTTACAGAAAAAGCGAGTATTTCGCAATCCTCCAAACCGTCAAGGTTATACCCAAATGATTTTTCATCAGCGTATGTGATATTCGGAATGACAAGTGCATTGCATTCGATGGTAAGCCATATTGATACGATTCTAGCCCTATTAATGTTGTATGCATTAGTAGTATCAAGGCCACCTCGCCTCGTTTTTCTTATTTTTATAATTGGCTTTGATACTTCAAATTTTCAGCATGTCTACAGGAATTTTGGCCATTTTTCGATGTTTTTAGGTACTTTTAGGTCGAAATTGAAAAAGTGCCGTATTTCAGACACTATTCGATATGTCTCCCGAGTCTAGTAGCTGTTTTTAGAGTTTCTAGATTTCAGAGAATTATGCAATTTTAGCATTTTTCTATTCTTCTCAAATTTGCCAAAAGCCCCGTATTTATTGCATTATTTCCGAACCAGTTGCACCACCGTCTCAACACGAACAGATTGGGCGCAAAGAACAGGCCTGCCAATACGAGGTAATGTGTGGAGGGAATAAATCGACCACGGTCTAAACACAACTGTGCAACCGCCCAAAAGCAGATTGCTTAGCCAATATAAGAAAAGCGATATGCCGTAAAAACTATTTTAAAATAATCCAATATCCGCCCTTATTAGCGGAACCAGCTCTTTTGATATAGCCCTTTTCCACTAAAGCCGCTATGGCTCTTGCTACAGTTCTTCTAGAGATTTCCACTTCTTTAGATAATTCGTCATAAGAAAGCTTCGCGTTAGTTTTCAACTTCGAATAAACAGCATATTCGTTTAGCGTCAATAATCGGTTCATATCGGCAACCGCTTCTCCGTTATCACTTGCCGCTGCCGCGTTGCCTTTATATTTGGAGTTTTCGATTCTTACAGTAAAAAAACCGTCTTCCGAAGCGAAGGTCACATGATTTCTGCCATCGCTAAATAGGGCGTTTGTTCTATTTGTGATGTTAGACAGACCAGATCCTCTTCTGTTCATCAAATTCATTCTATTGAATACGTCAGCAATAACGGGATTGCGCCTAATGGATTCCATTGGATAATCAATCACTTCAGGAATTTTTTTGCCGGAAAACATCATGCCCGGCGATGTGACTTCAATGCGATCGTCATAGATATTTAAACACGTCTCGGCCCCGACGATATTATAATCACGATGGATTATCGCATTAACAAGGGCTTCCGTAATGGCGATATCGTCATACTCTGGTTCATTGACGGTACCCTCTCCTTCTTTATGCCATGCACTTTTTGTGTTTCTTTTGTAAAAATCGAAGGCCGCATCGAGCTGTTTTATGATAGAACCACTTATCTCATCATCGTCTATGACCACTTTTTCGTTTACTTTATTAATGCCATTCCATCTAGTGCAAAATAGCCTACTTTGCAACAATTCATTTTCGTCAGCAAGCAAAAGACCGGCTCTAGTTAAATGGTCGTTCTTCATCAATCCAAATGAAACAAAATCGCGGTCATTAAGCCTCGTTTGAGTCTTTTTGAGATACTTGGATTTCAAAAACGAAAAAGCATAATCCGAAAAAGAATCGCCTGTGAGAACGCCATCAAAAGTCTGTCCCGTTCCTCTCAGTATCAATTCATTAAGTATATATGTGGGGGCTTCTATGGATTCATTGCCGGAACGAATATAAGCAATGGTCACACCGTCAGAATGATAATAATATGGGGTAGATGTCCCAGGTTGAATTTGTATTTCTAAAATCGCCGTTGAGTCGATTTGATGAGGAATCAAAACAAATATGGGCCTAGGTTCAACTCGCGTCTTAATCAATTCAGAAATTCTTTCAGAATCTTCTTTTATATTTTTGAGCCCTATAACATTTCCTTCATCGCTTATACCAAAGAATAATGAGCCTCCCACTCCGTTAGCAAAAGCGGACACGGTTTTTAGCCAGCTTCTTGGTTTTTTGGTTTCAACAGACACTTTATAGTCATAATCGGTGCACTCAGCAATCAGTTCTTTCAACATAGATATTTCACTTTTCGCCAATAATATAACACACCGATGCCATAAATGGCACTATTTTGGCACCGATTGGCACTGGAAATAGGAGTGACAATAAGTTCGCGTAATTCGACATGATAACCATTGCTTGCTGGGCTCGACAAGCAAAAAGCCGCATAGCCATTATGATTATTTTGCTTACACACGGTATTCAATGTCATTCCATATTTTATGCTTCTGGTTAAACTACACCTCCGTGTTTGCCCCTTTTTAGGCAGGAAATCGGCTTTCCGGGTTGAGCGTGTGGTTGCATTGTTTTCCGAAAACATCAAAAACGATGAAACTATGAATTTCCGAAAAGGCGGATGATTACGGGCTTTTTGACCTGTTCCATCCATTATGTACAGGTATGGTCACCCATTCCCGTGTCGATACGACATAGGATGGATGCTCATTTTGAGCGTCGACCTATTTCCCCATACGAGTAAAGGCCATATTTTTACCGCTTTACCTGGTTTTTGGGCGGTTTTCTCAAAAAAAAGAGGATTCCCCTCATTTTCGAAAGAAGGAAATCCATCAAATTTTCACGATTTTTGGCTATTTTTTGCCATTTTTGCGACAAAGCAACACCACAGTCTCAACATGCATAGTTTTGACGCGAAGAACTAATCCACCAATACGAGGCACAGTGCGAAAGGCTTGGCCAAGCCTAGATTCAGTTTCAATCCGTTAATTTGTGCAATGGTTTCAAAGATTGTATAAGCATCGGATCAAGATGGGTTGTAGAATTCGCATTTCCTTGTTTTCCCGTCGCTTTCTTCGGTGGATCTTAGATTCGGATTCAGCTTATCGATCACCTTCCTAAAGATTATATGCAACGGACAGGGTAAGCATATACGTTTGAGGAAATTCGGTACGCCTCTTCCGCAGTGCAAACAATACACTGCCCACCTATTTCGAATGACGTGTTCTTCAATTGTGAAAACGCCTTGACGTTTTCGCGCGTGAATTTTTTTCCGGATTTGCATTCTACGAAATCCAGCTTGCCATCCCTGAGCAAAATCAAATCTATTTCATTTTGATTATTGTCTCGGTAGAAAAACATGTTTTTATCTTCCAGGCCGTTATTTAAATAAGATTTTCTAATTTCATTGTGAATATAGGTTTCAACTAAAGAGCCCCTAAAAGAAGAGAGGCGAAGAGCCTTTGGCGAGTCGATTCCCAAAAGATAGCATGCGAATCCGGTGTCATTAAAGTAAAGCTTATGTCGCTTTATAATTCTTTTATTAATTGAAGTTTCGTAATATGGTGATAGCAAAGTCACGATATCACCGGCAATAGCAATATTTATCCAAGCGTTGACTGTGTTTTTATCGACACCTATAGTTTTTGCAATGTTGTCCGGAATAAATTCCTGCCCTGTTAAAGAAGCAAGCACTCGTAATAGATTCTCGAACTTAACCTTGTCTTTCAAAGCGATTAGCTGAGAGACATCTCGATCCAAATATGTTTTCATGTAATTTGAAAAATAATTTTCAATTGGCTTTCCCTCAATCTCCCATCGAGCAGGATAAAACCCACGGACTATAGATAGATACAAATCCTCATCGCTCAAAGAACGTTTTTCCGAATCACTAAGCATATTAATATTATCAACTGAAAAAACGGGTTCAGGCCAATTTCTGATTTCAGCTTGGCTTAAGGGAGGCATTTCAATGATGGATACCCTTCCCGACATCGATTCGCTTATTTCTTTCATCAAATTGAATTTTTGCGAGCCCGTCAAGATATACATGCCGTTTGCAGACTGAGAGCCTCTTTCCCTCCTCACTTCGTTCACAATCGCTTCAATTTCTGGGAATAGTTCTTTCGCCTTTTGAACTTCATCGAAAATGATTGGTGCAGGATGTTCCTTAATAAACTTTTTTGGATTCGCCTTCGCAGAGGCAAGCAACTCAGTATCATCAAATGATACATATTTATAACCGCGTTCTCTTTCAATAATGGTAACCAGCGTTGTTTTCCCAACCTGACGAGCGCCTGTAATCAAGGTTATTGGGTACTCGCTAATGCTTCTGCTTACTGCTGAAGAAATATGCCTTTGAAAAATCATGGATGTTCCTCCTTAATACTAATATTATAGTGCATAACTCACATTTTTACTATTTTTAGTAGTTTTGTGAGTTCAAAGGGAACCCTACTCTCATACCAATCAAACTATACCCCTGTTTTGCCCCTTTTTAGGCCGAAAAACGATCTTTCGGGTTGGGTGTATGGTTGCACAGTATCCGAAAAATGCAAAAAATGAAGAAATCACGAATTCCCAGAAAAAGCCAATGATTACGGGCTTTTTCACCTGTTCCTTCCATTGTGTACAGGTACTAGTCGCCTATTCTCGTGCCGATATGAGGTAGGATGGGCGTGCATTTTTAGCGTCGACCTATTTCCCCATACGAGTAAAGGCCATATTTTTACCGCTTTACCGGGTTTTGGGCGGTTTTCTCGACAAAAAAATGGATTTCCCTCATTTTGGGAAGAAGGAAATCCATCAAATTTTATCGATTTTTGGCTATTTTTTGCCATTTTTGCGACAAAGCAACACTACAGTCTCAACATGAAAAGTTTGAGGAAACATATCAAAAGGCTGAATGTCTTCTATTTTGTAAGATTGGTTGATATAAGAAATATCTCTTGCTAAAGTGGTCGGATCGCAAGAAACATAGACTATTTTTTTGGGCTTTAATTTTAATAAGGCCTTTAGGAACCTTTCATCTGAACCTTTTCTTGGCGGATCCATAAATAATACATCCACGCCTTGATTATTCGTGGCCATTTTAGCCATAAAAGAAGAAGCGTCATCACAATACATCTTAAAATTATTTATATTATTTTTTTTCGCATTTTTAATTCCGTCTTTAACTGCTTGAGGAACTAATTCAACCGAAATTATTTCTTTTGCACTCTTTGATGCTATCAAACCGATTGTACCAATTCCTGAATAAGCGTCGAAAGCCACTTCATTTTTACTTAAATTTGCCTTTTCTATCGCGTAAGAATATAGCTTTTCTGTCATTATGGGATTAGTTTGGTAAAAAGATTTGGAGGAGATTTGAAAAGTAACCCCACATAAAGAATCCTCAATATATCCTTTTCCATATAGGATATGTTCTTTCTCTCCCAATATTACATTAGTAGATCTAGAATTAATGTTTTGCACCACGGTAGTAATTTCTGGGCAAAGTTTTATTAAGGCTTTAACAAAATTATTCCTACTAGGAAAAGAATCAATGGCAGTTACCAACACAACCATGATTTCTTTCTTATAGAAAGAGGTTTTAATGAGGACGTGTCTTAATATTCCCCATTTTTCATCTTCGTTATATGGCTCTATTTTAAAAGATTTTAATAATGATTTTATAGATGAAAGGATGTGCTCTGATCTCTTGTCTTCAATATAACAAATATCGATTGGAACAATTACATGGGTAGAGGCTTTATAGAATCCGCAGTAAGGATTGCCTTTATTATCTTTGCCAAAAGGCATTTGGATTTTGTTTCTATAAAAATAAGGGTCATCCATGCCGATACATGGATTTACATCAACATCCATTTTGGCAATCTTTTTAAATTGCTCTTTTACTTTATTAGTTTTGTATTCTAACTGGGCTTTATATTCTAATTGTTGAAAACAGCACCCTCCACAAGATGAACAAACTGTACATTTTGGCTGAATTCTATTCGGTGACACTTTTGTTAGTTTTTTTACTTTTCCAAATAAAGCTCCGTTTCTTTTGTAAAGTATTTCAATTTCCCCTTCTTCGTTAGGAAACATACCATCAACAAAAACAATGGTATTGCCATCTTTAAATACTCCCTTTCCCTCAAAGGAAAGATCAAAGCATTTTCCAGTCAATATTTGTTTTTGGCTTGTTTGTTTCATTAAGCAGCAGCCTTTTCTTTTGGCCCATTCATCATTGATGTTATGGCCTGAATTTCGCTTTCGCTGTCTAAACGTGGGAATAATTGCTCTCCTTTTTCAACTTTTAGATTATTTAAACAGGAAGGATTATGTATGTTTTCGTATACACGCATTTCTTCTTTTAACCCTAATTGGTCGAAAATCTTATCTGATTTGGTAACTAGAATTGGTTTTAGTAACATTCCGGCGACAAATAAAACGAACGAAAGATGGGACATAACTGATTCTAGTTGTTCTTTTTTATTCTCATCTTTTGCTAATGACCAAGGCGTTGTTTCTTCTATATATTTATTGGCCCTGCTAACTAGATTCATGACTTCGGTATAGGCTTCGGTTACCTTTAAATCATCAGAAAGAGTTTCATATTTAGCGATTGTAGTATTCAACATTTCTTCTAACTCTTTATCTAGTGGGGTTATGTTAGATTTAAAGGAAGGAATAATGCCATTAAAATATTTATTAATCATTGAAACGGTTCTATTTAATAAATTGCCTAAATTGTTGGCTAAATCTTGGTTAATCCTCATGACAAATTGTTCAGGAGTAAATACTCCATCCATGCCAAAAGGAATTTCTAGGGCCATGTAATACCTAACTGCGTCTACTCCATATCTTTCAATCAACGGATAAGCTGAAATGGTATTGCCTTTTGATTTAGACATTTTTCCATCTTTCATCATTAACAAACCGTGGACAAAAATCCTATTAGGTTTTCTTAATCCCAATGATTCAAGGAACATCGGCCAATAAATAGTATGGAATCTAGTTATATCGGCCCCGATGACATGAACTACTTCGCAATTTTCATCTTGCCAATATTTTTTAAATTTTGAATCGTCTTTTTGTAGATACCCTAAAGCCGTAATGTAATTTGTTAAGGCGTCTAGCCAAACATAAATGACATGTTTTGGATTTTCTTTAACTGGTATTCCCCAAGTAAAGGAAGTCCTAGATACGCATAAATCCTGTAGCCCTGGCTTAATGAAAGTATTAATCATTTCGTTTTTTCTATTTTCCGGGGTTATGAACTTTGGGTTTTCTTCGTAATACTTTAGCAAAGAATCAACATATTTTTGGCATCTATAAAAATAAGCCGGTTCATCTTTTTTCTCTACTGGTCTATGGCATTCAGGGCATAAATGCTCTTCCCCGACTTGGGTTTCGGTCCAGTAGGTTTCTTCATGGACACAATACCAGCCGGTATAAGATGAAAGATAGATATCGTCTTGTTCTAACAAACGAGAAAAAATCTTTGTAACGGTTTCGACGTGTCTTTTATCGGTTGTCCTAATAAAGTCATCGTTAGATATATACATGGCTTTCCATAGGTCTTTAAACTTAGTTGCCACTTCATCAACGAATTGTTGAGGGGTCACTCCTTTTGCTTTGGCGTTTTTTTCTATTTTTTCGCCATGTTCATCAGTGCCGGTTAAAAAATAAGTGTCAAATCCCCTTAATCTTTTTCCTCTAGCTATGATGTCGCACATAGTCGTGCAATAAGCGTGTCCTAAATGTGGGGAGGCACTTGGATAATATATTGGGGTAGTAATATAAAACTTTTTATTTGACATAATTTTAACCTCGAAAAATAAAACCGCGTTTTTATGCGCGGTTATTTTACCATTTATAAACAATATTGTTTATTTCTTGTTTTGATTAGACTTGGCAAGTTTTTTGTTGAAACGATCGATTCTTCCGTCGTTAGCGACAAAACGTTGCTTTCCGGTATAGAATGGGTGGCAATTTGAGCAGGTATCAACCTTGATTTCGTCTAAGGTAGAGCCGGTTTCAAATGTGGAACCGCAGGTAGTGCAGGTAACGATGCACTTGTGATAGTCCGGATGGATTTCTTTTTTCATGTCCATTTACTCCTTTCGCCGTATGGCAAGCTGCCACACAGAGAGTTCGGTAGATAAGATACACGAATTTGCTATTTCCTTCAATATTAATTTTCCACGTTCTAAATGTGTTAAATAAAAAGTCATTTAAATTGGTTTAACTAATGTGACGTTTTATTTCTAATAATTATTTTGTTTGGATTTGACTTCCTTATTTTAAGAAAGGTCATTTATAAATTTATTGTAGTTATTGATTTTAAAGATACACTATTAAACGCACTTAAAAGTGAACGAGGAGTAATTCATGATATCTAAATCCGTTGCCTTGGATGTATTAAATGCTTCGTTATCATCTGGTGGCGATTATGCTGAAATTTATTTAGAAGAGACCCTTTCTTCTGCCTTTTCATTAGAAAATGGCAAGGTTGAAAGCGTTGGAAGTACCTTATCTTATGGAGCAGGGATAAGGATTTTGAAAGGTTTTGCTTCTGTTTATGGCTATACATCTGATTTATCAAGAAAAAGCCTATTGGATTTAGCTAATAAGCTATCTTCAAGTTTTCAGGGTGAAAGAGCAATAAAAGTAGATTCGATAAAGAAAGAAAAAGTTAAAATAATTAACAAAATTAGCGATCATCTAGACCAAGTAAAACCAGAAGAAAAAATAGCTTATTTAAAACAATGTTACGAAATTACTAAAAGCGTTTCCACAAAATTGGTTCGTATTGTGGATTCTTTCTCTAGTTATAGAAAGAAAATTGAATTGTTCATAGCCGAATCAAATGAAGCAAAACAATTCGAGAATTTTGAAGAGAGGGGCCGTTTAACCATGATGGCTCTTGCTAGTGGTGAAAACGGTTCTATAGAAACTAGTTTTTCAGGACCTGGAAGATATGACGGCTGGCATTATTTTACAGATATTCTCGATTATAAAAAGAAAGCAAAGGAAATTGGTGAAAAAGCCGTAATGATGTTAAATGCAAAAGAATGTCCTTCCGGTAGGTATCCTGTTGTCATTACAAATGGGTGGGGAGGCGTTATTTTCCATGAGGCTTGCGGTCATTCCTTAGAAGCAACGGCCACCGCTAAACATTTATCAGTATTTTCTGATTCAATAGGCGAGCAAATCGCTTCCAATATTGTTTCTGCTTATGATGATGGAACCTTACCTAATGAATGGGGGTCGAATAATATTGATTCCGAAGGACACGTTACTGAAAAAAATCAACTAATTAAGGATGGCGTTTGCGTTGGCTTTTTAGTAGATAAGGCAAATGGTAGAAGACTCAATATGGAACCAAATGGCTGTTCTAGAAGACAAAATTATAGATATGCTCCTACTTCTAGAATGTCTAATACCTATATTGCAAAAGGGAAAGATGATCCCAAAGATATCATTAAAGATACTAAGCTAGGCATTTATGTTGCAGACTTCGGTGGAGGTTCTGTTGAACCTTCAACCGGGGAATTTAATTTTTCTGCAAGCGAAGCTTATATTATTCGCGATGGAAAAATTTGCGAGCCAGTAAAAGGCTGTACTTTAATTGGATCTGGAAAAGAGGTATTGATGAATATCGACCGCGTAGGCAATGATGTTGCTTTAGGACAAGGGATGTGTGGCTCTTTGTCTGGGCTTGTACCAGTAAATGTAGGGCAACCTACTATTAGAATTAAAGAAATTACAGTCGGTGGACGTGGAGGCAAATTAGAATGAACTGCCAAAAATTTTTTGATTTAGCCAAAAGCAAAGGCATTACCCAATCTCAAATTCAAGTCTTTAAAAGTTCAAGTATTGGGATAAAGCTATTTCACCATGAAATAGATAATTATAAAGTTTCTTCTAGCCAATCATTGGTAGCTTGTGGGATTTATGAGGGCAAATTCGGTTATGGACGTACTGAAAAACTTGATAAAGGTGCCTTTGAATTCTTAACCGAACAAATAATTTTGACTGCTACTTATTCAGAAAAGAAAAACGCGATAGGACTATTTGAAGGGTCGCCTAAATATAAGAAAAGAAATGTCTTCAATAAGGAACTCTCTTCTATGCCTATAGAAAAGAAGTTAGCTTTATTAAAAGAATTTGAAGATGAAATATATAAAGCGGATAAACGTGTTAGCGATGCCGACGGGGTTTCTTATTCCGAAAGAGAAACAAGTACCGAATTTTATAATTCATTTGGTCTAAAACTTAGTCAAAAGAATAATTTTGCTACCATTGTTGGCGGAGCGGTTGCAAGGGAAAATAATGAAACCAAGACTTATTATGATGTCTATTTTGGCAATGATATTTCAAAGTTCAATCCTAAAGAATTTGCTCAAAGTATAGTCAAGAAGACTATTTCAAAATTCAATGGGAAACCTTGTGCTTCTAAGAAATATCCAACAGTTTTAGATAAATCCATTGTTTCTGATTTAATTACTTATTTCCTTCAATCTGCAATCGCCGATGAAGTGCAACGCCATTCCTCTTTTCTAGAAGGAAAATTAAATGAAAAAGTTGCTTCCTCTAAATTAACAATTGAGGAGAAACCTTTAGCCAAAAATGTTTTCTTCTCTTATTTCGATGATGAAGGCGTTGCTACCATGAATAAGGTCATAATTAAAAATGGTATTTTAAAATCTTATTTTTATAATAGGGAAACCGCATTTATAGATAAGACAAATTCTACCGGGAATGGTGTTTGGGAAGGCTCAAAAATAGGAACCGACTTTGGTAATATTTTTGTTAAACCAGGGCGACAAAGTTTTGATGAGCTAATCTCGCCAATTAAAGAAGGAGTATACATTACAGAAATTGCCGGCTTAGGAACAGGGATGAATGCTAATTCTGGTAATTTTTCCTGTCAAGCTGAAGGATATATGATTAGAAACGGGAAAATAGAAGAACCATTAAATCTAATTACAATATCAGGCAATTTGCTTACTTTGTTTAAGGATTTAAAGGGATTTTCGAATAGAAATGAGCTTGATTCTTCTTCAATTTCAGTCGGAGATGCTTATATAAAGAAACTTTCCATCGGGGGAAAATGAATTTATTGGCCCGTAAGAAAAACTTATGGGCTTTTTAAATATCTTAATATAAAGAAATAAATAAGCTTAGTCGTGTATATATTAAGTTGCTAAGATTCGTATAAAACCATTTATTTATCGATACTTTTATTGTTATAATTTTTCCGTTTTCAAAAATAGTTAACACGTGTATTGATTTTTGGTTGCTTTTTACATTTGACTAGAAATAATGAATTTTTATGTATTGTTTTATTTTATAAAAGTGGGAAAAATAATATTGTCTACATAAAAGAAGGGAAAATTTTATGGAACAAAAAGAAAAAAGAATTTCTATTATTACATGGGTGATTTTTGCCTTGATTATCGTCTTATCATCTATTGAAGCGACTTTCATTATTTTAAGTAAAGACACTTTCTTTGCGGAGAATAATGGATTACTTTCTCATCTTAAGAACGTAGTTGCTTTTAATTACTCTCCCTATTCAGAAGGGCTTTTTAAGGCTATGGCTTTGGTTGATAGCATTTGGGGCTATCTTTTTATTGCTTGTTTCTTAGTTGGCTTAATTGGGATGTTTGCAAGAAAAAGAGCGAAGATACTAATTGGATTACTAGGATTTCTTATTGCCTCCTTGTTTGCTTTCGCTGGCGTTCTTGCATCTTTAACTTTAGCCGAGGCATCTATTTTATATATTACATTGGCTGCCGTTTTGCTTTGCCTTGCTGTTGCCTCGTTTAGATTTGCTTTCGCTGTCTCTAGTAAGAGTGAGAAAACTTCTTCTAATAAGGTTGAAATTAAACAAGAAAAAGTAGAAGAAATAAAAGAACCACTTGAGTCTGCTCTAGATACTCCTATTGATAAAGAAAACAATGAAGCCGATAATGCTCCTAACGTAGAAGAAAAAAGTGTGACTAAGCCTGCTCTTGAAACTAAAAAAAGGCAGGAAAATAAAGAGCCTTTAGCTAACGAAATGCCCCCTACAAAGGAAGAAAAAAATGTAGAAGCTTCTAGTGAATTGGAGATTAAACAAAAGAACAATCGCCAAGTGGGAAAATATGAAGTATTCCCTGAAGCCGGTTTTTATAAATATCGTTTAAAAGCAAATAATGGTGAAATTTTATTGGTCTCCTCTTCATATAAAACTAGAGAAGGCGCGCATAATGGAATCGCAACCTTAAGGAAAAATGTTAAAGAAGGATCTAAAAAGATAGTGACTGATAAAAATGGCTTTTCCCAATTTAGGATCTATACATCCAATGATTCTCGTCTTGTGGTAGCTGGAGAAATTTATCCAACCCTTTTGTCAGCCCAAAATGCTTTAAGTTCTGTTACAAAATTCTATAAAGCTCATAAAGAGGTAGATTTAGATGGCATTCCTGAAAACGAAATCAGGGAATGGAAAGTCGATCTTCCTCCTATAAATCCTTCCAATAATGGGAAGATTGAACTTTACATAGATGAAGAGACAAAAAAATGGAAAGGACGTTTATTAGCTTCTAATGGTGTGCTTTTATTTTCTACTACTACCTATTCCTCGAAAAATGCAGTAACTAAAGCTATTGAGAACATTAAAAACAAGGTTATAGCTGGTTCTATGTCTATTTCTAGAGATAAACAAAATAGATATCAATTCCGTGTCTATAGTGAAAATGGGGCTGTGCTTGTCATGGGTGAGACTTATCCTTCAAAAGAATCCGCTATCAGCGCCGCCTCTTCTGTTAGAAACTTTATTGGCAACGCTAAATTAATCGACACCACTAAAACAATTTAACTTTGGACTAAATTAAATTCTTTAAGCCTTGGTTTTCTCCAGGGCTTTCTTTTTAGATTATTGTTTCCTTTTTATTAATGTATAATTCTAAAAAGGAGGTTTATAGAAAATATAAAAATATGTTTATTGATGAGAGAAAATCCTCTGAGATGGCCGAATTATTGAATCCATTCGACTATATCATATTGGATACTTGCTCTCTTATGGATGAAAATTTCCCTGAATGGATGGACGTTATTGAAAACGCCAAAGAATATCGCAAAGCAGGACAACCAATAATAGTTTTTCAAAAATGTGAAGATGAATTGAAAAAACATGTCCACGATAAGAATAATGATTCGAAACGTATCGCGGCAAAAAGAGCATTAAAAATACTTCGTCATGCTACATGGAAAAAATTATTGACGATTAGTAAAAAAGAAAAGAATCAAAACTTTGCCGATAATGCCATATATGTTCGTGTATCTAATGATCGCATAACTTCTAAAATTGCTGTTATTACCCAAGACAATCATTTAGCAGAAGACCTAATTAAGCTTAATAATTTAGGCAGTCAAAAAGGGTATAGAGTTTGTGTTTATAAAATTACAAAGGGCGGGACTTTACAAAGGAATAGTGGCTTACTTAAAAACAATAACGAAAATAGAAACAATCAAAGCAAGCAAAGAAATACTCCAAAAGAGAAAATAGAACCAAAACGTTCTTATGTTTTTAATAAAACAGTCGAAACGGATTCTAAATTAAAGGAAAGATTCCTTTCATCTTCTTATTCGAAAGAAAAAAGAATAGAAGATATAAAATACCAGCTTAAAAATATTGCTAAGTTAAGCAAAGAAGAAGCAAAAGAGATATCTTTGGTTTACGATAGCACCAAATTGAACGCCTTGTTAAAGGAATATTCTTCTAAGCAAGAGGATAAAAAGGATTTAAAAAAGAAAGAATTAATCGACAAGCCGAATGAAAAATTATATTTTGGAAGTGGTTGGAAAGTCGAAGATGCGCTTCACCAAGTAGCACACCACTATAACTTGATGTTCCGCGACCCCTCAATTCCTTTCGTTAAAGGAGTGCATGGCGATGTTGATCTTACCTTAAATGATTTTGAACAAATTAGTTCAAAAATCTATTCCCTTCTTTCTAAGAAAAATAAAACTTCTTTCATGTATTCTTCTTTCGAAGTAATTGCAGAAAAGGCGAATAATGGCTTTCATGTTTATTTTGATTTCTCTAAAGCAATAAAGGACAAGGAAAAGACAAAAAGAGATAACTTAAAGCCAAAAGAAGCGCCTAAGAAAATCAAAAAAAAGGATGTTCCTTTTATTTCAAAAGAAACCAAAATGCCTAAGAAGGAAGAAAGTGCAAGCAAACAAGAAGATAAACTAGGAATGGCTATTGCTTCGCCTGTTTTGGTTGTTGCGATTCCAGAAGAAAAAGTAAAATCTAGGATTGAGGCTAAAACTAGGAACGAAACACTAGCTACTAAAGAAATAAAAAGAGGAAAAGCTCCTTTAAAAAAGAGCGAGGTCAAGGGAAAAAAGGATAACATAAATAAGAAAAAAGAACCCTCCAAAGTGAAGAAAGCTTCCTCCTTGAAAAAAGAAAAGAAGCCCATTTCTGAAGTTATTGCTTCCGATAAGAGATTAAGAGCCCTTATTTCTAACCCCAATTATCCTATAAAAGATAAAATATCCGATATCAATTCCCAACTGAATTTAATTAAAGGCTTATCTAGTGAAGAGAAGGAAAAGCTTTCTTTAAGCCAAAGTAAACTAAAGAAAGAATTATCCCTTTTAGAACAAGGAAACGATAAATAGACAATTTATAGTTTTTGTAAGTTATTTTATTTATTCTCTTTTTGTTGGCTAATTTTTATGTAAAATGATTATTTGAAAGGTGGTATATAAGTCTTTATGGCTAAAAAAACTAAAAAATCTACTTTGTCATTATTTGTAATGATGGCAGCCCTCGTCTTTGGAGTTCTTACCATAGTTTTGCCAATGGTAACAAATTTTGCTTCTTCTTTCTTTTCTTACACAGTCGCAGGAAAAACTTTAGAAGGTACTATTGCAACCTATAAAGGGACTGACGTATTCTTTGGCACTAAAACAGATAGCGGCGATCAATTGTTAATTGGATCTACCCTGGGTTTAATTGGCTTTATTCTTTCGATTGCTGGCTCTCTTTCCTTGCTTTTAGGTGCTGTCTTTGTTTATTTGAAAAAAGGTAAGCTTGCTAAATTATTATCGTTAGTTGGTGGTTTATGCTTGCTTGTTGCCGGCATATTTATGTTTGTTACCCCAAATAATTTTATCTCTTCTAATTTAGATGAAATATTAGCTTCCGGCAGCAAATATGCTAAAGAAGCCGTTTCAGGAAAGATGGAAGTTGGCGCAATCTTAGGCGGTATTTTCGGGATTGTTGGTGGCTTAGGTGGCTTTGCCGGCGCACTTGTAAAATAAGTACTAATAACGTTTATTATTTATGCCTAGGCTAGCTCCTGGGCTTTTTCTTTATATAATAAAAGCATGGACAAAACTAATGTGATGCGTTTGCTTGCTACAAAAAATATCAAATATATAGAAAAGACTTATTCAGAAGAAGTTAGTGATGGAGAAAGCGTTGCAAATTGCTTAAACGAGAATCCAGATTGCGTTTTTAAAACATTGATTACTGAAAACGAAAAAAGAGAACATTATGTTTTTTGCGTGCCAGTAAATAAAGAGCTAGATTTAAAAAAAGCGGCTAAAGCAGTCGGCTGTAAATCTATCATTATGATAAAGCAAAAGGAATTGCTGCCTTTAACAGGCTATATCCATGGGGGATGTTCTCCTATTGGCTTAAAAAAACAATTTCCGGTTTTTATAGACGAAACAGCCCAAATCTTCGACTTAATTTATGTTTCTGGTGGCAAAAGAGGATATCAAGTGGGACTAGATCCGAATGATTTGATTAATCTTGTTTCTGGCAAATATGTGGATTTAGAAAAAAATTAGCACTCTACTCTTGACACTGCTAAAAAACCGCATAATATATAGTTAGCACTTGAAATTAGCGAGTGCTAAAAAACCATTAGGAGGTTTAGTTAGTATGTCACATAATGTAAGTCGTTATTCAGGAAACTTCTTGGATCCATTCTTCGACAATTTCTTTGAAGATATAAATTCTGGGAACTTTGGTTCCTTAAGCATGAAGACGGATATCAAAGAGCATGAAAATAGTTATACTCTTGATATTGATCTTCCTGGTTTTGAAAAGAACAATATCTCTCTAAGTTTGAAAGATGGTTATCTAACCGTTACGGCTAAAGTCAATCGTTCTATTAATAATGAGAATGAGAAGAAATCTTCATTTGTTCATAGGGAACGTTTCTCCGGATCTTCTACTCGTAGTTATTATGTAGGTGATGTCGAAGAAAAAGACATCCATGCTTCTTATAAGGATGGTGTCTTGTCAATTGAATTGCCAAAACAAGATACGAAAAAAGTCGAAGAAAAGCATCAAATTGCTATTCAATAAAGACTTTAATTGATAAGGTTAGAAAAGGGCGGGAGACCGCTCTTTTTTTGTTGCATATGAGCTAAAAGTTAATTAAACTATAGATACCCCTAGGGGGTATATATATGAACAAAAGATTTGATGTTATCGGTATGACTTGCTCTGCCTGCCAAGCAAATGTAACTAGAGCTGTAGCTAAATTAGCTGGAGTAAATGCTGTTAACGTTTCTTTGCTGGGCAAAAGCATGAACGTTGATTTTGATGATTCTATAGTAACTGAAACTCAAATAATTGATGCTGTTATTAAGGCGGGGTATTCCTGCTCTTTATATGTCAATAAAACTTTAAAGGCTATTGAAAAAGAAAGAAAAGTCTCTTTAAAGAAAAAAAGAAATAAGGTTCTTTTAAGCTTAATCTTGTTACTTTGCTTAATGGTCTTTTCGATGGGCCCAATGATTTTTTCTTATCCGACCATGGATGATCCTAATTACGGCAAAATAATGATTATTGATATTGCCATCCAATTTGCCTTTATTATTCCAATCGTTGTTTTGAATTTTAATCATTTTGCTTCTGGGTTTAAGAGTTTATTTCATTTTCATCCAAATATGGACTCGCTAGTTGCTTTAGGGTCTAGCGTTTCACTTGCTTATGGTATTTATTCCTTTGCTATGACTATTTTTGGGGAAGTTAGTCATGACCATATGATGGTTATGAGTAATGCAATGAATATATATATTGAATCTGGTGCGATGATTCCAACGATTGTGGGGTTAGGAAAATATTTAGAGGAAAAAGCAACTTTAAAGACGTCTTCTACTATTGCTTCTTTAATAGAACTATTGCCAGATGTAGCAACTATAAAAAAGAATGATAAACAAATAGAAATACAATCTAGTGAATTAAAAGATGGCGATATAGTAGTCGTTAAGCCAGGGCAAACAATACCTTGTGATGGAATTGTCTTGAATGGTTTTTCTCACGTAGATGAATCTTCCTTAACCGGCGAATCAAAGTTAATTAAAAAGGAGAAAAACGATAAAGTTGTTGGAGCTACTTTAAATAAAGAAGGTAGTTTTGAATTTAAAGCAACTTCGGTGGGAAAAGATATGGTTATGTCTCAAATAATTGACTTAGTTAAAGAGGCAAGTCAATCGAAAGCGCCAATTTCAAGATTGGTTGACAAAATTTCTTTAATATTTGTTCCAACTGTAATGATTCTTTCTTTGATTACCTTTATTGTTTGGATTTCTCTAGGTTATTCAGGTGTTATTAAGGATAATTCTAATCACGTTAATTTGGCTTTCCAACTTGCTATATCGGTTCTGGTAATTTCTTGTCCTTGCGCTTTAGGACTTGCTACGCCTGTATCGATAATGGTGGGAACTGGGAAAGGTGCAGAATATGGAGTACTTGTTCGTTCAGCTGAAGCTTTCGAAAGGCTAAGCAAGGTTGATACAGTCGTTTTTGATAAAACAGGTACTTTAACAAAAGGGGAAATGACAGTTGTTAACATTAAACCTTTTGGAGTTGAAGAGGATTCGCTTTTAAAAATAGCCTCTGAACTAGAAAGTAAATCCGAGCATCCTTTGGCAAGGGCTATAGTTTCTTTTGCTAAAAGCAAAAAAATTGAATTTACTTCTAGCTTGCAATGCAACTATGCTTCGGGGAAAGGAGTTATTTCTTCTAATGCGTTAATAGGGAATGCGACTTTAATGGATGAAAATTGTATAGACTATGGTTTTGCTAAAAAGGACGAGAAAGAGCTATCTAGTCTAGGCTATACGGTTTTATATGTGGCTTTAAATAAACATTTAATTGGTTTAATATCTATCGGAGATACCTTAAAAGAGGATTCGATAAGCGCAGTTTCTACATTAAAGAAAATGGGGAAAAGAGTCGTTATGCTTACTGGAGATAACCCCTTAACTGCAAAATGTATTGCTAGAAAAATTGGTATCGATGAAGTGTATTCAAATGTTTTGCCAAACCAAAAAGAAGAGATAATAGCAAAGCTGCAAGAAGCGGGGAGAAAAGTGCTTATGGTTGGCGACGGGGTTAATGATGCGCCTTCTTTAGCAAAGGCAGATGTTGGGGCTTCTGTTGGTTCCGGGACAGATGTAGCAAAAAACAGTTCCGATATTGTTTTGATGAATGATTCAAATGAAGATGTGCCTTTTGCAATTTCTTTAAGCAAAAAAGTAAATAAGACCATAAAAGAAAATTTGTTATGGGCGTTTTTATATAACATTATTTTGATTCCTTTAGCCGCTGGCCTTTTATATTGGGTTAAGGTAGATCCGAATTGGTTTACCGGCAGTCAAAACCACTTAGTATTGACTCCGATGATTGCCTCTTTGGTTATGTCTTTTTCTTCAATTACGGTCGTTTGCAATGCTTTAAGGATAAAATTATTTAAGAAAAAGTAAGGAGAGTATGAATATGTTATTCGGTGGAGTTAAACAAATTATTAAAATTGAAGGCATGAAGTGCCAACATTGCGCTTGCCATGCCGAGGAAGCTTTAAAAAATATTGAAGGAGTCAAATCCGCTCATGTTAGCTTGGAAAGCAAAAAAGCCGTCATAAAATCTAAATCTGGAATCAATGAAGGAAGAATTAAAAAAGCCATAGAAGAAGTTGGCTACAAAGTCGAAGAAGTTAAATAATGAAAGCGAATCATAAACAAATATCGCGCTATATCCAAATCGCTAGAGGACAACTAGATGGCGTTTTAAAAATGATTGAAAATGATGAATATTGCGTAGATGTTTCGAACCAAATTCTAGCAACTATTTCTTTGCTTAAAAAGGCAAATACAGAAATTTTAAGTGCCCACTTAACCAATTGTTTTAGAGAATGCCCTTCTTCTGAAGTAGAAGAAAAGATAGATGAAATTAAAAAATTAATCGATAGGATGACTATTTAATTTTCATAATTGGTATTATTTCATCTTGCAACCCAGCCACAACGATTAACTGGTTATTTTTTATGTGTAGGTTTGTTTCGGTTCGCATGCCAAAATCGGGTGCATAGATACCGGGTTCATCAGAAAAACTAGTGCCTTCCATTAATGACCTATCGTCATGTGTTTCGTAATTATCTAAATTTGCACCCGGGCCATGAGGAGATACATCTACTGCAATATTATGGCCAACTCTATGTAAGAAATAATCTCCATAGCCTGCTTGCTCTATAATTTTTCTTGCTACATCATCTGCTTCATAGGCATATACTTTTCTTTTTTTTAGTTCTTTGCTTAAAAAAGAAATAACTTCATTTCTAGCATTTTTAATTATTGCAAACCTATCTTTATATATCTTTGGGACATCAACTCCCACATATCCCATCCAAGTAATGTCGGCATATACCCCATTTTTGTTGTTATTTTTTGCCCACATGTCAATTAGGACTAAGTCTCCTTTTTTAATTAATCCGTAATTTCCTTGGTTTGGAGAATAATGTGGATTTGAGGCGTTTTTCCCATTTGCAACTAAAGGTAAGTCGTCATAAACCATGCCTTCTTCATGAAAACGTTTAGCTATAAAAGATTGAATTTTATATTCGTTTGTCTCTTTAAATTCTTCTATTTCAAGTTTTATTAATTTGAATGCTTCGTTTTTGATTTGCAGGGTTTTTCTGCATGCATCTAATTCTTCTTTGTATTGGTCATCGCTTAATACGGATGTTAATGATTGCAATAAATCACCCGAAGAAATGACTTCTACTCCTAGCGATTTAATGTATTCAACAGATCCATAATCGGCCTTGGCAATCCGCATTAATAAGCCATTGTTAGAAATATCCATCATTATTTTGGATTTGTTTAAAAGAAGCTTTTGTTCTAAATCTAATAGTTCTTGCCAAGTTTTATAAATTAATAAATTAAATTGGGCTAAAGTTTCTTTATCTTTTAAATATACTGTATCAATAAAATGAGCAATTAAAGTTCCTTTGCCTTCTTTTGGGATAAAAGCGATTATTTTTCTTGTCAGCATTTTTTCGCCTAGCAAAGAAACTAAGACTTTATTTTTGCTTTCGTAATCAATTAATAAATAACCATCGACATTTTTGTTTGCTAATTTGTCTTGAATTGATTTAATTTCCATAACGAATTTATTATACCACCTCAAATAGTTTCTATACTTTGGTAAAATAGTTCCATGCAAAACGAATTACCATTAAATGAACACCCTAATCCATATTTTGAAAGGAAGTCTTATTTTTCATTAAATGGGGATTGGGATTTTATTCTAAATGAAGATAAACATTTACCTTCTTCCTATAATGAAAAAATAGTAGTCCCTTTTTCTGTTGAGTCAGATTTATCAAAAATAAAAAAACATGTTAACAAAAAATCTATTTTGCATTATAGAAAAGAGTTTGTTGTTCCAAAAGAATATGAAGGTAAACGCTTAATATTGCATTTTGAGAAAGTAGATCAGATAGCTTTTGTTTATTTTAACAAAAAGCTAATAGGTTCGCATTTTGGCGGTTATATGCCTTTTCAATTTGATCTAGGGAAATGTGAAGGAAAAAATGAAATTGAGCTTGTGTGTAGAGATGACACGGATTCTCCTATTTTTCCACGGGGAAAACAATCAAATAAACCAAAAGGCATTTGGTATACTCCAACTAGTGGTGTTTACGGACCAATTTATATAGAAGCAGTCCCTGATAAAATGATAAAAAGTATTAAACTAAATCAGGACTTTGATAAAAAGAAATTAAAAGTAACTCTTTCTTATGAAGGGAATTGCGAAGAGGCTAAAGTAGAAATTATTAAAGATGATATTGTCTTAGCGGTCTCCTCTTTTTCTAAAAAAGGGGATGCCTGTATTGATTGTTCCTCTTTTTTCTACCCTTGGAGCCCGGAATCGCCCATTTTATATACTTTAAGATTCTTTAGTAAAGAGGATGAGGTTTTTTCTTCTTTTGGTTTTAGGAAATTTTCTATTGTTTCCTTTAAAGGACATAATGTTTTTGCTTTAAACAATAATCCATATTTTTGTAGCGGCGTATTAGACCAAGGCTATTTTCCTGGCGGTGACTTGACGCCTTCTTCATATTTTGATTATGAAAAAGACATTACTTTTTTGAAATCATTAGGATTTAATTGCTTAAGAAAACACATTAAAGTGGAGCTAAATCGTTTTTATTATCTATGCGATAAATTAGGAATGATTGTTATGCAAGATTTCGTTAACAGTGGATATAAGTACAAAGATTTTCTTATTAAAACCGCGCCTTTTATCCCTTATAAGTTTATAGATACTAAAACATATTCTTTGCTTGGTAGAAAAAGTAAGGAATCAAGACAATATTTTGAAAAGCAATTAATACCTTATTTAACTTATTTTTCTAACCAAACATGCATTGCTATATTTACTCTTTTTAATGAAGGCTGGGGCCAATTTGACTCCATTCGTCTTAGCAAAATTGCAAAAGAGTACTTAAATGGAAGACTTTTGGATTCAAATTCTGGTTGGTATGATCAAGGATGTGGTGATTTTAATTCTAAACATGTTTACTTTAGGAAGATAAAGATAAAAAGCAAGGATGAAAGGGTGTTATCTTTGACTGAATTCGGCGGTTATTCTTACCAGGTAAGTAATCTTTTAAAAAGAAGCTTTGGGTATGGAAAATGCAAAAATAAAGAGCAGTTTAATAAAAAGATTAAAGACGTGTATGAAAAAGAAGTTATTCCATGCAAAGAAAAGTATGGGCTAAGTATTGCCATTTATACTCAACTTTCTGATGTTGAAGGCGAAATTAATGGGCTTATTAGCTTTAATAGAAACATTATTAAAGTAGATCCTGGTTTAATGAACGAATTAAATCAGAAATTAAGGTTTAAAAACGATGATTAAGGCCGCTTTTTTTGATGTTGACTGGACTTTGTTTGATCATAATTCCAATAGGTTTATTCCTTCGTCTTTAACGTCTATTAAAAGATTACAAGAACAAGGCGTTAAAGTATTTATTTGTACGGCTAGGAACACAAAAAGCCTTTATGAATTCGGCGTGTTCTCCTTAGGGATAGATTGGGATGGTTTCATTTCTTCAGCTGGCGCTTTCGCTTGCTTAAATAAAACGATTGTAACGAGAAAACTAACAATGAAAAAGAAAGATGTTTCTTCTTTAATTTCTTTTGCTTTAAGTAAGAATCTAACAATGCAATTAGTGACCCCGTGGGACCGTTTTCTTATTAAAGAACCGAATGATTATTATTATTTGTATCAAGAAATATTTCATGATGAATGCAAAAGTATTCATCCATTTAAAAACGAAGAGGTATTAGGAACCCTTTTATATATGCTCCCTCTAGTATTGATAAGGAACTAAAAGAAAAATTTCCGCATTTAGTCCATTTTAGATTCGCAGATTATGGCATTGATATTAATGGAGGGGAACATAATAAAGGTGACGGTATAAATAGCGTTCTTTCATACCTAAAAATAAAGAAAGAAGAATCCATATCGTTTGGCGATGACATACAAGATATTTCTATGTCTATGGCTACTGGGATATTTGTTTGCATGGGAAATGGCAAAGAAGAGGTGAAAAAGGTGGCTAATTATGTTACGAGCAATGTGGAAAATGACGGGATTACAAAAGCGCTTCTGCATTTAAAAATTTTAAGGTAAAACAAAATTAAAAAATATCTAACTTATCAATATAATTAATAGTAGACTTTTGTCGTTATGAATAAACTAGATCAAAGAAGAACCCCTTTCATAGATTGCATTAAAAAATACGTAAGGAAAGATGTTGTTCCTTTTGACGTTCCTGGCCATCACATGGGCAACATAGATAATAAAGCTACTCGCCTATTAGGAAAGAAACTTTATCGCCTTGATATTAACGCCCCAATAGGCACGGACAATTTAGCTAAGCCTAAGGGACCGCTTCTTCAATCCGAAAAGTTATTAGCAGAGGCAACTAATGCCGACGATGCTTTCTTTTTAATAAACGGCACCTCTTCTGGCATCATTGCAATGATTTTAACTGCAGTTAAAGCAGGAGAAAAAATAATACTCCCTCGTAATGTCCATAAATCAATAATAAATGCGTTGGTTTTAAGTGGCGCCATCCCTGTTTTTGTAATGCCTGAAATTGATAATGATTTAGAGATCGCTAATCAACCTTCTGTAGAAGAGTTTAAAAAAGCGATTCTAAAGCACCCTTCTGCTAAAGCGGTTTTTGTAATAAACCCGACTTATTTTGGGTCTGTTTCTGACTTAAAATCTATTGTTACTATTGCCCATGAACACAACATGGCTGTTTTAGTTGATGAAGCCCATGGAGCCCATTATTATTTCCATGCAAAAAATTCCCCTATTAGTGCAATGGATGCCGGGGCAGATATGTCTAGCGTTTCTATTCATAAAACAGCCGGTTCTTTAACCCAAACTTCCGCTTTGCTATTAAAAGGAAAGATGTTTTCTAGATATGATGTTCAAAAATCTTTAAATATTATTAATACGACTTCTCCTTCAATGATACTTATGGCTTCTTTAGATGGGGCAAGAAGCTTTATGGCAACAAAAGGAAAACAAGCTCAGGAAAGAGTCTATGAATTGGCCGAATATGCAAAAGAAGAGATTGATAAAATACCGGGATTTATAGTAGAAGATAAAAAACATTTTTTAGAACATGGTTCATTTGATTATGATCAGTCCAAATTGGTAATTGGCCTAGATAAGCTAGATATAGATGGCTTTCAGCTTTATTACGAAATCAAAAAGGATTACGACATACAACTTGAGTTGGCGGAGACTTATGCCGTTCTTTGCATTTTTGCTATTGGAACAAAAAAAGAACATGTCGATAAACTTATCTTTGCTTTAAAAGAATTGTCTAAGAAACATTACCATTCCAATATAATCTATACCGACCATCATTTTGATTCTTCATTCCCTTTTATGCTTCTTCGTCCACGCGTTGCCTTTCATGCAGATGGCAAAATAGCAAAAATAGATAATTGTCTTGGGATGATTTCAAAAGAGATGGTTATGATTTATCCACCAGGCATTCCTTTGATTATCCCTGGAGAAGTTTGGACAAAAGAATTAATTGATAGGGTTAAATTCTATAAATCATCGGGTATAACAATTTTAAGCAATTATCCAGATGGCTTTGAAATTGTAGACGTTGAAAAATGGAAAAAATATTCAATTTATTCAAAAAGATTAATTGAATACCAAGAGACTAGAAAAACCACCCCTTCAAATGATGGCTATAAATTGCCTTTTGAAGGCGATAAGCATAAAGCAACTGTAATTTTAATTCCGTATAGAAAAGACACTTGGAGAAACCACGCTTCTTTTGCACAACAAAACTTTAAAGAAGTAATTTTAGCTATAGCAAAACATGAAAAAGTCATAGTGGGGATCCATCCTTCTATTTATGCTAGTGTTGCCCCGACTTATAAGAATATTAGGAATGTTGAAATCTTAAAAATCAGATATAACGATTCTTGGGCTAGGGACAACATGGGTATTTACCTAACAAATGGGAAGAATATTCGTGGAGTTGATTTTAGATTTAATGCTTGGGGAGGAGAAGTCGATGGACTTTATTCTAATTACCATGACGATGATAAATTAACTTCTATTTTCGATAAAAAATACAAAATACAAGATTATCGTTTACCTTCTTTTGTTTTTGAAGGCGGTTCAATTGCCTTTGATGGAAAAGGTACGGCCATTGTCACGGAAGCTTGTTTGCTTTCAAAAGGAAGGAACCCCACTTTAAGAAAAGAAGAAATTGAAGAGACATTGAAGGAATATTTATCTCTAGAGAAAATAATTTGGGTTCCTCATGGTATTTATATGGATGAAACTAATGAACATATAGATAACATGGTAGCCTTTGTTAAACCTGGTGTTTTAGTGATGGCATGGACAAATGATAAAAACGATCCTCAATATGAGTATTGCCAATTGACATATCAAGCCTTACTTGGTGCGACTGACGCTAGAGGAAAACATTTTGAGATCTATAAATCTATGTTGCCAAACCCTCCTTTATATATGAGTGCAGAAGAGGCAAAAGGAATTGCTAAAGACAAATTTGATGCTAAGCCAAGGAATAATTCAGATAGGCTTTCTGCATCTTATGTAAATTTCTATCAAGGAAAGAATTTTGTTATTCTTCCCTCTTTTGGAGTTGAAGAAGACGAAGAGGCATATAAATTATTCTCTTCCTTGTTCCCGAAGAAAAAAATTCATCAAATCAATACAAGGGAAATTTTATTAGGAGGGGGGAACATACATTGCATAACCATGCAGATTCCGGAGGTAAAAAAATGAGTGTCAAAGTAGGATTAGTTCAAATGAAAATGTCTTCTATTTATGAGGAAAACATCGCAAAAGCCGACCATTATATCGAAAAATTAGCAAAGCAAGGAGCTAAATTAGTTTTGCTTCCCGAGCTTTTTTCCCGTTATTATTTTTGCCAAATAGAGGATTATGATTATTTTGATTTTGCAGAGGTTGCTAGTAACAGCAAAACCATATCCCATTTTCAAGAAATGGCAAAAAAATATAACGTAATTTTACCTATTTCTTTTTTTGAAAAAGATAATAATTGCTACTTTAATTCATTAGCAATGATTAATGAGAAGGGAAATGTTTTAGGAATATATAGAAAATCACATATTCCAACTGGCGAATGTTACGAAGAGAAATTTTATTTTACTCCCGGCGATACGGGGTTCATGGTTTTTGATACTTCCATTGGAAAAATAGGCGTGGGAATTTGTTGGGATCAATGGTTTCCTGAAACAGCTAGGATTTTAGCTTTAAAAGGTGCTGAAATATTGCTTTATCCAACCGCGATTGGTTCTGAGCCCGTTTTAGATAAGGACTCTAAAGACCATTGGCAAAACGTTATGAAAGGCCATGCTGCATCAAATATAATTCCTGTTTTAGCTGCCAATAGAATTGGCAAGGAATCTATTAAGAATTCTTCTATGACTTTCTTTGGCTCTAGCTTTATTTCAGATGAGTACGGGAATAAAGTTGCTGAACTAACTAGAGACGAAGAAAACTGCCTAACTTATGAGTTTGATTTTAAAAAGATAAATAAAGAAAGACGAGATTGGGGCGTGTTTAGGGATAGAAGGGTAGATTTATATTCTGATTTATTAAAATTAAGTTCTAAATAAGAGCCTAATTTAAATACACGTGTTCTTTATTTATATAAATTGAATCCTTTTGCATTAGCTGAAAAAGAGGAATAATTTATCACTGAATCCTTTTGTTTTTTAATATAATCGAAAGTCAATTGATAGGGGTGAGTATTTTCGATTCCAATTATTTCATTTTTAGCACTAGGAAAATAATTGTAATTTTTATTCGTATCTTGATGGTAATAAAGGTAATCAATGACGGCAATCGTGTAAAATTTATTGTTTTCTAAAAAAGAGTAATTATCTATATCTTCAGTATAGGTTGAAACATAGGCTGCTTCATTTAAAATATCAGAGCCCTTAACGTTAGCAATTATTATATTGTTCATGAACGGGGTTGCTTTATAAATGTCTGAATATGTTATTTTCCCTTTGTTTAAATTTGATCTTTGGGAATTTTCCATGCTCAAGACTAGACTAGGATATTTTTCTTTATAGGCTTCGAAAATTGCTTTGCATCCTAACCTGGCAACACCATTTTTATCTAAATAACCGCCATTTAATGTTCCTGCCATTTCGCTAGCCTTTGCAACAAAGCTTTCTTCATTTATATATTTATTGTAGATTGAAGTGATACTAGCTTCTTCTTCCCAACTCTTCGAGGAAGAAACTGCCCTATAATCGCTGCATTCTACTTCCTCCCCTTTTATGGATAATTGGATATAAGAATAAGCGCTTCCGTTAGCTCCTGCCTGAACTAGTGGCACGTTTGAATATTGTTCTTCTTCAATTTGATGGGTATGTCCAGTAAAAATGCCATCAAAATAATCTTTGAGTTTATACCTAATGGACCATCCTTTATTTTTGCTATCTCCTGTTATAGTAGAATTTGGCGCATGAATAATTAGTATTACGGCTGAACATCCTTGCTTTTTTAGAATTTTTGATTCTTGAATCGCATATTTTTCGGCATTTGTAAAAGTTATATCTTCGACATTGGGCGAAACGATTGAGGTAGTTTGCCCATCTCCAATCATTCCGATTAACCCTATTTTAGTTTTATCTTTTTCGATTATGGTTGAACTAAGGATGCGTTCATCCCATTTTTCATCACTTACCCCATTTTTCCATTTAACTATATTTCCTGCTAAAAATGGGAAATTGGCGAGCTCTAAATTTTCAAAAATATATTGTTGTCCATAATCAAATTCATGGTTTCCTAGTGCCATTGCATCAAAAGGAACCTCGTTCATGGCTTCGGTTATGTTTTTGCCATAATAATAATTGCTTTCTAAAGAACCTTGCCACATGTCTCCTGCGGATAAAATTATTGTGTGTTCCGGATCTTTTTCTTTTAGGCGTTTTAATTCTCCGAAATATTTTTTTATCCCGGCTTCATAATAAGTTGCGTCCACTTTTTCTAAAATAGAACCATGGAAATCGTTTACGCAATAAAAATTAAAAAGCTTGGTTTCTTCCTCTTCTTTAGAATCAGAAGAAGATTTGCTTTCTTCGCTTTGGCTAGAAGAGTCTTCTTCTATAAAGGAAGAAGAAATTTCTTCTTGGCTTGTTTTAGTTTGAATAGATGAAACAAACGAGCAAGAAGTAAGCAATAAAACCCCTAGCAATAGTGTTACGTTTAATTTTTTAAAGTTCATGTTGTCTATTATGACATAAAATATTATAAACCGAATGAAGTTTAAGATTTTCCTAAGGAAATTTACTTAAATTTACTATAATTTAAATTGATGGAACAAGGTAATCTGGTAAAAAGTGCATTAGTAATTCAAGGAGGGGGTACTAGAGGCATCTATGCGGCAGGAGTTTTAGATGCTTTTTTGCTTAATAAAATCAGTTTTCCTTATGTGATTGGCACATCAGCGGGATCGCTTTGCGGGGCTAATTACCTATCTAAAGATTTTGGAAGAAGCAAATATGTTGTTACAGAGTTGATGTCTGATCCAAAATTTGTTTCGGTAAGAAATAGAATTTTCAAAGGCACTATATTTGATTTTGACTTTTTATTTCACGAAGTTCCAAAATCGATTTTGCCTTTTAATGAGAAAGAGTTTTTCAATTCTCCTTCTCTTTTTTATATGGTTGCTACGGATATGAATTCAGGAAAAACCATTTATTTTGAAAAAAAATCAATTAGCGACCCATATAAAGGTTTGACTGCCTCTTCTTCTTTGCCATTGTTATCAAAACCCGTTAGCGTAGATGGCTGTCTTTGTTTGGATGGAGGGGTAGCGATGTCTGTTCCTTTTAGAAAACCGCTTGATGAAGGTATAGAAAAAATCGTTGTAATAGCGACTAGAAATAAAGGGTATAGAAAAAAAGAAATTAAGAATCTTCAAAAAGTAATAGCTAAATCTTTATATAAGGATTATCCCTTACTACTAGATGCGTTTTTGAAAAGTCATGAACGCTATAATAAAGATATGGATCTATTAGACAGGTTAGAAGAAGAAGGGCGTGTATTCGTTATTCGCCCTGATAAAGAAGTGAGTGTTGGGGTAGCGTGCAAGGACAAACAGGAATTGCTTAGTTTATATGATAGAGGCTTTCAAGATGGAGTTTCTAATATTAATAAAATAAAGAAATATCTAGGTGATAAATATGAATAAGAATGATAAAAAAGAGCATAGAAGTAAGAAGGGATTAATTAATCCCAACTCCATTAAAGAATATAAGGTTTATAAAGAAAGCGAACTAATGGACTTTTTGATGTTTAAAATGCCTAATACCCCAAGAAAAACAATAAAAAGTCTATTAACTCATCATCAAGTTGCAGTCGGTGGAGTTCCGGTGTCTCAATATAATTTTAAAATCTATCCAGAAGATGTAGTTACCGTTTCAAAAATGAGGATTGCTAAACGCGATTCAAAAGGGTTAAAGATTCTTTATGAAGATGAGGATATTATAGCCATTGATAAACCCTCATTTTTATTGACGACCGCCACGGAAAAAGAAAAAGGGAAAACAGCATATAGACTTGTTTCTTCTTATATGAGCGAAAAAAAACAAGGACGTGTATTCGTTGTGCATAGATTGGATGAGGATACTTCTGGTGTCCTTATTTTTGCTAAGAGTTATGAAGTAGCGCAGGCTCTTCAAAACAATTGGCAGGAAGTAGTTAAGTGCAGGGCCTATTATGCAATTGTAGAAGGTCATATGGAAAAAGAAGAGGAGACCTTAAAAAACTATTTAATTCAAGATAGTTTCCAATTGATAAGAGTAAGTAAAGATAAAAAAAGAGGCAAATTAGCAACCACAAATTATAGGCTTATAAAAGAAAAAGGTGATTATTCTTTACTTGACGTTCATTTATCTTCCGGAAGGAAAAATCAAATCAGGGTTCAACTTGGGCATATTGGGCATTATGTTGTAGGTGATGATAAATATGGTGAACCTAAAGACCCTTTGAAAAGACTTGGTTTGCATGCGTATGAGCTCTCTTTTGTTAATCCGTTGAATGGGAAAGAATATGATTTAAAAAGCGAGATGCCAAAATGTTTCAAGGATTTGATTTTTGGACAAAAACAAGTGAAAGTCGAAAAAAGCGAAAAAGTTAATTCACGCAAAGGGCATATTGAAGTTAAAATTAAGAAAAAGCACAGGAAGGAGGGGCGCTAATGATAAAGTTAAGCTATTGGTGGTCGAAATTTAAGGAATCTATAATTTCCACTTTGCCGATCGCGTTGGTAATTTTAGTTTTTTTCCTTGTGGAAAGATTTGCTCTTCCTGTTGGAACAATAGAAGAAGAGTATTTAATCACTAATAACGACATCTATACTTTCTTGATTGCCGTTTTAATGATTATTGTCGGCATGGGCTTGTTTAATTTGGGCACGGAGCAATCAATGACCGAAATTGGCCAAATTATTGGCGGCTCTTTGGTTAAGAAAAAGAATTTCTTTTTTGTTGTCGCCATGACTTTTATGCTCGGCGTACTTGTTACTATTGCTGAACCTGATTTAACTGTTTTATCTAGCCAGATAGGAATTGATGAAAACATAATTATTTGGACTATCGGGATTGGCGTTGGTGTCTTTTTGGTAATTGGAGTTGTCAGGGTTTTCTTCTCCTTAAATTTAAATGTTATGTTCATTGCCTTTTATGGCTTGATTTTCATGCTTTTATATATAATAGACCCTAGGTTTTTACCCATTTGTTTTGATTCTGGCGGAGTTACTACTGGTCCAGTTACGGTGCCTTTTTTATTGGGCTTCGGGCTAGGCATGGCGGTTAGCCATGGAGCTAAGTCGGCCGAAGATTCATTTGGCTTGACTGCATTATGTTCGATAGGCCCGATTTTATTTGTAGTTATCATTGCTTCTATAATGAAAGCAACCGGGCAAGAGCTTCCTTCAATAGCTGATTATAAAAATCCACTTGATTCTTTGGTTGAGGACATTGGCGCAAATTTTGCTCATTCTTTGCTTTCTTGTTTAAAAAGTGTCGCTATATCAGTTTTGCCGATTTTAGCTTTCTTTTTAATTTATGAATTTATTTTCATCAGGCTTCCTTGGAAAACGGTAGTTAGAATTATTTTAGGAATGATGATTGTATATGTGGGTTTGGTAATGTTTTTATCCGCGGTAGAATCTGGATTCATGCCTATTGCTTCTAAGGTTGGACAAACCTTGGGCCATAGAAGTGATTTTTTGCCATTCGCCTTGATTCTTGGGGCTTTGTTTGGCTTATTTGGCGTTTTGGCAGAACCAGCTGTTCATGTTCTTGTCCAACAAGTCCAGGACTTAAGCGAAGGGACGATAAAAAAGAAGACAATGTTAATTGTTTTATCCTTATCCATTGGCACCGCCGTCTGCATGCAAATAATACGTGCTTATTTTCAATTTGATATTATGTATTACATAATTCCCGGATACATCATTGCCTTTGTTTTATCCTTTTTAGTTCCAAAAATATATACTGCTATGGCTTTTGATTCAGGTGGAGTTGCTTCTGGGCCGATGACTTCTACCTTTATCTTGCCTTTTTGTATTGGCTTTGCCTATTCAAGGGGAGAAGATGTTTATTTATACGGATTTGGACTGGTTGCCATGGTTGCCATGATGCCTCTTATAGTTGTCCAAGGGCTTGGTTTATATAGCAAGATTAAAACTAATGCCATATATCGCAAAACCAGGAAACGTCTTGTTGAGGAAAATGATGATCAAGTTATTCATTTTGAAGAGGAGGTGGCCTAATGGGAAAAGAATTTACCCCTTATGAGAAAACCCATAAATTACAGCGTCTGCTTTTTGTTACAGTAGTTGTTCGTGACGGCCAAAGAGATGCAATAAATGCCATTCTATTTGACAATGAGGCTTTTTTCTGCACCTCATTTCACGGACGTGGGACGGCCCCTAGTGCCATTATTGAAGTCATGGGCATAGGGGAACTTAAAAAAGACGTAATAATGTCTGTAGTTAAAGAAGAAAGGTGGCCACTTTTAAAAAAAGATTTAGAAAAAAGATTTGACGTCTCCTCTTTATCTAAAGGCATTGCCTATGTTTGTCCTATTGATTCGGTTATGGGGGTATCGATATATAAAATGCTTTCCAATACTCAATTTAGTGAAAAACTATCTTTAAAAGAGAGAATTGAAAGCAAGATTGAGGAAAGGAATGAGAATAAAGTAGAAAAGGAAGAAAAAAATGGACAATTATGAATTAGTTATATGCATTGTTAATCATGGCTTTACCGATTTGGTTATGACTGCTGCTAGAGATGCAGGCGCTAGAGGCGGAACTGTTTTTACGGCTAGAGGAACCGGTAACAAAGATATGGAACAATTATTCGGTGTCACTATAACACCTGAAAAAGAAGTAGTTTTGATTTTGGTTCCTTCTTCAATTAGGGATGCCGTTTTATTGTCTGTTAACAAAGGTGCTGGCATGGATACGAAAGGGCAAGGAATTGCTTTTGCCGTGCCTGTAAAAGACGTTGTTGGGATTGGCGAAGAGCAAAAGAAAGAAATAGAATGAGCTTATGTCAAATAGCTTGGCTTCCTATCGAGAGAAGAAGTTTGATTTTAAACTTCTTTTAAAGAAAAAATGTACATTTTTATTTAACCCATGGAGTGATTTTTATTTTGGCCTTGCTTTGATTGTTGTAGGTTTTGCTTGGTGTGGGTATGGTCTTGCTGCTAACAGTTTTACTAGCGCCTTTAATTGGGACTATTCACATCAATATTTGCCATTTGCCTATGATTATGTTTCTTCTTGGAGAACTTTTTTTGCAACGGGTGAGTTCCCTTTATATGATTCAATTTTATTTTTAGGGGGAGACAATATTGGCTCGAACACCTATTATGGTTTGTTTGATCCTTTTGTTATTGTTATGTCTATCTTCCCTTCTTCTTGGATTCCTTTCCTATATGCAATATCAACAATAATAAAGATCACTTTAACTGCTTTTTTTGCTAAAAGTTATCTTTCCTATATGCATATAAGTAAAGGGGCGTCTAGGTTTGGAAGTTTGGCCATTGCTTTTTCCGGATATTTAAATTTTATGGTAGGTTTTCCTACTTTTGTTTCCGCTATAACGTATGTTCCATTAATTTTGTTAGGAATTGAAAAAACTATTAGGGAATGCAAAATAGGGAATTTGGTTTTTGGCTTGTTTTTATTGGAACTATCTTGCTTTCTATTACTTGTGCCCATGTGCATTTTTGGGGTAATTTATGCTTTATGGCGATATTTCCAAACTATAAAAGATAGAAATGCTTTGGTTTCTACGAAAGTAATTCTTTTGGGCATATGCGGTTTTGCTTTAGGAATTTTATTAGGCTCCTTTGCCTTATTTCCTTCATTAAGGCAAAGCAGTTTATCGGGAAGAACCTCTTCCATTGGGAGCGCCTATTTTAATTCGCTGAAGCAATCCTTAATTGGAAAAGATTCATTTGCTTTTTTCTCGCTTTTATTTGAAGAAGTCGGAGATAATCCTGGTAGAGAATTAATGGGGCTAGTTTCCTTCTTTTTCCCAACTGGTGGTTTCCAAACTTTGCCTTTAATTGTTGGCTCTAGTTCTACTTATGATGCTTGGACTGCATCGATATTTTGCTACACGCCCTTTATATTTTTGTTCTTTTCTTCTTTGCTTATTTCTATAAAAGAGAGAAGATTCGATCATATAATTGCAATTGCTTTTTGTCTTTTTCTTTTGTTTACGACTTTTGCTTATTATTTCTTCTTTGGCTTTAGTGGGAATGGATATGGACGATGGTTTTTTGTTTTGATTCTCCCTATTGTTTATTATGGTTGCAGGGCTTTTGATAAAAGAAAAGAATATCCTTCTTTATTATATTTAAGTGGTTCTATCCTTGCCTTTATAGGAACGATTTTGTCTTATTTGGCTATTTTTATCCTTCTTAAAGGAAAAACAATAGAACGAATTAATGGCATGACTTATTTTATAAGTAACTACAAACTTCCTACAGATTTATGGAATGATTTGTCTAGGCAATGGTATTTGTATTATCAACTTGCTTTAATAGTTGTTGAGACATTGCTTTTTATTCTTGGACAAAAGAAGAAATGGTTGCCTCATGCTTTATTTATTTTCATTGCCATTGAGGCCGTGGTCATGGGGAACACCGCTTATGCCTACGTTGGATTGTGGTCAATTGAAAATACTTATATGGGAGGAGAAGTCTCTCTTAATGCCAATAGGGAAATGGCCAATTTAATTAAGGAAAATGACGATTCTTTCTATAGGGCTTATTTTGATGCTAGCGGGGGCAGTGAAAACTATCAGTATGCAGTCGGTCTGCCGGAATCTAGCTCATTTCATTCTCTTCTTAATTTTGAAGTGAATGATTTTGCAATCATGAATGGATTTAAAAGTGCATCGAGTGAGAAAGAAACTTATAATGGCGAAAAATTTATAGATACAGGTTGGAGTGGCTCTTATAGAAATAAAAGATGGGGCGTCGATTCTACTTTAGGCTTTAGATATTATGTAATTAGCAATCAGACTGGTTATCCTTGGATTGGAGAAAATGTTCCTTTTGGGGCCGTTGAGATGCCTTCTTATTCAAAAAACAGGAATATGTATAGAGTATATAGGGTAAGCGAAGACTATCTTCCTAGCCTTGGGCATAGCATTAATAAAGACAAGATTTATCGCTTTAAAGTAGAGAAGCAATATCAAAAGACTAATTTTTATGGATCATCTATTTCAAGTCGTGAGTCTTTCATCCACCAGTATGATATTTCTCAAATTGAACAAATGGGCGCAATTTTTGAAGAAGATGCAGTTTTGCCAACTGGATTTAATGAAAAAGAGTATAAATGGATTTCATCTTCTTCAGTTCTTTCTTCTACTTATGGAGTAGATGTGTTTAATAATGGAAGTGTCCGAATTGATAGATATATTGGTAACGAGGGTGATTCTTTGCTTCCGAATAAATCATCAAGTTATTCTAATAATGGCGTTAATTACTTTTTTAACAATAACAATGGAATGGAACGCATGTATTCAAATGAAGAAATTGTTGCCGGAAAAGACCACGTGGTAATCTCAAAGCTTGATAATAGTTACTTTACTTCTAGCTATGATGGTGGATATATTGAATTTAAATACTATAATTCTGCTTATAGTTCTCTTGATTCAAGTTCTTATAATTTCATGCCGCAGGTGATGGTTTTCGGCGACAAGAAAGATGAGAACGGAAACATAATTCAAAATCAACTGCTTTGTTATGACTATGTAGGAATGAAGAATATTGCGGGTATTAAGAAAAACAGTTGGTCTAATTCTACAATTGGCCTTTATGCAAAGGGTGGCAAAGTCAAAAATATCGTTCTATATTGGCCTAAATATGGGAATAGTTTGACTCACAGACATAAAGCGGCTTTATCAACAATTAATTTTGTTGTCGAAGATTATTCGCTTATGCAAAATAAAATATCCATGCTTAAAAACGGCTCTTTGCTTAATGTAAAAAAGAGCGTTAATTCTTATTCGTTTTCATCTAACTATAATGAAGACCAAATTGTGGTAACTCAGCTTGGATTTGACAAAGGGTGGAGCGTAAAAGCCAAATTAGAAGATGGAAGTTATACAAATTGCCAAACTTATAAACTCGATGGAGGGCTCTTTGGCTTCTTTGCCCCTAAAGGAAACAATACTTATGTAATGCAATATAAAACAATAAACGCTGATTTAGGTTTATATTTGGGATTAGCTAGTTTATTTATTTATATTTCTTATGCAATTTATTGCCATTACGAAAAGAAGAAAAAACATATGGAATTTAGTGTTTTTTCGAATATGGTTTATTTTACGAATGAATTAATGTAGATATCGTAAACTCTATTCTTTTTTATTTTCAAGGAAGCAGAAACTAAAGCAACGGCTTCTTTGCCGGTTTTACCAAATTCTAATTGATCTTTTAAAGCTAAGGCTATTTGGTTATCGCTTACGATAGCCTCTTTTTCTTGGTTTCCTTCTACTACTATAACCATTTCACCTTTTAAAGTAGTTTCATCTAGCAAAGAGAGTTCAAACAAATTTCCTCTTATGAATTCTTCGTGGGCTTTGGTCAATTCTCTTGCTATGACTGCTTTTCTATTTCCTAAAATAGAAGATAAGGCAATTAATGTTTTGCATATCCGATGGGGCGATTCATAAAAAATTAACGTTTCTTTTCTCTTGGCTAGGTCTTTTAGTTCTTCGTTTCTTTCGTTTTCTTTTGGTGATAAAAAACCATGGAAGTAAAAATGCGTTGAGTCTAATCCTGAGCAAACAAGGGCATTTATTGCTGCGTTTGGGCCCGAGGTAACCGATACTTTTATTCCATTTTCTAGGCAATTTTTAACTAGCCTAGATCCTGGGTCAGAGATGGCTGGATAACCGGCATCAGACATATATGCGACTTTCTTGCCTTCTTTTAATAACTTGATTATTTTGTTCGAGGCTTCTTCTTCGTTATGCTCTCTGCAAGAAATAAACGGTTTGCTAATTTTAAAATAAGACATAAGCGAACCGGAATTTCTTGTATCTTCGGACGCTATAAAATCAATTTCTTTTAATATTGAAATGGCCCTTGGATTCATTTCCTCTAAGTTGCCAATTGGGGTGGCGATTAGATATAGAAGAGGTGAATTATTAACAAAATTTAATTCTCTATCCATTGGTTTTATTCCTGTTAAATTTGTGCCTATGTTTGTTGTTTCTATTGTAATTTTCTTTTTTTGAAGAGCTATTTGCGGGCTTATTGCTATTTTGATTGGATTTTTGCATCTTATTATTCTTTTCTATTGAGTTGTATTTGCCCTTGTCGTTTTTATCCGGATGCAACCCCATATAAGAGTTTTCTTTGACATTTGTAGAAGTGATTTTAAAGTCGGGTAGTTTGTATTCTTTTTCTAATGTTATTTCCTTTTTCTTATAAGTTCCATTTAACATGGCTTTTATATCTTCTAATGGAAAAGTCTTATAGTCGTCTTTGGCTTGGTTAGTTAGACGGACTGTCCTAGAAATTATATTAAAGGCATCGACAAAATAGTCTCCTTCTTCTAAATGAATAAGCGTTCCTAGATGAGGAAAATCTTTCTTTTCTAAAGTATAGGTATCATCTTCAAACGAAAGACAACAAATAAGTTTCCCACAGGCCCCGCTTAATTTAGGGATGTTTAATGTCAACATTTGGTTTTTTGCTTTGGCTATTGATATGCCTTCAAATTGGGTTAGGAAAGTAGAGCAGCATAAAGGCAATCCACATATTCCAATTCCGCCAATCATTTTGGCTTTATCTCTAGAAGCTATTTGCCTCAATTCGATTCGAGCCGGGATTAGATGAACCAATTTTTTAAGTAGTTCCCTAAAATCAACGCGTTTTTCACTTGAAGTATAGGTGATGGTTATCTTTGTGCCGTCTAAAGTATATACGGCATCTAATAAATCCATTGGTAGTTCTAATTTTTCTACTTCTTTTTTGGTTATGTTTAATGCTTTCTTGCCTTGCTCTAGATTGAAGTTATAGTCAATCAAGTCATCTTTTGTTGGCTTTCTTAAAATGGGTTTTAGTTCTAACGATCCTTTATATTCATTAATCTGAGTCAATGGAGTGGAAACCCTTCCCATTTCTAATCCGCCGGCAGTTTCAACAACGACTAAATCATTTTCTTTTAAATCATCGAAGCTTGTCGAAAAGTAATAGGACTTATCGTTTCCAAGGAATTTAATTCCTACATAATACAATGTTTCATTTTCATTCATGGGTTGTCTCCTTGCAGATTAATTTAATCAAATGGGTAAAAAGCAAACCTAGGTTAATATTGGTTTCGATTTCTCCTCTTAATGTTAAGACATTCAAAAGGGCGTCTTCTAATGAGGTGATCGAATTGTCGATTTGGGAAATTTGGTCTTGTAAGCTTTCTAAAGTAATTTTTTCATTGTTTTTTCTAGAAATGGCATCTTCGATGGCGCGTGATAAAAAATCAAAGAACTTTCTTGCGTTTTGTTTGGTTGTAATAAGAGGAATTACATTTTTCTCTAATATGTATCTGGCATAGGACGAATCATTTGTTAAAGCCTCTAGGAAAGATAAAAAGGCTTCCTTTGTTTTTAAATAATCTTCATCCTTGCTAATTTGTTCTATTAAATTTGCATCATTATAAAATGATGATAAAAGTTCGGCGTCAGCAGTGGAGACTCCTAAATCTAAGGCCTCTGATTTTACTTCCTCTTTTTGCCTCAAAAGCAACCTAATGGTCTCGCATCTAGATATAATGGTCGGTAGTATTTTCGCTTCGTTTTGTGAAGTTAAAATCGCATAAGTATTAGGAGTGGGTTCTTCTAGGAACTTAAGTAAGGAATTGCTTGCCTCTCCTGTCATGTTTTCTACTTGATGGATTATATAAATCATTATTCCTTTTTCTTCTAGAGGGGTCCTCGAGAAGGAAGAAGAGATAAAGCTAATGTCATCTTTTTTTATGGAACTTTCTTCCCCGTTATAGAAAATTAAGTCAGGGTAATCGTTATTGTCTATTCTTTTACATGTTAAGCAAGTATCGTCTGCTAAAGGATTAGGTGAATCGCAAAGTATGGACTTAGCCAAATAAAAAGCAATTTCCTTTAGGGGAATTCCAGGTTCGCCTAAAAGCAAATAAGCATGAGAAAGGCGCTTATTTGCCAAGGAGGTTGCCAATGTTTTGCTAAGTATTGGCTGATCGTTTAACACATAATCCCTAATTGCCATTTATTTTTCTATCTCTTCCTTTATGGCTTTATATGCATCTTCGATTACTTCATTTAATGGTTTTGACGCATCAATAATTAAATATCTATTTGGATATCTTTTTGCTAATAAGTGAAAGTATTCTCTTACTTTTTTATGGAAATCTAGTTTTTCTAAATCAAGCCTATTTACTTCTCTATTGCAGTTGGCACTGATTCTTTGCAATCCTAGTTCTGGCTCAATATCAAATAATAAGGTTAAATTTGGATAACTTCCTTCTGTTGCAAACATGTTTATCGAGAGGACTTCATCGATTCCTAATCCTCTTGCCCCGCCTTGGTAAGCTAGGGAGGAGTCTAGATACCTATCACAAAAAACTATTTCTCCTCTTTTCAAGGCTGGCCAGATTTTTTCGACTAGGTGTTGCCTTCTAGAAGCGGCATATAGAAGTGCTTCGGTTCGAGGGTCCATGTTTGTATTCTTTTTGTCTAAAATGACATTTCTTATTTCTTCAGCGATAGGAGTTCCACCGGGTTCTCTAGTAAGGATTAATTTATAGCCTTCTCTTTCTAATCTTTTGGCAACTTCTTTTATAACGGTAGTTTTTCCTGAGCCTTCTCCGCCTTCGAATGTTATGAATTTGCTCATATTTTTTTCCTCCCTTCAAGTGCCTTGGTTAATGTTAATGAGTCGGCATAATCTAGCGAAGCTCCAAAAGGCAATCCGTAAGCTAACCTAGTTATTGTAACGCCCTCATTTTCAAGTATTTTAGAAACGTATAAGGAGGTAGTTTCCCCTTCTAGGGTTGGATTTGTAGCAATTATTATTTCTTTTATGTGTTCGCTAGAAATCCTTGAGATAAGTGAGTCTAAGTTTAGATTCTCTGGGCCATATCCTTTGCTTGGGGAAATAAGTCCTCCTAAAACATGGTATACCCCGTTATAGTCATTAATTTTTTCAAATGGCAATACATCTTTAGGCTGAGCTAAAACGATGCAAGTAGAATGGTCTCTATTCGGATTAGAGCAAATCTCGCATAAATCGTCTTCGGTATATAAACCGCATCTTGGACATTTATGGATTTTTATTTTGCTATCGATTATGGCTTTTCCAAATTCCTCTATATCTTCTTTTTCCATGTCTAAAACGGCATAGGCCATCCTTTCAGCGGTTTTAGGACCAATTCCAGGCAATTTTGAAAAAGAATCTATTAAAGAAAGCAGGGTTTTTAATTCTTTCATTATTAGAAAAACATTCCTTGTTGGCCAGTAATTTTTGTTTCTATTTCATCATTGGCCTTGTTTATTTTTTCTAGGGCTTCATTTATTGCTAAGGAAATTGATTCTTCTAGCATTTCCTTATTGTCAGCTTCAAGTGCATCCTTATCGATTGTAATGGATTTTAAGACGCGTGAACCTAGCATTGTTATTTCTACCATGCCAGATTTAGAAACTATGAATTCTTCTTTTTCAAGTTGTTCGTGAGCTTTTTTCAGTTCACGTTGCATTTTTTGTGCCTGCATTAGCATTTGTTGCATTTGATTCATTTTTTTATTCTCCTTTTTTTGGTAATTCTAAATTAATTTCCTCTGCTCTAGGCAATGTATTCAATTGTTGGGAATTAAAGAATGTGTTTTGCACTTTGTTAGATAAGTCTCTATCTAGGGCGTATATAAACACTTTTCTGCCAAGCAGCGTTTGCAGCAGTTCTTCTAGTGTGTCTTGATTTGCTTTAACGTTGACTTTGTTTGCTAATCTAGTAAAGGCATAATTTATTAAGATTGCGTTTTCACATAAGCAAAATGGTTTACCTTCGCTTAATAAAGTAGCGGCATCGCCAAATTTTTCGTCGAGTTTTAAATAATCGAGTCTAGACCATTTTTCACGTAGTGATTTTCTTTCTTCTTTATACTTGCCGCCTAATACCATTATCTTGACAATGGTATCGATTGGTAAGTCAAATTTATCTCCATCTAAAGCTATAGAAGAATGTTTTATTGAGGACGTGTCTAATTTTTCTTCTTTTTTTACTTCCTCTTTTTTTGGGGTTATGACTGTTTTCTCTTTTTCTGTTGGCTGTGTTTCTTCTTCATCGTTTTCTAAAAGGAAAGAAGGAACGGTGCTACCAGTATATTTTTCATTAGTATCGGGGTTGTATGGTTTTTCTTTTGCTTCTACATGGGTCTTTTTTTCTTCTTCCTTTTTTATGTCTAACACTATTTGGTTGGCATTTATTGGCTCGTCTTTTTTTTCGTTATTATCTAATGAAGAAACTGAAGCCATTTTGATTAAGGTCAAATCAAATAATGACCTGACATTTGATACAGTTTTAAATTCAAATTGTGTTTTCAATAAAGTATCAATCATTTCGTTTATTTTCTTTTTGTCGATCAGCGAAGATAGATACACGGCTTCTTCCTTTTTTACACTTCGGATTAACTTTTCATCTTCAGTGGATTTATAGATTAACAAGTCTTTTAAAATGTCTAGAAGAGAAGAGCAAAGTCTTTTTACATCTATGCCTCCGTTTACGAATTCTTCTTCCTTTTTTAGAATCGAAGCAACGTCTCCTTTGATAACTTTATCCAATAGGTCGACTTTTTCTTTTGAGGAAGCAAGACCAAAAACGGATAGGATATCTTTTTCGTTTACTTCTCCATTTCCATAAGCCAAGGCTTGATCAAGGATGGAGAGGGCATCTCTCATTCCTCCGTCTGCTAAAGAAACAATTTCATTAATTGCTTCTTCTTCGTAGGCAAAACCTTCCTTTTGGGCTATCCAAAGCAGTTTGGCTTTTAAATCATTGTCATCTATTTTGGAAAAATCATATCTTTGGCATCTAGATAAAATTGTAGGTAACACTTTGTGTGGCTCGGTGGTGGCCAAAATAAAGATGACGTGATCTGGTGGTTCTTCTAATGTTTTTAATAAGGCATTAAATGCACCTTGAGACATCATGTGGACTTCGTCAATTATATAGACTTTGTATCTACCTTTTATTGGAAGGTATCTAACTTGATCGATTAATTCCCTGACTTGATCTACGCCATTATTAGAAGCGGCGTCTATTTCTATTACGTCAGGGTGGGAAGAAGAATTTAAGGCTAGGCAATTCGAACACTTGTTGCATTGGTGGCCTATTCCTTCTTCGCAGTTTAAGGCTTTGGCAAACAAACGGGCCATTGATGTTTTTCCTGTGCCTCTAGGACCGCAAAATAGATAGGCGTGTGCTATTTTGTTTGAATTGATTGCATTACGCAAAGTTCTGACTATGCTTTGCTGACCGGCGACTTCTTCAAACGTAGAAGGCCTGTATTTGTTATATAAAGCTTTATAAGACATATGCAAATTAGATTATATCTTTTTATCCTCTTTCTTCCTAGTGGCTAATCTATGATTAGAGAACAATTTATTTCTTTAAATTGCTTTCATAACCTTGCTCAATGATATAATTTAGCAAGTGTAGAGAGAACTTATGGACGAAAATATGAAAAAACGCCTCGAGGCAACTAAAGAAAGGTTTGCATCAATAGAGGCCGAATTAGAAAAAGAAGATGTCGCTTCAGATTTGACAAAATTTACGAAATTATCCAAAGAAAGAGCCACTTTGGAAGAACCAACTAAGTTATATGAGGAATATTTAAAACACGAAAAAGAAATTCAAGAATCTTTTGAACTAGAAACGTTGGGCGATCCTGAAATGGCCGAACTTGCCAAAGAAGAAAGGAAGCAAGCTATTGCAAGAAACGAGGAATTAGAAGTGCAGCTAAAAGCTTTGCTTGTTCCTAAAGACCCTAACGATGATAAGAACATTATCGTAGAAATAAGAGGAGCCGTCGGAGGAGATGAGGCCAATATTTTTGCTGGTGATTTATTAAGAATGTATGAAAAATATTCTGAAAAGCAAGGGTGGAAGCTAAAACTTATCGATGCCTCTTTAAGCGAGGCTGGTGGCTATTCTTATGTATCTTTCATGATTAAAGGCGATTCCGTTTATTCTAAATTAAAGTTTGAATCTGGCGCTCATAGGGTACAACGCGTGCCAAAGACAGAAGCTAGCGGTAGAATTCATACTTCGACTGCAACTGTTTTAGTTATGCCTGAGGCAGAAGAGGTTGATGTCCACATAAATCCAAACGACTTAAAAATTGATACATATCATTCACAAGGTGCCGGCGGACAAAACGTCAATAAAACCGAGTCTGCCGTCCGTATAACCCATATTCCAACAGGATTAGTAGTCGCTTGCCAAACTGAAAAAGCACAACTTCAAAATAAAGAAATTGCCATGCAAATGATTAGAGCAAAAGTCTTTGCCTACTTCCAAGAAAAGGAAGATTCAAAAAGAGCTAGTGAAAGGAAATTAAAAGTTGGAACTGGTGAGCGTAGCGAAAAAATTAGGACATACAACTACCCTCAAAATAGAGTTACCGATCATAGAATTGGTTTTACAATCAACCAACTTGATCGTGTTATGGAGGGTGAATTAGATCCTGTAATTGATGCTTTGGTTCATTTTGACCAAGAGCAAAAGCTTTTAGAGGAAGAGCAGCAAAATGCCTAAAATCTTTGAGGTCTATAATTTTGCTTTAAAAGAAGGAAGAGAATTCAATATTTTATCTTCCGATTTGCGGGTTTTAATATCATTTGATATGGGTTTTGCGTCTCCTATCGATACTTTATTATATAAAGATAAAGAAATGAATGAACCGCAAATAAAAGTATTTAAATCTCAATTCGAAAGATTAAAAAAAGGTGAACCCGTTGAATATATTATTAACGAAGCGACTTTTTTGGATTTAAAACTATACGTAGATAAAAATGTTTTGATTCCAAGAATGGAAACGAGTGAGCTTATCGCTAATATTAGCGAGAGGATATATGATTATTTTGATCCGAGGAATTATTTAGTTGTTGCTGATGTAGGAACTGGCAGCGGAGCTATTGCCATTTCTTTAAAACATATCTATAAAAACTGGTTAGTTTCTGCTTCTGATATTTCTAGCAATGCAATAGAGATAGCTAGGAAAAATGCCGCTAGATATGACTTGCCTATTTCTTTTTATAAAGGGGATTCTCTCCAACCCTTTATAGATAGAAATATGAATTTAGATATCATAGTTTCTAATCCGCCATATATTGTCAATAGAAAAGAAGTTCAGCCTTCAGTTTCTTCTTATGAGCCTGCATCTGCTTTATATTTAGATTTTTCTTCTTCCGTTTATGAAAAAATCTTATCCAACGTTAGCAAAGTAAAAAAAGGATCTTTGCTTATTATTTTTGAAATTGGTTATGATTTAAAAGATTATATCCAGGATTTGTCTAACAAATACTTAAATAGGTATGAGTATAAAATCGAGTTTTTAAAAGATTTAAATGGTCTTGATCGGTTTGCCTTTATTTTTTTGGAGTGACTTATGGAAACAAAAATTATTGGTTGGGATGAAATGGCTTTGGCTGTCGAGGCTATAAAAAATGGGGAAGCTATTTGCTTTCCTACCGAAACCGTTTACGGGATAGGCGCTATATCAAATTCTGCTTCTTCTTTTGAAAAATTAGTGCATTTAAAAAGAAGGCCATCCGATAAGCCCTTTACAGTTATGTGCTCTTCTTTAACTCAAGTAGCCATGCTTGCTGAAGTTGACGTTAATTCTATTGCTGTAATGCAGGCCTTTATGCCTGGAGAAATTACTCTTCTTCTTAAGGCAAGAAAAAATCTTCCATCATATTTGACTTTAGGAGGAGAAAAAATTGGAGTAAGAATTCCTAATTCAAAGGAAGTTATTGAATTTATAGATAAAATTGGTTGTCCTCTTTTAGTTCCGTCTGCGAATAAAAGTGGGGAAAAGCCCGCTTTATCCTCAAAAGAGGCTTTTGCTATTTTTAATAAAGAAGTCCCTTATGTAATTAAGGGTGAGTGCTCATCCTTAAAAGCCTCTACTGTTGTTGATTTAGCTTGTAACGCTATAAAACTAGTTAGAGAAGGGCCAATTGATTTTTCAAAAATTAAAAACGTTTATGACTCTGCTTCATATTCTATTTCTATTGGTTCTGATCATGGCGGATTTGAACTTAAAGAAAAAATTATTAATCATCTTGAAGAAAGAGGCTTTCAAGTAATTGATGAAGGAACATATTCAAAGAAGTCTTGCGATTATCCTCTATTTGCAAAAAAAGTAGGGGAAGATGTAGTTATAAAAAGGGCAAACTTAGGTATTGTTTGCTGCACATCTGGAGAAGGCGTGTGCATTGTTTGCAATAAAATTAAGGGAATTAGGTGTGGGATTGGTTATGATGATGTCGTAACCGGAAAATGCAGGGAACATAATAATTGCAATGTAATCTCTTTCGGACAAGCTTATATGTCTGCAAGTGATGTTTTAAAAAGAGTGGATATATTTTTAACCGAGAAGTTTTCTTCCTTGGAAAAACACCATAGAAGAGTAGAAGAAATAGAAAAATAATTGAGCCTTTTAATCGACTGACTTGCAACTAGAAAGTATGAATAGTACTTTTGTTTGCCCACGTTGCGGGAATTCTTCTTCTAGATACATCGGTTATAAGAACGACCTTCCTTATTGCAGAAAGTGCATTGAGTTTCAAGGCGCGACAGTAGAATATGAGAAAAAGAATCCAAAGCAATGTTCTTTAAGACTTAATTATCACCTTTCTAAAGAACAAAATAGTCTTTCAAACAAAATAATTTCAAATTATATAAATAAGAAAGACACACTTGTATATGCGGTAACCGGATCTGGAAAAACCGAGATTTCTTATGGCGTAATTCTTTATGCGATTAGCCATGGACAAAACGTTGCTTTTGCTGTGCCAAGAAAAGATGTTGTAGTTGAACTTTCTGAGCGCCTAAAAAGTGCTTTTCCTTTAAATAGCGTCATCAGTATTTATGGGGGACATACATCTAAATTGAGTGGCGATTGCCTTGTTTTAACAACTCATCAGCTTTATAGATATGACCATTATTTTGATTTAATTGTCATGGACGAAGTTGACGCTTTCCCTTTTAACGGTAATGATGTTTTAAGCGCGATGTTTTTTCGTTCTTTAAGGGGAAACTTTGTTTTAATGTCTGCCACCCCTAGCAAAAAGTTAGTTCAAGAGATAAAGAAAAGGGATGGCTTGATTTTAACTTTGCATACTAGATTTCATAAAAAGCCGATACCCGTCCCCAATTTATTAACTATGCCATTAAATTTAGCAAAGTTATTTTTGGTTAAGAAAATTCAACAGTATCAGCGCTTGAATAAACCTTTATTTATTTTTGTACCTAGCGTTGAAATGTCGGAATCACTTTTTGCTTTTTTATCAAAATTTTGCAAAGGTGGAAATTATGTTTCTTCAAAAAGAGAGGGACGTGACAAGATTATTTCGCTTTTTAAAGCAGGCAAATATAGATTTTTGGTTACAACTGCCGTTTTAGAAAGGGGGGTTACCGTCAAAGATATTCAAATTATTGTTTTTAAGGCGGATTCTAAAATATATGATTCAGCCGCTTTAATCCAAATCGCAGGTAGGGCAGGCAGGAAAATTGATGCCACTAGTGGGGAAGTGATATTTCTAGGCAAGAAAAAAACCGAGGCTATGGAAAATGCGAAAAGAGAAATCGAAAGATGCAATAGATTTTTGTAAGATCTGTTTTCAAAAAATCAATCCTGGCTTGCCATATTTTTTTTCTTCTTATCCAACCATTTGTCAAAAGTGTTATTTATCTTTAAAGCCTAAATGGATTACGTGGAAAGAAGGTAATGTTAGTTGCCTTGCAATGTATGAATATGGAGAAGAAGTAAAAAATATTTTGTACAAGTTTAAAGGGTGTGGCGATATAGAGTTATCGACATGTTTTTTTGGTTATCAGTCATTTATTTTAAAAATCTTTTACTACGGATACAAAATCGTTCCAGCCCCTAGTTCGGCTTCTCATAATGAAAAAAGAGGTTTTAATCAAGTAATAGAAATGTCAAAGGTTTTGGAAATTCCGATATTAAATTTATTAGTAAAAACTAAGGAATCAAAGCAATCCGATTTAAGTTTATCGGAAAGAAGAAAAGTAAAGAATATAATCGATTATTCCCACAAAATTGATTTATCTAGAGAAAAAATCCTTTTTGTCGACGATGTTTTTACAACCGGTTCAACAACTAGGGCTTGTTTGAATTTATTAAAGCAATTAAAGCCTAAAAAACTAAAATGCCTAATTATGGCAAAGGCAAAGTGGAGAAAATAGATTAGGCTTTAATTGTTTACCATTTAATTAAATGGTATCATCTATACACTGTGTGCAAGGGAGAAAATCGTGGCTAACATTATTGAATCAATATTCCATTTAGAAAAGCGTGAGCTTAATCGTTATGCTCGTGAAGCCGATCGCGTTATGTCCTATGAAAAAGAATTTAGGGCGTTAACCGATGATCAATTAAGAGCTAAAACTGCTGAATTTCAACAAAAATTAAAAGATGGTGTCGTTACAATTGATGACATCAAATACGAGGCATTTGCCGTAGCTAGAGAAGGCGCTTGGAGAACTATTCATCAATTTCCTTTCAAGGTGCAAATCATCGGTGCTTTGGTATTAAATGATGGTAACGTTGCCGAGATGAGAACTGGTGAAGGAAAGACATTGACCGCTACAATGGCTGTATATTTAAATGCATTAACAGGAAATGGCGTTCATGTTGTTACGGTTAATGAATATCTTGCTTCTCGTGACGCCGATTGGATGGGCAATATTTATCGTTTCTTAGGACTAACGGTTGGCGTTAATTTGGCTTCTAAGACTTCTAGCGAAAAAAAGGAAGCCTATGCCTGCGATATAACTTATACAACTAACTCTGAACTTGGTTTTGATTATCTTCGTGATAACATGACCCAATCAGTCGAATCACGCGTTCTTAGAGGGTTAAAATATGCCGTCATCGATGAAGCCGACTCCATTTTAATCGATGAATCGCGCACCCCACTTATTATTTCCGGCGGGCAAAAGTCTGCTGCTTCGCAATATGTTGTTGCCGATAGATTTGTAAAAGTATTAAAACCAGAAATTGATTTTACTGTCGATATAAAGACCAAAACTTGCAATTTAACTGATTCTGGTAACGATAAAGCCGAAAGAATGTTCGGTATACGTAACCTTTACGATCCAGAAAATCAAGAGCTTGTCCATAGAATACATCAAGCCTTAAAAGCCAATTTTGTTATGCACCGTGATGTAGAGTATATGGTTGATAAAGATAGGCAAATTCAACTAATCGACCAATTTACCGGTCGTATTATGAAGGGCAGGGAATATAACGATGGTTTGCAACAAGCAATTCAAGCCAAAGAAGGTGTTGAAATAAAACAAGAAACTACCGTTTTGGCTACTATTACTTACCAGAACTTCTTCAGACTTTATAAGAAAATGTCCGGTATGACCGGTACGGCAAAAACAGAAGAAGAAGAATTTGAAAAGATTTATAACATGAAGGTAATTACTATTCCAACGAATAGGCCCATTCAAAGAATTGATGATGTCGATTATATATTTGGCACGCATCAATCAAAGCTGAAAGGGCTAGTTGAAGAAGTAAAAGCCCGTTATGAAAAGGGTCAGCCTGTTCTAATTGGAACGGTTTCGGTTGAATCCAATGAAGAAATATCTGCTTTACTAACTAAAGCAGGGGTGCCGCATGAAGTTTTAAACGCCAAAAACCAGGCTAGAGAAGCGGAAATCATTTCTCATGCCGGTGAGAAGAAAGCAGTAACTCTTGCTACTAACATGGCAGGACGTGGAACTGATATTAAACTTGGTGAAGGCGTAAAAGAATTAGGTGGATTATGCGTTTTAGGCACTGAACGTCACGAATCTAGACGTATCGATAATCAGCTTAGAGGGCGTTCCGGGCGTCAAGGTGATCCTGGATATTCTCGTTTTTATGTTTCTTTTGAAGACGAATTGATTAGAAGATTTGTCGATGATAAAAGAAGGGAATTCTTTATTAAACAAATTGGCGATGACCATCTAGAAAACAAAATTATTCAAAATATTGTTACGAATGCCCAAAAGCAAATCGAAGGCAGAAACTTCGATACTCGTAAGAATCTTCTTGATTATGATGATGTCTTGGCAAAACAAAGACAAATTATCTATGATCGCAGGGATGCCATTATGCTTTCTGGTGATATTGGTGAATTGGTTCATACTTTCTTTAAAGACACGGGTGCCTTCCTTGCTAAAAAAGCTACCGCCATTGGAAAGGATGAAGGCTTAATTGACGGAGAGAGTTTGAAAAAACTAGTCGAACCATCTTTTGTTCCTGAAGGGACGTTCCCTTCTAAAGCTTATGATGAAGCTACGGTAGAAGAAGGCGGGGAAGATCTTGGCGAATTCTTATATTCAAACTATTTGAAGAAAAGAAAAACATGGCCAGAAGACCAAGCCGATAAAATCGAAAGGCAGATTTCTTTGTCTGTTATCGATAGAAACTGGACAAGGCATATTGATACCATGGCCCATTTAAGAGAAGGCATTGGGTTACGCTCTTACGCTCAAACCAATCCTCTTCAAGACTATGTCAACGAAGGATATTCTCTCTTCCGCGAAATGAACCAAAACGTTGCTGTTGATTGTGTTTTTAATTTCATGAACGTCCAAATTAGAAAACCAGAACCAGCTCCGGAAGAAGTTATTGAAGTTAAAGCCGAAGATAAAGAAACAACTAAAGAAAAAGAGGAATAATATGAAAGAGCTAGTTGAATTAAAACAGCAAGCCCAAAAACTGGGCGAGCTTGTTTCACAGCTCGGTGATTCTCTTTGACATTCCTAAAATTAAGAATGAGATTTCCGAGTTAGAAGAAAAACAAAACCAGGATGGTTTTTGGGATAATCAGAATTATGCTAAAGTAGTCTCTAGTAGGCTTTCTTCTTTACAAAATAAATTATCGTCTTACGAAAGATCGTTGTCCGAATATAACGATATTATCGAGATGCTTGGAGAAACGTCCGAATCCGATAAAGAGATGCTAGATTTACTTACGACAATGGAGGATGAATTATCTTCTTCTTGTGAAGATATTAGACACCATTTGCTATTTTCGGGCGAATATGATGCACTTAATTGCACGCTTGAAGTTCACCCTGGAGCTGGTGGAACAGAAGCTCAGGACTGGGCAAACATGCTTTTAAGAATGTATGGTAGATGGGCTGAAAGAAATAACTTTAAAGTCCAAACCATAGATATAGAAGATGGAGACGAAGCCGGCATAAAAAGTGCAACTATTAAGATTATAGGAAATGACGCTTATGGAATGCTTAAGGGAGAAAAAGGTGTACACCGTCTAGTTAGAATCTCTCCATTTGATGCAAACGCTAGAAGGCATACTTCTTTTGCTTCCGTTAACGTAATTCCTGAATTCGGTGCCGTAAGTGATATAGAAATTGACCCCAAGGATTTAAGAGTCGATACTTTTAGATCAGGCGGGGCCGGAGGCCAAAACGTTAATAAAGTATCTTCTGCCGTTAGAATTACACATATTCCTACCGGAATTGTTGTCCAATGCGAGATAGAACGTAGTCAACTAATGAACAAGGCTACTTGCATGAGCATGCTTACCGATAAACTTATGCAACGTAAATTGGATGAAAGGGATGCAAAGCTTAAATCCATTGTTGGAGAACAAAAAAACATTGAATGGGGTTCTCAAATTAGAAGCTATGTTTTTCAGCCATACACTATGGTAAAAGACCATAGAACTAATGAGGAAACAGGCGATGTTTTAGGCGTGATGGATGGGAATTTAAATCCGTTTATTTATGCTTATTTAGAAATGGAAGCTAGAAAAGATGAACCTAAAAAGTCTTAAAAATATTTCCAAGCAAGAGCTTTTTTCTGGAGTCAAAAACATTTTGCTTGTTATTCTAGGCTCTTTTATTTTAGCGTTTGGGAATGCCGCGTTTTTAATTCCTTTTAATTTAATTACGGGCGGTATTTCTAGCATAGGGATAATTATTCAATATTTTCTTGATACCAACGGGGTTAGTTTTCAAATAGTCGATATAGTGACTTGGTCTATAACGGCATTGTTATTTATTGTTGGATTTATTTTTATGGGCAAAAAGTTTTCTGCCCATACTTTGTTGGCTTCAATTTTATATCCAGGGTTTTTATCGATTTTATATAGGTTTAATCTATTGTCATTTATTTCTGCTTCTTTAGAGAATCAGCAAATGATAGGAAGATTGCTTGCCGGTATTTTTGGTGGAATTTTTGTTGGGCTAGGCGTTGCCATTACTTTTAAAGGACATGGGTCTACCGGAGGGCTCGATATTTTATGTGCAATCATTGCTAAATATACTCCGATTAAAGAATCGATTTCTTCTTTAACTTTTGATTCATTTATTGTTTTAATTGGGATTATTTGCCTTAGAAATGAGGAAGACATAGTCCCTCTTGGCTTGATCGGTATTTTATCCGCTTTAATTGCCGGAGCCATGATAGAAATTGTCTATGTTGCTTCTTCTAATTATGTAATTTGCGACATTATTTCTTCTAGATATAAAGAAATAGTAGATTACATTCAAGTGGATATGGATAGGGGCTGTACAATCATTGACACAGTCGGCGGTTATACAGGAGAAAATAGAAAGCTTATTCGCGTTGCTTTATCAAAAAAAGAAGCCCAATCCTTAAAAGGGTATATTGGCAAGTTGGATGGAAGGGCCTTCGTTGTTTTTACTAACGCCTCTGCTGTAAATGGCGAAGGATTCCTGCCTTTTCTTCATAAAAAGAAAAACAAGGAAGATGAAGAAAAATAATGGAATACGTAAAAAAACCATTTAAGTTAGTTTCCAAATTTAAGCCTACCGGAGACCAGCCACACGCTATTTCAGAAATAATTAAAGGAATAGAAAAAGGCAAACAAATACAAGTAATTAAAGGGGCTACGGGAACAGGAAAAACATTTACCGATGCAAATATTGTTGCCATGTTGAATAAGCCTACTTTGGTTATGGTTCATAATAAAACCTTAGCCTCACAATTGTATGGGGAGTTCAAAGAATTATTCCCAGAAAATAGAGTTGAATATTTCATATCGAATTTTGACTTTTATCAACCTGAGGCTTACATTCCAAAATCGGATACTTATATTGATAAAAATGCCGTCATGAACGAAGAAATAGACATGATGCGTACTTCGGCCATGAATTCTATTCTTTCACGCAGCGACACGATCGTTGTTTCTTCTGTGGCCTCAATTTATGGATTGTCAGATCCTAATGAATATAAAGGTCTTATTTTTGAAATCAGGGCTAATGAAACTTTAGATAGAAACGATTTATTTCGTCATTTAATTGACGCTCAATATACACGCAATAATTTTGAATTAAAACCAGGTACTTTCCGCGTCCATGGGGATGTAATAGATATAGCTCCCGCCACTCATGATTATTTTATTCGTATAGATTGCTTTGGCGATGAAGTAGAAGGCATTTATCAAATCAATTCTATTACTGGGGTTATTGAAAGAAATTATGCCACGTATCCAATATTTCCTGCTTACGATCATGCTTCGACTAGGAAAAGGATTGAAAGGGCCTGCGAAACTATTTCTTTGGAATTAGAAGACCGTCTTAAATATTTTAGAAGCCAAGGGAAACTTTTAGAAGCAGAACGTCTTGAAAATAGAACAAGGCAAGATATGGATAGCATGAAGGAGTTTGGCCGCTGCCCTGGTATTGAAAATTACTCTAGGCATATTGATGGAAGAAAAGAAGGTGAAAGGCCTTATACATTGATGGATTATATGCCTAAGGATTTTCTTCTTTTAATCGATGAAAGCCATGTCAGCATTCCTCAAATTAGAGGTATGTATAATGGCGATAGATCTAGAAAAGAAACTTTAGTCGAGTATGGCTTTAGGCTACCATCAGCCTTAGATAATAGACCTTTGAATTTTAAGGAATTTGAATCCTTAATGCCTAGAACTGTGGTTTGCACCTCGGCAACACCCGGCGATTATGAATTAGAAAAATGCAATCACGAAGTGGTGGAACAAATTATTAGGCCAACTGGTTTATTAGACCCGCGTATTGAAATTAGACCTACCAACGGACAAATCGATGACATTATTTTTGAAATAAAGAAGAGAGTCGAGAAAAAGGAAAGAGTAATGATAGTTACTTTGACTATTAAGATGGCTGAGGACTTGACGACTTTTTTGAAAGAGCAAGGTATTAAGGTTGCTTATTTACATAATGAAACAAAAACTTTAGAAAGAACAGAAATAATTTATCAGCTTCGAAAAGGAAAATACGATGTCTTGGTTGGCATTAATTTATTAAGAGAGGGCTTGGATATTCCAGAAGTCTCTTTAATTTGCATTTTAGATGCTGACAAAGAAGGATTTTTAAGGAGCACTCGTTCCCTTATTCAAATAATTGGTAGGGCAGCTAGAAATGTTAATGGCTTAGTTTTAATGTATGCCGATTCGACCTCCGATTCAATGAAAGAGGCGATAGAAGAAACTAATAGAAGAAGGTCTATTCAAGTAGCCTATAACGAAAAATATGGAATCGTTCCTACTAGTATTGTTAAAGAAATAAGACCTCCATTAAGCAATAGCGAAGACGAAACGAAAAAAATTATCAATTTCAGTGAGAAATCTTCTAGAAAAGAAATTGAAAGCAAAATTAATGATGTTCAAAAGCAAATGATGGCCGCGGCTAAGTCTTATGATTTTGAAAGAGCGGCAGAACTTAGGGACATTCTTTTCGAAATGAAAGCAATGTTAAATAAATAAGAGGCATGATGCATGGTTTATCTATTTGATTTTGATGGGACTTTATTTGATACAAAATTATCGCTTAGACCCGTTTATAAATCTGGATTCAAAGCGATTGGAATAAATGATATTTCTAATAAAGAATGCGATACGTATATGCATTATTCTTTAAAGCAAACATTAGAAATGAAAGGAATCTCTTTAGATTTTTTTATTCCATTTGCCTCAGCTATTCTAAAAGCTTTGGATAGCGAAGAGTCTTTATCATTGATTAAGATTTTTCCCGAAGTAAAAAAGACTTTGGATAGGATTAAATTATCTAATGAAATGGTTGGGTTAGTTTCAGGCAATAGTTCTAATCACATAAGACTAGTATTAAAACGTTTTGGTTTAGAATCCTATTTTAAGGTTATTGTTGCCTCAGATATGTATAAAAATGGGAAGCCTGATCCTGAGCCTATCTTATTGGGCTGCAAATTGCTTTCTATTGCTCCAAATAAAGAAGTAATTTATGTAGGCGATTCGCTTCAAGATGAAGAATGTGCAAGAAGGGCCGGCGTTTCTTCCTTTATTGTCGATAGGAATAAAGAATATGGCGACAAAACATTTAAAAAAGGCTATTCTTTACTTGATTTATTCAAAGAATAAAAGGCCACGGTTTTTGTTTTGTTGTAAAGTTATTGTTTTTAGTCTATGCTTTACTAGCATTATCTAAGAGGAGAGGGCTTATGAAATGGTACGACATCATATTTATAATCGTTAGTTTAATAATAATTATTCTTTCTTTACTTCAAGGCGGAAAATCAGAAGGTGCATCCGGTGCGATTACTGGTGGCGGATTAAATGTATTTGCCAAAACAAAAGAACGCGGATCGGAAAAGGTCATCACTTGGCTTACATTTGCCTTTGCTGTTATTTTTTTGTTTTTGGCTTTGATAATTTCTGTTATTTCCGGAACTAGCGGAAGTGCTGCCTAGTTTTCTTAATTAAAAAGATTTAACGCCTTATAGGCGTTTTCTTTTTACTATTAAGTTCTATAGAACCTTTAAGTGTGTTAACATTCTCTCGTTATGGAAATTAAAGAATATGTCGCTTTGCGTAAAAAGGCTTTAAAGCAAGAAATAGATTCAATGGATAAAAAGCCGACTTTATTAATAATTCAAGCTAACGATGACCCTTCTTCTAATGCTTATGTACGCGGAAAGCTAAAAGATGGCAATGAAATCGGAGCCAATTTTATTTTAAATAAAGTAAGTGAAACTATTTCAGAAGATGAACTTATTGCCTTAATAAATAAAGCAAACGACGATAAAAATATTGATGGCATTATTGTCCAACTTCCTCTTCCAAAACATATTGATGAGGAAAGAATTAAGTTAGCAGTTTTGCCTACAAAAGATATCGATGGTTTCCATCCTTTGTCTTCGTTTACACCCTGCACACCTAAAGGGATTGTTTCTTATTTGGACAATGAAGGTTTTGCTTTTAACGGAAAAAATGCAGTTGTACTTGGCCGTTCAAATATAGTTGGCAAGCCAATGGCCAAGCTCTTGCTTTCTAAAAATTGTAACGTTACTGTTTTGCATTCAAAAACTAGTCAAGAAGATAAAAAGTTTTATATTGCTCATGCCGATTTAATTGTTGTGGCTATAGGGAAGATGAATTATTTAAATCACGACTTTGACTACAACAAGGATTGTTACATCGTTGATGTCGGCATTAATAGAGGGGAAGATGGCAAACTTCATGGCGATGCTTTGCCTAATCTTCCAGTTAAACTTCAAACCCCGGTTCCTGGTGGGGTTGGGTTATTAACTAGAATGGCTTTATTGGAAAATTTAATGGAGGCGTGTAGATGAATTTTGCAATTACTAACACTTATGTCTATGGCTTAGAAAGAGCCGTGAAGGCTAGTGGCAACCCTATGAGGACTAAAATAGATTGTAGCGAGCCAAATGAAAAAGATTTCGCTAGGGCTTTTAGGTTAGGCTCTACAAATTCTGGCGAAGGGCATGATAATTTTTTAAAAGGCATTACAGTTCAACTAGATGTCAGTGCACCTTTGTATTGGTGGAAAGAAGCCCAGCGTTATCATTGGTTTGATTTCATTTCTAGCCAATCGACTATGCATTGCCTTTTAAAATTTGATTTAAAGAGTCAATGTGTCGATGAAGTAGATCCATTGATTATTAAAAGAATGGAAGAATTGGTTAAGGAATATAATTCAATACCAGATGATCCAGAACATTCCTTAGAAAAGAAAAATAAATGGAGAGTTTTGGTTGCATCTTTGCCGTGTGGATTTTGCTTATCGGCTACAATGACAACAAATTACCAACAATTAAAAACAATGTATAAGCAAAGATGCAATCATAAACTAAAAGAGTGGCACGTTTTTTGCGATTGGGTTTTATCTTTACCTTCTTTTTCCGAGCTTACGGGATTTAGAAAAACCAATTGATTGATTCTTTTGACTTTCTATTTAAAAAGCCTGATTCGTATATCAGGCTATTTTTTTATATGGTGGAGCATATCGGGATCGAACCGACGACCTCATCGTTGCGAACGATGCGCTCTCCCAACTGAGCTAATGCCCCACGGCTGGTTTATTATATAACTTTATAAACCCTTAACAATCAAAATGTTTTTGCTTAATAATTCTAGAAATTTTTTCAAAAGCTAATTTAGTTAAAAAAGACAAGTCTATTTTCAAAGTTTTTTTACTATATTATTTCTACTTGGGAGGACTTAACAACTAAATGAAGGAAGACTCTTATGCCGTCATAGATTTAAAAAGTTTTTATGCAAGTTGTGAATGTGCCATTAGAGGCCTAGATATTTTTTCTACTCCATTAGTTGTTGCCGATCCTACTAGAAGTATCAATACAATTGTTATGTCAACAACCCCATATCTAAAAGAAAAATATGGCGTTCCAAATGTTTGTAGAGTTAAATCCTTACCTAAGCTAGATAATATGATATTTGCTCAGCCTAGGATGGCATACTATATTGAAATATCCGCAAAAGTAGTTTCAATTTTCTTGGATTTTGTAAGTGAAGAAGATATTCACGTTTATTCAATTGATGAGTCTTTTCTTCATTTGTCCCCATATTTATCTTTATATAAGACTACTTCAGAAGGTTTATGCAAATTAATTCAAAAAAGAATAAAAGATGAACTAGGACTTCTTGCTACTTGTGGCATTGGGCCGAATATGTTTTTGGCTAAAGCTTGTCTTGATAATGAAGCTAAGAAAGTTTCTCCCTATATTGCTAAGTGGACTTTTGATGATGTTAAAAATAAATTATGGAAAATAACTCCAATTACCTCGATTTGGGGTATTTCTAACGGCATTGGTTCTAGGCTTTTTAAGATGGGGATTAGAAATTTGGAAGGTTTAGCAAAGGTTGATATTGCTTTATTAGAAAAAGAATTTGGTATTATTGGACACCAACTTCATGATATGGCAAATGGAATCGATAGAACTGACATAAGGGAAAAATATGTTCCTAAGGAAACTTCTATTTCGATTGGGCAAACCTTAATGCATGATTATGATTATAAAGGAACTAAACTTGTTCTTAGGGAAATGTGCGATGATCTTTGCTTTAGATTACGTTCTAGCTTTTATCAAACTGGCTTGGTAGGGGTTTCTGTAGGCTATAGCAATTCAACTGGTTTTTCTAGGCAAAAATCTTTGGATGTTTATAGTGATGATAATGACACACTTTATAAAGTGATAATAGATATTCTTGATGAATTTTATAACGGTGCGCCGATTAGGAATTTGCATATTTCCTTTGGCAAACTTGCTAGTTTTTCTTTCTCCCAAGCTACATTGTTTGAAAATGCAGAAGAAATGGAAGAAAAAAAGAGTCTCCATGTCTCAATGGATAAGATAATTAGAACATATGGCAAGAATTCATTGTTAAGAGCTAGCAGCGGTCTAAAGGATTCAACAATAAAAAATAGGCATAATCAAATCGGGGGCCATAAAGCATGAACGAAGAAGATAGAGGGATGAAAAAATGGGCTCCCTATAAATCTTTAATTGAGCAAGGAGCCGCATTGAATAAATTACGTTATCAAAAAAACAAAATAGAAAAGCCAAAGATTTCTAGTGAAAGAGCAGAAGAAATAAATTCTATTCTTTCATTTTATGATAACGAAACTTTGGCTATTAAATATTTTAAAGATGGCTATTTATATTGGATTGAAGGAAAACTAGACAAAATAGATCCTCTTTTCAAATATTTAGAAATCAATAAGCATGCAATTGCTTTTAAAGATATTATCGAGGTTATTAAAAAATAAGTTAGAAAGCCCAGTTACCGTCTTTAAATATTTGTACTTGCTTTCCGTCTATAGTTTCTCCGACTATATTTAGATCTTTAGAACCGATCATAAAGTCAACATGGCTTAAGGATTTATTGATTCCAAATGAGTGGAGTTCATCTTCTGTGTATTTTTCAAAATGCGGATATAAAGTGGTAAATCCTCTTCCTAATGCTAAATGGCAAGCGGCATTTTCATCAAACAATGTATTATAAAATAATAGACCCGTGTTATTAATTGGGGAATCAAACGGAACCAAAGCACACTCGCCTAAATAAGCGGAACCTTCATCTAATGTTAAGATAGATCTTAAAGCTTCTTCTCCGACTTCAGCATGGACATCAACGGCTTTTCCGTTTTCAAATTTTACCCAGAAGTCTTTTATTAATTGTCCTTGGTAGACTAATGGTTTTGCTGAATAAACGATTCCTTCCGCTTCTCCTTTTTTCGGGGAAGTAAATACTTCTTCACTTGGGATATTTGGTTGAAAGAAAGTGCCGTCCAATGTTTTCTCTCCTCCTCCAAGCCAAATTACATTTGGAATCAAACCTACTTTTAAATTTGTTCCCTTATTTGAAGTATAGTGCAAGCTTTTTAAATGCAAGGAATTTAAATAAGAACAACGATTTTTTAATATTTCATCATGCTTTTCCCAATTCGCAATGCCTTTTCCATCATTTGCCCTTGATGTTAAAAGAATGGCTTCATATAACTTTTCCTTTGCCTTGGCCGGTGTTAAGGCTGGAAAAACTTTTTTGGCCCATTTTTTTGAAGGGACGCCACAAATGCACCATTGGTATTTATTTTCCCTAGATTCTATGTATTCGGCTACGGCTTTATATTTTTCTCTTTTTATTGTAGCGGCTTTTGTAGCGTCTATTCCTTTGCTTGCATCCGGGTCATCAGAATCTAACCATAAATAAGCTGGAAGTTCTTTGGTAAACCATTGTTGGTAGGCTATATCCATTGGTAGGGTTTCACATAAAGCCTTTGTTGAAGCTTTTTTCATTTGGACTTTGTTGACTTTTTCTGATTGCCAAAGTACGTGGACGTATTTTGCCCCTTGCGCATAACATTCTTTTGTTACTAAAGAAACAAAGTCTTCTATATCGACATTGGCTTTAATAATTACTGATTGCCCCTTTTTTAGGGCAAGTCCACTTGTAACAATTAATTTTGCATAAGCTTTTTCTATTGTTTTGTTCATAAATACATCCTTTATTTTTACTATGCGATATACTTTACTTGGTTTTAAGAAAAAAGGTATTGGAAATTATGGAAAATAAAGTCGAAGAAAGAAAAATGTATAAAATTTGGGCCATTTGGAATTATGCTGAGGCTTTTTTATTAATTTGTGCTGGTGTTTTAGGAGTTGTATTTGGATCTGTTTCTGATTTGTCTAACTCTTCTTCCATAAACATGACAATTGCCATAGTGGCTGGTTTATTTGTTATTTTAGATGGCATATTGAGAATATTTATGGCTTTAGCATCGATGAAAGAAAGTGAGGAATCAATCCTTTTAATAGCAGGATTTGAAGTGTCGATTGGAATTGTCATAATGCTTACATATACAATTTTTATTGAACTTTTAATTAAATTTTTAGCCGTCTTATTAATTGTAATGGGCGTTTTGCTTGTCTTATTTTCAATCTTTTCGATAATAAAAAAGACATCTAAAACATTCATGCCTATTTTAGAAATTTTATTTGGCGCGGTTTTGGTTTCAATCGGCATTGCTGTTTTAATAATGTTTTATAGCAATGATCCTTCCGTATCTAATAAAATAATGATTTTAGTTGCCGGCATTATTATGGTTTTAGCTGGTGTTGCACAACTTATTATTGCTACTATTCAATATAAAAAGAGCAAAAAGAAATATGATGTTTCTATAAAAGAGCAAGAAGAAAATAAAATAGAAAAAAACGAGAAGAAATCCAATAAAAAGAATCATGATGATAAACAAAAAGTGATTGATGCTTTAGAAGTAAACGATGAAGAAATAAAGCAAATTGGACAAAAAGAGGAAAGTGTAAATAAAAAAGACGAGGGAGAAGGTATAAAATAAAGCTAATTGGAGGATAGAAAAATGTTTAGAAAAGGAAAAATTGGTTGGACTATTTGGAATGTAGTTGAAGCGTTGATTTTGATTGTCGGCGGTTCTTTGTTCTGCGCTTATTCTAGAAATAGTGATTTCCAGGCTACCTGTATTTTAATTGTTGCCATTTTGGTTATTGTTGACGCTTCTTTGCGTTTATTGCTTAACGTTTTAAGCGTTTTTACAGTTGGCAGCATGAGTTTAGTGAAAACCGATTATGCCGCTGCTTTAACTGGAACGGCTGAGCTTTCTCTTGGCGTCGGGCTTATATGGCTTCAAAATAATTTCTCACAAGCCGAGATTATCTTTAAGTTTATTGGTTTGTTCATTGGAATATTTTTGATTGTATTAGGGACCATAATGGCTTTATATGCAATTATATATATTGTAAAAAAAGTACAAAGTCTTGGTGTTAATATTTCTTATATTGTCATAGCCGCTTTATCTATTGCTTTAGGTATATTGGCTATTGTCTATTTAACAAATGGCGAAAACGTTAGAATGTTCTTCTTTATCGTTATGGGCATAGCCTTGATCTTTAGCGGAGCCTTGCTTTTCTATTTAACCATCTCTTTTTTAAGGAAAGTTAAAAAGGTTGAAAAACATGTGGAAAACTTCGTTAATGGGGATGGCGACAATGCAAAAGAAGATGAACATAAAGACGCTATAACAACAGAGGTAGAAGAAGCTCCGTCTCATGATGAGAAAACCGAGGAATAAAGAAATATAATCATAATTTGGGGTCAATTATTGACCCCTTTTCTTTTAAGGATATAAAATTTAAGTATGGATTTTTCAGGTTGGGAAAAACTTTCCTTGGTCGATTATGATGACAATATAACAACGACCTTATTTACTTCTGGTTGCAATTTTAAATGCCCATTTTGCCATAATGGCGACTTGGTTCTTCGCCCTTATGAAACTAGTAAGATTCCTTTTGAAGAAATTAAAGATTATTTAATTAAAAGGCAAGGTGTTTTGGATGCCGTTTGTATTTCCGGCGGAGAGCCTACATTAATGAATGACTTAGAGGAAAAACTTATCTTTATAAAGTCGCTAAATTATAAAGTAAAGCTAGATACGAATGGGTCTAATCCTTTAATTATGAAGTCATTATTAGAAAAGCATTTAGTTGATTACATAGCAATGGATATCAAAAACTCGAAATTAAGTTATGGCAAGACAATCGGAGCTCCTAATTATGATCTTTCTTTAATTGAGGAGTCGGTTGATTTTTTGCTAAATTCCTCCTTCGATTATGAATTCAGGACTACTTTAATTGATGAATTTCATACTGAAAAAGAGATTGAAGAAATAGGCAAGTGGATAAAAGGCGCTAAAAGATATTTCTTGCAACATTATGTCGATAGCGAAAACTGTATCCAACACGGTTTACATGAAGTGCCTTTAGAAAAAGCAAAGAGTTTTTCTAAAATATTAAAAAAATATATCCCCCAAGTTTCCCTTAGGGGATACGATGATTAGTTTAGATTATCGATATATCTAGCGCTTGTTAGGGCCGCTATAGCTCCGTCGCTAGTGGCGGTAATTACTTGACGAATTTTCTTTTTAATACAATCTCCAACAGCAAATACCCCTTTTGTCTTTGTCTGCTTGTTTTCATCTACTAAAATAAATCCATTTTCTAGGTCTACTAAGTTGGCAAATTTTTCATTGTCTGGGACTTGGCCTATGGCAATAAATGCTCCATCGGCTGGAATTGTTACTATTTCATTTGTCTTTGTGTTGACAAATTCAATGGCTTGAAGTTCGTTTTCTCCAATTAATTTTTTTGAAGATAAATTATGAAAAATAGTAATATTTTTTAATTCTTTTAATTTATCAATTAGTATTTTGTCAGCGAAAAATTTATCAAACAAGGTTGCTATTGTAACTTTATTGCATGTTGAGGATAAACTTATAGCGTATTGTAAAGCCGTATTTGCATCTCCGATTAAAATAACGTCTTTCTCTTTATAGAAAGCCCCGTCGCATACTGCGCAGTAACTAATCCCGTGGCCTATTAGTTTATCTTCGTTTTCTAGACCTAGTTTTCTATGCTTACAACCTGTCGCGATTATTATCGATTTGCCTTCATATTCAGAATATTTTGTTTTTACTAGGAAATGCTTTTCTTCTAATTTTTGAACTGAAGCGACTTCGTCTAAATCAAATTCCACGCCGAGGCTTGTTATTTGATCAAATAAATTGTTTGAAAAATCCAATCCAGAAATCTCTTTTATGGATGGGTAATTTTCTAAACGAGGAGATTCGGCAATCTGTCCTCCTATTGTTTCTTTTTCTAGCAATAAGACTTTTTTATTTTCTCTTAGTAAATATAGGGCTGCGCTCATGCCGGCAGGCCCGGCACCAATGATTATCGTATCAAACATGTTTTCTTCCTTCTAATAATAAATAAAGGCTCGTCTTGAGCCTTTATTTTAATTCATTTTGGTCGATTCTAGATAGCCTTTTATTAATGAAACGTTGTCATAAACCTTATAATCTTCCCCATTTGGAATTAGAAGAGTCGGAGCTTGCTTGATTCCAAATGATTTTGTTAGTTCGACATTTTCTGTAGCGTCTATTTGCTTATAATTCATTTTGGATTTATCAAGTAGCATTTTGGCAACTTTGCAATTTGGGCAAGTAGGTGAGGTGAATAGAAGTGGCTCGGTTACTTTTGGAGTTTCTTTCGCTTCTTCTATATGGCAACAACATGACTCGTTTTGATGTGGCTCTTCACCTTTTTTCAAGACATAGGTTTTTCTTTGCTTGAATTCTTGTGTTTTACCGGCGTTCCAGTTTTTAACAGGCCTATAGTAGCCAGTGATTCTGGAATATACTTCGGTTTCTTTTCCACATTTTGGACAAGTCCATTGTTCGCCGGTTATATAACCATGGTCTGCGCAGATGGAATAGGTTGGGGACATCGTATAGTAAGGTAACTTATAATTTTCAGCGATTTTTCTTACTAATTTCATGCAAGATTCCCAGTTTGGCAAACGCTGACCTAAGAATGCATGGAATACCGTTCCTGAAGTGTATAGGGTTTGGAATTGGTCTTCGATATCTAAAGCTTCGAAGATGTCTGATGTAAAGCCGACTGGCAAATGGGAAGAGTTTGTATAATATGGCGTTTCGTCATTACTAGAAGCCGTGATGATATCCGGATATCTCTTCTTATCATGTTTTGCTAAACGGTATGCTGTTGATTCAGCCGGGGTTGCTTCAAGATTATAAAGATCGCCATACTTCTCTTGATAATCGGAAAGGCGTTCTCTCATGTGGTTGAGGACTTCAACGGTGAAATCTTGAGCGTCCTTGTTTGTCAAATCTTTTTTAATCCATCTAGCGTTCAAGCAAGCTTCATTCATGCCGACTAAACCAATGGTTGAGAAATGATTTTTAAACGAGCCTAGATAATGCTTGGTATATGGGTATAGTCCGGCTTCAAGTAGTTTGGTAACTGTATCACGTTTAATCTTTAACGATCTAGCCGAAATGTCCATTAGTTTATCTAATCTTTCATAGAAATCTTCTTTTGAGGTAGCTAGATAAGCAATGCGAGGCATGTTTATTGTAACAACGCCTATAGATCCGGTTGATTCGCCTGAGCCGAAATATCCACCAGATTTCTTTCTTAATTCTCTTAAGTCTAGTCTTAAACGGCAGCACATGGACCTAACATCGCTTGGTTTCATGTCGCTATTGATGTAGTTAGAGAAGTATGGAGTGCCATATTTGGCAGTCATCGTGAACAGCAAACGGTTGTTTTCGTTATCGGACCAATCGAAATCTTTGGTTATTGAATAAGTTGGGATAGGATATTGGAACCCTCTACCTTCAGCATCGCCTTCAATCATCGTTTCTATGAAGGCTTTGTTGACCATGGCCATTTCCTCTTTGCAATCGCCATAGGTGAAATCCATTTCCTTTCCACCAACTATAGCAGGCATGTTGACCATATCATCTGGAACTGTCCAGTCTAAGGTGATGTTAGTAAATGGAGACTGAGTGCCCCATCTAGAAGGGGTATTAACGCCGAATATAAAGGATTGGATGCATTGCTTGACTTCTTTATATGTTAAATGGTCATTTTTAACAAACGGGGCAAGATAGGTGTCAAAAGAGGAGAAAGCCTGCGCACCTGCCCATTCGTTTTGCATGATGCCAAGGAAGTTGACCATTTGGTTGCATAGGGTCATCAAATGGCGAGCGGGAGCGGAAGTGATTTTTCCAGGAACTCCGCCTAAGCCTTCCTTTATTAGTTGTTTTAAGCTCCAGCCGGCACAATATCCGGTTAGCATTGATAAATCATGGATGTGAATATCGGCGTTTCTATGGGCATCTGCGATTTCTTTATCATAGACTTCTGATAGCCAGTAGTTGGCTGTAACGGCTCCAGAATTAGATAAAATCAAGCCACCGACTGAGTAAGTGACGGTTGAATTTTCTTTGACGCGCCAGTCGGCTACTTTTAAATAAGAATCTACCACATTCTTAAAATCCAAAGTAGTTGTCTTGACTTGCCTAATGGCGGCTCTTTTAGTTCTATAATCCATATAGGATTTGGCAACTTCGACAAAGCCTGTCTGTATTAAAACGATTTCGACGGAGTCTTGGATATCCTCAACTGTAACAACTTCATTTTTGATTTTGTTTGTAATATTGGACGCTACTCTTAACGCCAATAATTCGATAACATCTGAAGTAACTTCTTTATGCTCAGCCGAAAAAGCTTTCGACATGGCATCTTCGATTTTCTTCAAATCAAACGGAACTAGATTTCCATTTCTTTTCTTTACTTGCAACATATATTGACCCTTCCTAATAGAACACAAGTTTTTAAAGATGGGGGTAGTAAAAACACTCTTAGAAGATGATAGTTTTTTTGAAACGCTATGGTCCCCATCTAGGACCTTGCCCGATAATCATAATTGACCTTTTTTAAAATGCAAACTGATATGCTCTCTGACTTTTATAATTATTTAAATAACCACTTGAAAATATTTTATTAATAAAATATAAAGGATTTATCGAAAGAAAATTAAGGAATTTAGTAGATTATTAGGGGTATTTTTAATTTAAAATTCAAATTAGGTATTTTATTTTTGTGACAGTGTATGAAAAAAAGTAAAAATAAATGAAAAGACCGTAGTTTTTATTACAATTAATAAAATAAAAAAACGTGTATTTTTAATACACGCATTCTTGTTATTTTATTTATTTCAATACTAATCCCATGATCCAGGAATACCCTAAGTCGGTTTGAATCATCCACTTGCCTAAACTCCAATAATTTGGGTCTTCTATTTTTATCATTTTCGAAATGATTTCAGAGATGTTGTTGTTAGACGCTAGAGCAAAATTAGCAAATAAACTTATGCACCAACAAATGGCAATGGCTTGAATTAGCCCCATGCAGATCCCGATTATCCTTGATATTAAGCTAGGCTTCTTATTCGCGAGCTTAAATATAAGTACTATTATGAAATATATAACAAATAGAACAATTAGACTTCCTAATAAAATACAAATAAAAGCAAGACCCAGGCAAATGTAACTAGAAGCGGTTGAAGCAATCACATCTCCAACATTAACCGTGATATTGCTATCTGCAACCGACATAATTTCCTTCGTAAAGATTTCTCTTAATGAGTTGGGTATACCTGCTTTTGTATAGGCTTCTAAAATGATAGATTGTCCGGCTTCGCTTTTTATTAATGCAGACAATTGATCTTTATTAGCTTCAGGATAGGCATCTCCGATTTTGTTGAAAATGAAATTGTAAAAATACTCTCCTACTTGTCCATTTTTAAATATTGGAGAAAATGCATCGCAAAGAGATAAAGCCAATATTATAGAAAGGGCCAATATCCCAAACTTTACTAATGTTTTTAATCCGCCTTTTAGAAACCCAATTAACGCTGATAAGGCTAAAATCAACGCAAATCCAAGTGTAAACCAATCAAATTCCATGTTTTTAGAATACGTTCTATGTTTATTTTTGTAAACTTAAAAATAAATAAAATAACGAATTGTATTTACCTGCCTTTTTCACACTCTTGAACTTAACCGGCATAAAAACTATTATAGTTTCACTTTAAGGAGTATCTTATGGGAAAAGAAAAGATAAGCAAAGAGGGTAAAAACCTTACTAAAAAAACAAAGACGTTATGGTCAGAATTTAAGGCTTTCATAACTAGAGGGAATATTTTGGATATGGCAGTTGGTGTCATTATCGGCGGTGCCTTCAATGCAATTGTTACGGCTTTGGTTAACATTTTAATGAGCGTTTGCACTTGGGGCGTTCCTGGTGGTATCAAAGGCTTAATTACGGTTTTGCCTGCATCTAACCCAGCCCAAGAAGGCATTGTTGGGCAAAAATTTTCAACTGGTGAATTAACTGCCAAGGTAATTGAGTTTGCACAAGAGTCCGGTGCTGCAATTAATGCGGAAAGCGATACTTTCGTTCAATGGAAAAATTCTCTTCTTGGCTTATACGAATTGCATGGTACGACTTATGTTTATAAGCAATCCGCTTTCATTGACTGGGGCACGTTTATCAATGCCGTTATTTCATTCTTGATTATCGCCTTAACCCTATTTGTTATCGTTAAAGTTAGTAAATACCTAACTAAGCGCAAAGCGGAGTATCAAGCAAAATTACAAGAAGAGTACTATCAACGCCATCCAGAAGAAAGACCTCTTCCTCCAGCTCCACAAGAAAAGAAACCTACAACTGAAGAACTATTGACCGCCATTCTTGCGGAAATGAAAAAAGAAGATAGCAAAAAATAGTCGAACCATGAATGAATTAGAGCCTGTAATATTGGCTCTTTTTTATTTTCTTATAACCCATTAAGTTGTAATATTTTTTTATGCCTAGAAGAATTAATTTTGAATCTATAGAAAACTTTCGCGATTTAGGCGGTTATGAATGTCGATATGGAGAAACCTCCTTTGGAGTTATTTATAGGTCCGCTTCTTTATCTTATGCAACCCAAAATGATGTTGATAAAATTGCCTCATTAGGAATAAAAACTATCATTGATTTGCGCGATGATGAAGCGAAAGCAAATTTGCCTGATGCGACAAGCAAAGATAATAGATTTAAAACAATTTATTTGCCAGTCAATGGCAACGGCAGGATTCCTACTTCGTATGAAGATGGTATTTCTAGCTATCTAGAAATGCTAGAGGATCCTTTTAAAGCTAGGAATATTTTTAAAGCTATATTAAATGAAGAAAAGCCTTTGTTATTTCATTGCACGGCTGGAAAAGATAGAACAGGTTGCTTCGTTATGATGCTCCTTTTATTAAACGGCGTTGATTTTGACGATATTAATGCCGATTATATGGCTTCTTTTCCATATTTGCCAAAAATGACGGAAAATACGAGAAAATATCATCCTGAAGTGCCAAATATTGTTTTAATGCCAAATATTGATTATTTGCGAGATGTTTATAAAACATTTTTAAGTATATATGGTAATTTGGAAAATTATTTTGATTATATCGGTTTAACAGATGATGAAGTAACTGCCCTTTCCTCTATTCTTGGGAAGCAAGAGAAATCTTGTGGTGCGGTTGTTTTTAACGATAATAAAGTATTAGTCGAACATATGGGTTTAGGACATTATTCGATTCCAAAAGGGCATGTCGAAGATTTTGATAAGGATGAAATTGCTACTGCTAAAAGAGAAATAAAAGAAGAGATAAATTTAGACGTTTCCATTATTGATGGATTTAAGGAATCAATTTTTTATTCTCCTAAGGATGGCGTTTTTAAAGAAGTGGTATTCTTTATTGGACTAGCCAAAGAAAAAGAATTCAAAGTCGATAAAGTTGAAGTAAACGATGCCTATTGGCTAGGCATAGAAGATTGTATGCGTGTTCTTTCTTTTGATTCCGATAGGAAGGTTGTTAAAGACGCCTATATGTTTTTAAGGAAAAAAACTAATTTATAAGAGTTATTTATATATTTTATTGAATATATGTTCGGCGTATTCTTTTGCAACATTAACACCGCTATATTTTTCAATTCCTTGGAAAAAGGCATTAGAGTTGGCTTCGCAAAAAATCGGTTCGTTATTCTCTCCTATCAGTATATCTATTCCTGCATAATCTAATTCTAATAATCTAGATACTTCTTCAGCCATTTCAATATAAGAGTTTTCGATTGGGATAATTAGTGCTTCCCCTCCTAAAGCGATGTTCGATCTAAAGTCCCCGTTTTTGTTTATTCTTTTCATCCCAGCTACATATTTACCGCCTATAGTAATTATTCTATAGTCTTGGCCAAACGAAGAACTAATAAATTTTTGAAATATATGAGGCACGTGTATTAGTTTTTGTTCCATTTTTTCTAATTCTTCATCATCTTTTATTAAAAATACACCTTTTCCTAAAGAACCGTAGTTGGTTTTAATAATTAGAGGAAAGCCCAGCCTAGTTGATATTAATTTTAAATAATCTTTATCTATATTTTCCGTATAGTTAAGTGGGGCGGATTCCGTATATGGAAAAACGATTCCTTTATTTTTTAAAGTTAAATAAGTTTTCATTTTATCATCGCAGATAGCTATCGAGTTTGATTTGTTGAATAAATTGAATCCTTCCTTTTCCAAAGCATTTGCTATATACGGGTCTTTATCTAAATATAATATGAAATCATAATTATGCTTTTTCAAAAGCGAACAATTAACTCCAATTCCTTCTTTTAAATCGCCGGATTTTTTTAAGTCTAGTTCTACATCAAAAAGAGCGAATTCTTCTTTCATTCGGTTATAGAAGTAACTAACTTGAGGATAAGTTATGAAATTATTTACGATTGTAAGACCTTTTTTCATATTCACGGCTATAAGGATAATAATTAAAAGAAAAAAATTAAAGTGTACATAATTATGCTAGAATAATGACATGAAAACAAAAATCATACCTATTACCACTTTGCGTGACACATCAAAAATTGAAAAAATAGTGAAAAAAAACGAAGGCCCAATCTTTATAACTAAGAATGGTTTTGAAGACATGGTCCTTATGTCTAATAAATTTTTCGATGATAATTTTTCTCCCTTTTCTAATGAAAAAATAGATAGTTACGAAAACGTTTTGCCTCTTAAGGAAGATGACGGTTCTTTTTTTGGCTTTGTTAGAGTAATGTCTTCCTCTATTGAGGTAGAAGTCTCCAATGTTTCTTATAATGTGGAACAAGTTAAAAAAGCATTGTTACGAGCAAAAGAAAAGAACGTATCTATTGTTAACTTTCAAGAATTAACATTGTCTTCTTATACTTGTGGCGATTTTTTCTTAACGGATTCCCTTTTGAATGCATGTTTATCCGGCTTAAAAGAGTTAGTTTCATATAGTAAGAAAATAAATATTGCCTTTACTGTCGGCTTACCTTTAATGGTTAATAATTCTTTATATAATGTTGCCGCTTTTATTTATAGAGGGAGAATTTTAGGCATAGTTCCAAAATTAAACATTCCAAATTATTCAGAATTTTATGAAAAAAGATATTTTCAAGAAGGGCCTACAAATCCTTTTAGAATTACTGTTGCTGGGCAAGAAACTATATTTGGTTCAAATTTAATATTTGTCGATGAAAAATATCCTAACTTAAAAATCGGGATTGAAATATGCGAAGATGCTTGGGTTCCCAATTCCCCTTCTATTGGTTTGTCTTTATCCGGGGCAACCTTGATATTAAATTTATCATCAAGCAATGAAGTGGTGGGGAAGGCTGCGTATAGGAAGCAACTTATTTCATTAACCTCGGCCAAATTAATTTGCGGTTATGTTTATTCGGATTCCGGGCGTGGGGAATCAACAACCGATCTTGTTTTTTCCTCTCATCAATTAATTTATGAAAATGGATCCTTATTAAAAGAAAGCAAATTATTTGAAAATGAAGATGTCATAGCTGATATAGATTTGCAACGTATTGTTAATGAAAGACGCAAAATGACTTCTTTCCAAAATAATCTGAATAATAATTATAAATATGTTGTTTTTGCGTTGGATTTAGAAAATAATGATCAATTATTTCGACATTATTCTAGAAATCCTTTTATTCCAGAAGGGAAAGAAATTGATTTGGACAGGGTGAATTCAATTTTGCAAATGCAAGCTAGCGGATTAATAAAAAGATTAAGAACTGTTGGTCAAAAAAAGGTAATTGTTGGCTTAAGCGGTGGGTTAGATTCTACTTTGGCTTTACTTGTTGCTGTTGAGGCATTTAAGAAAGCAAATTATTCTTTAGATGGTATTTTGGCTGTTACTTTGCCTTGCTTTGGAACAAGCAAGAGAACTCATGATAATGCTAAACGATTAGCCGAGTCGCTTCATGTTAGCTTTAAAGAGATTAATATTGGCAAAAGCGTTGTTCAGCATCTAAAAGATATAGACCATGATATGGAAAATCATAATGTTACTTATGAAAACGCCCAAGCAAGGGAACGAACTCAAGTATTGATGGACTTGGCAAATGATTCAAATGCATTGATGATTGGAACGGGTGATTTAAGCGAGCTTTGTTTGGGCTGGTGTACCTACAATGGCGATCATATGTCCATGTATGGTGTTAATGCATCCATTCCGAAAACATTAGTTAGATATCTTTGCCAAGGATATGCAAAATTGAATAAAGATGTGTCTACTTTCCTTCTTGATATAATCGATACTCCTATTTCGCCTGAATTGCTTCCTTTAAAAGAGGGGGAAATTGCCCAAAAAACAGAAGATAAAATTGGGCCTTATGAATTGCATGATTTTTTCATTTATCATTATTTAAGATTCGGTTATTCTCCATCTAAATTGTTTTATATGGCAAAAAATGCTTACAAGGGTCAAATAAATGAAATGGAAATAAAAAAGTGGCTTAGGGTTTTCTTCTCTAGATTTTATCATAACCAATTTAAGAGATCTTGTTTGCCTGATGGCGCGAAGGTAGGGTCTGTTGCTATTTCTCCCCGTGGTGATTTGCGTTTACCTAGTGACGGCAATGTAGGCGATATTTTAAAAGAGATAGATGCAATACAAATTTAAAAATAGTAGTAAAATAAGACAAACAAAAGGAGATTAATATGGCTGACAAAACAAAGGTTTATCACATTTCGAAAAGAAGTGATGGAAAATGGACTATTAAATTTGCCGGTGGAGAGAAGGTAATTAAAACTTTTGACACTAAAGTAGAAGCCATGAAATATGGCGATTCCTTAGCTGAAAAGCAAGAGGGTATAGTTTTAGTTCATGCTTCTAAAGGGAAAAATGCTGGCAAAATTCAAAAACAAAATGGCGCAGGGAAAAACATTAAATAATTAAACATGGGAAAATTCACTTTACCTAAAGAAGATAATGCGTGGCTAGAGCTATTTCGTTTTCTAGCAGTAGGCTTGTATGGGACTTTAATTGATTATATTGTTGAAGTTTGGTGCACGTCATTGTTTTCTTCTTGGGCTAACGGTTCCAATTCTCATTTTCTCGCTTTTTTAATTCAGTTTCTAATTAGCTTAATAGGCTTTGTAATTGCTACTCCTTCTACTTGGTCATTGTCCGCTATTTGGGCGTTTAAAAATAAAGGTGATCAGCAAGAAACGAAGTCTATTAAAGGTGCGATGAAGTTTACTGGTTTTGCTTTTCTAGGCTTACTAGGTGGCGCCCTGATTCAATTGCTTGGATATATGATCTGTTTGGAATGGAGCGGTCTTAATATCAACATTTTAAATATTGATTTTTCAACATTGTTTAATTCTTCTATCAACGTTTTCTTGGCTTTTACGCTTGTCTTCGTTTTTAAAACTGGATTTACAACTGTTTTTAATTATGTAACTAGAAAATTCATCCTCTATAAAAATAAAGAGAAAAAAGATTAATCCACGTATATTTCTTTTATTTCATTGAAATGTTCTTTGCATTCATAACTTGGGTCTTCGTAGTGGGAAATCATATCCAGGATGATGTTCTCTGGAACCCATTTGTTTTGGGGACGCATTTTATTTCTTTTTAAGCAGGTGGAATAGTCATGGAGCTTTAATAAAATTAGTTCGAAATAATCAAAATTATTTAGATGTCTGACAAAATATAATCTTCTTTCATCATAAAGCATTGTTGTATCAAATATAACCGTGACATTTCCAAATGAGGTTCGACATTTTTCCGCTCTTTTTATCATTTCTTTATAGACGTATATCATATTGTGATTTGGCGGGAATTTATCATAACCGCCATACATATCTTTTCTTACTTCGTCAGCAGCAATAACCTTAACCAGTTCTTCGTGATTAGATTGCTTGTATTTATTTGAAAAGGTAGACTTACCTATTGCTGCTGGACCACAAACTAAAATTAACTTACTCACAACAAAAATTGTACTTGCTAGTTTAGGTAAAAGCATTAAATAAATTCATATTTTAATCTAAATTAAATGTTTTAGACTTTAAATACATCATTTTTGCTTGTAGATATTGAAAAAGTATTTTATACCAATAAAATAAAGCCATGGATAATTATACAAGAGCCCAAGAAGATTTTGTCGAAGCCTTGCTAATGTTAGAGGAACAAGGGCTGCCTTTAGAAACAACAAAAGTTGCACGCCTTCTTAATGTTTCTAAGCCTGCCGTTCATCAAATGGGCCATGAACTTATAGACAAAGGGCTTATAACTAGAAAAGACTATGGCGATATGACTCTTACTGAAAAAGGTAGAGAGCTTGCCAATATGATTTTAAAACGTCATGAAGTTTTAAAAGAATATTTATTGAATTTGGGTGTAAGCCAAGATGTGGCGGAAGAAGATTGCTGCAAGCTTGAACATGTTATTTCTGATGAAACTTTTGAAGCCATTAAGAAGACATTAAAAAAATAAAGACTATTTTTCTAAAGATAAGAAATAGTTTATAGCTATTCCTTTATTAAGGTTTGCCTTTGCTTTTTCTATATTTTTTGCTAGCCCCATTTCTATCAGCAAAGAAGAGTTATTATCAATTATTGGCCCGAGGAGTTTGGATTTTATGATTTGAATTGTTTTGGCTGTTTCAAATTCTTTTCTTGTTTCATCTAGCTCTAAAAAAGCATCAACCAATATAAGCATGCAATCTTCGAATTCTATAAAATCTTTTTTGCTGATTTTTTGACTATCTAATAATTCGAAAAATGTTTTTTGCCCTTTAATCTTTTCTTCTTTTAATCCAAAACATTCTTCAATATTTTTAAAATAGAGTTTTTCTTCCTCTTTTGTTTTTGAACATAAGTTCATTGTTGATTTAAAAAGATCAAAAAAGGAATGTAGGCAAGAAGTATAATCGCCATTTTTTGAGTATTTTGTAATCAAGCAATTAATTTTTTCACAGCTTTGTTTTAATTCTTCAAAGTTATAGTACACGGGTTAAGCCTCAAATTCATACTAATTATTTTAGACCATTAATCATAAATACACATAGAATTATGAAAATATTGATTTCTGTAGTAGAGTAATTCCATGAATGAGCTAAAGACTAGAATAGGAATAGTAGGCGCCTCTAGTGGCGGCTTGCTTTTATCTTCATTGCTTTCAAATCGTACTGATTTAGAAATAATAGTTTTTGATAAGAATGAAAAACCAGCTAGAAAATTAAATGCGACAGGTAATGGGCATTGCAATATTTTGCCAGGTCAATTAACTGCGGCCTGTTTTAATAATACTCAATACCTGGGTGCGATAATTGATAAATATCCTTTAGAAAAACTTATCTCGACTTTATCCGACTTAGGCATTCCCTTATTTAAAAAATCAAATTTATATTACCCACTTTCTTTTTCTTCTAATGCCCTTTCTTCCTATTTAGTAAATAGGTGCGTTGATAATGGAATTAAATTTCATTTAGGTGAGACGGTTTTGGATTATGAAAAGAAAAACGCCGGCATCTTATTAAAAAGCGATAAACAAACTTATATTTTTGATAAATTAATTTTTTCAACAGGCGGAAAAAGCCAAAAGAACTTTGGCAGTGATGGTTCTTTATTTCCTTTGTTTAAATCAAAAGGATATAAAATTTCTCCTCTAAGTCCTAGTTTGTGTCCTATAAAAATAAAAGAAAAAGTAAAAAACTTGTCTGGGAAACGCCATTTGGCAAAAGTTTCGATCAATATAAACGGTAAAGAACAATATTCTGAGCAAGGAGAAATTCTTTTTAAGGATGATGGGCTGTCTGGGATAGCTATATTTAATTGTTCTTTTTTCTTGAATGAAAGTAACCTTAATAACTCTTTAATCAAAATCGATTTATTTCCTTGGATGGGTTTAGAAGAATTAAGTAATTGTTTTGCTTCTATCTTCGATTGCAATCAAGCTTACAATTTTGGGTCTATTTTGGAAAAAGAAATTGCTAACTATTGTCTTGCTTTACTAAAGAGTAACAATAAACAAATAAATGCTAAAAATATGGCGTTTCTTTGCAAAAACCTTATATTTCATCCGATTTCCCTTTATGGTTTTGAAAATTCTCAAGTAACTAGAGGCGGAATATCCATTGAGAACCTTAATGAAAATTTGGAATCAAAGATGGAAAAAAATGTCTATTTTATTGGCGAGATGATCAACATTGATGGAATGTGTGGTGGCAATAATTTGGCGTGGTGTTTATTATCTTCTCTGCTGGTTTTGGAAAGCATTTGATTATTTGTTTAGTTTTCTATTAAGCAAAATGCTTTGTCTTAAAACAAAACTTTGATTGACTATCTTTAAAAGATAGACTTTAATTAATAACGTTGCTTTAAGCTACTTTTATAAAACTATCTTTTTGAGGTTAGAAATTATGAATTCAATTAATTCTGCGCGTAACTATTCGGCCATGAGACCAATAAATGCCTTTTTGTTTTTCCTTCTTATGGCTGGATTTGCTGCTTTAGCGATTTATTTTGGCTTTTTATTAACTCCATTTATTTGGACTGGGAAAGGTGCCGTTATTGAACTATTAGATATGAGTTATGCTTTGGTTCTTATGCTTGGTGCTATCGGTATTGCTGGATTTGTTATTTCTGCTTACGGGTTTATCGTTTCAATTTTATCTATCGTAAAAAGAAACGATAATTATACCGTTAAGGCTTTTGCTTCTTATATTTCAATTGGATATGTCCTTTGCATCGCTTTGCTTTTAAACGCCGTTTGGCTCTATAGGCTTACTACAACAAATTATGGATATAATGAATTTGGTTTTGTGATTACCTTATATGTAATTGCCTTAATCGTTTTGCTTATTGCTACTAATGTTCCTTTGGTGAAACTATATGGAGAGGAAAAGAATAGTGGAAAAACAATGAGAGTCATCACCGGGGCTGCTACTGCCATTAATTTTGGCATTGCTCTTCCTTTCTTCCTTTCTTATTTAAACGCTGTTAATGTCGGTATCTTTAACTATTCTAGTGTTGTTACGATGAAATTCGGCGTTTATGCCCTTATTGCCTTTGTTGCTTTCATTGCTTCTCTTGCTTCCTTTATTGCTTTCGGCAAAGCCGATAAAAATAATATAGAATCTGTTTTAGGTTTCTCTTTATTTGGCGTTGCTTCTTTAGTTGATGCGGGTGCTTTAATAACTTGTGGTGCTTTTGCTCAGATCTATTCTGATAAGAAGGTTAGTTTTATGGGCAAAAAAATCGGTGAAGTATTTGAATATTCCACTGAATTTGCCGCCATGTCTTATATAATTGGGATTTTGTTATTTATTGGAGTCGTCTTTGTTGTAATTTATTCTTTGACCCCACATAAAAAGAAAGCTGTGGAAGTTAATTTTTAATTAATTCTTTTGTTAAAATAATTGCGTCCTTAATTGGACGCTTTTTATTTGTTTAAGAAATTTTTATCGACTTCTATTATTTCGTCATATAAAGAAATTACTTCTTTGCTTGGTTCTTCAAATTGTTTGTTCAACCTCTCCATTACTTTGTTTGGCACAATTCTTCCTTCTTCTCTTTGCCTGTTTTGAATTTGGCATTGTTTAAAAGAAAGAGGGAATAGAACTAATATGTGTTTATCAAATTCCTTTGTATTTTCGTAATAGTAGATTCTGAACTTATTTTCTAAATTGGTAGCATCGGCGATTACATAGCAATCTTTATTGTTTCTTGATGCGTCTTTAATTCTTTTTAAAAATGTTTCCCATACCAGCTTTTCATTTGAAAAGTTTTGAGCGGCTCCGAAAAGTTCCATTCTAATTTCGTCACTTGAAATAATGTATACATTTTTGTGTTCGTTTTTAAATTTGGCAGCCCAAGTAGATTTTCCAGAGCCAGGAATGGCTGATAAGAGGTAAAAAATTTTCATCAACATATCCTAAACTTTTAAATTAATCTTTTCATCTATTTATATTAAATTTCGAAAGTTTTATATTTTTATCGTAATGAAATCTTTGTCTAAGCTATTTAGATATGGCCCAGGGCCATCCTCCTCTCATACGATAGCTCCTTTTAATGCAGGGCTTTTATTTAGAAGGGTTATAGAGCAAATTGATGAGCCTAGTGTTAGATGCACCTTCTATGGGTCTTTGGCTTTGACCGGCAAAGGGCATGGAAGTGATAAAGCAGTGGCGGAGGCTCTTAAGAATATAAAAACTACTTTTGTTTTTGATACTGTTTCTTCCTTTTCTCATCCTCTTTTAATGAAATTCGAAGGATACTCTTTTAATAAGAAAGTGATAGAAAGGCACTTTATTTCTTTAGGCGGTGGAGAATTAGTCTGCCTAGAGGATGAAAGCGTCAATGAAAAAGATATTTACCCTTTTAAGACTTTTTCTAGTGTTCTTGATTATATGGAAGAAAACGATTTGCCTTCTTTTAAATCATTTTGCTTTCGTTTTGAAGATAAATTTATAGATGAGTATTTAATGACGTGCATTAGACATATGTTTGAGTCAATTGAAAAGGGCTTGAGTTTGGAAGGAAGGATTCCAACTGGCTCGAATAAGAAAATTGTGCTTAATAGGTGTGCTAAATCCATTTATGAGCAAGCAATCAAAATTAAAAGTGAAGAGGATAGAAGGACTTTGCTTCTTTCCTCTTTTGCCTATGCAGTTGCTGAATCTAACGCTTGCGGAGACAAGGTTGTTACCGCTCCTACTTGTGGTTCTAGTGGGGTGTTGCCTTCTGTTTTATATTATATGTATAAAGTAAAAGGGGTTTCCTTAGAAACAATTAGAGATAGTCTTTATGCATCAGGCGTAATTGGGAATATAGTCAAACAAAATGCTTCTATTGCTGGCAGCATTGGGGGATGCCAGGCTGAAATTGGCACAGCCTCTTCTATGGCTGCAGCCAGCTTATGCTATATAAATAATTTGTCTATTCATCAAATCGAATACGCTTCTGAATGCGCATTGGAACATTTTTTAGGATTAAGTTGTGACCCTGTTGACGGGTATGTCGCGATTCCTTGCATAGAAAGAAATGGTATAGGCGCAATAAGGGCATATACTTCTTTTGCTTACGCCAAATATATTGAACCCATTAGGAAGAATATGGTTTCTTTTGACAATGTGGTTTTAGCAATGAAAATGACTGGCGATTCTCTTTCTTCTGCTTATAAAGAAACTTCGTTAGGCGGCTTAGCCAAAATTTTAAGATAGGCTTTATTTTGCTTTAGTGCTTTGTTTTATGGTTTCCTAGTCAAATAGGATTCTTTTTTGATTGAAGAAGCTAGAATTTTTGAAATCAGTCATGCCGTGCTTTTGTTGCCTCGATTATCCTTTGACCTTGGAGGATTTTTATCGATAATGAGCAAGAGAACCAAGCCTCTTTGTGGCAGGACTGGGGCTAGAATGGATTTGCTATCTGGCTTTATCAATTCAAGGAAAATCCATTTGGGCCTCGATTTGTTTAATGTGGCAATTCATGCAGGTCGGATAGCCAAATTGGTATGGTCGCTCCTACCTATTTTGCAGTTGAAGCAACCGTATTCTTTTAATTTCTTCTTTTTTGTATATGAGTGTGTATAGGAAAGCCTATTTGGAGAGACTAACCCGTTTTTCCTTATTGTCGGCAGCGATGTATCGGGGTTATTGGGTTAGGCGAAAAGAAAGGCTTTAAGGAAACTGTATCTAGTTTTAGAATTAAAATAGTAAATTTATCTTTATTGCCATGGTTTACCCATTTATAGAATTTTGGTAAAATTTATGGCATGGATGAATATATTCAAATAAAGAACAAAAAATTTGTACTCACTTCAACTAAAGCCGTTCACGAAGACCATTCAACTTATATTTGTACTTGGTCGAATAGAACTTATTTGCTTAGGACCTACAAAACGGGATTTGAAAAGGCCTTAGCGGATTATAAAGAACTGAAACACGCCGGCATTAATATGGCTAAAATGTGTTTTCATGATGACGTTAACCATGTTATCGTTTTTGATTATTTTCCTGAGGACGATTGTTTGAAAACCCTTTCAAAAGGACCATTGGATAATAAATATTTTGATGCTTTGTATGCTCTTTATAGATTTGCTAGGTTTTCTAAAGTGGCATTGGATTGGGAACCACAAAATTTTATGTTAAGAGGCAACCAAATGTTTTATTTGCCTACTAAGTGGTCAAGGCTAAATGATGACAATAAGTTAGAAAAAGAAGGAATAAGGTCATGGTTTCTTGGGAAGGAAGGGAGGGCCTTGCTTATTAGAAAAGGCTATGATGTATCTTCCTTGCCAAGCTTAAGCGAGGCGGAAGTTAATAAGGCCGTTGTCTTGTCGGCCGTTAGCAACTGGTAATTCTTGTTTTCTATATATTTAAGCCTATAATAAGCAAACCGCTGTTACCTCGGTACCCAGCGTTAAAAAATCAGGAGGACATATAAATGTCAGATAAGTTGGTATTAAAAATCGCTCAAAACGGAATCGTTGGAGCGATTTATTTTTTACTTTGTTTTTTGCTCCAAAGTATTAGTTTTGGCACAATTCAAATCAGATTTGCGGAAATATTAAATCTTTTATGTTTCTTTAGGCCTGATTATATATTTGGGGTTACTTTAGGCTGCTTCCTTGCTAATTTACAAAGCAGTTTAGGCTGGCCAGACATTTTAATAGGTACCATGGCTACGTTTGTAAGTTGCCTTTTAATTGCTTTTGCTTCTCCCTCTTTATTAATTGCTTGTTTATATCCTATTGCAATAAATGGATTTGTCGTTGGAGCGGAGCTGTGCTGGCTTCTTGAACTAGGTTGGGATCAATATTTTTATCAAAGTGGAATGGTTGCATTAGGTGAATTTATTTCTATGATTATCGGATATATGATATTTGTCATTTTAAGACGTAATAAAAGCTTTATGAATGTTATTGGAGCAACAAAACATCGAGATTATATTTGGTAGTTTCCTTTATATTTCGCTAAAGGCAATATAAAATTAAATCATGGATAATAAGTTTTATTTAGAAGTAACTCATGTCGACCCTCATAGCAACGCTAGAACTGGCATTTTGCATACTTGGCATGGCGATGTCGAAACCCCTATGTTTATGCCAGTAGGGACGAATGCGACTGTTAAATGTATGACTCCAGATCAAGTAAAAGCATGCCATTCTGGCGTTATTTTAGCCAATACTTATCATCTTCATCTTCGCCCTGGTGAAGAAATAGTAAAAAAAGCAGGGGGGTTACATAAATTTATGGATTACGATGGCCCCATTTTAACTGATTCAGGCGGTTATCAAGTATTCTCTCTTTCTCAAAGGAGAAAAATAAGTGAAGAAGGTGTTACTTTTAGAAATGAATTAGATGGGGGAAAAGAATTTTTTTCTCCAGAAGTTGCCATAAAAATAGAAGAGGCTTTAGGTGCCGATATCATTATGAGTTTTGATGAATGTATCCCTTATCCTTCTTCATATGAATATGTAAAAAAATCAACTGAGAGGACCGTTCGTTGGGCCAAAAGGGGATTAGCTGCCCATAGTAGAAAAGACCAGGCTTTATTTGGAATAGTTCAGGGTGGCGCCTTTAAAGATTTAAGAGAATATTGTGCGAAAGAACTATCATCTTTAAATTTCCCAGGATATTCCATAGGAGGGACTTCTATTGGCGAGCCTAAGGAAGTCTGCTTTCAAATGATAAAGGATGCTATACATTTCTTGCCCTTTGATAAGCCGCGTTACTTAATGGGCGTCGGCTCAATTGATTATATTCTTGAAGGAATCAGTGAGGGCGTGGATATGTTTGACTGTGTTTTGCCTACTAGACTTGCTAGACATGGGGCTTTGTTAACAAGCCGTGGGAGAGTGAACATTCAGCGAGCTCAGTATAAGGAAGACTTTACTCCATTAGATGAGGAATGCGATTGTTATACCTGCACCCACTTTACAAAAGCTTATCTTCATCATCTTTATAGAATTAATGAAGGGCTTTCTAATACACTTAATTCCATACATAATATAAGATTTTTAATTCATCTTGCAGAAATGGCTAGAGTTGCTATTAAAGAAGATAGATTTCTAGAATTTAAGCAAGACGTGTATGCAAAATTTGGGTCCAAGAAAGGTTTTTAAGATGGATATAAATTTATTTGATTTTGATTTGCCTGAAGAATTAATTGCTCAATCTCCATCCGCAAAAAGAGATGAATGTAAGTTGCTTGTCGTTGATAGGGAACATAAAACAATAGAAGACAAACTATTCAAAGATATTATTAATTACTTAAAGCCTGGTGACGTTTTAGTTAGAAATAATACAAAAGTGATTCCGGCTAGATTAATTGGCACAAAAGTTGAAACAGGTGGACATTGTGAAGTTCTTTTATTGAAGCAGCTTGAAGAGCAAGGTACTTGGGAATGCTTAGTCGGCAATGCTCATTCTGTAAAAGAAGGTACCCATGTATGTTTTGGAGATGGTTGTTTAAGTTGCGTTTGTATAAAAGTGCTTCCTGAAGGATTACGCCATTTTAGATTTGAATACAAAGGTATATTTTTAGAAATCTTGGATAAACTAGGAAAAATGCCCTTGCCACCCTATATTAAAAAGCAGGTATCAAATAATGACGATTATCAAACGGTTTATGCAAAAATCCCAGGCTCTGCTGCTGCTCCAACTGCTGGTTTTCATTTTACCGAAGAATTATTTAACAAAATAAAAGAAAAAGGGTGTCAGGTTGTCGATGTAACTTTAAATATTGGGCTTGGGACTTTTAGGCCGGTAAAAGTCAACGACACAAAAGACCATGTTATGCATTCCGAGTCTTTTTATATGAGCAAAGAATCAGCTGATTTATTAAATAAAGCCAAACAAGAAAATAGACGTATTATTGCCATTGGGACAACTTCGGTCAGGACTTTGGAGTCGGTTTATAATAAATATGGTAAGTTTGTCGAAACTCATGAAGATACTTCAATTTTTATAAATCCTGGTTATGAATATAAAGCCGTTGACGCTCTTATTACGAATTTCCATTTGCCAAAATCAACTTTAGTAATGCTTGTTTCGGCTTTTATGGGTAGGAAGTTTACTTTAAGTTGCTATAAACACGCAATAAAAGAAAAATATCGTTTCTTCTCTTTTGGAGATGCGATGTTTATCTATGGCAAATATGACTATTCGAAAAACGAGAATGATTAAATGGTAGATAAAATTAATTATTATTTAGTTAGTTTGGAAGAATTGAAAGAAATTAAGGGCAAACCAAAAATGCTTCTTCATGCTTGTTGCGGCCCTTGCTCAACTTTTCCTTTGCTTTTCCTTTGTCCTCATTTCGATGTAACAATTTATTACAATAATTCAAATATTTTTCCCTCTAGTGAATATCAAAGACGTTTAGAGGAACTCAAGAAATTTTTGTCTTTTTTTAAAAGGGATTACGGTTACGATGTCAAATTAATAATTCCCGCCTATGATAACGATTCCTACAATTCTTTCTTAAAAAAATTTGAAGGAGAAAAAGAGGGTGGCCCTAGATGTTTTGCTTGTTATGAAAAAAGGATGAGCGAAGCTTATGATTATGCTTCAAATAATGGGTATGATTATTTTACGACCGTTATGACTATATCTAGACAAAAGAATTCTCAAAAATTAAATGAAATAGGCAAGAAATTAGAGGCAAGCCATCCAAATACTAAGTATTTTTATAGTGATTTTAAGAAAAACAAAGGTCAAGACAAGGCTAGGGAAATGAGAATTTTTTATAATTTATATAATCAGCAATATTGTGGCTGCTATCTTTCGTATAGGGAATACCTAGAAAGAATAAAAAATAAACAAAATAACTCTAAGTAATAAGTTCGTTCCGGTTTTAATTTTTAAACTAAATTATTGAAAGTTTGTGCAACGTGCACAAAAAAATCTATAAAATTGAATATGTTCCGATGATATCGAACTTTTGTTTATTGCCATTATCTGATAATTCAAAAAGTTGGCATAAAATCTTAAAAATTTATAAGAAAAATGTTGACTATGCGCGCATGAAAGAATATCTTATTACACGCTGGCGTTTGCGTTGAAGTGCGAGGTTGCTGACACACCTACAGGCGTTGTCATGATAGGGTGGCCGGGGAATTCGCATTGAGCAATCGTTATGAAGCCTGAAAAGTCATAGGAGGAAAATTCATGGCAAAAGAAAAAGCGATCCGTGTTCGCTTAATGGCTTATGACCACAAGATTCTTGACCTTTGCGTTGAGAAAATCTTAGAAGTAGCCAAGAAAACCGGAGCTAGCGTAAAGGGACCTATCCCTCTACCTACTGAAAAGCAGATCTATACTGTCTTGCGCGCTACCTTTAAATATAAAGACGCACGTGAACAATTTGAGATCCGCACACACAAGAGGTTGATTTATATTACCAACCCAACCAAAGAAACAGTCGATACATTAAGAAGATTAGATTTACCTTCTGGCGTCGATATCGACATCAAATTATAAGGAGGACCTAATTCATGAAATCCATAATCGGAAGAAAAATGGGCATGACCGAGGTCTTTGCCCCAGACGGAACAATGTATCCAGTTACCGTCATTGAGGTGCTCCCAAATGTTGTCATCGGAAAGAAAACCAAAGAAAAAGATGGCTATGAAGCCATTCAAATTGGTTACGAAGACAAAGCCGAACGTCATTTGACCAAAGCTGAAAAAGGCATCTACAAGAAAGCTGGAGTCGCCACAAAAGAAGCAATGTATGAATTAAAAGGCGACGAAATCTATGGGAAGAACGTTGGAGAAACCCTTACCTGTGATTTATTCAAAACTGGTGAAGTCGTTGACATCATCGGTCATAACAAAGGACATGGTTATACCGGTACAATCAAAAAGTATCATCATCATATCGGACCTAAAGGACATGGTTCTGGATACCATAGGCAAATTGGTTCCTTAGCCAACAATGGTCGTGATAACAACCGTGTCATCCCTGGCAAACACATGTCAGGACATTGGGGACCAGAACAAGTTACCATCCTTAATGTCACAATCATCGAGAGCAATGCTGAAAAAGGTTACATCTTAGTCAAAGGCGGAGTTCCTGGACCAAAGAAAGCTATTGTCATGCTTCGCTCCCCAGTCAAAAAGCAATTCCGCACCCCAGTCGTTAAGGAGATCCTTGACGTGGCTGCTAAGGAAGCTGCTAACACCGAAAAGAAAGGAGAATAACCATGGCTGAAAAAACTCTTTCACTGAAGGTTGTTAACCTTAAAGGTGAAGAAGCCGGAACCGTTAAAGTTGCCGCTTCTGTCTTCGGACTAAAGGAATTTAATCCTCAAGTCGTAAAAGACGCTGTCACCGTTTACCAATCAAATCTTCGCCAAGCAACTGCCAAAACGAAGAAACGTCACGAAGTCCATGGAACCAATAAGAAGCCATGGAGACAAAAAGGAACCGGACGCGCCCGTGCTGGTGACTGCAAGTCGCCAATCTGGGTCGGTGGCGGAACCGTCTTCGGACCAGATGGGATGCAAAATTACAAATTGTCCCAAAACAAAAAGGCCCATAACCTTGCCTTGCGCGCTGTCTTGTCAGAAAAAGCTGAAAAAGGCTTAATCGTTGTTGATTCATTCAAGCTTGAAAAAGTTTCTACCAAAGACTTCTCTACTGCCCTAAAAGCCATCAAGGCCGAAGGGAAGACCCTTGTTGTTGTCGATGGAGATAATGACGAATTGATCCTTTCTGCTAGAAATATCAATAACGTGGGTTTGGTCGAATACACAAATATCGCCGTTTACGATGTCCTTAACTTCGACAACATTGTCGTTTCTAAGGATGGAATAAAGAAAATCGAGGAGGCTTTGAAGTAATATGGCTGAAGAAGTTAAAGAAGTTAAGGCTACTGAAGAAGTTGCCGAAAAGAAACCTGCCAAAAAAGCCGCCAAGAAAAAGGCCGAAGTCAAAGAAGAAACCAAAAAGGCCATCTTTGCTAAGGCTACTGCCCATGACTTTAAGGTCATCGATGCTCCACATATCACTGAAAAGAGCATGGCCTTGATGCAAAATGCTAACAAGGTTACGGTCAAAGTTGCTTCAAATGCCAACAAGATCGAAATCAAGGATGCATTCCAACGCATATTCCAAGTCAAGGTTGTCGATGTTAAAGTCGTTAACCAAAGGGCTAAAGAAACAACTAGAGGTGGACGCTATAAAGGAACAATTGGCGGATTTAAGAAAGCCGTTGTCACCGTTGAAGCTGGGTCTGCTATCGACTTGTTCAAAGAGTAAGGAAACCACCCTTCTATATATAAATAAGGATATATAGATAAAGAGACCAATATAGGAGAAAAAAATGGCTATTAGAACCTACCGTCCTTATACGAAGAGTAGACGTTCCATGACGAACTCCACCTTCGAGGACATCACCAAATCGACTCCTGAAAAATCGCTTCTTGCCCCTAAGAAACATACGGGCGGACGCAACAATCAGGGTCACATCACCTGCCGCCATATCGGCGGAGGTAACAAGAATCGCTACCGTATCATTGACTTCCGTCGTCGCAAGGATGACATCCCAGCGACTGTCAAAGCCATTGAATATGACCCAAATAGAAACGCCAACATTGCCTTAATCTGCTATGCTGATGGAACTAAATCCTACATCATTGAGCCTCAAGGCTTAAAGGTTGGAGACAAAATCGTTTCTGGTGTCGCTACCGATATTAAAGTCGGTAACTGCTGCGAATTGCAAAACATTCCTGAAGGTACCTTCATTCATAACCTTGAACTTCAACCAGGTAAAGGCGCTCAAATGTGCCGTGCCGCTGGAACAAGCGCTCAGGTACTTGGTATTGATGGAAATTACGTCATTGTCCGTCTTGCCTCTACAGAAATGAGAAAGTTGTTAAAAAATTGCCGTGCCACAATCGGAGTTGTTGGAAACGAAGATTGGAACCTTGTCAACTTAGGTAAGGCCGGTAAGACACGTTGGAAAGGCATCCGCCCAACCGTACGTGGTTCGGCCATGAACCCAAACGATCACCCTCATGGTGGTGGTGAAGGTAAGTGCCCTGTCGGTCGTGATGCTCCACGTTCTCCATGGGGAAAACGTACTCAAGGTGTCAAGACTCGTCATATGAAGAAGAATTCCACTCGTTTAATAATTAGACGCAAGTCGGATAAGAAATAAGAAAGGAGATAGAAAATGTCACGTTCACTTAAAAAAGGACCATTTGTTGATGAATATCTTCTAAAGAAGGTTGAAGCTCTTCAAAAGTCCGGCAAAAAAGAGATCATCAAAACCTGGTCTCGCCGTTCGACAATCTATCCTGCCTTTGTCGAACAAACCTTCGCTGTCTATAACGGACACGAACATATCACTGTCTATATTACCGAAGATATGGTTGGCCACAAACTTGGCGAATTCGCCCCAACCAGAACCTTCCCTGGACACCATGGAAATAACATTGGCGACCAGGCTGCAAAGAAGTAAGGAGCTAAATAATGGCTGAAGAAACTAAGAAAACAGTTAAGAAAACTGCTACTAAGAAAACAACAACCAAAAAAGCTGCTCCCAAAAAAGAAGAAGCAGTGAATGAAGTTGCTACTAAAGAAACCAAAAAGACCGTAAAGAAAGCCGCCAAAGCTGAAGCCAAGGCTGCTAAAAAGGAAACCAAAGCCGCTGAAAAAGCCGCTAAGGTTGAAAAGGTGGAAGAAAAAGCCCCTGTAAATGAAGCTAGATGCTTTGCTAGAGATGTCAGAATTACCCCACGTAAGGTAAGGCTAGTCGCTGACATTGTCCGTGGAAAAGATGTAAACGTTGCTCTTGGATTGCTATCCAAGACCAATAGAGTCGCCTCGACTCCGGTTGCCAAGGCTATCAAGTCTGCTGCCGCTAATGCCGTCAATAACTTCGGAATGGACAAAGATTCTCTCTATGTTGCAGAAATCCAAGTATCTGATGGGCTAAAAATCAAGCGTTTCATTCCTAGAGCTAAAGGAAGCGCTTCGCCAATAATCAAACGCAACGCCAACCTATTGGTTGTTGTTAAAGAAAGAAAGTAAGGAGTAACCGAATAAAATGGGACAAAAAGTCAATGCAGTCGGAATGCGCATAGGCGTTAATCGCGACTGGAATTCCAAATGGTTCGCCTCCAAAAATGATTATGGCGATTTCTTAGTTGAAGATATTGCTATCCGTAAATATCTTGACAAAGAATTAAAAAATTCAATGCTCTCTCACATCACCATTGGCCGTGTTAAAACTGACAAGGGCCATGATGTTAAGATTCAAGTTTATGTTGCTCGTCCTGGCGATGTCATTGGACAAGATGGAAGCAATATAACCCGTATCCGCAAAGAATTATCTAGAATTGTTAAATCCGGATCCCTTCACCTTGATGTTGTTGAAGTTAAGAATCCAGATTTGGATGCCACTCTAGTTGCAAAATGGATTGCTAGCGAACTAGAAAATCGTGCCGCCTTCCGTTCAACCATGAAAAAAGCCATCCAAAGAATGAGAAAAGCCGGTGCAAAAGGATGCAAAACATTATGCTCTGGCCGTCTTGGCGGTGCTGAAATTGCTAGACGTGAAGGTTATAAGGAAGGTGTCATCCCTCTACATACCCTTCGCGCTGATATCGACTTCGCTCACGTACCAGCCGCAACCACCTATGGAAACATTGGTGTCAAAGTTTGGGTTTGCCGTTCTTTAAATAAGACCGACACCGAAGAAGTCAATGAACCAGCTCCACGTGATACTTCCCGCCCAGCTGGAAATAGAGATTCCAGACGTCGCCCAATAGCTAAAGGAGGCAGCAAAGATGCTACAACCAAAGCGCGTTAAATATCGTCGCCCCCATGGCCTAAAATATGAAGGAAAAGCAAAAGCCGGCACCAATGTCGACTTTGGCGAATTCGGTCTTATGGCCACTGAAGGCAATTATGTAACCGATCATCAAATCGAAGCCGCTCGTATTGTCTTGGCTCGTTATACTGACCGTGCTGGTAAGGTTTGGATTAGAATCTTCCCACACATGGCCAAAACCAAAAAGCCAGCCGAAGTTCGTATGGGAAGCGGCAAAGGAAACCCAGAAGGATGGGTGGCTGTTGTTAAGAAGGGAAGAATCCTCTTCGAAATCGGCGGCATCGATCCAACTAGAGCCCAAGAAGCTCTCCGCCTTGCTGGATATAAACTCCCAGTTAAGACAAAAGTCGTCAAGAGAACCAAAGCTTTATCAAAAGAAGAACTTCTCAAGATGGAAGAAACACATGAATCTTCTCTTGAAGCCATCGAAAAAGAAGATGAAATCAAGATTGAAACAGTCTCTGACACCGGGAATGATACTCCAGTAGAAGAGGAAACCACTAAGGAGGCCAAGTAATGGAAGTTAAAGAATTCCGCGAACTAACCTCGGAAGAACTCGAAAAGAAAATTTACGAGTTAAAAGAAGAATTGTTCGAATTACGTCGTAAAAAAGCTGTCGGGCAATTAGAACATGGCGAAATGGTCCGCAATGTTAGAAAAGACCTCGCTAAAGCTGAAACTGTCAAGCGTCAAAGAGAACTTGACATTGCCAAATAAGGAAAGGAGATATAACTAATGGAAAGAAATCATCGTGCCTTGATTCAAGGCGTTGTCACTTCCACTAAAATGGATAAGACTATCGTTGTTACCGTCTCCACCGAACGTAATGATCCTCTTTATAACAAAAGAGTAGGTTATTCGAAGAAATATTATGCTCATGATGAAAAAAACGAAGCTATAGTTGGTGACACTGTTTCCATCATGGCTTGCCGCCCTCTTTCAAAATTGAAAAGATACCGTTTAGTTTCTGTTGTTAAGCATGCTTCCATAGCTGAAAAAGCCGCTGAAGTTGAAGCTTCACTTGAAGAAAAAGAAGGTATCACCCCTACAGCTAATAAGGAGGGAGAATAATGGTTCAAAACGAAACAAACCTAGTGGTTGCCGATAACTCTGGCGCCCGCTCGGTCAGAGTCTTCCGCCTTTATGGGGGAAGCCATCGTAAAGTATCTTCCATCGGTGATGTTGTCTTATGTGCCGTTAAAGATGCTATCCCAAATGGAAAAGTTAAGAAAAGCGACGTTGTCAAAGGTGTCATTGTCAGAGTCAAGCACCCAGTCCTTCGCAAGGATGGTTCAACAATTTCCTTCGATGACAACGCCATCGTATTAATCGATAATGACGGCAACCCAATTGGCACTCGTGTCTTTGGCCCAGTTGCCCGTGAGCTTCGCGATAAGGGATACATGAAGATTATATCCCTTGCCGTCGAGGTGCTATAAGGAGAGAAACATGAATATCAAAAAAGGTGATAAAGTCATCGTCATCTCCGGCGCCGACAAAGGCAAGGAAGGTATCGTCCAACGCGTTTACCCTAAGCTAAACAAAGTCGTCGTTGAAGGTGTCAATGTACACAAGAAACACAAAAAGCCGACTCAAGCTGTCCCAGAAGGATCAGTTGTCGACATGTATGTTCCATTCGATGCGAGCAATGTTGCTCTAATCGATCCAAAAACCAAAAAGCCGACCCGTGTCCATATGGGAATGGTTAAAGGGAAAAAGGTTCGTCTTGCTAAGTCTGGCGAATCTCTAGATAAATAATAGGAGGAAGCTAAAATGGCAGAACAAACAAAAAAAGCCGCTAAGGCAGCCCCCAAAAAAGCAAAGAAAGTTGAAGCTGAGGTCGTTGAAGTCAACGAAAAGAAAGCCGAAAACCGCCTTTATAAAAAATATAAGGAAACCATTGTTCCAGAATTAGTCAAAGAATTTGGCTATTCAACAATAATGCAAGCTCCAAAGATTGAAAAAATCGTCATCAATATTGGTGTTGGAGACGCTACTAGCAATTCCAAGGCTCTTGATGATGCCGTTGCTGATTTAGCCATTATCACTGGCCAACATCCAGTTGTTACCAAGGCTAAAAAGTCAATTGCAACCTTCAAGGTAAGACAAGGACAAGCCATTGGCACTAAAGTTACACTTCGTGGCATCAGGATGTATGAATTCCTTGATAAATTAGTTTCCATCGCTCTTCCACGCGTTAGAGACTTCCGTGGCGTTAGCAAAAACGCTTTCGATGGTCATGGTAATTACACTCTAGGCGTCAAAGAACAATTGATCTTCCCAGAAATTGACTATGATAAAGTAGCCAAGGTCCGTGGTATGGATATTGTTATAGTTACTACCGCAACTTCCGATAAAGAGGCTTATGCACTTCTAGAAAAGATGGGCATGCCCTTTAGGAAATAAGGAGAATAGACATGGCTAAGAAAAGTTTAATTGTCAAAGAGCAAAGAACCCCAAAATTCAAGGTTCGTGAATATACCCGTTGCAAAAGATGTGGCCGTCCACACGGTGTCATCCGTCGCTTCGGTTTATGCCGTATTTGCCTAAGAGAATTAGCCTATAAAGGCGAAATCCCAGGCATGAAGAAGGCTTCATGGTAAAGAAAGGAGACTAATACAATGAACGCAGATCCAATCGCAGATATGCTTACTCGCATTCGTAACGCTAACAAATTACGTTATGAAGAAGTCTCCATGCCAACTTCCAAAATGAAAGAAGGCATTGCCGAGATTTTAAAAAACCAAGGCTTTATCAGTGAATATCGTCTTGAAGAAAACGAAGGCAAGAAGACCCTTGTCATCGTCTTGAAATATAGCAATTCCGGCGAAAGAGTTATCACCGGATTAAAGCGCATTTCCAAACCAGGCCTCCGCATTTATGCCGAAGCCGACAAAATCCCAAGCGTTTTGAAAGGACTTGGCATTGCCATTGTCTCTACCCCAAATGGATTGCTTACTGACCATCAAGCCAGAAAGCAACACGTTGGTGGAGAAATCCTTTGCTACGTATGGTAATTTAGGAGGAAGAAATAATGTCAAGAATCGGATTTAAACCCGTCGTTCTTCCTGAAGGCGTCACCGTCACCATTAATGAGGGCGAAGTCGTCGTCAAAGGAGCCAAAGGCGAATTAAGCGTTGCTGTTCCAGCTAACGTCAGCGTCGAGGTAAAAGAAAATGAACTTCTCTGCCATAGGGCAGGCGAAGAAAAAAGAGATCTTGAAATGCATGGAACTGTAAGAGCCAATCTTCATAACGCCGTTACAGGTGTCCATGATGGCTTCAAGAAAGAACTTGAAATCTCTGGTATCGGTTATCGTTGCGCCATGCGCGGAACCGATTTAGTTCTAAATGTTGGATTCAGTCACGAAGTTGTTATCCATCCAGTCGATGGAGTCAAAATCAGTGCTACTGATGAAACTCATATCGTTGTCGAGGGAATAGACAAGCAAAAAGTTGGGCAAACTGCTGCCTTAATCCACGATACAAAACGTCCTGAACCATATGGTGGTAAGGGAATTAAGTACAAAGGCGAAGTTATCATCCGCAAGGAAGGTAAACGCGCTGCTGCTACAGGTAAGAAATAAGGAGCGATAAAATGATTGCAAAAGAATCAAGAAACGCGATACGCGAACGTCGCCATCTCCGCGTTAGGGAAAAAATAAGCGGAACTGAGGCTAAACCTCGTCTATGCGTCTTCCGTTCCAACAAACATATCGAAGCCCAATTAATCGATGATGTTAAAGGCGTTACATTGGCATCCTCTTCCTCTGTTGCCTTAAAGCTTAAAAACGGTGGAAATTGCGAAGCTGCTGCCAAAGTTGGCGAAGATCTTGCCAAGAAAGCTCTTAGCAAGGGAATCGAAGTTGCCGTCTTCGATCGTGGTGGATACCTCTATCACGGTCGCATTGCCGCTTTAGCAGATGCCGCTAGAGAAGCAGGACTTAAATTCTAAGGAGAAATGACCATGGAAGAAGAAAATAACATCGTTGCGGAAGAAGAAACTTCCGAAACCCCAGTTACTGAAGAAGAAAATAACGACAACCGTGGCATGGAACCTCATGGTTCTGCCTCCGCCTCTCGTCCTGGCGATAGAAAATATGGATCCCGCAAAGGCCGTCCTTCCGAAAGAAGAGGCGGGCGTGGCGGATTTAGACGCAACACCGATGACTATCAAGAAAGAGTCGTCAACATCAATAGGATTTCCAAGACTGTTCAAGGTGGTAAACATATGCGTTTCTCTGCCCTTGCCGTTGTTGGCGATGGGAACGGGAAATATGGATTTGCCCTTTCTAAGTCCGGAGAAGTTCCTGATGCTATAAAGAAAGCTCTTGCCAAGGCAAGAAAGAATATGGTTACCATTGACATTGCCAAAAACGGAACCATTTCTCATGATGTCGAAGGCATTTATGGATCAACCAAAGTTGTCTTAAAACCAGCTCGTCCAGGCACTGGTATCGTTGCTGGCGGACCAGTTAGAGCTATTGCTGAACTTGCAGGACTTAAGAACTTGGTTTCTAAAGTCTATGGTTCCCGTGCTCCAATAAACGTCATTCGTGCTACTGATGCTGGTTTGCGTTCTTTAAAGTCTTATGATCAAGTTATGGTTCTTCGTGGATTAAAAAGCGAAGAAGAAATAAAGGCTAGAAAAGCCAATAAGGCCGCAAAGAAAGAAGAAGCCGCGAAAGGAGATAAATAATGTCCTCTCTATCTACTTTAAAAAATGTCGAAGGAGCTAGAATTGATTCTTTCCGTAAGGGAAGAGGCAGAGGCTCTGGAAATGGAAAAACTGCCGGAAAAGGAACAAAAGGCCAAGGCGCCCACGCCCATACTAAGAAAAACGGGTATGAAGGTGGACAAACCCCAATTGCCAGACGTTTACCAAAATTCGGTTTCCGCAAATCTCATAAGAACCGTCGCATTGTCTTTGCAACCGTCAATTTAGAGAAATTAAATTGCTTCAATGATGGTGATGTTGTCAATGCCGCAACTTTGCTTGAAAAGAATATCGTGAAAAAAGAGCTTGATGGCGTTAAAATTCTCGGTAGGGGGAAACTCACCAAGAAATTGGTAGTTGAAGCCAAGGCTTTCTCTGCTTCTGCTAAGAAAGCCATTGAGGATAACGGCGGAGAAGCCAAGGTAATTGAATAATGAAAAAGTTCGTCTCGATTTTTAAAAACAAAGAAATCGTTGGTCGTATTTTCTTTACGATCATGATTCTATTCGTCATCAGAATCGGGGCGGCTATTACAGTCCCTGGCGTATCGACTAACGAAGAATTAACAAATGCCCTAAGTTCAGGCAATGCCATCGCTATGATGGATTTGCTTGGAGGCGGGGCTTTGTCCAACTTCTCCGTATTTGCCCTTGGTGTTTCACCATATATCACCGCCCAAATCATCATTCAGTTGTTGTCCAAAGACGTTTTGCCTGCTTTGACTGAATTATCGAAGCAAGGTCAATATGGACGTAAGAAAATCGAAATGGCAACCCGTTACCTGACTCTCCTTCTAGGGGCGGTTCAGGCTTATGGGATTATCAAGACGATGCAAAACAATTCTTACATCTCCTTATCATTGGCCGACAATTTCTGGACATACGCCTATATCGTAACGGTATTGCTTGCCGGGTCTATGTTAACAATGTGGCTTGGTGACCAAATTACCGAAAAAGGGTTAGGAAACGGTATCTCAGTCATTATATTTGCTGGATGTGTTCGTTCCTTGCCTATACAAATTTCTACTGCATGGACAAAATGGGTTAGTTCCAATATCGATCATGGTTCACAGGCCTTGATTACCGGAGCCTTCCAATTTGCTCTATATATCCTAGCCTTTATTCTTATCACGGCTGGAGTTGTCTTCTTTGAGACATCAAAACGTAAGATTCCTGTCCAACATGCTGGAAAAAGCGGACAAAGCGCCTCAATGGCCCGTGCTTCCTTCCTTCCAATCAAGGTTAATAGCGCCGGAGTCATTCCTGTCATCTTTGCCTCTTCCATTATGATGGCGCCTTCGGTTATTGCTTCCTTTATATCATCTGAAGCAGCTAATGCACCTTGGTTAAAGATATTCTCTTATTCTGAGATGTATGAAATGCCAGGGATTGATGGAACAACCTGGGGCATGCCTTGGGGCTTACTAATTTATATCGCTTTAATTATCGCCTTTGCCTTCTTCTATGCGGAGATGCAAATCGATCCAGAACAATTGGCCGATAATTTCCAAAAGAATGGTTCCTATATTCCTGGGATTCGTCCTGGAAAGGAAACAGAAAGATATGTTGGGAAAGTATTGAATAGAGTCACTTGCATTGGTGCCTTGGCATTGGCCATCATCTCTGCCTTGCCTCTAGTTCTAGTACTCTCTGGCGTATTTGGGAATGATTCAAGCTTAGCTATTGGGGGAACGGGCATGATCATTATCGTTGGTGTTTGTATTGAACTTAATGCTCAAATCGATGGCTTGCTTGCTGGCAAGTCATTTGAAGAAGTATCGGGAGGAATGTAATTATGTTAAACATCATTCTTATGGGCCCACCTGGGGCTGGGAAAGGCACGCAAGCTAAAATGCTTGTCGATGAATTCCATCTTCCTCATATTTCTACCGGAGACATGTTCCGTGATGCCATATCCAAGGGTACCCCCATTGGATTAAAGGCAAAGGAAATAATCGCTAGAGGTGATTTGGTTCCTGACGAAATCACCTGCGCCCTTGTTAAGGATAGACTTAGCAAGGATGATTGTGCGAATGGATTCCTTCTTGATGGATTTCCTCGCACCATTCCCCAAGCCGAATCTCTTGACCTTTTAGGAAAGGAAATTGGCAGGGAAGTCAATATTGTTATCGATCTCTTCGTTCCTGATGAAGAGTTGATAAAAAGAATTTCGGGTCGTAGGGTTTGCCCAAGCTGTGGTGCTTCCTACCATACCGAAAACATGAAGCCAAAAACCGATGGAGTTTGTGATCGCTGTGGTTCGTCCTTGATTCAAAGAAAAGACGACAACATTGAATCATTAACCGTTAGATTGGCTAACTACTATAAGTCTACTCAACCATTGATTGACTTTTATAAGGAAAAAAATCTTTATAAGCAATTTGATGGTTTGGTTGATTCCTCTACATTATTCGAAAGCATCTCTTCTTTCTTGAAGGAGAAGATGTGATTATCATCAAATCCCCTCGCGAAGTGGAGATAATGAAAGAATCTGGCCGAGTTGTGGCTTTGGTTCTTGAGAAGATGAAAGACCTCATTAAGCCTGGAGTTTCAACTCAATACCTTAATGATGAAGCCGAAAAGATTATTCGTGGCGAGGGAGCCATTCCAACCGAATTAGGCTATTATGGCTTCCCTGCTTCGATATGCGCCTCGGTTAACGAAGTGATACTTCATGGGATTCCATCTTCGAAAAAGATTCTTCACGATGGCGATATAATTACCATTGATCTCTGTGCAACAAAAAATGGCTATGTCGGAGATGCTTGCAGGACTTATCCGGTGGGCATATGTTCCGAAAGAGCCTTAAGGATGATTGAAGTATCCAAAGTTGCCTTTGAAAATGCTGTTGCATTAGTTAAGCCTGGAGTTCATCTAGGCGATATCTGCCATAGCATTGAAGAAACGGCTAAATCTTATGGTTGCTCAGTTCCTAGGGATTATACAGGGCATGGTATTGGGACGTCGATGCATGAAGACCCATACATTCCTTGTTATGGAAAAAAAGGAACCGGGCCGATTCTTCGCGAAGGCATGACAATTTGCATCGAACCTATGATTCTTGAACACAAAAATGAAGTTCGAGTCATGAAAGATGGCTGGACCGTCGTTGCTAAAGATGGCGGGCTGACATCCCATTATGAAAATACGATTGCTGTTACTAGCACCGGGTATGAGATACTGACGAAATTATAAAAAGGAGAAACCAATTTGAGTAAAGAGGACTGTATAGAAGTAGAGGCGACGGTATTAGAGTGTTTGCCTAATGCCAACTTCAAGGTGAAGCTCGCCAATGGAGCAGTGGTCCAAGCCTGCGTTTCGGGTAAAATCCGTATGAACTACATACGCATTCTTCCCGGCGATCGGGTCACCGTCCAATTCTCACCTTATGATTTAACACGCGGGCGCATTACGTTCCGATATAGGAACTAAAAAGGAGTAACTATGAAAGTTAGACCGTCTGTAAAGCCTATTTGCGATAAATGCAAAGTAATCAGGCGCCATGGCAAAGTCATGGTCATCTGCTCCAACCCCAAGCATAAGCAACGCCAGGGTTGATCTTGAAAGGAATTAAATCAATATGGCACGTATTGTCGGGGTTGATATCCCCAATGAGAAACGCATCGTTGTCTCCCTTACCTACATATATGGTATTGGACCTTCGACTGCTACAAAAATCTGTGAAGCTACCGGTGTTTCCGTTGACATTAGAACCAAAGATTTGACCGATGCTCAATTAACTGCTCTTCGTAACGAAGTTGCAAAATATCACACTGAAGGTGATTTACGTCGTGAAGTCGCCCTCAATATTAAACGTTTAACTGAAATTGGATGCTACCGTGGTATCCGTCATAAAAGAGGTCTTCCGGTTCGTGGACAACGCACAAGAACCAACGCTCGTACTAGAAAAGGTAAGAGAAAGACCATCGCCAATAAGAAACAGGCGACTAAGTAAGGAGGTAAATGAAAATGGCTAGCACAAATAAAGCCTCCAAAGGCAAAAGCACAACTACCCGCAAAAAGAAAATAAAACGTTCTTTTACCAAGGGTGTTGCTCATATTCATAGCACATTCAATAACACAATCGTTACTATCACCGATCCCCAAGGCAATGTCATTGCTTGGAGCTCTGCTGGTGCATTAGGCTATAAGGGCGCAAAGAAGGCAACTCCTTTTGCTGCTCAATTAGCTGCTCAAGCTGCCGCGAAAACCGCTTTTGATCAAGGTTTGCGCCAAGTCGATGTCGAGGTTAAAGGTCCTGGAGCGGGAAGAGAATCCGCTGTTAGAGCCCTTGCTTCCGTTGGATTACAAGTTTTATCAATTGAAGATACAACCCCAATCCCACATAACGGCTGCCGCCCACCGAAGCGCCCTCGCGGTTAGTCAATTAAATAAATCGCTACAGCACTAACCATAGGAGGAACCAGTAAATGGCAACTGCAAATAAACTTGATCCAAAAGCTGAAGAAATCAAGCTTCCTTCTCCTTTTGAACCCGTCAACATAAAGCTTGAAGTCAACGATGAAAACGAACACTACGCCAAAATCGTAGCAAGCCCACTTGAAAGAGGATTCGGCATCACCATCGGTAATGCTCTCCGCCGCGTTTTATTAAGCGCTCTTCCAGGTGCTTCCGTCGTAGCCGTTCAAATTGAAGGCGTCCGCCATGAATTCACTGCCATCCCCGGCATTGAAGAAGACGTTACCGCCATCATTCTTAACTTAAAAGACTTAGTTCTAAAAATCGATGATAGCTCTTCCGATTTGAAGCGCATTGAAGTCGATGTCAAAGGACCTTGCACATTTAAGGCCGGTGATTTGCAAGAACACTTACCTGCTCTTGTTTCAGTCATTAACCCTGAACTAGAAATCGCTCATCTTAATGAAAAGGGTCATTTGAAGATGACCATATTCGCCGCTAATGGCCGCGGTTATGTCACTGCCGAAACCAACAAGATTGAAAGAAAGATTGATACTGTCGGAGTTATCGCTACCGATTCCAATTATTCTCCAGTCGTCAAGGTTGCATATAATGTCGAACCAACTCGTGTTCTCCACGATTCTAAATTCGATCAATTAACCCTTGAAGTTACAACAAATGGCTCTGTCAAACCACATGAAGCTGTTGCTATGGCTTCTCAATTCTTGATTTCTCATTTCCAAAAATTTGCTGGACTTGAAGAAAATGTCAAGAATTATCATCTTGAAAAAGAAGAAGTTAAGAGCGAAGAAAACAAATATCAAAATATGCTCATCGAAGAACTCGATTTGAGCGTCAGAAGCAATAATTGCCTTAAGAGAGCTGGCATCACTACCGTTATGGAGCTCACCCAAAAGAGTGAAGACGAGATGATGAAAGTCAGAAATCTTGGCAAGAAATCGTTAAAGGAAGTTAAAGAAAAACTCAATAACATTGGGCTTCACTTCCGCGATTATGTAGGAGAATAATTATGGCAGCACAAGGAAGAAAAAACGTTCACGGCAAAGCTGGTGTTCGCTTCAAGGCCGGCTATACCGCCTCGAAGAACAAATCAATGCTTCGCAATGTCGTAACTGACCTTATCTTAAATGAAGAAGTCAAAGTTACTTCTGGTGTTACTAAAGAATTAAAGTCTTTAGCGGACCATCTTGTCACTTTGGCTAAAAGAAACGATTTACACGCTAGAAGATTAGCTGCTCAAATCGTTAGACCAACAGTTACTTCAAAAGAGGGTAAAACCGCTTTAGATAAACTATTTAGTGAAATTGGTCCAAGAATGGCTTCTAGGAATGGTGGATATACCAAAGCCTATAAGCTAGGATTAAGAAAAGGCGACTCTGCTGAAGTTACTTTAGTTCGTTGGTCCGATAAGTAATAAATTATTTATCATTTAGAACTCTTAATGGAAACGTTAAGGGTTCTTTTTTCTTATTTTAAGGAAGTAATATCGTATATAGATAAAATACCTAAGATCGATTCTTCTATTTTGCCATTTTCTGTAATGAATATCAGGCCTAATCTTTTGCCTTCTTTTATTAAAGAAAATTCTTTTTCCGAGGTTGATAAAGGTTCATATTTAGAGACAAATAAAAACCTTTTGGGATCATCTTCTAATTTAAAGAATTCTAAATGGTCAGACAATTTATCTTTATACGATATTTTCTTATTGGCCATAACCTTAATTAGAGACATATTAGAAACAATCCCTTTTAGTCTTTTACGTCCATCAACAAGTGGCAAATAGGTATAGCCGTTTTTTACGAATAAAGAAATGGCTTTTTCTATTTCATCGTTTTCATAAAGGAATTTAATGTCTTTATTGCTTCTAGAAAAAGAGGTTTCTTTCATCCTTTTTAAAATAGATTCAAAATCAAAACAAACTTTGCTAGAAACGGCAACGGGATAATCACCGCCATATTGTTCATGAGTCAAATAATTCCTTATTTCTCTATAATCATTTAGTTTCTGATAATATTTGTTTTTATAGAAAGAATATGTCTCAGGCTTATTTGCCCTTATTTCTTCTAATTGTCTATATAGATTTAGGAAATGTTCGTTAGTTTGCTTGGAATAATTTAATGTTTGCATATTAAAAGTATAAATATTTTAAACTTAATGTATATAGAACCAATTAAATTACCGATTTGTTAATTATAACGAACAAAATCTATAAAAATGTTTAGTAACCTTATTTTATCGGTAAAACGATAGTTTAATTGAGAATAAAATATCGATTATCTACAATAGTAAAAGCAAATGCCAAAATAGGGCAAAACGGAGGGTGTTATGCCAATAAGAAAAGAAGTTGTCGATGGCGTGAAAGCCATTTGTGAACAACGTAAAAACGAACCATCTCCTTTAATGATGATTCTATCTGATATCCAAAAGAAATATGGTTATATTCCTCTTGAAGTTCAAGAGATTGTATCTTCTTGCACCGGAATTCCTGTTGCAGAGATTTATGGAGTTGTTTCTTTCTATTCTTTCTTCTCTTTAAAACCTAAGGGAAAATATGTTTTAGGAATATGTCTAGGAACGGCTTGTTATGTTAAAAATTCCCAGGCTTTGGTCGATAAGTTTTCAGCCCTTTTAGGAATTGGGCCTGGGGAAACTACAGAAGACGGTTTGTTTACTATTGAGGCTATCCGTTGCATTGGCGCCTGTGCTTTAGCGCCTGCTATGTCAATAAATGGTAAGGTCTATCCAAAAGTCACTCCTGACCAAGTGGGAAAAATAATAGACGAATATAGAAGGCTTGATGCGGAGGGAAAATAAGATGGAACAAATAAAAACTCCTGGATGTTTACAAAATTGCATCGATAAATATACCTTAGAATTTAACGCGAAAGTAAAAGGAACAAACGGCAAGAGGGCTGTTGTTGTTTGCGGTGGGACAGGATGTCTAGCCAATGCTTCGGATGAAATCATCAAAGAATTAAAAAAAGAAATAAAAGCTCACGGTTTAGAAGAAAAAGTAAGTGTGAATCATGTTGGTTGCTTTGGCTTTTGTTCTCAAGGGCCATTTGTAAAAATATTCCCTGAAGATACTTTATATCATGCGGTCAAAGTAAGTGATGTCAAGCAAATCGTCGAAGAGGATTTAATTGGTGGGAAAGTTTGTGAAAATCTTCTTTATGTCGATCCGGTTACAAAAGAAAAAGTAGTTAGACAAGATGATATTAATTTCTATAAGAAGCAAGTTCGTGTTGCTTTGCATGGTTGTTCATTAATTAACCCGGATTTATTAGAAGAATCTTTAGGCTATGATGGATTTAAAGCTTTGAAAAAAGTTTTAACATCCATGACCCCTCAGCAAGTTATTGATGAAATTCTTGCTAGCGGATTAAGAGGAAGAGGCGGGGCTGGCTTCCCGACCGGAAGAAAATGGCAATTCGCCGCGAATGTAAAATCCGATCAAAAATATATAGTTTGTAATGGAGATGAAGGCGATCCAGGTGCTTTCATGGACCGTTCTATTTTAGAAGGAAATCCTTTTGAAGTAATAGAAGGCATGATGATTGCAGGATATGCATTCGGAGCCAGCGAAGGTTATTTCTATGTCCGTGCCGAATATCCTGTTGCCGTTGCAAGACTTCAAAGAGCCATTATAGACATGGAAAAAGTCGGTTTATTAGGTGATAACATCCTAGGAACTGACTTTAGCTTTAAGGCACATCTTAGATTAGGTGCCGGGGCTTTTGTTTGCGGGGAAGAAACGGCTTTGCTTAATTCTATTGAAGGGAAAAGAGGCATGCCTCGTCCTAGACCCCCGTTTCCTGCCATCAAAGGATTATGGGGCAAACCAACATGTGTTAACAATGTCGAAACGCTAGCCCAAGTTGCTTACATTATTAGAATTGGTGCGGAAGAGTTTGCCAAGATGGGAACTGCTACCTCAAAAGGAACAAAAGTATTTGCCCTTGGCGGAAAAGTAAATAATGTTGGCCTTGTCGAAGTTCCAATGGGAACCACGTTAAGAACCCTTGTTTTCGATATCGGCGGAGGAATTCCAAATAATAAGAAATTCAAAGCCATTCAAACAGGTGGACCAAGTGGCGGCTGTTTGACTGAAAAAGATTTGGATACCCCAATTGATTATGATTCATTAGTTGCAAAAGGCTCGATGATGGGCAGTGGCGGGGCCATTGTTATGGATGAAGATAACTGCATGGTTGATGTTGCCCATTTCTATATGGATTTTATTTGCAATGAATCGTGTGGAAAATGTTCACATTGTAGAATCGGAACCAAGCGTTTGTATGAAATGCTTACAAAGGTAACAAATGGGACTGCTAATGAACAAACTTTAGAAGATATGAAATATTTGGCTACTGTTATTAAAAACGGGGCTTTATGTGCCTTAGGACAAACGGCAGCCAATCCAATTCTTTCGACTATGGTTAATTTCCCTGAGGAATATGAAGCCCATGTCAAAGATAAGAAATGCCCTGCTCACGTTTGTAAAAAATTGATGCGTTATGTCATCGATCCAAATATTTGTAAAAAGTGTTCTTTGTGTGCAAGGAATTGTCCAGTTTCTTGTATCCATGGCGTGCCAGGAAAAGAAGCTTATGTCATTGACCAGAGCAAGTGCATTAAATGTGGATCTTGTATGTCTAGTTGTCGTTTCAAGGCGATTAGCAAGCAATAAGAGGAGAAGCAAATGGAAAACGTTACTAATGTCAATATAAATATAGAGGGACGTGTTTATAGCGTTCCTTCGAATTTGACTGTTTTAGAAGCTGCTAGAAAAGTGGGATATAACATTCCAACTCTATGTTATTGGAACAAAGGGCATAACTCATTAGCTTCGTGTAGGGTTTGCTTGGTCGAGATTGCTTCTAGCCGTGGTTCAAAGCTATTTGCCTCTTGTGTATATCCAGTTACTGATTGCCAAGCTGAAAAAGGATTCGTTATTAAAATTTCTTCCCCGATGGCTATTGATGCAAGAAGAACTTCGGTTGAACTATTGCTTTCTAATCATTCAAAAGAATGCCAGACGTGTGTTAAAAATGGACATTGTGAATTGCTTCACGTTGCTTCTTTAACAGGGGCTAGGTCTAATCAATTTGAAGGAGAGATGACTAAATCTACTTTTGATAATGCCGCGCCTGGAATAATTAGAGATACAAGCAAATGCATTTTATGCGGTAGGTGTATTGAAAAATGCAAAGATGCCCAAGGAATTGGAATCCTAGGTTTTGAAAATAGAGGTTTCCAGACCATTCTAGCCCCTGCTGGAAATAGATCGTTTGCTAATGTCCCTTGCATTCAATGTGGACAATGCATAGAAGTATGTCCTACGGGCGCTTTAAGCGAACATAGAGAAATTGATAAAGTCGATATTGCCATGCATCAAGGCAAATATGTCATCGTCCAAACTGCTCCAGCTGTTAGGGCGGCTTTATCAGAAGAATTTGGTCATAAAATAGGAGAAGAAAACGCGACAGGAAAAATGGTTGCGGCATTGCATCGTCTTGGGTTTTATAGGGTTTTTGATACCAACTTTGCGGCTGATTTAACCATTATGGAAGAATCTCAAGAATTGCTTAATAGAATCAAAAGCGGTGGAGTTTTACCTCAAATTACTTCTTGTTCTCCGGGTTGGATTAACTATATGGAATATTTTTATAAAGACTTAATTCCAAATGTTTCAACTTGCAAGTCTCCTCATGAAATGGAAGGGGCTATAATTAAGAGTTATTTTGCTTCTACCCATAATTTAAAACCTGAAGATATATTCGTAGTTTCAATCATGCCTTGCACAGCAAAAAAATATGAGGCAAAAAGACCAGGGAATGCCGCTATAAATTCTCTTCCTGATGTTGATGCTGTTTTAACGACAAGAGAGCTGGCCGTTATGATAAAAAGAGCAGGTTTAGTCTATGATGAACTCCAAGAGGAAGAATTTGATAATGACTTGCTTGGAACTTATTCAGGGGCCGGTGTAATTTTTGGGGTCACAGGCGGAGTAATGGAAGCCGCTTTACGTACGGCTTACCATACCTTAACCGGCAAAGAATATGAAAGAATTGAATTTAGTCAGGTTCGAGGGTTAGAAGCTGTAAAAGAAGCGACTATAGATATAGATGGAACAAAATTAAAGGTAGCCATTGCTTCGGGCATGAAAAACGCCAAGCCTCTTCTAGATGATATCAGGGCCGGCAAATCACCCTACGCCTTTATTGAAATCATGGGATGTCCTGGAGGCTGTATAAATGGAGGCGGACAGCCGTTTGTAAAGCCTAACTTATTGCCAAAAGAAGAAGTTAATATCCTTGAAACCTATAGGCAAAAAAGAGCATCTTTGCTTTATGACATCGATGAAAAGATGACTTTGCGTCAATCTCATAATAACAAAGACATTCAAAGATTATATAAAGAATATCTAGGCTCGCCATGTGGAGAACTATCAGAAAAGCTATTACATACTTACTATAATGATTCAAGAGAGTGCTTTCCTGAGAAAAAATAATTAATTTGTTTTATAATTGGGGTTAGGGAAACTTAGCCCCTTTTAAATTTATGTTTAAGAATGTTATCTTTGATTTAGATGGAACTCTATTAGACACATTACCAGACATTAGGGTTGCCATAAACGAAGCCTTAAAGGAATGTGGCTATGTTTATTCTTTTTCTTTAAAGGAAGCTAAAGCATTAATAGGAAATGGGACTGATGTGCTAGTAAAAAGAGCTCTTAAGGACAAAGGAGAAGACAAGGAAGCCTTTGCTAAATTAAAACAGGCCTATTTACCTTTATATAAATTAAGGCAAAATGAACATTGCAAGCCTTATAATGGCCTAAAGGAATCTTTGTCTTTTCTTTCGCAAAGAGGAACTTCTCTATTTGTTTGCACGAATAAGCCTGACGAACTGGCAAAGATTATTATTTCTAAGCATTTTGAAAAAGATACATTCAAACAAATAAAAGGCAACGAAGAAGGCTATCCAGTTAAACCCGATCCGACTTTAGTTAATAAAATTATCGAACTTTTCAACTTGAAAAGAGAAGAAACTTTGTTTGTTGGGGATTCTATAGTTGATGTTGAAACCGCTAGAAACGCTAATATAAAATGTTGTCTTGTTTTATGGGGGTATGGAAATTATAAACCCGCCTTATTAGAACAAGCCGATTATGTAGTTAAAAAGCCTAAGCAAATTGTGCAAGTGGTTTTAGGAAAAGAAGGGTGGTAATTATGAAAGAAGTAAAAATTTATAATTCATACGGAAATAAGCTTGAAACTTTTAAACCAATAAAAGAAAACGAAGTGTCAATGTATGTTTGCGGTCCGACAGTTTATGATGAACCACACATCGGAAATATGCGACCCGTGATAGTGTTTGATGTTTGGAGAAGGCTATTTTTATCTTTGGGCTATAAAGTGACTTATGTGTCAAATTATACTGATGTTGATGACAAGATTATTAAAAGGGCGAAATCTCTTGGAATAAGTGAAAAAGAACTTACCGATAATGTAATTAAGGCCTTTAGAAAAGATGTTGATGACGTAAATTCTCTTCAGCCTGATTTTACTCCAACTCCAACTGCCTACATGGATAAAATAATCTCCTATGTAAAAGATTTAGTTGATACTGGGCATGCTTATGTTAGCGGCCAAGATGTTTATTTCCGTGTTTCTTCTATTTCACATTATGGTGAATTAAGTGGCAATACAGTTGATAGTTTAATTTCTGGGGCAAGAATAGACATAAATTCTAACAAAGAATCACCTTTAGATTTTGCTTTATGGAAGAAAACCGATGAAGGCATTAAGTGGAATTCGCCTTTTGGAGAAGGAAGGCCTGGTTGGCATACTGAATGCTGTGTCATGATCAATTCCATCTTTTCTTCTCAAAACGGGCTTATCGATATCCATGGTGGCGGCTTTGATTTAAAGTTTCCACATCATGAAAACGAAATCGCCCAATCTCGTGCCCATAACGAGAATAGATTAGCTAATTATTGGATCCATAATGGATTTATTAATATCGATAACCAAAAGATGTCGAAATCGCTTGGAAATGTTTTAAGCGCGAAAGAGGTCATTGCTAAATGGGGTGGCATGCCTTTTAGGCTTATGGTTTTAAATACCCATTATCGTTCTCCTCTTTCTTTTACTATTGAAACCATAGAAGAGGCAACCCGTTCCTATGCAAAAATTGCATCAACATATAAAAACCTAGCCATTAAGCTTCAATTGCTAGATGTGGATTTAAAATCATTAAAAGGAGCAGGAGAAGAGTCCTTCCTTAATGAAATGTGTAACGATTTAAATACACCTAATGCTTTGACTATAGTTTATGGCGAACTAAAAGCAGGCAATATGCTCTTAAGAAACAAAAACGTTTCTATCGAAGAGCTAGGGAATGCATTTGCTAAACTGCAAGATTATTTGTTTATCTTAGGTATAAAGGTGGATTATCCTCTTCTTTCTGAGGATGATAAAAAAATCTACAAAGAGTATACATTGGCTAAAGAAGCAAAAGATTTTGCCAAAAGCGATGAACTGAGAAACGAATTAATTAAAAGAAATATTTTCTAATTTAGAAAATAAAACTCCTTAAATCTTAAAATTACTTCCAAAGGAAAAAATATGAGTATAATAGTTTATGGTAAGAACACCGTCCGTGAAGCGGTAAGATCGGGTAATGCCAAGCAATTAAAAGTGTTGGCTAAATTTGGATCCGACTCGATTGTAGCCGAGGCTAGGAAAAGTTCAATTCCAGTCGCATTCGTTAATGATGACGAATTGACTCGGATGACCAAAAATTCTTCTCATCAAGGGTTTATGGCCATCTGCAATGACATAAAGACTTATTCTTTGGAAGAATTAATTTCCTGTTCCAAAAATAGTCATTACCCTTTGTTTTTGATGTGCGATGGTATCGAAGACCCACATAATCTTGGTGCCATCTTGCGTTCATGCGATGCTTTTGGCGTCGATGGACTCATTATCAAAAATAGAAACGAGGTTCCTTTAAATGCTACTGTGGCTAAGGTATCTACTGGGGCCATTAGCTATGTTAAAGTCGCAACCGTCACAAATTTAACGAAAGCCTTGTTAAAACTACAAGAAAATGGATTTTGGGTTGTTAGTAGCGATGGCTCTGCCTCTCTAACTTACGACCAAGTGGATTATAAATGTCCAATTTGTTTAGTTGTCGGCAGTGAAGGGTTTGGTATTTCTAGATTAGTGTTATCCAAAAGCGATTTTATTGTCAAAATCGATATGGTTGGCCACGTCAATTCCTTAAATGCTTCTGTTGCCACTGGAATTCTTCTTTCTCATATAGCTTTAGCACGTAAGTGATTCTTGCCTAATTAGGGAGAATTATATGGTTGGTGATTACACCATTTTAAACGATGAGTCGTTGCTACTTTTATTTCGCAACGGCATCATAGCAGCTAGAGACGTGTTAACGGTTCGTTATTTTAAAGAGAGAAAAAAATATTTAAAAACAGTTTGTCCTCTTTATTTTGATGTTTTAGATGATTGGGATTATAACGAAATCTTTTTTCGGAGTTATTTGCAAGCAGAGACTAATTTTGCTTTTGGGAAAGGGAAATTTTCTTCTTATTTTAGGATAATCTTATCTAGAGAAGTCATGAAAGAAGTAAGCAAGAAATTAAATGAAAAAAGACTATTGCCTACCGTTTCTTTTGATTCAACTATTGGCGAAGAAGGGAGTATGTGTACACTTCATGACATTGTTTCTTCTAGTAATGCAGATGACGATCCTAAAGTTTTCTTTTCTTATTGTGATACCTTGACTAATTTAAATAAATTGCCAAAAGGTGTTAATAAAATTGGAATAGAGATTGCTAAAGATTTATATGCAGGTTTTTCTTTAGAAGAAGCAGCAAAAAGAAAAAGCATAAGCAAATCCGCCGCTAAAATGTATGTTTATAGATTTAGGAAATGGGCAAAGACAATTATCTTTAATACCGATGGCGACTATGTTGATTCTGCTCCATTTCTTAAAGTAGACAAATGTGATAATTAGGCTAATATTGGTTTAATCAAATGGCGGTTAACGCTTGCGATGACAAGGGAATATTTGAATGCCGTATATCCATTTTATTCCTTTTTCGTTGAAAGATTGGAAACATAAATTATATATAAATGATACCGGTTTGCTTTGTGCTATGTATGGTTTTGAAACGAAAAAGGCTATTTTAGAAAATAAAATAAAATGAAACGACAAAGGCAGCATTTATGAAAACGTTATTGCCGATATTTTGGTAAAGAATTGACACAGCCTTTATTATTACAAGTATTATTACAAGCCTGATGATTCGAGCGAACTTGAATTTTTAATGGAGAAAAATGGTGAAGTTGTTCCTGTAGAAGTAAAAGGTGGTAACAGAGCAACCAAATCGCTTGATAAGTTTATTGAAACATTCAAACCCTCTATTGCGTATAAACTTGTAGACGGCAATATTGGAGTTAATGATAAAAAATTAACAATCCCTCATTATATGGCTATGTTTTTATAATTTATGCTACATTGAAAAATTAATGAGTCTATAGATTAATCAAAAAATAAAAACGTATGTATAATGCACGTTGCATTTTTATACAATTCAAAGGACAATAATGCATTTTTAAGTACTTCAAATTGTCAAGTTGCCACATTTTCTTTTTCTTGAAGAAAGTTTTCGCATACTATAAAATGAAGCCAACAAAGGGGTATTTATGAAACTCATTCCACTTAATTTGTTGGCTCTTCTTTTGCCTCCGACGTCGTTTTATGCAATAAATTTGCAAGCTCAAGATTTACGGACTTCCGATTCTTATTCTCTTGATGAAATTAAAATTTTATGTTCATCAATAGACAAAGAATTTGACGCTCGTTCCATTGATAAAAAAATTCAAACGAAGGTTGTTGGATACAATTTCGACAAATCAGCAACATTGTATTTGTTAAATTCTTTAAGCTCATTTGTTTTAACGGGTGATAGTTTCTCTTTTTATTCTTTTGAACGTGATATTAATGTTTTGAAATTGGAACAAGACACTCCGATTATATATAATGAGATTTCTCGCTTATTTACATTTGGCTTTGATTATGAGAAAGAAGAAAAAGAAAATAGTCTGCTTTCTACATATAGTTCAGATGGAGATAAAAAATGTGAACTAATTGATGCTGGGAATTTAAAAGATCACACGGACAAATTTTTTCCAGGTGGAACGTTTTTTGCGGAGAGCAAAATTAATGAATTTCAAGGATTCAGTCAAGGCTATCTAAGCTGCTATTCTAAAAATGGTAGCTCAGAGGGCAATTGCACTACAACGGCCGCCTTTACTGTTCTAAGAAATTTTGCGGATGACGGCTATTATTCTGCTTTTTCCGTTTTGCCTAAAAATTTGAAAACAAAATATAATCCAAGAATTTTCGAATATGATACATACAAATATGTGAAGTCTTTATCGGATAACTATACTTTTTATGACGATTCAGACAGAGCGGCAAAAGATTTTGACGATTTGTACATTGTGGTTCGCCAAGAAGCCATAAAAATGTCATGCACTTATATGGTAGATGGGAAAGGACTTAATTTTTGGCAAACATCAGGAATTATGGAAGAGACATGCAAAAGATTTGGTCTTTTAACTTTTGATGGTTACGAAACAATTGATTACAATGCGTATGTCGGAACGACTGAGTTTAAGGAAACTTTTGAAAACCATAAACCAATATTGCTATTTGTAAAGGGCTGTCGTTATGGCAGCCACGCTATTGCTGTTTTTGGATATAGATCGTATCGTCGCACAGTACAACAGCTTTTTTGGACAAAAGAGGAATGGTCGACCATCCTCCTGGTCAAGGATGGTTGGTCGACTGAGACGAGATATTTTGATATAACTCACTATATGTGGGATGACAAAGGCTGGGGGGCGATTACTTGCTTTCGCTGGTAACTTATGAAAAGAAAATCACTAATCGCATTATTTTGCCTAATTGGAGTTTCTTGCTCTGGGAAAAAACATTATTTCTATACAACTCTTTATGGCTATGATACCGAGTTTTCTTTTTATGATTTTAATGGAAAAAAAGATGGATATTTTGTAGTTAATGAACCGAAAGATAACGTTTTTAGTTATGTTGTGTGTTCTTTTAGTTACATGAAGTTTTATGCGTTTTCTTATATTGAACCCGAATATTATGAATTAACTGAAGAATGTTGTCGGACGGTGCTAAAGCATGTCTGCTCGCCCGAAATTAAAGAATTCAAAATTAATGGAATAAGTTATGCTCCTAATATTAAAGAGTATCGCCCTGTTTTTTCGCTTGATGATAATGAAACGTTGAATATTTCAATTATATACAGTGAAAATTTGCAAAGCACTTGGTATCCTCTATTTACATTTGAAGGTCTTTCACCGACCCAAATTTATTTTGATACAAATGGAGAAACTTTAGGGGCTTATTATTACCCTTCCGAAGAAGTTGCTTATTACCAAATAGCGGAAAGTTTTTAAATTAAAATTTAAATAGAAGATTAATCTTATTGACAAGTTGCCTTTAGCCTATTAAAGTAGACACGCTGAAAGTTAATCAATTATGGGTAGGGAAAAGGTTTTTTTGATTTGCACCGATTGTCTAGCACGAAACTATACAATTTACAAAAGTAAAGACAATCCAAAACGTCTAGAATTGATGAAATTTTGCAAGCATTGTGGAAAGCACACTCTCCACAAAGAAAGTAAGTGAACCAGGGAGGAATATTATGACCCCAATCAAGTACACAAAAGAAGTAATTAAAGAAGGCAAAAGGGTTCGTTGGCCAAAGCGTGATGTTTTATTACCGACCATTGCAGTTGTAATTTGCATTGCTGCATTTGCGGCTATCTTCCTTTCGTTAGAAGATTTGACCGCTGGTTCGTTGATTCAACAATTAAGAAATGCCTTTGGAGGAAAATAAAATGGCTGCTACAAATTTAGGTGAAAAGCAGTGGTATATAGTTACCACTTATTCTATGCATGAAGCAAAAACTGCCGATAATCTTAGAAAACGTATAAATTCTATGGGCATGCAAGATTTAATTCTTCGTGTCCTGGTTTGCGATCAAGAAGTACCTGTTTTAAAAGATGGGCTTCCGACTGGAAAAACCAAAACCGTTAATTTATATCCAGGATATATGTTTGTCGAAATGATCATGACAGATCAATCTTGGTATATTGTCCGTAATACTCCAGGGGTTACTGGTATTGCTGGTTCTAGTGGTGGCGGACAAAAACCAACCCCTGTTACTAGAGAAGAAATCGAACCTGTCCTAAAAAGAATGGGCATGGTTGATGATTCCATGTATGATCGCTATGCCGTTGGCGATAATGTCAAAGTAATTCATGGTCCACTTGAAGGAACCGAAGGGAAGATTATCTCCATTGATAAAGCTACTGGAGCTTGCAGAGTCGAAACAGTCTTCTTTGGCCGTTCTACTCCAGTCGATGTTGATTTCTCTGAAATCGAAAAAATATAAAATTATTTATAAACAAGCATCATCAAACAGCGGTGCTTGTTTTTTTAAATCTTGGGTTTTTAAAAAGATAAACAATTTTTTGTTTCGGAATCGCTTATGAAAAAATGGTCTTTTTTTATGATACCCTAGTCATAAATATGCTTTCTTATATCGTCTAAAGCAGCATTTATTTGTTTAAAGCCTATATAGGAGTTGTGCTTTTTAAAAGTCGCGGAGTCCAAAGTCATGTAAATTTGATAAAAGGAATCGACGATATTTAAAAAAAGCAATTCAGTTATTCTTAAATGACTTTCGCTAGATTGTTCATCGCAAGTGATGGAAACTATATCGTCTAAGGTGGCTAAAGCTAATCTGCCATAATTATCGCAAGTTAAATAAGAAGGAGCGTCCTCGCTTTTTCTTAACCAATCTAGGTAATTTTTTAAAGGACTGCCTTTTGATAAAATTTCTTTTTTGTCCATTGCCATCTTTAACTTTGTCGCTTCATCGACTAGTTTTTCTAGGTTTGGATTATCCATTTCTTCTTCTATTAAATTGGTAATTTCTTTGCCTGCGTTTTCCTTAGCAAACAACTTATCGATAAGAAATGATGATCCTCCTAATACGATTTTAATTTCATCTATGGTTTTATTGCTTAGATCTAACCGAAGATATGAATCAATTGTATAGGAGTATTGGTCTAGTAATAGTTGGAATGCGTTTTCTGCGTGTTTCATAGAACAATAATACAATATTTTGTCTTCATTGTTTTATAATTTATTCGTTATGTCTTATTTAATTGTTTCCGATATCCATGGTTCAAAAAAAGGTATGGATAGATTGCTTAAGTCAATTTCTATTTTTAAACCCGATGTAGTTATTTTATTAGGTGATTTGTTGCATGGCGGATATGATGTCGATGAAGGTTATGTCACGTCTAAAATAAAGGAAATAAAAGAGAACAAAATAGCAGTTAGGGGTAATTGCGATTTCGAGGAAGATTCTTTTTTGCTTGGGCTAGATATGCCTTTGAATAGGTCACTAGATATATTTGGACACACAAGTCATATTTCTCATAAGCCGTTATCTTTTTGTTCGTTTCCACCAAACGACTTATTAATAAACGGCCATACCCACGTTAAATGCTTATATTCAGAAGGCGGAGTGATTCATTTAAACCCGGGTTCTATTGCTATTCCTAGAGATGGCAGTCCTTCTTTTGCCATAATTAACAAAGATAAAATTTCTTTGATAAATGCCGATACAATGGTAGAAATCGAACATTTAGATATATAAATATGAATAAAGTTTCATATTATTCTTGAAAATATGAAAGAACATTCATATACTTATAAACGAAAATATGAAAAACCATTCATATTAGGAGGTAGCAAATGTCTGAAATGCCTAGCGATAAAATAATAGACAAGATGGAAAGCATGCTAAATATTGCTAGCGATTTTACTCGCTTAAAGATTATGTATGCTATTTCGGAAAAAGAAAAAAATGTTTCTGAGATTATTAAAGAAGTTGGGGCTTCCCAATCTTTGGTTTCTCACCAACTTCGCATTCTTAGAAAAGCCAATCTTGTTTCGACTAGAAAAGAGGGGACGTGTGTTTATTATTCTTTGGCAGATGAACACGTTATTAAACTTTTAAATGTTGTTTATGAGCACGTTTTGGAGGAATAAAAAATGGAAGAAGATTCAAAAAAAGAAATAATTAGTCTATCTATTAGATCGGCTATAACCATTGCCTTGATTTTAGTTGGAAAGCTTTGGCTTACAGAAGAGTTTTCTTGGTATGCCAATTTAATAGTCATGCTTACGGCATATTTAGTAATTGGCTATGACATTTTAATCGAAGCGTTTAAAAGCATTTTTGTTGAGCATGAATTGTTTAACGAATGCATGTTGATGCTTCTAGCTTCTGCCGGGGCTTTTGCTTTAAGGGCATATGGACCAGAGCATAACGAATATATGGAGGGTGTCTTGGTTATTCTTCTTTATCAAATCGGAGAGATGTTTGAAGATTTGGCTGAAGAAAAATCTAAAAAAGCCATTACTAAGGCTATTGATTTAAGAGAAGAAAAAGCCAATGTCGAGGTAGATGGAAAAATAATCCAAAAGCCAAGTGAAAAACTTGAGATTGGCGATATTGTCATGATTGGCAGCGGCATGAAAGTCCTTTGCGATGGAGTTGTTCTATCAGGAAACGGGGAGACTGACGAGTCTTCTCTTACTGGAGAATTTAATTTAATCTCTAAAAAAGAAGGGGATGAGGTAGTTTCTGGTTCAATTCTTAAATCTGGTTCTTTAAAAGTTAAAGCAAGCAAGCCTTATAGTGAATCTACTATCGCTAAGTTACTTGATTTAGTTGAAAACAGTGCCGAAAAGAAGTCTAAGGCAACTAGATTTATCACTAAATTTTCCAAATATTACACACCTGTAGTTACTTTTTTAGCTATTCTAGTCGCTTGTATACCTCCTTTGTTTTTAGGAATTAATGATTCCTCGGTTTGGTCTAGCTGGATTTATTCATCCTTGTCATTTCTAGTTGTTAGTTGTCCCTGCGCAATAGTAATTTCTATACCTTTAGCTTATTTTTCTGGGCTTGGTTTGGCATCTAAAAATGGAATTTTAGTTAAAGGAGCTGGCTATTTTGATAAGTTATTGGAATTAAAACATGTGGCTTTTGATAAAACTGGTACTTTAACAAAAGGGGAGTTCGCTATAAAAAAGGTTGAGCCCATGGGCATAAAAAAAGAAGAATTCCTCGAATATTTATCCGCCGCCGAATCTCTTTCTTCTCATCCTATCGCCAAAGCTATAGTGGCTTATAATGCTATTTTTGATTCAAAGCAAATAAAAGAATATAACGAAGTTCCAGGGTGCGGCGTTAATTGCATTTATAAGGGCCGTGTAGTTAAAGTTGGCAAAGCCAGTTATTGTAATTATGACGATAAAAGCGAAGCCGGAATTAAAACATTTATGTCTATTGATGGAAAATGTGTTGGCTATATTGAATTAGAAGACCAAGTTAAATCGACATCAAAAAATTGTATTAATGGTTTAAAGCAACTTGGCGTTTCAACTTATATTGTTTCAGGTGATAAAAAAGAAAATGCCGAAAGAATTGGAGCTAGTTTAGGAGTTGACCATGTTGAAGCAGGATTAAAGCCAGAACAGAAGGTTGAATTCCTCCATTCTTTAATCGATAAAGATGAAGGAACGCTCGCCTTTGTTGGGGATGGCATTAACGATGCGCCTAGTATTGTCCTTGCCGATGTTGGGATTGCCATGGGCGGACTAGGATCTGATGTTGCCGTAGAAAATGCCGATTGCGTTATTATGAATGACGACCCTGAGAAAGTCGTTACATTAGTTAAAATTGCTCATAAAACTAGAAATAGGGCAGCGTTTAATATAGTTGTTTCTCTTTTTGTTAAATTAGCCGTAATGGTTTGTTCTGTTATTTCTTCCTTTATGGGGACTTGGAGTGTGCCTCTATTTGTCGCGGTTTTAGCCGATTCCGGTTTAGCTATGGCCATGATTTTATCATCTTTGTTGCTTGGCTATAGCAAAATTGAGAAAAACTAATTTTTATTTAATTTTTATCTTGGCAGTGAGAATACTCATTGCCTTTTTTCTAAGCTTAATCGCGATTAATTCTCTATCTTTCCTTTAAAAACATGCATTTTTCGATTTCTAAAGTAGGGGTATGTGAAACGAAAATCAATACACGTGCAAAACTAAATTGACTAAATGAATTCTAAGAACGCTTTCTGATTTTGGTTTTTATTTTTGCATATTGAAAATTCCACTTGCATACGCACGTACACATGTGTATACTTGCAAACGCGTATTGCTACGCGAATGCGTGGGAGGGAGTTATGACGAACTTCCGTATACCACTGCATGCTTAGATTCCATTTAAGGAGGAAATCCATGAGCAAAAAGATCGTCAAAGTCGTCAAGATGGAACTCCCGGGCGGAGAAGCCCATCCTGGCCCGAAGCTAGCTTCTGCTGGCGTCGTTATGAACAAATTCTGTACCGATTTCAATGCAAAGACCGGTGACAGAAGGGGAGAAATCGTCCCAGTCATCATCACTGCTTACGAAGACAAGTCCTACGACTTCGTCATCAAAACTAGCCCGGTTGCAGGCTTAATTCTAAAAGCCGCCGGGGTTAAAAAAGGTTCTGGCGCAGCCAAAACCATCGTTGGCCATATCTCTCAAGCTCAACTTGAAGAAATCGCCAAATATAAGCTTCCTGATCTCAATACTGAGGACATTGAAGCCGCTAAGAAAATCGTTGCCGGCAGCTGCAAACAAATGGGCATTGCCGTCGATGCTAAGTAATTTGAGGAGTAGGTGAAATGAAAAAACATAGCAAAAAATATGAAGCCGCCCTCAAAAAGGTCGATGCCAACAAACTTTATTCTCTTGAAGAAGCTGTTAAGTTAGTTAAGGAAACCAGCGTTACAAAATTTGATTCTTCAATTGATGTCAGCTTCAAGTTGAACGTAAACCCAACTCTTGCCGACCAATTGATTCGTGGGACCATTACCCTTCCCCATGGAAACGGTAAGACTAAAAAGGTTCTTGTCCTCACCAACACCAAGCTTGATGATGCCAAAGAATCCGGTGCCGATTTCTTCGGTGGAAAAGAAATGCTTGAGAAGATCCAAAGGGAAAACTGGTTTGGATTCGATATCATCGTTGCCACCCCAGACATGATGGGTGAATTAGGAAAAATGGGTCGTGTCCTTGGACCAAAAGGCTTAATGCCAAACCCAAAGACAGGAACCGTTACTATGGACGTTAAGACTGCCGTTAGCGAAATCAAAAAAGGTAAGATTGCTTACCGTGTTGATAAAGATGGCAACCTTGCAATGTCTATTGCCAAAGTTTCTTTCTCTGATGCGGATTTGCTAGATAACCTTGCAAACGTTTGTGACCATATCGCTAAATCCCGTCCATCCACTGTTAAGGGAACATTCATTCTCAGCGCTGCCATCTCAACCACCATGGGACCAGCCGTTGCGATTACCTTTGCCGGACGCAACTAATTAATTTTGGTGAATGGCTTCGTATACCTAAGATAGCCGGGGGCAATTGCCTTAAAAAAATCACCCTGCTGAGGTTGCAAATAAATTCACGCTCTCACTAGTTATATTGAAGCTTCACATATATTCGACAAGAAAGGAGGTAGAAACATGAATCAAAAAGCTCTACAAGCCAAGAAGGATGCCGTTAATGAAATCGTTACCGGTTTTGAAAAGGCCGGATCCTTCACGGTTGTTTCCTACCAAGGATTGACCGTTGCCGAGTTGCAAGAACTCCGTAAGACATTAGAAGGTGCAGGTTCAACTTTCACCGTCTACAAGAACACCATGGTTCGCCGTGCTCTTAAGGAAGCCAATCAACCCGACTTAGGAAATGTTCTCGAAGGACCTAATGGATTTGTTTTCTCTGAAGATATTTCTAAAGGGCCAAAAGCTTTAGCCAAATTCTCTCGTTTCCATGAACACCTTGTTATTAAAGGTGGAATTGCCGAAGGACAAACTCTTGATGCTGCAAAAGTCAAAGAGATTGCTAAGCTTCCAGATAAGAACGGACTTATTTCCATGTTCCTATCGTGCTTGAATGCACCTATTACCAAATTTGCCGCTACAGTTAAAGCTATAGCCGACAAGCAAAACCCAGAGGCCGAGACTCCGGCCGCTAACTGATCATTAGGAGGATCAAAAAAATGGCAAAATTAACCAAAGAAGAAATCATCGCTTCATTAAAGGAATATACCGTTCTTGAATTAAGCGATCTCGTCAAAGCCGTCGAAGAAGAATTCGGCGTCACCGCTGCTGTTGCTGCTGGCCCAGCTGCTCCAGCCGAAGAAGAAGGCCCAGTCGCCAAAGGACCAACCGAAGTCTCCCTTATCTTAAAAGGATTAGGAACTGGCTCCAAAGTCGCTATCATCAAAGCCGTTCAAGCCATCACTGGTTTAGGACTTATGGATGCTAAGAAGCTAGTTGACGCCGCTCCATCCCCAGTTAAAGAACATATTTCCCCAGTCGAAGCCGAAGAACACAAGAAAGCTCTTGTTGCCGCCGGTGCCGAAGTCGAAATCAAGTAATTTAATCTAAATTTATTAAGCTAGCCCGCCCTAAGTAAAATTAGGGTGGGTTATTGCGCTATTTAAGGGAGAAAATAATCGTGCCTCAATACTTCGATAATGTCGATACATTGCCACATGATTTGCATACTTACGAGTTCGACTTGTTAGGTGAGCACTTCTCTCTTCTATCCGATTCTGGGGTTTTCTGCAAAGGTGGCCTCGATGATGGTAGCAGATTGCTGCTTGAAACCATCGCCAAGACCGATCTTGGAAACTCCATTCTCGATATGGGGTGTGGGGTAGGACCTATTGGACTACTACTTGCCCACTTCGATAGGAATAGGCACGTAACACTAGTTGACGTTAATAGAAGAGCTCTATCCTGCGCTAAGGAAAACGCAAAAAGGCTCAATGTTGAACATCAAGTAGAAATAAAAGAAAGCGATGTTTATTCCAATGTCACATCATCATTCTCCAGTATCGTAACCAATCCCCCTATACGCGCGGGTAAAAAGGTTACGTACGCGATGTACGCGGGCGCGATTAGCCATCTTAATGAAGGTGGCCAATTGATCCTAGTCATCAGAAAACAGCAAGGCGCAGCGTCTTGCCTAGAATATCTTCAAACTATCTACAAAAGCGTAGAGGTTAGGAAGAGCAAAAAAGGATATCGCATCCTCATCGCGAAAAAATAAGGAGTAAAAAATGCCACAAGAAGACAAATTCATTCCAAATACGAATTATAAAGATCCTTCCGGCCATTTATATCCACATGGAGCAAACGGAAGAATCAATTTCTCAAAAATATCGGGACATTTGAATTTACCATATTTGGTTGAAATTCAAACCGATTCCTATAAATGGTTCCTTGAAAAGGGCATCAATGAAGTATTAAAGGAAGTTTTCCCAATTGCAAATTATGCCGGGACTCTTTTCATTGATTATGTTTCCTGCCGCTTGGAACAGCCAAAATATACTCCGCTTGAATGCAAAGCCAACGATTTAACTTATTCAAGCAAGTTAAAGGTTACACTTCGTTTGCGCTTTAAGAATTCCGGCGAAATCAAAGAAGCCGAAGTTTTCATGGGCGATTTGCCATTAATGACTGAATCCGGTACTTTTATCGTCAATGGTGCTGAAAGAGTCATTGTTTCCCAAATCGTTAGATCTCCAGGTGCTTATTTTCAAGATAGCATCGATAAGAGTGGTGTCCATGTTTATAATGGCGAAATCATTCCTACCCGTGGTACTTGGTTACAATTTGAATCCGATTTAAAGAATGTTCTTTGGGTTAGAATCGATAGGCAAAGAAAGATGCCTGCTACGGTTTTATTCAAGGCCTTAGGACTTGATGATGAATCTGACTTACTTTCATTATTTGGCGATACCGAACAAATGAATTTAACATTAAAGAAAGATTCTAGTATCAAAGATGGAACTCACGCTTTAATTGATATTTTCCAAAAATTAAAGCCAGGTGAACCAGTTACTCAAGATGGAGTTGTTACTTTCTTGGTTCAAAAGTTCTTTGATGATAAAAGATATGATCTTGGTAGGGCTGGACGTTTTAAATACAATGCCAAGCTTGGCATTTATGACCGTTTAGTCGACAGGGTCTTAGCCGAAAACCTAGTTTCTGCCGATGGCGAAATTAAATATACAAAGAACCATAAGCTTACAAAAGAAGAAGTGCTCGCTTTAAAGGATGAAGAATTCTTTGAAGCCGGTGCCCATGAAAAGGTTTTAAAAGTTAATACTAAACTTGATGACAATTCTAGAGTCAACATCGTCAAAGTTTATGCAAACGATAAAGTAGGGAACAGGGTATGCGCCATTATCGGTACCGACTTACACTTGACTTTATCTAGAGTCACCATTTCTGATATGGTTGCTTGCTTCTCTTATTTCTGCAACATCATGGATGGCATAGGCCAAACTGATGATATCGATCATTTAGGCAATAGACGTGTGCGTTGCGTTGGCGAACTTTTGCAAACCCAATTCCGTATTGGCTTAACAAAGATGAGCAAGACCGTTCAACAAAAAATGTCCATTTCGGATATGGAATCGGTTACTCCTCAAAGTTTAATCAATATTCGTCCGTTGACTTCTTCTGTTAGAGAATTCTTTGCTTCCAGCCAACTTTCTCAGTTCATGGATCAAACAAATCCTCTTGCTGAACTTACAAATAAAAGACGTATATCCGCTTTGGGTCCAGGTGGTTTAACTCGTGACAGGGCTTCGATGGAAGTTCGTGACGTCCACTATACCCATTATGGTCGTATTTGCCCTATCGAATCTCCAGAAGGACAAAACATTGGTCTTATTAATAACTTGTCCACATATGCCAAAATAAACGAATATGGTTTCATCATGACCCCATATCGCAGCGTTTATAAAAAAGATGGACACGTTTATGTTTCTGAAACTGAATGCTGCTACCTTTCTGCCGATGATGAAAGAGGACATTCAATTGCCGAAGCTAACATCAACTTGTCTGAACCAATTTTAGCTTCTTCTGTTGGGCTAAATACCGGCAAAGCGGATGAAATGGTAAAAGAAATCATTGACGATGAAATTATTGTCCGTCATGACGATGATAATTTGATGGTTGCAAAAGAAGATGTTGACTATGTTGACGTTTCTCCAAAGCAAATCGTTTCCATTGCCGCCGCTTGTATTCCTTTCCTTGCTCACGATGACGCTACCCGTGCCCTCATGGGTGCGAACATGCAACGTCAGGCCCTTCCTTTGCTTCGCCCATCTATCCCTTATGTAGGGACAGGCATGGAGCAAGTCATTGCCAAAGACTCCGGTCTAGCGGTTGTTGCTTGCAGTGATGGCGTTGTCACTAAAGTCGATTCCTCTACTATTGAAGTTAAGGAAGGAAAAGAAAAACGTATTTATACCCTCCAAAAATTCGATCGTTCCAACCAAGGGACTTGCATTAATCAAACCCCGATCGTAAAAGTTGGTGACGAAATAAAGAAAGACCAAATCATTGCCGATGGTCCAGCTATGAGAAATGGCGAATTGGCCTTAGGACAAAATATCCTCGTCGCTTATATGACTTGGAATGGCTATAACTATGAAGATGCCGTTATCATGAGTGAAAGAATGGTAAAGGATGATGTCTTTACTTCCATTCATATTGAAAAATATGAACTTGAATGTCGTGAAACCAAGCTAGGTTCTGAAGAAATTACTCGTGATGTTCCAAATGTCGGCGAAGAAGCCAAGGCTTTCCTTGATGAAAGAGGAATCATTGTCCCTGGTGCCGAAGTTAAAGAAGGCGATATCCTAGTTGGAAAAGTCACTCCAAAAGGACAAACTGAACCAACCCCAGAAGAAAAACTTCTCATGGCAATTTTTGCCGAGAAGACAAAAGAAGGAAAAGACTCTTCTTTACGTGTTCCTCATGGTGGTGCCGGTATTGTCCATGCCGTTAAGATTTTCTCAAGGAAAAATAAAGACCCACTCCCTCCAGGAGTCAATGAAGTCGTTCGTGTCTATATCGTTCAAAAGAGAAAGATTTCCGAAGGCGATAAGATGTCTGGACGTCATGGTAATAAAGGCGTTATTTCCAAGATTTTACCAGTCGAAGACATGCCGTTCTTAGCCGATGGTACCCCAATTGATATTCTTTTATCCCCAATGGGCGTTCCTTCTCGTATGAACATCGGCCAGATTCTAGAAGTCCATTTGGGACTAGCTTGCTCTAAACTCCACATGAGAGTGGCTACCCCGGCTTTCGATGGTGTTTCTAATGACGAAGTCTTTGACTTAATGAAGAAGGCAGGATTATCTCCAGATGGCAAGACTGTTCTTTATGATGGAAGAACCGGTGAACCATTTGCCGAAAGAATCTCTGTCGGTATTCAATACATGATTAAACTCGTCCACATGGTCGATGATAAATTACATGCCCGTGCCACTGGGCCATATTCATTGGTTACTCAACAACCTTTGGGTGGTAAAGCTCAAAATGGTGGACAGAGATTTGGTGAGATGGAAGTCTGGGCTCTTGAAGCTTATGGGGCTGCTCATACCTTACAAGAAATGCTTACCATCAAATCTGATGATAGGGTTGGACGTAGAAAGGCCTATGAAGCCATTATCAAAGGCAATGAAATTCCTACCCCAGGTATGCCAGAAGCCTTTAAAGTATTCACCAAAGAACTTAAGGGCTTATCAATGAATGTCACCTTATTTAATAAAGAAGGCGGAATCATTGATATGGATGCTTTGGCCAAACAATCCTTAATTGAAGAAAGAAAGACCAATTCTTCCATTCGTAGTGCCATGGCACCAAAAGAAGAAGAAATAGATGTTACTTCTACTGTTGAAGTAGCTAATGACGCCGCTATGGAAGAGGGGCTCACAATTGGTAGTGGAACCCTTGGCGATAATGACTAAAGGAGGATAGATTTATGTCAGATAGAATTGAAAACGAAAATAAGAAAGAATACTTCGACATTAATGATTTGGCCTCCGTTCAAGTAGGCCTAGCTTCTCCAGAAACCATTCGTTCTTGGAGCCATGGAGAAGTTACCCGTGCCGAAACCATCAACTATCGTTCCCAAAAACCTGAAATGGGTGGCTTATTTTGTGAAAAGATCTTTGGTCCAGCCAAGGATTATGAATGCCATTGCGGAAAATATAAAAAGATCCGTTATCAAGGCATAACTTGCGAAAAGTGCGGAGTTGAAGTAATTTCTAAAGAATTCCGTCGTGAAAGAATGGGACATATAGAATTAGTTTCTCCTTGCTCCCATATTTGGTATTTAAAATCCATTCCTTCTAGAATGGGATTAGTACTTGATGTTTCTCCAAAGCAACTTGAAGATGTCATTTATTTTGCTGCCCATATCGTTTTAGATCCTGGTACTTCCAAAGTTCTTAAATACAAAGATTATTTAAGTGAATCGACAGCTAGAGTTGAATTTGTTGACGCCATTAATGACATTAAAACCAGCGGACTTATTGAAGAAGGGTCTGCCGATGCTTTAAAGGCCGATGAATTGATTACTAAAATGCAAAATTCATCCGAAACATTCGACTTCTTTACTGCCTCTGCTTTTATTTCTAAGTATACAAACGCCCAATTTGGCGAAGGTGCTGAAGCCATTAAACGCCTTCTTCACGAAGTTGATTTGGACAAGGAATTTAATGAAATCTCTGCCGAACTCCATTCTTGCTCCGGACAAAGAAGAGTAAAACTTGCAAAACGTTTGGAAGTTATTTCTGCTTTCCGTGATTCTAAGCAAAAGCCAGAATGGATGGTTCTTGATGTCATTCCAGTAATTCCACCGGATTTGCGTCCAATGCTCCAACTTGATGGTGGCAGGTTTGCCGCGAGCGACTTAAATGATTTATATCGTCGTGTCATCTCTCGTAACTCTCGTTTACGTAGATTAATCGATATGAACGCTCCATACGTTATTTTGATGAATGAAAAGCGTATGCTTCAAGAAGCCGTCGATGCTTTAATTGATAATGGACGTCGTACAAAAGCCGTCACAGGGCCAAACGGTCGCGCCTTAAAGTCTTTATCTGCTGGATTAAAGGGCAAGCCAGGCCGCTTTAGGCAAAACTTACTTGGTAAGCGTGTTGATTATTCTGGTCGTTCCGTTATTGCCGTTGGACCGGATTTAAAGATGTATCAATGCGGTTTGCCAAGAGAAATGGCCATTCAATTGTTACGCCCTTTCATTGCCGCTATCTTGATTAGGGAAAAATATGTTTCGGCTCATAAGGCCGCCGATAAGATCATTGATAGATACGACCCGATTGTCTTTGACATCGTTGAAAAGATTATCTCTGACCACCCAGTCTTATTAAACCGTGCTCCTACATTGCATAGACTTTCCATTCAAGCTTTCCAACCAAAGCTAGTCGATGGCCGTGCGATTAGATTGCATCCTCTAGTTTGCCCTGGCTTTAACGCTGACTTCGATGGCGACCAGATGGCAGTTCATGTACCTTTAGGTAAAGCAGCCCAACAAGAAGCCATTGAATTAATGCTAGCTTCTAATAACATCCTTGGGCCAAAAGATGGTAAGGCCATCGTCATTCCTTCGCAGGACATGATTCTTGGTAACTTCCATTTGACAACCGAAGAATCGAAGAAAGATTTCCAAGATCGCATTGACGAGTTGAATAAGAAACTTGAAATCGAAAAATCTACCGGAGTTGCTTTAGATGAACAAAGCGAACTAAAGAAGATGATCGAGGACAACAAAAGATATAAAGAAATGGAAGGGAAAGTATTCCACTCTGTTTCTGAAGTCCAAATGGCTTATTCTACTGGCGCGGTTTCTCTTCATAACCGTATTGCTATACCAGCTTCTGCCATTCATAAAGATGAAGGAAGCGGCATTCCTAGCGGAGTCTTGAATAAATATTTAATTACTTCCGTTGGTAAGATTATCTTTAACGAAGTCTTCCCGGATGACTTTAGGTATATTAATGGTGATCCAAATGCTTCTGAAGCGACCATGAGAAGTTGGTTTGTTTCTCCAGAAGATGTTAAAGAAGCTTTGGGGAAGAAGTATGATGAAGTTGAATCTCCGATTGCTTCTTATATTGCCACATTGCCTTTAAAGCCTGCCATTGGAAAGAAACAACTTGGACCTCTCATCGACATGATTTTCCGTCAATATGGTACAAGTAAGACTTCTGCTGTCCTTGATAAAATCAAAGACCAAGGCTTTAAATATTCAATGATCTCTTCCGTCACCGTTTCTATTTCCGATATTAACGATGTCTCCGGTAAACAAGCTCTTGTTGATAAAGGCAATGCCCAAGTCGATAAGATTGAATCTTTCTACAAAAAAGGCTATTTAACAAAAGTTGAAAGACATAAAAAGATTGTCGAAATCTGGAATGGCATAACTAAGCAAGTTGCCGAATTGGTCAAACAACAAATGGCTGAGAATAAACGTAACCCACTTGTTATCATGGCTGATTCTGGTTCCCGTGGATCTGTTGATAACTTCAAACAGTTAATAGGCATGAAAGGCTTGGTTGCTAATCCAAAAAACGAAGAAATCGAGCTTCCAATCGTCTCTTCTTATCGTGAAGGTATGAAAGTTAGCGAATTCTTTATTAACACCCATGGTGCTAGAAAAGGATCTGCCGATACGGCTTTAAAAACCGCTGACTCTGGTTATTTAACTAGACGTCTAGTTGACGTTAGCCAAGATGTCATTGTCAGAGAAGAAGATTGCCATTGTGACCATGGCTTCAAAGTTAGGGAAATCCGTGATACAAGCCGTGACCAAGTCATACTTCGCTTAAAAGATCGTCTTGTTGGAAGATTTGCTATGCATGATGTTATTTCTTCTACTGGAGAAGTCATCATTCCTGCGAATACTTTAATTAGTGAAGAACAAGCAAAACGAGTAGAAGAAGAAGGCATTAAGGAAGTTGAAATCCGCAGCGTCTTTACTTGCCAAACAAAGAATGGCGTTTGCCGTCATTGCTATGGTTTAAATAGAGCTACTGGGAAACTAGTTGAAAAAGGCGAAGCCGTTGGTATTATGGCTGCTCAATCAATCGGTGAACCTGGTACTCAGTTAACGATGAGAGTCTTCCACACTGGTGGTATGGCTGGTACTGATATTACCCAAGGTTTGCCACGTGTTCAGGAACTTGTCGAAGCTAGAAATCCAAAAGGCGAAGCCCTTATTTCTGAAATCGATGGCGTTGTTAAGTCTATTAAGCCAATTGGCGATAGACATACCGTTATCATTGCTAATGATTTAGAAGAAAAAGAATATACGACTCCTTATGGAGCTAGACTCCGCGTCAATGAAGGCGATCATATTGAAAATGGTGGCAAGATTACCGATGGTGCCATTAATCCAAAAACTCTTCTTGAAGTCGGCGATGTTGAAAAACTTGAAGTATATCTAATTAAGGAAATACAAAAAGTTTATGCCGCCCAAGGCATTGGAATTGATTGCAAACATCTTGAAATCATCATTCGTCAAATGCTAAGAAAAGTCGTTATTCTTGATGGTGGCGACACTTCTATGCTTCCTGGTACTAGAGTATCTTTGGATACCTTTACTAGCGAGAACGAAAAGGTTTTAATGGAAGGGAAACGTCCTGCCGCTTGTAAGCCATTAGTCTTAGGCATTACTAAAGCCGCCTTGGAAACCGATTCCTTCTTATCGGCCGCCTCCTTCCAAGAAACAACCCGTGTTCTTACCGATGCTGCCATAAAAGCTAAGAAAGATAATCTCCACGGCTTAAAAGAAAATGTCATCACTGGTAAATTAATTCCAGCTGGAACTGGTTTAAGAAGTGAAGAAGAGGAAGAAGAAGCCCTCGACGGATTTACCGTTGCTAGTGCGATGAAAAAGGTCAAAGCCCAATACATTGAAAAGCACGATCGTAATTACGAAGAATAAATTCTTGCTCTTTAATATATGAATAAAAACCCTTAGGTTTCATCTTAAGGGTTTTATTTTTACTTTAATTTGTTTACAAATTGTATATTTCTTTCTCAAAAGGAACGGAAGATTGTATCTATATGTATTTTTAAAGAAATTAAATTCAAACTGTTTCAATCATTTTCTTTTTTATTTCTTAATTTTATAAGAAAATATGGGGGTGAAAAAATCTTCTTTATTTTTATTATTTTTGCCAATATTACTTATCTCTTGTTCTAGCAATGAATTTAAACTATTTTCTAGCAATGGGTTAGTTTCTTCTTCTTTTGAAGAATCTAACTACGATGGATATAAAAAGGTAGGGAATTTCAAGCCTATAAATAGTCTAGATTGTTCTTATGATTCTTCTTCTTTTTCTTCTATTGTTTCTTTTAGCAATAATGTTGTTTTGCCTTCAACTGGCGAAGTTCCATTACTAATTATGCCAGTTTCGTTTTCTTCTAATATTGAAAACGAGAATGAAAAAATAGAAATGATAAAAAAGGCTTTTTTTGGAAACGAAAGCAATAATCAATATGTCTCAGTTAGCCAATATTATTACCAAAGTTCTTGCTCTAGATTGCTTTTAACTGGAAAAGTGTCATCTTCTTTTTATAAATCGTCATATTCTTTGGAAGAGATTTCTTCTTTTAAAGGCAGTGCGAAAACTAAAAATGCTTTAATTTCAATTTATAAGGATTCTTTAGGTTGGTATAAAGAAACATATAAAGAAGATTATGATTATTTTTATTCTTTATATGAAGAAAAGATACCCATGTATCTAATTTATGATGCCCCGTATTCGGGAATGGATAATGGAGTTGCGGATAGAAGATCGATGATGTGGGCTTTTACCATTAACGACCCAGCTCCAATTTGTTGGAGTTCTTATTATATGGGTTATCCTAATAAGGGAAAAATGGATGCCCATACTTATATTCACGAAGTAGGACATTTATTTGGCCTCCCTGATTATTATGATTCCGTTTCGTCTATACCCAATAAGATTTCTCCATTAGGCAGAATGGATATGATGGATTGTTCTTTAGGCGACCATAATGCTTTTTCGAAGATGCTTCTTAATTGGTCCAGGACTTTTTATCCAGATAAAGAATGTGAAATAACTATCCACCAAGGGTCTGGGAATAATGAATGCATATTGCTTTCTTCTTCTTGGAATGGAACCCCATTTGATAAATATTTGCTTTTAGAATTTTATAGTCCAACATATTTAAATTATGTTGATTCTAATAGAAACGATAATAAAACATTATGCCTTTTTACCAAACCTGGAGTTAAAGCCTATTTAGTTGATTCTAGGCTTGGTATTTATAATGGTATTAGCAAATTAGGGTATTTAAATGAAAGCGTTTCTTCCAAGGGAAAGAGGATATATTTCTATAACGACAATTCCTCCTCCTCTTTCTTAATACAATTATTGGATAAGTCTTCTTCTACGACCGAATTGATGCCTTTTTATTGCGCTTCAACCGAAAATACAGCAGTTATGGAAAATGATAATGAAATAAATCTTAGGGATGCTTTGTTTTATCAAGGAGAGGGGTTAGATTCTTCATTTGCTGGGATTAGCCAATTTGGATACGGGTTTAAAGTAAAAGAATTAACCTCAACATATGCAAAAATAAAGATTTTTCCTTTATCTTAATTAGATGATAAGTGTTGTTTTTGCCTTAAACAAATTTTCTAGAAATTGAAAACTATCTAATTTTTATTTATAATTCAAATGAAAATAGCGGAGGATCTTTTCCTTCTTCTAGTAGTTGAACTTTTCGCCCCGCAAGATAGTGAGATGAAATCTATAAACAAATCTCAACTGTATTTGCAAGGGTTTTATTAATGGAAAAAGAACAAACAAACAAAATGGGCGTATCTCCTGTTTGGAGCCTATTGTTAAAAATGGCTTTGCCAATGATTTTTTCAATGGTAATGTCGGCTTTATATAACATAGTTGATTCTATTTTTATTGGCATGATGGAGGCGCCTAAAAATAGTTTGGCCATAACTGCTTTAGGGTATGCTTTCCCGTTACAAATGTTATTGGTAGCCGTTGCAATTGGGACGGGGATTGGGGTTAATGCCGTTTTATCAAAGGCTTTAGGTGAGAATAAAAAAGAAGTAGTTTCTAAAACAGCGGCCATGGGATATCTATCCATGAGTGTTTTCTACATTTTCTTTTTAATAATCGGCTTTTTGATGTTTTTCTCTTCTTTTTATTTCCAATGGGTGACCACAAACGAAGAAGTTGCCTACATGGGCTCAAGATATTTAGGGCTTTGCTTTATTTTTAGTTTTGGCCAGTTGCTTCAACTTGTTAGTGAGAGGACTTTATGTGCGACAGGAAAAACTCATTTAGCCATGGTCATGCAATTAAGTGGGGCTATTGTTAACATTGCGTTGGATCCTTTATTTATTTTGGTTTGGAATATGGGGGTTGAGGGGGCTGCTATAGCAACAATAATTGGACAAATGGTTTCCATGGTTGTCGGCTTTGTTTTAAACGCTAGATGTAATAAGGAAATTTCATTCTCTTTTTCCATTGCTAACTTTAAACCTGATTTCAAAATCATCGCTTCTATATTTAAGGTGGGCTTTCCTGCCATCATCCTTCAAGCTTTGCAAAGTTTGCAAACGTTGGTTCTTCAAATCGTTTTTGTGTCTTTATTTAATTCAAATCCCGAATTAGTTGATACTCTTGTGGCAGTTTATGGTGTTTATTTTAAACTTCAAAACTTTATATTTATGGCTTTTTATGGGTTGGTTAATTCTATGTTGCCAATTATTGGCTACAACTACGGGACAGGAAATGAAAAAAGGTCTAAACAAGCCGCTTTTTATGGATATTTATATGGTCTAGTTATTGCTTTGCTAGGAGTGATTATTTTCGAATCGATGCCAGAACTTCTATTGCTTTTATTCAATTTGCCACAAGAATGGCTTGGGATTGGAGTTAATCTTACAAGGATAGTAGTGCCTTCTTTTTTCTTGGCTTCCATTTGCATCGTTTCTTCTGGGGTTCTCCAGGGTTTAGGGAATGGCATCCACCCTTTGGTTATTGCGTTGTTGCGTTTACTAGTAATTCTTTTTCCTGCAACTTATTTATTTGGGTATTTTCTAGGGGTTTCTAATTTGTGGTGGGGCAGCTATGTTGCCGAATTTATTGGCTGTGCTTATTCTTTGTTTTTTGTTTATTTAATTTGGAAGAAGAGCTTTAGAAAGAAAACGTAGCTTGATGCAAAAACACGCCAAAATTTTACTTATAAATTGTCATAAAAAACGGATTTTTAGAAAGCCAAATTTCAAAAAATGAAATGTTTTCTACTAATCCGTTTTTAATGCTATTTGAAAAAGGATTAATATATCAATACGCAGAAATACTATCGTTTGCGGTAACATGCTTTCGTTGTTCCCACAAATATCCTTTCCAAGCTATGCAAGTCATGTCGATTGCTGAGGAAAACGAAAATGAGTTCGAAATATTTTTTGGGATTTCAACCAATAAATAACAAGAAAAATTATAAGTTAGTCCACGCTGAAAAGTGCATCTTAAATTTCATTTCGCTGTTCTTGTGTCATTTGACAAGAGCTGGGCTGAAATCGATGGGTCTTCCGTGGCTGTGGTTTCAGAATGTGTAATTGTGTAACTTCCACTGGCAGAAGTTACAACTTTTACACCGCCTGTCAAACTAAATTCTATACCGGTGCCCAAAGTATAAGCGGCGCTATACTCGGAAGTGATAGTGACGGTTACTTTAGATGATTGGGGCCAAAAATCTTTAACTTTTGCCTGAGGCAAAGACTTGGATACGCCTAATGATATATCGGCTGCCCAAAAATCATAATGCCAATCATATTCTGATTCGTTTTTCGATGCCGCGGAACCAGGAGTGAAATCGATATCGAGTTCGCATAGGTAAAGATAAGAAGCATCGGTGAAATCAGCGCGATAGACCGACATATCATAAACGAAGTAACCAATAGGATCTTTTACAACGACTTTGTTTGGGAAAGTGTTGGTTCTAACAAACGGGTTAGAAGAATTTTCGTTGGCTTTTTTTGGAGAAGCCTTGGAACGGCATGAAATCTCTTGAGCAATTGGTGTGGCTCCATCGACTTCTAGATTTGTTCGAATAGCACAAGCAAATAGAGCTGCTGCCGCTAGTAAAATTTTAATCATTTTTTCACCTTTAAAAGTTCGTAATTTCCATTTTTTCATCTTCAGACATTTCTGAGGAATTCAAATTATCTTCAATGGCTTTCTTTGAAAATTTTTTACCTCTATTTTTTGATGAATTTGGAGGGCAAATAGAATAAGTAAAAATAATAAACCATATTATAAAATCTATTATAAAACCTTCAAAAGAGCGGATTATGTAAATGTAGTCAAAGACCCCGCTTGTTATAGACGCGATGCAATAGGCAAACGTATAGATAAGTCCATACAATAACCCAAATGCCGGAATAAAGGCAAATGGTTTGACAAGTTTATTGTTTTTGCTTTTTGTGTAGGCGATTATCATTGTCACCCCTAGCAACAATCCTATAATTGGGTATATTCCAGAGCAAATTTTAAAGGATAGGTCGCCCTGAACAGTGTTCAAAATCATGTTTGGTTATTCCTTATGAATTAATCGGAACATCGTGATTAAATCTCTTGCAGCTTCTGAAGATATTTTTCTTTCCATGGCCATGGCTTTTATATACGAAACATAGGGAGGTTCCTTTTTGTCTACCATTTGTATTTTTTCAATTATTTTGTTTGCTTTATTACGAACAGTAGGATAAGAAATGCCGTATTGTTTCGCAAGCTCCTTCAACGATCCTGAAGAGAGGACAAACTGATGAATAAATTCTAAATCATCATCAGTTAATACTTTCAACCATTTTTGTTCCATGCTTTATAATATACAAATAAAATTTAATTTTGTTAATATTTTTTTAATTTTGTTAAAACTATTTTAGATTTATTTCATGGTTCAGTAGATAAATATATCTTTCAGTTTTCCGTATTTATATCTGATTTTTACTTTCAGTTTTCCGTATTTTTACAAAAAATTAACTTTCAGTTTTCCATTTTATTATTAAAATATGGGCACAAGGAAAAAATGTTAAAAAGAAAGATCGAAAAATATTTTCAATTTTGGAAAGACAATAGAAAAACGGCTTTGCTTGTTGATGGGGCTAGGCAAATTGGAAAAACTTTTTCCATTGAAAAATTTATCAATGAAAATTTCGAAAACGTTATTGAAATTAATTTTGCTACACGTATTGATTTAATTGATTTATTTTATTCAAATAAAAGTAGTGATGAAATACTAATTAAACTTTCTTCTGTTTTTGGCGAAAAATTGATTCCCAATAAGACTGTTATATTTTTTGACGAAATACAGCTTCTTTATCAAAAAAGAGATCTAGAAAAGAAAAAAGGCAAATTGGAATTCTCTTCTTTGGATCTTGTTTCTATAATGAAGCCACTTGTTATAGATGGAAAATATAGATTCATTTTAAGCGGTTCTTTTCTTGGTGTCTCAATAAAGGATATTATTTTAAATCCTCTTGGGTATTTAGATGAAGTTAGAATGTTTCCTTTGGATTTTGAAGAATATTTGCTGAACAAGAACGTTGGCGGAGAATCAATTGAATATTTAAAAAAATGTTTTTATAGCAAAGAACAGGTGTTGCCATCCTTGAATACTTTATTTTTGAATTATTTTAGAGAATATATATTAATAGGTGGGATGCCCGAAGCTGTTAACGAATTTAACAAATCAAAAAATTTATTTAACGTTTCAAACGTACAAAATCAAATACTGAATAAGTATTCTTATGATGTAACAACATATTTAAATGACGATGAAAAAAAACTAAGAATTAAAGAAATATACAAATCCATTCCGAGCGAACTAAACAGCAAGAATAAAAGGTTTATCAGCAGCAATGTAATTGATAAAAACTATTTAAAAAACAAAAATATAGAAGATGAATTTGTTTGGCTTTCTAATGCAGGAATTATCATTCCGGTTTTTAATGTTTCAGAGCCAACATCTCCTTTATCTTTATCTAGCAATAGAAAAACTTTAAAAGCCTTTATGAATGATATTGGGCTTTTGGATGCCGCTTTATATGATACGGATTTAAGAAACAAACTTTTAAAAAACGAAAAAGAAATTAATTTCGGCGCGCCTTATGAAAACGCAGCAGCTCAAGAACTTTATGCGCACGGATTTAATGAGAAATTATTTTATTACAATTCAAAAAAACATGGTGAAGTTGATTTTTTAATAGAGCTAAACGGGGAAGTGCTGCCTATAGAGATAAAATCTGGCAAGCCAGATAATATGAATTACTATAATCATGTTGCTCTTACAAATTTAATAAAAACCTATGATATAAAGGAATCTTATTTATTCGGCGAGTGCAATGTAAAAAAAGAAAACGAGCACATTTATCAATTTCCTATTTACATGATTTCCTTTATATCAAAATTGTAAATAAACAAATCGTTGACAGATAAGCCTTAAGTAGGTATGATTTCGCTCGGACGTAAAAAAGAGGCTTTTGCCTTCTTTATTTACCCCGATGTATGACACACCGGGAATTGTGTGTAGAATTAAGAGAGGAAAAAACACAAAATGCCAACGATTAATCAATTAGTTAGGCAAGGCCGCCAAACAGCGGTCAAGAAGTCCAAGACTCCAGCCTTAGGCAAGAGATGGAACTCCCTAACAAAAAGAACCAACAACCAACCTTCCTCACAAAAAAGAGGAGTTTGCACCCGTGTCGGTACAATGACCCCGAAGAAACCAAACTCTGCTTTGAGAAAGTATGCTCGTGTCCGCTTGTCTAACGGATATGAAGTTACCGCTTATATTGGCGGAGAAGGACATAACCTTCAAGAACACTCCACCGTTATGATTCGTGGTGGCCGTGTTAAAGACTTACCAGGTGTTAGATACCATATCGTTCGTGGCTGCTTAGACTGCGCCGGTATAGAAGCTAGACGCCAAGGCCGTTCCCTATACGGAACAAAAAAGCCAAAGGAATCAAAGTAATTAAAGGAGAAGTACAATGCCAAGAAAAGGTTCAGTTGAAAAACGCGACGTTTTACCAGATCCAGTGTACCAATCCAAATTGGTTACTCGTTTGATCAACCGCGTCATGTATGATGGCAAAAGAGGAACTGCCCAAACCATCATCTACAAAGCTTTTAAGCAAATCGAAGAAAAAACAGGACAAAAGGCCACCGATGTCTTTGCCGCTGCAATCAATAACATCATGCCCGAAGTCGAATTAAAAGTTCGCCGTATCGGTGCTGCTAACTACCAAGTTCCAGTCGAAGTTTCTCCAGAAAGAAAACAAACCCTTGGATTAAGATGGTTAGTTACTTATGCCCGTCTTCGCAACGAGAAAACCATGGAAAATAAACTCGCTGCCGAGATAATCGATGCCGCCAACGGAAGTGGGGCTTCCGTCAAGAAGAAGGAAGATGTCCACAAGATGGCCGAAGCTAATAAAGCTTATGCCCATTATCGTTGGTAATTTGGAGGATAAAAAATGGCTGACGAAAATATGATTACGGAGACCGAAAAATACGATCTCCCTCACACTCGTAACATCGGCATTATGGCTCATATCGATGCTGGTAAGACAACAACGACTGAGCGTATCCTCTATTACACTGGACGTACCCATAAGATTGGTGAAGTCCATGAAGGAACTGCCACCATGGACTGGATGGAAGAAGAGCAAGAAAGAGGTATTACAATTACCTCATCTGCTACCACCTGTTTCTGGAAAGGCAATCGTTTCAATATCATTGACACCCCGGGGCACGTCGACTTCACGGTTGAAGTTGAGCGCTCTCTTCGCGTCCTTGATGGTGCTGTTACCGTATTGGATTCTAAAAACGGTGTCGAACCACAAACCGAAACCGTTTGGAGACAAGGCACAAAATATGGAGTTCCACGTATCGTCTTCTGCAATAAGATGGACGCTACCGGCGCCGACTTCGATATGTGCGTTGCTTCCCTTGATGAAAGATTAGCCGCCAATGCTGCCGCCATTCAATGTCCGATTGGAAAAGAAAGCAACTTCAAAGGGTGCGTTGATGTCATCGAAAGAAAAGCTTATTTATATGGCGATGATAAAAACGATGCTCCCCAAATTATCGATATCCCAGCTGAATTGAAAGATAAAGTCGAAGAATATCGTTCCATCCTTTTAGAAAAGCTAGCTGCCTTCAATGATGACCTCATGATGATGGTCCTTGAAGGAGAAGAAGTTCCTGTCGATATGATCAAATCGACAATACGTAAAGCCGTTTTAACCGGTACCTTCTTCCCAGTTCTTTGCGGTTCCGCTTATAAAAATAAGTGCATTCAACCTTTACTAGATGCAGTCGTCGATTACTTGCCTTCCCCATTGGATATCCCAGGTGAAAAAGGAACTCTTGATGGGAAAGAATATATCTGTGAAGCTACCGATAATAAACCATTCGTTGGTTTGGCATTCAAGATTGCTACCGACCCATTCATTGGACGTTTGGCTTATGTTAGGGTTTATCAAGGCATCTTAAAGAGTGGGTCCTATGTTCTAAATTCCAACCATGGAAGCAAAGAACGTATTGCTCGTTTGGTCTTGATGCACGCTAACCATCGTCAAGAAGTCGAATGCTTACACGCTGGAGAAATCGGTGCTATCGTTGGCTTAAAATCAACAACCACAGGCGACACCTTAACCGATGAAAATGAACCAGTAGTTCTTGAAAACCTTGTCTTCCCAGAGCCAGTTCTAGAAGAAGCTGTCGAACCAAAGACCAAGGCTGACCAAGAAAAAATGTCCATTGCCTTGACTAAGCTTGCCGAAGAAGACCCAACCTTCCGTGTCCATACCGATGCCGATTCTGGACAAACCATTATTGCTGGTGTTGGCGAACTTCAACTTGATATTCTTGTTGAACGTATGAGACGTGAATTCAAGGTTGATGTCAACGTTGGCGCTCCTCAAGTTAATTATAGAGAAACAATCCGTAAGACTGGCGAGGCCGAAGGCCGTTACATCAAGCAAACCGGTGGACATGGTCAATATGGTGATGTTTGGATTAGGTTCGAACCAAATCCAGGCAAAGGATTTGAATTCGTTGACGCCATCGTTGGTGGTGCCGTTCCAAAGGAATTCATCAAACCAACCCAACAAGGTCTAGAAGATGCCTTAACTCGTGGTGTCATTGCTGGATATCCTCTAATTGATGTCAAAGCCACATTGTTTGATGGATCCTATCACGATGTTGACTCTTCAGAAGCTGCCTATAAGATTGCCGCTTCCATGGCTCTTAAAGCAGCCGCTCCTAAATGTGACCCAGTCCTTCTTGAACCAATCATGAAGGTAGAAATAACCGTCCCAGAACAATATTATGGCGACGTTATCGGTGATATTGCTCGTAGAAGAGGCAATATGACCGGGGAAACCCAACGTGGCAACGCCAAGCAAATCGATGCTGAAATACCATTAGCCGAAATGTTTGGTTATGTCACTGACCTCCGTTCCTTAACCCAAGGAAGAGGAAACTTCACGATGAGCTTCGACCACTATGGCGAATGCCCACGCTTCATCCAAGATGCCGTCGTTAAGAAGGCATCAGGCAAATAAAATCAATACTTTATAGTATTGCTAATAAAATTGCCTTGCTCTATCATATTCAAGCCAAGAAAAAATCTAGAAACCATTTTGGAGGAAATTAACAAATGGCAAAAGAAAAATTCAATCGTGACCGTGTACACATTAACGTTGGTACCATTGGCCACGTCGACCACGGTAAGACAACTCTTACCTCTGCTATCACCCATGTTCTTTCTATGAAGGGTTTAGCAAAAGATATGGCTTATGCCGCTATCGATGCTACCCCAGAAGAAAGAGCTCGTGGTATCACCATCAACTCTGCTCACGTCGAATACGAAACCGAAAAGAGACACTATGCCCACGTTGACTGCCCGGGGCACGCTGACTATGTCAAGAACATGATCACCGGCGCCGCTCAAATGGACGCTGCTATCCTTGTCGTTTCTGCCGCCGATGGCGTCATGCCACAAACCCGTGAACACGTCCTTCTTGCTCGTCAAGTCGGCGTTCCACAAATCCTTGTCTTCCTTAACAAGACCGATATGGTCGATGACCCAGAACTCATTGACTTAGTCGAAATGGACGTTCGTGACCTTCTTAACAAATACGAATTCCCAGGGGATGAGGTTCCTGTTATCAAAGGTTCTGCCAAAGCTGCTTGCGATGCCAAGTCCATCGATGATCCAGCCTGCAAGCCAATCTTAGAATTGCTTGACGCTCTTGATACCTATATCCCAGACCCAGTCCGTGATAATGATAAGCCATTCTTACTACCTATCGAAGACGTTATGACCATCTCTGGTCGTGGTACCGTCGTCACTGGTAGAGTCGAACGTGGTATGATCAAAATCAACGACGAAGCTGAAATCGTTGGTATCAAGCCAACCCAAAAGACCGTTGTTACTGGTCTAGAAATGTTCCGTAAGACCCTTGATTACGCCGAAGGCGGCGACAACATCGGTGCCCTTCTCCGTGGTATTACCCATGATCAAGTCGAACGTGGACAAGTTCTTGCCAAGCCAGGATCCATCGTTCCACACGATAAATTCACTGCTACCACCTATATTCTTACCAAAGAAGAAGGCGGACGTCATACTCACTTCCTTAACGGATATCGTCCACAATTCTTCTTCCGTACCACCGATATCACTGGCACCATCACTCTTCCAGCTGGAACCGATATGGTTATGCCAGGAGACCATGTTACCTTCACTGTCGAATTGATTCACCCAATCGCCATGGAAAAGGGAACCAAGTTCTCCATCCGTGAAGGTGGCCGTACCGTTGGCGCTGGCACCGTTGCCGAAATTCTCCACTGAGAAATTAGACACTAAACAAATCAGCCTCAAGATTTCTTGGGGCTTTTTTCTTATTTTTTACGACTTTTGTTGACTAGTTACTCAACTTGTATAAAGTTATCATTATGCAAAAACAAAAATCATTAGACTCAACCGTGCCTGCCTCAATTGGCAAATCCTTATTCGCCTTTTTAATTGACTTCCTTTTGTCTTTAGGTGCAATGTTAGCCATTTATTTTGGCATTGCTAAACCTATTATTGGAAGAAGCAATAATATTGATGGAATTTATGACGATTACAATAAATTCCAATCTGAATCTTTTTTAGTGGGCGAAGATTCAAAAGCCTTATCTTTTCCTGCCTATAACAAAGATGATGGAACCTATGGCTATAAAAAGTATGAAGAAGCAGTTTGGAAATATTACACCATTTTTGTAGCGACTAACCCCAATGCTACTTTTTTTGAAGACGATGGATTTTTAGGAGATAAAAATAATCCAGTAGAAGTTGGTAAATGGGTTTATAACCATATATATAAATTAGAAGAGAATAATGAAAAAGAAGATTCTTTTTATAATAGTCCAAATGAAATGACTGACTATACGCTTGCTCCGACTTTAAAACAAAGCTATTTAGATTTATTAGAAGCAGAGAAAAATAATGATAAAACCGAAACTGCTGATAAACTTCTTAATTATTATTATCATAGTAGTGACAACTCCGTTACTGGTTTATATGTCGACTGCGTTAAGCATTTTTCTTCTCAGCCATATGCAGAAGAGTTAACTAGCAAATTTAGTTCTATTTCATATTGGATTTGGCTACCTGGTATTCTAATTTCTCCTTGTATTTTCTTTTTTATCATCCCTTTATGCATTTCTAAAGGAAGAACAATCGGCAAGCTTATTCTTTCTATTGGTCTTGCAAATAAAAATGGGGAAGAGGCAAGCAAAGGCCAAATTGCCATTCATTATGCTATCTTGACATTGCTTTGGTATATCTTGGCTTTGCCAATTAATATGAACTTTTCTTTTATGATAGTAGGGACTGCTTTCCTTATTGATTTTATTGTTTTGCTTTTATCTAAAAGCCATCAATCAATCCACGATAAAATCGCCTCAACCGAAGTTGTTGATTTAAAATTATCGACCATTTATCCTTCTTCTTTGTCTAAAGAAGAAAAAATAGAAGAAAAAGAGGAAATTAAGGAAGATAATTATTTTAACAAACCTCTAAAAAGAGAAGAAAAAGAGGAAGAACCTAGTTTTGAAGTCTTGGATTCTAGGACTATTGGACAAGCAAGAAAAGAAGCGGAAAAAATTAAATCATTTGATGAATTCGAAAACAAATAAACAAAAAATTCTCTCCCCCTATTGCCCTTACGTAAAAGCAAAGAAAGGAAAGTCTTTTCTAGTTTCTTTTGCCGAATTCTCTTTGACTTTCATTTTGACTTTCATTTTATTTGTTGCAATTGGTTATCCTTCCTTTTTCTCGACTAGCTATGCAATAGATGCGAATAATGAAATAACTTCTAAGCAAAAAGAGTTAAATGAGATAGTTTTATCTACCGGATTAGGAACGCTAGACAATGATGGGTCTATAAGTGATGGAAAAGATATGGCAAAAAGTTATATTGAATCCTTGGTTAAGACAAATTGCTTTCTTTTAAATAATAAATATAGAGTCAATTCCAACGATGGAACCGGGCAAGTTAAGGAAGTAAGCGTGAATAAGGAAGACACTTTGCTTATATTAACTAAAGAAAAGAATCCTTTAGCTTATTATTTCCTTTCTTTTAAAGAAGAGAAAGAACCGTTAAATAGCTATATCTATGATGATGTAGACGTTTCCTCTTATAAAGAAGACTATTTATATAAGAATATATATGGATATGATAGTTCTAGATTTGAAGTAATCGATAACAATTATTCTATCTATTTACAAATTAAAAAAAGCGAGGCGGTTACCTTAAATGATTATCTTCTTTATAAAAAAGATGATGATAAGAGCAGCTATGAATATTATGAAGATGCCTTTTTAAAAGCCAGGCAATTTCTAATTGAAGAAGTAGAGAATAAATATCCTCCATACGTCGAAATAAATTCTTCCTTTATGGAGAATTATAAAGTCTTGGTAAAAGGAACCATAATAGCCATATCTATTTGTTATTTCCTCTCCTTTTCAATATTAGAAATAATCATCCCTAGTTTAACAAAAACAAAAAGGAATATATCTTCAATTATGATGAGAAGTGGATATTGCCAAGAAGATGGAGGTGTCGTTTCTTTTAAGAATTATCTTCTCAGGGGATTATATGATATTTTCGGCTATTTCGCCCCGACTTTTTTAATTCTTTACTTTATGGGATTATCTTCTTTTGCTTTCTTTGATTTAGGCTTAGGCATTACATTTTTCTATGTATGTGTCATGTCTTTAGTTTTTGATTTGGCTTCTTTCTTGTTTATAATGTTTTCTCCTAGTTCTAGAGGATTAGGAGAAAAATTAGCTAGAATGGAAGTCAAGGACTTAAACATGATGGAAGCAGGGGAAGCTAAGTCGGATAAAGAAATAAACGATGAACGAAAATCAGATTAAAAAAGAAGAAATAGAATATAAACCATCAAGGATTACAAAAAGAGCCCTTGCCTTGTTGGTTGATGTCTTTTTAACTATTTTTACTGCCCTTATTTTATTTGCTTGTTTTAATGGATTGGCATCTAATACACCTTTTGCCTTAGAAGAAAAAAGCAAAAGAGATAATTTGCAAATCGAATCGAGTCTATATACATCCGATTTCGTTTTGATTAGTGACTATGTGGATTCTATTTCTTTTTCCACTAGAGAAAAAAATGAATATCTATCCAAGCATATTGAGGATTTTTATTCTAATCCTACTTTTATTGTTACAATAGATCCTTATAAACAATATGAAGAAAGAAAACTAAAGGCTTTAGATGGAACAACTTCTTTATTTATCGAAAATGAAGGACAAATTAAAGAAAACGAATTGGCAAACCCTTCTGCTGTTCTTTCTTTTTATAAAAATGAAATTGAAAATGAATGCTTAAAATATCTTTTTAGCAATGAAATATACATTAATTCGAATAAATTCTTTTTTATTCTTTCTTTTACTGTTGGTGCCGCTTCTTTGACTTTATCTTTCCTTGTCTATTATCTAATCCTTCCCTTAACCGCGTTTAAAAAAGGGAAAAGGACAATAGGAATGGTAATTTTTAAAATTGGCTTAGTTGGGAAAAATGGTTTGTCTTTAAAGCCTTTGCCTTATTTAGGAAGAGTAGTTTTTGATTATCTTGTTTTTATTTGGCTTTCCTTTGTCTCTTTTTTAATACCATGGGGTATTTCTTTTACCATGTTATTATTTTCAAAAAGATGCCAATCTTTAGATGATTACGTATTAAATCAATATAAGGTTGATATCAGCAGGGATGATATTTATCTAGATTATGGGGATTATAAAAGCCATAAAGAAAATAGAACTAAGGCATCTATAGAAAATAACGATTTTGAAATCGAAACAAAAAAGAATAGATAAATTTGTTATCTTCAATGACTCTTCTTTCTTAATTTAAATTTTAGGAAAATTAAAGGATACTTTTTCTAATTCTATTTTGGTTTCATTGATAAAACTCTTGCCTATCATTATAATTTAGTTAAAGATATAACGTTATGGAAATCAAAATTAATCACTTGACAAAGACGTTCCCTGGAAATCCAAAGAAGAATATTCCAGACACCACAGCAGTTAACGATTTAAATGTCCTAGTTGAGGATGGAACCCTTTTAGGGTTACTTGGCCCTTCTGGATGCGGCAAATCAACAACACTTTACATGATTGCCGGTTTAAAAGCCCCAACCGAAGGGGAAATTTGGTTTGGAGATGAAGATGTTACTCATCTTGCAGCCGAAAAAAGAGGGATTGGATTAGTTTTCCAAAACTATGCCCTTTATCCTCATATGACGGTTTACGATAACGTCAAATTCCCTCTTACGAATTTAAATGTCGTTACTAACAAAAAGGCGACCGACATCTTAAATTTAGAAAAAATAGTCGAACTAATAAGCGATCATCATGATGAAATAGTCGAAATTGCAAATTCTTCCATTTATGATGGAAAAATATCTAAATCCGCCTTTGCTAGGCATATGATTGGAAGTTTTCATGTAGTTACTTCCATTGCCAATAAGGTGTTTTCTTATGGTCTTCATTCCATTCCTTCTAGTGAGTTAGAGACAAAAGTAGAAGAAATAGTCGCCGAATTGAAAGCTAAGATCGAAACACTTACCCAAAAATATCTTCAAAAAGGATTTACTATTAATGATAAACGCGAATTAATTGGAGAAAATGGAACTCCAATTGAAGAAAAAAGGCGTTTAAGCAAAGATGAAATCGATGCCCTGGTTCAAGAAACTGCCAGGTTAGTTCAAATCTCTCAATATCTAGAAAGAAAACCAGCCGAGTTAAGTGGCGGGCAGCAACAAAGGGTTGCCATTGCTAGGGCCCTAGTTAGAAAGCCGAAAGTGTTGCTTTTAGATGAACCCTTATCTAACCTTGATGCTAGGCTTCGTATCCAAACTAGAGAAGAAATAAGGCGTATCCAAAGGGAAACTGGGATTACAACTGTCTTTGTTACCCACGACCAAGAAGAAGCCATGTCTATTTCTGATAAGATTGTCGTTATGAAAGATGGGGTAAAAATGCAAGAAGACGCCCCGCAGGAAGTCTATAAGAATCCAAATTGTTTATTTGTTGCTAAATTCTTAGGCACTCCTCCCATCAATGTTTTTGAAGGAGAGCTAAAAAAAGGAAGCCTATATATTGGGGAAGAAAAGATATTCTCTGATAGTGCCTTTAAAAAAGAAGGGGATAAGAAAGTCTATGTTGGTATTCGCCCCGAAGGATTTATTCTAGATGGGACAAATGATAAGAAAGTTCTAACCTTGAATGTCGAAGCCATCCAAACAATGGGCAGAGATATGTCTATTATTGCTTCTCATCCTTCCTTTAAAGGAGAGGCTATCAAAGGTATCATCGATTCGGAAATCAATGTACCTTTAGGAGATAATAAGGTTGGTATTCGCCCAAGCAAGATATTTGTTTTTGATGGCGAGAATGAAAAACGCATTTATACCGAGGGCAAATAATGGAAAGCAAGAACAATTGGAAAGCTTGGCTCTATTTGGCACCCGTCATTATCTTGATGGCGGTGTTTACCTTTTATCCGATTATCGACACTTTCTTTATTTCATTTCTTGATGGCTATGATTATACGCTAGGGACTTATTCTGGTTTTACATTTAATAATTACATTAGGTTATTAACTCCATACGGTGGGAATAATTATTTTTTCAACCAGTTTATGAAAGTTGGCTTGCCAAATACATTGCTTTTAACTTTTATTACGGTTCCAATTTCCATTATTTTGTCTTTAATGATTGCCATAGGATTGAATTCCATTAAGGTTTTTAAGAAGGCTTTCCAGACTATTTTCTTTATGCCTTATGTTACCAATGCAATTGCCATTGGTATGGTTTTCGCGGTTATATTCGACACCCAATATGGTATTTTTAATGCTATATTTGGCATCCAAGGCTTCCCTTGGATTTACCCAAACCCAGCCGCCGAAGCCGGACAAGGGATGGTCAATTATTGGTCTGCTTTCTTTGCTATTTGCTTCTATATTGTTTGGCATTCATTGCCTTATAAGATTTTGATTTTCTTAGGCGGACTTCAAAATATTGATCAGCAATATTATGATGCGGCCAAAATTGATGGGTCGAATAAACTCAAGACTTCTTTAAAGATTACCGTCCCATTGTTATCACCTCAAATTCTTTATATTATGATTACTTCCTTTATTGGGGCGTTTAAAGAATATAATTCCGTCGTTGGTATGTTTGGGACTACCGGTGGTCAATTTAACGGGAATACCGGCCCTGAAAGTATGCAGACTGTCGTCTTCTTTATTTATGAACGCATGAAGAAGCCAACGCAAGTGCAATACGCCTGTAGTGCCGCCGTAATTCTATTTATCATTATCATGATATTTACGGCCATACAATTTAAAGTTTCTAAGAAGAGGGTACATTATTAATATGGAAATAGATGCATACAACAATTCATATTCCGATCTTACCCTTGTTTTAAAAAACGATGGTATGTCTGCCAAACAAAAAGAAAAAATGAGTAAAGCTGGCAAAATCATCGGCTTAATCTTAGTTTATTTATTTCTCGCCTTTTTTGCCATTATCATGATTTTCCCGTTTTATTGGATGCTTATTACGTCTTTAAAACGCGGTGCTGAAATCAAGGCTTTAATTCCTACATTCTGGCCTCAATATTTTGAATGGAATAACTATGCCCAGGCATTTTCCCGTCTTAACTTTGGCGTTTTGCTAAAAAATACTTTGATAGTAGGGGTTATTTCTACCTTCGGTACTTTAATAACGACTATTTTTGCTGCCTTTGCTTTTGCTAGGCTTGAATTTAAAGGCAAGGAAGCTGTTTTCTCCCTTCTTCTAGCTACCATGATGATCCCTGGAGAAATGATGGTTATTTCTAATTATATCTCGGTTTCCTTATTTGGAATGACTGGAGGAAAGAACGCCATAGGCGCCTATTCGGCCATGATTCTCCCCTTTATGGTATCGGTGTTCTATATCTATTTATTAAGACAAAACTTCAAGCAAATCCCGAATGAGCTTTATTTGGCTGCCAAAGTTGATGGCAAGTCCGATTGGCAATATTTATGGAAAGTCATGGTACCTCTTGCCATGCCTACTTTGACTACAGTTTTAATCTTAAAGCTAATGGGAAGCTGGAATGCTTACGTCTGGCCTCAACTTATCGTTAGCGGGAATAAAGATCTATATTTGATTACGGTTGGTTTACGCGACACGTTTAATACGGCCGCGAATATTGATGATTATGGCGTACAGATGGCTGCGACGGTAGTCGTAACGGTTCCATTGCTGCTCGTCTTTATTTTCTGTCGAAAGTATATTATGCGTGGCGTCAGCCGTGCTGGTATAAAAGGTTAGTCGCCTGGCCTGTTGTTAATTAGGTGAGAAAGGATGTATCTATGAAAAAAAGAACTCTAAAAACTCTATTCTTAAGCGGGGCTTCGTTGCTTACTATGGCTTTAACTTCTTGCGGGGATCAAGGCGTGGGAGATGTCGATCAAACTTTGCCTAGCGATGATCCAAGCCAAACCGTAAACATCGAATTCTGGCATTGCCTAGGGCACGATAAGGCCAATAACTTAAATATCATCGTCGATGCCTTCAACAAGAAATATGAAGGGAAATACAAGGTTAATGCAACCAAGGCTGCCGGCACATATGATGCGTTAGCCGATACAATCAAAACCAAATCGGCCGCAGGGGAGGTCCCTGCTCTAGCCATGGGGTATCCAGATTCCTTCTCCGTCTACATGACCAACAACATTTCCACTTCCCACCTTTATAGGCTAGACGGATTTATCAATGACGAACAATTCGGTTATAGCAAGGAAGAACTAGATGACTTCGTCCCGGCTTTCTTAAGCGAAGGGCAAAGCTACCAATTCGAGGGAACCTGGTCGATGCCTATGTACAAATCGACCGAAATCGCCTATTACAACGCTTCCTATTTTGCCGGGGCCAACGCCCAAAACGACAACAAGTTCAAAGGGAATAGCGAGTTCGTCAACCTAGAAAACAGCGCGAACGTGCCCGGCGCGAGTGAGGAACAGTTAGATGCCTTAAGGACATGGGTCGAAAGTCATGGGGGCTATACGTATACGGTCCCAGAAACCTGGAACCAAATGTTTGCGATGGCTAGGAAAATGAAATCCGACATGAAAAATGAAGGCCTAGACAAAACCGAGTTCTATCCGATTGGCTACGATTCCGACGCGAACATGTTCATTTCCCAGTTCGCCCAAAGGGGCATCCCATATACCTCCGTCGGGGAGCAAGGAGACGCCTCGAGCCAGTTCCTTTTCAATAATGAGCAAGCCAAGGAGTTCCTAAGCGAAGTGGTCGGCTACGTCAACGAAAAGCTATTGATCACGAAAAACGTCCTCGGCGGCGGCAAGTATACAAACGAATACTTCACCGAGCTTAAATGCGCCATGACAATCGGCTCGACCGGCGGATCGTCATATAACGTCTCAAGCAACTTCAAGGTTGCCCTTGCCCCGGTCCCATTTGCCGATGGCAAGAGCCCAAAATACATCCAACAGGGCCCATCCATTTGCTTCTTCAACAACGAAAACGCCTACGTCCACAAAGGCGCCTGGCTTTTCTACAAGATGATGGCCGACCCAAAATACAACGCCGATTTGGCCTTGGAGAATTCCTATGACCCGGTCAGGCTATCTTCCTATGAAACCGATAGCTACAAAACCTGGATCGAGAAGCACGATATCGATTTGAAATACGATATACCATACCATACCAAGGACCTAAAGAACTATTACATGACCTCTCCTGTCTTCAACGGTTCCGATACCGCTAGAAGCGAAATGGAGAAATTAATCGGCAAGGTCGTCAATTCCGGGAACACGGTCGATAAGGCTTTAAATGATGCTTACGATGCCTGTGCTGCCACGGTTGCTTAATCGAGTTGAGGCTTTCTTATGAAACAATTAAAAAATATTGCTTTAATTATTTCCTCTTCCTTCATTCTTGCTTCTTGTGGAAATAATAATTCCAACGAAGCCAATGTCTCTTATTATGATGCGACTGCCTCTTCTTTATATGGGAATATTTCTGAATTTTCAAAAGCAAATGATGAAAATCTTAAGGTTGGGGATGAATTAGAATTCAAGGTTAAATCCATTGATGATTTCTTCATCGAATCAGTCACAAATAATGGTAAACCTGCTACTTTAGTTGATAATATTTCTCCTTCCGAGCAAGTATATAAAGTTAAGCTAGAATCTGGCAAAAATAAAATTGCTGCGTCTTATTCAGTTGATGCTTCTATTGACTTTGTCGAAGAATTTAAACTAAATATCGATCAAGAAACTTTTGATAAAGTTATGTCTAGCAAAAACTTAAGTAAAGCCAGCGATAGTTATTTTGATTTTAGGAAAGACGGTATCGAATTGATGAATTTGCCCGTTAATAATTCTGGCTTTATCAATTATGTTGATGGCGATACGACTCACGTCGAAACCATGAATTATGGGTATACTGTCAAGATTAGATACTTGGGCATTGATACGCCTGAATCGACTTCGGAAATAGAAGAATGGGGAAAATCTGCCTCGAATTATAATAAATCTAGATTTGAAGCCGCTAAATATGTCATTCTTGAATCCCAAGGTTGGGCAAGGGGAGATGAAATAAAATCAGCTACAGCCGATGGCAACCAAAGGTCATTAGCCTATGTTTGGTATACTACATCATCTAACCCTACCCTTAACGATTTTAGGTGTTTGAACCTAGAGATGGTCTACCAAGGGTTCTCGCAAGGAATTGGCTCTATCGAAGATATGGGCAAGGATTTCTATATGGCTTTTGATAAAGCTAATAGATCTGCTAAAGCCAACGCTAGACATCAATATTCTGGCCAAAAGGACCCCAACTATTATTATTATGATGACAAGAACCCTTATTTTGATGGCTATGCAAAAGAAATAACCATGAAAGAGCTCTATCTTACTAGTTCTAGCCTATCTGCGACCGATTCCCCTTATTGCGATAACAAAACCTTATATAAGATACACGGCTATGTTTCAAGAAAAATCGGTGGGGCTTTCTATTTTCAAGATAAACCTTCCTACGAAAGAAAAGCGGACAATTCCCTTCCTGAAGCTTATGGTCTATATGTCTTCACTTATGCCCAAACCGATATTAGGGTAGGGGATGAAGTTAATGTTATAGGAGCCTTATCCGTTTATGGCGGTTGCTATCAATTGCAAGGTATATCCTATTCAACGTTAAATCCAAATCCAGATAGGGATACCCAAATTATTTCTAGTGGCAACAAAATAGTGCCAATTAAGATGAGTGCTGATGAATTTGACTCTAAAAATGGCCTCAATAATGTCTTAATCGAAATCGAAGATACTTTATATTCATATAATAAGACTAGTACTTATCAAGGCGTTACTTCCGATTCAGGAGAAGGCGGAGTAGAAGAAGTAAATAAATATAACGACAAATACCCATTCTACAATACTTCTAATAAATTAATCTTTTTTGCTAGGACCGGTGTTAATGATGGCAAGGAGTTCCGTGTTGTCCAAGACCAAGACATATTGGTTAGATATGGCGTAGAAGTCTCCCGTTCTTATAAGTTCTATACCGGTGGAACTTTAAATTACAATCCAAAGGGTGCTCAATACGTTTATCCAACTGTTGAAGAAAGCGATTCGTTAATTACCACCACTTATAAGGCTAAGAAATTTAATTTTGTTGGTATTTCTACAAATTATCTTTCTACTTCTGGAAAGACACAACAATATTCCTTAAATATCGTTAATTCCGCTGACTTATCCAATTTAGGAGAAATTGCTTAATGGAAGAAGAAAAGGTAACTTTATTCTCACCTTCGCTTCATAGGGTCTTTATCGATGGCGTTATTGATTGCCGCCAGATTCCGGAAGACATCGTCGATATTCCACCAAAAGAAGAAGCGGAAATAAGGGCATATTCCAAGCAAGCCCATAATCGCGATATCTTAGGTTATGATAAAACCCAAAACGCTTTATGCTTTGTTGTTATTGGCGGGATAGTTTTAACGATAGGGATTTTGTTTATCTTCTTATCCTTAAAGAAAAAGGTTAATAAAATTGTCGGCATCAACGTTAATTCTTTCCAGTTCGTTATTTGTGTAGTTTGTTTAGCTATTGGCTTGGGCCTATTGATTACCGGGATTACTCTTTTAATCAAGGCTCTTTCTTTAAGAAAAAGAGCAAAAAAAGAAATTTCTTATATTTCGACACTACAAAGAGGAGAATAGCTCTAAAAAGAGTTACTCCTTTTTTAGTTTTTACTAATTTGGTATATAATTAATTACGTTGTTATTGGGATGAAAGGAGACATTAATGAATAAAAGACTCATTCCATTTATAGCTATCGCCGCTTTATTAGGATCTTGTGGCGAAAATGAAAACACTTCTTCTAATACTGATGGAGGGAAATCCGATATTTCCGAAGTCCAAAAGTATACTGTTACTTATCCAAAAAGTAGCGAATATACCGTTACCGGCATAAAAGAGGGTGGCTATGCCGAAGGCGAAAAGGTTGAATTTAGCATCAGTGTCACCAATGCTTTAAAAGAAGTTGAAAAAGTTACTCTTTCCGGAGCCACTTTGGTTCCAAATGAAGGAAAATATTCCTTTACAATGGCTGCTAAAAATGTTCAAATCGCCATTACCTTAAAAGATAAAGAAGGAGTTAAAACCGCTGTTTTGACTGCTGATAACAACACTCCTAAAGTCGGGGACACCGTAACATTCACATTGAAGTTAGATAATGTTGCCCTAACTACTGGAGTTACCTTAACTGCTACTAGTGGTGCTGAATTAGTTGAAATTACCGATACCAAGGTAAAATGCCTTGCCGTAGGTAGCGTTACCATTAAAGCTACCGCCACTGTAGATGGGGTTCCATATACAAAAGAATTGACCCTTACTATTCAAGAAGGTGTTCAAATAACTTCTATTGCTACGCTTCAAGCCGTCGTTCCCACTTATGAGGAAGGGAAATCGGCTAATTATGATTCAATTGTAACGGTTGAAGGCAGAGTTGTCTCCATAAACGAGAAAGGAAATGCCTTTATTTATGACGGCACTGGAACCATGCTTATTTTTGACAACAAAGCGGCTTCCGTTGCTAAAGTTGGCGAATATGTCATGGTTGCAGGCACTCCATCTCGCTATAAACCAAAAGGACAAGATGCTTATTGGTGGCAAATGCCATATAACGGCACTGGCTATGAACTAGCTAAGATTGAACATGCTGAAATCGCTCTTCCGGAATTAAAGACATTCACCGAAGAGGATTTAAATGCTTATGCTCCGGCTTCAGGTTCGGTCAACTATGTTAAATTTACAGGAAAATATGTCGAATCTGGCGGCTTTAATAATATCTATATTGGTTCTTCTACAAAAGATCTTTCTTACAACGGCACTGAAACATTAAATAGTGGCGTTACCTATAACTTTGAAGGTTTCCTAGCCGAAGCAAAAAGCGGCAAGCATGTTACTTTCTATGCAACCAAAGTGGAAGCTGCCGAAATGGATCCAGTCACTAGCGTTTCTATTACAAATGGCGCCACCGCTGAAGTTAAAGCTGGTTCAACATTACAATTAACTGCTACTGTTTTACCAGAAAGTGCCGATCCTAGAGTTACTTGGTCTTCTAACGATGAAACCAAGGCTACTGTCAACGAACGTGGTGTAGTCACTGGTGTTGCCGAAGGAAGTGTTACTATAACTGCTACGTCAGTTGGAAAAGATGCAACCGGTGTTGCAAAAACTGCAACTATTGTAATTAATGTTACTGCTAATCAATCTCTAGAAGATTTGCAATCTGTAACTTTATCTTGGAATAATAAAGACTTTAAGCCTACCGACGCAGATCCTGCTTATACATTTACTCAAGGAAATGGAATTGTTGTAATTAACAAAGGTACAACTACTAGTGGAAATAACTTTAAGGACGAAGGCGTGTGGGCTAACGGATATGCTTTACGTTTATACAAAGGATCATTCTTAACTGTTTCTGTTACTTCTGGAACATTGTATTCTGTTGAATTCTTAATGGGTTGCTATAATTCTTACGATTATTGTTCCGCCTTTGCTTCTTCCACTCTTGAAGGAGGAACTGTTACTGCTGAAGGTGATCATTCTGCGGGTAATCACAAATATGTAGTTACTGCTTCTACTGGTTCAACTGAAATTAAACTGACTGGTACCGCCCAAGTCCGTATTGAATCAATAAAGATAAATTACCAAGCATAATTTGTAATTTAGATTGTTCTTCTTTATAAAGACCATCATGCAATTTGATGGTCTTTTTGAATTTCCTATTGCTAGCAGCACTTATTAGCATTAAAATATTCAAGCACTTTTAAAGGTGCTTTGGACCGTTAGCTCAGTTGGTAGAGCAGCTGACTCTTAATCAGCGGGTCGCGGGTTCGAGTCCCTCACGGTCCACCAAAATGAATATTTCCACCAAAGCTATTTGGTGGTTTTTTCTTATTTGTTCTACTGGATTTATCGTATATGACAAGTTCTTTGAAATTGGCTCTTGTTAGTTGCTTTTAGTTGCGGTATATTATCTAAGCGCTTTAGGGCGCCTGTGGGCCTTTAGCTCAGTTGGTTAGAGCGTGCGCTTGATAAGCGCAAGGTCGATGGTTCGAGCCCATTAAGGCCCACCACAGGACACTAGGCCCCGCTAAAAGGCGGGGCTATTTCTATAAGAAGGGTGTTTAGCTCAGTGGGAGAGCGCTTCCTTCACACGGAAGAGGTCACTGGTTCGATACCAGTAACACCCACCAAACACACATGCCGCAATAGCTCAATTGGCAGAGCAACGCACTTGTAATGCGTAGGTTGCTGGTTCAATTCCGGCTTGCGGCACCATATAAGAATTTATGGTTTGAAACAGAAAAAAATGCCGTTTCAAGCCTTTTTTGTTCTTAAAGTTCTTCAAATTTTTAATAATAATTTTCGTTTGATGATTGCCATTCATTTTTAATAATTTACTTGCTCTTATTAATTTAGGCAATTCAATCTATTGTTCCGCTTTCAACGATAATTAGCACATTTATAAATAACTATTTTTAAAATTTTGGAAAATTAGTTTCATTTTTTCTATCAAATCTTTGATTTCTTTGCTAACGTTACCTGTAAATTAAAATTAAGTGACAAAACTAGTGACACGACTAGTGATATTTTTAAAATGATATAGCTTAAGCTATTTGGCAGAAGGTGCTCGTATTGAAAAGTAAACATATTTTCACCAATATTGATCAATTCTCATTAAAGAATTTTTTGTGTGATTTCTATTTATTAATTTAAAACTTGTATATGAACTTAATCATAAATAAGTTAATGAACCAGTCTAGAAAATATTGTATAATTTATTTGTTAGGAGGTATTTGGCGTGGAAATAAACAAAGAGATAAAAGTAATTTGTGAAACTTTAAGTATTAGTGAGAGCGAACTTGCAAAAAATCTTGGTGTTACTTACGAAACCGTTAATCATTGGAAAAACAATAGAAAAAATATAGATGTTTTGAATTTAGAAAATTTATACTCATATGCCTATATTAATGGCATTAAGTTAAACAATATCTATGAACAGTTTTATAAAGAAGAATATAACAACAATAAAAATATAGTTTTGTTCCATGGGGCTAAGAAACCATTTTCCATGCCGATTAACTTTAGACTGAATTCAAAAAATAGAAATGATTTTGGAATTGGGTTTTATTTAGGAGAAACATTTGAACAGGCAGCTAACTACATTAGTTTTCTTGATGCTTGCTATGTTTATTGCTTTAAATTGTGTCTGAGCGATTTAAAAATATATAAATTTAACGTAAATACAGAGTGGATGATCGCGATTGCATATTTTAGGGGTTGGATTGATGATTATAAAGATTGTACTTGTATTAAGTCTATTTTGGATAAAATGAACGCTTGCGATGTTATTATTGCACCTATTGCCGATAATAGAATGTTTGATATTATCGCGGATTTTGTTGAAAATAATATCACGGATGAACAATGTAGGCATTCGCTTGCTGCGACAAATTTAGGATTTCAGTATGTTTTAAAAACCGATAAAGCCATAAAACAGTCTTCGCTTATTCAGAAAATGTTTGTATCCAAAAAAGAAAAAGAAAAATGTTTAGAAAATAGAATATCTTTGACTGATAGCGGGATTCAAAAAGCTAAAATAGCAAGAATAAATTATAAAGGTAAAGGCAAATACTTTGAGGAGATATTAAAGTGAAACCATTGGATTCAATCGAAATTAAACTTTGTCAAAAACAAGCAAAAATATTTGAGGCATCTGTTTATAAGGCTGAGTGTAGTTCTCCAATATTTATCAGGAGATTTATGAATTCTTCTATTGCCAAATTAATGGATGAAAAATTATATTTATGCACTTTTGGAACCGATGATGATGCCTTTTTGAATTTGGATGAAGAGTTTGGAAAAAGTGGTTATGGAAAAGAAAAATATGGCCGAGATCAAATGTTTTGGATTGGTTATATTTATAGGTGTCTTTCAATTAAATACAACCTTTCGAGCAAATCTATATATAAGCTTTTTAATGCAAAAAACATTGTAAAATATTATAACATTTGTCATACCTTTGATATCGTTGATGCTGCCGAAAGAATGATGGATAGCATATCTTATGATAATTCATCGATCCAAGAAAAGGCATACAATATTATGAAACGGCTGATGTGCGAGGAAAAAGCGAACAAATTCATTAGTAAAAATTATTAATGACTGTTGAATTTGCTGATTTCTAATTGTCTATAAACTAGGATATAAACAAGTTAAACATGATTAATTAGTATTTTTCAGATTGCTAATCGCCAAAAAATGATGCTTAAAAATAACTTAGATATGTTTGCTATAGCTTTTCATAGCTTTTTTAGAACTAGTTTTGTAAGACTAAATACTGCTGATGTTAATTCTTAATTATAAATAATAGTTCTTATTGATTTATATATCGGATAGCCGACATAATGGCAACGCAGGAACTTCTTATGGCAATTCTTAATGTTTTAGAAAAAAAGATATACGATATACAAATTATCAAAAGTGAGTGGGATTCCAAAAACAACTTTATTTGATATTTTTTCAGGAAAAAGCAACATCCTTGATTGCAGATTAAGAATTGTTTTAAAACTATCAAAAACATTAGGGGTTTCGGTCGCCGATTTAGCTTCTTTGGATTCAATAATGCATAATTTTTATGCGAAGAGGAACTTCCATTTTTTAAAGGAAGACATTAAGCTTATTCAAAGATAAAAGAAATAAAAACAATCCGTTATTTGACTATTATTTAGAACAGGCCAATAGTGATGTAAATGTTTGCGAAATTGAAAACCTTATTTCAAAAGAACAAGTCGATTATTTAAGAAATAAGTATTTAAGGTAGGCATTAGATAAAAAATCAATATAACTGTGACTGGCTTAAAAGCCTTGAGCTTTTTTTGCTTATTTTTAAAATACATTTTTAGAACTTGCTCGTTGGATAAAAAAAGCATTTTCCTGAGTAGGCTAGATATTAAAACTTTTTTATATAAAATTTATTATCAATTTAACAACTAAAATAATATTTGCAAGGAGAATATATGGCAAAATTAGTTAATACCGAGATAGTAAAAGATATCCCATGGGAAGATAAACCAGAAGGCTATTTTTTACCTGTTTGGCGTTATTCAAAGAATCCTGTTATAAACCGTAATGTGAACCATACGGTTGATAGAGCTTTTAATAGCGCTTTTGTTAGGGTTGGCAACGAATATATCGGTGTTTTCCGTGGGGAAATGTATAACATGGTCCCTGCTTTATTTGTAGGACGTAGCAAGGACGGATTGCATTTTGAACTAGAAGAAGAAAGAATTCATTTCATCGACGAGCAAGGCAATAAAGTCCCTGATACTTATTGGTCATATGATCCACGTGTGGTTAAAATCGAAGACGCCTATTACATTATTTGGGCAGATTTATGGGCCGATGTCACGATTGGGCTAGCCAAAACCTATGATTTTAAGACTTTTGTCAAACTCCCATATGGCTTTTTGCCTAATGTAAGAAATGGTTCTTTATTTCCACGCAAAATAAATGGTAAGTTTTATATGCTTTCCCGTCCTAGCGACAATTCCCATACGGCATTTGGAAATATATTCATTTCTGAATCTAACGACTTAAAAACTTGGGGCAACCATAAATTATTGTTAAGACCAAATTTCTCTTGGTGGAATGGGTTGAAAATCGGTCCAGGGCCTGCTCCAATTGAAACCGATGAAGGTTGGCTTGTCTTAATTCATGGAGTCATTAAAAATTGTAACAATCTAGTTTATTCTTCAGGTGCGATGATTTTAGATAAAGACGACCCGACAAAAGTCCTTCATGTCTGCGACAATTGGATTTTAACCCCTCAAGAAGAATACGAAGTCAACGGATTTACTCCAAATGTTGTCTTTCCAACTTGTATCATTCCAGGGGAAAATGGCAAGCTTGCCATTTATTATGGATCGGCCGACACCTTTACTTCCTTAGCTTTTTCAACAGTCGATATCCTTATCGACTATATTAAAAAGCATCCGGCCAAAATCGATTAAGTTTATATAAGTATTGGCCCCTTGCCTGAATTGGCGAGGGGTTTTTACTTATAATAATGCGGATTTTATCTATATGGATTTTTATTAATGAATGATTTTAAAAATGTAATATACTTTTCTTAGGATGCCAGAAATTGTTTTAAAAGATTTAAACGCTACATATATAAACAAAAAGACAAAAGAAGAGACTATTGCCCTTTCTAATGTATCAACTTCTTTTGCTTCTAATTCCATTAATGTAGTTATTGGACCCTCAGGATCAGGAAAGACTACTTTATTAAAATGTGTCGCTGGATTATTAGATTATGAAGGATTGATTTCTTTTGATGGGGTAGATGTAAGAAATATAGATATCAGCAATAGGAATATAGCCTACGTTAGTCAACAATATGCCTTATATCCACATATGACCATATTTGACAATATGGCTTTTCCTCTTAAAGCAGTCGGGGCTGGCAAAGAAGAAATAATTGCTAGCATCAAAGAAATTAGCAACACTTTCGGCCTTTCTTACCTATGGGGAAGGAAACCTAAAGAATTATCTGGTGGCCAGCAACAAAGGGTAGCCTTGGCTAGAGCCATTGTAAAACATCCTCTTATATATTTATTCGATGAGCCTCTTTCTAACGTTTCAAGCAATGAAAGGATAAAGGAAAGAGAGTTTATTAAAGACGTTATCAAGAAATATTGCTCAACATCTATTTATGTTACCCATTCTATAAATGAAGCCTTTGCCTTAAGCGATTGTATCTATGTCCTTAATGAAGGAAAAATAATTGAAGTGGGGCCAAAAGAAAAAATAAGGTTATCGACTAACCCAATAGTTAGAGGAATACTAAATGCCGGTTACGATTCTATATGATCAAAAGAAAAGAAAGAAAATAAGGGACGGCTTGCTATATTCTTCTTTATCTTCTATTGTCCTTGGTTTAATTGGAATATCTATTTTTATTTCCCTTTGTTTTTTTATTAATGATTCAAATAAAATTTTAATTATTTTCATTGATTCTATTTCTTTAATAATTTCTTCCTTTTTCATTGTTTATTTAATAACCCAATTCTATTTGCCTAATTTGTCTAGAAATAGATTGTTAAAGCAAATGGATGGGGCAAAAGAAATTGAATATAATGGGGTCGTAATATCTAGTTTTAAAAAAAGAACCATGATTAAACACATTGATTCATCTTTAATTGAATTAAAGTGTGACGATGGGATAAGGGCATTTTATTTTGATGATAGCTTTGCCCTTCCTTTTAAAGAAAATGAACACGTATGTCTTTTGATTAAGTCGAATTTTGTCTACGGATATAAAAAGAGTAACCAAAATGAAGAAAATTAAAGCAAACATAACTAAGTTTTGGTATCTTTACCTAATTTGTTTAATTGTATTTCCTCTTCTTTCTTCATATATAGTTGAACTAATTAATAAGCCAAGAAACGAAGAAACTATTTCTATTTTTATAGGTTCTTGTTCTTCGTCTAGTAAAAAATTAATTGATAAATTGAATCAAAACAAGCCTTCTTATTTAAGGGAAATAAACGTAAGGAATTATGTTTATTATGAAGAGGACTTTTCTTATTTTTATAATTCGTTTGGCAAAAGCGAAGCGGATTTGATAATTCTACCAGAAAGTAAAATCAACAATGAAACGTGTACTTATTATTATGCAAAACTAGATCCTACTTTATTTCCGAACGAATCATTTTATTTTATTAACGAGAGTAAAGAATGTTATGGTTTATTGCTTCATAAAAAGGATGAAGAGAATTCTTCTTTAATTAATTATAAAGATGACACACACGAAGAGAATTATTATGCTTTCTTTAATAGAAATTCCTTGCATATTGGATCAATAAATGGTTCAAATTGGGATACGGCTTTATCTATTTATAATATTATTAAAAATGGCTAAAATGAAAAAAAGAATTAAAACAAAAGACTTTGATAAGAATGATTTGCCCTCAACTAGGAAGGAACAATTCTTTGATTTGATTAAGCATCGTTTCTTTTTCTTGCTAGGTTTAGGGCTTATCTTGTTTTTGTTTTCTCTTCCCTTATTTGCTTCAATTGTTTATAAGGATTTGGCTACATTAAGCATTAACCAATCGGAAATGGATGCAAACGATAAAGCTGCCTCTTTATTGTTAATCGGCCTTCTTTTTTCTTTTTTAGTGATGCTAGGCTTGCTAATTCTTTCTATAGGCTTATCCGGAGTGATGAAGTTATTAAAACAGTTGATATATGACGAGCCCATATTCTTTAAAGATGATTTTTTAGCTGGCATAAAGGAAAACTATAAATCTTTTTTGCTTCTTTCTTTCTTTGCCGGTTTGCTAAATCTGATCTCTAATGTGATTGGGATACTTTTTGATAATGTTTTGCTGCTTAAAATTATTTTTCCTGCCTTAAATTTTGCTTTATTTTATCCAGTTATGTTTGTTTCATTTTTCCTAACTTCTACTTATTCAAATAGCCTAATGACTACAATAAAAAGTTCTACTGTAATTTATATAAAGCATTTTCCAACCGTTTTTCTTTGTTTTGTCTTCTTTTATGGGGTTCTCTTTTTTCAATATATCGACATTATGTTATTAAAATATCTATTGCTTTTATTTGTTTTCTTTATTTATTTCCCGATTTTATTGCTAGCTTCTTATTTAAACCAAATTCGCATATATGATTCCTTAATCAACAAAGACCAGTTCCCTTCTTATTATTTAAAAGGTCTATCTTCTTTTTATGATAATAAGAAAGATGTTGACTAAGAATTATTTTTTCTTTTTAAAATGCATTCTATTTAGTATCTCCATAAAAGCATTTTCTATTTTCTCTGAATATTTATAGGAAAGAATAAAGGCGATTATTGCCATTATTCCTAGTAGAATTAGGACTGGTATGCCCCAGCCTGAATAAGGGATAAATTCTCCAGACATAAAGAATATGGTGGCTAAAATAGAAGTAGCCCTTGTTATTATTTGCATTATTAAAAAAGAAGAAAACCTCATTGTGAGAATCCCGCATATAGAACAGAGCAAATCATCAGGAAAAAAAGGCAATAAAAACATAAAAAACAAGACGACGTTCTGCTTCTTTTTTATTTTCTTTAGTATGGAGTCTACCTTATCTTCTCCTCCAGCTAGATAATTAACAAAAGGTTTGCCTAATAGTCTTCCTAAATAAAAGGCTACTATCGAGCCTAGCATCATTCCTATATAGGAATATAAAAAGCTAAGCCATTTGCCAAATAGAAATGTTCCACCTATTATGACTATGGCCCCTGGAAGTGGGATAAAACTTACTTGCAAGAAAGCAGATAAAATAAATAGAATTGGACCAATTGAACCAAAAGAAGCTATATAGGCTTGGAATTCTTCCCTATTTTTAAATCTATCTAAGCCTAAATATTTATATAGGTAATATACGCCAAAAAGTAAAAGACCTATCACTAAGATAGAAAACAAAGTTTTGATTAAAGTCTTTTCATTTTTCATCAGGTAGTTTTATTTCTTTTATATTGTCTTTAATTAAAATGTTAAGATCCTTTTCGTTTGGATTATGCTCATTGGTAACTTTATCCAAGGGCATCTTGTAATATAAAGCCGAGGCTTCATCTAATAAATTGAAAGAAGAATCGTATAGTTTTGCACTTCCTTCAAATATCATCTTCGTGGATTTGCTTATTTTTCCTATGGCCATTAAAGGTTCGTTATATGGACAAGCCTTATGATATTTGACTTCTAATTTTAAAGTAACCCCATAGACAGTTGACTCTTTTACCCAGATACTCCTTCCAATAGTTTCATCTAATATGGCCGCGATCATGCCCCCGTGAGTTCTATTTGGATAAGATTGGTGCTTGCTTTTAAAGGAGAATAAAGCAACGCATGAATCATCTTCCATATTATAAAAGGAAGCATGCAGGCCATAATCATTTTCTATGCCACATACTAGGCAATCCTTGCTATTTGCTTGTTTACTTCTTACTTTCATCTAATCACCCACCTAATATTAATTTAACTTTAAGAAATTGGTATACTATTTTAGCAAATATGAAAGAACCTTTAGCATTCAGGATGCGTCCTAAAACCTTAGAAGAAGTAGTTGGCCAACTAGATTTAGTAGGACCATCTTCCTTTTTATATAAATCAAAGCAAAAGCAAATCCCTTTCTCTTTTATTTTGTTTGGCCCGCCGGGAACTGGCAAGACTACAATCGCGGAAGCTTATTCGCGTTCAATGGGAATACATTTTATTTCCTTAAACGCGGTTACTTGCTCTAAAAAGGAATTAGAATTAGCTAGAGAAGAAGCTAGGCTTTATCATCCTTGCATTTTAATAATCGATGAAATCCATAGACTAGATAAAACAAAGCAAGACTATTTATTGCCTTATGTAGAAAATGGGACTTTTTATCTAATTGGGGCGACTACGGCAAATCCATATATAGCTTTAAGCAGGGCCATAAGGAGTAGATGCCGCTTATTAGAAGTAAAGCCCTTATCCAAGGAAGATATTGTCACTGGTTTATCTAGGGCCATAGAAAGCCAAGTTGGACTTAATAAAGAAGTAAGCTTTGATAATGAAGCCTTAAGCTATATAGCTAGATTAAGTGGTGGAGATATGCGCTTTGCCCTTAATTTATTAGATATTGCTGCCGTCCAATTCGGCAATGAAGACCATCTAATTAGCAAAGAAGAGGTTTCTAGTATTGAAAGCGTGCCCAATATTGCTAGTGATAAGGATGAAGAAGAACATTATGACACCGTTTCGGCTTTGCAAAAATCAATACGGGGGTCTGATGTTAATGCCGCCTTATATTATTTGGCTAAGTTATGTATATCTTCTGATTTAGATTCCATAAAAAGAAGATTATTAGTCACGGCTTATGAAGATATCGGCTTAGGTAATCCAAATGCTGTTCTTAGATGTCAAATGGCTATAAAGGCAGCAGAGGAGGTTGGCTTTCCTGAAGCTATTATTCCTTTAGGGGATGCCATAGTCGATCTTTGCTTAAGCCCCCATTCAAAAGCAGGTTGCCTGTCTATAGAAAAAGCCATGGATTTTGCATCCAAAGTCCCTTTGGAAGTGCAAGACTATTTAAAACTAACCCCTATAAATATAAAAGAAGAAGACAAATATCCATACGATAGGCCCGATATTTGGGAGAAAATCCAATACTTGCCTAATTCGATAAAAGACATGAAATTTTATGAACCTTCCTTTAATTCGGCCTATGAAAAGGCTTTAAATGCCAATTATGAAAGGCTATTAAAGCAAGGTAGAAGTGCGGATTTAGCCAAATTGAAGAAGAAATAAGGAAAATGGAAACGCTTTCATAATATTTTTCCCTTGCTTTAATAAAAATTTTATTTATATTAACTAACCCCTTAAAAAAGGGATGTGCGAAAGGAGTTAGGATAATATGAATGATATAATTCAAAAGAAAAAGCTAGAAAACCTCGCGAAAAAGAAATCGCACAAGTCGACATTCAAGATGTTTACGAGAAATCTAGCACAATGCTATTACGATATTGCCTTCGATAATATCGCTAGTTACTAAAAAAGGGTTTGGTTAGTACAAACCCTTTTCTTTTTTCTTGATTCAATGTATAGTCTACAAGTGGACTATAAATATGCTTAAATATGGAATTCTAGGTTTATTGAATTACAAAGATTTGACCGGTTATGAGATAAACGCTTCTTTTCATGATTCTCTTTCTTTCTTTTGGAATGCTAGCAAAAGCCAGATATATAGGGAATTAAATAAAATGGAGAAAGAAGGCTTGGTTTCTTCTTCTTTAATAAAAGGGAATGGGAAGCCTGATAAAAAAGTTATGTCCATTACTTTTAAAGGAAAAGAGGAATTATCTAATTTTTTAAAAACAAAAACCCCGTTGTTTTCTAGGAGTCCTTTGCTTCTTCAAGTATTTTTTATGGCTAACTTAAATAAAGAAGAAAGGATTAATTATTTCTCTTGCTTAATAGAAGAAAGCAAGAAATCCTTATCTTCCTTATCTAATGTCTCTTCTTTAATAAAAGAGTATTCTTCTTATATAGATTTAAAAAATAACGACCCCATGTATTGGGGGTTTACTCTTGAATATGGAATTATGATGGAAAAAGCAATTTTATCTTGGGCTTCTTCTTGCCTAGAAAGGATTAAAAATGAAAGTCCTCTTGATTAATGGATCTCCTAAAGGAGATAAATCGAATTCGTTAAAGTTATCGTCTTCTTTTATTGAGGGTTTAAAAGAAAAAGAGAATATCGAATTAACAAAAATAAATTTAATTGAAAAGAATATTAAGCAATGCCTGGGCTGTTTTTCTTGCTGGAAAAACAAGGATCATCAATGTGTATTAAAAGATGATATGGTTGCCTTGCTTCCTTTATTTATTAAAGCCGATATAGTCATTTATTCTTTTCCTTTATATTCTTTTTCTCTTCCTGGCTTAATAAAAAACCTAATTGATAGATTATTGCCTTTATATGAACCGTTTATGGTGGATAGAAATGATGGATTGGGCAATGGGGGACATAAATGCTGTTATGATTTAAGCAAGCAAAAAACTATCCTTATCTCAACATGCGGCTTTTATACTTCTAAAGGCAATTATGATGCCGTTATAGACATGTTTAATTTACTAAAGGGAAAGAATGGCTATACTTCTATTTTTGTTGGGCAGGGGGAGCTATTTAGTGTTCCTGCCTTAAAAAATAGAACTGACCAATATTTAGAAATAGTAAAAAAAGCAGGAAGAGAATTTATAAACGGGAAAATAGGAGAAGAAACTAGAAAAGAATTAGATGTTTGTTTATATCCCAAGGAAGTATTTACGGCTATGGCAGATGCTTCTTGGGGTGTTTCTAAAGAAGGGGAAAAAGTAGACGAGGGGTATGTATTTTTAAAACAAATGTCTGCTTTATATGATAAATCTTCTTATTCTGGAAAGGATTTAGTCATCTATTTTGAATTAGCTGATATCAACAAGGAATATGAAGTCATTCTTTCTAAAGATAAGGCTAGTGTCATAGATAAAGATTTTTTGCCTTATACGACTAAAATAACGACCCCATTAAGGGTTTGGAAAGAAATAGGAGAAGAAAAAATTAGAGGTGATCAAGCCTTATTTGAAGGCAAATATAAAGTAGAAGGAGATTTTTCCTTAATGATGAATTGGGATAAATATTTTCCTTCTATCTCTTCTAATAACGAAGTAAAAGGAAAGAAAGAAAAGGAAGAAAAGACAAATATGTTGAACTTCCTTCTCCCTTTTATCGCTTTCTTTTCTTTGATTCCTATTAATTATTTTTATGGGACTTTAGCTTGCCTAGGGGTAATTGCTTTAACTTCATTGATATTTATGAAAACAAAGAAGACCGTTTACGATATTTTATCTTCTTTTTCTATAATTGCTTTATCTATCCTTGCTTTAATATTAGAGGGTGGTTATGTTAATTATCTCGTCTCTTCTTCATATTTGTTATTTGGTATTTATTGGTTAGTCTCTTCTTTTATTAGCAAACCTTTATCTTCTTACTATTCTTGCAATACTTATGGTGGAGAAGATGCGTTTAATAATCCTCTTTTTATGAAGACGAATAAGATATTGTCTATCCTTTGGGGTGTTTTATATTTAGCGACTGCCGTTTGGACTTTTTTGTTGATGGAATTTGTTCCTATTATTTCTAGCTATGTGGGCTTAATCAATATGGTTGTTCCTACTTTAATGGGATTATTTACTAAATGGTTTATTTCCTTTTATACTGCCTATTTAGCTAAAGGAAAATAGATAAATAATTAATTTCTTATGGTTTCTTCTTTCTTAGTGGCATTGTGGCGGTAGAAATAACTTTTAAATTGTTTGTATTTGTAATAAAATCTACCCGCTGGGCCTATGGCGGAACTGGTAGACGCGTTAGACTTAGGATCTAATGAGGAGACTCGTACAGGTTCAAGTCCTGCTAGGCCCACCAAATAGAAACATTGCCTCTAGGAAACTAGAGTTTTTTTGTTTAATGATAGTAAATACTATATTTGCCCTTTGAATTTATTTTTTTGGCAAACGAACTACCGAGAAAAGTCAGTTCTTTCAAGGAATGAGAAGGAAATATTGCCGTATAAGTCGATTAGCTGATAGCTTTTGGCAATGTTTCATACTCCTTGACATAACCGGTTTTCCCTTTGTCATAAGCTGAAAAACAAAGCCGAAAATTATAGCTCCAGACTATTAGGGTCTAGCAAAAACTCTTTCACCCCGATAATCAAATAGCCTTTTTCATTGCGGCGCGGTTTCATGCTTTTGCCCACAACGATTATTTTTTTGAAGGAGTCGTTGACTTTATCAAATGATTTGGTTTCCTGTTTCATTTTTTCTTCGTTCGGGATGTCGTAAGCCGATTGAATGTAGTAACGTTTATTGCCTTGATTTGCAACAAAATCGATTTCAAGTTGTCGTCTTTCCGAAGAACCGTTAATGTTTTCTCGGCTATCTACAACGCCGACGTCAACGTTATATCCGCGATAACGTAACTCGTTGTAAATTATGTTTTCCATCAGGTGCGTCTCTTCTATCTGTTGGAAATCAAGTCTCGCATTGCGCAAGCCAACATCCTCGAAATATATTTTATATGGCGTGCTAATATATTTTTTACCCTTTACATCGTATCTGTTTGCTTTGGAAATCATAAAAGCCTGTTGCATATAGGTAATATAGTGATCGATAGTAAACGCACTTAGCGATGCATGTTTAACACTTTTGAAAGTACTTGCAAGTTTTGCCGGATTAGTCAAAGAAGAAATTCCCGATGCAATGATATCAAGCAATTCGCCGATGCTTTCATCAGAGTTTAAATTATGTCGTTCCACTATATCTTTAAGATAAACGTTTTGCAATTGAGTTTTTAGATAACTTGATTTCTGCTCGGGGGTTTTCATTAAAGTAACAGCTGGCAGGCCACCGTAAACCATATAATCGTCAAAGGCATAGTCGAGTCCGCCTTTGTAATTTGCATAAAACTCCGAAAAAGACAACGGTAAAACATGTATTTCATCACCTCGGCCGGCAAATTCTGTCAATACATCGCTTGACAGAAATTTTGAGTTACTGCCAGTTACATACACATCCATATTTTTATTGCGCAAATATCCGTTTAGAACAGTTTCAAAACAATCAAGATTTTGCACCTCATCGAGAAGAAGATAGTACATGTCATTGTCGGTAATTCTTTGCGAAATGTATGCTATAAATTTCTTCGGATCTACTTTCTTTTTATTGGCGACAAGTTCCTGCAAGTCTTCTCCGATAAGCAATAAATCTTCCGCCGAATCAAATGCGAATTTGATTATATGATTTTCGTTCACGCCATCTTCTTTCAATTTTTCACCGAAGATATCATTCATAAGGTAAGATTTTCCGCATCTTCTGATGCCGGTGATAACTTTTACAAAACCGTTATGACGTCTTATTTGCAGCATTTCCAAGTATTTGTTTCTTTTTATTTCCATTTTAGAAACCTCAACTTAATTTATTTGGTATGATAACCAGTTTTATTAAATTACCATATAGTATAACACTTTCAAAAAAACAAGTGACAATATGTTTTCAAACTTAATATTTTTGGTAGATGGTCCAAAAATCCTAAGTGTCGTGCCCAATGATGTTGCCAATGCCGGTAAATATCTTGCCTTTCGAGAGTTTTTTCTCCGATAACCACAGCACAGCGCGATTTCGCTAGAATTTGCAGGTGAATGGCAAGTAGACATCTCATCCCGGAACGAAGGCGGTTCCGACCGGTGAAACACCATCGACTGGGAGATTCTAAAGCGGGCCAATCATGATTATCCGCTTTTGTCCGTAAAAGCCAATATACGGAAGTTGTTGGCATTCTTTTTGGTACTTTTTGACTAGAAACAAATCCGCTCTTTTCCGTCCTGCTCCTATCATGTACTCTTTGTTCTTCTGGATTAAGGAAAAGGATATGTAGGACTTAGGATCTAATGAGGAGACTCGTACAAGTTCAAGTCCCGCTTACCCACCATGCTGCATTTATAGAAGCGCGAGAACTTGATGTCTTTTAACAAATTTAGAACTCATGAAACTTGGGCCCTTGTAAATTGATATCAAATTTACAGATAGAAACTCCAACAAAGAAGCTTTTATTCTTATGTAGATGGTAGTTCTTTAAAGGCTATGTTTAAACAATTTGTAAATATCGTATTTAGAGGCCTCGTAAATATATAAAAATCGTAAAAGATGCAGAAGAGATTAATAAGTAGCGTTAATAACAAAATAATTTTATCTTTTAGTGCTTATAAAAGCTGGGACTTATATTTATTGTTGCGATAAGAACTTAAGCGCTTATTTAAAAGAAAAATGGGTTGAATTTAAGTAATTAAAGTAAGACTCTTGCCTATTTGATTTCGTACCATGCTTATAAATATAGATAGTCTTTAATAAGATTGCCGCTTTTCTTTTTTTATTTCCTTATGCTTTTATAGGAAAATTAAATCCTTTCAAAGCATTTTAACCCATAAAAATGATATATTTTAATATTATCTTTGCACATATATAGCACGTATTTTGCCTGTATTCTATTATTTAAATAGATATAGTGTTGCTGATATAAGCAAGGAGTCTTTTTATGGCTAGTGTTAATGTTACGATTAGAATGGATTTAGATGACAAGATAAAGGCAGAGAAACTATTCTCTTAATTTGGTCTTACCATGAATGCTGCCTTTAATATGTTTGCTAAACAATCTATTATGGAACAAGCAATCCCTTTTAAAATCGCAAAGAAGCCCGAAATCGAATATTTGGATAGAAAGAGTCTTATGGAACTTTCTAAGCAGTCAGATAAAAAATATAAAAAAGCATATGATGAATTAGGCAAGTGATGTTTTATTTTTCTAAAGATGACATTACCTTCTTGCACAAAGAAATAATTTATAAATATGGGGGAAACGACGGAATTAGAGATGAAGGGATGCTTGATTTGGCAATAAACACTCCGCTTCAACCTTTGATTCATTAGACCTTTACCCAAATGTCGTTGGCAAGATAGCAAGGCTATCTTTTAACCTTGCCATGGATCATCCATTCATAGATGGCAACAAAAGAATTGTCGCTAAATTTTAGACGTTGGCCTTAATGCAAATGGCATTTCGCTTAAAGCAAATAATGAAGACATGATTGAAGAATTTCTTGCCTTGGCTTCTGGGGAAATAAATTATCAAAGTTTTCTTTCCTGGGTTAATTCGAAAATCTAATTTAGGGAGTTACGAATTCTTTTATTTAAATTGCTTTATTATTTTTTATCTTATTTTAGAGGCATGCCCATCTAAAGTTATGACATGGATTCGTTAATTTAACAAAATTTTTGTTGATTTCTATTTTGAAATAATTATACTAACGAACGTTAGTTAGGGAATTTTATGAAACAAGAAGACACAAAAGAAAAAATCGTCGATAAGGCATTAGAATTGTTCTCTATTAAGGGGTATGAAGCAGTAAGTGTTAACGAGATTGCAAAAGCAGTAGGTATCAGAGCTTCTTCTTTATATAACCATTATCCTAGTAAGCAAGCAATTTTTGATGCCATTGTTGAATCTATTGCCAAACAATATGATGAAGATACAGGAAAAATAGATATCCATGTGGGGAATGTTAATAAAGATGTTGCTATATTTAATAAAATAAGTGAGGAAGAATTATTTAAGAAAGTATATCAAATATTTGAATATTCGCTTCATAATGAAACTATAGCTAGGTTTCGCCACATGATGAGCATAGAACAATTTCGTTCCCCTTCTTTGTCTGCTTTATATTCAAAAAGATATGTGGATAGGTTAGTAGAATATCATGCAAATATTTTTAAATATCTTATAGCCAATAAAGAGATAATAAATGAAGACCCTTATGCTTTATCTTTGATGTACGTGTCTCCTATTTTAACCTTAATTGGTGTTTGCGATAGGGAAAAAGAAAAAGAAAAAGAATGCATAGAGAAATTAAAAAAGCACGTCAGTCTCTTTTTTAAGATGGTCCATAAAAAATGAAATGAGGAAAAATAATGAAAAAGAGTTTTGTACAAAAATTGGGCTTATTAGGAATAGTAAGTTTTCTTTCTTATCTAGCCGCAGTTATATTTGCCCCTTTAGCTTATCCTGGCTATGATTCCTTAAGTCAAGCCGTAAGTGATTTAAGCGCATCAGATGCCCCTTCTTTGATGCTTTGGAATCAACTTACCTCTTTTTATAACGTTTGCGAGGTAGTTTCCATTACAATTGTTTGCATTGGAATTAAAGAATATAAAAGCAAAACGTTAAGAATTGGAGTTTATTTATTTGCCATAATGGAATGGGTATCTGCAATTGGGTATAGGGCTTTCCCTCTTTCTAGCAGTGGATATAACGGGAACTTTCAAGATGTCATGCATATGGTTATAACCGGCATTGTTGTAGGTTTATCAATTATTTCTTTGGTTTTGATTATTATTGCTGGATTTAAAAATAAGGAATGTCGTTACAATGGCATCTGTGCTTTGATTGCCCTTTCCTTAATGTTAATAGGGGCCATAGGGACAAAGGTTGTACCATCTTCCTATTTTGGGGTTGTCGAGCGTTTTAGTGTTTTTGCCGTTACGTTATTTAATGCTTCTTTAGGCATAGGTTTGTTTTTTAAAAAGAATGAGGATGTTTTAGCTTTGGAATGAGTATGGAAAGAAAGAATTTAACCATTAGGCTTGAGACTGATGCGGATTATAGAAATGTAGAAAACTTAACTCGTGAATCATTTTGGAATGTATATCGCCCAGGCTGCTTTGAACATTATGTATTACATTGTTTTAGAAATGACCCCGCTTTTGTTAAGGAACTAGATTTTGTTTTAGAACTGAATGGCGAGTTAATTGGTCAAATCATTTATTTAAGGGCAAAAATAATTTCTAATAATAAAGAAATACCAATTATGACGTTTGGTCCGCTTAGCATTTCTCCTAAATATAAACGTCAAGGCTATGGTAAGTATTTGCTAGATTATTCTATGGATAAGGCTAAAAGGATGGGCGTAGGTGCTTTAGCCATTACAGGCAACATTTTATTTTATGGGAAATCTGATTTTATGGTTGGAAAAGAAAAAGGAATTATTTATCAAGATGATCCTAGTGCCGATTATTTTTTAATTAAGGAATTGATTCCTGATTTCTTAAATGGGGTCAAGGGTACTTATAAAGATTTGGATGGTTATTTTATAGCCGAGATAGATAAAAAAGGTTTTTCTACGTTTGAGGCCACTTTCCCAAAAAAAGAAAAACTAGTTCTTCCTGATCAACTGTTTAACTAGACTTATAAATTCTTTTATAATTTAAATATGGATAAATTAATAGCTTGTTGTGGTCTAGATTGCTCTAGTTGCGATGCTAGGATTGCTACAATAAATAATGATGATGATTTAAGAAACAAAGTAGCCAAATTATGGAGCAAGCTTAATGGAGTTGAAATTACTCCTACAATGATTAATTGTCTTGGGTGTCGAATCGATGGAGCAAAGACTCCATATTGCGATAAATTATGTCCCATAAGGAACTGCGTTAAAACAAAAAAACTTGATACGTGTGCTTCTTGTAGGGAAATGGAAAACTGCAAGAAATTAGGAAAAATAACTAGTAATAATCCTATTGCCTTAAATAATTTAAAGAATAAATAGACTTTTTACAAATTGCTCTTTTTTGAATTGGTCTTTAGCAGGCTTTACAATTTCTTTACAATTTTTTACAACTTCTTGGTATAAGCCTCATTTCATTTTTAGCAAAATGTTGTCGTTAGTTTGAAAGGCTAAAAAATGAAAAAAATCTTAAAGACACTTACGTTAATCCTTCCTACTCTTGCTTTAGTTGCATGTGGAGAAAGCAAAGAGGAAACTTCTTCCCCAAATGAAAGCGAAACATTCACTCCAGTAGAATTAAAATCGTGTGGATCTACTTCTGTAGATAAAGTCATTACTGCTTTAGGCTCTAAATTTGCTTCTTTAACAGGAAATAAAGTCACCTTAAAAAAGAATCAAACCGGAAGCGGGGATGCTACAGTTGGCGTTACTGCTGGTAAAAACAATACTAAATATGACATTGGCTTTCTTTCTAGAGAAATTAAAGACAACGAGAAAGCTAGTTTAACACAAGAAAATAAAAACGGGACCATGTGCAAGGATGCCGTTGTACCGATTGTTAATTCTAATAATGCTTATTCTTCAACCGATAAAGCTACCTTGACTGCCATTTATAAAGGCGAAAAGACTGCTTGGAATCAACTTGATGCAAATTTAAGCGGCAATATAAAACTATATTCTAGGGAATCTGGCTCAGGGACTAGGGAATGCTTCTTTGAAGGTATTGGATATGGGGAAGTAAAGGTAGAAGACAAATTTGTCGTTGAAGTTTCCAAACAATCTTCTAATGGGGATATGATGAGAGCCATAAAAGACGATAAATATGGCATTGGTTATTGTTCCTTGGATTCTTTATCTAGCGCTTCCGGAATAAAAGGACTTGCCTTTGAAGGAGTTATGGCTTCCATAGATACCGTTAATGATGGGACTTATACTTTAAGCCGTAACTTTAATTACGTCATCCGTGGCGATTATGAAGAAAATGATAATAGAAAGATGGCCGTTAATGCATTTGTTGATTTTATGAGCACAAAAGAAGGGCTTGCCTCTATTCAAACTGCCGGTGGAATTATATCCGGATTAGATAAAGCTCCAACTTGGTCTTCTATTCAAGTTAGCAAATATCCTCTATTAGCAAAATAATGGATTCTATTTCTAAGAAAGATAACAAATATTACGAAAGGAAAAGGCTTTGCGATAAAATCGTAAAGTACTTTTTCCTTTTTTTATCTTTGCTTTGCGCTTCTTTCGTTATCTTTATAGCCATATTCATCACTTATAAGGGCATATATCCTTTTTTTCATAACTATTCCTTGGACAAGAGTAGTTATATCCACCAAGATGCTTCCTTATTTTTTACTAATTCAAGATGGCTTTATGATGGCAGTGGTGGCATGGTTTATTTGCTTTTGACTACTTTATATACGACTTTATTAAGCTTAATTATTTCTATTCCTACCTCCGTTTTTACTGCCCTTTTAATTGTTAGGATTGTCCCTAGGCATGTTAAGGCAATTTTGCAAAGTGCCATAGATTTATTAGCTTCCATTCCTTCTGTAGTCTATGGTTTATTTGGATCAGGGGTCATTTGTCCTATTATAGCTTCATTAGGAGTGGAGACTTTTGGAGGCAGGTCGATTCTATCGGGAATAATAATTTTGGCTTTGATGTCAATTCCTACCATGACAACTTTATCAATTAATGCCATGGAAGCAGTTGATGATCGATTAATTAAATCTTCCATTGCTTTAGGGGCAAGCAAGGCTCAAACCGATTTTAAAATAGTAATTGGGACTTCGACATCTGGGATATTTGCTGGAATAATCCTTGGGATTGGTAGAGCCTTAGGAGAAGCCACTGCCATTCAAATGGTTATTGGAAATAACTCTTTAGGCACTTCTTTTTATAATGTTTTTAAACCAGGCAACACTTTGACTAGCGCCATGCTTTCTGGGATTGGTGAGGCAACTGGGATTGGTTATGATGTACGTTTCTCCCTGGGGTTAGTTTTAATCATTGTCATTTTATTGACTTCGACTTTACTTTCCGCCTTAAAAAGAAGAATTAATCCAAAATATAAAAAGGAAGACTCCTTGCTTTATAAAATTAAATTTTTATTTAAGAAAAAGGAGGCTAAATAAATGGATAAACAATCTTCCTTTTCTTTAAAAAAACACATTTATAAAAGAAATATAAAAGATGGGTGTTCTTATTTTTCTTCCATCCTTTTTTCTTGCTTTACTTTTGCCATTTTGATTTGGATGGTTGTATATGTTTTTCAAAATGGAGTTAGATATTTAAATTGGGACTTTATTAGCGGAGATTATAATCAACATTCTTATACCATTAAAAGCAAAGAGGAAAATATTGTTCCCGTGACATCAATTTTTGAAAATAAGGATGAAGTGGATTGCTTTTCCTCTAGATGGGGTGTTGGATTTAAGGATGGGTTAAATGGGGAAGAAAGTGTTATTTATATAGTTTCTATTGATCCAAATTCACCTTTTAACGATTTGGTTGATTCATCTAATTCTAAAGTAAAAATCAATACCGATTATTTTTTATCTTCTTTAGTTACTTTTAATGACGATGGTTCGCTGAGTGTTTACGGGGCGAAAGAAGGGGCAAAGCAATTAGCCTTGGGCTTAGAGAAAGCCTATTCTATTTTCGATGGTACCCTTACTAGCCAAGGGAAAGGAATTAGGGGATCATTATTAACTACTTTTATTTTAATTGGTTTTTCGTTGCTATTTTCTCTTCCTTTAGGAATTGGTGGGGCTATTTATTTATCCTTATATGCAAAGGATAATTTCTTAACTAGGTCTATAAGAACTTTAATTGACGTTACTAGCGGAGTCCCTTCCATTATATTTGGCTTGGCTGGGGCTTTGATTTTCATTCCTTTTATAAATGGGATAAGTGGGCATAATGGGGGTTCTATTTTTTCTGGATCGTTAACACTAGCCATTATGCTTTTGCCTACCATTGTTAAGACGGTAGAAGAATCAATTAAAGTCGTACCTTCTTCTTATTCAATGGCTTCTTTAGCTTTAGGGGCAAGCAAGACGAGAACGATATTTAAAGTTATATTGCCAAATGCCTTGCCTGGTATTTTAAGTGCTTGCATTTTATCAATTGGAAGAATAATAGGGGAATCGGCCGCTTTAATATTTTCCATGGGTGCAGTCATCGGAGATAATCCTTCTTTATTTGAGGGGCAGGCCTCCTTAGCTGTACATATATGGACTTGTTTGCAAGGAGAATCCCCTCAATATGGTTCCGCCTGTGCGATTTCTATAATTATTTTAATCGTGGTTTTAATTCTTTCTTTATCGATCAAATTGTTATCTTACTATCTAAATAAGCAGAAAGGAAAAAGCTAAATATGAAAGACAATCAAATTATATTTTCTTGCAAAGATGTCAATTTATATTATGAAAATGACAAAAAGCATGCCCTAAAAAATATAAATATGGATATCTATAAAAATAAGATAACTGCTTTTATTGGGCCATCTGGTTGTGGCAAGTCAACTTTATTACGTTGTTTTGATAGAATGAATGACTTAATAGATGGATGCAAGATAACAGGTGAAATCAAATTTGACAATCAAAATATAGCCGATATCAATACAATCTATTTAAGGACAAAAGTAGGAATGGTTTTTCAGCAGCCTAACCCTTTTCCAATGTCAATTAGAAACAATGTCATATATGGGCCAAAATGCCAGGGGGAAAGGCGAAGGGATTATTTAAATAATTTAGTTAAGGAATCCTTAAGCGAGGCAAGCTTATTTGAAGAAGTAAAAAACGAACTCAATAAGAATGCTTCTAGTTTATCAGGAGGTCAGCAGCAAAGGCTTTGCATTGCTAGAACCTTGGCCATGAAACCAGATGTTATTTTAATGGATGAACCTACTAGTGCTTTAGACCCCATAGCTACTTTAAAAATAGAGGAACTTATTAAGGAATTAAAAAAGAAATATACGATTATCATTGTTACCCATAACATGCAACAGGCGGCTAGAATTTCTGACTATACAGCCTTTTTTATGCTTGGGGAATTGGTTGAGTATAACAAAACCGATGATTTCTTTTCTCGTCCAAAAGATAAACGTAGCAACGATTATATAACCGGGAGGTTTGGTTAATATGGAAATTGATGAAAGAATGGAACTTATAAGCAACAATACCATGTCGATGTTTGATTTGACTATTAAGTTTTTAGAAGATGCGATAGACGTGTATTTAAATTCGTCTATCGTCAGCATGCCTAAAATTGACGATAACAAGGTTGACCATTTAGAACGTTCAATCGAAGAAGAATGCTTAATGCTTATTTTAAAAGAAAGGCCCTTCTCAAAGGATTTAAGGAAGGTTACTGGTATTTTTAAGTTGGTGGAAGATATTGAAAGACTTGGCGATCATGCCGAAGACCTTCTTTGGACTATCACGAATTTATTAAAATATTCGGGCGGGATTAGAATTGACACTTTATTAAAAGAAGCCAAAGTAGCTTTAACCATGGTCAAGGATTCTTATTCTAGTTTTGCTAAAGGCGATATCAAACTTGCTAAGGAAATCATTACAAGAGATGATGTAGTGGATGCTTTATATTTAAAAGCCCTTAAAGATATTCCTTTGACAAAAGATAAGTATCATTTAAGCGATGATTTCATTCTTTATTGCACTTTATTATGCAAATATTTAGAAAGAGTAGCGGATCACGCCTCCAATATAGCTGAATGGGTAGATTATATAGAAACCGGTTATTATAAGGATGAAGTAATCATTTAAAAGCTATAATATAAAAGATATGGTTACAAAAGAATATTTAATTTATTCGCTAGAAGATGATAGCAATATTTCTCATTTATTAGATTTGGCTTTATCTAGTCAAGGATATAAATTTAAAGGTTTTTTAGATTACGCTAGTTTTAAAACTGCTTTTGATAAAGAAAAACCCAATATGATTCTTCTTGATTTAATGTTACCTATAAAACCAGGAGAAGAAATATTAAAAGAAATTAGAAGCGACCCATCTAATGATGATATTCAAATAATCATTATTTCGGCCAAGAATCTACAAATTAATAAAATAGATGGCCTAGAATTAGGCGCGGACGATTATATTTGCAAACCTTTTGATATCATGGAATTAATATCTAGAGTCAACGCCAGAAGTAGACGCTTCCTAAAAAAGTCATTAAAAATACGTTCCCTTGTTTTTGATTTTGATAATAAAACCATAAAAAGAGGCGATACGTGTATTCATTTTACTAACGGAGAAACCTCTATTTTATTTGAGTTGGCCAAGAATGTAGGAAATAATGTTTCAAGAGAATCTTTATTTAAATCTATTTGGGGAGAGGAAGGGGCTTTTGAGACTAGAATATTGGATATGCATATAAAGGAAATCAGGCGTAAATTAGGTCCTGATTCTGATTTGATAGAAACTATTTATGGAGTAGGGTATAAGCTAAAAAATGAATAAAAAGTCATTAATCCTAGATTGCTTTATTGCCTTTATAGTTTCTTTTCTTTTGCTTTTATCTTCTTTTTTTGGGACGAGACTTGCTTCTTCTTATAATGCAAAAAACGAATTGTCTTATTATGCTGAGGAAATTAGCTTAACTTATTCTTCCTTAGAAAAAGAACAAGTGATTTTGCAGTATTCTAAAATCAAAGATATACGTGTATCTATTTTTTCTTTGGATGGAAATATAATTCTAGAAATAAATCCATTAGAAAAGCAGCCTGCCCTTGAAGATAGAAAAGCCGAATTAGAAAAAAATGTAGATAATTTTTATTACAAAGATTCCATTACTTTAGGTTATCCTGTTTTTTATTTTGTAAAAAAGTCCTCTTCTAATTATGTTCGAGTAGGCTTGCCTAAATCTAATGTTGAAGAAGCGGCTAACTTAGTTTTTGCTTATGGATCTATTGCCCTTGTGTTAATAGACTTAATTTATTTTGTTTATAAATATTTTGTTTTTAAAAAAGCAATGGGGGCTTTACGAAGAGAAGTAAATAAACTTGAAAAGCTCTCCTCTACCCCTAATAGCTTAACAAAAGGAGAAGATAGCTTAGAAATAATGGATGAGACAATTTCTAACGTTTCTTCTACTCTTTCTGAAAAAATTGATTCTTTAAGGAAAGAGAGCTTAAAGGTCGATTATATTCTAGATTCCATGGAAGAGGGGTTAGTTGTTTTAAATGAAAACGACGAAGTAATCCTAATCAATAAATATGTATTGAATTTACTTTCTATCGAGAAGGAGAAGATTTTAAACAAAAAGTATTTTTATCTTCTTCTAGGCGAATCATTTAAGGAAAAAGTAGAGGAAGTAAAAAAGAATGATAATTCTTCTATTGATTTAAAAATAAGAGGAGGAATTTATTCAGCCCTTCTTTCTTGTATACCTTTAAAATGGACAAAAAATGAAGAAGAGAAAGGGGTTGGGATTATTTTTCTTGATGTAACTGAAGAAAGAAGAAACGAAAAACTGAAACGTGAATTCTTCCAAAATGCTTCTCATGAGCTTAAAACCCCTTTGACTACCATTGTTGGCTATACTGAATTGTTATCATCTTCTTTAATCAATGATAAGCAAGAAAAAGAAAAGGCTCTTAATCTTATTTGCATTGAAGCCAAAAGAATGAGAACAATTATTGATGACATGCTTTCATTGTCTTCATTAGAAGCAAATATAAATAAAAGCAATAAAAAAGAAATCGATGCAAAGAAATCTATAGAAGAGATTGTTTCTTCTTTAAAAATAATCGCAGAACAAAAGAAAATAACAATTATAGAAGACATAGAGCCGTGTAAATTAAAAATAGATCCTCTGGATTTCGATCATTTGATAAGAAACCTGGTTTCTAATGCCATTTTCTATAATAATGAAGGTGGGAAAGTAGTTTTAACATTAAAAGATAATTGCTTTTCTTGTTTAGATAATGGGATTGGGATTGACGAAAAAGATCAAACTAGAATATTTGAACGTTTTTATCGTGTTGATAAAAGTAGAAGCAGGAAAGATGGGGGGACAGGTTTAGGGTTAGCTATCGTAAAGCACATCTGTCTTAATTATAATTACAAGATTAAATTAGAAAGTCATATTCAAGAAGGAAGCAAGTTTACTGTTATTTTTAAGTAATGAGATTGTCTTTGCTTTAAAAGTTTTAAATATACCAACAAATACTAACAGAAAATTACTTTTCTCTTTTTTTATTTTCCTTTCTATAGTGCGAAAAGTTTTTATTTTTTTTACTGAAAAATATTTGACCCAAAAAAATTTGTGGAAAAATATTTTAGCTATCTCTTCACTTTTGAAAATATTCATTAAAGTGTTTTTTCTCTTTTTTAAAAAAACTTTTTAGTTTTAATAATCCTTTTAACATTTTTCAATGTTTGAATTACATTTGAAGTTTTTTGTTAGATCTTCTTATTGAAACACGATCGAAAGTCATAATAAAAGGGCATCGATTGGATGCCCTTATTGACGTTTTCTTGCTTAAATGTTGGATGCCACAAACGGAGAGAGAACGAAGAATTCCCATTGTACGTTGGATAAGGTTAGCGTTAGCCCTTTTTGACCCGTATAGATGTCATTGTCCAGGTCTAGCGTTTTGTTTATCGTGGATTCATTCCCCTTGAAGGTTATCTTTCCGTTCGATATGGTTGCCTTTATGTCTTCCGCTAGGTTCCATCCCTTTGTATTTGTAGAGGTGGCTTCGCCTAGGTAATTTGGGAGGCTGAGGCTATCATCGTAAGAAGTGGCACTATCGACGCCGCCAAGGAAGTAACGCGTCTTTGTTCCGCCCCCGTTTCCGCCTTGCCCGAAGCTAAACGTCACGTTTTTGTAGGCCGAGAAGTCAAACGCGGGGAGGGTAACGGATCCATATGTTTTGGTTAGGTCGCCTGTCCCGGCGATCAAATAGCCGTCCCCGAGGCTAAATGGAACGTTTTCGCCAAGTCCATTTTGGGTGTATGCCTTGTTGATCCAGTAATCGCTGCAAGCAAGGCTGCCCGTTGTCGTTAACGATCTGCCATTATCTTCGAACCTTAATACGGTTTTTGGCAAGGCGTCAATCCAATTGCTCATCTTCTCACTCATTGGATAGATACTGTTTTCGGCATCGGTATATAGGGCGCGCAGTTCCTTGTATTTCTTTACCAAGGCAATGCTATCTGCATCGCTTATTGGGGTGTCAGGTACCTCTTCTTCGATGCTTTCAGACTTGCTTATGTAATCTACCAACAAGGACTTGTACGGCGTGCAAAGGAAGAAACGGAATTTGGTGTATTGGCAAGTGAAGCTTAATCCCTTCTGGCCGTGGTATACTTCGTCTTCCAAGGCAAAGCTATAGGTCTTTTCCTCGCTTTTGTTGTATACGGAAACACTATTCCCATCTATTTTTGCTGTATAGGCCATCTTGGTGTTTATGTCGGTGCCTACGCTATTTCCGTTTACCATTAAGGGAGAATTCTTTCCGGTTTCATCGCCGTCGTGCCCAGTGCTTAGCCCGAAGCTAAAAGTTAGCGGTTCGCTATTTGAGAAATCATATGCCGGGAACGTGACCCCGACGGTGCCTTCAAAAGTATTTGGGTTAGGTAAGCCGACGAACGAGCCATCCTCGTAGATGGCGCCATATCCCCAAGACTGTGTTATGTCGTTTTCTACTTCCTTCATGCCGCGGGCATTCCATTTCTTTTCGACGCCTTCCGGGGTTCCATATAGTTCGTTATTGTCTACATCGAATGTATATATGGTATCTCCTACAAAGCCTTCAATTTGAGTTTTCCATCTAGCAACAAGAGTTATATCGTCAATTATTTCGCTGACTTTTTCTCCATCTAGACTATACCAACCGGCAAATTTACGTCCTTCCATAGTCGGATTAGCTGGCATCTTTCCTGGCGCTAGCATTTGAACATCGTCAGTTCCATCGGTTTTGGTATTTTTCAAAGTAACTCTATAAGCTCCTTTATATACGTGGACATGAATTTCGACTTTAACGGCAAATTCTTCGCATTCGATTTTCAAAGTGGCTTGGCCATCTTTCTTTGCGATTATTTTGCCGTTTTCCCAAGTAGCTATATTTTCATCGCTAGAGGTATAGGTTAATGGATAAGTTGCATCTTGATTATTTTCTTTAAAAAGTACTTTTGGAGTAAATTCTGTATCATAGCCGTCTTCAACTTTATAGGCAGCAAGGTTAAGTCTATACCCTTCTTCGTTCATTTCGATGTTATCAATCGATAAACTTAATGAACTGTTGGATACTTTGATGTTTAAGGAAGCAGATAAAGTAATCCCTAAAGCCTTGGTGTGGACTATATAGTTAGTTTCTCCGTAAGCTAATCCTTTGGCAGTTATTTTTCCGTTTGCAAAATTAAGGGAAACGATATTATCCTTTTCTCCCTCTTTTAAGCTAAATTCAAGCAAGGAATCTATTTTTTCGTTTTTATATAAAACATAGGCATCGAAAGAATAGCTTTGTTCTTTGTCTAGACTTATTGTTGTATCGGCCATGACTAGGCGAGGTGCCTGGGCTAACTTTACTACTGTAATAGCGCATTCTGCCTTAAGACTCCCAATGGAAGCGGTAATGGTACAATTGCCGCTATTTTTGGCATTTACGACTCCATTGTTTACTGTGGCAATTTCTAAATCGCTACTAGTCCACGTAATGGTTCCGCTAATATTGTTTAATTTGCATTCAAGTGTGGCACTTTGGTATTGCTCAAGCGTTAAGCTTGTTTGGCTTAGGGAAATTGATTGTTGAACTTCGCTTGTTGATGGATTTTCCTCGCCACAAGAGGCAAGAACGAATGTTGAACTAAGTAATAGTAGTAATGTCGAGACAGTTTTTTTCATGATTTTTGTCCTTTCTTTTTTATAAACCCCATGATGAGAATAAGCTATCTATTAAAGTATTTTCGTTTAATCTAGTCACGTTGACTTTTAAACAGTCGTTGCGGAAGTTTTCTCTTCTTTCTTGCAACGTTTCGGCACTGTATTTGCCACTATAATGGTTTAACAAGGCATATTGAGGGAATATTGATTCTAAGGTTATATTGCTATAAAGAGCTTCGTAAAGTATTTTGTTTTCGTCTTTGTATGGGAGTATTGCTTCATAGGCTTCGTCAATATAATTAGACCAACGATCCAATAGACCTTTTGGCCAAAAACGGGCTTGGGCTATGTTGTTATAGATGGTTCCGTTTAAATCTGTGCTATAAGTTTCTTCTATGTAGGCGCATTGGTCTTGTAGCTCTTTAAAATATTTAAGCATTGGGACGCTAGCTTCACGGAAATAGGCGGTAAAGAAATCATCGACGATGCTGTTATAATCACTATTGACATCAAACAGGGCAACAGAATTAAAGTATTCCTTAAAATGCCCGAAGCAAGTGGTTGCTCCTTGGTTATGTTGACCTTCATTATACATATACATGCCATTATTTTCATAACAATAACGGTAGTTCTCAATCATTGTGGAATAGGTATTTAGTGGGTATAGATAATGGTTGAAATTGGTCTCATATAACCACATGTATAATTTGCTTGATAAGGCTCCCCACCCTTTTATGTTATCGGCATAGACAGCATTTTCATCATCATAGAAAGTAGAAGTATAACTAGCAGAAATTGGGGCAATGTATGGACCGACGTGTTCGTTACAAATGACATCATTGCTAGTAGGCACGAATTCTCCGTTTTCATTTTTCTTTGCACATGGTTTTTCCGTTTTGTTATAAGCAAAGAAAATAATGTTGACCTCTCTTTTCTTCTTGCCATTTTTTTCGGCTTCTTCTTGCAAATAGGCTTGGATCTTATCATCTAAGGCGTTGCAAAACTTTATGACCGATCCAGATTCAGCTCCGTATTTAGCAACGTTCTCCTTACAGCTTTGGCAAGTGCAAGAATCGGTGTTATCTTGAATGGAGAATGTAAAGGCTCCAACCGTTTTGTCTTTTTCTAGGCGGGTCACCATTTTTTTATAGACCTCGTCTACCATTTTTTTGAATTCTTCCTCATTGCCATGAGCGGTATAGCAAATTTGGTTGCCTTTGTCGCTATACCATTGACTATGTTCTTCTTTATAGGTTTCAGGAGGCAAGTAGTCAAAAGAGTTATGGAAAGGCTGGGTCTCACTATCCATATAAAATGTTTCACCTGTTGTCAAAAATCCCATTTCATATGCAGTAGAAGTTTCGACTTTATTGCTTTGGGTGCGGAAGGAGAAGTCTGGCTTCTCGACAATGTCCATGTCCGGCAATGTTTTGCCATCTTTGGAGTAAGTAACGATGTTGCTGCTATAGCGGGTATATCCAATTGAGTGTTTTAAGAAGCTAATGGCGGCTTGTTGAAATCCTAAATCACCGCCGACTCGAATGAAATAAGAGTCGTTTTTAGTGACAATTTGATATCCGCTTGTACCAATATCTTTGCTAGAGACCGCTATGTTACTTGCTTGTTGCAACTCGTTGTCGCCAAGAAGAATAATGTGGTCGTCTTCTTTTATTTCCATATTGGTTGTGGTAGGGCTAACCGGGAGTAATAGTCCAGTGGCCATTTCAATATGATTTGCCATAAATCCAGCGGCTTTTTGGGCTAATGAATTATTGGCTTCGTAATATATTTTGTAATTAGAAGTCTTGTTGTCTACAAACACGCGATTAGATGGGGTTACATTTACATCGTGCAATGTGCCTTTTTGCAAATGTTCTCCCCTTTCTTCTATTGGGTTTAGTCCTTCTTGGCTTCCGCTATTTTCGCTATTTCCGCCACAGGCAAATAAAGATAGCGAGGCAAGGCAGAGAATAAATGATTTTTTAATTGTATTTTTCATGTTTTTCTCCTTATTTTGTAACTGCAAAAGTAACGGTGGCATAGGCTATGTTGCCTGCTTCATCCATTGCACGTATTTTTATGGTATATGTTCCTTCTTGCTTTGGCTTAAAGGCGTTGTGTTTGCCTAGATAAATGATTTCGCCATGGCTAGTTTCAATAAAGACTGTGGTAGTAACGTTTTCGTCTTGGTCATCGCTTACTTCGAAAGAAGGAATACGAACATTTTCTCCAACCTTTACTGAAGAAGGGACTTCTCCCGTTATTTTAATTGTTGGAGCCGTATTGTCTTCTACCGTAATGGCATAGATGAAATTGGCTTTGTTATCGGAGGAATCGGCGGCGGTATAAGTAACTATATATTGCCCATAGTCGCTTAGCTTAAGCTTATATTCCTTATTGGCTATTACTCCGTCTAGAATTACCCCGTCTATATCTATTGCCGTTTTTCCGTTTGGATCTTTTACGGTTACATAGCAAGTGGAGTTTGGATCTAATACGTCACTTGATTCAACTTTATTAATTACCGCTACTTCGTTATGGGCATATGTACCGCCGTAATCTCCATGGATTATAATTCGAGGTTCGCTATAGTCGCTAGAAGCATATGAGATGCTTTGATTATCGATTTTGGATAATTTTAGTCCCGCTCCGGCTTTGGCGTTTTCTATACTTACACTAAAATAGATTCTATCAGAGCTAAAGCCATTAAACGCCTTGCCATTATCATAGGATTCGCATTCGACAATGGTGGTATTCAAATAGAAGCGGTTATCTGCATAGCCCATAGTTAAATTATTGTTTTTAGAGAAACTGCTGCTTGTTAGATAACTTCTATCGTTGATATTGAATGCTATTGAACCGTCTTTATTGTTCTTTAAGGTTAAGGTTACTTTCTCTTCTTCGTTTAAGCTATCGGTAAAAGTTACTTTTACGTTGGAGAAGTTGTCTTTTCCAGGATTGGATATCAATTGGATTGAAGAATTTTGTGCAATTACAGAGTTGGCAAATTCTAATTTAGCATCCCCTTTTTGTTTTACAAATAGATCGATATCACGATCGCCGATATTGAAATAAAGGTTTTCGCTTATTAAGAAATTCTCGATTGTAAAACGATTTATACCATTTACCATCGTGTATGGGTTGACTGTTAAGACTTCTTTTCTTATTTCCAAGTCTTTGTAATGGAAAGTGAAAAACATTTTTTCTTGGGAACCTTCTATTTTTGGAACAAAGTCATCGCCGCTTTTGCATTCATAAGAGAATAGACCGTTATCGATGGTAACATCCATTGTAATGGCAACTCCGACTCCGCTTGAATAGTCATAACAAATAGCTTCCGGAAGAGTATAGATGGCCTCAGAAATATAATAACGTGGCATGGCTATGTCTTCGTAGATGACTGGGGTCAAATTCTGCTTTGTTTCAAGTTCATAAGAATATGTCTTACTTTGCCCGATTATATCCTTAGCAATATACTTAATCTCATAAGTGCCTTTATCCTTTGGGATGAAGCTAGATTGATCGGAAGGATATTTATCATTATTGTAATAGACTTCAAAGTGGCTAGTAATTTTTCCAGAACCCCCAGTGGTTTCTATATTTGGGAAGTCATATCTTTCGCCTTGCTTTGCCTCTTTTACTATATCTAATGATTCATCGATCTTAATTTCGTTAACGTCTTCGCTAGTTTTAACTGTCAATACTTTTTTAGAGACGTTTCCCATTTTATCGCTTGCTTCATAAATAATGGCGTATATTCCTTCTTTACTAACTTCAAATGAATCGTTATTGGTTGGGACTATGCATTCCCTTCCAGATCCATAATTGAAATAGACTTTGGTGGAAACTTTGCATTCCCCATCGTTTTCATCTTTAGCGGTTGCGTTAAAAATAGGATAAGAATAACCGACCTTCGCATTTGGAAGGGTTTCATATGGGCAATCGACTTCAATTTCTGGTCCTTTTTCATCTATGATTGTTTCTTTTTTTAGATCTTTATCTTTTGCACTTAAAATTACAAAGTTAGCACTGCTTGAAGAATAGCCTTTGGCATATATGCTCATAGTAACCAAATTGGTTTTAAATCCATCCCAAAGATTGGAAAAGAATTTCGGATTGTCAAAATCGATGATTAATGAACTGTTTTGGTAAATGGCATTTTCGTCTTTGTTGTACCTTAAACTTAACGTGGCATCGCCAACCTTCATATTTGGAAAATAGCTAGAATATTGTCCATAGAAGCTATGTGTTACGGGGCTGCCGAAATCATTTCCAATGTGAATATTGTCAAAACTTGCCTCATAGCCGGTTAGCCTTTGGTCTTTTCCTTTTGCAGACCAATATGTCCAAGGTGCATTTTGTCCTTCAATTGAAGCTTTTGCCCTGGCGGTTAAACTATTTGATGGGTCTGCAACTTCGGTTAAAGTGACATAGAGTTCGGAAAAATCAATGCTTCCAACTACCGAAGGTGCCACGAATAAATTAATCAATTGGTTGTCACTTGATAAGTCAATCGGTTCGTTAAATGTCAACGTTTCTCCCTCGGCTAAGGAGACGTAAAGACCTTCTTTATCGTAGGTTCTTGCGCTTCTTTCAAAAGAAGAGAAAGACTTTGTTCCGGAAAATCCAATGTATGGGTTGCGTACTAAGAACGAGTATTCTTCGGCATAATAGTTTCCATCTTTCTCAGCTGAATAATGAAGTTTATATACGCCGACTTCAGATAAGACTACTTCGGTTTGGTAATACGTTTCCCCATTTGGGAACTCGATGGTGCAGGAATAGTTTACCCCATCCCTTACAAGTTGTGGCAATTGAAAAAGAGTGTTGATTTTATATTCTTTTTCAATATTCACTTCCGCTTGGGTTTCTGCGTTTGCGTTTGCTTGGCTTATGGAAGCACTAGCAAAAGACAACGTTAGTAATGCTGGCAAAATAAGCAAATTCTTTGTTTTGTTCATATTAACCTTTAATACCTCCCATGGTTAAGTTTCCTAATAGTTTTTTATGGAATGCTAAGAAGATGATCAATACCGGAATAAGCATTAAACAAGCGGCAGCCATTCTTGCCGGTACATTCATTAATTGATTGATGTTTGTCATGGCCATACTATACATGCCAACGGCAATGGTCGGATAACTCTCTAAATATATAAGCGGAACCTGATAGTCGTTCCAAAAGCCAATGAACGTAATTAACATTACGGTGAAAAACAAGGGACGGACCATCGGTAGTATTATTCTTAATAAAATACGTAGGTTGCCCGCGCCATCTATTTTTGCCGCTTCTATATAGGCATCTGGTAATGACTTGAAATAGTTATAAAAAACAATGAAATAAATGCCTAGGAAATTGGCTTTTAGTAACCATGTACCCCATATATGATCATACAAGCCGAAACGCTTGGCCATGGCTATCTCAGCTGGCAATGAACCAACGATTGGCAAAATCATCGTGATAATGACTATTAAGTAAACTAGTTTAGAGAATTTGAAATTGAACTTTGCACACAGGTAACTTGTGATACAAGGGACGATGGTGGCAAAGAAAGCGCACCCTATGGCGTAAAGGAAGCCATAAAGAAACAACATTGGTAATTTTACGTATGTCGTATTACCGTCTCTTAATACTTCTACATAAAATAGTTTGTAGACATTTTCGAAATTACTCATTGTCCATTGTTTTGGCAAGCCAACGGGATTGAGTCTAAAGTCGGTATTTGGGTTTTTAAAAGAAGATATCAAACCCCAAATTAAAAGCGTCAATATTGCCAAACAATAAAAAATTAGAAAAATTACAATGACAATGGAAAGCGGGGTTATTTTTTCTTTTCTACTTTTTTTGCGTGATAGGACATTGTCTTTCATTTTTTAATCCTCCGATGGGCCAAATTTTTCCAAAAGGTATTTGGCAAGCAAAGTAAGGGGTACGGCAATTAAGGTAAGCAATAGCCCTATGGCGCAAATGAGTGGATATTCGGCTTCATTTGAGGCGTTTATTGTCATTTTATATAGATAATAACCATAAGTTTGGACCTCTTCTGGTGCGGTGGTGCCATAGAAGGAAAACAAATTGAGCTGGTTTACAAATATGGCGGCAACGCTAGTTACGGCAAATGTGGTTATGGTTGGATAAATGCCTGGCAAAACTATATGAAAGAATTCTTGCCATGAATTGCATCCATCTATCTTGGCTGCTTCGATTACATCGTTAGATAATCCGCTCATGGCATTGCTATACATCAAAACATTCGTACCAAAGCTAACTAGTATGTTATAGAAAATAATAGTAGCGAATCTAGAATTTGGGTTCTCCAATAAGCCTTTTATCGTTGAATGGAATATGGAGGAATGAATGGAAGGAATAGCAATTTCAACAAAATATTGGTAAATGGTTACCATGACGATTGCCGATAGGATGGATGGCAAGAATAACATGACCTTAAAAAACGATCCCATCGGCAACTTTTTGTAAATGAAATAGGAGAACAGTAGTGCGAATAAAGTTCCTATTACATAAGTTAAGGCATAAGATCCAAACGATACGCCTAATGTTCTAAGAAGGCTGGCATCGGTCATCTTCTCAAAAGCATTAGACATTGAATCCCATGTCCAAGAAATCGACATTGTTTTTATGTCTATTTTTTGGAAAGCATAAAGAAAGCTTCTTCCGTTAACCCCTATATAGAAGATAGCGAATTGAGTTATTGGAATGATCATCATCAAGATATAAAAGATGAGATCTTTATTTAGCTTTCTCTGTTTCGTCATTGCTTTATTGCCTTATTTCGTAAATAACTTCCATTCGTCTTTAAAATAGGTATACATTCCACTGAAGTATGTTTCGGCAGAGTATCCTAAGTCGGTAATCCCTTTAATGACATATTGGTTTGTTGCGCCATTTACTTTTGTATAGTATTGGTCCGTTGTGTGGAAACGACTTTGGTTATTTGCAAAGAATGAACTACTTCCATAAGGATAGACGATATCGCTAGCGGCTTTGATTTCATATAAGGAACGACCGAAATATGACATTTGGTTCAATTGCTCTTCACTCATTGAATAAGAAAGGGCTTTGGGCGTATTTGTCGTGATGGTGTATTCGGCTAAAGAGACATCGGTGTTGCAGAATTTAATAAATTCTTTGACGATGGATTTTTTATATTCTGGAACATTGGCTTTCATAAAGCAAAGTGAGAAGAGGTGATCAAATAAAGTGGTCTTTGTGGTTGCTTTAGCTTTTTCTTCCGTTGGTTGAGGTAGAGGCATGAAGGCAAATTTACGTTTCATAAGGGAGAAATTATCGCCTTTTGAATCAACCATTTCTTGGAAAATTTCCTTAGCTTCATTTTCCCACCAAATACCATCGCTTAACATGGCGATTGGCTTGGTTGTTCCATCATATCCTGCGTAAAGGAAGTCTGTTTGAGCGTTTGTATGAGAATAACCGGTGTTGGTAATTTTATCGTTATGATAGGAGTCATTTTCCATTATTCTACTAAGGAATTTTATCCCATAATACTTGCCGGCCATACGAGACGTTTCATACCCATTTTCTGTTGTAAGGGTAGTTGGGTTTTCATCCATGACCAATTGACCATTGACGATGGTGGCTAATGTATTTACTTGTCCATCCATTGAAAATACTTTCGTCATTTCTTCTTTGCCTTCATAGTTTGTGGCAAAGGCATTGACTAAGTTATTCAAATAGTCTTTGGAGTTCTTTCCATTGCTTAAAAATGGAGTACATCCTTTTTTGTCAATGTATTCACAAAGTTCAAAGAATTCATCATAAGTAGTTGGAAGCCCATCATCTGAAGTTCCGGATTTACCATCTGGTCCGGCGGATTTCTTTATGTTTGTTTTCGTGACGAATTTGTCATCTAAGCGACTGCCGGTTGGGGTAGAGGCAAAATAGAATCCCTTTTCATCAAATAAATCGACGTTATAGGTGATCCCAAAGAATCCGGAATAATGTGGTAAACCGTAGTAGTGGGTTTCTCCATCGCTTTCACTCATTCCATAATAGGAGATTTGTTCGGAACTCATTTTGTCTAAGATGGAACTAGTCTCACCATAATTTGAAAGAGTATCGGTAACGACATCTGTTATATCGCCTAAAATGCCTTGGCTTTTTAATGAATAATAGGAAGACTGTTCGGTAAAATAAACATCGTCACGATTATCTAGTATATTGGCAGCTTGGGAATCAGCCGTGCTTTTTTTGCTATCAATATATACTTGAATTCCCTTTTTTCCTTCTTCTATAACGTCTTCTTTGTGGGCTTCTTCAAAACGTTCTTTGACTTTTGCTAGCCATTCCGAACCATATCCACCTTCATAGTTATTGACATATATTTGGGTACGGGTTGGATCAATTTGTTCGACTCCATCCGGTACATCATTGCCACACCCTGTTAAAGTGAGTGTAATTGCCCCTGTTGCTATAAGTAAGATTTTTTTGTTCATAAAAGAACTCCTTTATTAACGGTAGTATATGTAGTTTTTTGCTTCTTAGCTTACGAAGGAAGCGCTTTCTTACTTTGGTAAGAAATTAACAGGATACAATTCGATATTTTATGTATTCCTATTTCTTTTGTAAACTACACCCATAATATTATTTTTTTTGTGCTTTTTTCGTTATGTCAAAACTAATTATATAAATGCGTTTTTTGTTCATGGGTTTTTATATAAATGTTTGGAATCGCTTAATGGAATCGCTATTTATCGGAGTTTTTTTGTTTTTTTCATTTAAAAAATATGCGTTTTTAGCCTAAATTAAAGAAAAAAGGCACGCCTTCTAAAGCGTGCCTAAGAAACAAATGTTAATTACTTTATGAAACCCATCAGTGGAGAGAGAACCATTATTTCCCAATTAACGTTTCCGAAAGTAAGGGTTAAACCTTTTTCACCGGTAAAAACATCGTTTTCTAAATCAAATGTTTTGTCGGTAGTTCCGCCGGAGTTGCTAAAGGAAATTTTTCCATCTGAAATGACGGCTTTGAAATCAGTGGCACTTGTCCATTTTTTGTTGCTTGTTTGTATGCTTGTTCCAATATAATTTTCTACTGTTGTTAAATCAGTTGTATTGGTTGGGACGGTGCCCAAGGCCCAAGATCCGCTTTTTCCAGCTGTTCCGACATTTGCTCCAAAGCCAAACGTGAATGTAACTTCTTTGTATGTCGAGAAGTTAACTTGAGGCAGAGTGAATGTCACATAGCTCTTCAATAAGTCTCCTACTCTAACAATCATTGATTCTTCGTCGAGATCAAATGGATCAAAAGTCGTATTAAAACTAGAACCTTCTTTTATTTCTTTTATTGCACTCTCATTACATGTTAATTGTCCGGTGTTACCAATAGCGGTTTGAATAACTGATTGACCGTTGTCTTCAAAAGAAAGAACTGTCTTTGGTAATAATGCATCAATCCAATTTTGCATTTTTTCACTAATTGGGTAGGTGCTATTTTCAAAATTAGAGAAATTTTGGCGAAGAGTCTCGTATTCTTCCAGTTTTTCTTTGTACTCATCTGAAACGATATCTGGCAATTCTGCTTCTATGGTTTGGCAAGTTTTAACATAGTCACATTGCATTGTGACAAACGGGAAAAGCATGAGCCAGACGCCTTGCGCTCTTGTTGCGGCAATTTCAATGCCTTTTCTGCCGTAATATACATCATCTGTTAGTTCAATGGATATATCAGAAGCCTGGGATCCATGTGGTGTAGAACGCTCAAAGGCATTATGGACAATCATTGTTCTGCCATCAACTATAACGGTAAAGTTTTTCCATTTTGTTCCAAATGGTTGGTCAGCCGCATCTCTTCCGCACTCGACGCCGTTTATTTCAACGCCATTCCATAATCCGGCGCTAAAACCGAAATTAAATCTAATGGCAGGGCTGTTTGAGAAATCATAGGCAGGCAAAATAATTCCGGCTTTATCATCATCTTTTTTGGCTTGAGAAAGGAATCCTTGTGAGCCTTCTTCGTCTAAATAATAGCCATTTTCTATATCACCGTTCCGATCTGATCCGCGGGTAGACCATTGAAAATCGCAATCTGCTGGTTTCCCATATTTTGATGCGTCGTTTTCAAATTTTAGTAACTTATCATTGCTTGAGTTGTAATGATTTACGGTCCATCTAGCAATTAAAGTGGTAGCTCCGCTTATGGCTTCAACTTTATTGCCTTCTTCGTCATACCATCCGGCAAATGTTTTTCCTTCCATTGTAGGGATAGTGGTTGGCATTGAACCTTTGGCAACACTTTCGGTTAAGTCAGTTCCATCTGCAGTTGCATTTTTTAAAGTAACTGTAACTGGAGCTTCGGCAAAGGAAAGATTGCTGATATAGAAATGGCCTCTTAAGTCGATTACTTTTACAACTAAATGCTTGAAGTCTTGAGTGATTTCAGGTCTATTTAGGATGTCTTTATAATTAATTGTAATGGTGTGCCATTGGTCATCGTTTATGAATGTAACGGCTTTTCCATAGTATTTTACGCCGCCATCTTCATCATAGAATTGAACTAAATTTCTCCAGGTTCCGCCTGGCTCTGACGATCCATCGGATCCGCCGCCAGCCCAATTGGTGGTTCCGTAATCTAAATAACGATAACTAAAAGTTACAGAGGTGATATTTGGAAGACTGGTCGGAGAAAATCTAAATTCCGATCCAGTTTGAGTTCCTTCTCCCGTTTTCCCACTTCTTGAGAAGAACAAAGCGGTTTTATCCCCGTCCTTTACATACATTGGGGTGCTTTCTCCTTCTTTTCCATCAACCCCATTTGCGCCTTGGTCAACATATTTAAATTTCTGTGTGTTGATTGTTGAAATCATGTCGCCTTCAGCAACATCATTGACGCTTGCTTCAGTTAGAGGTTCCATTCTTATATCTGATAAGGTTGCATGGGTTGTCTTGTCTTCATAAGAATATCTGGCTTCTTCAGGACCATATTCGCAGCATTCTTCGCAAAGATAATATGGTTTAAAACCTTCTTTGGTGTAAGTTGGGGCTTCATAGGCCTTTTCTTTGAGGGTGTGGGTGGAATCATGTTGTCCAGCCTTAGCAGGCAAGACCCCCCCTAAAGCATCATTAAATCCACCGGCTGCTGCTACCGTAACTCCAATTCCAGTAACGGCAAACAGGGATGAAATGACGAGCAATTTCGTTTTTTTCTTCATGTTTTTCCTTTCTTTTTTTGCCTGCTCTTCTTTCTTACGAATGAGCAAACTTTTTTATGCAGTTTAAAACTGCTTTTGTTATTTTCATTGTAAACGCTTACACTTGCGATTTTTGACCTTTTCTCTTCTTTTTTTGGTGAGAAAGAGAATTTTTAATTAATACTTTCAAAAAATCATTTAAAAGGCTTCCGAGCAGGACGACTTGGAGTAATCAATTATTTTAGCTAAGCAAAATAAGTAGGTTTAACTAGATTAGCCAATGATTGAATTTTATAAGCGATTATTGGATAAATGCCTATTCATCACCGAATTAACGTTAGTAATAAAAACATGATTTAACTTAGATTTCCTAATTTATGCTTATTGGCTATGAAAGCTATGATTAGCTTCGTTTTTATTTATGAATTAATAAAAATGTTAAATCTAGTTTTAAGAAACTATTTAGGTATAATTAAACAATATGTTTAGCGATATTAAATTTTTAAAAGATGGTAGTCTAAAAATTAATGGTCTATTAGACGATAAACTAAGATTTGTCATCAATGACCAACTCAAAGATATAAAAATGTGGGCAAAATTTGTTGAACCTTTTAAAACGAAAGAAGATTCCGATTCTTTTTGGAGGTGTGAGTTTTTTGGTAAAGAGATGAGAGGTGCTTCTTTATGCTATAAATATAGTCAAGACGAAGAACTTTATAATATTTTGACTGACGCCTGCAAAGACTTATTGTCTGCTCAAGAAGAAAACGGAAGGATATCTTCTTATCCTGTCGATATGGAATTTACTGGTTGGGATATGTGGGGAAGAAAATACGTTTTGACTGGTCTTCTCCATTATTATGATATTTGCAAAGACGAAGGCTTTAGAAAGGAAATCATATCTTCTTTAAGCAGGCATTTAGATTACATAATTGCCCATATTGGGCCTAAAAAAGAAGGAAAAAAGGAAATAACAACCACTTCCTCATGGTGGGGTTGCGTCAATTCTTGTACCATTCTAGAACCGACTTTAGCTCTATATAAATTAACTCGTAATCCGCGGTATTTTGATTTTGCTAAATATATTATTTCTACCGGTGGCTGTGCCGATTGCAACTTAATTGAACTTGCGTTAAATAACAAACTGTATCCGTATGAATATCCTGTTACCAAAGCTTATGAAATCATGTCCTTTTTTGAAGGACTCTTGGCTTTTTATGAAATAAGTAGGGAAGAAAAGTATTTTAAAGCTGTTTCTAATTTCGTGGAAAATGTTGCTTCTACCGATTTGACTCTTATTGGTTGCTCAGGCTGTACCCATGAACTCTTCGATAATTCTAGCCTTAAGCAAAGCGAATATTCAGAACAAATAATGCAAGAAACTTGCGTTGCCGTTACTTGGATGAGAATCTCAGCCAGACTGTTTTTTCTAACCGGTGATAAAAAATATTTAGATAGAATCGAACAATCTTGCCTAAACGATGTTTATGGTAGCCTTAATGAAAATCATGAAGACCAATATAACTTATTTACAAAAAAATTTGTTAAAGGAATGACTTTTGATAGCTATAGTCCTTTATATGATAAATGTCGCGGAAAGGGCATTGGGGGTTATTTGGAGTTTAATAGCGGTGGATGCTATGGGTGCTGCGTTGCCATTGGGGCGGCTGGAGTAGCCTTGTTGCCTTTGATGAGCGCTCTTTCTTCAAAAGAAGGCCTAATCATTTCTTCTTTCTTTAACGGAACCATTAAAACAATCGATACAAATGGCGATTCGGCTTTTATTAAGATGAGCAGTAATTATCCTTCTTCTTCGTGCAAGATTAGTTTAGAAGGAAGGGTTGGCTCAAAGGTTAATATTTACGTTAAAGAACCATTTAATTCTTCTTTGTTAAAAATTAATGATGAAATCGTTTCTTTTAAAGATGGATACGCTTATATTGAATTAAAACAAGGAGAAGATGTTAATATATTTTTCTCTATCCAATTAAAAGTGCATTATTTAAATAACAAAGTCGCATTTACATACGGGAATTTAACTTTGGCAGAAGATGAAAATAAATCGCTTAGGGATTTAACTTCTCCTATTGTTTTGCCTTCTAGTTTTGACTATGAATTTGTTAAGCCCGAAAAGGGAGAATTGGTAAGAATTGTTTTGAATTTACCTAACAAGGAGAAGCTTCTTTTAAGCGATTATCAATCTTGTGGTAAATTTTATAATCAGAAAAACAATCGCATTAACGTCTGGATAAATTATCGAGAAGTTAATTAATGGTAAATCGCATATTTTAAAATCTTTTTTCAATAAAATCCTTTTTATCTTCTTGGGATGTGTTTGTTTATTTATCTTTTTTCTTTATATGTGGAATTAATTTGCCAATTATTTTCTTGCTTCCATCAATAAAAGCAGAATCCCTTAATATAAATAAAAGCAGGAAATACGTACACGCCCCTTCTAAAACCAAGATCATGGTAAATAAGGGGTTGGCATCTAGCTTTAAGAAATATTGAGTAAGAAAAACAACTCCAAACATTATTAACCCTGAAATGATATATTTGTAGCATTGCTTAAGCATTTTTAGAAACGATATTTCTTTTCTTACAAAAATAAACATGATAGCCGTGACGGAAGCTTCAGCGATTACTGATGCTATAGCGGCCCCATAGGATTTATAAAATCTTATTAAGATTAAGTTTAGGCACAGGTTAATAATGGCCCCTGAGGTAATGGCTATGGTAAATTTGCCATCGTTTTTCTTTGGGATTAAATATTGCAACCCTAAAACATTGCTCAAGCCTATTATTAAAACGATGGGGCTAAAAATCATGATTAAGTATGGGACTTTTTCAAATCCAGTTCCAAAAAACCAAGGACTGAAACTATTCGCGGTTGCAATTAAGCCCAATGTTAAAGGCATGCCTAGCAAAAAGGTGAAACGTAAGGCCTTATATATGTTCTCAATCAGTTTTTCTTCATGGCCTTGTGCGACTTCTTTAGAATTTCTAGGAATCATAACCGTTCCTAATGAAGTAATAATTGCCATGGCCATCTTTACTACTTTTTCTGATTGCTCATAATATCCATTTTCTATATCGGAAGTCTTTTTTATTATTGTTGTTATTGTTCCATCTGGCGCGGTTTCAGCAATAGTAGTATTTCCTTCGATCATTAATCCGATTAACGTTTTATCTAACATCGTATAGACTGAAGTGGCTATTGTAGGAATAAATAAACATAAAGTAGGAACTATATGGCGAGTGAAATGCAATTCGCTTAATTTGACGCGTTCTATTCTTTTTATTAGGAAAGCCCATAATAATAAACTAGAAAATATTAAGACAAAGGATTGGAAAAATGTGTATAGCCATAAATCATCTTCGTTTTTTACGAATATGAATATACAGGCAATTCCTATAGTCTTTGATAGAACGTTTATTATGGCGATTAGGCCAAATTCCTCCCTTCCTTGAAAAAAGAAAGTAATGTCAAAGAAAGTAGAGGCAATATTAATCAATAGCAATTTCATCAATAACGTGTATTCGTTATAGACGTTTGTATATATCAATATAAGATTTATTCCCATTGACAAAAGGGTTGAAATGAGTTTGCAAATCATTATTTCAAAGAAGATAACGCTTTGTGCGTGTCTATCTTGGCTATGCCTTGCAATTTCTCTTTGGGCATAATAGCCAAATCCTAAAGAGGCAAAAAGGACAAAGTAAGAAGTTATGGAATAGGAAAACGAATATTGTCCAATTCCACTTGGCCCAATAACCCTTGATATATATGGGGTAGTAGCTAAAGGGACAATAAATAGGAAAACTTGGTAAAGCAAGTTATAGATATAATTTTTTTTCGCGCTTTTACCTTTCAAAACTTTTCCCATAAATAGATGAAACTATACTACCTTAATGCCCCTTTTGCAAAAACAAGGATAAGGGTGACTCTATTTGGCGATAAGGAATCCTTGTTCGTCTATTGTGTAAGAGGAAACGTTGCTTGCATTAACTTCATTAAATGTTTCTATTAGCCAATTTGAGAATAGATTCTTATATTCAATTGCTAAACTTGCTTCTTTCATCTTTTCATAATAAGAGGATAAGTTTTTATATAAGTTACCTATATTTATAAAAGAGGTTAATGTTTTTTCTCCTTTAATAGAATCATAGTCTAAGGAACCATTTTCATATCTAGTGGCTAGATTTCCATCGCTAGAAATATTTCCGTTTGTCTGACTCATAACATAAATAACGGGGACGGAGGTGTCATAACCAGTATAAGTAGAAGAAGGTAAACCACAGATTGATATATCCGCGCCTAAATAGGCTAGATTCTCAGCAGCTGTACCATAAGGAACACTTCCAATGAATTTTCCACTTGAATCAATTGAATGGAAATTAATCATCAACTGGTCGATTAATTTGTCGTAATTGAATTTATTTTGATTAGAAGTAGTTACTTCATAATGCCTAGACCAGTTAGAATGTGAACCCATTACTTCCGAAGGGTGGCCTTTGATTATCAAATCATAATCATCTCCATACATCTTTTTCGCGTATTTTAAGGCAAACATATAGTTAATATATTGATTAAAGGAGGCAACTTTTACCAAATCTTTCTCTTCTTTAGATGGGGCTTTTTCATAATTTTTTTCGTTTTCGACTGCATTTATGAAAAGACTATAATCGTTTTCGCTTTCAAATAATAAAGGAGTTTTGTATTTGCTATTTAAAGATGAATATGAAGAAGGAATTTCGGAAACGTTAGATACTCCTCCGATTCCATAATTAGGATCGCTAGCAAAAGTTGGGAAAGACATAAATCTAGTGCCTATATAGACTAATTTGTGAGATGCTACAGGCGTGGAGTCAATTAAGGTAGTTCTAGTTAAGGCTTTATAGGTGTCTTCATAATAAGAACCATACATTAAACGCAGATAATTTTCTTTTTTGCTTTCTTCTAATGTGGCTACCCCATTAGATATGCTTTCGAATTTAAGGTTGGCTTTATAATTTTTTACTTCTTCTTGATGTCCTTTATCTATGCCCATGACATCAAATAGTTTGGTAGGGGATCCATCTATTACGGTTTTATTTAAAATATCTTCTATTTGGGATTTATCTTGGAACCAATAAGTAAAATTATCTAAGGCGGCTAAATAAAAAGCTTTTTCTATATTATAGTAGCTATTGAATTCGCTATCCTTAGTAGAGAAAACGGCTTTAACTTCTTTAGAAACCGAGTTAACTTGGTCTACATAATTTTGGTAAATTTCATCTTTAGAAGCATTGCAAATCCTTTTCCCTATAACATCATTTTTAAATGAATTATAAGCACCGACTCCATCTTCAACCATGATGATGTCGAATTGGTTGTTATTTAATTGCGTATTGCTAGCTAGGCTAGCTCCATATAAAGCCGTCCCGTCTTGAACATAAATTGAAAAATGCTCATTGCCATAAACGTTTAATTCTTGAATGGTCGACTTTACTAAGTTGTAGTTTTCAACAGTAAAACCGCTGGAATTGTTACTATTGGTATTAAACCCAATGTTATGCCAATTATTAATTTGATCAATGCCGTTATATGTTTTTCCTCTTTCAATAAAGGCATAAGTTTCATTGCCATTTCTAATTGAATCGAGGGCGCTTAAAACTGGTGGGATGGTGGCCAAGGTAAAGATAATATTATATTTTTTATTATAAGAAGCTTCTAATTCTCCAGAAGATAAAGCGCTTTTCCATTCTTCTTCACTTCCTTTATAAGCTTTGTGATATTTGCAATATAACTCATAGGCGGAGAGGCTAGTTTCAACTTTATTTGGATCCGTTCCTTTTATGTTTCCAACTTTTATCCAAGAATCGTTTTCCTTCTTGTATAAATCAAAAGATTCCTTATCTAAATAAGTGTCTCCATTGATTCCAATTGAAGAACTTGGGTCTCCTAATCCAGAAAGAAAAGAAATATTTTCATTATTGCTAGAACAACTAAATAAAGTGGTTAAAGCAATAGATAAAATTGATAAGCGAATTAGTTTTTTTCTCATATTTAGCCTCTTTCTTTTTACTTAAAACTAGTTGATATTATCCTTGCTTGATGGTTATATTGCAAATTTAGCTTAAAAGAGTGTCTAGTTTTCTTTTGATAAGTTTAGTCTAAGTTTTCTAGATAATAAGGCTATATATCTTCGCTTTTCTTGTTCTTTATCGCTTTAAAATGTATTATATAAACCATGCTAACAGGACTAATAATGGCAGGTGGGAGTGGGGAAAGATTCTGGCCACTCTCAACTGCGGAACACCCAAAACAATTCCTATCTATATTTGATGATAAGCCACTTGTTAGGAAAGCATATGAACGTTTGCTTCTTCTTATGCCTTCCGAGCGGATTTTTGTCTCTGTTAATGAAAAACAAGTCAAGGAATTAAGGCATATCATGCCTGAATTAAAACCTGATAGAATAATTATTGAACCATCTAGAAAAGATACGGCAGCCGCGATTGGATACGGTTGTTTGCTTATTAATAAATATTTTGAAGATTCTACCATAGCGGTTGTTGATTCTGACCATATCATAAAAGATGAGAACGCGTTTGCTTCTACTTTAAAAATAGCTGAAAGCGAAGCTTTAAAAGGAAATATAGTTACGATAGGTTTAATTCCTACAAAAATAGAAACGGCCTATGGTTACATTTTTTGTCCAAATTATAAATTAAATATCCCATCAATTAGCCTAGGCTTTAAGGAAAAACCAGATCTAGAAACTGCAAAAAAATATTTTGAGTCAAAAGAATATCTATGGAATTCTGGCATGCTTGTTTTTAAGTATTCTGTTTTGCTAGAGGCTTTTAAAAAATATTCAAGGAGTCATTTCGATGTCATGGAAATGATATCTTCTTCAATTAAAAAGACTCCAGGTATGCTTTTGCTTCATTCTAAGGTTTCCAAGCTTTTTGATCTTTTTGATAAAATTTCGATTGACTATGCCATAATGGAAAAAGCAAATAATATAGTGGTAATACCTTCTTCTTTTGGTTGGAATGATGTTGGCTCTTATTCGGCTTTCGATGAGCTTTATCCCTCCGATAGCGATGGCAATATTTGTGTTAAGAATAAATTTTTCAAAATTGATTCCCATAATAATATTTTGATTTCAGAAGACCCCCATGATGAAATTTGCTTGCTTGGAGTTGATAATATGGTCGTTGTCGTTTCTAAAAACAAGACTTTGATTTGTAAAAAAGATAGAGTCCAAGATTTGAAAACATTAATAGAAAAAACCCACGATAAAGAAGATGATTAAAGTATTGCATGTAACAAAAAGATACCCTCCTTATATTGGAGGGATAGAAACGGTTTGCCATGATGTTTGCGAAGCCCTTAATGGGAAGTATGAACAAATGGTCTTGGCGTTTAATGATAAAAACGAAACCGTTGAGGAAGAAGTTGACGGCATAAAGGTTATAAGGGCCAGTGTTTTTAAAGTGGTTGCTAGTCAGCCATTATCAAAAGATTACGGCAAATTGCTTGATAATATTTTTAAAACCTTCAAACCCGATATCATTCATTTTGATTATCCTAATCCTTATAGTGCCGCCTTCTTGCTTAAATGTTTGAGAAAGTATAAATTCAAAGGCAAATTCCTTTTGTTTTGGCATATGGATATAGTTAAGCAAAAGATATTAAGATCTTTATTCGTGCCCCAAACCAAAAAACTTTTAAAGAGAGCCGATTTAGTCGTTGCCACTTCTCCAAATTATTTAAAAGACACTTCTTTTTTGCCTAATTATAAAGGAAAGATTGACATTATCCCTCTTAGAGTAGGTGATTTTAGGACTACTCTTACCCCTAAGCAAATTGAAGAAAGCGAAAAAATAAAAAAGCAATTTGAAAACAAGAAGATAATTTTCTTTTATGGAAGGCACGTTAAATATAAGGGCTTAACTTATTTAATTGATGCCGATAAGCATTTAAACCAAGAAGAATGCGTTATTTTAATTGCAGGCAAAGGCAAATTAACAAACCAATTAAAGCAGCAAGCTAAGGATTATAAAAATATTAAATTCATAGGTGTTTTAAGCGATGATCAAATAAATTCATATTTAAATGCTTGTGATATTTTTGCTTTCCCTTCCATTTCTAGAAATGAAGCTTTCGGGATTTCTTTAGCCGAAGCCTTATATTTTGGAAAGCCTGCCGTTACTTTTAAAATAAAGGGGTCGGGTGTTAATTTTGTCTCATTAAACAATGTATCTGGATTAGAAAGTGCGATTTTAGATTCAAAAGAGTACGCGGATAATTTGAATCTATTGATGCATGATATGGATTTATATCAACGTTTAAGCAAAGGAGCTAGGCAACGCGCTTTGGATTATTTTCAAAAAGAGACATTTGAGAAAAAAATACTTGATGCTTTTGCCTTTTTAAATTGATATGAAATTATATGTAGATGCTAGATATTTAGGCTTATCGGGTATTGGTTCTTTTTTAAAAGGGGTTTTAGAAAATATAGATACAACAAAATTTAACCTTTTTTTAATAGGCAAGAAGGAACGCTTGGATAAATTAAATATAAAATTTAATCCTGTTTATGATGAATCCTCCCCTTTTTCTAGTCATTCCTTATTAAAGCCTTCTTTTGCTAAAGAAGTTAATAAAAACGCGGATGCATTTTTTACCCCTTTTTATATAGTCCCCTTTTTTATTAATGTTCCCATTTTTTCTTGCATACACGATGTTGCCCAATTGGATATAAAATCCCTTTCTAGTTCTTTTTTAGATAGGAATATTAAGAAGTTTTTAATTAAAAGATCATTAAAAAAATCAAGAAAGGTATTTACCGTTTCTTCCTTTTCTTTATCTAGGATTTGCTTTTATTTCCCAAAGTATAAAAACAAATTGGTAGTTGTTCCTAATGGGATAAAAAAGGAATTTTATGAATTAAAAGAAACGATAAAGGGGAGCAAGGATTTTAATAAACTGCTTTATGTAGGCAATTTAAAGCCCCATAAAGGATTAGATATCTTAGCTTCTGCATTTTTAAAATTGCCCAACAATTATAAACTCTATATAGCAGGGGACAAGTCAAGCCTAAGAGTTTCCTCATCGAGCTTAGATATTCTTTCTTCTAATGACAGGGTAGTCTTTTTAGGAAACTTAGAAGATGAAGAGGTAGCCAAAGAAATATCTAGCTCAGCTTGCTTGATTCTTCCTTCTAGATATGAAGGCTTTGGCATGCCTCCATTAGAAGCCTTGTTTTTTAATACGGAAGTAATTATTTCTGATATTCCCGTTTTTAAAGAACTTTATGACGGGGTAAAAGGAGTTCATTTCTTTAAAGATGGCGATGCAGTTTCTCTAACTAATCAAATAAAGGATTTAAAAAGAATTGATTTTCATGCCGACGAGGCTTTATTTAAGAAGTTTAATTACTCCAAGACTTCTTCTATAATTGAAGAGAATATCAAGGAAGAATTATGAGCATACCTAAGGTTATCCATTGTTGCTGGTTAGGCAATAAAAAAATGCCAGCAGATCAAGAAACATATGTTAAAAACTATAAAAAGCTGATGCCGGATTTTGAAATAAGGCTTTGGACTGATAAAGAGTTTGCCCCCTATTTAGGTGATTCTTCCTTCGTTAAGGCTTGTATTGAAAGAAATAAGCCTGGTTTTTTAAGTGACTATTTTAGACTTACCGTTTTATATGAATATGGCGGCATATATATGGATACGGATGTAGAGATGATTAAACCTCTTTATCCTTTTTTGGATCATCATATGTTCATTGGTTATATTTTCGATTCTCTTCTTGGAACGGCTGTTATAGGAGTGGAACCACATTCTCCTATTATTAAAAAAATGCTCGATGTCCTTCTTACTGATTTTGAAAGCAAAAAAGATTTTACTGTCTCAAATAATTGGGTTACCGCTTTCTTTTTAAATAATTTCGAAGATTTTAAATTGAACGGGCGATATCAATTAGTTAAATCAAAAGACATTTTGGTTTTGCCAAAAGATTATTTAGAACGTTATTGTTTTGATAAAAATGGAAATGGTGGGTATTGCGAGCATCATTGTGCCGGTTCTTGGTATGATAGGAAAGCAGACCCCTTTAAAGCCTTTTTGATTAAGGTTTTTGGCAGAAAAACGATTTCAAAAATCGGTCATTTTAGGGCTGTTAGGAAAAGTCCGTTCTATAAGATTTATAAAAGGGATAGGAAAATTAAATAAATTAAGAAAGAGAAGATTGATTTGCTATGCTTGTTTATATTATTGGCTTACTTTCTTCTTTATGCTTGGCTTTGTTTTGCTATAGAAAAACCCCTTCTTCTAGAATAGTGATTTCTAGGGGTGAGGTTGAAATTAGAGATACTTATAGGAAATTTAATTTCCTTTGTCTTTTACCTTTATTACCTTTTTTGTTAATATCTGGATTTAGATATGGGATAGGGACAGACTATTTTTATACTTATGTCCCTGAAATAAATTCAATTCTTTCGGGTGGAAAAGGCTTTAAGGAACCATTTGTTAATTTATTGATTAAGTTTTTTGGTTTGTTTACTTCTTCTCCATTGCCTTTTTTCTTCTTTACTTCTTTTATTTATCTACTTTTTGTTTTTCTTTCTATAAACAAATATTCGAAAAATCCCGTCATGTCTATCCTTATTTTCTTTTTATCGATGGTCTTTTTTATCCAGATGAATAATGTTAGACAGTCTGTTGCTGCCTCGATTATCCTCTATTCTTTTTCTTCTTTAAAAGATAATAAACATCTTAAGTTCTTCTTATTAATCATTCTTTCTGGTTTGTTCCATAATAGCGGTTTCTTATTTATTTTGGTTTATTTTATTTATCATATTAAATTCGTTAAAAAGCAGTTTTTGCTTTTTTCCTTCATCCTTGCTATCTCCATCCCTTTTTTAGGAAGGTTATTTGTTTTGATTTTATCTTCGACTTCCTATAGATATTTTTTGATGTCATATTTAACAAATGAAGAAACTACATGGGGTTACATTTTATATAATTTGGTAATTTTTATTATTTCTTATCTAGTTTTAAGAAAAGATATAAAGTTAGATAACGTATCGTTTTTATTGCTTTTAATTCAACTTATTTCTACCGTTATTCCTATTTTATCTTTTGTTATTCCTTCAAGTGAATTTGTAACTAGGTTAGATTTGCCTTTTGTTACTTTCCAAATGCTTTTAATACCTCATTTAATTTATAAAAGCAAAAAAGGGTTTGTTAAAGGTGGAATTGCTATTCTTTCCATATTATTGTTTTCCTTCATAACTTATTATTATATTGTTAAGCAAGGGTATCACGGCGTTTTGCCTTATAAAGATGTGTTCGGGTGGTTTTAGATGGATGATTTAAAGAAACAATTGACAATTTATGTTATTTCCCATAAAAAAAGCGATTATTTCAACGATCCTTATTATTGCTTGATGGGAGTTGGGAAAAATGGTGCTTTGGTATCTAACGTCAACGATGCTTGCAAGGAACCAAATATCGCTTATAAAAACCCTTCTTATTGTGAGCTTACAGCACAATACTGGATAAGTAAGCATTCTGATAGTAATTATGTTGGTCTTGTCCATTATCGACGTTATTTTTTCCATAGGTTTATATCTATTTTTAAATATCATTTCTACAAAGGGAAGGAATTGCTAAAAATCTTGGAAAAGTATGATGCTATCCTTCCTTATAGATTTGTTATTCATGAATGGCGTTTTGATAAAAGCAAAAGAATTCATAATGTTTATGAGCATTATTGCTATAACCATTATCAAAAGGATTTAGATATTACTTATCAAGTTGTTAAGGAATTATATCCTGCTTATTTGCCTTCCTTTGACAAACTATTAAAAAGCAAATCCTTTTGCTTATGTAACATGGTTGTAACTAGTAAAAAAATATATGACGAATATTCATCTTTTCTATTTAATGTTTTAAATGAAGTAGAAAAGAGAACCGATATAAGCAAATATGATTCTTACCAAGCTAGGTTGTATGGGTTTTTAGGAGAATTGCTTGTAAATGTTTTTTTCTTGTCAAAGGAAAACAATTTCAAAATCAAATATTTGGACTTTTGTCTTCTTGATAAAAAACCAATTTCTCAACACATTTCTAAATTTGCCGCTAAATTTAAAAGGCTTTTATTTAAATAAGATTTTATTGGTTTAGTCTGTTTTAGATAAGACTATTTCTTTTGCATATTCTATTTGCTTGGGTGTTATTTTATCGCCAGAAATTACTTTTCCTAAGTTTTTGCCTTCTCTAACGTTAGTTTCAACATAAAAGCCTATGTTATCAATATCTCCTTCTAATAAGCATGTGTTATCGTTTTCTTTAATGGGGCAAAAATGATTTGGTACTTGTTAATAATAGATACTAATTTGCATAGGTGGGTTAAAGACCATAATTTTTGGGCCAATTTTTACATAGTTGCCTTATAGGAACTGATTCATTTGACTTTGTTGCAAGAATAAAAAACTTTCTCGTCATTTCCTTTGCTTTTCCTTTAATGTTATAAACAAATCTGAAGAGATTGCGTTAGTCTTGCTCATCATTTCTTTCATATGATCAACGATATGCATAAACCCCTTTGAATTAGCGATTATGTGTTGACTATATTAATTGCTTTTCTTTATTTGCCGCTTTCTTTGAATCTTTTGAAAAGATTTTTTTCTCTTGCAGAACTAAATTTCCTTGTCAAGGCATAATTGGCATGCTCATCGTTAATCCTCGTAGGGTTTCCACTATGTGGCCTTTCATAATGTCCAAGATCCTTTTGTGAAGTAAGACTGTTCAATTTGCTTTTTATCTCTTCCTGCCATTTTTTTGCGGTTTGAATTCTTTCAAGAAAGAAAGATGGGAATCAAACTTTTAAATACAATAGTTGCAAAAGAAGATTTGGCCAATTAACAGGCACGTTATTTGATCCAAGAAACATTCCTCAATCATAGATGATCTGGTTTCCTATCCATGTTTTTTAATATAAGAGCATAGCTATATCCGCTTTAGATAATCGAAGCTTTGAGACTACATGGCAATAAAGGCTAAAATGTTTTCCATGCTAAAGATTATCAAAACGATATTGTTCTAAAAACAAATTATGGATAAATGATACGTTCCTTGGAAGAAGCCATTAAAGCTTATAAAGACGAAAAAAAGGCGGCTGTAAAGATTTGCCTCGTGATCGAATGTGTTTGTTTTAGCAACAGATGGTTTACATTCTATTTTTTTCCAATTGGAAGTGGAAAGCCTTCAAAAAAATGATGCTTTTTTACCTCATTCATTTGCTGTGGTATCAAGAATCATATTCGCAGGCGGTGCATTATCCTTTGATTTTAAAAAAACAAACACGCAAAGAACTAGACAAAAAAGAAATTATTTTCATGTTGGTTTGCTTATCTATAGGGAAGCGAAGATAGAAGCCCCAAGTCAATAGGCCTCATTTCCCTATCGACAAATCCTATTTAGCCGGAAAAGTTAGGCGAAAATAATAGCATATTTAGTTAGCTTTACCCACCTTGTGCAAATTAGCTTTTTAGTTATAAATTAGATTAATTTTAAATTTGGGCATTGACCTTAATGCTAGAGTGGTGTTTGATGCCTTCAATTTTGATATAGACTTCAATTTAGTTATTTCTTATACCATTAGTTTGTCGTGCTTAGCTATGTTTTGCTAATATCATTTAACGATTTATTAATTGTTCGAAAAAGCTTTATTTTAAGAAAAATTGATGAAAAATAAAAAAATATGATGAATAAAATAATAAAAATAATAAAAAACTGATAAAAAACTGATAAAAAACTAAATATTTTGTTGAATGTTGATGAAAAATATTAGAAAATTATGAAGAGTCACATGGAGGAATGCAAAATGGATTTTAAAACAATAAAAGAGAGTCAAACAATTGAACTCAAAAAAAGCGAAAACAAATTGCCTTCTACTCTATTTGAGACTTATAGTAGCTTCGCGAACACAAAAGGTGGTCTCATAATTGTTGGCGTTGAAGAAAAAAAGCCTATTAACATAATTTCTGGAGTCGCGAATCCATCGTTACTTAAAAGAGATTTTTTCAATGCTGTACACAACAAAACAAAAGTTTCCACTTGCCTTTCTAGCGAAGAAATGTGGGAAGAAGAAGTTGTTGAAGGAAAGACAATTGTAACAATTAAAGTTCCTGAGGCGCCTCGCTGTTTAAAACCTGTTTTTTTAAATGGCAATCCTGCTTTTTGCTACATTCGTCACGAAGATGGGGATTATTTGGCGAGTGATTTTGAAAGGCGTGCTTTGGAGCTTGATGCCGTTCCATCGAAGTTTGATTCGAGGCCAAACGCTTCAAATATTAAATTCTCTCAATTAAATAAAGAAACACTGAAAGATTATCGCTCCCTTTTTAATTACGTGAATCCTGACAATCTTTTGCTTTCTCTTAGCGATAAAGAATTTTTCAAAACCATCGGCGCTTTAAAAGAAAGCAATGGCGAATTTATTCCGACTAATGCTGCTATTTTTCTATTTGGAACATATTTACAAATTAAGGACATTTTCCCTGAATATAATTTGGATTATCGGGAAAATTTAAGTGGTAGTTCTAGATGGGACTACAGATTAGAAGCGAGCAGTTTTACTTGGAGTGGTAATGCTTTTGATTTTTATAGAAAAAGCATAGCGCATATACAACCTCTTCTTCCTAATAAATTTAATTTGGAAGGAGTATATGAAAATGGCGGAAAATTGATTCTTGAATGTGTTAGAGAGGGTTTGGCTAACGCCATTGTAAATTGTGATTATTTGCTACCTGGTGGAGTTGTGTTTTTGTATGAACCCAATAAAGTTATTTTTCAAAATGCAGGCAGAATGAGGACTCCAGTTAAAAGAGCGTTAATCGGTGGAGAAAGCGATCCGAGAAATGAAGGAATCATGAATCTTTTGCATTTAGTTAAAATTGGCGATAAGGCTGGGCAAGGCATACCGAATATTTTTCTTAAAATGAAAAAAATGGGATATCAAATGCCAGTATTAAGTGAAGATGTTACCCCAAATAAAACTATGTTATCTCTTTTGTTTGTTAAAAAAGAAGATTTTAAAATTAATGCTTTGCAAAGCAAGATTATTACTTTGCTAAGTGAAAATGGAACAAGCAATGTAACTTCTTTAGCTTCAGAGCTTAAAGTGAGCAATTCATTAGTAAGCGCTGCTTTGAAAGATTTGTCCAACAAAGGCATTGTTGAAGATAATGGTATTGCTACAAAGGGTAAAATGTTCTTTTTAAAAAAGTGATTTAATTCGTGTTCTATTAAGTATTGCCTTATTCTCTTTTAGATAAGACCATTTCTTTTGCATATTCTAGTTGCTTGGGTGTTATTTTATCGCCAGAAATTAAATAGGCCACTTGACGAATTTTTTCTTCTAAGGATAACTCTTTTATTTTTACGAAAGTCCTGTTGCCTTTAATGCCTTTTTCAATAAGGATGTGGTGGTCGCTTAAACTAGCTACTTGAGGCATATGGGTGATCGCTATTACTTGGCTAGACAAAGATATTTCATGAATCTTTCTAGCCACGGCTATGGCGGCCTCTCCGCTTATCCCGGTGTCTATTTCATCGAATATGATTGTTGGAATCTTATTGGCTTTAATAAATAAAGCTTTAAAAGAGAGCATAATTCTACTAGCTTCCCCGCCAGAGATTACTTTGCTTAAGCTTTTTAAACCCTCCCCAACGTTAGTTTCAATATAAAAATCAACATTATCGATTCCAGAATCTAATAGACACGTATCTTCTTTTTCGTTGATAGGAGCAAAAATTATCTTGAATTTAGCCTTTAATAATAAACTAGAAAGGCTATTTTCTAATTCTATTTCGATTTTTTTTGATATTTTTTGCCTAATTAAGGATAATTCCTTGCCTTTTTTTAGAGTTAGTTTAAATAGTTCTTCTACTTCTTTTTTCTTAATATTTATTTCTTCTTCAAATGTAGAGTTATCTCCTAAGGAGGCAGATAATTCGTCTCTATATTGAATAAGCTCTTTATAATTCTTTTTATATTTTCTTTTAAGTTCTGATAGATCGCTATCGCGTTGTTCTAACTCATCTAGTCTAGCTGGATCGTAATCAATATCTTGAAATCCTTTTTTTATAGAAGAAAGAATGTCATTAATTTCATAATAACGATCATCTAATAGTTTCTGCGATTGGGTATATTGATTTTGGTAGCTTGCTAGTTTTTCTAATGTTTTATTTAGTTCATAGAAATTATCTAAAAAATCTCCATTAATTAGTTCTCTAGCTTGCTGTTGCAGCGAATACACTTTGTCATAGTTTTTTAATAAAGAAAGTTCGGATTCAATTTCTTCTTCCTCTCCTTCTTTTAAATCCATGTTTTTCAACTCGTTATATTGATAAAGATAGAAGTCGCGACTTTCGTTTATTTTATTTTGCCTTTCTAATAAAGAAAAGTACTCTTCTTTCTTTTGTTTATATTGATTTAATAAAGACGTGTATTCATTTTTATAAGAGGAAATCAAATCAATAGAAAAGCCATCTATTATTCCTAAATAGTTTTCTGGATTTAATATTTTCCCATAATCAAATTGACTATGGATATCCGCAAGGAAGGAAGTGATTTTGCTTAGATCTGATAAAGAAATGGATACGTTGTTGACTTTGATATTGTTTTTATTGCGACCTATTGTTCTTTCTATTATTAAAGTGTCATCATTTGGAATCTTTAATTTTGTCAATAAAGCATTCAATTGAGGTTTGTTGATAGAAAAATAACCTTTTATATAGGCTTTATCTTCGCCTTGCCTAATTAGTTCGGCTGATGCTCTTTCTCCTAATAACAAGGATAATGAATCTATAACTAAGCTTTTGCCAGCTCCAGTTTCTCCAGTTAGAACAGTAAATCCATCTTTAAACGTAACGTCTATGTTTTCAATGATGGCTAAGTTTGTAATTATTAATCTATTAAGCACGTCTTAATTATACCTATATTTTTTTCTAATGAGTTTATTTTGACTAAAAAGAATGAAATTAGTTTTAAGCAAAGAAAAACCACCGTTATAAAATCAATTTAGATTTTCATAACGATGGTTATGTGCTTATTTAGTGTTGCTTAGAAGGAAAGAAAGGGCAAAATAATAAGTCCCTGTATATTCTCCAGTTAAAATATTTTGGTTTTCAAAAGCTACAGGATAGATTTCTAGTTTCTTGGTTTCATCTATTGTTAATATATAGCTAGTCTCGCCATTTTCATCTGTATCGGCAACAAATCCCTTCTTTGGAAGTTCACTCGCATATCTTTCTTTTAAGCTATTGCCTTCTTCTAAAGAATCGATTGTAGTGTAAATATATTCAAATTCAGCGTCCAATTCGACATTAGCCTCACTATAGGTTCCTCCAAAAAATGGGATCAAGTTTAAGTAATTGACTCCGCCCATGGCGGTAGCTAATTCCTTATAATCATTACTATTTCTAATGGCTTCGGCCCAAGTCAAGGTAGAAGAATCGAATAAAACATTGGCTGTATCAATATCTTCTTGAGCAAGAAAACCTTCATAGACAATTTCTTCTTTGGCTTTGAATATGGTTTTTCCGTTGCCTTCATTCTCATTGACTATTGTTATTTTATTAGTATCAATCGTAATGGTTAAATCACTGATTTTGTCTTTAACAAAAGGGGTGAACAAACTAGTTGAAGCAAAATATCCTAAATATTTTTTATTTAAGGTATAAACGTTATTTTCTTTTTCAAAAAAGGCGTTTGAAATCTTAAAACTTGGCCAATAGGAAGACATAGTGGAATCTATCTTTTTGCCGCTAGCATATAGCTTAGTGCCATATTTAGCTACTCTTTGCATTCCATTATCTTTTACGTAATAGATAGTATCTTCGCTTATTTTGTTGTTTTTATCATAAAAGGTATAGCTAAAACCATTGCTAGCAGCTTTTCCTTCGGCCGTTGCAACAGTTTCATATCTACCATCTTTATGTAGGATTTCACTATTTTTAACCGAAGTTTTAAAGTTTAAGGAAGAAAGCTTTTCTATTCCCGTTTTAAATAGAGGATCTTCTTCTTTTTCTATTGGAGAAATCGGAGTGACTTCTTTTCCGGTTGATATAAATTTTCCTTCAAAGGATTCGGTTACGTCAATTTCTGTTAAGTAATTGATTTTATACGGTTCAAAGCTAGCCGAAAAATCAATTGTTCCATCCTTTTTTGGCGATAAGGAAAAAGTAGACAAGACTAGTCCGGCAGTATAAGGGTATCCTCTTAATTGAGCTATTAAATGCATCCTTTTTAAAGCATTAAGTTTTCCATTTAAGGAATACGTCCCTTCATTTAAAGAGAAGTCATCTTCATTTAAAAGGGTGAAAAAATTATTTAAGTTTGAAGAATTCCAACTGACTTCTTTGTTGTTGTTAGTTACTTTTTCGCTTTCAATTTTATTTTCTAGGCTTAAAGTATTTTTAACAAGCTTCTCATTTTCGTTTGTATAATATTCATCAAAGGAAATTATATCTTTATTTGGTTCTCCATTAGTTGTAGAAGAATATCCGATATGGCGATACCTACCATTGCTACTACTGATGTTTTCTATTGTTTTATAAGTAGTTTCTGAACCAGAACCACCGGTAACTACATATTTGATAGTAGAGACTACTTCTAGTTCATAGCCACTTTGTAAAGAAGATAGAGTCTTTGAAAAATCAACTGCTTGTTCGCTTTCGCTACTTGATGATGAAACCTCATCGTCTATATTTGTTGAACTATTGTTGTCTTTTTGATCACAGCCTAATAAAGAGGCTGCGATAAAGGGCAAAGATAATAATAAAATGTTTTTTTTCATTGTTTTTACCTTAGTTTTGCATTAATTCTTCACGCATAATCTTAATTATTATGTCGCCTCTACCTTTTTCGACTTTAATTGCATTTAGCTTGTACTTAGAGTTAGATTGCTCAGTTGTTTCAATGCTTATTTGACCATTGGATACTGAATAAGTTCCAGAAGCGGTGAATTCGCTTCCAATATTTCCTCCCATAGTATAAGTTCCGCTTGTTGCCCCAGTTGAAACTAGATCTAAACTTGTAATGGCAGAAGTCGGATTTGGTCTAACCCACGTGGTTTCAGAAAGGAAAGAAGCAATGCCTTCATCTGTATTGGCATAAACGTTTACTTCTTTACTAATTGATTGCTCTTCTCCTAAAGCAGCACTGGTGGCCTTAATTGTTATTTTGCCTGGTGCAGAGGTGGTTAGTTTATAGGAAAATGGGCTACCTTCGATTTTTGTTATGGTTGCACCGATGGTGTTATTTAAAATCTCTATAGTAACATCTTCTGTGGCGTTTGTTGGCTCAGCAACTAAGCTAAATTGAGTTTCGCCAGCCAAGATGCTTCCTGGCAAATATGCATTGTCTCTAGTATATGTTGAATACACGTTATTAAGTGGGGCGAATTCTAGTTTTGTTAAGTCGTTAACTATAATTTCTGCCGTTTTTTCAATTTCTTCTATTTTTGTTGTTTTGAAGAAGAAAGAATAGTTTCCACCTTTCTTTAAAGTGATAGTTTTTACAGTCCCATCATCTTCATATTCATAATCGGAAGGTAAAGCATCGCTTCCATTTCTGGTGATTTTAGTCAATTTGACTTTATCGATAGTAGGGAAGATACTGCTCTTTTTTGAGGATATATTTATATAGTATTTTTTATTCAATGCAGTTATTTCGGTCGCACCACCTAAATAGTCTTCCGAGAAAAATATATTTAAATCTGCCGCTTTAGAAAAGAAATAGGAGTCGAGGTTATATTCGGTTTCGTCTACTCTTTCCCCTTTATTTTGAGAAAGGCTAATAACATATTCAAAAGACTTTAGTCCTTTTTCATTATTCGTTTTAGCAAAAGTTGCAAAAGAGCCATCAACGTTTAATAAATACCCCTCTGCATCAAATTTGAATTGGAGGTTATATTCTTGAATCAATGTGTTTTCCACATCATCTTTACTCTCTTCACTAGAGAATAGGGTATACGTGTTGTCGTTTCTAGTTAACGAGGCGTTTTCTATAGCCTTTTCACTGGCAAAATATTTTCCGTTCGAAAAATAATTTTGTATTAAAAATGAAATGACCCCATTTGCTTTTTCTTTGTTTTGGATTAATAAGCCTTTGTTGAAAATGGAATTGACTTCTTCATTTGATATTTGCCCATCTTTAGGATCGGCTTCTACAATTTCTTTGCTATTTGACTTTTGGCTATTGGCAGAATATTCCTCGTTTGAATAATCGTAAACTAAGTCAATGAATAAACCGTTGGCCTTGCCGTAAACGTTTTTATATTTTGTTATCTCATCGGTTCCATCGGTTTTAGAAACAACATCTTCGGTTTCAACTACTGTTTTTTCGTTTTTATAAAAAGAAAGAGTGTTTCTTTGACCTTCATATCTAGTTATTTTGTGTGTGGTTTCTCCATCCTTTTCTACGGAATGCCACTCGTTTTCAAAAACGCTTAAAGTGGCTCCGTTAATTTTAGAAGCATCTAGGTTATTCGATGCTTCTAATAAATTAAGCATGGTGGTAACTGCTTCATTTTCGCTAGCTTTGGAACTGGATGTATCTTCTGAAATTGAAGAAGAGGTGTCATCTTGGTTAGAGGTACTATCTAAAATAGAGGAAGTGGAATTATCTAATGCATCATCGCTTTGGCTAACTCCACATGAAGTGATGCCAAGTGCCAATATGGATGATACTAGAGTAAATAATAATTCTTTTTTCATTTCGTTTAGCCTTTGCTTTTATTTATTTGGTGTCGGAACATTTCCTTCGTAATGCCATTCTTTGCCATAGTAATAGTCTTTAGAACTATCGAACCAATTATTTTCATATAGATATAAGTCTTCATTTGCTTCTATATAAAGAATTGTGTTATTGGCAGTTGTAATAGCACCATTTTCAATTTCTAAGACAGTGGAAGGGATAACTAGATATTCTAATTTTTCGTTTCTTTGGAAAGCTCTTGTTTCTATTTTTGTAACACTAGATGGAATTGTAAATGATTTTAAAGATGAACAATTGGACAAGAATCCTGTAGGAATGATAGTCGGAGAGTTATTTAGTGTTACGCTAGTTAAGGCATAACAACTTCCTAACATGCTATCTCCAATTTCTAAAACCGTGTTTGGGATTGTAATGGAAGTTAAGCCTTGCATTTGGAAAAAGGCACTCTCACAAATGTATTTAACGCTGCTTGGGATTGTTAAGGTCGTAATACTATTGCAATTGGCTAAGGCTTGTCCGGCAATGACGACCGTGTTCGCATTTATTGTAAATGTTGAAGCTGTTGTATCACTAATTCCTACTAAAACATGGTAGGGGTTTTCTTCATTGCCTAAGTATTTCCCGTTTTCGCTTATTGTATATTCTAGTGAGGAAGCATCGTCAAATTTTGTAAAAGCATAGCCACCAACTTCTTTAACGCTGCTTGGGATATTTATTGTTTTTAAGGCACTGGCTCCTGAAAATACTTCGTTTTTAATCGTTTCAAGAGAATCGCCTAATATAGTGCATGTAACTAATTTGGTACAGCCTTCAAAAGCATATTCGTCAATTTCTTTAACGGTTGATGGAATTGATATTTCTGTTATTGAGGTATTTCTAAATGCACCTCCTCCAATATAGGTGATGCCCTCGTTTAAAGAGATCGAAGTAACGCTATTTTCTCCTTCTAAAATAGAAGGACCAATTATTTTGGTATTGTTATGGAAGCAGACACTAGCAGGGGTGATATTGGTTTCGCTTAATTTAGCGGCATAAAGATATTGGTTGTTTTCATTTCCTAAATAGTCGACGCCTTCATAGGTTGTATACTTTATTTTTTCTCCACTAAAGACATTTCCACCGATATGCTTTAAAGTTGATGGGATGGAAATATTTGTTAATGAATCGCAAAGGGAGAATACTGCGCTGCCTATTTCTTCTAATCCTTCCGGTAAGACTATGTTTTCAATATATGGGATATTGGTAAAAGCATAATTTCCGATTTTCCTTAGAGTTGAAGGAAGGCTGACATCGATTAAATTCGTGCAGCTATGGAATGCGTTAGCGCCAATTTCTGTTACATTTTCTGGAATTGTTACTGATTCTAGCTTCGTTAGGTCTTTTAAAGCGCCTTCTAATATGCGTGTTAAAGGTTTGCCTTCAAAAGTAGATGGCAAAACTATATTTTTCTCATTGCTTGTTACCTTCTTTAAAACGGCCTCATTTCCGCTAATGCCGTATTTATATGTTGTCTTTGCTGGGGTATCACTTTCTGATGTCGATGAAGTGGAGCTAGTCTTACTTGAATCGATTGTAGAGCTAGTCGTGCTATCTTCAGCTGATGAAGATGAGCTTTCTTCATTGCTAGAGTTGACGTTTCCACCGCAAGATGCGATTAGAACTAGTAAAGGTAATGCCACTAAATATCTTTTCATAATTCTCTCCTTTTTAAACTAGTTGATTTTACTACAAAAAAATTTTATGTATATAGATACATAACTAATTGGTTAATTAAATTAACTTAATAACGATCGGCCATGGAAGCAAATCTTATTTCATCTTCTTTTGAAACGGCATAAGTTTTATCCGTCCCAAATATTTTGGCAATATTTGAGCAATGGGAAAGGACTCTTTCATAGCTGTTAACGATATCAACATAGACTAGTTCTACATACCCCGTGCCTATATTAATGTCTCCGTTTGTCTCTTTTTCAAAATGAGTATTAACTATTTCATCCATTTGATTAAGCAAGTCACGTCTATCTTGAATGATAGTAATGCCTAATTTTTTATCTTCTTTTTGATAAACTTCTATGGTTTTAGTTATGAATTCAATGGCTTTGCTATTTATGTTTAAAAAGAATGATTTTTCTTCTTCGCTCATTTTTTCTTTTTTCTCTTTGATACTAGAGTAGAAAGTAATTAGATTTTCCCCGTAATCACCTATACGTTCTATGTCTTTGCTAGCTTTTAAGATACTAAGCAATAAAGATATATCTTTTTCGTTAAGGTTTGCTTTGTTACAAGTTGATAGATATTCTCCAAGCTGCCTATCGATTAAATCTACACTTGATTCGATATTTCTTATGAATTCTTCGTCTTCGTCTTTAAATGTATTTAGATATTCTCCCAATGTCTCAAACATTAGCTTTGTATACTCAAACATCGCTATCGTTCTTTTTTTCGCTAATAGCAAGCCTTCAGAAGGGAATGTTTTCATTAAGCCATAATCTAAGGGCTCAATTGGCTCCAACTTTTTTTTGTTTTCCTTTATTGGAATTATTAAATTGATAAGATAGGTGACTGGTTTTAATAAGGCAAAGAATAAAATCCCCGTTACTAAGTTAAACACTAAATGAGACAAGGCTATTTGCATCATTGGAGAAATATTCCAAATAAATTCATCTCCTTGCAGATGCCCCCAATAGTTTCTATCGGATAGGAAGTCTTTAAATCCATATATAACACCCATGAAAAGCAATGAACCCATTACGTTATATATGACGTGGAACAAGGCTACTTTTTTGCTTTCTTTACTGCCACCTATGGATGCAAATATTGCAGTAGAAGTAGTCCCTATATTAGCGCCAAATATGATTGGCAAAATCCCAAATAAAGAGATAGAAGTTCCGGCACTGACTAAATACAAGCCTTGGACTACCCCGATTACGGCACTAGAAGATTGCACACACATCGTGGCAATTGCCCCGATTAATAAACCTAACCATGGGTTATCGCCTAATGTTTTAAATAGGGCTATGAACCATTCTTCTTGGGCTATGGTTTTCAAATAGATTTCAACTATCCATAAGCCTAGGAAAATTGCCCCAAAGGAAAAACAAAGTTGACCTATGTTTTTATATTTTTGCTTTGTGGCAAACAAAAGTATTACAGATCCTAAAAACAATACCAACGGGAAATATTCCATAAAAGGAATCGATACTATAAACGCCGTAACGGTTGTCCCTATATTGGCCCCTATTATTATGGCGGCAGCTTGTTCAAAACTCATCACCCCGGATCTAACTAAGCCAATGGCTAAAGCGCTGGTTCCGCCTGAAGATTGGATAATGGCTGTAAACGCTGTTCCTGCTAATAAACCTATAATAGGTTTGGAACTTAATTTATTGATGACATTACTAAGTTTTCCTGATGTCATCGATTTTAATGTATTAGAAATGCTTGAAATGCCAAATAGAAACAAGCCTAGACCACCTAGGGTCATAGTCCAAAATGCAACGTCGGTCCAATGAAACATAATTTTTTTAAGTGTTTTAAATTTACAACGTTCTTTATTATGCCATTTTTTTCTTTGTTGCAAAAGAAGTATAATTACTTTCAAGTTATTTTCGTTACATACGTTTTTAATGACTAGTTATTTTGATGTATGATTTTTCTATTAAAAGAAGGTAAAAAGAATGAAAAAGGTTACTTTAATTACAGGGGCAGGCGGAGGATTAGGAAAAGAATTTGCCTTAATCTATGCCAAAAATAAAAACGATTTGGTTTTAGTTGATGTTGATGAGAATGGGCTTAAAGAAACTAATGAGTATGTAAAGAAAAATTGTATTGACGCAAATATAGATCTATTTGTTTCGGATTTGTCTAATTCTATGGGACTAGAAAATGTTTATGTCCATTGCAAAGATAAAGGGTATTTTGTCAATAACTTGGTAAATGCCGCTGGATTTGGTGATTGCTGTGATTTTAAGGATATGGTTATCTCCAAACAATTGAAGATGACTGAAGTAAATTGCAATGCGGTTTTATATTTTACCCGTGTATTTTTAGATGACATGCTTAAAAATAACGAAGGGCATATTATCAACGTATCTTCTATAGCGGGTTTGGTTCCTGGGCCTTATATGTGTACTTATCATGCGACAAAAAGCTTTGTATCGGTTCTTGGCGAGTCTATTGCATACGAATTAAGGAAAACCAATGTTAAAGTATTGACTCTTTGCCCCGGTCCTTTTAATTCAAAATTTGTATCCAAGGCACATAATGACTATACCTTTTCAAAGATTAAGCCTTATGATGCTTTAGATGTCGCTACTTATGGGTATAAAAAATCCATTAAAGGCAAAACATTTGCCATCATGGGCTTTAAAAATAAATTAAGCTGTTTTGCCCCGCGCTTTTTCTCTAGGAAATTTGTTACTAAAATTTCGGCCAAGCAATTAAAAAAAGGCGCTTAAATCACTTCGATTTGATTTTAAGGTATTCTTCTTCCTTATTTATTTGGTTTAGTTATATTAAATTTATAATTACTAATAAATAAGGAATTTTTTTCTATTGTTTGTAGTCTTCTTTTTCTTGTAGTAAAAACTTGGTGAAGAAAAGAAAGACTTTATGATTTACGTTGCAAAAAGAATTGAAAATGGGGAAAGCTTAAAGAAAATTAATCTTTTGTTTCATCGTGAATTCACTTCAAAAAAAGATATTCTCATAGTTTTAGATGGTGAAGCAACTTTCGATTATTTAAAGCAAGGACATGCCTTGCCTTTTTTTGGGAAAATAGTTTTAGTATTCTTTTCAAAAATTAATGAGAAATTAATTTCTTTAGAAGAATCTATAAAAATGGAAAAAGAAAATGCATCCAATTTATTTATAACAAAAAGCAATGTTTATTTTTCTTATGCCGACAAATTGTTTTATATTGGCAAAAAAGCTCAGTCTGCTTTTGATTTTTATATAGACAATAGCTTTTTAAAATCGGAACGAATTAAACGGTTGGATGTGTTTAAAAAAGAGAGTCTGGATTATGTTTATTATTTAGGCTTAAAAACAAATACTCAAAAAGAAGTGAAGAAGAGTATTTTCAGTAATTCAGATGGTTTTTTATATAATGAAAAAAGGAGTCTATCTTCTTTAAAGGAAGACACCTTACCTGAGTATTACGTTAAAATCTACTCTTCTTTTGAATTTGTCTTTGTTTCTAGTTTAGATGTTTATAAAGTTGAGTATAAGCCATCGAATTGTTCTTTGCTTTTAGAGAATGATTCCCTAAAAATTTTTTATAAAAAAAAGCCAAACGAAGATATACAATTTAGCTTTTCTATATACGGGAACGGCATTATCGATTTCTTGTTAGCGTGCAATAAGTATTCTTTCATTAAACAAAACGAAGTATTTCAAGCAATAAAAAAGAAAGTCCATTCTTATAATCTAAGTCATCCCAATAGCAAACGGATCGTACCTTTTTAATTTATTTAAAGAAGTGCTTTTAAATATATAGACACATGTTCATTTCGATGTTAATCTTTCCTCAATATGAAAGATTGCCGCGTAGAAAAAACAAAAGAAGCCATTAGAAATGAAACGCTTCGTTTATTGCAAAAGAAGCCTTTGCAAGACGTTACCGTTAAGGAAATTACTACTAATTTATCTATTTCTCGTTCCACTTTCTATTTGCATTATGAGAATATTTCTGCCGTTTTAGATGATATAGAAAACATGATTGTCGACGATATGAAACGCTTTATTTCCGACAATATGGCAGGACATTATTTAGATGCCGTTTATAAAATAGGCTATTACATTAAAGATAACAGGGTGAAAATTAAAACAATTATCGATGTTTCTCAAAGCCACTTCTTGCATAAATTAAAAAAGACTTTTGAGCCTATGGTTTTAAATTCCCCTTGGGCGAGTTTAAAAGGTGATGAAAAATGTCGTAAGTATGTTGCTGTCTTCCTTTTGTCTGCAGGGATTGGAGTGTTCCGTTCTTGGTGCGATTCCGGATGCGATGTCTCCGTTGAATCGTTAATGAATGCCTTTATCTTGAATTTTGGAGACATTATTTACAATACAAAGAAATGAAAATATCCTCACAAGGATTAAATTAGGGTAGAATATGTTTTGTTGTTATGCCTTTTAAATCTGATAATAATAAGGGAATACCCTCTAACAATAGAAAAACATTCAAATACGTTCTTTATATTTTGATTGTTTTAATAGCAACAGTCGTTTCTTTGACTTTGTCTTTATGGGGACAATTTGATGCGGTCATTTCTTCTTTTGCCGGAGCTGATTGGGCGTATCTAATGATTATTTTAGGCATGATTATTTTGTCTTATTGCATAGACGGGGTTATTATTTGGGCTTTTTGTCGCCTTTATACTAGGAATTATAAATTTCACCAAGGATTGGCTGCCTCTTATGTTGGCCAGTTTTATAGTGACATCACCCCTGGGGCAAGCGGGGGACAAGTTATGCAAGTTTATACCTTAAAATCTCAAGGCATACAGGTGTCCAATGCCGCTTCAATCATGGTCATGTGGTTCATTCTTTATCAAACTGCTTTAATTGGTTTTGATGTTCTTTCCATTGGTTTTGAATGGAATCAAATAATGAATATCAAATCGATTGATCTGATGCTTTTTGGTAGTCAAATTTCTTTTCCTATGCTCCCTTTGATTATCGTGGGTTTTGTTTTAAATGTATCTGTTATATTTCTTTTGCTGGCCATGAGTTATAGCCACCGTTTCCATAATTTTATTTTGCATCACGTCATTGGTTTTCTAGGCAAGATAAAACTAATAAAAAAGCCGGATAAGGCAAGGGAAAATTTAAGGGTGCATGTTGAAAACTTCAAGATTGAATTAAGACGGTTGCAATCAAATGTTCCTATCGTTATATTGCAGTTAATCTTATTTTCCATAATGATCTTTTTAAGAAATTCGGTTCCTTATATTGCCGGTTTGGCTTTGCATTCTTTTGACGAAGGTGCTTCATTTGATATCAAGCTTTTCTTTGATTCGGCCTTTTTATCTTCTTTCCATCAAATGGTTACGGGTTTAATTCCTCTTCCTGGTTCGGCTGGGGTTTCTGAATTATTCTATCAGTTCCTTTTTTATAACTTTTTTAATGGCAACCAGGCCTATATTAGTTCTACTCTCATCTTATGGAGAACGGCTACTTTCCATATCCCTTTATTGGTTAGTGGACTAGTTTCAGCATTATATAGAAGTCGTCCTAAAGAGCCTATCCATTATGCGAACAGACAAACATTTGTTAATATTCAGCTTGAAACATTTGCTGAACGTAAAAGAAGTGCGGATACTTTATATGAGACGCGTCAACTTTCTAGAAAGGCCATTCAAGAAAAGATTGCCGAAAATTCTATTTTTAAAGCAAGAAAAGGCAAGACTAATAATTTGCCCATAGACGATAATGAGAATGTAATTAAGCAAATCGAAAAAATCGAACCAAATCTAGAACTAAAAGAAAAAAGAAAAAAAGGAAAAATTGAGAAAGTAAGAAAGTCGCAAAAGAAAAAAGAATCGGTAGAAGAGGAAATGCAAAGGTGGGATTTATGAATATTGCTTTATTTTCAGATACATATCCCCCAGAAATAAATGGGGTGGCTACTTCTACTTTTAATTTAAGAAAGACCTTAGTGGCCCATGGGCATAATGTCATAGTAGTTACAACTAATCCTTTTTCTAAACATGTTACTTATCAAGAAGGTATTTTAAGAATCCCTGGCATTAAATTAAAAGCCTTATATGGCTATATGGCTTCTATGTTTTATAACAAAAAAGCTATGTCCATATTAAAAGATTTTCATCCAGAAGTTGTTCATTGCCAAACCGATGCAGGCATTGGGATTTTTGGCGGTTTGGTTGCTTCTAAATTTCACATTGGCTCGGTTTATACTTTTCATACTATGATAGAAGATTATACCTACTATGTTACTAAAGGACATTTTGATAGATTTGCTAGACACGCGGTTCGTTTTTATTTTCGAGGCAAAAGCAATTCTTATACAGAATTTATTGCTCCTAGTGACAAAATTAAAGATTATTTAAGATCAATAGGTATTGATACGACTGTTTCGGTTATTCCTACTGGGGTGGAATTCTCTAGATTCGATCCCATTAATGAAAATAAAGAGGAAACGCTTTCCCTTAAAAATAAATATGGCATAAAAGAAGACGAATATGTTTTATTGTCTTTAGGTAGGATTGCCAAAGAAAAAAGCATTGACGTTGTTATAAAAGGGTTTGCTAATTTCAAGAAACAATATCCTTCTGAAAAAGTAAAGTTAGTAATAACCGGTTGGGGCCCGGCTGAAAAGGAACTTCAAGATTTGTCTTATTCTTTAGGTATAAACGATTATGTGGTTTTTACTGGAAAATGCGATCCGGACCAAACTCAAAAATATTATCATTTAGGGGATTGCTTTGCTTCAGCCTCTATTACTGAAACACAGGGCTTAACTTTTATGGAAGCCATGGCCAGCCATTTAATTGTGATGGCTAGATATGATGATAATTTAGTAGGAACCATTAAGGATGGGGAGACTGGTTTTTTCTTTAAGGATGAAATGGATTTTCCAAATAAATTGAAACTAATCATGGGTTTAAAGGAGGAGGACAAAAATAAAGTTATCCAATCTTCCTTAAAAGCCATAGACATTTATTCAATGGAACATTTTTATAAAAGTATAATCGAGGTGTATGAACGTGTTAGAAGAAAATCGTGGTGAAATAATTAAAAGCATAAAGAAAAAGAAAAAAGAAATTCTAATTATTTTTGAGTCTGGACAAAAACTAGCCTTATCTCCGTCTACTTTTACCGATTTTCGTCTTTTTGAAGGAAAAATGCTTTCGGAAGAGGAGTTTTTAAAACTCTTATCCTCTATAAACGAAGAGGAGTATTTAGAGTATGCCATAAGCCTTCTTTCAAGAGAAAATTATCCAAGCAATGTTATTTATGAGAAATTATTAAATAAGGGGGCGGATTCTCTTATTGCAAACCAAATAATCAATAAATTGACAGATGATGGCTTGCTTAATGATGAATTATATGCCAAAACATATGCGAAAGATGTTGCCGAGCTCCGTTTATATGGCAAGAATAAAATACTATTTAATCTTCATGCAAAAGGTATATCAAATAAGATTATAAATAGTTTAAACTTTCCCCGCGACAAAGAACTTTTAAAAGCGATATCCTATGCCAAAGTCTTAGATAAACGTTTAGCTAAGACTCCAAAAAATAAAAAAATAAGCAAGGCGTTGCTTTGTTTAAGGGAAAGAGGCTTTGATTTGGATGTTGCTAAAGAAGCGGTAGATAAGACATTAAGTTTCCTTGATGAACAAGAAAATATTTTAAGTTTAGAAAGCGATTTTAACGAAGCAAAAACTAAATATGAAAGAAAATATAAAGGTTATAAATTATCTCAAATGATTATTTCTTACCTATTAAGAAAAGGATACGATTACGAAGATATAATTGGAAAAGTAAGAGGATGTAACGATGAAGATTAATCAATTAAAAGATGGCGATACTTTTTCTGGTCCCGTTTTAGTAGCGGATTGTAAAAAATGTGTCAAAACAAACGGGGATAATTATTTGAATATTCTATTGCAAGATAATTCAGGCCAAATAGATGGCAAATTATGGTCAGTTGGTCTTAATGATGAGAAAATATTTTCTAAAGGTAATTTTGTTTTAATAAGCGGTAAAGTACTTAATTATAACAAGAGTTTACAAATTAAGATTACTTCTTCCTCTCCTTTAAAGGAAGGTGAGGTTAATGTTTCAGATTTTGTTTTGCCATCTCCAGTCAAGGAAGAGGTTTTAACTAGAAAGCTTTTGACTTATGTCTCTTCTATTGAGGATGAGGATTTAAGAAAGCTTGTGTCCACTTTAGTAAATAAATATCTTGATAAATTTAAAATATGGCCGGCAGCGGTTAAAAACCATCATGAATTTGTCTCGGGCTTGATTTATCATTCCGTCACGATGGCGGATTTGGGATTAGAGATTTGCCATTGTTATCCTAAATTGAATCGAGATTTTGTTCTTGCCGGCTGCATTGTCCATGATTTTGGGAAACTTTTTGAATTGTCTTCAATTAGCAATCCAAATTTTACTTTAGAAGGTAAACTATTAGGACATATATCGATGGGCTTTTATGAAGTAAGAAATACGGCAAAAGAACTTGGCATGTATGAATTTGATTCTTTAGATGAAGAAGCAAAAACTACTTCTCACCCTTTATATCATAAAAAAGAAGTGGCGGTTTTGCTTGAACATATTGTTTTATCTCACCACGGGAAACTAGAATTTGGTTCCCCTATCTTGCCTTTGACTAGAGAAGCTTTGGCGGTTTCATTTATTGATGATTTTGATGCTAAGATGATGATTTTAGATAAGGCTTACGCTTCTACTTTGCCTGGCGAGTCTACTGCTAAATTATTTAATATGGATGATCGATATTTTTATAACCCTATTTCGATCCCGTCTAAAAGTGGAGTTTCTGGACTTACATTAGAAGAAGAAATAGAAACATTAAAGCAATAATAAAAATGGCTTGTCTAGTTAATATAGGCAAGCCAATATTTTATTTAATCGCCTTTGATATATCTTGGGCTAATCTAGGCAAATCTAATCTTGATGTGTCTTGGGCTTTCATCGTGATTTGAAAGCCGCCTTCTCCTCCTATGTATCTAGGAATGACATGGACATGGAAATGTTCAACGCTTTGTCCAGCCACTTCTCCTACATTAGTTAATATATTGACTCCCTTTGCGCCTAAAAGCGAAATCTCTGCTTGGCCAATTCGTCTAGCTACATCAAATACTTTATGCATTTCATCTTGCGGACAAGATAAGAAGGAAGAATAATGCTTTTTTGGCATGACTAATGTATGGCCTCTTGTGGTTTGAGAGATATCTAGAATTGCCAAGACATCATCATCTTCATAAACGACGCTGCTAGGGATTTCCCCATCTATTATTTTGCAAAAAACATCTTTCATAATAATTTCCCTTTCTAATAAAATAGGGCAGAACTATGTCTGCCCTTATATTATATATCTCTTTTTCCTACTTAATCGAAAAGATCTGGGAACGTGGTTTTGAAATAGTTATAGACTTCTTGGTCGTGATAACTTAAAGCCATCTTCTCTACATAATATTGTCTAGCTGCTTTCTTATATGAATCTGTATCGGATAATAAGGAAGCAACGTTTAAGGCAATATCACGGATTGATTTTCCCATGGCGGTATAATTCTGATCGGAATCAATAGATAGTTTTGGCGCTTTTACAGCTTCTTCAACCTTGACGATATACCAAGTCTTAGAATCCTTATCATACATACAATAAGGATATTTTTCGTTGGATTCGTATGTTTCTGGAACCATGTAATAAGAACCGTTGACATTCCAACCGAAGTTTCCATGTTTATTGGTTTCAAGGACATCAACTTCGTTGGCAACGGAGATTTTAAATAATCTTGTCTTTATGGAAGAGGCTAGATCAGACAAACCAGAAGAAGTGTACCAACCTTGTGTTACTTTGGTAGTGGCGTTGATTTCTTTTGTTTTGATATCTAAGCCAATTTCTTTTGTATATGCCCCAGAAGAAGTAAAGTCGGTGGTGGAACCAGTTTTGTTGCGATCGTTAGTTAAGTTGTTATAATCGATGGCAACTTTACCATAACTAGTTTCTTCATAGGTTGCGATGGTATCTGCTTTAGCATCGAAAGCCTTGAATCCTGCTAGTTTATAAATTTTATCGGCAAAAGTTTTTTCTTCCGCCTCTTCAAAATAGCCTTTGTATAGTTTGTCTAGGAAGTGCAAATCGCGATATGTGGCAATTTTGCCTTCACTAGCACCGTTCCCCTTTAATTCTTCATCAGTTTTAGATAAGACAACTTCGGCATAGGCTCTAACTAATCTTAAAGCTGCGCCATCTTTGTTTTCGATATCCGGCAAAGCAATATATTGGACTTTTCTAGCATAGCTTCTTCCTAAAGCTCCGTAGTTATTGTCCAATAGGTATTGTTCAACTAGCGTCTTTCTATAAGCGGTTGGCAATAAACTTCTTTCGATATAGTCTTGATAGGTTACATATAAATTTGTGAAATATTCTTCCGCGTCTTTATATGTTTTTTCTCCATCTAGCGCTTTTTCAACAAAAGAAGTAGGCCTATTTAAATTGAATAGTTCGGCTGTTTGAGCAACAAAGAATTTTTCTTCTTTAAAAACAGATCTTTTTTGATAAGAAGAATTGGTCACGACCGAATAGAAGGAATTAAGTATCGAATCTTTTATATGGGCAATGAATACTTTGCAATTTTCTACAGTTTCATAAATTGTATGGGTTTTGATGAAATTTGCTATCTTTGTATCATCGGATTCGATTGAAAGCAATCCTTCTTCCTTGACTGTTCCATCTTCGTTTAAGGTATCGTATAACGAACCAAACAAAGATTTGGCATATATATATAGGATATTATCAAGAACCTTTTCTGAATTTGTGTCTCCGGCAGTTACAAGAGCTTCATAAATTTGTTGAAGGTTGTTGTTTGTAATGTTTTCGACATTTAGAATTGGCTCCTCTTGCTTAGCTTCCGGAAGTTTAGCTTCCACATCGGAACAGCCAGACAAACCTATTGTGGTGGCTGCTAGTAATGTAAGAATAGTCTTTTTAAGAAATTTATTTTCCATCGTAGCAAGCTCCTCCCTTGGCCCAATCGCCAGTTTTTTCTTTGGCTGCATTTGAACCATATCCAATAGCACAGGTTTCAGAAATTAAACGTTGGCTACCGTTGTCATTCATTTTTCTAGCTTCGTCTTGTTGCATTAAATACTCAGCATATGTTGTCCAAGCATCATCAAATGATTCTTGCTTATCTTCAACGGCTTTGACCCGTTTCGATTTAATGTAATTTTTGACTAAATTGCCGATTTGTTCGTTCTTAAATGTGATTTTTTCGCTTCCATCGGCATTGGTTAGTAATTCTTGGAACATATAAGTGTCCATGTTCGTATCATAACCTTTGACTTTGTCTATGACTTTGTTGGCTTTGTCCGCGTAATTTGATTCGGCGGAGGAGACAAATTTATTGACATAGGTAGTCTTGGCTTTTATAGAAGTTGATTCGCCTTGTTTATAAGCTGGGAAGTAGGAGTCATTTCCAACGTTTTCATTAGAAGATGGCAACTTTTGTGGAGTTAACATTGTCCAGTATTCGGATAAATTCGTAATATCGTCTTTATCTTTATTGGCATTATAGGTTTCTTCACTTATTTGGACATATTTGTTAGATTCTTTGGCAACTCCATATTCGGATAGGGCGGAGCGGTCAACGACAATGAAGTGAATGCCTTGATAAGAAGAAGTGCCAGCTCTTACTGCTAAGACAATTTGTCCTTTTTCGTTTGTTAAAACGTTTTCACTTAATGGGATTATGTCTTTGGTATCGACTTGGAATCCATCAAGAGCTTGGTATTCTGCTGAAGGTGTACCGGTTGTGTTAGCTTGCCCGTTCTCGTTCATTTCCTTGGTCTTATATGTATTCCATTCTTCTCCACCATAAGTGCCATCAAGGTAGTCGTTATAATCTATCTTATTAGGAGTAATAACGGCAATTTGGTGATTATTGAAATATTTATTGAACAAAATATTACGTGGATAATAAGTCGATGAATTGGAGTTGACTTCATAGCCTAAGTCCGGCTCACCGTTATTATGCTTAGCCCAGGATACATCATCATCGCCTAAAGCTACGGCAGCCCCATAAGGAATTGTTCCAATGCCACGGTTGGAGAAGAAATCGGCAACGGTTTCACTCCCTACTTTTGCATCACTGCTTGGCAATAAAGTTGCTTTGATTTCGCTTGTAGCGTAGTCATTTGTTTCTTTGTTATAAAGAGCATCAAAAGCATATAGACCTAATTTGAATTCTTGGACAAACTCAGTGTCTTTGTCCATGATACCCAAATCGCCATATTCCTTAGCCGATCCGTCATCTTCGGAAAGGTTATAAGCAATGTTACCAAAGGTTAGTCTATCGGTGGCTTTTGTCTTTCCACTTTGATCGGAATTATCGGCTCCGGCTAATTCTTTTATGACATCCGAAAGCTTTTGCGATTCAGAATAAGAAATAGTGGCTTGAGCATGCTCGTTGCTTGAAGCACTTCCAAGTTTTACAAGAATATGAGAAACGTGATATGGCATTTTTTCTTGTATGTAACCTTTTGTTACTGGACCATATGTTTCTTCTGCGCCTTGTAAACCTTCCCATTTTTTACCATCGCGGATGGCGTTTAGGTTTTGTTGGGTATAGTAGTTGGTTTCGTATTTATCTTTTTCGACTTCGTAAAGCTTTTTGTCTAAAAGTTCGTCAACATTATCAACACCTTCCCCATCAAGTAGCTTTTCAAATTCTTCTTGATAGCTTGTGCCGTTGCTATCTGCATTGGTTTTGGCTTGATCTTTTAATCCGGCAACTTTCTTTTGGGCTTGTGCTTTTAATTCAGCTAGTGTAGCTGCTTGAGCTGGCTCTTCGTAGTATTTCCTGATTAATACTTCTTGCACTTTTGAAAATGCGGTGCTGGCAGCGCTTGTAGAATTCATGTAGCTGCCGAATAAATCTTCGACAGTATAATTCGTTACATTGCCTGCTGCGTCTTTATACGTTAGCACCACGCCCTCATCATAGGTGACTTCGTTACAGGCGGCTAAAGCTCCTGTTGTAATAAGCGCACCAACGATACCGAGGGTGAGTTTGGCTTTCTTCATAGTAGACTCGTTCCTCCTTCGTCTTGAACGTAACGTGTTAATGATATTACTTTAATAAGTAATCTTACAAGATTTTTTTATCCTCCCAGGGTGTTTAAAACTTCTTTTTGTTTAATTGCTGCTTTTTTAAAGCGAAAAAGAGCAAAGATTAATCTTTGTTTTTTTGATTGTTTTTATCACTTTTGTTGTTCAAGAATGATTTCATGACTAAAATATATGCGCCTTGAGGTGTTTTTATGAGTGAGCTAGTGATAAAAAATCTATGTGTTTCAGTTAAAGATAAGCAAATTTTAAAGGGAGTTAACCTAACGGTAAAAGAAGGGGAAACCCTAGCTCTTCTTGGGCCAAATGGACACGGCAAATCTACTTTGCTAGCGGCCATTATGGGAAATCCTGAATATAAAGTCACAAGTGGAAGTATCACTCTTGATGGGGAAGACGTGTTGTCAATGAGCGTTGACATGCGTAATAAAAAAGGTCTTTTTCTTGCTTTGCAAAACCCTTCGGAAATCCCAGGTGTCAATTCTAGTGATTTTTTAAAAGCTGCTTTAAATGCTAGAAGAGAAAAACCACTTACCCTTTTTGAATTTTACTCAAAACTAAAGAAAGCGTACGAGAGAGTGGAAATTCCTTTTGAAATGACTTCAAGAAATCTTAACGAAGGTTTCTCTGGTGGTGAGAAAAAAAGAAACGAGATCCTTCAAATGATCTTGCTTGAACCAAAGTTTGCTCTTCTTGATGAAATTGATTCCGGCTTAGATGTAGACGCCATGCAAGTTGTGGCTAGGAATATTTGCGAAGAAAAAGAAAAGGGTAGGGGCTTTTTGGTGATTAGTCATTATGCTCGTCTTTATCAAATGATCAAGCCTACCCGTTGCGCAGTTATGATAAATGGAAAAATTGCCGTTAAGGGTGGCCCAGAAATTATAGAACGCATCGATAAAGAAGGTTATGAATGGATACAAAAAGAATTGGGCATTTCTATTGCAAAAGAGGAAACGGAAATGAATAAAGTCTCGCTAGGCGCTTGTGCAACAAAAGTGGCAATCAAGGGATGATTATATGCGTCAATTAACGTTGGTTGATAACGATATAAAAGACTTAAATTTTGAAGTCGATGAAAACGAAACATTAAAACTTGATTTTGCGATGTTTTCGGATTTTAAGTCCGCAATAATCAATGTAAATGTAAAAAAAGGTGGCACTTTTCTAGGGGCGTTTGCTGACTTTTCAAATGGTTCAGGAAGATTCGAAATTAATGTCAATTTAAATGAGGGCTCCAATTGTTTTTGGCATCTAGCCTCCCTTAATAAAAAAGAGTATAGGAAAATATTTTCAACTTCTTGCTTCCACCTTGGAAAATCCTCGTCTTCCTTAATGTCAAATTATGGCATTTGCCAAGATGAATCCTCTTTAACCTTTACTGGCACTTCTTCTATTGAAAAATATTCAAGGAAATCAAAAACAAGACAAGAAGCCAAAATAATTGTCTTTGATGAAAAAGCAGACGGTAAATGTTCCCCTGTTTTAAAAATCGATGAAAATGATGTTGACGCTTCTCATGGGGCAATCGTAGGGAAGTTAAACGACTCACATTTATTTTACTTAATGTCTAGGGGACTAAGTGAAAAAGAAGCGAAACGTTTGATTACTTTGGGCTATTTAAAACCTATAGTATCGTATTTTTCTTCAAAAGAAGTTGCTTCTAAAATCATAGAACTTATTGAGGAGGGGATATAATGTTTGACCCTTATAAAATAAGAAATGATTTCCCAATGTTTAGAAACCATATCCAAATGCAAAATCATGATTTGATATGGTTAGATAATGCATCGACTACTTTTAAGCCGGATTGTGTTTTAGATGCCGTTTCTAGATACTACACGAAAGAAACAAGCAATTCCCATCGAGGGGATTACGATCTATGTTACAACATGGATATGGAAGTTTTAAATTCTAGGAAAGCCATAGCAAACTTTTTATCTGCAAAAGAAACTGAAATAGTTTTTACTTCCGGAACGACTTCTTCAATTAACCTTGTAGCTTTTGGATATGGGGTTAAGTATTTAAAAAAAGGAGACAAGATTTTAATTACGCAAGCTGAGCACGCCTCCAATGTTTTGCCTTGGTATAAAGTAGCTGAAATGACAGGATGCGGAGTTGACTTCATTCCTCTTGATAAAGAAGGAAGGCTTACTCTAGAGAATTTAAAAAAATCTTTGACCCCTGATGTTAAATTAGTCTGCATTGCTCATGTTACAAATGTTCTTGGCTATATAGCACCAATTAAAGAAATGGCTTCAATTGTACATGCTAATAATTCATTGCTTGTAGTCGATGGGGCTCAATCCGTTCCTCATATTAAAATAGATGTAAAAGATAGCGATATAGATTTTCTTTCTTTTTCTGGACATAAGATGTGCGGGCCTACTGGAATTGGCGTTTTATATGGAAAGTATTCTCTCCTTTTAAAAATGGATCCATTTATGACAGGAGGAGGAATGAATGCTAAATTTGATATGTGCGGGGATGTCAATTATTTAGAGCCCCCATTACGTTTTGAAGCCGGCACGCAAAATCTTGAAGGCATTATAGGACTTCATGCTGCTGTTGATTATTTAAATTCCATTGGAATGGAAAATATAGAAAAGCATGAAGAAGAATTAAAGAAGTATTGTGTGAAACGTTTAAAAGAAACGGGAGTATGTACGATTTATAATGAAAATTCTGAAAGTGGCATCGTTACTTTCAATGTTAACGGGGTTTTTGCTCAAGACGCTGCTACTTATTTAAATTCGAAAGGGATTGCTTGCCGCTCCGGGCAGCATTGCGCCAAAATACTAATTGATTTTTTAGGTACTGTTGCCACGATTCGCGCTTCTTTCTATTTTTATACAACAAAAGAAGACGTCGATGCTTTAGTAGATGCCGTTATTACATGCAAAGGAGATTACTTAAATGCCTATTTCTCTTGAACTAACTCCCGAAATAATGAGGGAGATCATAATGGATCATTATAGCTCGCCACGTCATAAACACAAAATGACAGGCGAAGGGTTTTTAACAACCCATTCCTCTTCGATAAATTGCATAGATGATATAGACGTGTATTTGATTTTTGACGATAAAGGTAAAGTAAAGGATGCATGTTGGGATGGTGTTGCCTGCGCTATCTCAACTGCCTCAAGTGATATTCTTTGCGATTTGTTAATTGGCAAAAGTAAAGAAGAGGCCGAATACATAATAGAGCAATATCATCATATGCTTCACGAAGAAAAATATGATGCCTCTGTTTTAGATGAAGCTTTAGCGTTTATGAATACTGGAAAACAAGCTGCTAGAGTTCATTGTGCCACCATAGGGTGGGATGCGATGGAATCTTTGTTGGAGGAGAAAAAATGAACGACAAGAAAGAAGCAAACGAAATAATAGATTCCAAGTATAAATATGGGTTTAAAAATAAAGATGTCTCTATCGCCACGACAGGAAAAGGGCTTAATGAAGACATCGTAAAAGAAATATCCTCCTTAAAGCATGAACCGGAATGGATGAAAGAATTTAGATTAAAGTCTTTTCATTCCTTTGAAAAATTAAAAATGCCTTCTTTTGGCCCGGATTTATCTTTTTTAGATTTTTCTACTTATACCTATTTTACTAGGCCAAGTGAAAAAGAAGAGAACTCCTGGGATAAAGTTCCAAAGACTATCAAGGAAACTTTTTCAAAATTAGGCATTCCAGAAGCAGAGCAAAAGTACTTATCCGGTGTATCGACCCAATATGAATCCGAAGTCGTTTATCATAACATGCTTAAGGAAGTTGAAGAAAAAGGTGTTATTTTTCTTTCAACTGACATGGCATTACAAACTTGTCCGGATTTAGTTAAAAAATATTTTAATAAAATAGTTCCTTTTGCCGACAATAAATTTTCAGCCTTAAATGGTGCTGTTTGGAGTGGAGGAAGTTTTATTTATGTTCCAAAAGGCGTTCATTTGGACAAACCTTTGCAGAGTTATTTTAGAATTAATAATGAAAAATCAGGTCAATTTGAAAGGACTTTAATCATTGTTGACGATGGCGCTGACCTTCATTATGTAGAAGGCTGTACGGCCCCAATTTATTCAAAGGATTCTCTCCATGCTGCTGTAGTCGAGATTTACGTTGGCAAAGGTGCTAGATGCCGTTATTCTACTGTCCAAAATTGGTCTAACAATATTGTTAATCTAGTTACAAAAAGAGCATATGTTGAAGAAGATGGTCTCATGGAATGGGTCGATGGTAACATAGGCTCAATGGTAAATATGAAATACCCCGGTTGCATTCTTCATGGAGACAGGGCGAAAGGCACTTGCATTTCTATTGCGGTAGCTGGAAAAGGACAGTTCCAAGATGCCGGAGCTAGAATGATTCATCAAGGGAAAAATACCTCATCTACCATTATTTCAAAATCCATTGTTAAAGGGGGAGGGGTAGCTAATTATAGAGGCACGGTGCGTTCGGAAAAGAATGCAATCGGGTCAAAATCTCATGTTGAATGCGACACTTTGATTTTGGATGAGCTTTCTAGATCCGATACGATTCCTACAAACGAAATAAAGAATTCGGCTTCTTACATCGAACATGAGGCAACTGTTTCTAAAATAAATGAAGACCAATTATTTTATTTAATGAGTAGGGGCTTAAGTGAAAAAGATGCGACCCAGATGATTGTTATGGGCTTTATTGAACCATTTTCAAAAGAGTTGCCGATGGAATATGCGGTTGAGCTTAATCAGCTTATAAAAATGGATATGGCAGGATCGATAGGATAATGGATTCTATTGTTTTTGATTCTATCGTTATAGGCGGAGGGCATGCCGGGGTAGAGGCAAGCCATGCCTTATCGGCTTTGGGGGCTAAAACACTTCTTTTAACTTTGAATTTAAATCGTCTTGGCAATATGCCATGCAATCCCCATATCGGTGGATCCGCAAAAGGGAATGTCGTTAGGGAAATCGATGCTTTGGGCGGTTTGATGGGACAAGCAGCCGATATAAACCCATTGCAAATGAAAATGCTTAATACGGGAAAAGGTCCTGGCGTACAATGTCTTAGATCGCAGCAAGATAAAGAAGGATACCCAAAACTAATATTTTCTTTGCTTTCGAAAGAAAAAAACCTCTCTTTGAAGCAAGAAGAAGTTAATTTGATTGAAAAAGAGAATAATTTATGGAAAGTCACTTGCGCTTCTAAAAATATTTATTTTTCTCGAACCGTTATTGTAACAACTGGTACTTATTTAAATAGTCGAATTATTTCAGGTTCTTTAAGCCATGATGGAGGACCAGACGGGGAAAATGCTTCTTTGAATTTGACTAGTTCTTTAAATAAATTAGGTATTAAAACGTTTAGGCTAAAAACAGGCACGCCCCCAAGGATTGATAAAAATACAATCGATTTTTCTAAAGGGGAGATTCAACCTGGGTCTAGCTTGCCCCTTTCCTTTTCTTTTTTTCCAGAACATATAAAAGATAGTGCTAAACAATTGCCTTGTTATTTGATTTATACAACTTTAGAAACCATTTCTATAATTAATAAAAATTTAAAGAAATCGGCTTTATTTAATGGCAATATTACTTCAAATGGACCAAGGTATTGTCCTTCTATAGAATCAAAAGTAGTTAGGTTTGCTGATAAACCACGTCACCAATTGTTCCTTGAACCGGAAACCGAGCATGGCGATTCCATTTATTTGCAAGGCTTTTCAACGGGGATGCCTTATGAAATACAAGAAGAAATGGTTCATTCTTTGCCGGGGTTAGAAAAAGCTAAAATTTTAAAATATGCCTATCAAATTGAATATGATGCCTTATGTTCTTTCCAATTTGATCGTTCTTTGATGATTAAAAAGTGTCCTGGCTTATTTGTTGGTGGGCAAATTTGTGGTACTTCTGGATATGAAGAAGCTGCAGGATTAGGTTTACTTGCTGGAATCAATGCTTATCGTTATTTAAAAAATATGGACCCCGTTATATTAAAAAGAAGTGAATCATATATCGGAGTCATGATTGATGATTTAGTAAATAAAGGGGCTGAAGAACCATATCGACTTCTTTCTTCTAGAGCCGAATATCGTCTTTTGTTAAGACATGACAATGCCGATTACAGATTGACTCCTCTAGGCCATCAGATTGGCTTAATTGATGAACAACGTTATGAAAAGTTTCTTAATAAATACAAAACCATTGAAAAAGTTATCGAGATTTTAAAGACTAATAATATTAGTAATAAATCAATGCTTAACGATTTGCTTATTAAAAAAGGCGGGGAACCAATTAATTATGGGGTTCGTGCTTATGATATTCTGAAACGACCTTTTTTCCATTTTGATGAAGTAAGAGATATAACCGATGCTCTTATTCCTTATAGATTAGACTATCAATCTATCTTAGCCCTAGAAGCCATAGTAAAATATGAAGGATATATAAGAAAGGAAGAAAGAGAAGCTCAAAGTTTAATCAAAGAAGAAGAGATGAGAATCCCTTCCGATATTGATTATTTGCATATGGATGGCCTTCGTTTGGAGGCTCGATCAAAACTTGATATGGTTAGGCCGACATCCATTTCCCAAGCTGCGAGAATTTCTGGAGTTAATCCTGCTGATATTTCTATACTTTTATTAAAACTTAGGAGGCTTAAGAAATGACATTTGAAACAATGTGCGAATATTTACGTTCTCTTAATGTTGAAATCTCTCCCTTGCTCAAAACAAAATTTGAACTATATGAGTCTCTTCTTGTCGAATGGAATGAAAAGATTAATTTAACTTCGATCTTAAAACCGGGAGAAATATACGAAAAGCATTTTTTGGATTGTCTTCTTTTGCTAAAGGGATGTGATTTTTCTAATAAAAAAGTTGTGGATATTGGTTCTGGCGCGGGCTTCCCTGGCGTTGTCTTGGCGTTGACTAACAAAGAGGCGAAAGTGACGTTAGTTGACTCAACTGCGAAGAAGTTTAAATTCTTAGAGGAATTAAAAAAACAATTGCAAATCGATAATATTTTCTTCCATATTGGTAGAGTCGAAGACATGAAAAAAGAAAAAGGCCAGTTTGATGTTGTTACTTCAAGAGGCTTTTCTTCTTTGCCTACTATTTGTGAGGTTGGCGCTCCTTTGCTTAAAGAAAAAGGCGTTTTAATTGCAATGAAATCTTTACAAGGCAAGGAAGAATTAAATGGTTCGGATTCTTCTTTGGCAAAACTTGGCTTAGAATTAGATAAAACCTTAATCGATACTTTGCCTGAATCAAAAAGTACGAGAGTCAATTTTTATTTTAAAAAGAATAAAAAGAGTCAATCTAGATTTCCAAGAAGATGGAATGAGATAATTTCAAATCCACTTTGGTGAGAAAATACAATATAATTTTGTACCTATGAATAAGAAGATTGCGATTGCTAACCAAAAGGGCGGGGTTGGAAAAACTACAACTGCCATTAATTTGTCGAGCGCTCTTTCTCATTTTGGAAAGAAAGTACTACTTTTGGATATGGATCCACAAGGCAATTCCGGTCGCGGGATTGGCATTGATGTTTCTTTATGCAAGAAAACAATTTTTGAAGTATTGTTTGGTAAATGTTCTATAAACGAGGCTATTTTAAAAACAAATGAAAAGAATTTATTTCTTTGTCCTTCTAATTTAAGATTAGCCTCCTTAGAAGCTTCTTTAATTGGGCAAGGCTCAGTTGAACCTTTTTTCTTATTAAGAAGGCAAATAGAAAAACTAAATCAAGATTTTGATTACATTATTATTGATTGTCCTCCTTCTTTAGGGGCATTAAGTTTGAATGCTCTCTCTTGCTCTGATTCGGTTATTATCCCTGTTCAATGCGAATATTTTGCAATGGAAGCTATCGCGGCTATCTTGTCCTCTGTTTCTAATGTTCAGAAAAGATTTAATCCCTCTTTATCAATAGAAGGCTTTTTGCTTACGATGTATGATTCTAGAACCCAACTAGGTACTGAGATATCATCTGAAGTAAGAAAATTATTTAAGGAAAATACTTTTTTAACTTCCATCCCCCGTAATCAATCAATTGCCGATTCTCAGGCTCATCAAACTAGCGTTATAAACTATAAACCAACAAGTTTAGGCTCTACTTCCTATATGTCTTTGGCAAGAGAGGTAATGGACCATGAAAAAAGATAAAAAGGCATCCATGCCATCCCTTTCGACCTTAATTGAAAAGTTTTCTCAAGAAGATGTTATTGCCGTTATGGAAAAGGAGTACCAAGCCGCTCCCGCTAGATTAATTCCAACTTCTTTAATAGATGATACTAGATTTATAAAAGATGTCGTTTTGTCTTCTGATACTGTTAATTCATTTGCATCAGGACTAAAAGAAAAAGGGTTTTATAATCCTTTAATAGTTAGGCCAAATGGCGAAAGGTTTGAACTTATTTTAGGTAGGAAAAGATTTTTTGGAGCTAAAAAAGCCGGAATATTGTCTTTACCATGCGTAGTAAATGATGTTGGCGATGAAGAAATGCTTTTGATGCTTTTAGCTGACACTAGGGATAACCGTTCCTCTAATGTTTTGGAAATGGCTTTGGTTTGCAATGCACTTTCTTCTATGTTCGGCTACACGCAAAAGACATTGGCGGAATTATCTCATTTTTCTAGAAGCCAAATTACAAATATATTAAGAATATTGTCTTTGCCTGATGATGCAAAAAATGATATTTGCCTAGGAAAATTATCATATGGGCAAGCTAGGACTTTAACTTCTTTAAAAGGCAAACAACTCGAATACGCCTATAAAAGAATAATGGAGTCTAATATGTCGGTTAGGGAAAGCGAACAACTTGTCCGCTCTATTTTAAAAAAAGAAGATGAGCGTAGCGGTGAAGATAGGATAAATGTTTCTGGGCTAGTTTCCCTTTCTATTAAAAATAAGAGTGTTTCCTTTACTTTTAATTCAGTCAATGAAAGAGATCATTTCTTAAATAGCCTTAAAAATAATTATAAAAACTAATACACGTGTTAGCTATTTTTAAAATTTCATTTATTAATATTCCAAGTTAAAAATCTAGATATATAATATTGTTGCTTCAGGGCGACGATAATTACGTCGACTGGCGGTATAGCCCGCAAGCTAGTAGCATGAATCGGTGGAATTCCGATGCCAACGGTAAAGTCCGGATGAAAGAAGGAACACGTGCTTTCGCCTCCCTGATTTTTTTGGAGGCTTTTTTAATGACTTTATATTCTTATTTTGCTCTTATTATTTTCGCCTTGCTTTTGATTTTTACCTTTCGAATATATTTTCTTTTTTTTGGGAAAGCTGAATTTAATCCAGTTAAATTTATAGCTAGGGTGGCTATTTTTGGGGCCATTAGTAGCGTTTTATATGTTGTCCCGTTTTTTAATTTCCAATTGCCTTTTGTTCCGCCCTTTCTTTCGATTCATTTCGACGAGGTACCTGCTTTTGTTTGCGGCTTTGCCTATGGTCCTATTTCTGGAATTGCCGTATTGGCTATTAAAACCCTTGTTAAATTGCCTTTTTCTTCTTCTTTATGCGTTGGGGAATTAGGCGATTTTCTTTTATCTTCCATTTATGTTGGTGTCGCTACTTTTATATATTCAAAAAAAAGGAATTTAAAAGGAGTAGGGCTAGGGTTTTTAATTTCTTCTTTTATTCAAATAGGCTGTGCCTTGCTTGTTAATGTCTATGCTTTGATTCCTTTTTATTTATGGATGCTCAAAATAGAACCTATGGCGATGTTAGGGATAATGAATAAAGCGAATCCTTTAATTGTTGATATTAAATGGAGCTATGGATTATTGGCCGTTATCCCTTTCAACGTTATAAAGGATGTTTTGGTCGTAATTATTACTTTTATCGTCTATCGTTCGATTCACGTTTTTTTACGTTTTACGCCCAAAAAGAAAACTCGGCCGTAGCCGAGTTAATCTAGTATCGATAGCTTAGTCTTCAATAGCTTGGACTGGGCAATTTGCAACAGCATCATCGACGCTGGCATCATCGCCTTCGGCTACTGCAACGGCTTTCCCTTCATCGTTAAATTCAAAAATTTCAGGATGGCTGCCGACGCATAATCCGCATCCGATGCAAATTTCATCATTAACTTTTGCTTTTTTTGCCATTATTTTTCCTCCACTAGGTACGTTTATTATATGAATGAAATTCCTTATAAGCAACCATGCAAAATAATTAAAAAAAGTTAATTAAAATTAATATAATTAATTTAATTTAGAAAATTAAGGCTTTTTAATTGTTCCTAGTGGTGTATATTAAAAGATGGAGGAAACAATTATGAAATGGTTTAATAATCAAAGTCGTTTAGTTCAAATCGTTCTTCTTTTGATCCCTTTTGTAAACTGGGTTGTCGAAATCTATGTTCGTTGGACTACTTTTGTAGAAAAGAAAGGTCTATTACATCTTTTAGCTGCTATTTTAGTCACCTTTTTCGGCATTTTTATTGGTTGGCTTGACATTGTTTGGTGCTTGCTTTTCAATCATCTTTTCTTGGCTTAATTTTTTAAAAAAAGATAAACAAAAAATGAGGGAACTTGTTTTTTGTTTTTTATTTGTATGCCCTTTTTCTTAGAGGGAAAATTTTATAAAATATTATTGCCTATGGAAACTAGAAAAGAAAGATATTCAAAATATAGGCAAGAAATTCTAAGAATGCCGAAAGAATCATTTGATAAAAATGGTTCTTTTTGTCGTAAGATGAACGTTAATGAGCTTTCCTCAATCTCTTCTATGGGAACGCCTGAGTCTTCTATTTCTTATATGAATGAGAATGAGCCTTTTTATTCAAGCGAAAAAAATAGGGCTCCTTATTTATTTTATTTAAAGAAAAGAAGAGCTTTCCTGTGGCTTAAATTATCGATTCTTGCTTTGATTATAATCTTTCTTGTTTTGTTGTATTTCTTTTTTGTGAGGGAACAAGCATGAGCGAACAAAAATATATTACTGTTGCAATTGATGGACCTGCCGCGGCTGGAAAAAGTACGGTGGCCAAAATAGTTGCTAAAAAACTTGGCTATACTTATTTAGATACAGGGGCTATGTACCGTGCTTTTACTTATGCCGTTATTAAAAATGGTCTAAATCCAGAAAATGAGGAAGAGTCTTGTTCTTTAATAGGCAAAGTTAGCATAGATTTATTAGAAAATGGTAAGGTTATTTGCAATGGCGAAGATGTGACTAGTCAAATTAGGGAGCCTCTTGTTTCTGGCAATGTCTCTTATATTGCATCTTATAAAAACATTCGTCTAGCTTTGGTTGAAATGCAAAGAAATTTAGCCAAATCCAAATCCATAGTTATGGATGGGCGTGATATTGGCACTTATGTTCTGCCTAACGCAAATGTAAAGATATTTCAAATCGCTTCAGTTGAAACAAGGGCATTAAGAAGATATGAGGAAAATTTATCAAAAGGTATTCCAACTACTTTAAAAGATGTGACCGAAGACGTTAGAAAGAGAGACTATATAGATTCTCATCGCGATTTTGCCCCATTAAAGGCTGCCCCTGATTCAATTTTACTTGATACTTCTTCTTTGACTATTGAAGAAGTGGTTAATAAAATCCTCCAAATAATTTATGAAAAAACAGGAGAAAAACCATGCCACTAGGTTTAGTTGCCTTAGTAGGTTCTCCTAATGTAGGTAAATCGACAATCTTTAATCGTCTTGTTGGATCTAGACTTTCTATTGTCGAAGATGTTCCAGGCGTTACTAGAGATAGAATTTATGGAGTTGGTGAATGGCTTACTAAGAAGTTTTCGCTTGTTGACACGGGCGGGGTTGAAATAAAGAATGCCCCTTTTCAAGAAGAAATAAGAGCTCAAGTCCAAATAGCTATTGATCAAGCAGACGTTATTGTTTTTGTTGTAGACGGAAAAAAAGGCTTGTCTGGAGACGATAGGGCTGTTGCCAAAATGCTTTATAAATCAAACAAACCCGTTATTTTGGCAGTTAACAAAATAGATAATGTTGAGTCTGTCGGAAATGCAAGCGAATTTTATTCTTTAGGTTTAGGAGAACCAATTTGCATTTCTTCTAGCCACGGGATTGGATTTGGTGATTTGCTTGATAAAATTGTAAAGTTGTTGCCAACCGATGATATTGAGAAAACAAATGATTCTATTTCTTTTTCTTTTATAGGAAGACCTAATGTAGGGAAAAGCTCTTTAACAAATGCAGTTCTAGGCGAAAAAAGAGTCATAGTAAATAGTTTGGCTGGTACGACTAGAGATTCTATCGATACGCCTTTTACTATTAACGATAAACATTTCGTAGCAATTGATACGGCTGGTTTAGTAAAAAAAGGCAAAATATATGAATCAATTGACAAATTTGCTTCCATTAGAGCCTTAAGAGCAATAGATAGAAGCGATGTTTCAATTCTTGTCATTGATGCTAGTTTAGGCATTTTAGATCAAGATAGACATGTAGCCGGGTATGCTTTCGAAGCCCATAAAGGAATGGTTATAGTCGTCAACAAATGGGATGAGGCACCTAAAGGACTTATGCAAACGGAATTTGAAAAAGAAATTAGATCAAGGTTCAAGTTCCTTGATTTTGCTAAAATCATCTTTACTTCCGCTAAAACGGGCAAGGGGGTAGAAAATATTATCCCGGCCGTTGAAGAAGCTTATTCTTCTTGTTGCAGAAGGGTACCAACGTCCATATTAAATGAAATCATTAACGAAGCCCAATCTTTAAATCCGACACCTGATTTTAACCATGGTAGGTTAAATATTAAATTTGCATCCCAAGTCTCTACAAATCCTCCAACTTTTGTAATGTTCTGTAATAATCCTAAATTTGCTCATTTCTCTTATACTAGATATTTAGAAAATAGGCTAAGAGAAAGTTTTGATTTCAGTGGCACTCCCATTAATATTGTTTATAGGGAAAGAAAATAGAACAAAGACTTTTTTCTTATAATTTTATTCGATTACTTCTAATAAAGAGGCAATTTTATCCTATTTTTTAAAAAAACCTTGCAAAGAACATTTTCAAATGGTAGTTTGTTTCTAACAAACACAGCACAAGGAGGATTAAAATCCATGAACAAAGCTGAATTAATTGCCGCTGTCGCTGAAAAAGCTGAAGTATCCCATCGTGATGCCGAAGCTGTCATCGAAAAGGCATTAGCCACCGTCGAAGAAACCCTTTTAAAAGGTGAAGCCGTCAAACTTTCTGGCTTCGGTATTTTCGAAAAGAAGGAAAGAGCCGCCCGTGTTGGCACCAATCCATCCACCAAGGAAAAGATTGAAATTGCCGCTTCTAACACCGTTGCTTTCAAACCTTCTAAAACCCTTAAAGAAAAACTTAACTAAGAAATTTTTTAATTGGTTTGGCCTCTTAATTGAGGCTTTTTTTAACGTCTTTTTCCTGAAATGTTATTATATTGATATGCTTCCTGAAATTTTTTTACAATTAGCAAAATTATATGAAGAAAATGGTTTTTCTTTATATATGGTTGGAGGGACTAGCAGAGATTTTCTTCTTGGAAAAGAAATAAGCGATTTTGACTTTGCTACAGATGCCACTCCTGAGCAAGAAAAAAAGTTTTTAAAAGAAGGAGACTATTCTTTTTCTTCTTATGGAATTATTAAAATAAAGCATCAAGGGAAACATATTGATATAGCCACTTTTAGAATTGAAAGGAATTATTTAGATCACCGTCATCCTTCTAAAGTACTGTTCACCAAATCAATGGAATTAGATTCGAAAAGAAGAGATTTTACAATCAATGCGATTTATATAGATAAACGCGGTCATGTCTTTGATTATTTTTCTGGAATCCTTGATTTAAGAAAAAGGGTTCTGCGTTTTATAGGTAATCCTATTGAAAGAGTAAAAGAAGATCCATTAAGGATAATAAGGGGAGAAAGATTTGCTAAAAAATTAAATTTCAAAATCGAGAAAAAAAGTAAAGAGGCTATTTATTCTTTATCGTTTTTGCTTGATAATTTAAACCCTAGAAAAGTAGAAATGGAAAGGAAAAAGTTCGATGTCTTACTCTAACAATAATATGGTGGCCGTTGATTTCCGTTATTTGCTTCTAGAGCAATATAAAAAATTAGGCATTTCCGAAAAGGATTTAGCAATTCTTTTGATGACCGACCATTTGATTTTGCAAGGGAATGACATTATTACAGCTGATTTGCTTTCCTTAAAAATGAATTACAAGATTGAGGAAATCGATGCCTCTTTAGCTTCTTCTTTTTCTAGAGAGTTCCTTTCTTACGATGAAGTGAATGGAAAGATTAAGACTTCTTTAGAACCACTAAAAAAGAAGTTATATAAGTTATTTGAAATGGATATGAGCAAGGAAAGGGCTAATTTATATTCAGCCAAAAGAGCTGATGCCCTCTCTAATTTGTCCTCTTATTTTGAATCGAGATTAAATAGAACTTTATCTCCGCTTGAATTATCTACTTTATCATCTTGGCTGGATTCAAATTTTTCTATTGAAGATATAAAGGGGGCATTAGAATTTACTTTAAGCCAAGGCAAGAAATCTTTTAAAGCCATCGATAAGGAACTAAGAACTTATAAGCGAAAAGTTGACATTGAAAAAGAAGGTAGGTCTTCTATAAGCTCCTCTTGGGATAAAGACATAGAAGAAACAATTGAAATAGCTAAGACCAAATGGGTTAAAGATGACTAAGCGAAATAAGGTTATTCAAAATATTTTTGCCTTAAATTATCCTAACGCTAGATGCACTTTAAATTTTGTTAATCCATTTCAATGTTTAGTCGCGACTTGCTTGTCTGCTCAAACAAATGATAAGGCCGTTAATTTACTCACGCCTTCATTATTTTTAAAGTATAAAGATGCCTATGAGCTTTCAAAAGCCGATTACGAAGATGTTAAAAATTGCATTAAGCGATTAGGTTTATATAAAAATAAAGCCAAAAATCTAATTCAACTAAGTCAAGAAATTGTTTCTAGATTCGATGGAAAGGTACCTTCTTCATTGAAAGATTTAATTAGTTTGCCTGGAGTAGGGATTAAAACTGCTTCCGTTGTTTTAGCCGAGTCATTTAATATTCCTTCGTTTCCAATTGATACGCATTGTAAAAGAGTGTTGATTAGGCTTGGTATAGCCAAGGAAGGCGATTCTATTGAAACAATAATGGATAAAGGTAAAAAAGCATTTGCAAAGGATAGATGGGTTTCATTGCATCATCAACTAATTGAACACGGTCGAACTATTTGCTTAGCAAGAAAACCAAAATGCGGAGAATGCCCTTTTAAAGAATTATGCACCTTTAAAGCAAATGCTCTTTAACTATTGATAAATAGTCAAACCTGGGGCGATAACCTTCTTTTACTAAATAACCATGCTCTTCTATTTTTAATAAAGGAATGGAGGAACGAGGCTTATTCGTATAGAACTCTATGACATATTTTGCTTCCAATAGATAGGTTTTATTCAGGCAATGAAAATTAATTAAAAAGAAGGCAATTCCTTTTTGGGAAAGCACATTTTTTAGGTGCTCAATTTGCTGAGGTGGTATATTTGCTAAAGGAAATGAAGTTTTGCTTCTAGTGCTTTTAACTTCAAAATCAATGTAACGTCCTTGACAAACTCCATTATAATCGGTTGTAGATTGGCATTGAAAGAAAGCTTCTGTTATTTTTGCTCCATGGCTGTAATCAACTTTTACTATTTTTATAGGTGTCGGCCTTTTTGTAATTAAACATAGGCCTTTTTCTTTATAATAGTCATTGCTTTGGTTTATGGCTTCTTCAAAGTCAATTCCTCTATTGCCAGGGGCTACTTTTAGATTTAGCTTTCTTTTTTCTTTTTTCTTTATTCTAAGATTAGGAAGAGGATGAAGGGAACCTTTTGGGTAATTTATTTCGCTCATTTTAATTCCTCTTCTATATATTTTTTGAACTGTTGTAATGTCACGGTTTTATCATTGTTTAAATCTTGGATTACTTTTTTTATGCATTTAGGGAATGAATTCTTATTTGACAAAGATTGTCTATAGTTATCGGCTACAAGATCTTTCTTTTCTAGATATGCTTTATAAACGTCTAAAAGTGCATAGGCGTCTATTAAGGCATCATGGGCATTGCCTCTATATTTAACTTTTAAAGAGTTAGCGAGTTTTTCTAGCGAGATTGGATTGCCATCTTTTCCAGAAAAATAAATAGAAAAAAATTTAGACAAATCATAGCAATGACTAGCCATAAACCTAGCATCTATAAATGATGCATCTTTATTTTCGTCATAGGATTTAATAAACATTACCCCGTCTTGGTTCCCATATGTAAAAAAGAGGCTTTTTTCATAATCTGAACCCATATATTTTTTTATTTGGATTAGAGCGTTTTTAAAAGGAATGCCTTCTTTTTTTACATAATTATCGGTGAGCCCCGTTAATGAAGTAACTACGTTTCCTATTTTCTTTTTGGGCAAAACAAATAACTTGAGCCCTTTATATTCTTTTTTTATTGATAAGTCTTCTTTTAAACTGACTTTAATTAAGCCGATTTCTATTATTTCATGGCTTGTTTGGGTGCCTTCTAAATCTAGAAAGGCAACTACTTTTCTTTTTTTGAGTATATTTTTTAAATCTTTCACATTACGATTATAGTAAATCTTAGTTAATATTGATAGATTGAGTCTTTTTCGATATAATCGAAAAGGAGTTTTCAATGGATGACAATAGCATTAGCCTAAACGCGGCCAAAATATTAAATAAAACATTTCAGCCAAATGGCAATGGGTACGATCCTAGTGAAGTTGATGAGTTTCTAGACCAAATTATTTTGGATTACAAGGCCTTTGAAAGATATTTTCTTGAAAGTAAGAAATATATCGTCGAATTAGAAACCCAACTTAGAAAAAACAAAGAATATGTACAAAAAATAGAAGTTGAAAACGCCAAAATGGCATCGCGTCTTTCAGGAATAAAGGATTCTGACTCGGTAAGTTCAAGTAATATTGACTTGCTTTCTAGGATTTCTAGACTTGAGAATGAATTGTATAAAAGAGGCGTTGATCCAACCAAAATATAATCCGGCCCAGGCGACTGCTGCTTATTAAAGTAGAGGAAAGTCCATGCTCGCACCATCTGTGATGATGGTAGTGTTTGTGCTGAGATAAAAAATAATCTCAGGTACGTGGGAGCACGTAACGGCGAAGGGAAATCTCAAGTAGAATTACCTTCCTAAGGTGCCACAGAGACGAGCTTAATGGTGACATTAAGATGAAACGCGGTAAACCCCACAAGCGAGAAACCCAAATTTGGTAGGGGAAGCTTCAAAGATTAATAAGAAGTCAATGAAGCCAGCATTGCTGAGATAAATTGTCGCCCTAGACAAAACATGGCTTATAGGGTCGGATACTCATTTAAAAGAAGGAAAGCATATGAACATTCCCACAAAAATTACAGTTAATAGAATTGCTTTGGTAGCGTTGCTACTAGTTGGTTTGTTTGTTTGCTCTTTAATTCCTGATTTTACTTCTCCCTTAATTGGTTCTAGCCAAATAAATTTAGTATATCTAATTGCTTGCCTGGTTTTTATTGTTGCTTCCTTGACTGATTTTTTGGATGGGTATTTAGCAAGAAAATGGAAACAAGTGACAGATTTAGGAAAATTCTTAGATCCAATTGCCGATAAGATGCTAGTGAATGGACTCCTTATTTTTTTAATTTTCCCTTGGAGTTTCGCTCCTAATCAAAATTGCTTTGTTCCTGCGTTTTGTGTCATTTTAATGGTTATCAGGGACTTGGTGGTCGATGGGTTAAGGTTTGTCGCTGCCAAAAAGAATGAAGTCATTGCCGCTAATATCTTTGGCAAAGCGAAGACTGTTGCCCAAATGATTGCTATTCCGGTTGTTCTTTTAAATGGCTGGCCCTTCTACTATTTTGATGCATCTTGGCCTAGTTATTTAAATATTTCCTCTATTTTAGTTTATATAGCAACATTATTGTCTTTGCTTTCTGGAATAATATATGTTTTACAAAATAAAAATGTTTTAAAGGAAAAGAAGGAGAAAGCGGAATGACTAGATTAGAGCAACTTTTGAATAGGCTTGTTGAGAAAAACCTAACCATTGGAACCGTTGAATCACTTACTGCTGGTTTATTTGCTTCTTCTTTTTGTTCTATTGCCGGCGCAAGCAAGGCCTTTAAAGGATCGCTAGTAACTTATTGGCCGGAAGAAAAAGAAATTTTAGCTTCTGTAAAAAAAGAAACTATAGATAAATATGGAGTTGTATCTAGCCAAGTAGCTTCTGAAATGGCTGTTGGGGGATTAAAAAGGCTAAATGTAGATATTTGTTTATCTTGTACTGGTAATGCCGGGCCTAGTGTAGAACCTGGTGGAAAAAAAGTAGGAGATGTTTTTTTGGCCATTTGCTATAAAAATTCCGTTTGGACGATCCCTCTTCATATAGACGGGGATAGAAATTCCATTAGAAGCGGAGTAGTTGAGTCAATGGCTAGTTTTGCTTTAAGCGTTTTAAATAATTAAGTGAGCCTTTTTCTTAATTTATGGGCAACTATATACTGCAAGGAGAAATTCTAAATGGCAAATATGAATGAAAATACTAAAGAAAAAGCATTGGAAGATGCATTAAAGGTTATCGAAAAAACTTACGGAAAAGGTTCGGTAATGCGTTTAGGCGAAAGGCCGCATGTCGATGTCGATGTTATCCCAACTGGTTCGATTTTATTAGACCAAGCACTTGGTGTAGGCGGATACCCAAAGGGAAGAATTATTGAAATATATGGTCCTGAATCTAGCGGCAAGACGACTTTTGCTCTTGAAGCCATTGCTCAAGCCCAATTAAAAGGTGGACGCGCGGCATTTATTGATGCCGAACATGCCATAGACCCTGAATATGCTTCTAAACTCGGCGTCGATATTGATGATTTAATACTTTCTCAGCCGGATTCAGGCGAGCAAGCTCTAGAAATTTGTGAAATGTTAGCCCAATCTGGCGCCATAGATATAATCGTAGTTGATTCTGTTGCAGCTTTAGTACCACAAGCTGAACTTGATGGAGTTATGTCTGATAATCAAGTCGGTTTGCAAGCAAGGCTTATGTCTAAAGGCATGAGAAAAATTGCCGGTATTTTAAATAAAACCGGAACAGTTGTTATATTTATTAACCAACTTCGTGAAAAGGTTGGTGTGGTTTATGGCAATCCAGAGACGACGACTGGTGGGCGTGCTTTAAAATTCTACGCTTCCATTAGAGTCGACATTAGACGTGCCGAAGCTATAAAAAGTGGTGCTGATATTGTCGGTAACTCAGTCAAAATTAAGATTGTCAAAAATAAGGTTGCCCCTCCATTTAAATCATGTACGGTTGATTTGATTTTTGGCCAAGGTATTTCTAAATATGGCGAGATTTTAGATTTAGGGGAAGAGCTAGGCTTAGTTAAAAAATCAGGCAATTGGTATGAACTTGATGGGAATAAGATTGGCAATGGCAGAGAGGCTTCAAAAACTTACTTAAAAGAGCATTCGGAATTAGCAAAAAATCTAGAAGAAAAAATAAGAGAAAAAATTAAACCACAGCAAGAATAAAGGATGGATGTCTTCCATCTTTTTTTCTTTTGAAAAGAAATATCAAAAAAATAATTAGGCTAGTTTAAAAGTTGCTCTACACAAAAACATATTTCAAGCGTTAAAATAGTGTTGTACCGCGAGTACGTACCTTACTTGTAATTTGCTTATATATTAAGGATATATAATATTTCATTAATTTTTTATGATTTTACTTATGTGAGGTAGTCATGCTCGTTTTGGTCGTAAGGAGTTTTAAATGAACATTTTACTTTCAACTGGAGGTTGGGTTGGCATAATTGCCGGTGCCGTTGCTTTGTCGGCTTTGCTAACCTTTGGTATCTCTTATTTCTTTTTGGCCTTTAAGTCAAAAAATGCTGCTAAAAATGCAGATCAAATCGTCAAAGAAGCTAAAGTCAAGGCTGAACATCTTGTCAAAAATGCCGAGATTGATGCTAAACAAGTAATCTTGAATGCAAGACAACAAGCCGATAATGAAATTAGACAAAGAAAAGGGGAACTTGCCGGCGAAGAACAAAAACTTGCTATTAGGGAGCAAACTATCGACGCAAGGGATTCCGCTCTTTTGGAGAAGGAAAATAACCTAGATAAAAAAGCTGAACAATTAAATCAATCAATTGAATCTTATAAGAAAAAGCAAACTGATTTAGACCAAAAAATTGATGATATTTTAGCTGAATTAGAAAAAGTGGCTGGCATGTCTACTCAAGAAGCCCATGATGAAATCATGGCTAGAGTAGAATCAAAAATGTCGATGGAAATAGCAGCTTATATAAAAAATGCCGAAGATGAAGCCAAAGAGACCGCTGAAGCTAAAGCCGTTGATTTATTAACGATGGCTTGCCAAAGATATGCTCAAGATGTTACAACCGAAAGAACGGTTTCTGTTGTAGCTCTGCCTTCTGATGAAATGAAAGGAAGAATCATTGGAAGAGAAGGAAGGAATATTAGGGTCCTCGAACAAGAATTAGGAGTTGATTTAGTAATCGATGATACTCCTGAAGCAATTACCGTTTCTTGCTTTGATCCAATTAGAAGAGAAGTGGCAAGAAGGACTTTGGAATATTTGGTAAAAGATGGACGCATTCAACCTGGAAGAATTGAAGAGGTAGCTGCCAAATGCAAAAAGGAAGTAGCTGAATCTACTCAAAAATATGGAGAAGAAGCTTGCTTCAAATTAGGCTTGCCTAGAATCAATAAAGAACTTGTTTCTTATATCGGCAGGCTTCATTATCGTACTTCCTATGGCCAAAATGGGCTCGAGCATTCAATGGAAGTAGCTTATTTGACTGGTATTATGGCAGGAGAGCTTGGATTAGACGTAAATTTGGCTCGTAGGGCCGGCTTGCTGCATGATATTGGTAAATCCGTTGATTTTGAATTAGAAGGAAGCCATGTTGAACTCGGGGCCCAACTTGCTAAAAAATATGGTGAACCCGAGGTTGTCATTAATTCGATAGAATCTCATCACGGCGATGTTCCTGCACGTTTTGTCATTTCTTATTTAGTTGCTGCTGCGGACACTTTATCTGCTGCTAGACCTGGCGCAAGAAGTGAAACACTCGAGACCTATGTGAAGCGTATAGAACAGCTTGAAACCTTGGCCAAGGGGTTTGATGGTGTTCAACAAGCTTATGCCATGCAATCTGGAAGAGAAATTAGGGTAATGGTAATGCCAGAAAAGATTAGCGATTCCCAATCTGTCTTGTTAGCGCAACAGATGCGTGAAAAGATAGAGAAGGAAATGACTTATCCAGGGCAAATTAAAGTATCGGTTATCCGCGAATATAGGGCGATAGAAACCGCAAAATAAGATGAACGTTCTTTTTCTTGGAGACATTGTTGGACATGGAGGCGTTTCTTCCGTGTCCTCTTTTTTGCTCTCTTTTAAGAAAAAAAATAACATTGATTTTGTAATTGCTAATGGGGAAAACGCATCAAATGGCAAAGGCATTCTTGAATCTGACTTCCTAAGGCTAATAAATAGTGGCGTTGATGTTGTGACTTTAGGAAATCATTATGGTGCAAAAAAGCAAATATTCTCTTATGCCAAAAAATATAATAATTTGATTTTTCCATTGAACTTGATTGGACATGGAGAAATAAATGGAAGCCACTGCTTTGACGTTGGCGGGGTTAAGGTACAAGTCACTAGTTTACTTGGACAAGCCTTTCTAAATGAGGTTGTTAAAAAGCCATTTGACACATTGTCTAATTTAATTTTAAATAAGGATCTACCTTTTATTCATATTGTGGATTTCCATGCTGAGTCTAGCTCTGAAAAAGCTACTTTAGCCTTTTCTTTTGATGGGGCAATTACAGCTTTGCTTGGGACCCATACCCATGTCCAAACTAACGATGCTACTCTTCTGCCAAAAGGCAGTGCGTTTATGACTGATGTTGGTTTTTGTGGTTATTCTCCTTCAATAATTGGTTTCGATCCTTCTACTGTTATTGATAAAACTATTTATGGAATTGATTGTCCGTTTAAAGTAAAAGAATCAGGCGATTCAGTTATTAATGGTGTATTGTTAAAAATTGATGAATCAACAGGGTTTTGCAAAGAAATTAATCCAATTTATGTGATTAATGGAAAGGAAAAGGAAAATGGGAAAATTTATTATTAAATCTTTGCCTGATATGGGCAAGGCTAGAAATAGAGTTGATAATCCTAAGATTATAGAAGACGAGATTAAGGTTGGCCCTTTGCTTTCCTCTTTTGCAAAAGGGAGATTTTATTTAATTAAAACCTTTGGGTGTCAAGCTAATGTAAGGGATGAAGAAGTACTTTCTGGTTATTTAGAAAAGGCCGGGTTTAAGAAGACTACGGACGATTCGAAAGCTAATTTGGTAATCATTAATACATGTGCCGTAAGAGAAAATGCCGAAGAAAAAGTATATGGAGAAATTGGCAAATTTAAAATTAATAAAACCAAAGATCCAGATTTTATTTTGTGTGTGTGCGGTTGTATGATGCAAGAAGAAAACGCCGCATCGTTTATAATGAAGACTTACCCACATGTTTCTTTGGTTTTTGGAACGCATAACGTTAGCAAGATATTAGATTTACTTGAAGAAAAATTAAAAAGCAAAAAGAAAATAATCGATGTTGTTTCTTTTGCTGGCGATGTTGTGGAAAATCTTCCCTCTGTTCGTCTAGACCCTTATAAAGCTTTTGTTAATATTACTTATGGATGTGATAAGTTTTGTACTTATTGCATCGTTCCGTATACTAGGGGCAGGGAAAGGTCTAGAAAGCTAGATGAAATACTAGCTGAATGTAAGAAACTAGTAGACGAGGGTTACCAAGAAATCACTTTGTTAGGCCAAAATGTAAATTCCTATGGCAAGGATTTTCATGATGGAACTAATTTTGCAAAAGTACTTGAAGAGGTTGCCGAATTAAATGTTCCGCGTTTACGTTTTATGACTTCTCATCCCTGGGACTTTTCTAATGACATGCTTGAAGTCATTGCAAAATATCCAAACATAATGAAATGTATTCATTTGCCTGTTCAATCCGGCTCTACATCTGTTTTGCGCTTAATGGGAAGAAGATATACTAGAGAGGAATATCTTTCTCTAGTCGATAGAATTAGAAAGGTAATTCCTGGAGTTGCTTTAACTACTGATATTATCGTTGGGTTTCCAAATGAAAGCGAAGAACAATTCGAGGATACATTAAGCTTGTGCAAAAAGGTAAATTATGATGCTGCCTTTACGTTTATCTATTCTCCAAGAAAAGGCACCCCAGCCGCTAAAATGATTGATAATGTTTCTTCTTCTACAAAGCATGAACGTTTTAATAGACTTGTTAAAGTAATAGAAGAAGGCGTTTCTTCTCATGCAGAAAAAATGGTGGGAAAAGTCTATAAAGTCTTAGTAGATGGTCCATCAAAGAAAGATAAAAATGTTTTATCTGGTTATACCGAGTCTTCTAAGTTGGTCAATTTTAAAGGACCTGCTTATTTAAAAGGGCATATCGTTAATGTTTTAATAAAAGAAAGTCATACTTATTCTCTTATTGGAGAATTAGTAGATGATCCTTTATTGATAATGGCTGCGGATTTATCAAAATCATTAAATGATGAAGATTTATCAAAAAATTATTTTGCCGCTTTATCTTCTTTTGAAAAGAATGAAAATTTAAAAGAACTAAAAAAACAAATTGATTTAAAACAAAAAGAACTAGTAAACCTATCTTTTAAAAGCAATGCTGATTTGAATAAAGAAAAAATAGAATTAGATAAATTACGCGAAAAATATGAAAAGGACCCTTGCTATTTAAATTTAAAGTTTGCTTTTGAAGAGTTAAAACCTTTGCTTGCTGAGGTGGCTAATTTTATAAAATGATTATTGTTTTAACTGGGCCTACTGGAAGTGGGAAAAGCAAGCTTGCCATTGAATTGGCGAAAGAAATAGATGCCGCGATTATTAACGCGGATGCTTTTCAAGTTTATAAAGAGCTTAGCATTGCAACAGCTAAACCTAGTGAAGAAGAAAGAATGGAAGTGCCTTCCTTTTTGTTTGATTTTATTCCTCTTGATAGTTCATATAGCGTGAAAGAGTATCAAGAAGATTTACGTAGCGCTATTTCAACTGTTTCTACATTTAAGCCTAATATCATAATTGCTGGTGGGACGGGTTTATATATTAAGGCCGGCTTATATGATTATGAGTTTTCTTCTAGTTATGAATGCGCTGACATGTCAAGTTATCAAAAGATGAGCGATGACGAACTTTTTAATGTATTAAAAGACTTAGATTATGAATCGAGTAAAACCATTCATCCTCATAATAGAATAAGGGTTTTAAGGGCGATAGAAATATATTTATCAACTGGAAAAAGAAAATCCGACATAGTTTCAAATCAAACCCATAAACCAATTTATGATTGCAAGTTTTTTGGTCTAGAAAAAGAAAGGCAGCTTAATTACAAGCTTGTGGAAAATAGAGTTGAGGCAATGTTTGATTTAGGCCTAGTAAAAGAAGTAAAGACCTTAACCGATAAATATGGCAGAGATAAGAGTGCTTTTAAAGCTATTGGAGTTAAAGAACTCTTTCCTTATTTTGATGGCTTAATTAGCTTAAATGAAGCGAAAGAGAACATTAAGAAAAATACTAGGCATTATGTAAAAAGACAAATGACTTTCTTTAATAATCAATTTGATATTACTTGGATAAAAGACAAATTCGATATCATGGGTGCCATAAATGGATAAATTTCATTCTCGTACAATTGGTTTAATAGGGGAAGAGGGGGTTAAAATTCTTTTAAGAAAACATGTAGCTATTTTTGGAGTTGGCGGAGTAGGGGGGACTTGCTTAGAGTCTTTATGCCGAAGTGGGGTTGGGCATATCGATATTTTTGATTTCGATGATGTCGATGAATCAAATTTAAATAGACAAATTTGCTATTCCTTTCCCGATATTGGACAAAATAAAGTCTTAATTGCTTACAAAAAAATGAAAAATATCAACCCAGCGTGTGAAGTTTCTGCTTTTAATTTGCATTTAAACGAAGAGAATATAAATTCCATTGATTTTTCAAAATATGACTATGTTATAGATTGTATAGATGAAACAAGGTCAAAGATATCTTTAATCGAGCGATGCATGGATAAAAACATTAAAATCGTTTCTTCCTTGGGCATGGCAAATAGGTTTGATCCTAGCAAAGTATTTATTACTACATTAGATAAGACTTTTAATGACCCGTTAGCTAAATTATTGAGAAATAGGTTAAAAAAAGACGGTTATCCGATTAAAAAACTATTTGTTGCCTTTTCTAGCGAACTTCCTGTTAAAAATGGGACTTTTAAAGGTTCGATGATGTTAGTTCCTTCCTCTTCTGGACTCAATTTATCTTATAAGGTTTTAATGGATTTACTTTCTTTTTCTTGATACGATTCTTATTGAATTAACGGAGGCAAAAACTATGCCGCTTCTAGATATATTTAAAATTGCAGAAAATGCAGGAATCGATCCTTCTTATATAATTCCTTATGGAAGATATAAAGCCAAAATAGATTTATCTATAATGAGGCGACTTAATGAAGAAAAAGATGGAAAACTAGTTTTAGTTACAGCCATTACCCCTACTAAAGCAGGGGAAGGGAAAACAACTACTAGCATTGCTCTTTCTGAAGGCTTAGGGAAGATAAATAAAAAATCCATTTTATGCTTAAGAGAGCCTAGCCTAGGGCCTGTTTTTGGTTTAAAAGGTGGAGCAACTGGCGGGGGACTAGCTTCAATAGGGCCAAGCGAAGACATAAATTTGCATTTTACAGGGGACATGCACGCTTTAACTTCATCAATTAATTTAATTTCAGCCATTATTGATAATTCTATTTATCAAGGCAATCCCTTAAATATTGACCCAGAAAGAATATTATGGAAAAGGGCTCTTGATATGAATGATAGGGCTTTAAGGAATGTAATGGTTTCAATAGATGAAAAAGGGGCTACGCCTAGAATTGATCATTTTACCATAACCGTGGCTTCTGAATTGATGGCCATCATGTGTTTAGCGGATAGTAAAGAAGACTTTCTGTCTAGAATAGAGAAAATAACCGTTGCTTTTACTAAAAATAACGAACCCGTTACTTTAAAAGATCTTAAAATTACTCATGCAATAATGCGTTTAATGAATGAAGCATTGAATCCTAATTTAGTTCAAACATTAGAAAATACTCCTTGTTTTGTCCATGGAGGTCCTTTTGCTAATATAGCTCATGGATGTAGTTCTTTAATTGCAACAAAATTAGCATTAAAATTATCTCCTATTGTAATAACTGAAGCGGGATTTGGGGCCGATTTGGGTGCTGAAAAGTTCTTCGACATAAAATGCCAAGAAGGTAATCTTCATCCTGATTGCGTTGTTATAGTTGCTACTATAAGGGCTTTAAAAATGCATGGCGGACAAGATTATGATGATCTAAATAGTGAAAACATTGAGTGTTTAGAAAAAGGCATGCCCAATTTAGAAAGACACATTGAAAATATAAAGAAATTTAAGATTCCATTTGTTATTGCCATCAATCATTTTGATTCAGATTCAGAAAAAGAAATTGACTATATCATCTCTTGGTGCAAGAGTAGGGGCTATGTTTGCTCTTTCTTGGATGGGTTTAAAAAAGGAGGAGAAGGTTCTATTGATTTAGCTAAAAAAGTCTCTTCTTTATTAGATTCTACCGTCTCTTTCTTTACACCCCTTTATGAAAGAAAATTGTCAATAAAAGACAAAATAGCGAAGATTTGCAAAGAAATTTATAGGGCTAATGATGTGATTTACGAAGAAAAAGCTAATAAAAAAATTAACGAAATTGAAAAATTAGGTTATTCAAATGGCTATATATGCATGGCTAAAACTCCATCTTCTTTTAGCGATAATCCTAAGTTATTGGGCGCTCCAGAAAATTTTAATATAACCGTTAAAGACATCAATTTATCTAGTGGAGCTAATTTCATTGTTGTTTTAACAGGTAATATTTTGACGATGCCTGGCTTGCCTAAAGTTCCTGCTGCCGTAAAAATGGAGGATGAACCATGGCAGTTTTAGACATTAAATTATATGATGAAGTAGAAATGAAACGACCTCATCCTTGTTTTGCTAAATCAAAAAGATTTCAAATTGTTAGGCTAGGTGCTGATGTCAAGATACTTTGCCTAGGTTGTGGAAACGTTTTGATGCTTGATCGAGATAAATTTAATTCAAGAGTAAAAAAAATAATTGCCCATCATGATTCTCCAATTTTAAAAAAATTGTAGTCGTTTCCTTTTTTTGCCTCCTACTATATGGTGGAGGCATATTTTGTATAAATTACGGAAAGTAACAAAAATCTATAAAGATGGGTCTAGTGTAAAAAAGGCTTTAGATGGTTTTTCTCTTTCTTTTCCTTCTAGGGGTTTTGTCTTAATTTATGGAAAATCTGGATGCGGAAAGTCTACATTGCTTAATCTTTTAGGCTTTCTAGATTCTCCTTCTTCCGGATCGATCATGTACAAAGGAGAAGATATTGCTAAGTTCTCTTATAAAAGAAAATCTAAGATTAGAAAATTAGATTTATCCTATGTGTTTCAGCATTTTAATTTAATTGAAGAATTATCGGTTTTGGAAAATCTGCTTTTGCTAAATTCAGATTTAGACTTAGCTAGTAAGTTATTAAAGGAATTTGATATCTATAAGTATAAGGATTTTAAGGTTTTAAAGTTATCGGGTGGACAAAAACAAAGGGTGGCGATTGCTCGCTCTTTAATGAAAAATCCTTCTATTTTGCTTTGTGATGAACCAACGGGAGCCTTGGATAGAAAAAATTCAAAAGTAGTAAAAAATATTTTGCTAGAGTTGGCAAAAACTAGGTTAGTAATTGTTGTAAGCCATGACGTTGACTTATTTTTGGATTCTTCGACTCTCTTTGTCAAATTAGAGGAAGGAAAAATCGTTTTAACTAATTTATCTTCTTCTATAAATGAAAGTAATAATTTATCCATAATTAAAAAAGAGTATAAAGGCAACCTTCTTCCTTTAAGAAAGGAAATTCTTATCAAAGGAAAAAAGAAAAACATTTTATGTTTATTGTCTTTGTGTTTGATGGAAGTAATTTTTTCTTGTTGTCTTGGATTTAAAAAAGCATCGAATGAAATTTATTCTTCTATTGATGATAATAGTTTGGATTCCTCCTTCTTTTCTATAAGCAAAAAAGAAAAAGTATCTACTTCGTCTTCCTTTTCTTTAATTAGAGAAACAAAACCGGAACTAGTTGATTTATCTTTTTTAAACGAAAACGTGGATATAGTTAATCCATTGTCGTTTGTTCTATCTTCTTCTGAACCTTTTTATTATCGAAGTCAAAGACAAAACCCAGTTGGTTTCTTCCCCTTTTTTAAATCCGACTTTAAGACGTTCTCTTCTTTTAACTTTGAAGAATCTATTTCAAAAAATGAACCAGTTTGTTTTGTAAATGATCTTTTTCTTTCTTCTTATCCTTCTATTTCTATTGGTGATAGCATAAATATTCAAAAGACAATAAAAATAAGCAATGAAACCGGGTTTGATGAGATAGACTTTTCAATCAATTTTTCAATTTTAAAATCTTATGAAGAGTTCTCTTTTTTAAATGTAGCGAAAATTTATTATTACTATGATTTTTTAGCAGAATATTGTTCTTCTTTGATTTTAAAAAATTATTCATCGATTAGAAAAGAAAATATTTCTTTATTAGATTATATGGCCATGGCGGATTTAAAAAGCAAAGAAAGCGGGCTTTGCTATTGGCTTCATGCCACGAATAAAAACGGAAGGGATTATTTATTTAATTTAATAAAAGAATATGAAGAAGAAGAGGTCTCATTATCCATTTATAGTAGGGTAGGTTTAGCAAAGGATTCTTATTATTCGTTAAGTTCTAGTTTATCAATTTGTTTAAATATTTTTTCTATTTTCTCTTTACTTTTATGCACGATTTTGCTTTTGCTAGAATGCTTTTATTCTTATTTGCAAAATAGGAAATCCTCCGCAATACTTGGTTGCTTGGGATTAAATAATGGCAAAATAATAAGTCTTTATTCAATTAATTCTCTTTTTATTTCTTTATCTTCTTTTATTTTGTCTATTCCTTTTTCATATTTTCTCTTTTCTATTTTAAATAATAATCTAGCCACTAGATTAAAACTTCCATTTCTTATATCTGATCCTTTTTTTATCTATAATGGCATCCATTTCTTCTTGCCTTTACTTTTGCTTCTTTTTACTTTCTTTATTTATTTATTATCTATTTTAGTTTTAAAAATAGTTCTTATTAAAAGACCCCTTTATAAGGAGTTAAAAGACGAATGAAATTTTTCCTGCGCATTGCTAAATTAAGCAAAAAATATAAAACAGAATCTATCTTACTAGATGCCTCATGGAATTTGCCAAAAAAAGGAATGTTTGGTTTGACCGGGCCTTCTGGGTGCGGCAAGTCTACTTTGCTTAGAATAATTGCGGGACTAGATGATGATTTTACTGGTTCGGTTTTGGTGAATAATTTTTCATTAAAAGGGATGGACGAAAATAGCAGAAGGGAATATAGATCAAGTAATATTGGTTTAATTTTGCAAGATTATCCATTGCTTAATCAAGAAACATCTCTAACAAACTCTACTTTATTGTTAGAGTGCCTATCTAATGAGAAAAAAGAAATCAAGCGGCAAAAAGGATTTAATTTGCTTAATTTATTTTCCATAAAAGAATTGGCTAATAAGAAGGTAAAACATTTATCAGGAGGTCAAAAGCAAAGGGTTGCAGGATCTATATCTATGTCTAATTCTCCTTTTCTAATTTTAGCGGATGAGCCAACGGCTTCCTTGGATGAAAATAGTGCTAAAAGGGTTTTTAAAATATTAAAGGATTATTCTAAACGGTGTTTGGTTATTGTTTCTTCACATGATTTAAAGCTTTTAAAGACAAGCTGCGATTCTATTTTTACTATTGAAGATAGAAAAATTAAGGAAGTTATTTCTTATCAAAATGTGGAAGATTTAAAAACGCCATTTAATTTTTATTTGCCAAAAAGAAAAGAAAAACCATCAATGCCTTTTTTTGCTAGATTAAGAATTGCTTTTAATGATTTAATTAGCAGAAAACTTAGATTTACCTTAGCTTTTTCATCTTGCTTTCTATCTCTTTGCTTGGCCGGTTTTTCTAGTTATGTTAAATATGGCATGAGCGCAGAAATACAAAAGTCACTTTCTTCTTTTTGCTTGCCTAATCAATTGGTGGTTAATAAAAAACAAATTCAAGAAAAAACTCTTTTTCCTTGTCCTACCAATAGGATTGAGGAAGTCTATTCTTCATATAAGCAAGAGATACGGTCTTTTGGTTATCATTTCAACTTTGATTTTTCCTCTTTATTTAAAAGTGATGATTCAATTTATTTATTAACAAAATATAAAACTATTCCTCTTCCGTATTATTCTTCTAGACACATTAATGAGTTTATTTGGTTTAAAGAAAAGGATTTTGTCTCTTTTCCTGATGCTATTGAAAGCGTCAATGATGACGAAGTCATACTTGGGCTTCCATTCGACTATATGAATTCTTTATGTTTGGAATTAGGTATCGAAAGGTCATTCTCTTCTTTAGGCAACTATTTATTTTCTAATAAAGCTAATTTGTTATTAAATGTAGAAAATGAAGACATAGATTTTGATAATCAAGAACTATTTACAATAAAAGGAGTTGTTAAAACCACCTTGCCTTGTTTATTTAATTCTTCTTCAACTTGGAATAAAACTATTTTCATCGACCATATGCGGTTTAGGCCAAGCAATGAGGAAGAAAACAAAAATCCACAATACGTGTATCAAATTCCTTATTTATACTTAGAAAACGAAGAACGATTTTATTCCAAAATAAAAAACGATCCCTTATTTAACGATTTATCTTTTGAGCCTAAGTCGAATACGTTTTTAACTTCTGCTTGTGATGCTTCTTTTTGCCTTACTTCTAGGGTGTATGTATACAAAAGCAATCATTCTAATGCCCTTGCAAAAGACTGTTTAAATTTAATAAACTCTTTTCCTTGTGGTTATTTGCCTATACAAACTAATGGGTTTTATGCAGACACGTCCTCAATATTTTCTGGTTTTTTGCCCCAATTTTATCTTTCTTCTTCTTATGAAGATATTAAGCATGCATCTGAGTCTATTTCTACTTTACCAATTGAAGAGGCAATGCTGCCATTAGAATTAAGCGATAAAGTCTATTCTGGCTCTTTATTATCAAGCTTAGAGAACAAGATTAAATTTTCCTCCTTGCCAAAACTATTAGAAAAAGGAGATTTTCCTATTGATTTAAATGAAATTGTTTTGTCTAGTGGTTTGTTTGATAAACTTGGAAAACCTTCTTCAATTTATTGTTCCTACGAGATTTCATCTTCTTCCGATAAAAATAAATATTATAGGAATATGGTTATTAATGAATTAAAGGTAAGCGGAGTGGCTTCATCCGATGATTTGATTTTTTATGCACCGCCTCCATTTTTCGAAGAGTATTTCTTTTCCTGTTTTAAAGTTTGTTCTGCTAATTTAGAAAAGACGGGGGTAGTTTTATTTTTTAATAATCAAAACGATTTAATAAAAGCGAAAGAGTTATTAGAAAAAAATATAGAAGGATATTCTTTTTTAGATGTTGATTCCTTTATAGCCTTATCTATGGAAGAGACTACCACCTACATTGGAACTCTATTACTTTTTTCTACCATGGCTATATTATTTTTATCAATTTTATTATTTTGTTTTGTTTCTGTGGTTAATTATGAGGATGATTTTTCAAATCGTAGATTTTTTCTTTTATTGGGCTTATCCAAAAAAGAGAACTTCTATTTTTATTTTTTCAAATGTGTAATTTTAATCTTTCTAAGCGGCTTTCTTTCTTTGCTTTTAATGGTTCCAATGACTTTATTTGCCAATTTTATAATTAGTAGTAGTTTTTCATCGAAACTGTCGCTTTCTATTTCCTATGTTCCGTTTTTTTCGATACTGATTTGTATGAGTGTTTATGTTTTGATTTCCTTTTTCTTGGCAAAAAAAGGGGAGCGTGAATGAAAAATTTATTCGTCTTACTACTTTTTTTGGTACAAATTAAGAAACAATTATGGAAAAAATACAAAAATTGTTATATATTACTACTCGGTTCACTTGAAATAAGGAATCAGGAAGGTTAGGAGTCTCATGAAGGGAACAGTTAAAATGTTCAATAAGGAGAAGGGATACGGTTTTATTCGTGCTGAAGACAACCGTGATTACTTCTTCCACTATTCCGCACTCATCATGAAAGACGCCAATGAATACAAAACTGCCGAAAAAGGCGAAAATGTTGAATTTGACGTTGAAGAGTCGGATCGTGGCCCACGCGCTGCGAACGTTAAGAAGGTCGACTAATTACATAACGTTTAGTTAACTTCATAGCCCCACTTTACCTGTGAGGCTTTTTCTTTATTAAGAAAAGTTGCTAGAGTTAAACTCTAGGGGTACAATACCTAGGCAAAAATAGGTTATTAATTTATGTCATTGAAAGCGGGTATTGTCGGATTGCCAAATGTTGGAAAATCAACTTTGTTCAATGCGATTACAAATTCTCATGTAGAAGCGGCGAATTATCCATTCGCTACCATTAAGCCAAATACTGGTGTAGTTACAGTTCCAGACGATAGGCTTGATTATTTAACGGATTTATTTCATCCTCAAAGAAAAATAAACGCTACTTTTGAGTTTTATGATATTGCCGGTTTAGTAAAAGGTGCATCAAAAGGGGAAGGATTAGGCAATCAATTTTTAGCGGCCATTAGAGAATGTGATGCTATTTGCGAGGTGGTTCGCTGTTTTGATAATTCTGAAATTATTCATGTTGATAATTCCATAGATCCTTCTAGAGATATCGAGACTATTAATCTTGAATTGGCCATGGCTGATTTGGATTCAATAAATGCTAGAATCGCCAAGCAAGATATTAAAGCTAGGGTCGCAAAAGATAAGACCGCTATCTATGAAATGGCTATATTAAAGCCTTTGCAAAAAGTTCTTGAAGAAGGTAAACCAGCTCGATTGGCAACAGGTCTTACCAACGAACAACTTGCTTATGCAAAAAAGAATTTCTTTTTGCTTTCTTTAAAGCCGATTATTTATGTTGCCAATGTGGCCGATTCTGATTATTCAAATTTATCTTCTTGTTCCTATTATCAAACCGTTTGTAAAATAGCCGCTTCAGAAAACGCCCAATGTATCCCTGTTTCTTGTGAAATTGAATACGAAATTTCTCAGATACAAGACAAAAAAGAAAGAGAAGAATTCCTTGAAACGTTAGGAACTAATGAATCTGGCCTTGATAAATTAGTTAAAGCTTCATATAAATTGTTAAATCTATCTACCTTCTTTACTTGTGGAAGTGATGAATGCAGGGCCTGGACTTTTAAAAATGGCATGAGTGCCCCTGAATGCGCAGGCATCATCCATTCTGATTTTCAAAAAGGATTTATTAAAGCTGAAGTCTATAGCTTTTCCGATTTAAAGGATTTAGGGTCCGAATTAGCCGTTAAAGAAGCCGGAAAATTAAGAATTGAAGGAAAAGATTATCTAATGAAGGATGGAGATTGTGTCTTCTTTAGGTTTAATGTATGAGCAAGTTTAAAATTGGTTACGGCGAAGATATCCATAAGCTTGTAAAAGGAAGGAAACTATTTTTAGGCGGGATAGAAATTGAAAGCGAACTCGGACTACTGGGCCATAGCGATGCCGATGTTGTAATTCATGCCTTGATGGATAGCTTACTTGGTGCTAGTGGGAAAGATGATATAGGAGTACATTTTCCGCCTGATGATCCTGCATTTGAAAATGCCGATTCTAAGCAATTATTAAGGCATATAGTTTCATTAATAAAAAATGATGGCTATGAGATTGGGAATATTGACATTGCCATTACTGCTGAAAAGCCAAAATTAAAACCATATATTCCATTGATGAAAAATTGTTTATCGTCGATTCTATGTATCGATGCTAGTGATATTAATATTCAAGCCATGACCAATGAGGGGCTTGATTCTCTTGGTGAAAATAAAGCTATTAAAGCTGTTGCAATTTGCTTGCTGGAAAGGACTTACAATGAGTAATGAAACTAAATTAAAAGAAGTGCTTATTTCTTTTTTTGCAAAAGAAGGATTGTCTTTAAAAGAAGAAGACATAGTCATTGAAAGGTCTCGCGATCCTCTTCATGGTGATTATTCAACCAATGCTGCAATGAAATACTGCAAAAAGATGGGTATGAATCCTAGGGATTTGGCAAATAAAATTGCTTCTTGTTTGGAACTAGATGAACTAGAAAAAATTGAAGTGGCTGGTCCTGGCTTTGTGAATTTTTTCATGAAGAAAGATGCCTTGCAAGCCGTAGTATCAAAAATATTAAAAGAAGACGAATCTTATGGCAGACTTGCTAGAAACGGAAAAAAAATCAACATTGAATATGTTTCGGCAAACCCAACTGGAGATTTACATTTAGGTCATACTAGAATTGCAGCAATTGGGGATGCCATTGCCAATTTGCTTGATTATGCCGGCTATGAAGTAACAAGAGAATACTATGTAAATGACTGTGGCAATCAAGTCGAACACCTTGGCCATTCTATAAGAGCTAGATATCATGAACTTTTTGGCGAACCATTGGATTTGGGGGACGATGATTACCATGGCCTTGATTTAATTGAAATAGCTAAATCCATAAAAGAGAAATATGGCGATAAATACCTTTTGGATTCTAAAGAAACACATGATTTCTTTATTCGTTATGGCATTGATTTCGAATTGAATAAGATTAAAAACGACCTTGCTGCATTTAGGGTTAAGTTTGACAAGTTTTCCTATGAATCCGATATTAGAAAAGGCAATACTATCGAAAATACTATTAAAGAACTATCCCCATATATCTATGAAAAAGATGGGGCAAAGTACTTAAAAACAAGTGCTTTCCTTGACGATAAAGATCGTCCAATTGTTAAAAGCAATGGACAATATACTTATTTCATGCCCGATATTTGCTACCACTATGACAAGATGTCTAGGGGCTTTGATTTGCTTATCGATGTTCTAGGTGCCGATCATCATGGATATATAAATAGAATGAAGAGCGCTTTAATGATGAAAGGGTATTCTTCTTCTGCATTAGAAGTTGAATTGGTCCAGGTTGTTAAGGTATTTAAAGATGGCGAAGAGGTTAAAATGAGCAAAAGAACTGGCAAAGCTATAGCTCATAGGGAATTAGTCGGAGAATGTGGAGTCGATGCAGTCAGATATCTTTTTGTTGAAAGAAGTCAATCTTCTCATCTTGATTTCAATTACAATTTAGCAAAGGAACAATCTTCTGCCAACCCTGTTTTCTATGCCCAATATGCTCACGCTAGATGCTCTAGTTTGCTTAATCTTGGTAGCGATATTGCTTTAGATGAAAAATGTGAAGGGCTAAATAGCCAAATTGAATCTTCTATACTTAAACTTCTATCTGACTTCCCTATTCAAATCCAAGCTGCCGCTAAGGAGAGAGCTCCATATAAAATGGCTCTTTATATTCATAATTTAGCTGGATTGGTACATGAATATTACGCTTCCACTAGAATTATCGATAGAGAAAATGTACCATTGACATCGGCTAGGCTTGCGCTTATAAAAGCATGTGAGATAGTTTTGCGTAATGCACTATCCTTAATTGGTGTATCCGCTCCAACAAAAATGTGATGAAAGGAAAATAACAATGAAGAATGAATCAATGATTGAAGTAGCAAAAGACATTCTTGAAAAAGAAGGACACGGGATGGCTTTTGCCGATTTATGGAAAAAAGTTGTTGAACAACTAGAAATGAGTGAAGAAGAAATTCCCAATAGAATAGGACATTTTTATACAGATTTATCCTTATGCGGAAGCTTTGTTGCCTTAACAGACAACGTTTGGGATTTAAGATCTCGCCATACTTATGATAAAGTTCATATCGATGTCAATGATGTTTATACCGATGTCAACCAATCAGATGAAGACGAAGCTGATTTAGCAGAAGAAAAAGCTTATAACAAATCAGTTGAAGGCTTGGTGAGCTCAGATTCAGACGAAGTTGATCCTAATGAAGAAGACGAAGATAAGCCCCACGATAATGATGCCGCTGAACTTGTCGGCCTTTCCAAATCACAAGTGAATGAATATTAATTATGGAATATTGCAAGTTTATTGATGGTTTACCTCGAATAGCTAAGATTTTAATCGCTATTTTTCTAAATGTTTTATTTTTGATTTATAGAATTATTGCAGACGTTTTATCTAATAAATCCGGTTTATTGCTTTGGGATATTCTTTTAGGCCTAGTCATTCCGGTGGTATTTTGGGTAATGAATTTAATTAGTATCATTACAACTAATGAAGTATTCTCCTTCAGCGCCTGGTTTGGCGAGAACGGCGGTATCTCTACTTCAAATAAATAAAGAAACAAGCTTACTTACAAATAGGCTTGTTTTTCTTTTTTTGTTTGTTCTTGGCCAAGAAAGAATGTATCCTATTGTATTTCTATGAACGATTTAGATTTATTGTATGAACAAATAGAAAAAGCCAAAACGATAGGAATATTTGGCCATAGTCTTCCCGATGGAGATTGTTATGGATCTCAAATTGGCTTAAAAGAAGCCATATTGGGGAAGTTTAGCAATAAAAAAGTATTTGCTTTAGGCACTGGGATGCCTCAATTTTATAGTTTTATTTCTCAAATGGATAATGAGGCATATATAAAGGAACCTTTAGATTTAGGAATCTTAGTAGATGTTTCTTGCTTAAAAAGAGTAGAAAGCAAATTAATAAATAATTGTAAGGGATATATTAAATTCGATCACCATTGTATCAACAAAAAAGGAGAGGAGTTTCCTTATCCTTATTACGTTGATGAAAATAGGATTGCCTGTGCTGAGATTATTTATGATTTTTTGATTAATTATGGGTTTCCTATCAATAAAAAATGTTGTTCGGCATTATATTTAGGCTTAGTTACCGATAGCGGTAGATTTGTTTATCATGGGACTAGCAAACATACATTTGAAATAGCTTCCTCTCTTATTAAAAAAGGTGCGGATCCAGTTAGGATTTTAGATATTTGTTATCATGAAAGCAAAGAAATAAAGGCATTTAAGGCCTATATGAAGTCTAAGACAAAATTATATGGCGATGTTTCTTATTTAATTATTAATGAGAAAGAATATAAAGGCTTTGATTTAACATATGAAGAAGCATCTGAATTAGTCAACACGATTGCCGGAGTTTACCCTTGCCATAGTTATGTTTATTTCATTGAAAGCCCCGATGGTTCTTATAGAGTGGAGCTTAGATCTAATAAACTATATCCGGTTATAAAAGTTGCTCAACAAATGGGCGGTGGTGGACATCAATTTGCCGCAGGCATAACTTTAGGAAAGAGTAATCCTGATTTTAATGAAGTTTTAATAAGGATGAACGAGCTTACGGCGTATACTAAATAAAAGAGGAATTTATATGTACGAATTAGAACTAAAAGCTGTCTTAAAAGCCGTAAAAGATGCTGAAAAGGTTATCAAGGAAATTTATGCAACAAATTTCGAAGTGGAGATTAAATCCGATAATTCACCTGTAACAAAAGCCGACAAGAAATCCGATGAATTAATTAGAAAAGAATTAGGCAGCGCCTTCCCTAATATTGGTTTCTTAACAGAAGAATCAATAGATACGAAAGAAAGATTAAAGGAAGAAGATATTTGGATTGTCGATCCGGTTGATGGAACAAAGGAATTTGTTTCTAGGAACGGTGAATTTTGTACAAATGTTGCCCTTTGCCATAATCATGAAATTGTATTAGGTGTCATAAATGTTCCAATTTTAGAGGAAACATTCTATGCAATTAAAGGGCAAGGGGCTTATAAATTAGATAAAGATGGTAATCTTAGTAAAATTCATGTCTCAAAAACTAACCCGCCTTTAAAAGCGGTTAGATCCATTTCTTTTTTTAATAATAAGGAAGCAGCCTTTTACAAGAAGAACCAAGCTTTATTTGAAGGAAATATCAAACCTTTGGGCTCGGCTTTAAAGTTTTGCCGTATTGCTGAAGGCAAAGCTGATTTCTTTTTGCGCCTTTCTTCCGGAACTAAAGAATGGGATGTGGCGGCTGGAGATTTGATTTTAAGCGAAGCCGGTGGGGTCATGGTCGAACCCAATGGGCAAAAAATGAAGTATAACCGTGTCGATGTTTATAACCGTAACGGCTATGTTTTAGCCAATAAAAAAGAAAACTTATTTCTTGATAAATTGAATTAAAGATTTTTCTCTTTTTCTTTTAAATAATCTTGAAGCATGTCGGCAGGGATATCGCTAGTTTTAACGGCAATAACGCCAGGTACTTCCTCCATAAGGATTATTTCAACTCCGGCTGATATATCATTATCGGCCATAGAACAGCCTTCGCAAGCACCTACCATGCTTACATAGACTACTCCATCCCTATATCCAACAAACTCAATATCGCCGCCATCTCTTTGCAAAAAGGGACGGACTTTGTCTAATGTATTTTTAATTGCCTTAATTGTTTCTTCTTCGTTCATAAGTAGCATAATTCTAGATATCTACAATCAAACATTCAACTAATTTGATTGTTGATTAATTTTTACTTTTTCTCTTTTCTTTTTTTAGATAGAATTGCCTAATTTTTCTTCTTTTAATCAAGTATTGTTAAAAATAACCTAAAAATCTTCTTTTTATCCGCCTAAGATTTTCAATGAAGCTAAAAATGTAAGATAATCGTTTAACCGTGGTTAACGAAAATTAATTTAATTATGGTTGGAAAAATTCCATTTTAAGAAAATTGAACGCTTGATTTTCTAGAAAGAAGAAAAATATGAAAAAAGAATTGCAAACATTTGAAAATTGGCCTTTTAAGGTTCCTTCCATTAATGTAGCTATTAAAAATATTAATAAGCTTACTTCTGAATTAGAAAATGCACCTTCTGCAAAGGTGGCGATTCAAATTGTAAAAAAGCATATGAAGTTAACTGATTTGCTTCAAAATGATTTTACCAACGTCTCGGTTCGTTATTCCATCGAAACAAATAACAAGGTATATCAAAAAGCCCAAGAAAAAATAGATGAGGGCTATCCTAAAGTCCAAGCTGCCGAACTTTCTTTTGTTGATGCCTTGCTAGGCTGCAAATACCGTAAAGAAATGGAAAAGAAATTTGGCGCATTTTTCTTTAAAATTCTTGATTATTCGAAAAAATCATTTTCTAAAGAAGTAGTCGAAGAAGCTATTTTAGAAAATAAATTATCGACTCAATATGCGAGCTTGATAGCAGGGTGCAAAGTTCCTTTTGAAGGAAGTTATTATAACCTTCCCCAAATGGGAAAATTCATGACTGACAAGGATAGAAAACTTAGAGAAAAAGCCTCTAAGGCTTATTATGGTTATTTAGAAACTAGAGTGGATGAAATTGAAGATATTTATGACAAGTTAGTAAAAGTAAGGGATTCCATGGCTAAAAAGATGGGATTTGATAATTATGTCGAACTAGCTTATGTCAAAATGAATAGATTTGATTACACAAAGGAAGATGTAGCGCGATATAGGGAAGAAATAAGAAAATATGTTACTCCAATCGCTGGGCGTATTACACGCACGCAATTTAAGAAAAACCGCATCTATAGACCTCGAGTTTTTGATTTAGGTGTTTATTTTAAAGAAGGCAATCCATTGCCAAAAGGAACTACTTTAGACAAGGTAGAAGCGGCAAGGAAGATGTATAACTCCTTATCGAAAGAGACTTCCTATTTCTTTTCCTATATGGTTGACCACCATGTAATGGATTTAGAAGCAAAGGAAGGAAAACAAAGCGGTGGTTACATGACTTATTTCCCTGTTTATAAGATTCCATTTATTTTTTCTAATTTTAATGGAACTAGTGGGGACGTTGATGTATTAACCCATGAATTCGGACATTCATTCCAAGCATATATGGCTAGGGATATCAAGATTCCTGAATACCGTAGCCCTACTATGGAAAGTTGCGAAATTCATTCAATGTCAATGGAATTCTTTGCCGAGCCTTATATGGATTTGTTCTTTGCCGAACCCAATAAATATCGTTATATACATTTGGCGGATTCGATTTGTTTCTTGCCTTATGGTGCAATCGTTGATGAATTCCAGGAATGGGTTTATTCCAATCCTAATTGCCAAAAAGGCGATAGGGATAAAAAATGGCACGAGTTAGAGGAAAAATACACGCCTTATAAATTACGTTGTTATAAAGGCTGCGATTATATGTATACAGGCCACCGTTGGTTGACTCAGGCCCATATTTTCCAGAATCCTTTCTATTATATTGATTATACTTTGGCTCAAGTCATGGCTTTTGAGTTCTTTATATTGGACAATAAAGACCATAAAAAAGCTTGGAATACTTATTTAAAGCTTTGCAAGCTTGGTTGTCGTTATCCTTTCCGCACTTTGGTTAAAAAATGCAAATTAAAAGATCCATTTAAAGCAGGGACGGTAAAGAAAGTGATTAACTCTGTATTTAAGATTTTAAAAAGTTATAACTTCTAAAAGAAAAGATAGGCTTAAAACCCTATCTTTTTAATTCTCTCTTAGTCAATTTCTCTCCCGCAAAAAACCCAAAAAGAAAGAACTATAAGAATAAAGAATAACCCTACCTAATCTACTTTTTTACCCCTTTTTATCTTTTCTTGTTATTAGATTGCCATTTTTAAAAGTAATTGTCACGAAATATTTTTATTGGAAAAAGCATAAAGAAAATTCTATTTTTTTATCTAATCTTAAAATTGCAAAGTTCATCTTGGTAAAATTTAAAATTTTGCAAAATAACCCTATTTAGATGACATGAAAATAAACTAATTTTCTTAATTTATAATATTTTGCCTATTTCGAGAAAATCTTCATGGTTTAGATTTTTATTAATAATGATACTTTTTACCACCTACAAATTAACGTTTGCCTTATAAAATTTTTATGGGTTTATTGTTTCGAGCTGCAGATTAAAGAAAAAGGTTGGAATTGTATCCGCTACAATTCCAACCTATCATTTCAAATTTGGTGCCCGGGACCGGACTTGAACCGGTATGAGATCGCTCTCGAGGGATTTTAAGTCCCTTGCGTCTACCATTCCGCCACCTGGGCTCAAATGGTCCCCCGCGTGAGGCTCGAACTCACGACCCCTTGATTAAAAGTCAAGTGCTCTACCACTGAGCTAGCGGAGGATATTTTTTGGCTGGGGTGGCTGGGATCGGACCAGCGTATCAGGGAGTCAAAGTCCCTTGCCTTACCGCTTGGCTACACCCCAATAAAATAGTGGTGGGTGAAGATGGATTTGAACCACCGAACCCGAAGGAGCTGATTTACAGTCAGCCGCGTTTGGCCACTTCGCTATTCACCCATGTCTATTTATTGACGCGTTCCTTAGAAGAACTGGTGGATGCTACAGGGTTCGAACCTGTGACCCCCGCCTTGTAAGGGCGATGCTCTCCCGCTGAGCTAAGCATCCGCGGGTATCCGCAAAACGCGCTTGACTAATATATCATTATAAAAGTAAGAAAGCAACGCTAATATTTTGCAAATTTTGCCCAACGCCACAAACTATTTATTTTTTTCTTAATTTTGTTAAAAAAGCGGATTGTTTTTATCTGTTATTTTTAAAAACCAGGTTTTCCAAGTAAGTGGAACATATTTTTCTTGTATATCTCAACACCTGGCTGATTAAACGGATTGACATTATTTAAATAGGCCGACATTGCACATGCTCTCATAAAGAAGTAGAGAAGATGTCCTAATTCTTTACTATCCATTTTGCTCATATTTATGACAATATTAGGAACTTTTCCGGTCTTGCTATGTGCAAGTAAGGTTCCTTCCATGGCTTTTTTAGAAACAAATTCAAGCGATTTGCCATTTAAATAGTTTAATCCATCCAAATTATCATCATCATTGGGGATTATTACTTCTTCTTTTTCTTCTTCAATATTCAAGACTGTTTCAAATAAAATTTTTGAGCCTTCTTGTATAAATTGCCCTAGGGAATGCAAATCAGTCGTAAAAGTGGCGGAATCAGGCAATAAGCCTGAGCTCTCTTTTCCTTCAGATTCGCCATAGAGTTGTTTCCACCATTCGCCTAGTTGGACTAAATTTGGCTCATAGCTGACAAACATTTCAACTGGATATCCTTTTTCTTTATATAGATAATGTCTAGCCAAGGCGTATTTGTAGGCTTCGTTAATTGAATCGGTGTCGTATTCGTCTTTTCCTTCTTTTGCCCCAAGCATAAATTCATCTATATCTATGCCAGCAACCGCCATTGGCAGTAGACCTACGGCTGTAAAAACGCTATAACGGCCTCCGACATCATCAGGCAAGACAAACCTTTCATAGCCATATTTTTTGCATAGTTCTAACAAAGCGCCTTTTTTGGCGTCTGTTGTTGCAAATATTGCTTTTGAGGCTTCTTCTTTTCCTATTTGTTTTTCTAGTTGCTCTCTTAATAGACGGAAGGCAATTGAGGTTTCAGTCGTTGTTCCGGATTTAGAAATGACGTTTATGGCAAATTTTTTCCCTTCTAGCATTTTTAACACTTGATGTACGTATTTACTAGAAAAGGTTTGTCCCATGAAAATAATTGGGAAACTATTTTCCTTAAATAAACCGTTAATAGTCTCTATTGCTGCTCTTGCCCCTAAATATGATCCGCCAATTCCGGCTACGACTAGGCAATCATAGTTTTCTTTAATGTATTTGGCGTCTTTTTTTATTCTTTCAAATTCTTCTTTATCATAGGTATAAGGATAATTAGCCCAACCTAAATAATCGTTTCCAGGCAAGGTTTTTTCGTCAATTGCTTTGTTTATTTGAGCAACCTTTTCTTTGTATTTATTTTCTTCTAGTTCGAATCCTAAATGTGATAAATCAACTTTGATCATTTTTTTCTCCTAATTATTTAATTCTTCTTTTATCCATTCTGGCCTAGCTTGTTCTAAGGCGTTAAAATCTATCTCGCTATCCTCTATTTTCTTGTGGCGAAATGTTAGATGGCGTTCATTCGCGCTCATCTTTTTCAAGGAAACCCTGACATTTCCATTTTCTTCATTGACGTCAATTATTTTGACGTTGTAGATGCTTCCAATCGTTATAAAGGAGGTAAAGGAGCGTATAAAAGATGAAGATACTTCGCTTATGTGAAGTAAACCAGTCCATCCTTCATCAAAAAGGAGGATTGCATAACTTGAATAAACGGCAACAACCGTTCCGACCGCACATTCACCAACTTTAGGGAGTTTGGCATTCATGGAAGTTCCTCTCCTTTCGTTTTCTCAAATAATTGTAAATCTTTCGGATAATTTATTTTAATGTTTTTTTCGTTTCCTTTAACAATGGCAACATCTTTTTTTAACTCTTTTACTAAACTGGCATCATCTGTAATGCCTTCATTTGGCTTTCTATTTCCTTTTTGGTGGGCTTTATATATTAAAGAGAACAAAAATGTTTGGGGAGTTTGAGCGATATAAATTTCATTTCTATTTAAATATTTGTCTACTTCGTATCCATTAGAAGAAACAAAAACGGAATTAGTTACCTTAATTGCAGTTACTGCGGCCTTATTTAATTTTGCGGAATCGATATTGTCTTTTATCAACTGTTGGTTTAAATTTGGCCTATCGCCATCTTGGATTAAGACAATCGAGTCTTCGCTTAGTCCATATTCTTTTAGATATTTTAAAGCAATATAGCTAGATTCTTGTCTTGTTTTGCCTCCATTAATTATGGCTTTAACTTTTTTGTTTCCATAGGCTAATGCTATTTGCTTAGTTTTTTCTATAGTTTCTTTTTTTGCCACGATAAATATTTCATCAATTAATTCGCTTTTGCCTAATTCTTCTAAAGCAAAAGACATCAAAGGTTTACCTAAAGCCAGGGCAAATTGCTTTTCACTTCCGAATCTTCTTCCAGATCCGCCCGTCAATAAAATAGCTACATTTTCTTTCTTTTTTATTTTCATAACGTTAATCGAAAACCGGATTTTGGTTTTCCCTTGATCTTAATGATTCATTTATTGCTATGCCTTGAATAATCAGTTTTAAAACCTTTTCAAGATCTTTTCCACAGGAATAATCGGCAACGCAGGAGTAATTAACTCGCCCGTTTTCATAAAGAGAAGCCACTCTATCCTCTTTTCCTTTCGGATAGACCGCTATGGATTTTCCTCCATTGTTCTTAACAATTATCATTGATGGTATATCAGTCATACCATCGCCAATATAAACGATATTGGAGTAAGGGATTCTTCTATCGGGTTTCTTTTCGTTCACGCCAACATCGTCAGTCGCATCGTAGACACCTTTGGAAATGCGAAAGAAGTATTGGGTTTTTTGAGTGTAATTGATAGCTAGCTTTGGCCAAATTGCTATTCCAGTCTCTTTATCGAAAACATATTCACACCCATAAATTACTTTAAATTGGGAAGCGATTTGACAGCCTTCAACTATTTCTTTGTTTCCTGAAGAAACTAAATAATGTTCGACTTTGACGCCATGTTCCTTGCCATATTCATTAATTCTATCGAACCAAGTTGTAACTCCAGGGAAAAACTTAATGGATTTGCCGCATTCTTGTAAAAACGCTTTATCTAGTTTTATGCCTTTTTCTTCGGCGACTTCTTTCATGACATAAAGATAAGAAAGGATTTTTTCACATCCCGTGTCAGCAGAAAACTTTCCTGTTCTTGCCCAGAATTCTTCCTTGCTCATCCCCATGGCTGGAATAAATCCAAAATTTTGCATATCCGTAATGGCTAAAGTGGAATCGAAGTCGTATAAAATTGCACAAATGGGCTTTTTATTCAATGCTATGCCCTCCAATCAATAATAATTATAAAGTAACTTTTGCCTATAGGCAATTAGGCCTAAAAAGCAAATAACATCATTGCTTGTTAATCCTTTTGCGATACAATATTTCATTATGAAAACATTTCAGGTCATTTTATTGGTCTTAATGATTATCGCGTTCTTATATGTATCTATTTTTCTTTATGTTTTTTCTCATGCAAATGATTTTAAAAGATCGATAAAAAGCAAAAGCGATTCGCTTTCTATTTTGCTTTTGGAAAAAGTAAATTCCTTGTCTAAAATCGATGCTTTTTTTAAAAATAGCGGGGTCGTGTATTCAGAAAATCAAGATTCGATAATGAATGAACTCTCTTCAATTTCTTTGGTCGATGTTGACTATAATGTGCTCTTTCATAGCATTAACATCATAAAGAAAGCTGAATCTACTTTATCTTTACTTTGTTTTGATTACCCATTGATTGCAGAAAATAAAGAATTTGGTTTAGAAAAAGAAAAATTAGAAGACTTAGATAGAAATTTTAGGGCAGGCATGGCTTTATATAATGCCGATGTCAATGCTTATAATTATTGGCTTTCGATTCCAGGCTATCGCTTGGTTTTGATTATTCTTGGTTTTAAGAAAAAGAATACTTTATCTTAAAAATTAAGTTCATAATCGACTAGTCCGTCATAAAAATCTTTTTCGTGGCTTACGATTATTACTGCGCCCGGGAATCTTTCTATGGCTTCAAATAAGGCATCTTTGGCTTTTTGGTCTAAATGATTTGTCGGCTCATCTAACATTAAAAAATTAGACTTCTTTAATGTCATTATGGCAAATCTAGCTTTAGTAATTTCTCCACCCGATAATTCTTTCATTTTACGAATGGCTAATTCTTTCTTAACTCCAACAGCACCCAAAGCGGAACGTATTTGAGTGTTATTTAGGTTTGGATAGACAGAATGCACATATTCAAAAGGAGATAAGTTTAGATCAAGATTATCGTCTTGATCAAAATAGTTAATATTTGTCCCCTTTAGCCAATTAAAGGAGCCGCCTAAATTAGGAATTTTGTTCATCAAAGTTTTTAATAAAGTAGTTTTTCCAACACCGTTTTGTCCTAAGATTGCTATTTTTTCTCCTTTTAGCAAAGTAAAAGAAATTGGATCTAGCAAGGGTTTTCCATAACCTATTTCTAATTCGTTAACTTCTAATGGCTTCTCTCCAACCTGGCTAGAAAATGGGAAAGAAAAGAATACACGTCCTTCTTCTTTTCCTGGCGCGTTAATTATTTCTAAGTGTTCCAATCTTGCCCTATGGCTTTTTGCCGCCTTTGAAGAAGTGGCCCTAACAATATGTTTGGCAATGAAATCTTCTTCCTTTTTTATATATCTTTGTTGGGCAACATAATTTTTTTCATATTGGATTTTATCTAATTCGTGTTGTTTTTTATATTCTTCAAAACTTCCTTTGTAACGAGTGAGATTTTTGTTTTCTAGGCAAAATACAACATCGGCAATCTGACTTAAAAACGATTCGTCATGGCTTACTATTAAAAAGGCATTTTGATAGTTTTTTAGAAAAGAAGCTAACCAACTTACTTGATTTTGATCGAGAAAGTTAGTAGGTTCATCCATTATTAAGACATCATGCTCTTCTAAAAGCATTTTGGCTAAATAGGCTTTTTCTCTTTGCCCAGAGGATAATAGGTGTAGTTCTTTATTCAAATCATAATCGTTAAAGCCTAATCCGTTTGTTAACCTTCCTACTTTTTCTTGTAAGGAATAAAAGCCCGAATCATTTAACCTATCTGCAATTTTTTGGGCTTTTTCAAGCATTTTTTCATATCCTTCAGGGGCGCTTGCGGCTTGAAGGTAAAGGTCTTCCATTTTCTTTTCTAAATCGAATTGCTCTTTATATACCCCATAAAGATAATCGCTTACCTTCATGTCTTGTTTGACTTTTAATTGTTGGTCTAGATATGAATAAGTAATTCCGCCTTCCCAACTGACTTTTCCATCATCTGGCCTTAGCTCACCTACGGCAATAGAAAGCAAAGTAGACTTTCCGCATCCATTAATTCCTACTAAACAGGCATGTTCTCCTCTATTTAGCTTTAAGTTTACATTTGAGTACAATTCTTTATCGCTGTAATTGAATTTTATGTTCGATAGTTCTAATAAGGCCATATCAATTTAATTTTATCAAAAAAAGACAATAATTTTTAGTTTAATAATTGTCTATTCAATTTATGTTTATATAATCTTGTGGGAGGATTATTTATGGCAAGTGAAAAAAGAAAGTGGAGCAGCGCTCATATAATGTTTTTGGTCGCCGGTTTGATTTTGCTAATTAGATTTTTGGTTAATGGAGGCGTTCCTAACCCTAACGATCCTTTAAAGTTTGTCGTTGGGATATTTGAACTTGTTTTAATAATAGGGTTTTATTTCTTCTTTTTCTTTGAAGGAACTAATTGTTCAGGAACTTTAAAAGCTTTTGCACCAGCTTTGCTTTTGATTATTTTAGATGGGCAATATTCAATGAATTTTGGGAACGCTAAAGCTAATGAAATAATTACAGGCATTGCCAAAATGGTCTATTTGTTAGTTGTGGTGTGTGGTTTTGTTTTCTTATTTATTCATAATAAATTAGTTGGCATTGTCTTTTCCTACTCTAGTTTGATTTATGCTATTTTTGTTTTAGTTTCTTATGCTGTAATAGTTATTATCAGCGCAGTAAATAATGGCAATTTCTCTTGGCAAGAAATGTTTAATGCCATGTTGTTATTCTTTGGTTTTGGATTAGTTTTTGCTGGTAGTTATCTAGCGACTAAAAATAAGGACTGGACTATAAATAAATAGATATAGGTATCCAATTAATTTAAAAAAAGATGTCAAATTTCCATATAAATTCATTTGGCATCTTTTTCATTTTGTTTATTCTTTTAACGAAGATATCCAGGCTTCTAAATCTTTTTCGCTAGTAACTAATTTATCACTATAGGATCCAAATACTATATTCATTTCATTTTCGACTTTGCTATTTTTACACATGGCTTTTATTTCTTTAAAAGTTTTTCCTAGCCATCCGGCATTAGTGGCAAAAGGAATGATTACTTTGTTTTCTAAATTGCTATTTTTAATAAAGGTACGGATTGGAGGGGCAGCTCTATACCACCATACGGGCGTGCCAATTATTATTCGATCATAACTAGATATGTCCATAGGAAGCTTTTCTATGGAAGGCAATATATCGCTTTTGGCTTTATTTTGCTCTTCTTCGACTACTTTTTCATAGTCATTTGAATAAGGGGTGGTGGGTTTTATTTCTACTATATCGCAATTTAATTTTTCCTTTATTCTTTTAGCAATCATTTTCGTATTGCCTGTGTAAGAAAAATAAACTAATAATGTTTTCATTTTATTAACCTAATTTGTTATATTCTTCTTCGCTTACTTCTTCTTTCCACTCGGTAAAAGAACCTTCATGGGGTATTTCTATGGCAATATGGGAAAACCAACTATATTTGTTAGCTCCATGCCAGTGTTTTACTTCTGGTGCTATATAAACAACATCGCCTGGCTTTAATTTTCTAGCTTGCCGTCCTTCTTCTTGGTAATATCCTTCTCCGTCAGTTACTAATAGAATTTGACCGCCTAAATGATGAATGTGCCAATTGTTTCGACAACCTGGTTCAAAAGTAACATTAAAGATTCCAAGGCCTTTTGTGTTTAATGGATTTAAATAACTTTTGCCAACAAAATATTTTTCAAAGGCCTTATTTTCTTCTCCTAAGCCAAATAATGGTTCGTGCCCGACTTTATCATCTTTATAAACTTCTCTAACTTGAGAGAAAACTGCCCAGGCATTTGGCCAACCAACATAAAAAGCTAACTGAGTTATTATTTCAACCATTTCCTCTTTGCTTACCCCGTTATCTTTAGCATTTTGGATATGAAATTTTAAGGAACTATCAAAAATTCCTTTGCTCATTAAAGCCGTTACTGTGATGATTGATCTCTCCTTTAATGATAATTTATCGGTCCTACTCCAAATTTCTCCAAACAAAACATCGTCATTTAATTCGGCAAATTTCGGCGCTAAATCATTTAGACTTTTTCTTCCTGCATCAACTTTTTTCATTTTTATTTCTCCACCCATTCATTGACTTTTGCTTTAGTTTCCTCTTTATAGACATCGCTGCCTCTTATGGCTAATCCGTTTTTAATATAAGCCCCTTGGCATAAAGATATTAAATCCTTGCTTGACTCGCCTAGCCCAGATCCTTCATGAGTTGCAAAAGGCTTTATTATTTTTCCCTTAAAATCAAGTTTTTCTAATTGGGCAAGCAATGGCAGTGGATAATGCCCCCACCAAATTGGACCACCTATATAGATGATTTTATAGTCTTTTATATCTTTTATTGGATCAATTATTTCTGCCTTGCAATTGTTATCTAATTCAGCTTTAGCTTCATCACAACAAGTTTTATAGCTAAACGGATATCTATTTGCTCTTTCTACTTTGAATAAATAAGCCCCAGTTTTAGAACTAATATATTCAGCGATCACCTCCGTGTTTCCCTTCTTTAAATTTTTAATTCCTTCATCAGTATAGTTTTCGCCTGTATGAGAAAAATAGATAACTAAGCTTTTCATTTATTTTTCTCCTTTCTCTCGAATTCTAAATATTCATCTAACTTGCCTGAATAATATAAATCTATTTTTGCAGATAATTTTTTATAGGCTTTTTGCATTTCTGCTATTTTTTTCTTTAATATTTCTCTTTGGCTTTCCAATAGTTTTTTCCTTTCTTCAAAGGTGTCTTCGCCTTTATCGAACAATGTTATGTATTCTTTTAAAACTTCAATAGAAACATCTGCACTTCTCATGCATTTGATAAATTCAATTCTTTGTAAATCGGAGTCTAGATAATTTCTAATGCCTCCGCTTGTTTTATTAATGGGACCTATTAATCCTTCTTTTTCGTAGTATCTTAAAGTATCTTGGCTAATTTGATATTTACTTGAAACCTCTTTTATTGTCATTTCTAGCCTCCTCTATGAAATCTAAGATATAATAAGAGTTAGAGTAAACTCCAGGTCAAGATATATTTTAATTTTTTTATTTTAAAGAAATAAAAGAAAAAACCTCCAATAATTTGAAGGTTAATTTAACTATAGTGGTGCGGGGGATGAGACTTGAACTCACACGGGTTGCCCCATACGCCCCTCAAACGTACGCGTCTACCATTCCGCCACTCCCGCAGCAAAAAAGATTATAGAGGCTACATTTTTCTTTTGCAATTATTAGTTATGCAAAGTTCGGGAAGAACATGCAAGCCATGGCAAAATATATCAATAAAGTAGTTACGTCCATAACCGTCGTTAAAAGCGGCTGCGCCAATAAGGCTGGATCCTTTTTAATTGCGGCTGCCCCCATACATAATAATGTCCCAATAATTTTAGAAACACTAATTGCGGCAAACATTGTCACGGCTACTAAGGCGGCAAAGGTAAATGCATGTATTGCAAATTGCCCGGCTAACTCACCTTTAAACGCCAACCCATTCCAAATTGTATAATTGGTAAAGTCATAATTTACATTCGGATCTCCGACAATTCCTAAGCTTACTATACCCGTGTATTCTTCTATTGAAATCCAAATAAAGGCAAACACTGCCACAAATAATGCGATTAATATAGAACTTCTAAATTCTTTCCAAACAACTTTTAATGTTTCTTTTGGCGAAAATTCTTTCATGGCTAAACTTCTAATCATCATTCCCGTTGTTTGACCTCCGGCATTTCCGCCCGTATCCATTAAGGTTGGGACGAATGAGATTAAAATTGGCAAATGAGTAAATATATTTTGTGCTTCTAGCCTATTTAATACCATTGTTGTAAATGTGCCGAGTATTAATAAGGCAATTATCCAAGGAAAACATTTTTTGGCGTTTTCCCATATGCTCATGTCCATGTATGGCTTTTGGGTTGGCTCCATGTTAGTCATACGGGCAAAGTCTTCGTTGCTTTCTTCTGTCATGACATCGACCGCATCATCGATTGTAATGACACCGACTAATCTTTGATCATCATTTAAGACGGCTAGGGCATTTAGGTCATAACGCCTAAACATTTGGCCTACCTCTTCTTGGTCGGTTCCAGTTGTTACCCAAACAACGTCTTGATTCATTATTTCTTTTAATATTTGGTCTGGTTTGGCAAATATTAAATCGTCTAAGTCAACGGTTCCGACAAAGTGTCTAGATGAGTTTCTTACAAAAATCGTATAGACGGTTTCGGCGTCTTTGCCGATATCCCTTATTTTTTGAATAGTGTCTTCTACCTTGCTTGTATCTAAAAATTCTAGATACTCTGTTGTCATTATCGAGCCCGCTGTATGGTCTTGGTAATTTAACAAGGTGTTAATATCTTTTCTCATGTCTTTATCGGCTGCTTTTAAGACTCTAGATGCCAAATTTGCCGGCATGTCTCCTACCGTATCGGCAACATCGTCTGCTGATTGAGCATTAATAAGCGGTACTAGTTCCTTATCGGTCATGGCCTTGACAAGATTTTCTTTGCTATCTTGCGAAAGGTCATCGAAAAAATCGGCCGTATATTGAGAATTGACGTTTCTAAAAATATAAATCAAATCCGAAGGCTCTAATTCATCAGCGGCTTCGGCTATATCAATGTTAGGAATGTGAAGGAAAACATTTTGCAATCCAGCTCGATTTCTAGAGTCTATGAGATTTTTTAATTCTTCAGTAGTTATTTTTGGGACGTTTATTGTTCCTGATTCTTCTCTATTTTCGTTTTCGTCCATAATCGAGACTGCCTCCTTGCTAGACAAGCATAACCCATTTATGAAAATAAGGTTAATAAAAAAAAAAGTTTCTTAAGTTATTTAGAAATTTATTAAGTTATTTTAAAAAACCTAATATGTTCTTATGTTTAAAAAATGTTTTATAATCTAGTGGCTATTAAAGAAAGAAGTTATTTTATGGAAAAACAAATCTTAGTTGAAACTAGCGCACGCCATATTCATCTTGATCAAGAGTCTTTTGATTACTTAATGGGCGTCAATGAAGGAGAACACGCCGCTTTAAATGAAAGGAAGCCACTTTCTCAACCCGGACAATATGTTTCCGATGTTAGATTGAATCTAGTTGGGCCAGTCAATCCAAAAACCGGCAAGCCAAGAATTATTAATAACGTCTCCATTCTTGGCCCATTAAGAAATTTGAATCAAGTTGAATTATCTGCAACCGATGCTAGAACTTTAGGTATTGCAGCCCCTATTAGATTATCTGGAGATGTTAAAGACAGTGCCCCAATTACCTTGGTAAACCCTTTAAATGGGCGTGAATTAGCTTTAAAAGAAGGGGCAATAATTGCAAAGCGTCATATTCACATGACTCCAAAAGATGCCGAGGAATTTGGTGTAAAAGATGGTGAATCAGTCATGGTTTATGTAAAAACTAAGGAAAGAGAAATCATCTTCGGCGACACAGTTGTTAGGGTTTCACCAAAGTTCTCTCTTGCTATGCATATTGACACTGATGAAAGCAATGCCGCTAATGCTGGCGGAGTTGTCTATGGCACGCTTGTTGCTTTTTCCTCTTGTGATTGCAATGAAGAAGAATGCTGTTGCAATGAAGAAGAGCATCATTGCTGCTGCGGTAAATAATAATGGCTGCCTATATATTTAAACCAAATAATGTTTGCTCTAGGGAATTTAATTTTGAAATAGAAGATGGGGTAATTAGTTCCTTTTCCTCTATTGGAGGGTGCAATGGAAATCTTCAAGGCATTGCCTCTTTGTTGAAGGGAATGAAAGTAGAAGATGCCATAGATAAATTAGAAGGCATTAAATGCAGGGGCTCTAGAAATGGCGAGACTTCTTGTCCTGATCAAATTGCTAAAGCATTAAAGGCCTATTTAAATAAATAAATTAAAAAAAGTCCAAGGTTGGAAATTCCCAATAATTGGGCTTTTTTGTTTAACTATATTAAAAAAGGTGCAATTAATTATTTTTGTTAGCTTATACGTTATAGAAAAGGCTAATTAGTTTATGCTAAATATGGGCTCGCTAAAATATTGCTACGTTGCCATTGGATTTAACAAAATAGTAAACATTTTTTATGTCTATTTCGTTATTGATATGTAGTTGATTCTTTTTCCAAACCTTTTTGATTTTAAATTTAAGAATTTACTTTGTATAAAAGAATATATTTATAATGTAACGAAGGTGAAATTAAAAAGTGAGCTATTTATTATTAGTTTTTTTTAATTCGTAATGACGAAATGCACTCTACGTGAATATAAGAAAATACAGTTAGCATATTATCAATTTTTTTGTCAATTTTTGTCAATTTTTGTAAAAAAAACAATAAAAACTTGAAATTTTTTTTGGGGGGTAAACTATAAACAGTTTTTTCATATTTTGGTATAAGGAGGTTACATATGGGAAACGGTTATAAAATTGCAGGTTTTGTTTTGGGAATTGTTGGCATTGTTTGTGCCTTCATTGGCATTCCGGTATTTTATTTTGCTTTCATCGGATTGCCTGTTTCAATTCTTGGCTTAGTTTTTTCTGTTATTGGGAACAAAAAAGAAAAGACCGGATTTGGAACAGCTGCGTTTGTCTTAAGCTTATTGGCAACAATCTTTAGCTCTATTATGTTTGTTTGCTGTGGCTTGCTTGTTGCACTTGCCCTTGGAACAGCCAAGGCAGCAAATGACGCTTTAAAATCAATGCTTGTCGTTGCAAGCTCATTTTTAGCATAAAAAAGTGTTTCCATATATTGATAGTTCACACAAAATACCTACTTATGGAATTTTATTTTTAGTCGGTATTGCTTGTTCATTATTAATATCTAGTTTGAATTCAAAAAGAAGCGGCGTAAAAAAAGAAGATTTAATCTATGCCGCTTCTTTTGCTTTAATAGGCGGCTTGCTGGGGTCAAAAATTCTATTTCTTTTTACTAGTGTTGATCTTATTAGCAAAAACAACATTCCTATTGTCTACCTAATTAGATCTGGTTTTGTTTTTTATGGAGGACTTTTAGGTGGTGCCTTAGGCTATTTTATTTATGGCAAAATTTATAAAATATCCGTTATCAAATTATTTGATAATGCCGTAGTAGCTTTGCCTTTAGGACAAGTATTTGGTCGTATTGGCTGTTTTTCGGTAGGGTGTTGCTATGGGAAACCAACAAATAGTTTTTTAGGCGTTATTTATTCTTCTCCTTTAGATCCAAACACACCCGTAGGAATACCTTTATTGCCTACGCAGTTATTTGAAGCCGTTTATTGCTTTCTTATTTTTATTGTTATTTTGATAGCCAATAAGCAAAACGTTAAAACTGGCTGCAAAACATTAATTTATATTTTCTCATATAGCCTATGTAGGTTTATTAATGAATTTTTTAGATATGATTCGATTCGAGGAGAACTTGGCAATTTATCTACATCTCAAATAATTAGCGTTTGTCTCTTCTTATTTACCCTTACCTATCTTGTTTATAAAAGAGTTAAGAGAAAACCTATTCAATTTGAACCATTTTGATTAATCTTCTTGCTTATAACTTAGCAAAGTCATAAACTAATCGGGCTGACGAAAGCCAGACATCAAGAAGCGTCTAATACTAGCTAACCATGACGCTAGCAACTCCGCTATAGCGGTAAGTGCTTGCTAGTAGCCTCTCCCACTAGAGGAACGATGCCTGGAGGAAACTATATAAAAAGTCTTCCACTAAGTGGGTTGATTTTTTCTCAAGAGAGGTTTTATATGAGAAAACACGAATTTCTTTTTACTAGTGAATCTGTGTCCGAGGGCCACCCCGATAAAGTTTGCGATCAAATAGCGGATGCCATTTTGGATGAATGCCTTAAACTTGATAAGTGGGCACATGTGGCTTGTGAAGTTTTTGCTACGGAAGAATATATCTTAATAGGTGGCGAGATTACCCTAAATTGCAAGCAAAAGCCAGATTATGAAAAAATAGCTAGGGATACCTTAAGAAAAATAGGATATGTTTCTCCTATACTTGGTATTGGATGCGATACTTGCAAAATAGATATTAGAGTCAATACTCAATCAGGCGATATAGCTAGGGGTGTCAAACACGAAGATTTATTAAATATGGGTGCAGGTGACCAAGGGATAATGTTTGGCTATGCTACTAATGAATCTAGCGGCTATATGCCTCTTCCTTTGACCATAGCGCATAAGTTAGTTAGAACAGCTACTTCTTTAAGGAAAGAAGGAAAGTTTGTTCATGCTAGGCCTGATATGAAAAGTCAGGTAACTATTGATTATACCGATCCAGAAAATATCAGAATTAAAACCATATTGATGTCGATTCAACATGACGAAGAAGCCGACATGGATGAATTCAAAAAATATGTCCATGAGCAAATAATGATACCCGTGGCCGCTTCTTTTAATTTAAATACTGGTTTTTCTTATTTGATCAATCCGACTGGTAGATTTGTTATTGGAGGCCCAAAAGGCGATACGGGATTAACAGGTAGAAAACTAATTGTCGATACTTATGGCGGCTCTTCTAGACATGGTGGCGGCTCATTTTCTGGAAAAGACCCCTCTAAAGTCGATAGAAGTGCTTCTTATTATGCTAGGTACATTGCAAAAAATCTTGTGGCAGCCGGAGCTGCTGATAGATTAGAAATTCAACTTTCCTATGCAATCGGAGTAAGTAATCCGATGTCGATATCCTTGTCAACTTTTGGGACAAGTCATTATGAGGATGAAGTGATTTTAAATGCCATAGATACTTATTTTGATGCCAGACCTGGGGCGATTATTTCTAATTTTAAATTAAACGAACCGACCTGGAAATATGCAGATATTTGCAATTATGGAGCATTTGGTAGACCCGATGTGAGCTTGCCTTGGGAAAAGCTAGACAAAGTAGGCGAGCTAAAAGAGTTTTTCTTAAAATATAAGAAACATTAAGTGAAGGGACTTGGTCCCTTTTTAATATTTAGTAAGAAACATTTAATAATTTTTGTCCATTATTCTTAATTGGGTATTTGCACTTTTGTTTTTTACTTTAAAATAATAGTGTAAGCCCTTAGGAGGGGCAGTAAATATGAAATACCAAATAATTGGAAAGAACATCGATGTCACCGATTCTATTCGCGCAGATATCGAAAAGAAGTTGTCCAGAATGGACAAATACTTTACTTCTCCTGAAGAAGTTACTTGCCGTGCCGTAGTTAGAAGTTATACGGTTGGGGCAAAAGTGGAGATTACCATCTTTACTAAGCAAATGGATTTCCGCGCCGAAGTCAGGGATAACGATTTATATGCTGCCGTTGATTTTGCCGTTGATAAACTAGAAGGGCAAATGAGAAAGCTAAAGACTAGGATGGATAAAACAAAAGAAGCCGAATCTTTAGGCAAGGCACTTGCTTTTGAAAATTTTGAAAAAGACTTAAAAGAAGACGAAGATGATACTATCGTTAGGACTAAGTCCATTTTCCTTGAACCGATGAATCTAGACGAAGCCATTACAAGAATGGAAGCACTAGGACATTCATTCTTCCTTTATTTAGACGAAGACGATGATGAAATCTCTGTTGCATATAAACGCCTAGATGGGGGATACGGGGTCATTCAAGCCGAGAATAAATTAAAGTAATTTTTTCAAGTTGCTAGATTGATTTCCTCTTCTTTCTAGCAACTTTTTTCTTTTTTGTTTATAGGAAAAGAGTATATTTAACTAGCAAATGATTAAAGTAATTGCGACTGATTTAGACGGAACCTTATTTTATCCTAAGAAAAGATTTGGAATGATTCCAAAGAAAAACAAGGATTTTTTGTCTAAATTTGTTCAATCCGGCGGAAGAGTTGCAATAGTAAGTTCTAGGGGACGAGATTTTTCTATTAAATTTAAAAAGAAGTGTCCATTTAATGTAGACTGGATTGGCAGTGATGGTACATTTATTGAAATAGATAATAGAATTCGCGAAGAGAATTATTTTAATCCTTTAAAACTTAAATCGCTTATTTCTTATTTACGTCAAAATTATGACCCTGGTTTGATTTTGCTAGCTTCAAAAAATAGACCAATGGTAATGACAAGAACAAAAGTTAACCATTTAACTAATTTCGTCTATTTTCTTTATGAAGCGGTTCAAGGTGTCTATAGGGAGCCTTTTGTTAGAAGTGATCATGTTTTTTATAGTGAGATTGAAAAAGGCGAGGCCATGAAAATCATGGTTTTAATAGGCTTAACAAAAAAGAAAAAAACTTTAGCAGAAAAACTTACTTTAGAACTCTCTTCTAAATTTGTGGATTTTGAGTTTACCTGGGTAAACCAATTTATTGAAATCACCCCAAAGGGGTGCTCAAAAGCTAGTGGCGTTGCAAAATACCTTGACTACTTAGGATATTCAAAGCAAAATGTATTAGTTATCGGTGATTCCGGCAACGATGCGCCGATGTTTGATGAATTTTACGAGAATAGCTATTGCATGTCTCATTCTCCAATTAGCATCAAAAGTAGGGCGAAACATGTCGTTGACCATGTATATGATTTGGAAAAGGTTCTATGCCCATCGGAGGATAGTTCCAAATCCGAAAAGAAGGGAAAAATAAATGAATCAAATTAGTGAAGTACTCACAACATTGCTACATTATAACGTAGCCGTTAGAGATACTCTTGAGTATTGTCTAAACAAAGAAACTTATGACAAGAAGCTTTTCGAGGAGAAAAAACGTTCAATTCTTATTGAGGTTGACCAACATACTCCTTTAAAAGATATCATTGACCATTCTGGAGAAAATGGGGAAAAACTAGAAAAAGCAATCCGCGATTTCTATGGTGAAGTCTATGGCGACAATAGCACTATTTTAAAACTTGCCGATGATGGCTTAAGAGTCGATCATAATCAACACCTCGCCATTTATAAACATGTTTTGCCAATCCATGAAAATGTTACTTCCATGATTATGGGTATCATTAAAGATGGGCATTCTAAAAATTTAGACGTTGCCGAAGCTGAAAAAGTATTCAAAGCCGAAGATGCCATGTATCGCGGCGTTGCTTTCTTAACTTTAATCAACGACTTAAATCGCTTATTCAATGAATATAACCAAGCTAGGAACGAAGCCAAAGGCGAAGAGACTCCAGCTTCCAAATTCATTGGCAATGACATCCAAACAGTCATTGGCAATATCAATTTTGTTCGTGGCAATTCCAAAGAAACCAATGCCGTTTATAAAAACATGGAAGATAAGATTGTTGCCTTAATGGAAATGATGACTGGTAGAAGAGATCTTCCTGCCGGAAGGAAATTTCCAGATGTCATGAAGGAAACTGCCGAAACCATTAATCTTTATGTCCGTGATTGCGAAGCTGCTTTTAGGGCTTGCTATCCACAATTAATCAATGCCCTTCTTGAACAAGTCAAGAAAGACGACGAAGCAAAAAAAGAAGCGGAAACCAAAGCTGCTTAATTTAGAGGATTTTTAAAATGAGCAAATCCAAAACGAAATTAAAAAGAAAAGAAATAGTTATTTATTCAATAGCTTCTTTTCTTGCCTTTGCCGGTTTATTTTTCTTGATTTTAGGAATAATCGGCGATCATCTTCCATTAGTCTATAGTGATAACTGGATTTTGTATTCGGAAAAGATTTGGCTCACCCCATGGTCAAATATGGGTTATAGATATTGGGGACTGATTCTTCTTGGAATTGGGGCGTTGCTTGGTGTATTCTTCCTTGCCTATTTTGCAAAAGAAGGAGACAAAGACCAAGAAAGAGCCTTGCGTAGGGCCCAGCGTCTTGGGAAGGTCGAGGAAACTAATACTGTTGAAGAAGTTTCTAAATAAATAGTTAAAAAATGGACTTGCAACATTGCGGGTCCTTTTTCTTTGCTTAAAATAGAAGTGAGGTGAAAAACTAATTATGGATATCTTGAATATATTAAAAGAAAGAAGAAGTTGTCGAGATTTTTCTTCTAAACCTGTTGAAGAAGAGAAAATAAACAAAATAATAGAAGCAGGTTTATATGCCCCTAGCGGAAAAGGATTGCAATCTCCTATTTTTGTTGTTTTAACCAATAAAGAAAAAATAAAGGAATTATCTTCTTTTAATGCTTCAATTATGGGACTTAATGGAATTGACCCTTTTTATAATGCCCCATGTGTAATAATTGTTTTAGCAGATAAAAAAGCTCCGACTTATATTTATGATGGTTCTTTATCTTTAGGAAATATGTTAAATGAAGCCGAAAGCCTTGGCTTAGGTTCTATCTGGATTCATAGGGCTAAAGAAGAATTCGAAAGCGAAAAGGGAAAAGAATTTTTACGTTCTTTAGGCATTGAAGGGGATTATGAAGGTATAGGTCATTGCTGCATAGGGTATAGAGATTCCCCTGATCAAAAAGCTAAAGAAAGAAAGCCCAATAGGGTTTATTTTGTAAAATAATTTTTTATTGGATTTTCTCTTTAAAACTATTTTGATATTTTCTTTTTAATTTTTCCTCTTGGTTATTTTTTTGGTTTATAAATTTTTGCTTTTTCTTTATTTTGTTTAGAACTTAAAGAATAAGGAACCTAATTTTTGTGCTTCGACTTGCTCTATTTTTAAAAAATAGGTTGCTTACCAGCCATTATATTTTTAATTGATAATCCATCTTTTTTTGCGTTTTAGTTTTACTTTTCTAGTGATTTTTCATCCACTTTTACTATATCTTTATTTGATTCTATGTCATCTACTAAATTAATTTCTTTAATATCCTTATTTTTGATTAAGGATGGTTCAATTGCCCCAGATTTAAATAAGGCAAATTTGGCTAATAATGGTCCAGTCATTTCATAAAGGACGCTAGAACAAAGGATTATGGATAAGAAAGTTGACCCAATTTCCTTTGGTAACATCCTTTCTCCCATAAAAGCTAGTCCAATGGCAACGCCGGCTTGAGGAATTAAGGCTAACCCTAGGTAATTTGTTACTTTTTTACTCTTTTTAGTTATTTTGCATCCTACATATGCCCCGCCATATTTGCCTACTATCCTTATTAAGAAATAGGTAATCCCGACTAAGCCAATTGTAGAAAAACTAGATAAATCCATTTTCATACCACTTAAAACGAAAAAGCAAAGCATTATAGGGGGAGTAAAGTTGTTTACTTTAGTATAGATGATTTCATCATCGGTAATATTGATATAAGTTGCTCCTAATACCATGCAAGAAAGAAGTGGGGAGATATTTAATAAGTTACAACATCCAGAAATGATTAAAAGAAATAGGCAAACGATTATCAATCTATTGTTTTGGCCTCTTTTAGCAAGAAGTAATTTTAATAGGAAACCAAGCAAGAATCCTAATAAAATGAAGGCTAAATTGTATATTATTGGACCAAGTATATCCCAAGCTTGGACGCTTCCATTTTGACTAGTGGCCGTTATTATTGCAGAAACTAGAGAATAAACCAATAAACATACGACATCATCTAAGGCAACCACTTGCAATAAAGTATCTACAAAATCCCCTTTGGCTTTATATTGGTTAATTGTCATCATGGTTGAAGCCGGGGCGGTGGCGGTAGCAATTGCCCCTAGTAAAAGAGCAAAGTTCCAACCTAGGTTAGGGAAGATCAATCCAACGGCCAGTGTAATGAGTATTCCTGCCATTAAGGCTTCAAATAGAGTTATAACTATTACTTTTGGTCCGGTTTTCTTTAATACATCTTTTCTAAAGAAACGACCAACACCAAAAGCAATAAAAGATAAGGCAATATCGGAGATAAAGCTCATTCCATCTATGACATTTGGAGGGACTAAACTTAATATATATGGACCGATTAAGACGCCGGCGATTATATAGCCTGTGACATTGGGCATTTTAAAAAGCTTAGTAATTCTAGATATGCCAAACCCTGCTATCATAATGATTCCTAAAGAAAGCAATACGGTACCCGTATCTGATATTTGGTTATAGTATTGATATAAATCTAAATTGAGACCATTCAAAAACATAATTTCTCCTTTTATATAGGATAGTTAAACCTAATAAAGCCTTTTCTTTTTGGCTTAATGGTGTTATCTTCTACTTAAATATTCATAAGTAAAACTAATTAAAACTTATGAGTATATAAATTTTTCTTATAGGGACTCTATTTTATGGTCGATACTAAATTACTTACTCTAGTTGATGCAGTGGAAACAAAAAACTATTCGTTGAGTGCAAAACGCCTTTCTCTTACCCAAAGTGCCGTTTCCCAACAAATAAAACAATTAGAAAGCGAATTACAAATCAAAATATTTTTCCGCAATGGGTCTGAGATAAAACTTACTAAAGAAGGGGAGATTTTATATAAATATGCCAGACGTATCATTTCTTTATATAACGATTTAGACTCTAGAATACTTGACCAAAGAAATAATACCAAATCTTTAGTAATAGGAATTACCCATACTTCCGAAAGCAACATTATTGCCCAAGTTTTAGCTTATTATTGTTCAAAAAATAAAGGGGTAAAGATAAAAATAATTACTGATTCCATAAATAATCTTTATGATAAATTATCTACTTACGAAATAGATTTGGCTATAGTTGAGGGAAAAGTGTTTGGAAAAAAGTTTTCCTCTATTTTGCTAGATACCGATTCCTTGGTTGTTGTTATGGGAAGGGATAACCCATTGGTGAATAATAAAGTCATAGACATAAATGACTTAAAAAAAGAAAAAATGATATTAAGAAGTAGCGGCAGCGGTACAAGAAGTTTGTTTACACTGGCCCTTCAAAATCAAAATATGAGTATCGATCAATTTAATGTCATGATGGAAGTGGATAACATTGCTACGATTAAAGAATTAGTTTGCAAGAATTTTGGAATTTCCATTTTGCCTAAAAGCGTCATTTATGACGAAGTCAAGAATAAGACACTTGTTGCCTTGCCTATTGAAAACTTCAATATGATTAGGGAAATAAATATGGTTTTTTTAAAAGATTTCTCCGATATGAATGCTTTAGATAATATCATGGAAATATATAAAGAAATGACTAACGGAAGCATTAATTAAATTTCTTCGATTAGATATATTGCTTCCCCCGGATCCAATTTGAGTTTGAATGCGTTTTTAGCTTTTCTTATTTTGTTGCCTTTAATTAGTCTAAAGTTATTTTTCTTAAAATAGATTGAAAGATCATTTTTAAAAACGGAACTTAAATTGGTAATGAAATATTTATGTTTTTTATTTTCTTTAAAGGAAGAAATCATTACCTCGTTTGAGGATTGGATTTTGATATTTTTGCTTCGATACTTCACAAAATCTGGGAGCTTTCCCATGAATATGCATTCATTATCAGGCAAATCTTTTATATCTTTTGCTTTAAAACCGTTGTTATATTTACCACAGCTAGAAACGCCAAGAAATTCGCTTTTAATGATGTCTTCTTCTATTAATGAGATGAATTCATTTTGCTTTTTTACCCATTTATAGATTTCCCCTTTTTTACCATTTATATCAATTAGCCCGGCGGCTCCCTTTTTTGCATATTCTATATTCTTGTCAAAAATGAAGTCGATTGGATAGCATCCTGGAAAATAACTATATCCTTCGTGCCCATAGCCGATTGTTACATTTGTCTGCAAATACATTTCCCCTTTTTTTAAATGTCTTCTGTTTTTGCAAGAAGACCATTGTCCTGCTTGCAAATAATTATAAAAATTAAAACCATATTGCCTTTTCTTTTTTGCAAAATATGCATTCAGCTCGAACAAAGCTACGTGAACGCTATTGTTTATTTCTTTCCAAAAAGGCTCAAAAGGATATTTGTCTTGGCTAATGAACTCAAAATGAGTTTGGCTTAATAAATGGTCAATCAATAGATTATAAAAATTAAACCTGTTTTTAAAAGTAATGCTATTTTCCTTTGTTAATTCAAAAGGTTTCTTGTATTGCAAATTTGGATTTCTTGATAGCTCCATTCCACCCCAAAAAATCGGCTCATTGATCGAATAAGAGAAAAAATTGAAATGGAATTCTAAATTAGGGAAGTTTTTAGAAAAAACCTTTTTTGCATGAGCAATGCCGTTAAAGCTAAGATAACCGGCCTCGTCTCCAAAGAAAACACCTTTAAACGCTTTATAAGGCAAATAAGATTTTACTTCGTTTATTAAGGCTTCATCATAGCTTTCTATTTCTTCTTCACGGAGGTCATTAAAGCCCTTTCTCTTTTCGCTTTCTATAGCAATATAAGGGGAAAAGGAAGAAAGAGTAGGGCAATAGCCTATATCATATTTTTCGCATAGTTCCAATGTTGCACTTTTTGTTTCGCGTCTATCATCATATCCATAGCCAAAAATTCGATTGATGCCAACCTCTTTTAAAGATTTAAAAACATCTTCCGTCAATCTAGATGGGAGATTTAATTCTTCATACGGCCCAGTTGGAGCGCAAAATATTGCTTTAATAAATTCCTTCATATTTTTACTAGTGAAGTCTATTCGATTGACACTTTTATTTTAACAAGGTGCCATATTTTTTAAAAAAAATATGATAAAGTATCAATTATTTATGATTATAATCTTATTTTTAAGAAAATAAGTAATTGGTATCTTTATTATTGAAATTTCAAGGATGGCAACATGAATAAAAAAGTTCACTTAATTTGTAATGCGCATATAGATTCTGTTTGGCAGTGGGAATGGGAAGAAGGGGCAAGCTCGGCCCTCTCAACCTTCCAAAGTGCTATCAATTTAATGAAAGATTTTGATTATATTTTCAATCATAATGAGGTCAATTTATACCAGTACGTTGAAAGATATTCACCAAATTTATACAACGAAATAAAGCAAAAGGCACAAGAAGGAAAATGGAATATCGCAGGCGGTTGGTATTTACAGCCAGATGTCCTTCTTCCGCAAGGCGAAGCCATAGTCAGGCAAATACAAACCGGGAAGATTTTCTTCTTAAAGGAGTTTAACCAAGCGCCTAAGACAGCCATAAATTATGATTCATTTGGTCATTCTAGAGGCTTGGTTCAGATTATTAAAAAATGCGGTCAAGAAAATTATGTTTTCATGCGTCCTTTTAATAAATTTGTCGATCCAAAGAAATATCAACTTCCTTTGCCAAAGGAACAGTTTCTTTGGGAAGGCTATGACGGATCGCTTATTAAAGCCAATAGATGTTCTAATTACCAATCCTCTTTAGGAAGAGCCAAAGAAAAGATCCTCGACGATATTAAGAATCTAGGCGAATATGATGTAATTTTGTCAACATGGGGTGTTGGAAACCATGGCGGAGGTCCTTCTAGAATAGATTTGCAAGCGATAGAAGAACTAAAAAACGAAACCAAGGATAGAGAGATAATCCACTCAACCCCAGATGCCTTCTTTAATGATATAAATCCAACTGTAACTTTTAGCAAATCCCTCATTACTTGCATGCCTGGGTGTTATACATCAATGATCAATCTAAAACAAAATTACAGGGAATTGGAAAACGAATTGTTTTATGTTGAAAAAATGTGTTCTATTGCTTCATTAAAAGGCGCAATTGATTATCCTGCGGATTCTTTTGTTAAAGTAACAGAAGATATGCTTAATGTTCAATTCCATGATTTGCTATGTGGGACAGTAATCCAGGCTGGGGAAAAAGATGGTTTAAATTTTTTAGGACACGGTAAGCATATATTGAATCAATTGCGTGCGAATGCTTTTTTTGGATTGATTAAAGGAGAAAAAGTCGCCGATCCGGAGACATATCCTGTTTTTGTTTTCAATCCTAACACTTATGAAAGCGAGCGTTATTGCGAAGCCGAAACATGCCTTGTGGTGCCTTGGGACTACGATAATTCGTATAGCGCTTTGATAGACGTTCACGATGAAAACGGAAACTTAGTCCCTTGTCAAACCATTAAAGAAGAAAGCAACATTTGCATGCAATGGAGAAAGAGGGTAATTTTTAAGGGCAAATTAAAGCCCATGGGCATTACTAGGTTCTACCTAACCTATCACAATGAATTAAAAAGCAGCTTGTTTAAGCGCGGACCTAGGGACATCGATTTTAAAAACAATGTTAAGGAAGTAAAGATATCATCCAAAACAGGCTTGATTGAATCTTATAAGGTGAATGGGGTGGAGTATGCTAACGGGTATCTATTCCAACTTATGTGTTATCAAGATTATGCCGATCCTTGGAACATGAATTATCCTAATGTTGGGACCGATCCAAGGCCTTTTAAGTTGATGGAGAAAACCCATGGCTTATTTGAAGGCCTGGAATCTTTTGAGATCATCGAGGATGGACCGTTAATATTACGGGCTGAAGCTTTCTTTGAATATGAAGATAGTTATGCCCGCATTTGCTATACCATTTATAAAGAAGGCGATGAAATTGATGTCAATGTAACATTGTTCCCAGGCAATGCTAATAAGGCTTTTAAACTCCATTTGCCAGTCAAAGGAAAAAATTTCTCAGGCGAGCAGATGTTTGGCTATGAAAGCTTATACGAAGACGGTAACGAATGCATTGCCCATGATTACTTAACTGTAAAAAATGGCGAGAGGTATTTAGAATTAATTACCCCAACAACCTATGGCTGTTCTTATAAAGATGGCGTTATGATGGTTACCTTACTAAGAAGCGCTTCCTATTGTGCCCACCCAACTTATTTCGGACCTTTATTAGAAAAAAATATCTATGTAAAGAAAATTGATGCCAAGTTAACCGAGTTTAGCTTTAGACTTACCACTAGCGATGAATCATCTTTAAAACGAAAGGCAAGGGAAATAATTGATAAGCCATACGCCTTAAACGTCTTTCCAACTATTGATACAAAAGAAGACAATGGCTTCCAAATCGTTACCTCAAATTCAAATATAAACGTCGTTACAGTTAAAAAAGGACTTCAAAAAGATGGCTATATTATTAGATTAGAGAATAATTCCAGCCTTAACCAGGAGTGCTTATTGCTAGTAGGCGTAAAGAAAATCGATTTGCATTTTGGAAAATATGAAGTGAAAACGGTTTCTTATTCCGATAACGACCTAAAAGAAGAAAAAGAAATGCTTATTTAATTTCTTTGCCTTCATTTTTATGGAGACGGCGATACTCATTGGGTGTCACCTTCTCCTTTTTTAAAAAATAGGAGTAGAAGAATTGGGTGCTAGAAAAACCTACATCTATGCAGATATCGGCAATTTTTCTATTGCCTGTTCTTAAGAAATGTTTTGCAAGTTCAAGCCTTTTATCCTGAAGGTATTCTATAATCGTAACCCCTTCTATCTTTTTAAAAGTATGAAATAAGGACGAGGGACTGCAATAAAAATGATCGGCTAAAGATTGAATGCTTATTTTTTCCAATAAATTGTTGTCTAAATAATTTTTTATTTTTCTGGCAAAGGCTTCTTCTTTTGTTAACGATACTGTTGTCTTTTTTAAAGATAATGATTTATCAAGTTCTTTTAAAAATGCATCAAAATATTGATTTGCCAGCATTTCTTCGCCTGAGCACATCAATTCATATATGTGGTTAATGATACAATTGGTGAAGGCCCCACCTTCTTTTAGAACCGTTGCATGATCATGTTTGCCTATCATCTGGCATTCGATTCGTTCAACTCCTATTCCAATAAAGGTCATGCAGTTTCCGCTTTTTGTTTCGAATCCGCTTTCCTCAAACGGATTAACAATTAACAGATCGCCTTTGTAAAGATTTTTCTTCTTGTCCAATTGGACGAATGCCCCCTCTCCTTCAAGAATATAGTAAATCTGAAAAAGGCGGCTTGAACCCATTTTATGCAAAAAACTTTCGATTTTATCACATACAATGTAGGAAAAAGACTTGTTTTGGCTCTTGTTTTCTACAAAACGAAATATTTCTTTCATATTTGGATTATATATTTAAGTAGATAATAAAAAATGTAAATAGAATAATAGAAAATGCAAGTAAAAATATTCTGATATTTCGTTTTTAACAATTTCTTATAATAACTACATGCAACCAAAAATTGAGATAGTATCCCTTCAAAAAAGCTATACAGATAGAAAAAGAAATAGCAAGGTTGTTTTATATCGGCTTGACTTAAAAATAATGCCGGGGGAATTTGTTGTTCTTCTTGGTGAGTCTGGATGTGGCAAAACTTCCTTGCTTAAAGTTTTAGCAGGCATAGAAGAATATGATTTTGGGGACATTTATTTTGATGGAGTCGACTCTAGCAGGATTGAACAAAGAGATAAAAATATGTCTTTTGTTAGTCAAAATATTGTTTTATTTCCTTCTAAAACAGTTTATGAAAACATCGATGTTCCCCTTGCTAATTTAAAATGGAATAAAAAAAGCAGGATTGAGAGAATTCTTGAATTATCAAAACAACTTGGCTTGGATTTGTTTTTATCTAGGAAGCCTTCGGAATTAAGTGGGGGGCAAGCCCAACGTGTCGCCATCGCAAGAAGCATTGCCAAAAATCCAGATATTTGTCTATTCGATGAACCCTTAAGTGCCCTAGATCCTCTTTATCATGATGAAATAATAACATTATTGCTCGACCTGCATAAAAAAAGTTTTGCGACTTATTTATATTCGACACACAATCAAAAAGAAGCTTTTGCCTTAGGCGATAGAATCGCGATTATGCATAATATGAAAATTGAACAAATTGGGACGAAGGAAGAAATTTTAAATTATCCAATTTCTCCTTATATTTGCGAGTTTTTAAAAGATTTTTTCGTTGTGGAAATAAAAGGATATATAAAGGACAAATTCTTTATATCTAGCAATGACGATTCTTCTTTTTCGTTGAACATTGAAAAAATAAAAAACCAATTTAAAACTAAAAATATAAATGATGTTATCTTATATATAAGAAAAGATGCCTTTTCTTTGTCTACTTCAAAAGGAGAAACATATAAAATAATCAAAGAAAACGATACTAATGTGGTTGTACTAGTAGCCAATCAAGAAGTGAAAATAGAAGTTGATGAGGATTTTACAAACGATACCGTTCGGCTTGATATCGATTTGGATAAATGCGTTTTCTTTGTAGATGGAAAGAACATAAAAAATGAAAGACGTATTTGAGTTAAATGAAACTGAAATTATTAAAAAGAAAAAATGGTGGGCGTTTTTCTTTTTTTGTTCTATAGTTACTTATTTGGCATTGGTTATTTTGTTTTTGTTTATCCATAATAGAAATAATGCGACCCCTTTTTTGATTACGACATATATATTAACGATATTCGAAGTTTCCTTTTCTTTTTATTATTTGCTTTATAAGAAAAGAAGGATTAGACGCTACCTTAGCTTGTTAACAAAAAAGGTGGATTTTCAAATTGATTCTTTTTATTTTATGAAGGAATTGGATTATGTTATTTTTGATTATCTTCCTTTTCGGCACCTTGTTTTTATTAATAAAGAAAACAACCAAGAATATGATTTTTATTTAATAGCTTCCTTTAAGATGGATTTTATCAAAAATAAGCAATACGAAATAAAGCATGTGTCTAGTTATGTTTATTCGATCGGAGATGTGAAATGAAAAACAAGATACCTTCTGCTTTTAAGGATTCGCTAAGCTTTGACTGGTGGAAATATTTGATTTCTTTTTTGGCTATATGTGTTTGTTGGTACTATGTTTACAAAACAAAAGACGCTTTAAAGGATTATGAAATCATCTCGATTTATTCAAATGCGGCATTAAAGAAGACAGACTTTAGTTCCGACTTATTGAAAATCCATGAAGGACACGGTATAGAACAAATAGATTTTAATTCCATTGGCGATGATAATTACACAGAGACATTGCTTCAATCAAAAGCCTTTTTGGATGGGGATTTGCTTCTTGTTTATGATAAATATGTCGATGATGTTGTCAAAGCGAAATCCTATCCTTTTTCTATTGATTTTGTTAATGAAATAAAAGCAATATACCCAGATATTTCTTTTTTGGAATATGGCGGTTCTCCAATTGGGATTAAGGTTTTTGGAATAGATGATGATCATTATAATTCCAAACTATTCATTAATTCTATTTTCGATTTTAAAGAAAGCACGTATCTATTCATAAATAAAAGTTCTTCGAACGCTAATCTAGATATGGATTCTAAATATGGTTCCTGTGCCTCTGAAAGCTTTTTATATTTATTAAAGGGAAGCAAATAATGGCTATTTTTAAAAGAAGAAGAAAAATTAATGAGGATTTTACTTACGATAAATTGCCGCATAATAGATTTGAGGTTTTTAAGACATTGTTTCGGATCCGTTTTGGATTTATTTTAAAGGTATTGATGCTTACGATTTTGCTTCTTTTGCCTCTTCTAGTTTTCAATACGTATGGAAGGGTATATATAAACGCATCTTTTTCTTCCACTTCGCAGCAAAAAAACCTGATATACTCCCAAATTTTTGGCTTTTTGCTTATCAGGACCTTGATAAACATTCCTTTATTTTTCCTTTCTAGCATCGGCATGGGTGGAGCTATTCATGTTTATCGAAAATTAACTTGGTCGGAAATTACTTTCCTAAGCGATTATTTTGATAATTTGAAGATTAATTTATTAAGGTACCTTTTTATTTCCATAGTCGTTTCTTTAAGCTACGGGTTGACCCTTTTTGCCATTTATTCCATCGCCGCTTTAAATTTAAAGCCTATTTTGGTTGGGGTTATGCTTGGAATAAGTTTTCTTCAATTTGGTTTTGCCCTTATATTTTGCTTCTATATTTATTTGCAAAACGATATCTATAAAATTAGGTTTATAAATTTGGTTACCAATTCGTTTAAGTTTGTTTTTAAATCTTTCTTAAGTTCATTAGGCCTTTTATTGCTTTTATTTTTGCCACGAATACTAATAATTTTTGGGAACATATATTTTGATTTGGCATCGACTTTATTATTTCTTTTCTTCCTTCCATTTATCTTGGTCGCCTTGATATTAGTAGGTAATGCCCAACTTGATAAATGGATTAATAAAAATTTATATAAACAGATTTATGACAAGGGGGTCTACCGTGGTTAGGACTATATAAAATATATGAATTATAATGCATTTTATATTAGTTTATTTTTTTAGATTATTAAATAAAATCAAAATCGAGGTATATTGTTATGAAAAAGAAATTAGCATTGTTTGTTTTACCCTTATTAACCCTTACAGCTAACGCCTTGCTTTCTGGTTGCTCTAGCACTACGGATAAGACAAATACAATTTATTTGGAATACTTCAACAAATCTGGCTTTGGAAAAGAATGGCTAGATAATATGATAAACGAATGGAAGGCTGCTACTTCCTATAAGGATTTTGATGTAATTGTTGTCCCTAGTTCTTATTTAGGCGGCGATCAGGTCAACCAAATTGAATCCGGGACTTCTTTAACGGATATTTTCTTTGGCAGCAATCCTGAATATAAAACGGGTTTTTATTTGAATAATGGTAATGGCTTTTTTGAAGATTTAACAGATTTAGTTAATTCTTCCGCTTATGGGGAATCCAAATTGATAAAGGAAAAAATTCCAAATTTCGATTCAACTTGGAAGGAAACAGGCGGAAAACAAACCTATGATTCTACCCAAGATAAGATAGTTACTTCCGGCTTATATTTATTGCCTTATACTTCCACATTTACCGCTCCGATATTCAATTATGACGATTGGCTAGAAAAAGGTCTTTTGACAACGGCTTCCTCTACGGATGAAGTTAAATCCGCTTTGACTTCCCAAGGAATAATGTTTCATGAACAAAATTCAAAATTGATTTTCGATAGCGCCTCATTTTCGGCTAGTTATGTCTCTGGAGACGTTATTTTGACCCCTGGTAAAGACAATAAATATGGAACTTACGATGATGGCCAACCAGTAACGTTTGATGAATTCAAGACTATGTATTCTAAAATGCTTACTCAGTATATAAATACTTCCATTACTAGTGATAAAGGCTGTTATTCTGAAGACTTGGTACTTGATGTATTTGCCCAAATTAATGGTATTGAAGGATATAACGCCATTGCTAAATTCGATAGCGAGGGCAAAGAAATCACTCTTTCTGACGGAAGTAAGGAAGTCATTACTTATGAAAATGGCAACCATGCTTATAAGCAAAAAGGCGTTAAGACAGCTATGGATTTCTTCTATGATTATTTTTTAAGTACCAAGGAAGGCTATACTCTAGTAGAGCAATATGTCGGAGATGCCCAAGCAAAATATTGCAATGGACTATTTGATTCCAAACATAGCATCGGAACAATTTATGAAGGCAATTGGTTTGAAAACCAAGCCAAAGATAGGCTAGCTTCCGCTTTAAAAAACCATCCGAATAATCATTTAGGAAAATTTGATTTTAGATATCTACTTGTTCCTAATTTTGAAGGGCAGCAAGGGATTGACGGCAAAGGGAATGGCACTTGTTTGACCGCAAGCGAATATGGCTCAATTGCGGTTACCAAGCAAAATGATTCAAAAAAGCTTGAAGCCATTAAGGATTTGCTTAAGTTCTTCCTTAGCGATGAGCAAATGGCCAAAGCCACTTGTTCTAGCGGCATTTCATTTGCCTATGATTATGCATTGACAGATGAACAGTTGAATTCCATGGCGCCAAGTCAGAAATATGCTTACCAAATAATGCATGATAAAGAAAACGTCCGTATATTGGCCCAAACAACCGATAAAGTTGCTTCTCCAATGTATTTTGGCGCGAGTTTAGGATCTACTGCCATTATCAGAGCCGGTAAGAATAATAGTTTCGCTTCTCCTTATGGGTATATGAAAACCGGTACAACCCAGGAATTCGCAAACGATTTCGCTTCCTCCTATTCCGATGAGACTTGGTCTTCTTTGGTTTCGGAAATGAAAAACTACATTAATATTAATAAGTAATTGGCCTAGTTTTCTATGGAAGAGCAAATACAGACATTCATAATTCCAAAAAATAAAAAGAGAGCCAGGAAAGCAAAAGAATATTTATTTGTTGCTTCCTTTTTGGTTTACCCTTTATTTCTATTTGTCGTTTATTATGTTTGTGTTAATTTCAACTCCGTTATTATGGCCTTTAGGGAGCCCTCTGCGACTAGCTTTAGCGGTGGGGCTTTCGTAGGTTTTAAAAACTTCGCCACTTTTATTGATAGGTTTTTTGGTAGTAACGCCTCATTGGGAAGTGCTTTTTGGAATTCTATCAAAATGTATTTTATAAACCTTATCATTTGCATGCCTTTGTATTTGATTTTTGCATACATGATATTCAAGAAATGCTTCTTGCACAAAACGATAAGAGCTATTTCAATGATTCCTCAGATTATTTCCGGTTTTGTCATTGGAATGCTTTTTAAGATCTTTATTTATGGCAATAATGCCCCTTTGACAAAACTTTTAATGATGATGGGCGTTGATGTTGCTAGCAATGGTGTTTTATATACTTCCTCATTGGCGTTTGGAACGATTATTTTTTATAACATTTGGCTTTCGTTTGGCACTAACCTAGTTGTTTATCCAAATGCGATGAAGGATATTGGCGATGAGATTTTTGAAAGTGCTAGACTTGATGGTGTCAGCACTACATACCAAGAGCTTCGCTATATTATATTGCCATTGATTTTCCCAACCTTGTCTACTTTTTTGATTACTGGGCTAGCTGGAATTTTTACAAATGACGCTGGATTGCTTTCCTTTTTTAATGTTTCTGCGACTTCTAGCGATGTTATTCCAGGTTTTGTCGATAACATTGGTTTTTATTACACCCGTATGTTGCTTGTTGGCAAGCAAATGGATTATCCGGTTTTGGCCGCGGGAGGTTTATTGATGACATTAATTGTGGCCCCATTGACCATTATACTTAAATTTTTACTAGATAAATTTGGCCCATCTACGGAGGCGTAATCTATGAATCGGAATGCTTTATTGTCCTTGCCCCATAGAAAAGAAGCGGAATTGCCTTTTGATGAATATTCTGTTGTTAGCAAGAAAAAACTCATTAATGAAAGAATTCGTTTAAACGATTTGCTATTTTCCTTGAATCAAGAAGAAAGCAAGGATGAAATTATTGTAAATACCATTAATCTAATAACCGAAAATTTACTTTTGCTTAACAAGAAGATAAAGATCGCAAGTAGACAAAATAGGCAAGTTGCATTCGACAATTGCTTTCGTGGTTTTACCTGTGTATTGATGATTATCTATTGCGTGAGCTTATTGTTTTTCCCTTTGTGGATGATTAAGGTTAGCTTTCAAGCCGAAACTGATTATTTGTATAATACGGTTGGTTTTATAAAGGAATGGGATTTTACCAACTATTTAAAAGTATTTAGCGAATTATCTTATTCTAACAAAATAGTCTATACCAATAACGGAATTAAAATAGTATCAAGCAATATTTGGAAAATGGCGTTAACTAGCATCGGCTATTCATTTGGCATTTCTTTTGTTAGCGTTGCCTTAACTACAGGGGTCGCTTATGTTTTGGCTAAATATAAATTTTTTGGAAGCAAGTTTTTGTTTAGCCTTGGGATTATATTGATGATTATCCCCATCGTTGGAAATGCCCCAAGTGCCATGGTTATAAGAAGCAAATGGCTAATACCGACTTATGATAATTTGTTCTTAACCATTATGACTAGTAACTGCACGGCTTTTTCAGGCCTGAATTTCTTACTTTTGTATGGCGCTTTTAAGTCTTTGCCTTGGGATTATGCCGAAGCTGTATTCGTTGATGGTGGTGGTCATTATAGTGCTTTCTTCAAAATGTATCTCCCAATGATTCTGCCTACTTCGGCCGTTATTTTCTTGCTAAGTTTTTTAGGCGCTTGGAATGATTATGCTTCTTTTAAGATATGGTTGCCAAGTTATTCGAACCTTGCATATGGGTTATATGAATTTCAAGACAACGTTTTGAATTTAGCCGGTGGGGGTAATGCCGGGACCGTGCCTATGGTCATGGCTGGTTTTACAATAGTTGTAATTCCTACTATTTTAGTTTATTTCTTATCTCAAAAACTAATTATGTCGAAGTTTACTGTCGGTGGGTTGAAAGGATAGTTAATATGAAAAGATTGCTTTTGAAGTTATTCTCCTCTTCCTTATTGTTTTTTTCTTCTTTAGCTAGCGTGAATTCGATAATCTCTCCTTCAAGAAAGGGACTAAATCAATCTTATTCCCTGAAGGATTTATTTTCTTATAGTTCTGCAAGCATTAGTAACGAAGCAAAGACCATTCCGAATGTTTTTAAGAATAGTTCCATTGAAAAGGGCGTAGAGTTTCTCTCTTCTTTAGGTGGCGAAGTTACTTATAAAAATATAGTGGACTTGAATTCGATTGACAAAAAAGAGAATTTAATAGAAATCGTAGGCAATTCTTCTCTTGATTATTCCGATTTAAGAAAAACTGTTATCGAAGAAAAAAATATTCATATACGTGTTAGCGATGCCTATGATTCCAATATTTATTTTGAAGTGAATCTTTATCAAAATCCCGTTATAAACCAAATCCCTATCGAGACGTTTGGCGGCGGGCATAACAATTTATTCTATTCGGTGAGCTTTAACGGTTACACCGTTGCCAATAATAGCGACTACTCACCTTTAGAGAATTATACGGTTGCCTGGGGCCAATCTTTATTTAATACTCCTTCTTATCTAGATGGAAGTGAAGGGAAATATGTACCAACAGGATTTAAATTTGATTTAGCAACAAATCAGGTTTTGCTAAATTTAGGTGGCGCGGCAAGTTCATTGACTTTAGATCCGCAAAATTATTTGTTATTTGATTTAGACGATCCTAGTGATGCTTATCCTGATTTTAAAGGTTTTACGACGGGAGAAGTTTATATTTCTATTAGGAGCGAAGAAAGTGGGAATTTTAGCGTCGTTAAAATAGGACATGATGTCTTCTTGAACAACGACGATTCTTTATTTAAAAAAAATACAGGCAATTTATTGACATACGGATATGATTTTTCAAATATGATCAAAGGAGCTAAAAGCCATTATTACCCTTTGCCGAAAGTCTTATCCAACTCTAGTTACGATTATAAAATATTTAATGGAATCGAAGAGATCGCTATAGAAGATTTTAATACCTTTATTCCAAAGACAACCGGTAACTATGAAGTAAAGATTGCTTCAGGGAACGCTTTTGGTTTTAACCTAGAAAAAAATGGACAATTTGTTATAGAAGAATCTCCGACAGCCCTAGAAGATCTATCGAATAAAACGGAAATAAAGGTAAAATTGTTTGAATCGTTTAATATTCCTTTCTTTTCCTACAAGGGTGGAAATGGGAAATTGGAAAAATCCATTAAAGTTATTCTCGATAATGAAATATATGAAGTAAATGAAGGCGATGCTTTTGTAATTGAAAAGAAGTATTCCGATACCAAAATTAAGGTCAATGTTTATGACGAAATTAAAGTATTGAACACATTTGATTATCCGATTTTATTGGATTATAACGTCAAAAGGTTTTATCTTACAGACGCTTTCGAGACTAATTATGTTTCTTATGGCGAGAGCTTTAAAGTCCCTAACTATGTTGCCATCGATTATTCCAAAGATGATGTTGATAAGACCAACATGAATATAGATATAAAGCGTGGGCAAAACACTTATTATCAGCCAGGGGATTTGATTGAAAACATAAAAAGTGATTTCACATTGTCCTATTTATATGGCGATGAGGTCTTAAAGAAAGTAAAAGTTTTATCAATTAGCAAAAATATTGATGCCACGGCTGCTAGTTTTTCTTCTTTTTATAAATCCAATTCCAATGTCTTGAATAGTAAAATAACCAATGCTGGAATGGAATTTATTCTTGATGAAGGCGATGTAACGATCAATCAGCCTTCCAATGTTTCAACAAGTGACTTAACGATTTCTTTTTGCTATATAAAAGAACTAGCCCATTACGATAGCCTCGATATTGAATTAGTTGGCTTAGGGAATAAAAAAATTACAATTTCCTTTAAACAGCTTGGTGAAAAACCTCTTTTATATTTAAACGGAAAAAGGGTATATAGTTCGGTTACTGTTGCAGAATTTACCTACTTAGACCAAGATAATTCCTATTTATATGGAAAGAAGTATTTCAAATATACTTTTGTTGTTTCAGGTGAAAAGGCTTCTATATATAATGCAAACAATCATCTTGTTTCTGCCATTTCTAACTTTGAGGATGGATCTAAATTTACCGGCTTTAAATTTGGAATGGCCCAGATTAAATTTAAAATTGCTTCTTGTTGCAAAGATGATGCCTTCTTCATTAACCAAATTAGCAATCAACAGTTCACGACTCAAGTATTGAATTTCGGCGATACACGTTCCCCTTATATTGCTTTTACTTCTTCTTTTTCCAACGGGATTTATAAACTTGGAAGTTTAGTTTCCATTCCTATGGCCTATTGCTATGATGTAATAAATTCCACCAGTTCGATTCTATTAAGCGTAGTTGCTCCTAGTGGAGAGTATTTAGTAAGAAATGCGAATCCCTTTGGCTTTGATCTATCCTTGGATACTTATGGAATCTATTTCGTTTCTTATGTTTGCGAAGATGGGAATGGCCAAACTTCTACTTTTAATTATCGTTTGGTTGTTAATGACGACATCTCTCCAAACATTTATACAAATGCCAAATACTTAGAAGCGTATGAGGGACAAGTTTATATTTATAAAGCCATTGCAATTGATAACGTAGATGGAAAGGTTGATGTTATTGCAATTCTAAGAGGGCCCGATGGCGATTCTAGTGTGGTTGATATTGGAAAATATGCCACCTTAAAACTAAAAGGCAATTACACATTGACTTATTTTGCAATCGATGAAAAAGGTAACGTGGCTACATTAGTTTACAGTTTCATATCTAAATAGAAGGAGAGGGAATATGAAAAATAATCGAATTTTGTGTTTATCGGTTTTACTTCTTCCTTTAATTTGCTCTTGCAATGAAAGCGAAGATATTTCGCCTAAATTCTTATGTGACATGCTTAGCAAGGATTATGCAATTTTGCTTAGTAAAGAACCTAGCGAAACCGAGAATTATGTGGCTAAAGAACTTAAAGATACTTATTTTCGTTGCACGAATGTAAACTTGGATATTTTTAACGACATTACAATGCTAAATGGGAAGAACTTTATTTCATTGGGCAATACAGAACAATTTAATGGAGTCCAAACCCGGAAAAAGATTGATCTAAGCAAGCAAGCCTTAAACGAAGACGGGTTTTATATTTATACCGAAAGCGACAACATCTATATTAACGCTTATAACGATAGGGGAATCATGTATGGGGTTTATGAATTTTTAGAAAATACATTGGGCGTTAAATATCTAAGCCATGATTACACCTATTATCCTCTTTCTTTAAAAGAAGTTAATCTTTATAGCTATGATAAAGCTTATGTTCCTCTTTTCCCTCAAAGGGCTTATTTGAATACCCCCGTTTTTGATAATGACTTTAATTATGTCGCTCATATGAGGTTCAATACCGATTATGCCGTTATGCCATCATATATGGGTGGGTCTAGCCTATGGCATCAATTCCCGATTCCAGGGCATACGGTTGGCTCTATCCTTCCCTATACAAATTATTTAGAAGGTGGGGTTGATAGCAATGGCATGCCTTTAATAAAAGAAGAATACAAAGAGGTGTATCAGCATAGATATATCGACGACAAGGTTGTCAACAATTGGTATCTTGGAGAGCTTGATTTATGCTATACAAACGGTGTTACCTATAATATATCCAATAGCAATTCCACTTTAAATTTAATGATAGAATCCTTAAAAGATATCTTGACCAAGGATACGACCTGTGAATATTTGCATATAGGCCAAGCCGATGTTGCCTTTTCTTGCCCTTGTTCCCACTGCAGCGAATCAGCAAACAAATATAAATCAAGCGGGGTGATGATTAGGTTTGTAAATAAAGTAGAGGAAGCCGTCAATTCCTATTTAAGGGAAACGCAAAACGGCCGTGAGGTTACTTTCTCTATGTTTGCTTATAGTTATAATGTCCAGCCTCCTGTCAATGATGAAGGCAAGCCTATTGATGAAACGGTTATCCCAAATAAAAGAGTTACTATAAAATATGCTCCAATACAAGCGGATTATGTTTATTCTTTAGATGATTCTAGACAAAATGATAGTACTAGGAATCAATTAAGCAAATGGTCGGTTTTAGGCTGCGATTTTATGGCCTGGACTTACGCGGCCATCTTCTCAAATTATTATTACTATTATCCCCATTACCAATCGCTTAGGAATTTATTGAACGAGTTGCATAATGCCAATGTCATTTATGAATTTGACCAATCCCTTTATAACGAATATAACGTATATCAACAGTATTTGGATGCTTATGTATTCTCTAAATTATGTTGGGACATTGATAAAGACGTAAATGGGCTAGTAAAAGAATTCTGCAAATATTATTTTGGAGACGATGCTTATATGGATGTTTATAACTTCCATATGTTGATGGATAGTCATTACAATTATTTAACGACTAAAGGCATAACGTTAGATTCTAGCGGCAGTTTTATAACTGGTACCAATTTTCCTTATCAATTAATGGATAAGGCTTGCCAATATTTTGTTGATGCCATTGCTAAAACCAATGCTTCTTCTTCTAAACAGAAGGAAACCTATATTAGGCATTTAGAAATAGCAAGCCTTACCCCTTTATATATGAGTTTAAGATTCTACCCTTACTATGATGGGGTTAGTGATGAAATGACGTCTTCCTTTGCATCTAAATTCTTTGATTTAACCGATAAATATGGCGTTAAAAAATATGGTGAAAATTCTTTGCTTACAATAGCAAATCTAAAGAAGGAGTATGGTATTTAAAATGAAAAAACAAAATATAATTGCCTTGATTTGCCCCCTCTTGCTTCTTTCTAATGGCTGTTCTTCTCCAGAAGAAAACGATGTAGATATCTCTACTACGATCCAAGAGACAACTTTTTGCTTGGTTTCTTTTCCTAGCAAACAAGAGGGCTATACGGTAGTAGGTGGTAAAAGCGTTGCTAAAGGCAAGGACTATTATTTTACGATTTCAATTAACGAAGGCTATAACGGGGATAATATGGTCGTTAAGGCTAATGGCAGTGTTTTAAGTTCCTCTTCTTTTACTTACGTAGTTAGAAATGTTGAATCAAATTTAAATATAACAATTGAGGGGATAAGCAGAAATCCGTATTTGAAATTAGCCCATAGTTCTTATAAGTTCTATTTAGGACATATAGGCGATGAAGTAAAAACCAATGAATATTTCCTTCTTGGCGTCGAGGGATTTTTTGATAATGCCCCTTGTAGCGTAAATGTCGATATTTCCAATGTAGACTTTACAAAAGTGGGGACTTATGAAATTCTTTATTCTTTGTTAGGACATGAAGAAATAAATAAAAGAATAAAGGTCGTTATTTTAGAAAATCCTAGCAATATTAATGATGTAATTATCGATATTGCCTCAATATATGAGAATGAGATTGTCTCTAAAAAATCTTTCGGGGAGATTAATGTAGACTTTAGTTTGCGTTATGGAGATTACATATTGACCGATAATGATGTATTCTCTAGCGAAAAATATGATGGAAATTTCTTGTCTAAGGAATTTTTAAAAACATTAGGTTTGGGTTCATTCTCTTTTAAAATTATTTTTAGCGAAGAATTATCCTTGGATTTTAATGTCAATGTCGTCGATGCTTTAGGGCCTAATTTTTATTACCAAGTCGAAGAGGAAGAAATTTGTTTTACAAAAGGTTCATTGATATTGCCTGATATTGAGCTAAGCGAAGATTCAATTCAAACTATAAATGTTTCTTATTCCCTTAATTCAATAGGCAAGGAAAAAGAAGAAATATTGAATGAAATAAATGACAACGAAGGTGATTATTCTTATAGGCTTGCTATCCAATATAATGGAAAGATAGTTGAGGAAAAAGATTATACCATCCATATTCGCGATGCTTATATTCCATTTTCTTTTTATTCCGATGGGAATAGGTTTGCCAGTAAGTATTATTATAAAAACGGGAATCCTGTTTTAGGGTTTGATTATTCAGGCGATACCAACGTCGGCTTAGATGAATCGTTTATAAAAGCCAATAATGTGAATAATAAAAAATATGTTTTCATCGCATTTAGGGTTATTTCTTCTTCCTCGAATAACGCTACAATTTGGAATAGGGATCCGGAAATATGCTTTGACGCTAACGGAAATTATGTCCCAACCGATGCAAACCCTAAATATAATGGGGGAGATATAGGCAAAGTTGGTTCGCTGATGTTTAGAATTTTTCCTTTGAATGGAAATAAATTTGAAAGCGATGTTTGGATCATGCGCGGTTTTAGCGGAAGCATAGAGATTTTAAAAACGGAGTTTTGTGATTTGGATTATGTCGATCCTATGGTGGAAAAGGAAGCAACAAAAGACAAACTCAATAATTTAAATTCCTCCTTTTCTACCCTTTGGAATTATTTCCATGTTGCCGCAACTGGGAAAAGTGGAGGAAACGCCATGGGAGGAGATAGTTTTGATATTCAACCTACTTTGCCCGCCGATATGGAAAAAGCCGGCTATAATGGCGTTACTTTACAAATTAAAATAAAGGATAGAAGTGATATCAAAGCGGCTGAATGTTGGATATACGATGAAGATCATTATCCTTCTTACGATGGGTTTGTTGATGAAAATGGTTTGATTAGTATTGATTTACCATTGGAAGCTTTTCATAAGGCCAAAACGCAGGGCCATCATGTCATGTATTATTTTTCTACTTCTTTAACCCCTGCCTCTAGTTATGCAGAATTAAGAACGAATTCAAATAAAACTTATGTCAGTTCATCTGATTTTGTTTTTTCTAGCGTTGAATTTTATTAAACTCGTTAACGTTACTTGCATAATTTGTGAATAGTTTTGGGCTATTTGTTAATTACTAAATAATTGTAGATTGATATATTAGAATAGAAAGTAGGTAAAACTATATGAAAAAGAAAATTCTATTCGGTGTCTTTGGACTTGGTTTTGTTTTAACGGCATCTCTTGCTTTTGCTTCAAATTCCAGCCATTTATTTGGTGCTAATGGAGAAAATGTTGACGGTGAGTGGCATCATTATTCTTCTATAAAGGCTAACGAAACTTCTAATGGCTGCAGGGAATATTGGATTGAATGCGGTGGAAATGGACCTGTGTTTACCGATCCTGGAGTTAGGGCAATCGATGGAACTCCTAGCCAAGATTTCTTGAGCTCTTTGCCAAGTGATGATCCACGTTATACTGCCTATGTGCCAAACGCTTTTAATGGCGAAGGAAATTTTTGGAGATATTTTAGACACGGGGCTTGGGGAACTAGCGATTTTTCTAATGGCGTGGTGCAAACTAAGAGTAATGTTACAATAAATTACAAGTTAATAATTGATGCTCACGAGTTGGGATATAAATATGTTTATTTCCATGCCAAGGCAGAGGCAAAAGAAGATGAGACCGCTAATTCTATTGCCTTGATAGCGGAAAATACTGATGGAAAATTCGATACAGGTAATCCATGGCTTCAACTCTCTCAACCCAATGGGTTTACTATCCCCGTTGATAATTTTTATGGAAAATATACAGGTGATGAAACCTCAGAAAACCCAACTAATTTTCAGCTAGAAGTTAGAAATTCAAGTAATGAAAAGATTGAACCTTCTTCCCTGACTTTTTCGAATTTGAAACTCTTTAAAACAAAAGAAGAATTAGAGGCTTTTGAAAATCTTGATACCGTTTGCAATACTAACGGTTGGGATTATTTTCATTTTGGCAAAGAAGGTAATGTTGCCAATGGTTATGAATTCAATTTCTTTAGTGGCGATTCTTCTTTTACCATTACAAAGAAATTAGTTGATGATATGAAGACAGCTAACTGTACGACTTTTTCATTCAACTTAAAAGTGCAATCTAGTGATGGCGCTGACTTAAGAAGGCTTGTTTATTTATCTGATTTTGTTAGTGGTACAAATTCAAATGGTGAAACGTTATCCTGGAATACAGACTATAGCGAAATGCTTGCTGCTAGCAAGGAAGAATTGGCTAATACTGGAATGAGAATCACGCTGAACCCAAGCAAATTATTTGGTGATAAAGTTAGTTTTAATAGTGACCTAGCTTATAGAATCCAGGCTAGGATTGATGGCCAAGGTGTCGCATATACTTGCCCTGAAGGCAAGTCTATCCAATTTAGGGTCTCCGATATTATTATCAAGTAAAAATCATTTCTAATAGAAACCGTCTAGAATAAAAGTCTAGGCGGTTTTTTCTTCTATTCCATTATTACTATCTATTAATAATTTTGCATTTTATGTTAGTTAATTGCTTTTTGATAATTTAGATAATAATAACATGCTTCTTAAGGCAATTTGTTTTATCTATTATTCGATATAGAACATAGCATTTCCTTTTGGCATAGAAAAAAATATAGAAAATGAAAAGTGTCTTATTTTTAAATAAAAGAAAGAAAATATTTCTTTGCCTTGCTCTTATATCAACCATTTTTACTTTTTCTTTGGCTTTTAATTGTAAAAATGATAACGCCGTATTAGGCGAAGGCTGTACTCATACAAAAGTCAACCATTATTATCCTAAAGAGCCATCTTTTCTTGACGAAGGGATAAATAAAGAATATTGGGTTTGCTGCTTCTGCCACAAGAAATGGCTCGATTCTTCTTTTACGGATGAAATCGATTCTAATTCCATTGTAATCAATAGAAAAACCAAATCCGAAAAAGTTGATTCTTTATCAAGTTCTTATTATTTATTGAAAAAATTAAACGAATCAAGTTTGTCTAACATAAAAGACCATGGCATTTATTTAAATGATGGCAACGTTTCTTTTTTTGCTAAAAACGGTTCAAATCTAAATGCTTTGTCTTCTTTTTCTTTCCTTGATATACCTATTAATACCCATACGGTGTCATTTAAATATAAATATTACGATATTAACGATGATTTATATTCAAATGGCTATCACGCCTTTGCTTCTTTTTCTAATAACGATAAAGAAATAACTTTTAAAAACGATAACCTTTGGCATGATTTTTCTATTTCTATAAACGGAGCTTCTTCTTTGCCTATAAGTATCAATAATTTTGTTGGTGAATTGTTTGTTTCCGATATCGTTTACGATCGTTCTTCTAGTGTTACGAATCTTTTCTCAAGTCCGTCTATTTTTTCCAATTATATTTCTCCTTCTAACTTTGTTTTGGATGTAGATAAGCAAGTTTCTTCTTTTGAAAGTGTTAGCCAGATAGTCATGAATAAGACTTTTTTTGACGAGGCTTTAATGGAAGGCTATACACATTTGAGATTAAACGCTAAGAGTAATTCTAATTTGATTAATGACATGTATTTAAATGCCGGCGGCTATCAGAAAGTATATTCGGGTAATGAAAATGATATTCGAATTGATTTAAATCAAGTGGTCAAAGGAGATTATTCTAATGTTACATTAAATTTCAGGGATTCTAATTGCAACAATTTAGAAAGTAACGTTTCTTTAAGCAACATAACCTTTTATAAGGATGATATTACTTTTTCTTGGGAAAAAAGAGCGAATACTTATGTTTGCTTTGAGGGTGAAAATCTGATTATCGATAGTTGCTATTCAGGAAATGATTCTTGCGTTTATACGGACGGGGACTGGTATTCTTCTTTTAGCAACGGCAATGTCGCGAATATGTATTTTTATACCAAATATATAAAGCAATTAAACAATTATCGTGGGGTAATTTATGGAATAAACAAAACCCTTGTAAATGATTTGACCTTAGGGGAGTCATCTTTGCTAAATCAATCCTACTCATCTGGCGATACCTTTGCTTTTGGCTTAGAAAAGGAAGGGATTATTTCCATTAATGTTTTTACCGAACATGACTATAAGGCTTTAAAGGCCAAGGAAAGGCTTTCTCTTGCTTTAAAGGACAAAGATGTCTTTCAATCATATTTTTTAACGGGAGAACTTTCTTCTTCTAATATTTTTTCTACTAGCAATAATTTGGTTTGTTTTTCTAGTAAGATATTGGGCTTAAAGAGTAATTTACTAACGGACATGCAATTAGCCCGTTATACCAACATTGCTTTTGATTTTAAGGCCATTCCTCTTGATGAAAGCCTTAACGGGGGGTTCGATCATTTTGTTTATACTAGCGATGGGATTGATTCTAATGATGGTTGGAGAATTGTTTATAATGAATTCGATACTGATAAGATTTCTACTTCTTTGCATGTTGATATCGATTTAGATAAGGCCTTTGATTATTCTTATAATGATGAAGTTGTCATTACTATTCGTCCTAGACGAAAAGGGAGTGAAAACATTGATAGCACCCAAACTATCTCATCTTTATATTTTTATAATCAAAATGATTCAACCAAGACTTTTAATATTAGTTTAAATTCTAATGGCGGAACAAAGAATTATTCTTTTAAATTAAACGAAACCTTTACTCTGCCAAGCGAAGAAGACACTCCAAATGGAATATTTGAGGGTTGGGTTTTTAACAATTCAGTTTATAAGCCAGGCGATGTCGTTTATGTAAATCAGAGCATGGATTTTATAGCTTCTTATAAAGAGGACCTGTTTTCTTTAAAAGATAATGATTATGCTATAGTTTACGAAAGTAATAATAATGATGCCTTCTGGGCTGCATCCAATTTAGCTAAATACATTAAAAAGTCGTTAGGTGTTAACAAAGAGCCAATAGAAGATAATAATTACACGCATTCGACGAATTCAAAGGTTATATCAATTGGCAATACCATAGCCTTACAAAGCATTAATGAAGTTGTTGCCGATGGCAAATTCATTGATGTTTCTTATATTAAAAATAGCTTATTGAAAAAAGAGGATAGCTTTGCAATTTCTAGTAAGAAAAAAGGCTTATACTTATTTGGGAATAATGGAAATTCCTTAAGGTTTGCTTCCACTAAATTCATAGAAGAAAAACTTGATGTCAGGTTTTTTTCCGCAACAGAAGAAAAAGTTATTTCCAAAGATGATTGTTTAATTAAAAATGGTGGTAAGATCTATAATCCCTTCTTCGATATTAGGACTTATTTGACCAAGGATGCCTATAATAGCCAAACACAAGAAAGATATGACTATAATTCCCATTTTTATAATGACAGCGATTATGCTGCTTCCAGTTCGATTTCAAATTACGATAATGCTTGGATGGAAGGTTATTATAAAGATAAGGAAGGTAAAAACACTTTAATAAACACGGCCCATAATAGCTTCAACACTAACGATTTAGGCTTGGTGAAATTATCTACTTATTCAGCTTCTGAATATCCTAATATGTGGTTTAAGTATAATGATAATGTCATAGATATCCATTATTCTGACGGCATTACTGATGAGGGAAAAATAGATAGGTCGACTTCTGCTACCGACAATGCCGCAGAGGCGATGTTTGATAGCTTAAAAGCTGTCTTATCCAGCTATTATTCAACTCATTCGCATAATGAAAAAATATATTTATCCATTGGGCAAGCCGATACTAATGAATGCTGCACTTGTTCAAAATGCTTATCTAATGCCTTTAAATATAATAATAGTGGGACTATGATAAGGTTTTATAACGCCATTATAAAAGAACTATTAGAAGATGCCGCCCTTAATGATTGCAACTTTAAACTTGTCATGTTTGCTTATCAATATAATTTATTTTCCCCATTAATCCATAAAATGGAAGTCAACGAAACTGGCTTATTTTCAAAAAGCAAAACCATTACTGGTTATAGCTATGATGCTTCCACGGATACTTTAGACGATACGACTATTCCTAATGAGGATCATCTTTTTGTAAGGGTTGCCCCTCTTGTCATGGATCAATATTTGGGCATGGAAGAAGATGCCTCGTACATGCTACAAAGATTTAACGGCAGGGTTTATGATGAGACTGCCAATAAGTGGGTTGTAAAAGGCAGCGAATACGGTGATCGTTTAGGCCATTATAAAGCTTCTATTTTGTTTAACGATTGGGCTAAAGTTACGAATAATTTGATGTCTTGGTATTATGATTCCGCCTTTTCTTATGGCTATGCTACTTATACTGGCGGAGTAAATAGGTTAGAAAGATTCATCGATTCGATGAAAGGAAATAACTTCATGGGGGCTTTCATTCAGGCTAATTTCCAAGATAATGTATACGTCGACACTTTGCTTAACGCCTATGTATATCAAAGGTTATGTTGGGATGATAATTTACTAAGCGCTATCGAATTAAGGGATGAGTTTATTTCCTATTATTTTGATGGGGAGAGTTCTTCCTGTATAAAGGAATATTATGAAATGATGGATGGTTATTATGAAGAAGCCTTTAAAGACTCTGGATATGGCAACACTTTTCAAAACATAAGTAAAATTACTGTTGATAACCTATATAAAGCAAAGCAAAAACTAGACGAGGCTTATAACGCTACTAATGATGAATCAGTAAAAGGCAGAATCGAAAGATTGGAATTAACCCCAATGTTTATGATGGCAAAATTGGATGAAAATTGGAGAGTCCATTTTATTAATGTATTCACTAAATATGGAGGCCAATACGTAAGTGAAGGTCATACTTTAAATGATTATGTTTGGTAAGGGAGAATAAATATAATATGTCAACTTTAGAATTAAACCATGTTTACAAGGTCTATCCTAATGGGATGAAGGCCGTTAATGATTTTTCTATGAAAGTCAAAGACAAAGAGTTCATTGTTTTTGTAGGCCCTTCTGGATGTGGAAAATCTACGACCTTAAGAATGATTGCTGGTTTAGAGGAGATTACTTCTGGCGATATTAGGATAGATGGCCAAATCGTTAACGATGTCGAGCCTAAAGAAAGAGATATAGCGATGGTTTTCCAAAATTATGCTCTTTATCCCCACATGAGTGTTTACGATAACATTGCCTTTGGATTGAAATTAAAGCATTTGCCAAAAGAAATTATAGACAAAAAAGTAAAGGAGGCTGCCGAGATTCTTGGCCTTACCGATTATTTAAAAAGAAAGCCAAAGGCCATGAGTGGTGGGCAACGTCAACGTGTTGCTTTAGGCAGGGCTATTGTTAGGGAGCCAAAAATATTTCTATTAGACGAACCTTTGAGCAATCTCGACGCCAAACTTCGTGCTTCGATGCGAAGCGAGATTTCTAAGCTTCATAATAAACTAAAAACAACATTCATTTATGTTACTCATGATCAAGTCGAAGCCATGACGTTAGGGACTAGGGTTGTTGTTATGAAAGATGGATTTGTCCAGCAAATCGATACTCCTAGGAATTTATATCGTTATCCTATAAATAAGTTTGTTGCCGGTTTTATTGGCACGCCTCAAATGAATTTTTTCAGGGGAACTTTAAATAGGGAAAAAGACAATGTGACTATTAAGCTAAATGTAAAAGGCAATTCTTTTATTGCGCCCATTAGTTTGTTTCGTAAAGTTAGCCCAAGCTATTTAGATGGAAAGAAAGAAGTTATTTTGGGACTTAGATGCGAACACATATCGATTGATACCAACAAATATGAATGGAAAACAAAAGTTAAAGTATCCCATGTCGAAGAATTAGGTGTCGAAACGCAGATTTATGCCGACTTGAATTTAGATGATGAAACAATCATCGGTAACGAGGATACTAAAATTATTATCAAGGCTCCTACTGGTACCAATTATGAAGCAGGAACTATCATTGACGTTTCTTTGGGGCTGGCACATTTAAAGATGTTTGACGCTGCAACCGAGTATAGCATTAATCCTCGTTTGCCTTTGTCAATGAGCACGACTTGTTCCATAAAAAATGGAAAACTATCAATTTATGGTAGTTCTATTTCCATTCCTAAAGCCCTTAGCTATGAAGATGGCGACTATGTAATTGAAATCCCTACCTCTTCGATAAGAAAAGGGGGAAAGATTACTTGTAACATTGTTGATAAAGATATATTGGAAGATAAGATTGTCTACACCTTGGAAAACAATTCGAATTTCTTGTTCTTGGTTGGCAATATTAATGAAAAGCATGAAATTAACGATGTTATAAAGATTGACATAGATTTAAAAACATGCATCCTCAAAAACGATAAAAATACATACGAAGCCTTAAATCTGGTAAATGTTTTAACTGCTTCCGTAATTAAAAATTCGTTAATGGTTGAACATCATGACCAAAAGGGCAAGCCCTTTAAAAGAAAAGAGTATTATTGCACTTTAAAAACAAGTAACCATATTTTCCAAACAAATAAGGATTTAGGTTTTAATTTACTATCGTTAAAAGAAAAGAAAATATTCAAAGACGACATTGAAATCCATTTCACCCCATCTGATGCCTACTTTACTGATAAAGAGGGTGGAATCGCATGCGAAGTAAAAGAAATATTGGATTTTGGGGATGAGTTATTTGCGACTTGTTATGTAAACGGAATAAAGATTTTCATTAAGTGTGATAAAAACACAAAACTAGGCCCCAATAAATTTACTATCAATTTGGAAAATGTCGCTATTTATAGCATTGGGAAATCATTAAGGTTAGCTTAACTTGACTTTTTGTTAAAAAGAATTGTCTTATATTTAAAATTTTATTCTAAATAGAAACGCGTTATTGTTTTATTTTTCATGCTCTTTGCTTAATAAATGGTTCTATAACTAAAAAAGTACCTTCTCTTCGATTGTTATAACTTTGACGTGTTTTAAGCAAAGAAAAAAATGTACTTTGCTAGTTTTTTTGGCCGATAAAAATTTAGAAAAGTGTTCTAACTCATTTTTGTTTCTTTGGAACGAAGATGAAGGTTTTTAAAGAGATTTAGATTCATTATGATCTCTTTAAACTAAAGATATTGAGTTTTACAAGATAAAGTGTATGCGCAGGGCAAATCAGAAAGCATTTAATAATGAAGTAAAATTTAATTTAGAGAAAGTGACGGGTTTTATTCTTTTTGATTGAGCGATCAGGATAGTCATGGTTAATATAAAAAACTTTATTTAAATAATTCCTCTTCAAGGTCTTTGACTAATAATTTATCCGCAGGTAACCAATCCAATTGATTGATCTCTTCTTTTTTTATCCATTTGGCGTTTTCTGCTTCCTTTAGTTCTAGATGAGGATTATTTAAATAGCAAAGGAAAACATCCATTATTAGATGAAAGTTAGGATAGTCATATTCGATACTTTTTAATGGCTTGATTATTTTTATAGAAGCGTCTAATTCTTCCTTGATTTCTCTTTTTAATGCTTCTACTTTGCTTTCATTTGCCTCGATTTTTCCACCAGGGAATTCCCATTTATCCTTAAATTCCCCATAGCCTCTTTGGGATACAAAAACCAGATTGTCTTTTTTTATTATGGCCGCAACTACTTTAATTATTTTCATTAGGATCTTCCTCTGCTAAGTTAGCTTCTAGATAATCATATATATCTTGCCTTAATTCATCATATAGATAGAATTGCATATCCACATAGTTGATTTTTCTTTCTTTGTTATTCTCTTTTATTAACTTTGTGACTGTTTTTGCAGTTGAACTAACTCCTAGTTGTCCTAAAAAATAGAACTTCTTTGCCTCGTTTCCTCTATCTATATTGTTTTTTCTTACAAATAAATAAATTGCCACGTTATTTGTTTTTGAGTTTAATAGGGGAGACAGCTCTTTGCTTTCTATAGTTCTATCTTTTTTACTTTCCCACGAAAAGATCTTTTTATTTAAAAATTTATCTTCATATTTTGTTGAATTTAAATTTGGATTCTTTTCGTAATTAACAAAAATAGGAAAAGTATTCGTTTCTTTATTATATCTATAGCCGCCTAAAACCGAAGTTAAATTGGAATCATAGTTTAATAATTGGCAAACATCTTTATAACTATATTGGGCATTAAGACACATATCCGTTTGCTTATATCTAGAAGCATAAAGCAATCCATTCTTTCTTATAAAATAATCTAGAAGAGAATTCATTTCTTTTTTGAATTCCATGTTGTTTAGTAGTTCTATGTTATTTTGAGTTAAATTTAAATTATTATCAGTAAATGCAAAAGAAGAGTTAATATCCCATTTTCCTATCATTATTTTTTTAATGCAATTTAGCTTAACTTGACTTATTGTTTTGCTATATTTTTCATTAAGTTCTTTTTCAAAAGAAAAATAATTGTCCCCATTTATTAAAGTTTTTAATAGCAATGGTTCTTCAATCCTAATGCCGTTGCCTAAATTAGAACTAGCTGCTATTAGGAATTTTTCTTCATTGAAAGTAAAGTATGGCAATTTTATAAAGGAAGGCAAATCATTCTCTATTAGTTTTAAAAAGGAATAATAGCTTCCATATTTTTTTATTATTCTATCGGGATTGAAGTCTGAATAATCTAAATAATCATTATAGCTAGGCAACCTATATAATTTATTGGCTAGGCGTATTACTTCGTTTTTTAAGTCTTTTTTTGTATCAAAGCTAGATCTAGAAATTGATTTAAGGATTTTAGCCCTAGCAATTTCATCAAATTCGATGGTAGATATTCCTGGCAAATTGCCTCCATTAACTACACGGGTCCTTCCTTTTTCTTTATCGCCCCCAAAGGCTTTTACAATCATGTAATTATTTTCGTAATTCCCTATGAAATCTATTATATTTACAAATTCTTTTCCTTCAGATCTTCTTAATCCTCTTCCTAATTGCTGTATGAATATGATGGAAGATTTCGTGGGCCGAAGGAAAATTACTTGATTGACGCTAGGAATGTCTATGCCTTCATTAAAAATATCTATTGTTATTATATAGTCTAAATAGTCACCATCATCGATATTGTCTTTCTCTAGTTTTTCAATGGCTATATTTCTTTTTAAGGCATCGTCTTCTCCGCTTAAAAAGGTGGTTTTGTATCCATTTTCATTTAGTTTTTCGCTTAGGATAATTCCATCTTCTTTTCCTGAAACAAAAATAAGGCCTTTTAATCTATTTCCGGAAAACCCGTAAAATTTTGCATATTTTATTATGTAAGAGATTCTTTCGTTATTGAAAAGCTTTCCAAAATCCTTTTTTTCATATTTTTCATCATCAACCCATTTTAAATCGGTAATCCCATAGTAATGGAAGGGGCATAACAAATTTTCATCTAAGGCATCAGAAAGTCTTATTTCATATATGACGTTATTTGAAAACATATCGTAAATCGCATTCGCGTCATCACTTCTTTCTGGGGTGGCGCTCATCCCTAAGACGAATTTTGGTTTAAAATGGTTCAATATTCTTTTATAAGTAGGGGAACCAGCTTTATGGACTTCGTCTATTATAATAAAATCGAATAAATCTTTTTTTATTTTTTCTAGATTGGCTTGCTTTCCAATAAGTTCGCAAGTAGAAAACAATATGTCACATTCCTCTTGCTTTTCTATATCAAATTGATACACGTCTTCAACTTTTTTTGTTAATGATTTATCTCCTGTATATATTGAGAACTTAATAGAGTGGGGCAAAACCATTTTATAGCTTTTTATGGCTTGCAATAAAAGTTGACTTCTATGGGCTAAGAATAATACTCTTTTTGGTTTTATTTCTCTTATTCCAAAAGCCGAGGCAAAAGTTTTCCCTGTTCCGGTGGCAGATATTAATAATCCTCTTTTGCTTCCGTTATCATAGAGTTGTTTTAGCCTATTAATGAAACCAATTTGCATCTTGTTTGGTTTGAGTTCAATTTCATTTAAATGCAATAAGGGCTTAGAGGCTGCTACTAATTTTTGTTCATTATAAATTCTTTTATATTCTTCGATATAATCATCTAGTTCACTTGCTTTATCCCAAAGGGAATTAAATTCTTTTAATAATTCAAAGATGAATTGGCCATTTGAAGTTGATATTAGCTCGGCATTCCATTCTTTGTTTACGCTTAAGGCGGTATCGGTTAGGTTGCTAGATCCAATTATTGCTTTATAGACCTCGCTTTCCCACTTTTTCTTTTTGAATATATATCCCTTTGTATGGAAACCATTATTTGAGTCTTTTAGGGTTTTAAAGATTTTTACTTGTATGTTTGGAAAATATTCTTTTATATCTAGTAAAACATCAGGATCGGTAAATACTAAATAATCCGTTGTTAGTATTTGACCTTTTACGTTTTTTTCTTTTAATTCCTTGAATGTTTCCTTTAAGAGTTGATAACCGCTTCTAGTTATAAAAGCGACAGAAAAGTAAAATGAATCGCAATTCCTTAATTCATTTCTTAAGGTATCTATGATTTTTAAGTGGGAATCCTTGTCGTTATATAAAAATCTAGGAGTAAATGGGGAAGTATTTTCTCCATTATAATTAATAAACGCTGCATTTAAGGCCGATTTTAAATCTTCGTATCTATCTATTTCCATGCAGATAACAGTTTACCAGCTTCTTAAAAAAAGAAACAGATCGCAATCTTTTTATCCTTTTAGTGATCATACACTTTCTTTTGCTTGTCCTATCAATATAGATGGGTCTTTACATAAATTTGTTAATGGGTGCTTTGTCTCTAATTAATGATTGTTTTATTCTTTTGAAAAAAGAGAAAAAAATACGGATTTTTCCGTGTTGATTTTCGATGGCGAAGCATTGCGAAATTTTCCGAACCATTATCTTTCGTAATGTGACCACATGGAATGAACAATCACGATATGTCTTTGAGAGTCAATACGATAAACAAGCCGATACTGGATATTGATTCTTCGAGAATAATATCCGTTCAAATCACCAACAAGCTTTTCATAAGAAGGAGGTGTCTGAAATGGGTTTTCAGAAAGCAATACCAACAAGGCCTTAGCTTTTTTCTCTAAGCCGGCTGCTTTCAATTTCGGCTTATCTTTTTCAGCATTCTTGGTAAAAAGGACAGCCCACATTTACCATTCCTCGTTTGGATCGAATTTGGACATTTCGGATGTTTTTTCCTTTTCGCCTTCCTTGATTTTAGAAACTAGTCCAGGCTGTGACATGAGATAAACAGTTTCCAACAGCGCGTTATAATCTTCTTCACTTAGAAGAACTGCGTTTCCATTCTTCGTAACAACCTGAACAGGTTCGTTGAACTTAATGACGGAATCTATTGCGTTGAACAAGTTTTTTCTCAATTCAGTAACGTTCGTTGTTGCCATGTTTTTCGCCTCGTTATTATTATATAAAGATAAACGTACATAAACAAGTACGTTAAATGCTAAACAAACAAAAACACGGATTTCTCCGTGTTGAGTTTACGATGGCGGAGGAATAGGGATTCGAACCCTAGCTCCCGATTAAGAGACTACGAGCTTTCCAAGCCCGCCCCTTCAACCACTTGGGTATTCCTCCGTTTGCCTAAAAAGGCAAGAAAGATTATAAATTCTTTCTTTTTGGTTCGCAATGTATTTTTTTATCTATGGTATAATAATTTGGATTATGCAAGAAATAAAAGTTACATCTTCTTCCTCTGGTCAAAAAATTGAAAAGTTTGTCAAGAAATACCTTTCAGATGCCCCTTTGGGTTTTATATATAAGGCTTTTAGAAAGAAGGATATAAAAATTAATGGCCATTGGGTTAAAAAAGACGCTATCGTAAAAGAAGGGGATATAGTTCGAATTTATGTAAGCGATAAGCAAATGGAAGATTTTAAAAAGCCTAGACCCGTTTGCAAAAAAGATTTGCCCTATCATATTGTCTATGAAGATAAAAATGTACTAATTATTGATAAACCTGCCGGGGTACTTGTATATGGAGATAAGGTAGGAAATAGAGAAACATTAGGAAATGCTGTTTTGGATTATCTTTATTTTAAAGGTGAATTTGATCCTAACTCTTCCTCTTTTATTCCTTCTCCTGCCCATAGACTAGATAGAAATACTTCCGGATTAATAATATATGGAAAAAATGATGCTGGATTAAAGGAACTGACCGATTTATTTAAAGAAAGAAAAAACATTGCCAAGTATTATCTAACATTAGTCAAAGGGGATGTCTCTTCCAATGGGAAGATCGATAAGCCTTTGTATAAGGATTCTTTAAAAGGAAGAGTATATATACGTAAAATTGAAGAAGGAGGAAAATCTGCCTTAACAAAATATAAAGTAATTAATAGGTATGGTGAGTTTACTTTATTAGAAGCTGAACTATGCACGGGGAGAACCCATCAATTACGCGTCCATTTTGCTTCTATTGGGCATCCAATTATCGGCGATGATAAATATGGTGACTTTTCTTTGAATAAAAAAGTAGAGGACCTTACTGGTTTAGACGGCCAATTTCTTCACGCCTATAAAATCAAATTCGGAGAGCTTAACGGGGTTCTTTCTTCTTTATCAAACAAGGAGTTCATGTCGCCTTTAAGCGAAAAATATACTCAAATCATTGAAAAGTTAACTAAATGATACAAAAATATTTATGGAGAAATTTATGGATTACATTACAAATTACAATAGATGGCTAAATTCTAGCAAGGTCTCAAAAGAGGATAAGCTAATTCTTCTTAGCATGAGTAAAGAAGAAAAAGCAGACGCATTTTATAAAGATGCCGAATTTGGAACTGGTGGGATGAGAGGCATTCTAGGCCCGGGAACCAATAGATTAAATGAACATACCATTACTAGGGTCGCCATTGCTTTTGGCTTATTTGTTAAAAAGACTTATGAAAACGCCGAGATTAGAGGAGTAGCCATAAGTCATGATAATAGGCATCATTCTAGGGATTTTACTTTATTAAGCGCCCGTATTTTAAACCAAATGGGTATTAATACTTACATTTTTGATTCCTTACGTCCTACTCCAGAGCTTTCCTTTGCCGTTAGGGAATTAGGATGCTGTGGTGGGATCATGGTTACGGCCAGTCATAATCCAAAGCAATATAATGGGTATAAGGTTTATGATGACACGGGTTGCCAATTGGTGCCTGATTCCATTCAGCCAATGCTAGATATTTTATCTTCCCTTCCGAACGAATTGGATATAGAAGTCCCTTTATCTTCTAAAAAAGGTATTAATAAAATTATCTCTCCCGAGCTAGATGAAAAATATTGTTCTTTGGTTTTAGGCTGCCAAGTTCATCCGGAGCTAGACAAAAACGGATTCAAAGTTATTTATTCTCCTCAACATGGGGCTAGCCTCGAATCGGCTTTGAAAGTATTCGAAGCAGCTGGATATGAAATAATTCCTGTTAAAGAGCAATGCGTTCATGATCCTGATTTTGGTGCTACCAAATCTCCAAATCCAGAAGTGGCTTCCGCTTGGGAACTATCATTAGAATACGCAAAAAGAAATCATGCTGATTTATGTGTTATGACTGATCCAGATGGAGATAGATGTGGGTTGGCCTATCTTTCTTCTAAAGGAAATTATGAAAGATTAACAGGGAACCAATCCGGAGCTTTGCTAATCGATTATTTATTTAAGTCTTATCTAGAAAAAGGGATAATGCCAGAAAACCCCGTGATGTATGATACTATCGTTACAAGTGATTTAGGTCGTACCATAGCTAATAGTTATGGAGTGAAAGTCGAATCATTTTTGACTGGATTTAAATATATCGGGGAAAGAATCCATCATTATGAAAAATTAGGGCATGGGCCAACATTTGTTTTTGGATATGAAGAATCTTACGGATGCCTAGTTAAACCTTTTGTCAGGGATAAAGACGGCGTTCAAGCCATATTGCTATATTCGGAAATGGCTCTTTACTATAAAAGAAAAGGCATTGCCCTTGACGAGGCCTTTAACTCCTTGCAAGAAAAATATGGTTACCATTATGCTTGCTTAAATGACGCCTATTTTGAAGGGATGGAAGGGAATGATACCATGAAGCAACTTATGAAAGAACTTCATGAATCCCCTTTAACTTCTTTAGCAGGATTTAAAGTAAAATCAATTGAAGATTATCTACACGATGTCATTACTTTTGATGACGGTACGAGCAAAAAGATTGAGGGCTTGCCAGTTTCTGATGTTTTAAAATATAGGTTTGAAGATGGTTCAACCTTAGCCATTAGGCCAAGTGGAACGGAACCAAAAGTAAAGTTTTATATTGAAACAAAAGGCAAAACCAGTGAAGACCTTGATCAAAAAGCTAAAGAATTATACGTCGGTATTATGAATAGGCTTGGCTTAGAAGCCAAATAAATTAGCCAAAGTATGAGCAACTCCTTCTTGGCTGTTGCTCTTTTTTGTTACATTGAATTTTTCTAGCAATAGTCTTGATTTGGCATTTTTCATGGCAAAAGCTTGCCCGACTCTTTCTAACATGGATAAATCATTGAATGAATCGCCAAAGCCGATGCAATCTTCCTTTTTTATTTTGTAATAATCCTGAATATATTCCAATGCATTGCCTTTATTGACATCTTCTAAATAAAGCTCGCTATAAAATGAGTTTCTCCAATGACGTAATTTTATTTTATTAGACCCGTGTAGTAATTCTTTTAATTCTTCGTCGTATGTATGGGATGTTTTTAAAACGCATGAAAGTATTTCCTTATTAGGAAAGGAATTTATTTGACCGAACTTTGTGTTTATTCCTTCGTAAGGGAAATATTTCTTTAAATAATTGTCGATTCTTAAAGAATATAAATAAAAAGAATCATCTAAAACAATCGATGTAAATAAATTTTTTCCTTCATTTATTATTTTTAAGGCAAATTCAGCAGGAATGCTTTTTTTAATTAAAGGAAAAGTATTGTCACTAGGATTATAAATAACGGCCCCGTTATATGAAATAATGGGGGCGTTGCAGCTAATTTGTTTATAAATAGGAAGCAAACTTCTTGTTGGCCTGCCTGAAGCTAAAATAATTATATGGCCTTCATTAATTAATCTAGATAAGATTTTTTGGCTATATTCTCCTAACGTCTCATCTTTTTTTAATAAAGTTCCGTCTAAGTCTATGACAATTAGCTTTTTATTCATCAATATCTAATAATCCAACTGCATGTTGAACTCTTTTTAATGTTTTGTTGGCAACTAATGTAGCTTTTTCTCTTCCCTGGCGTAAGACTTCTAGGTATTCTTTTGAATCTAAGTAGTGGTGGTATCTTTCTTGGAATGGACCAATTTCATCAACAACGGCATCGGCGACTTCTTTCTTAAAATCGCCATATCTATAGTCTTTAAATTTCTTTTCGGCTTCTTCGATGCTTATTTCTTTTAAAGAGGCATAGATTGTCAATAAGTTTGAAATGCCTGGCTTATTTTCCTTATCAAATTTTACTTCACTGCCTGAATCGGTGACGGCAGACATTATTTTCTTTCTAATTGTCTTTAAATCATCTAAAAGGAAAATATCGCCTTTTGGATCGCTTTTAGACATTTTCACCATTGGGTTTGATAAAGACATTATCCTAGCCCCGACTTTATTCATTTGATACTTTGGAGGAACTAATGTCCCTTCCCCATACTTCGAATTTATTCTATTTACCAAATCCCTAGTTATTTCGACGTGTTGAACTTGGTCTTCTCCTACCGGGACTATATCGGCATCATATAAGACAATATCGGCTGCCATTAAAACTGGATAAGCGAATAATCCTAAACCGATCGCTGATTTCTTCATTTTTGCTGACTTGTCCTTAAATTGAGTCATCCTAGATAATTCACCCATGTATAGATAATTCTGCAATATTGCATTTAATTCGGCGTGAGCGGAGACACTAGATTGTAAAAATATAGTTGTTTTCTTTGGATCTAATCCAGATGCTAGATAAAAACAAGCAATGTCCCTAGAATTTTTATTTAAGAAGTTTGGATCTATTGGCAAAGTCAAGGCATGCAAATCAGCTATAAAGATAAATACTTCGCCTTGGTCTTGAAAATCTTTAAAATGTTTTAAGGCACCTATGTAATTTCCTAACGTAACGTTACCAGTTGGCTTAATTCCGGATAAAATTCGAGTCATAACAAACCTCTTTCAAGGCCTTATTGTACTCTAAAAAGAGAATTTGTATATATTTGGCCTTAATAGCAAAACAAATTAACGTGCTTTCTTTTTTTATTGCAATCTTCTTCTAAGATTAATTATTAATCTTTGGTCTGTGCTATAATGAATTTGTCATGATTAAGATTTATACTTCCCCATCTTGTTCAAGCTGTCGCAAGGTTAAAAAATGGTTCGATGAACAGCATATTCCATATGAAGCCAAAAATATCTTTGGCGATACTTTATCGGTAGAAGATGTGAAAGAAGTCATAGCCAAAGCAGAAAATGGAACCGATGACATTATTTCGACTCGTTCTAAAATCGTTTCGGAAAATAACATTAATTTCGATGATATGACTATTTCCCAATTAATTGATTTCATTAGAAAGAATCCTTCGATTTTAAAACGTCCAATCATTGTTGATGATAGAAGATTGCAAGTTGGCTATAACGAGGAAGAAATCAGGACTTTTATTCCTAGAGCTAGAAGGTTAGCGGAGATGTATTGTTCTCCTAAAGAATGTGAGAATTATCCTAATTGTCCTCACGCTAAAGATAAGTTGGATGATAAAAAATGAATAAGAAGAATAATTTTGGAACAATTCCTTTTACATTATTGACTTTATTTTCCTTTGCCTTGTTTTTTTGTTTTGTCTTTATCGGCTTATACAATTTCATGTGGTTTGGGGATATGGTTTTTGATTTGGTGAGGAAAAATACTTTTTATTTAGTATATTTGCCTCCTCTTCTTTTAAGTATATTTGCCGTTGTTTCTTTCTTTTCTATGATTGGTTATTTAGTAGGAATAGTAAATAAATCCAGATCGACTGCCTTAATTGGATCTATCCTTTTATCTATAGTCTTCGGCTTTTCCGGAATGATAAAAGGTTTAGAGACTTTCTTATTAGAAGATTTCGATTTAGCAAATCCACTTTATTTATGTTCGATAATTTCTAGTTTTACATCTTTGCTTTTTATTGTTTTTTCTCTTGTTGGTATTTCTATTTCTTATAAAAAGAAAAGTAATAAAGCTAATTTAATTCTTTCTATTTTTTCGTTAGTCTTTGCTTTGGCTACTTTTGCTTTGAACTTTTTTGCTTTGGATATTTTCTCTTCTTTTAATACATTTTTTACTTTAAATAATTTGTTAGAAGGTAATATGTATCGTTTTATATATCCTCTTTCGCTTGTTATTTTTTCTTTCGCTTTATTTTTCTTGCCAACTAAAAATAAAATAGAAGAAACCAATAAATAAAAAAGCAAGATTACTCTTGCCTTCTTCTTATTTTTTTAAAGCTTGCATGGCTCGATATGTTTTTGAATTATTTGAAAATGTAAAGTCATTTATATCGTTTTTCTTTAACAAATTTGACAAAATGTTTTTCGCGCCTTCTAAATTGTTATATTCAAATTCTACTTCATAATCGGTGATACCAGAATAAACGTTTCTATCTATAGACAATAATCCGCCTTCATATTCGACATCAATTCTTTCGGTAGTTAACGATGTTATGATTTTTAAAGTAGCTATGTCGATATCTAACATCGTTAAAAATCTTGATGTGTCGCCTTTAGGAAAGATTCCTTTATTTGTAAAATCTAAAAATTGTTCGTGACTTATCGTACAGTTTTTTTCCAATAAGCCTTGTGACAATGGGGTTTTTAAGGTTAATTCATATTGGGAATTTCTCTCTCTTATCCTTAAGGCTATGCCTTCTTTGTTTAGAATTCTGTCCTTGCTATCTATGTAGTAATTTGTTTGTATATATCTTGGGTTATAAGGGAATGTCTTGGCTAGTTTTCTATATTCATCTTGGGATATTAAGGCTTTTGCTTCAATTTCGATTGCATTTGACATAGTTTTCTTCCTCTTGTGGTATTATAACTCAGTGAAAGGATTATGTATGTTTCTTCTTTATTTTATCTACTTGGATTTTAATTCCTTTTTAAAACAAAATGCCTTATACCTAGCTTTGGGTGTAGTCGGCCTTATTGTATTGGTTTTAACTCTGATTTTTCTTTTGCATCGCCATAACAAAATGGTTCAGGCAAAGCAAAGCAGGGGGAGCAAAAGCGAATATCTTTCTTCTTTTGGTGGGGAAGATAATTTAATTAGTTATAAATTGGTGGGTTCTAGAATTGAAGTGGCCCTTAAAGATTATGATAAACTTGACAAAGAAAAACTAAAGTCTGCCGGAGTGGATGGCTTTATCTTGATGTCAAATAAATTGACCCTTGTTTTAAAAGGCGACGCTAAGGAAGTTTATAATCGTATTTTTGGAGAATGAATTATCTTTTATTGAAGACGTGTGCTTCAATATCTTCAATTGGCAAGCCCATTACGTTATAAAAGCTGCCCTCTATATGATTAATCAAGGGATAGTCGTCTTGGATACCATAAGCCCCGGCTTTATCTAAAGGCAAAAACTTATCCACGTATTCTATTATTTGTTCCTTGCTTAATGAATTGAAATAAACTTTAGTAGAGACAGTCCTAGTTATTTCTTTTCCTTTTCCAATATAAATATAACCAGAATTTACAATATGTTCCTTGCCATTTAATTCTTCTAACATTCTAATGGCTTTTTCTTTTGTATGCGGCTTGCCTAATACTTTATTGTTAAAAATTACGATTGTATCGCAGGCAAGTATTTCATCGTCTTTATGTTTGCTAGCTATCGCATACCCTTTGGCTTTGGCTTCTTCTAAAGCCAAATCTTTAGGAGGCAAATCTAAAATCGATTCATCGACATCGGGTACTTCGATTTCAAAAACAGGAAGCAGTTTTTTTAATAATTCTTTTCTTCTAGGAGAAGAGGAGGCTAATATAAACATTTTAATCCTTATTCATTATGACTGGAATTATCATTGGTTTTCTTCCGGTCTTTCTTTCTACATATTTTGATACGACAGATTTTATCGTGGCTTTTATTTCGCTAAAACTTACTCTTTCTTTCATTAATTCCCTTACGGCTTCTTCGGCTCTAATTTGAGAATGTCTAACAACATGGCTAGTTTCGCTTGATGCAAAGCCTCGTGCATATACTAAAGGAGGGACGACTAATGTATTTGTTTTGGGTTCAATTGTCAATAAGACTGAGATCATTCCGTCGTTTTTTAAGATATCGCGATCGCTCATGACGGCACCTGAAACCCCATCTAAGTCGTTTCCGTCGATATAGACGTCTTCGGCTGAAATGTGGATCCCTCTTTCGATTTTATGGTTTTTTAAGACTATGTTATCTCCGTTATCGCAAATGAAGACATTTTCTTTTTTCATGCCTAGTTGCATTGCTACATCACCATGTAACTTAAGCATTCTATATTCACCATGGACTGGCATGAAATATTTAGGCCTTACCAAACGTTGCATTAAACGCAATTCTTGTCTACTGGGGTGACCAGAAGAATGTAAGGAGAAAGCTAAAGAGTTTTGCTTAACGTCCGCACCCATTTTGACCAAATTATTAACTAACCTATCAACTAAAACCCCGTTTCCTGGGATTGGGTTAGAAGAAAATATGACCGTATCTCCAGGATAAATGGTAGTATTCCTGTTGTCGCCAGAAACAATTCTAGATAGAGCTGCCATTGGTTCGCCCTGGGAACCAGTACAAATTATGCAAACATCGGACAATTTGTAATTTTTTAGCATTGTTTCCTCAATCAATGAAGTATCTGGTATTTTAATATATCCATATTCTCTAGCAATGGAGATGACGTTTTTCATGGAACGGCCAAGAATACAGATTTTTCTTTTATGGGTTGCTGCTATTTCAACTACTTGTTGGATACGGTTTATGTTACTAGAGAATGTGGAAACAATGATTCTACCGGGTGCTTTTTCAAATATTTCTTCTACGCCAGCCCTGACATTGGTTTCACTTGGGGTATATCCTTCTATTTCGGCGTTAGTAGAATCAGCCATCAATAAATCCACGCCTTCGCTTCCCAATCTAGCTAATTTGTCTAATTCAAAATTAGGCCCGACCGGAGTTAAATCGATCTTAAAGTCGCCGGTTTCAATTATTCTTCCTTGCTTTGTATCAATGCAAATCCCATATGAATCTGGAATGGAGTGGGTAACCCTAAAGAAAGAAACCGTAAATTCATCGGCCACCCTAATTATTGAATTTGTGTCGTATTCTACTATTTTTATTGGATCTTTTATTCTATTGTCTTCTAATTTATGCCTAATTAAGGCTGCAGCTAGGCGTGGGGCATATATAACTGGAATATGGACGGAACGTATTAAAAAAGGAATGCCTCCGATATGGTCTTCATGTCCATGGGTAATAAATAAAGCTTTTATTTTATTTCTATTGTTTTTTAAATATGTATAGTCTGGAATTACATAGTCTACACCAGGCAAATTGGCTTCTGGGAATCTAACCCCGGCATCGACAATTATTATTGATTTATCAGTTTCAAAACAATAAGTATTCTTCCCAACTTCCCCTAGCCCTCCGAGGGCATAAATATTTATTGGTGATTCATTGACCATAGAATATAACCTCTAAGAAATCCTTAGCTAAAGTATGTTTCGTCCTTAAGCAAGTTAACTATATCATAATAAGAAGAGAAGAAAGAAGAAAAAAACCATGAAAGTGGTTTCATGGTTTTAAAAATTAATCAAGGCGTGTATTTATATTTCTATCGCACCAGGAATTACCTTAAAAGGATCTTTTTCATCTATGTGATCATAAAAAAGAATTCCATGGAGATGATCTATTTCGTGCTGCAAGACAATGGCATCATATCCTCTTGCGTCTATTGTAATTACTTTGTTTTCTTTTAATGAATAGGCTTCTACTTTTATCTTATAAGGCCTATAGACTTTCCCTTTATGTGGTTTATCAACCGATAAACATCCTTCTCCGCCAGAAAGAAAGCAAAGTTTTAGGCTTGATGATTTTATTATTGGATTTACTAGTTGATACTCAATATAGCCGTCTTCTATTGGGTAATAAACAACTAGCATTTTTTTATTCACGCCTATCTGGGGGGCAGCTAATCCTACCCCTTCCCTAACGGTAGGATGTTTGGACTTAAAAGTAGGATCTTGACTAAGCTTTAGATATTCTAGCATTTCATTTAATGTGTTTTTATCTTTCTCAGTTAGAGGCAATATGACATCTTTGCATTTTCCTCTTAATGAAGGGACGTTATCTTTTGTAATTTTTAACATGTTTGAATTATAGCACTTTACCTTACTTAAGGCTAAAATAGCATTCATGAATGAAAAAACGTTAAAAAGCTTGAACGAATTCCTTATTGCTTTGAACAATGATGAAAGAATAATCGAGTTAAAAAAGAAGGAAGAGAATTTATCTTCAAAGGAAGTGGAAGAATTATCTAAAAAAATGAATTTGGCTTCCTCTTTATACGAAGAAGATTTGTCTAGGTATGGGTTTTCTTCTCCTCTATCAATAGAAAATAGAAAAAAATTGCATGAAGCTAAGCTAGAGTTAGATAGTAATGAAAAAGTTAAAGAATACATGCGATCGTATTTAAAGGTTAAGGAATTATATTCTAAAATAGATGAAATTATTTTTTCTTCCTTTAGGAATAAGGATAAATATAAATGTTAAAAATAATAGGCGGAAAATATAGAAGCAGGATCATAGCTACCCCCTCAATAGAAACTGTCCCTACAAAAAATATTGTTCGGGAAGCTCTTTTTTCTGCTGTTTCTTTTGATTTAGGCGGAAATACTCTAGATTTGTTTGCCGGGTCTGGGGCAATAGGAATAGAAGCACTTTCTAGAGGGGCGAAAAAATCTTATTTTGTCGATAAGTCTATTTCTTCCTGCAAGATTATTGAATCTAACCTTAAAACATTAAAGGAAGATAATGGGATTATTTTAAACATGGATTATTTGGATGCCTTAAAAAAATTAAAGGAAGAGAATGTGCTTTTTTCCTTTATATATATAGACCCTCCGTATAAAGAAAAGTCATTTTATCAATCTGCCTTGGATTTTATTTCTTCTTCTTCTTTGCTTTTAAATGAAGGCAGGGTGGTTTTAGAATATGAAGGTGAACTAGATTTGGACTATAAAGGCTTTAAGGATATAAAGAAAAAACGTTACGGTTATAGTAAACTAGTTTTATTAAGGAAAGAAAAATGAAAAAAGCAATTTATCCTGGGTCGTTTGACCCCATAACCAATGGCCATATGGATATATTAAAAAGGGCTTTGGGTGTTTTCGATCACGTTACAATGCTTTTGGCAGTCAATCCAAGTAAAAAAAGCGAATTTAGCGTAGAAGAGCGTCTTAACTTGATGAAAGAGGCGACTAAGGAACTTAAAAATGTTGATGTTGATTTTACTCCTGGCTTTACAGTCGAATATGCAAAAAACCATGGTTCGAGTCATATCATTAGAGGCTTAAGGGCCATTACTGATTTTGAATATGAGTTCCAACTAGCCGCTGCGAATGCTTTTTTGGATAGTTCAATCGATATGGTGTTTTTCATGGCAAATAATAAAACTTCATTTATTTCTAGTTCGACAATAAATGAATTGTTCCATAATGGTGCAGATATATCTTCTTTAGTCCCTAGTTGTGTAAATAAGGCTTATTTAAAAAAGAAAAGTAAGTAAGATATAACAAAAAAACTCGTCATCATCGACGAGTTTTATTTTTACTTATTAGACTGATTGTTTGTAGACATCTGAGAACGGGTTGCTATTATCGGTTTTTGTAGTGTGGTTCCACATTTCCCTTAATAGTTCGGCTTTGGCAACTTTATCGCTTCCGCTTACTCCGAATAAGACTTCACTGACACCGACTCTAGATTGATTCAATTCGAATGCTTCTTTGGAGAAATCAATCAATAGAATTGTAGGAACTGAGAAATTTGTATGATCGGCATTGATGAAATTTTCATAATTTGAATCGGTAATGGAAGCGGCTTTATGGTAGGGGGCTTCTTCTAAGCGTCCACCTGCATCGGTGAAGAACCCCGCATCATTCCACTTGTCTAGGTAACGAACAAAGGCTTTCTTTTGGTCTTCAATAGCAAATGAATCATCATTGCTAGATTCGTCATCGGAGAAGATGGTGAACATTTTAAAATCTCTATTATCGTCTGGCGAGAATCTAGTTGCCCAGTCACCTTGCAAAGCTTCAAATCCTGGTTGGATAGCGTCGCAATTCGCACAATCTTTGCCTACATAAACCAAGAAGAATTTTTCTCCATATTTATTTAATTGGTTTTGGGCATTCTTTTCTAAATCGGCCCTATATTCTTCATAAGAGTCATACTTTCTTTCGAAATTTGACCAATCATTGATGAAACTAGTTATTTCATCGGCTTGAGTAGAAACCTCATTATTGGAAACTTGGCCTTCTAAGTTCAGCTTATATTGGGTGTAATAGGCCGAAGCTTTATCATTATTCATGCTTTGTACCCATTCTGTGATCTTTGGAATTGAGAATATTATCGCGAATATGGCTCCAACAATTAATAAAGGCTGAACCCAAGCGGTTTCTTTTATCCAACGCCAAAGCTTTGTAAATAGACCGCCAATACCTTTTAAAATGTTCATGTACTGCCTCCAAAAAAAGAACCTGTTTATATAAACAGCGCGTAAATGATAACATTTAGGCTTGACCCTATCAATAAGCGATTTCTCCTTATCGAAGATATTTTTATTAAATACTTCTTTTTAAGAAGGGCTTTGCCTATAATTTCTATCAGCCATGATTAAGAAAAGAAATTTAAGATCGAAAATAAACGATTACCTCTATGACCATATAGCTCTTAGGACAGGCCTAGATTGGACCTGGGCAATAATTGTCTCAACCGTTTCTGCTTTGTTTTTTGCCATAGGTTATAAATGCTTTCTGGCACCGAATTATTTAAGTTCATCACACGAACTCAAATTGGTATCTGGAGGAGCATCGGGTATTTCCCAAACCATAATTGCCGCATTAAAGCTTATCCCTGGTTTTCCAGAAGCCCAAAATTTTGAAGATTTGATGTATGGTATTCTTTATTTTGCCGTCAATGTACCTATTTTTATTTTGGCTTGGTTTGGCATTGGCAAAAGGTTTTCCGTTATTACTTTGATAAACGTTTTAGAGGTCTCCTTGTTTACTAATCTTTTGGGTAATACGCCTGATGGAGGCTTAATTGATTCAGTGGCTCAATTCGTTGATAAAAACGGAGGTTTATTTGCTAGGGCTGTTTTTGGTGGGGCTTGCGTTGGGCTTTCTACGGCTTTGACTTTTAAAATAGACGCTTCTAGCGGAGGAGTTGATGTAATTGCTTATTATGTTGCCTTAAAAAAATCGACATTATGTGGCAAGTATTCAACTATGATCAATTCTTGCACGATTATAATTTTCACTTTGCTTACGGCTACAAAAATTGGTTGGAACAACGCTAATGCATATAACATAATTGGCTGTGTTTTCTATGCTGTTCTTTATATGTTTGTGGTTATGTTTGTTGTCGACATGATTAATTTAAGAAACAAGAAGATGGAGATAAAAGTCGTTACGGAAAACCCGGAATTAGTCGGCGTTTTATTGGCTAATATTCCACACGGGGCCACTCTTATCCATGGGTCTGGGGCTTTCTCTGGCAAAGAGAAGACAATAATTGAAATGATAGTTTCTTCTTATGAATTAAAAAATACCGTGAAGGTAATTCAAGAAGCCGATCCTACCGCTTTTGTAACTGTTTCAGAATTGACGCAAGTATATGGACATTTCTTTATTAAGCCTGTTAAATGATTGCTTTTTTGATTAACCCTATATGAATGAGAAAAATATTAATAAAAGTAGTGGGGCAGGCTTAAGGAATAAAGCCGTTAAGTATATTTGCATGTCAGGTATTTTTACTGCCTTAATGTGTGTTCTTTCTCCTATTTCTATTCCAATTGAGCCGGTTTCTATAACGCTTGCTACTTTAGCTTTATATATTATTGGGTCTTTGACCGATTGGAAAGTTTCCTTAACTGTCGTTGCTTTGTATTTATTGCTAGGATTGGCCGGACTTCCGGTTTTTTCAAAATTTCAAGGTGGTTTTCAAGTTATTTTTGGTCCTAGCGGTGGCTTTTTAATCGGCTATTTACCTTGTGTATTAGTTGTATCTTTGCTTACTAATAAATGGACAAATAAGAAATGGCTTTATCCTTTTTCTATGGTCCTTGGAACGATTCTTCTTTATCTAATAGGTTCACTTTGGTTTATGTTTTACATTGGGGCTGACATTAATAAAACTTTGGCTTCCTGCGTTCTGCCTTTTATTCCAGGTGACATTATTAAGATTGCTTTGTCTTCTTTTTTGTCTATCAGGATGCGTTCAATTTTTAATAAATTGATTTAAGGAAATAAAAATTAAATCGGTAATACGATTTTCTTTTTTTCTTTTTGCTAAACCACTATAAATTGCTCTTTAAAAAGTAGTACAATGGTTTTGATTTCGAAAAAATTCCTGAAAGTATAAAAAGGAGGGATTATATGGGAGTCAAAATTGTTGACACAGCGTTACGTGATGGATCGCAATCGCTTCTTGCCACTAGACTTACTACAGACGAAATATTGCGTGTTGCGCCGCTTCTAGACAAGGCTGGTTACTATGCGCTAGAAGTGTGGGGTGGAGCGACTTTTGATGCTTGCTTGCGCTTCCTTGACGAGGACCCTTGGGAAAGATTAAGAGCCATTAGAAAGGCTTGTCCGAACACAAAACTTCAAATGCTATTTAGGGGACAAAACATTCTTGGATATCATCATTATCCTGATGATGTAGTCGAAAAATTTGTTGAAAAATCATTGGCTAATGGAATCGATATAATCCGTGTATTCGATGCCTTAAATGATGTCCGTAATTTAAAATCTGCCGTCGATGCTTGCAAAAAATTCGGTGGCCATTGTCAGATCGCCCTTTCTTATACAACTAGCCCGGTTCACACCGTTTCTTATTATGTCGAACTAGCCAAGGAAGTTGAAAAAATGGGTGCTGATAGCCTTTGCATTAAAGATATGGCTGGTGTTTTGCTTCCAGAAGATGCCTATACTTTGATTAAAAAGCTTAAAGCTGATACCTCCTTGCCAATCGAACTTCATAGTCATTGCACGGGTGGGGTTTGCCAATTGACTTATCGCCGTGCCATAGAAGCGGGGGTTGATATTATTGATACGGCCCTTTCCCCTTTATCAGGCGGCACTTCTCAACCTGCAACAGAAGCTTTTAATTATGCTTTAAAAGGGACCAAATTCGATCCTAAGCTAAATCAAGAAAAGCTTGATGAAGCTACCTCTATTCTTTCTTCCATTAGAGATAAGTATTTAAAAAACGGCATCTTAAAGCCAAAGGCCTTATGCTGCAATCCGAGTATTTTAAAGTATCAAGTTCCTGGTGGGATGCTTTCTAACCTTATGAGCCAATTAGAGAAACAAGGCGCGATGGATAAGTATGATGAAGTCTTAAAGGAAGTTCCTAGGGTACGTAAGGATTTAGGTTATCCTCCTTTAGTTACTCCTCTTTCCCAAATGGTTGGTACACAAGCTGTTATGAATGTCATAACCGGTGAACGTTATAAAATGGTTCCAAAAGAAATAAAGGATTATTTACACGGGTTATATGGGAAAGCCCCCTCTTTTGTTGACAAAGACATCCAAAAGAAGATTATTGGCGATGACGAAGTCATTACATATCGTCCCGCCGATAAGCTAGAACCAGAGTTTGAAAAACTAAAGAAGCAATATAAAAAGATTGCTAGATGCGATGAAGACGTTTTGTCTATTGCCTTATTCGACCAAGTTGCCATTTCTTTTTTGAAAAAGAAGTATGGTTTGGAGGCGGAAGAATTTTCCGTTAGCCTATGATGGTATTGAATTCGCTTTGGAATATTGAGAATTTTGGCGATGCACTCTTGCTTTCTCTTCTTTGCATATTAATGGTTTTTATCGTTCTTATTGTCATTACTTTGATAATGGAGGGATTAAACCACATTTCTTCCTTAGATGAAAAAGAGCCTGTCGTAATGAAGGATGGCACTAAGGTTGATAATGATATGATGGCGGCGATTTTAGTTGCTTCCATCGATTATAGAAAAGAAAAGAAAGAAGATTTTAAAGTCATTAGTTGCAAATGCATAGATGAGGAGAAGAAAAAATGAGAATTTATAAAGTAAAGGTCAACAATAAGACCTATGAAGTAAAGATTTTATCCGTGACCGAAACCGAGCCAATGGAAGTTAAAACGGTTAAGGCGGCTGCTACAGCTGAGAAAAAGGCTCCTGTAAGCGAAAATAAGCCTGCAGCTTCAACTTCTGGAATAGAAGTTAAATCCCCAATGCAAGGGACTATCCTTGATGTAAAGGCTAAAGTCGGCGACTCGATTAAAAAAGGGGACACCTTGATGATTCTAGAAGCCATGAAGCTAGAAAATGAAATAACCGCGACTCAAGATGGAACGGTTAAGGAAATACGCGTTACAAAAGGTGTTAGCGTAAACACTGGTGATGTTTTAGCTATCTTAGGATAATTTATGAACACGATTGTATTTAATGATATAGGAGGGTTCTTCAAAGGATTTTGGGATGGTACTGGCATCGCACAATTTTTTGTCGATGGCGGATGGAAAAATCTCATAATGATTTTGATTGCCCTTTTATTGCTCTATCTTGCAATATTCCGCAAAGCTGAGCCATATTTACTAATTCCAATGGGATTTGGCATGCTTTTGGCTAATTTGCCATTAAGTGGGATCATGGACCCTATTTATGCAACTGATGAAGCTGGAAAAATCCTATATAGCGAACCTAAATTTTATAATGGATTATTAGGTGTTTTTTATCCTAATGGAGAAAGCAGTCCTACCTTGTTAGGCTATGAAGGGCTTCTTGGGGTTTTATATAAGGGCATTCAATACGAGATTTATCCTTGCTTGATTTTCTTAGGAATCGGTGCTACCACGGATTTTGGGCCTCTTATTTCCAATCCTAAGACCATGATTCTTGGCGCGGCAGCTCAAATTGGCATCTTTGCCACCTTCTTGCTTGCCTACGCTTGCGGGTTTACTCCTGCTCAAGCTGGATCGATCGGCATTATCGGTGGGGCAGATGGGCCAACGGCAATTTTAACCACAACAAAGCTATCTCCTGAGCTACTTTCCTCTATTGCTATTGCAGCTTATTCTTATATGGCTTTGGTTCCATTTATCCAACCTCCTGTAATTCGTCTTCTTACAACTAAAAAAGAAAGACAAATCCACATGGATATGCCTAAGCCTGTATCAAAAACAAAAAAGATTATTTTCCCAATTGCCGTTACAGTTATCGTCACTTTGATTGTTCCAAGCTGCGCTCCACTTATTGGCTGCTTAATGTTTGGAAATCTTATCAAAGAATCTGGCGTCGTCCCTAAGCTAGTTGAAAATGCTTCAAATGCCTTGCTATATATCGTAACCATCCTTCTTGGACTTACAGTCGGGGCTACGGCATCTGCTGCTAATTTCTTAACCCCAAAGACCATGTTGATATTTGTTTTGGGAATTTGTGCTTTTATCTTGGCTACGGCTGCTGGAGTCTTGATTGGAAAGCTTATGTGTTGGATAAGCAAGGGCAAGATCAACCCTATGATTGGCGCAGCTGGTGTATCCGCTGTTCCAATGGCTGCTAGGGTTGTTCAAAAAGAAGGTGTAAGAGAAGATCCTTCTAATTTCTTGCTAATGCATGCTATGGGACCAAATGTAGCAGGTGTTATAGGCTCAGCCGTTGCAGCTGGTTTACTTATAATGTTACTAGGCTAATAAAATGAAACACGTCTTACTTCAATTTGATACTTTGCCTTCTACCTCTACTTACTTAAAAGAGCATTCTTATTTAGAAGATGGAACTGTAGTTTCTTCTTCTAGTCAAAGTAAAGGCAGAGGCAGGCTTGGTAGAATTTGGCAAGACGATGGAAATTCGTTATTGTTTTCATTTCTTTTAAAAGGTGATAAATATGCTTCTATTGTAAATATTGTTTCTCTTCTAACCGGGGCAGCAATGGAAAAAACCCTTTTAGATATGGGGTTTGAAAGCAAGGTTAAATGGCCAAATGATATTTATCTAAACGATAAAAAGATCTGCGGCATTTTGATAGAGTCTTCGTTTAGGGAAAAATTAGAAGCAATTTATGTTGGGGTTGGTTTGAATTTAAATAACAAATCATTTCCGATTGAATTAAAAGAAAATGCAACTTCTTTATTTTTAGAAAGCAAAAAAGAATTTGATAAATACGATGTCTTAAAAAGTTTCCTATCCAATTTCGATTCACTTTTGCTTGATTATGAAAAAGGCAATAATTGTTTCTTTGAACTGATTTCTAAAAACGATTATTTAAAAGGAAAGAAAGTTTATCTTAACTATTATGGCGAGAATAAATATGTTACTTCGCTAGGTGCTGATATTGATGGAAAAATGATAGTTAAAGATGAAAACGGAAAAATTACTAAGGTTACTTCTGGGGAGGCAACATTAATAAAAAAGAGTTGCCACCTAGATGTATAAAAAATGCAAAGAAAGGAAATGCATATGAAAAATCTTGATCTAGAATCCTATGGCATTAAAGGAGCCAGTGAGATTGTTTATAACCCTTCTTACGAATTCCTTTTTGAAGAAGAAACTAAGCCTTCTTTAACAGGCTATGAAAAAGGAAAATTAACCGAGCTTGGTGCGGTTAATGTCATGACTGGTATTTTTACAGGACGTTCCCCGAAAGATAAATATATTGTTGTTGATTCTAATTCCAAGGATACCGTGTGGTGGAATAGCAAGGAATATCCTAATGACAACCATCCGATGAGCGAATCAGTCTGGGAAAAGGTAAAAGAACTTGCCATCAAGGAATTGTCAAATAAGCGTTTGTTTGTCGTTGATGCCTTTTGCGGTGCGAATAAAGACACCCGTATGGCCGTTCGTTTCATTGTTGAAGTAGCTTGGCAAGCCCATTTTATTAGAAACATGTTTATTCGCCCAAGCGAAGAAGAACTTAAAGACTTTAAGCCAGATTTCATCGTTTATAACGCTTCAAAAGCCAAGGTTTCTAATTATAAGGAGTTAGGCTTAAATAGCGAAACTTGCGTTGCTTTTAATATTACAAGCCGTGAACAAGTAATTTTGAATACTTGGTATGGTGGAGAAATGAAAAAAGGCATGTTCTCCATGATGAATTATTATCTTCCATTAAAAGGCATTGCTTCGATGCATTGTTCTGCCAATACTGACTTAAATGGAGAAAATACCGCTATATTCTTTGGATTATCCGGAACTGGGAAAACCACTCTTTCCACTGATCCAAAACGTTTATTGATTGGCGATGATGAACATGGTTGGGATGATAATGGTGTCTTCAATTTTGAAGGCGGCTGTTATGCTAAGGTCATTAACCTTGACAAAGATAGCGAGCCAGATATCTATGCCGCCATTAAGCGCGATGCTTTATTGGAAAATGTGACAGTGGATGAAAATGGCAAAATTGATTTTGCTGATAAATCCGTAACCGAAAATACTCGTGTATCCTATCCTATTTATCATATCAAGAATATTGTTAAACCAATTAGCCATGGTCCGGCTGCTAAAAACGTTATATTCCTTTCTGCCGATGCTTTCGGCGTCTTGCCACCGGTTTCTATTTTGACCCCTGAGCAAACCCAATATTATTTCCTTTCTGGTTTTACAGCCAAATTAGCCGGAACTGAACGTGGCATAACTACCCCAACCCCAACTTTCTCCGCTTGCTTTGGACAAGCTTTCCTTGAATTGCATCCAACTAAATATGCCGCTGAATTAGTAAAGAAAATGAAAGTAAGCGGTGCTAAAGCATATTTAGTCAATACTGGTTGGAATGGAACTGGCAAGCGTATTTCCATTAAAGATACCCGTGGTATCATTGATGCAATTTTAAGTGGTGCTATTAAAGATGCCCCAACAAAGAAGATTCCTTTCTTTGATTTTGAAGTTCCTACTTCTCTTCCAGGAGTTGATTCCGCAATCCTTGATCCTAGAGATACGTATTCTAATCCAAAAGATTGGGAAGAAAAGGCTAAGGACTTGGCTTCTAGATTCCAAAAGAATTTCGTTAAATATGAATCTAATGAAGCTGGAAAGGCCTTGGTTAAGGCTGGACCAAAATTAGATTAATTATTCCAATTGTTCTTATAGGCTTTAAATCCCTTATCATCGTGATGAGGGATTTTTCTTTTTATAGAGAATGGTTATAAAAGTATGCGTTACCTATATTGATTTTTTCTATACTCTAGACTTAACAGTTTTGAAATATATCTCCTTTTCGCTATACCAAAATCACTTATCTAGTTTATTTATGCATATTTAATTCATGGTAAAGATTACATCATATATTTTAGGAACGAGGGTTAAATGCAATTATAAATAGTTTAAAATTTATTAAATTGACTGGTCTTTAAAAAGAAAAACAGGTTTTACATTTTTTTAAACTTTGTCATCGTGATGCTTATAGGCTTCCCTGGAATGGGTGCCTTAAATCGATTCTTCCTTACATTTGCAATATTTTCATCCAATCCTTGATTATTTTAGGATCGGTGGGCATCAATTCGATGGCTTTTGTATATGATTTTTCGCTTTTTAAAACATCGTGGATTGTACCCTGTTTCATTTCCATGATGTATTCCTTCTTTTGGGGCTTTGCGAATGTCTAGTCGTCCCATTTTAGAGATAAGGGGCAATAGTATTAAAAGATGAGCGATCGAATCCGTAATTCTTTTCTATTTCAAAAATAGGGACGTTGTCATGGACGTGCAACTTTGCTAGCCCAGTTTCTCTTCCGGAGTCAATTCCATATAAAAAAATCCTCCAATTCAATTTATCCTACTTGGGGAAAATTTTTGGGGACATTTTGCTTTTGACGGTGGAGCAGTAGCTCCTCGGCACGAACACACTTTATTTAGACTTTCCATATTGAAGTCGGAAGAAAAATCTTTGACGCTCAATTTCGGCTTTTAACTCCTGCTCGGTCGGAAGGTAAGTTTTATATTTTGCGGCAAAAAGTTGATTGTTGGAATGGAGCCTTGAATATTTTGCTACACAGTCATCTGTATCCGAGCAGAGCAAAATTCCAATTGTTGGATTATCATCTTCCTGTTTTTCCTTTTCATCATACATTTGAACATACATATCCATTTGTCCAACATCTTGGTGAGTCAGTTTGCCCATTTTTAAGTCGATAAGAACGAAACATTTGAGAATAAAGTTATAAAAAACTAGATCGATGTAATAATCCTCTTTTTCTGTGTGAATTCGTTTTTGACTAGCCACGAAAGCATAGCCTTTCCCTAATTCCATCAAAAATTTCTTCATGTTTTGAATTAAGCAATTCTCTAAATCTTTTTCTACGTAACTGCATTCAGGAAGATTGAGAAATTCCAAAATAGCTGGATTCTTTATGAAATCCAATTCTTTATCTTCAGTCGAATCTTTTCTATTATCCAATATTTCTTGTTTTATCAATTCTTTCTTTTGGGATTTTAAGATTCGATAATAGTATTGCGTTGATACATTTCTTTGCAATGTTCTAACACTCCAAGATTGCGAGAGCGCTTCTTTTTCATACCATTCTCTTGCTTCTTGATCAGCAACTTGCAAAAGAACTAGATAATGCGACCAGGAAAGAAAAGATTGTGCAAACGGTGTTTGCAAAATGTTTGGATAGCTTTTAAAAAAATCTAAAAAACTATACAAATTACGATAGCTGAATCCTTTACCATATTTTGCTGTCAGCTTTTTTGATAAAGTCTTTATGATTTCTAACCCATAATTTTCTTTTCTAGTATCTTTCAGTTCTTCTTCATGTATGCGTTTCCCAATTAGCCAATTTCGTTGAATCAAAAAAACATTTACCGATTGGTATGCAGAATGTTTCGCCTTCTCAATCAAAGAGGAAATATCAGTAAAAATATCTTTTTTAACATCTTGAATAGTAATAAGATTCGTTCCTTCTGCTTCATCTTTCAATAAATCGAATTTGTTTAAAAGCTCATAGTTAGGATTAAAATGACCATTTTCAAGTCGATTGATCGTTGAAAAACTGACTCCAAGCTTATTGGCGAGTTGCGTTTGCGTCAGTCCATTAGTTTTGCGAAAAGTCTTAAGTTCATCTTTAAATTCCATAAAATTGCCTTCTATATTATTATTATAGCATAAATGCTATATTAATATATGCAAAAAACACGGATTTCTTCGCGTTAAATTTTTGATGTGCCACCATTTGATATTGCAAGTCCTAGTCGTTATGCAAGATTGATCTGTTTAGCCTGCCCCGTGCTTATTTCCCAAGTCTTTGAGCATCTTGTCTATTTGCCCGAAATCGGGATGATTCGAAAGGTCGTAAGCAAGGATTTCGCGGGTATGGAAATATATGATTGGGGATAGATACAATTTGCCGAAAGGCATTATGAATGCCGTCACGTATGTTCCAAGCTTTTGGTAAGGGGCAGTAGTCTCGAAGTTTCTTTCGTAAACATACAGATTCTTGTCTTCCGGCAGGTTTTTGCTAAGGGGGGGTTCTTGCATTTCTTGCCAAATTGCCTTTCCGGTTCCATGTTCAACGCATCGGTTGTTCTCCTAACGCCGTACTTCTTATAGTTTTCGATAAAGATTCCGATGATCAGGCGTTCGTAAAATTCGTCTTTCCGGCCTTTGTCAGAAGCGTGCTTTTCGGCGTAGTAATACGCCTGTTTTGTAAGACCGGATATTTCAAGAAGCAACGAGAGCTTGTATTTGCCCCTGAGCCCTTTGGCAACCCTCACTTTTTCTTGGATTGCCTGCTTCTTTCTAGAGCCGGGGGAAATGATTTTTTAAGTACTCGTTCTCCGCCTTCGTCCTTTCCAGATCCTTGAGCAGTTTTTTGTATTCTTTTTTTCTAAAACCCCGTCATCTTTATGCTTGTAGGCTTCCCTGGAATGGGTGTCCTTGATCGATTCTTCCTTGCCTTCGCGGTATTTCTCAATCTAATCCTAGATGATTTTAGGTCCGGCGAGCATCAATTCGATGGCTTTTTGCCCTATGATTTTTCGTTTGCCAGAACATCGTGGATCGCTTCCATCTTCATATCCCTGGTGTGTTCCTTCTTTTGGGGCTTTGCGAAGGTCTAGTCGTCCCATTTTAGAGATAAGGCGTAATAGTACTTGAGAGATGAACAATCGAATCCGTAATTCTTTTCTATTTCAAAAATAGGGACGTTGTGGTGGAATTGCTTTTTTTGCTAGCCTAATTATTTTCCGGAGTCAATTTCATATAAAAAAATCCTCCAATTCAATTTATCCTACTTGGGGAAAATTTTGGGGGAAATTTCAGCTAGAATGGCGGAGAAGCGGGGATTCGAACCCCGGCTGGAGCAAGGCCCCACTATTAGTTTTCGAAACTAACCCCTTCAACCGCTTGGGTACTTCTCCGAACAAGCATGTATATTATCACTAACAGACTTTACTAACAATTATGAAAGATATTATTTTTCATTTAGTTAATTTAAAAACGAGAAAACAACTACATGGGGTCAACGGTTTTCTTCGTTATTGTCTTGGAGAGGAATTGAACATTCCATCCTCATAGAGGATGTTTATTGTTTTATGTGCTTTTGTGGTAAAATTCCTTTTGGCATGATAGAAAAGCTAATAGGATTTTTAAAAAATAATTGGCCATTGGCCTTATGCGTTGGTCTGATTACCGTGACTATCGTTTGCATTTGCATTTCTTTTTTTGTGACGGAAAAAAAGAACGAGAAATATAAAAGAGCACTGTCAGAACAATCAAATTCGGTGAGGATTTTTATTATAGATGTTAAAAATAATTTAGTTCGTTTCTTCAATTCCTCAAGTTTGAATAGGGTTAGGAATTGGTCACTAGGCGAATTTTATTCTCAATTTCCTAACTCTGAGCAAAGAAAAGTAATCGATTGGGTAAATGCTTTAGTAGATCCTTCAACCGAAGCCCCTGATTATTTGGAAACCGATGTTCAAGTAAATGGGACGAAAAAACAATATTTTTCTTTGCTTCAAGTCGAAAATATCGATACAAAAAAACAAGTTATCCATATGCAGTCTTATTTGCTTAAGTACATGCATTCTGGAAAAAATAGTAATTACAATTCGGCAAAATATGGTTTATCGACCATTAAAGATTTGTCTTCTTCTTTTCCATCTAATAAACGTAAAGGCTTCACTGCTTGTTTTCGTTTTCAATATAAAAAGATCCAAGATAAGGACAAACCTATCGATCCGCTTATTTTTTCACAACTTAAGAACGCCATTTTCCCTTTCGTGGATTCAAGAAGTTTCCTTTTACAGTGTTCAGAAAACGATTTGGTAGTTTCTGATATTAGGATAAACGAGAAAATGAAGTCTCTTTATTTAATTAATTCTATTATCAATTCGATTAATAAATATTTATCGCTTAATGGTCTTTTGTCTACTGTAGAAATGAGAGTCGGTGTTGTTGAACATAAAAAATTTGTTGGGACTGCCGAAGATGTCGTCAATCAAGCCGTTAGGACTGCTCAAATTGCTTATGATGATTCTCCAATTCTACTTTGGTATGAAAAAGGTAGGGAATCATTAAATCCGCTTAACGACGCCTCCTATAGAACGGAAGTGGAAAGAATTATAAATGAGAAAAAATTGTCTTATTTCTTTAGACCTATTTATTCGGTTGATAGTGGAAAAGTTATTGGCTATTTTACAAAAGCAGAGCCCAAAGATACTTATTTTGGCTCGATGAGTGAGCTAAAGGATTATGCCTCAAGGACCGATGATTCGAGTGCGTTATTTTCTACTTTAGCCAAAAATACTCTACCCATTTTCATTAATGAAAGAAAAGATGAAACCCAAGCCTTGTTTTATCCAGTTCGAACAGAAGAAAGAGGTTATATGCTTACTACTTTCGCTAGGTTATCCAAGGCAAAGCAATCCCATATTGTTTTTTTATTCGAAGAAAGCGATATTAAATCGCACTTTTATCCTACCGACCCCGATGCCATTATAGATGATATGCGTTCAATTAAAGCCAAGGGTTATGAAACTGCTTTATTTTTAAATGAAGGCGAGTTAGGGCTACCTAGCCAAGTTTATACTGCTTTTGATTATTTTGTTTGCGGATTTGCTTTTGCCGGAAGTGCTTCCGAAATGGATACGAAAATTCGGTCTCAACTACATGCTTTAGTAGAAAAACTTTTGAAATATGGAAAGCCTATCATTGCTACCGACATCGAAGGCTGGGCGTCTTTGGAATTACTTGTTAGGTCAGGGTTAAAATTCATATCCTCTGAATCTTTTGCCCCTTTTGACCAAATGATTTTGCCTATACCCCCTAAATCAATTAAACGGGTTAAGGATATGATTAAATAAAGGAGAAATGACAAATGGGAAATCAAATGAATAAAAATGAAGCTATTACATCAAGAGATGTTGACTTTGCACAATGGTATACTGACGTTTGTAAAAAAGCCGAACTAATGGATTATAGTTCAGTTAAAGGGTTTATTAATTACTTGCCTTATTCTTATGCCATTTGGGAGGAAATACAAAATTTCCTAAATAAGAAATTCAAAGAAAATGGTTCTAGCAATGTATATTTGCCAATGGTAATTCCTTCTTCTTTGTTTAATAAAGAAAAAGACCACATCGAAGGTTTTGCCCCGGAAACACTAGTGGCTACGATTGGCGGAGGGGAAAAACTTGCTGACCCCCTTATTATTAGGCCAACTTCGGAAGTTCTTTTTAGCGATATGTACAAACGTCTTGTTTCTTCTTATCGCGATTTACCAAAAATTTATAACCAGTGGTGTTCAGTCGTTAGATGGGAAAAGACAACTCGCCCATTCTTAAGAGGTGCTGAATTTTTATGGCAGGAAGGTCATTGCTTATTTGAAACTGAAGAAGAAGCTAGAAATAACGCTTTGGCAATGTTAAAGGCTTATGATGAATGTGGCAAGGATTTACTCGCCATCCCCTTTGTTAAAGGCATTAAGACTGACCATGAAAAGTTTGCCGGGGCGGTCGAAACTTATACGATTGAAGCCTTGATGCATGATGGCAAGGCTTTACAATCTGGCACGACTCATTATTTAGGACAAGGTTTTGCCGAGGCTTTTGGAATTCATTTCTTGGGTAGAAACAATAAATTAGAAACCCCTCACCAAACTTCATGGGGTGTTTCTACTAGATTATTGGGTGCGATTATTATGGTTCACGGCGATGACAATGGCTTGGTCTTGCCGCCTATGGTTGCCCCAATTCAAGTTGTTATCGTTCCAATTAAGCAAAACGCGGATGGAATATTAACTAAATGTCATGAAATAGAAACAAAATTAAATTCTTTAGGAGTTAGAGTCAAAGTTGATGATAGCGATCATACTCCTGGATGGAAATTTGCCCAATGGGAAATGAAAGGCGTGCCTCTTAGAATCGAACTGGGCCCACGCGATTTAGCAAATAATCAAATTTGTCTTACCAAACGAGTCAATGGGGAGAAGATTATTTCTAGTATTGAAGAAATTGAAAATAACATCCCTTCATTATTAAAAGAAATACATAATGATATGTATGAAAAAGCTAAAGCTTTCCTAGATGCACATATTAGTGAAGTTCATACTGTTGAAGAATTGAAAGAAGTTCTAAACAATAAAGGCGGTTATGCCAAAATGATGTGGTGCGGCGATGAGGAATGCGAGATTAAGGTAAAAGAGATTACCCAAGGTGGGACAGCTAGGTGTATCGGCGTTGGCGATGCTCACTTTGGCTCCACTTGCCCGATTTGTGGGAAAAAAGCCGATAAGGTTGTTTATTTTGCCAAGGCTTATTAATCGATTTCTATATTGCAATTAGAGTTGCTTGATTATCTTTTTTAGGCGTTTATTAACAAAATAGTAGAGTTTATTTTCTCTTCGTTGTATATTAAATGCCACGGAGGCGTACCCAAGAGGCCGAAGGGGGCAGGTTGCTAACCTGTTAGACCGGGTTTCCCGGTGCTCGAGTTCGAATCTCGACGCCTCCGCCAGATTTGTAAGTGTGGAAGTGACGTTGTATCACTTCCTTTTCTTTATTGAGCAGTAGATGGAAGCGAATCTGCGGTCCCTTTTAAATCCAAGGCATTGGTTAATTTTTCAATCAAACCATCTTTAGCTAACCTTTCTGCTTCTAATATAGTTTCTTTTATTGTTTCTTGGTTAGATTTGCCATGGCATTTTAAAACTATCTTTTTTGTTCCTAATAATGGGGCACAGGCTTTTTTGGCGTAATTAAATGGTTCTTTTACTTTTTTTAAACCTTTTAATTGAAACAAGGCTCCGAATTTTGTGAATATATTTTTAAAGATGGCTTCTTTAAATAAATCTGATACATAATAGCAGGCTTCTTCAGTAGCTTTTAAAAATACGTTTCCCCAAAATCCATCGCAGACAACGGCATCGGCTTCTCCTTTTAAAACGTGATCGCCTTCAATGTTTCCTATGAAATTGACATTCGTTTGCTTCAAAAGGGCATATGTTTCTTTGGCTAGTTCGTTTCCTTTGCCTTCTTCTGATCCAACATTTAATAGTCCTATTCTTGGATTAGAAACCCCATTTAGTTTTAAATAAGTGTCGGCCATGATGGCAAATTGAACTAAATAACTACTTTTTGAATCCATGTTGGCCCCGGCATCGATTATTCTAACTAATTTACCTGTTCTAGTTGGCAATGTTGCCACTAGGGCTGGCCTTTCGACTCCTTTAATTCTACCTAGTCTTAAGACGGCTCCGGTTAAAATGGCACCTGTAGGACCAGATGATACTAAAGCATCAATATCTTCTCTTTTTCTTAATTGTTCATAAGCAACTGCTAAAGTAGAATTTGGTTTTTGCTTTAAAAATAGGGCAGGGTGATCTGTATTTAAAACACTTTCCGGTGCATTAATGATCTCGACTCTATTTGGGTCAAAGCTATTGCCTAATCCTTCTTTGATTTCATCTTCTTTGCCTAGTAAAACTAAACTAAGCGTAGTATTTGCCTTTAAAGCATTTTTAGCGCCTTCGATGGTGGCTTTGGGAGCGAAATCCCCGCCTAAACAATCTAACATTATTTTCATATTTATGACCTTCGTTTTAATTTTGCTCTTTTTTAAGCGATAGTAAAACATAAATAAATCTATTTATATAATAAAGAACGTATTTTTCCCCTTCTTTAATGTGGTATGATTTTTTTATGGAATTAGAAAAAGAATATTATCTTTTATTTAGCAAAAAAACTTTGTCTTATATAAAAGAAAGCGAGAATAATTCTTTGTCTTTGCTTAAATCGGATAAGGCATATTGTTTTATGTGCCAAAAAGAGATGGATGCAAGGGAAATAAAACATTATAAGTCTAACAATGGCAAAGAAACGGCGTTATGCCCTCATTGCGGCTTACCGACTTTAATTTGTTCTTCATCGGCACTTGATTGTTCTTCTTCCTCTTTAATGGAAGTGAAAAAGGACATAACCGGTCATCGTTGCGTTTATGCTTCCCTTTTGCTAGATGCAGTAGATGCATACGTCGATAAGAAAATAGATCAAAGCAAAGAAACGGAAACCTTATTTTTGAAAAATTTAAGGAAGTTAAAGAAATTTTCCCCTGAAAAAGCCAATCTATTATTAGGGATTTATTACCATACGGGCGGATGCTTTGGAAAAGTAAATCATCATTTGGCTTTTAAATATTTTAGTGATCCTAGTTTATCTAGCAATGGAGTTGCCAATTATTTTATGGGATCCTATATAAATAATGGGCATGCCCCTAAACATTATTTAGGCATTGATTCGTTTGCTTGTTTTTCTAAAAGTGCAATGTTAGGGAATTATGCTGGCATATTGGAATATGCATTATGCTTTGGAATGGGAGAATATGTAATTCCTGATCCTAGTTACGCTTTAGGCTTATTAGATGATCAGTTTCAAGACTTATATTATGATTTTGTAAAAGATAGGACGAATCCAGGTGTTTTTTCTGATTATTGTTTTGCCTTTTGCTTAATTTGTATAAGGAATTTTAAAGATACACCCATTGAAGTGTTATTTCGCTATGTCCTTCTTAGTATGTTTGCCTTCGATTATTATAATAATTTAGGGGAATTCGAACCAACTCCTTTATTATTAAAAAAGAAGCATAATTCTGGAAAACAATTGTTTTCCCTTTTTGATGACTTGGGAATAAATAAAGAGCCTATTTTTTCTTCTAATAATATCACCTTGGATTTCGATACTTTCTTTGATTCATTTTTTGATATGCCTCCGGTAGGGAAAAGGAAATTCAAAAATATCCAATTCAATCAGCAAAAAGGCATTTTGGATTTTGACTTATCTTGCGAATGCCCTCAGCTTTTAATTGATACGGGTTCCTTTTCCATTGGTTTTTCTTCTAGCAATTTAATTCATTTTACTTCCGATCAAATTGAAACATGCAATTTAAAAGAAGATGCCGGTTTTGATGCAATTGAAATGGAAGAAAACGGGACTGTGTGCTTTTATAAGTATACTGATTCTAACAAGATAAAAAGCGGAAGTGTGGTTTTAAAGCCAACCTTAAAAGAAATAAAAGAAAAATTGGAAAATGAAATTCGTTTTGCTTCCTCTTCATCTAATAAAAACGAATAGGAATACTTATATGAAAAATAATAGAAAACTTACTTGCTTTGGCATTTTAAAAAAATATTCTTTTAAAGTAATTGCAGCCCCCATTTTAAAAGGGGTTGAAGTAATTTGTGAACTTCTTGTCCCATTTTTAGTAAGGGCCGTTATAGATAATGGCCTAACTAATGGGGGAAGCAATTTTCATGATTCTAGTTATATAATATCGATTTGTTTAATTGTTCTTGCTCTTGCCTTTGCTGGATTTTTTGCCACGATGGTAACTCAATATATATCTTCGAAGACTTCGACTAGCTATAGCTATGATTTAAAAAAAGAGATATATAGTCATTTAAATACCCTTAGTATTTCGCAAGTGGAAGAATTTGGGAAATCCAAGGCTTTGAATTTGCTAACTTCTGATGCAATTTCCGTGCAAAATGGTGTTTTTATGTTCATGCGTTTGCTAGTTAGAGCCCCATTTTTGGTAATAGGTTCGATAGTGTGCTCGTTTTTGATTTCCCCTTTAGCAGGACTTATTGTCTTAATTTCTTTGCTTTTATGTGCGGGTGTTATCTTTTTAGTCATCTACTTAACCCCTAGGCAATATAGTGAGCTTCAAAAACATTTGGATTGTTTGAATGGACTTGGCGATGACGATATTGTCGGTGGAAGAGTGATACGTGCCTTTAATAAGGAAGAAGAAGAAATCGACTCTTTTAAGAAGGAAACTAATAAATATAGAAAGCAAGCCATCCTAATTTCAAAAATCAATGCCTTTATAAATCCATTGACTTTTGCTTTTGTTAATTTAGCCATCATATTAATAATCTATATTGGCGCTAAAGACGGACTTTCCTCTTCTTTATCAATTGGTGGAATTGTGGCTATTATGTCATTTTTGACCCAATCTTTGGCAGCTTTAATTATGTTTACTAGACTAGTAACTTCTTTATCGAAGGCTTTTGCCTCCAAGAAAAGGGTTGATGATTTCTTTGCCTTAGAAAGCAATATCATTTCTTCTGCAAAAGCAATAGAAGACATAAAAGAAGGTGATGCCTTGCTTACTTTAAAAGATGTTTGCGTTTCTTTTGGGGGCGAGACCAATGCATTAGATAATATAAATTTAACCATTAAAAAAGGAGAAACAATTGGGCTTATTGGTGGTACGGGTTCAGGTAAATCAACTTTAATTAGTTTGCTTAATAGGTTTCGCGATCCTAGTAAGGGTGTGGTTTATTTTGGCAACGATAACGAAAAGGATTTGGACTTAGAGCAATTAAGAAGGCAATTTGCCGTTGTCTTCCAAAAGCCTGAATTTTTTAAAGGGACTATCGAGTCTAATTTGAAACTCGGCAACCCTAATGCAAGCAAGGAAGAAATAGAAGAAGCCTTATCTTTATCTTTGTCCATGGAATTTGTTTCTAAATATAAGGATTATTATCAACATGAAGTAGAAGAGAACGGGACTAATTTTTCGGGTGGGCAAAAACAAAGGCTATTGATTGCAAGAGCTTTGTTAAGCCAAAGACCAATTCTAGTTTTAGATGATTCCACTTCCGCACTTGATTATAAAAGCGATGCCCAAGTTAGGAAAAATATCTCCTCAATAAAAGGACTAACGACAATTATAGTAAGCCAAAGAGCCACATCAATTAGAAATTGTGATTGCATTTATGTTTTAGATAAAGGAAAAATCATTGGGCAAGGCAAACATGACGATTTGCTTTCCTCTTGTTTGGTCTATAAAGAGATTTATGAAGCGCAGGTGAAGAAGAATGAAAAATCTAAATAGCATAAAAAAATATTTAAAAGGTAATTTTACTTTGGTTTTTTTATCTTTACTTTTTGCAACATTATCTGTCATTTCTAAATTATCGATACCGTTTATTACTGGATTAGTCATAGACCAAATGAAAAATGGCAATTTTGAAATAATGAATTATCTCTATGTTGCCTTTGCCTTTTTGCTTTTGGGTTCTATCTTCCGATATTTTTTCGACATTATGGTTTCTATTTTAGGACATAACGTTGTAAAAAAGATGAGAGATGACGTCTTTACTAAATTCAATAAAGTTCCCGTTTCTTATCTAGACACCCATAGACATGGGGACTTGTTGCTTAGACTAATTGGAGATATTGAAAACGTTCAGACGGGCTTAATAAATGGGGCAGGAGCCTTATACGAAGGCGTTGTTCAAATATTGGTTACGTTGGTCTTTATGTTTTATTTAAATTACGCCTTGGCTTTAACTGTTGTTATTTTAACCCCAATTTCTTTGCTTGTTTCTAAATTCATTTCTTCTAGGAACGCTAAATATTTTAGAGACCAAAACGCTAAACTTGGTGAACTAACTTCTTTTGGATTAGAAACGATTTCCAATTTAGAAACGGTCCAAGCGTATCAATTGGAAGCTTCTAGAGAAGATGAATTCGATTCAAAGAATAACGAAGTAAAAACCAAGAATTTTAAAGCTGCCTTTGCGGCTAGTTGGATAAACCCGGCTACAAGGGTAGTCAACAATTCCATTTATGCCATCTTGATTTTATTTGGTTCGTTTATTTTGATTAAGGATTTGCCTTTAGGAGTCTCATTTAGCGTCGGCGCCCTTTCTTCATTTTTGACTTATTCTTTGCAATATATGACTCCATTTAACGAAATAAGTGATGCCTCTAGCGATATTTTATATGCCTTAGCTTCTTTAAAAAGGGTAAATGAAGTGCTTTTAGAAAATGAAGACATAGATGAAGGCAAGGAAACAATCGTGGATAAGGTTAAAACATTGCAAGCAAAGAATATAGATTTTTCTTATGATGGCAAAAGACAAATCATTTCTTCTTTTTCTTTGGATATATATGCCGGACATAAGATTGCTTTCGTTGGTCCAACGGGGTGTGGAAAGACAACATTAATAAATCTTCTAATGCGCTTTTATGACCCTCAAAATGGTGGCTTTTATATAAATGGAAAGCCAACTACTGAATATAGCAAACACGATTTACGTTCTCATATTGGCATGGTTTTACAAGATACATGGTTAAGCCATGGAACGATTAGAGATAATATTGCATTTGGAAAAAAAGATGCAACATTAGAAGAAGTTGTTACAGCAGCAAAAAAAGCTCATGCCGATGAATTTATTAGACGATTGCCTAATGGGTATGATACATATATTTCGAATTCATCAAATTTATCTAGCGGTGAAAAGCAATTGCTTTGTGTTGCTAGGATAATGTTATTAGAACCTGAAATCGTTCTTTTAGATGAGGCTACCTCTAATATTGATTTACGCACAGAACTGGCCCTTTCTTCTTCTTTTGATTCATTAATGAAAGGAAAAACTTCTTTAGTTGTAGCCCATAGACTTTCAACGATTCAAAATGCTGATTTAATTGTTGTTTTAAAAGACGGGATAATGATTGAAAATGGCAACTTCGATGAACTTATGAGTAAAAAAGGTTTCTTCTATAATTTGTATTTATCTCAGCTTAGCTAGAATATAGGATCGCTACAAATTCCTTCCTTTTTATAAGGCAGGTAATATAGCACTCCACTTTTTTCGCTTATTTCAAATCCTAATGTTTCTTTTGGACCTATAAAGTTATTTTTTGTTAAAAAATTTATATAAGGATGATTAAATCTGTTAAAACAAGTTAAGAATAGACATCCTTTGTATTTTGCTTTCAATGCATTTAATAACATTTTACCCAATCCTTTATTTTGCTCGTCTGGATCGATTGCAAAATAGTTAATTAGCAAAGTTTCTTCTCCTTTCCAGGGAAGAGAATAAAGTAAGTCGAATTCTTTTTGGCTAGATTTAGAAAATGAAAAATATGAATCTACTACCGATTTAGAAATTATGGCTAAACCTAATAATCTTTTTCCTTTTTTTAAAATATAGACATTTCCCCTTTCTATTTCTTTTTCTATAGGGTTGATTAAGGGCGTATTAGGCAAATTAAATGGAGACATGTAGTTGTCTTCTTGCAATAAAAAAGAATTAATTAATGCAATATCTTCTTTCTTTCCTTTTCTAATTAAATAATTCATGCCAAATAGGTTACTAGATTTAAATAAAATAGTAAAATTAATCATATGGGGAATAACGAGCGTTTAATATTTAAGGAAAATTCTACTGAAGAGATGATGATGCCTTTTTCTTCTAATCCTTATTTTTCTCTTCTTATTTTAAAGTTAAGCAATATTAGGAAACTTTCCTTCTTTTCAACTCGTTTTTTTCCGCCTTCTATAGAAAAAGAATATTTAAATAAAGACTATTTTCCTTTTCTTTTTTCTTCTTATAAAGTCATTTCCTGCGTTTTCAATAATGAAATAGTTCCTCTTCGTGTTTTATTGCAAAGCAAAAGCCTAGTTAATGAATATTTAGAAGTAGATGTTATTAATAGATGCCTTCTTTCTTTTTCTAAAGAAGGTGCTTTCATTGAAATGGATGGAAAGATGTGCAGTTCAATTGAATATATCCATGATGAAGAAATAAATGAAGTGGAGGAGGATGCTGACGTTGCTTTAACAAAAGACAATTTTATCCCTTCTAAGAAGAGTCTTATTAGAAATCTAGATAACGATGAAGAAGAATATGATGATTTTGGCGAAGATGAAGAAGAGGATGACTTTGTAAATGTACCTATAGTAACCCCATCTTTTTCCCCTAATTCCAAAAGCAAAATAGCCAATTTAAACGTTAATCCGAATTTTAGGAAAAAAGAAATAAAAAAACCTAAAGAAATAGTTTCAATACCTGTTGCTTCTTTTTCTTCTAATAAAAAAGAAAAGCCTAAAAACATTAATGAGGTAAAGTCTTTAAACGTAGAAAAATATATTTATAAAAAAAGAGAATATGATGTTAATTCCAGGGTTTTTGTTTTTAGTAACGACAACGAAGCTTTATCTCCGTATCACGATGAATTTTATAAAAAATTAAAATCTATCAATAGAATAAATTGGACCAAAAGAACTAGATATTGCCCCGATAAACCTTTAAATGGTTCCATTGCTTATTCTTTAGCGTCTAAATTTGATGTTAATAACTTCAATTTATTATGCGCGACCGTTGATGCTTATTCTCGCCCCGTTTCATATTTATTAAGTTATAAAAAAGAACCAAATTTGTGTTTTATTTGTTCTGCAGATAAAGAAGCTTCGATTGTTGGCTTTTCTTCAATTGGAGTTAATTTGGTGGACCCGTACCTTGATTTTGCCACCTTATTAAAAATTACTTCTAGCGAAAATAAAAAGAAAAAAATTGAAGAAGAAAACAAAATAGAGAAAGAAGAAATAGACAAGCCTATTTTTAAAGAGGAAGAAATTAAAAATGACAAGGTTGCCTTTAGAAGAGTCTTTATTCTTGGCAAGACTTTAAGAAAATTCCAAAAACTCTTCCAAAAAAGTCCTTATGCCAAAGCTGATTTTGATGAAACAATTGAAAAGCTGCTTTCTTATAATGACGAGGAACTTAATGCTTATTTAAGAAGTAGGGATAATAAAAAGATTAATGCTTTTTCAAATGAAACCGTCTTGAAATTCCAATTTGGCAACAATGAAGAATATCAAGCTAGTCGTTTATTTTATTGTCATGGTTATGATTGTAAACGAAGACTTGATTATAAAGATATCATTATTATCGGATTTTCTTTTCAAGGAGAGCATGATAATCAGTTAGATGTGGCAATTAATGGTATAAAAGCCTTAAATAATGATAAAGAACTGCATCAACTCTTTTTAAGAAATGGATTTGGAGAGAAAGAAGATATACCTTATTTGTCCCATGTTCAATTTGACCAATTAAAAGAAGCTAGTGAAAATTTGCCAAGTGTTTTAACAGGTTCCGCTGGAACTGGAAAAACATTGATGTCGGTCGCCCAATATATAGACTTACTCGATAAAAATGAGTCCATTCTATATTTGACTTATGAACCAGGCTTGCTTCAATCAGTTGATCAAATGCTTTCTAGTTATAAAATAGAAACACCTTCTACTTATACTTATTTAAATCTAGCCAGCTATATTTTAGGCGAAGAAATAACTACTAAATATAAAGGTTTTGATTATTTTAGGACTTATTTTTTATCTTTTATTGATTCTAGTAAATCCTTAAGGAAAGATTTTTCTATTTTTAAAGACGAAAAAGAAGATGTTTGCTTGGCCTGCTTTTGTTTCTTTAATGGAATTATGGAAGGCTCAAGGGCTTTATCTTCTTCTTCTGATTCCATTTTAAGCGAAGATGAATTCTTGCGTTTTACAAAAAAAGAAGAGGCGTTTGAATTTAATATACGTAAAGACTTTTATTTAATCGGTAAGTCGTACCATAACCATCTTTTAGCAAACTCTTTTTATTCGAATGGCCTTTTGGCTAAGGCTATATTAGCAAAGAAGGATAAGCCTCTTTTTGATAATTTAATAATTGATGAATATCAAGATTTGACCGAATTGATGTTTATTTCCATTTTATCTTTGTTAAAAAAGAACCACCCGTTGTCTTTGTATATGTTTGGGGATGATAATCAAACAATTCAACCTACTTTGTTTAGCTTTGCTTCTTGCGAATCCATTTTAAAAGAACAAATATCCCATTCCTTGAAATTAAATAAAATATTTTTGCCTTCTTCTTATCGAAGCGGCCCCGTTTTAATTGATTATATAAATTCTTTTAATATTAAGAAAAAGGAATGCATAGGCAAGCAAAAAGAAGAAATAGATAAAACCGAATCATCTTTAAGGGATGACGAGAATGATTTATTTGTAAGCTATATAGATAAGGAAGAAACTTTACTAGACCTAGTAAAACGATCCCTTTCTTCTTCCTTGTCTTATATATTCCCTTCTTTATTCGAAAAAGAGAATTTTATAGCTACTTATACAAAATTAGGTATAGATAAAGAGATTTTGTCAAATATGTCTTTTGTAATAGAAGAGGCCAAAGGAATGGAGTGGGATAGCGTCGTCTTAATACGTTTCTTTTCTTCATCAAAGAATAGTTTTAATTCCATGTTATTAAATAAAAAAGGAAAGCATTCCTCTTTCCATAGAATGCTTTTTAATAGGTTTTATGTAGCCTTGACTAGGGCGAAAAATAAAATAGTAATTTATGAAAACGACATCACCCCCTCAATAAAAGAAAGTTTTCTTTCCATTCCCAAACACATTTCTTCTACTGAATTAGATGAACTTTTTATTGATTCGGCTTCTTTATCATGGGTTAGTTATGCCAAATCTTTATTTTATAATGGCCAATATAAACAAGCATATTTATCTTTGCTTAGGGCAAAAGATAAAGCTAATCCCAATGATTTAAAAGTTGCAAAAAAATATTCTAATTACGAAGAGGAGTTTAATAAAAATAATTTTTCTAATTCTAGCGAATACATAGATTTGTTTATTTCCAGGAACGATTATGGAAATTTAAAAGATTGTTATAAAAGAAGCGGAAATAGGAAAAAATTGAATCTTTTCCTAAAAGTCTTTGACAAGAATACTTCATTATTGGAATTAGTCGAACTATATAAAAAATCAGTCGAACTTTGTTCTTATCAAGAGAAGGTGTTTTATTTCGATAAGATTTCTTCTCTTATTTTAAATAAAATAAAAAAGGAGATTAATTAAACAATGGAAAATGCCGATGATAAGTTAGTAAGAACTTTGACAAGCCTTGAAGAGATTTCTTCTTGTTTGGAAAGAATTGATGAAATAGAAGGTTCTTTCGATGAGAAAATGTCATCTATTTCAGAACGAATCGAATCTACTTTTAAAAGCGTCAAAGCCATTTCTTCCCTTCTTGATAAATTAAATGGCTCTTTATCTAGATTAGAAGAATCCATAAAAAGAATGGAAGAAATTAAACAAAAGATGAACGCTTTAAATGAAGAAATTGAAAAATGCGATTTAAAGGCAATTGTAGAATGTTGCAACAAGGCTGCTTCTTCTTCTAATGCCCTTATTGATAAAATTAATTTATTAAGCGAAAAAAGCAAAAAGAAAAAGAAGGATAGAAAGTGAAACGCGATCCGTCCTTAAACCATAAAATAATGGCGTCTATAAAAGGCAAAGATACCAAAATTGAGTTGGCCTTAAGAAAAGAATTAACTAAATTAGGGATACGCTATAGAAAAAATTATAAAAACCTTATAGGCAAGCCTGATATTTATATACCTTCTTCTAATTTAGCTATTTTTGCCGATTCCGAGTTTTGGCATGGATATAATTTTGAAGAAGCTAAAAAAAGCCTAAAAACAAACGCTTCTTTTTGGATAAAGAAAATAGAACGTAACATAGCTAGGGATAAGGAAGTAAATAAAGCTTTGGAAGCAATGGGGGTAACTGTATTACGTTTCTATGGCTTTGAAATAGAAAAGAACATGAATGGGGTTATGGAAAAAATAATCTCTATGCATCAAGAAAGATTAAAAATATGTTCTAGAAAAAAGTCTATAAAAATAAAAACAACCTTGGGTTACGCTTTATTTGGCGACTCCATTTTGTTTTTACGTAGAAATAAAAAGAAAGATGATCCTAATGAAGGGAAATGTGTAGGGATAGGAGGACATTTTGAGAAAAATGAAAACCGTTATTCTTGCATGCGTAGGGAGTTTGAAGAAGAAACATCGTTGAAAATAAAAGATTATTCTTTTTTAGGGACAATTTATTTTTTAAATGATACTTATGAAGACGAGAAAATGTATTTGTTCGAGATTAGATCGTTTTCAGGCAATTTAAAAGGTTCTTGTGAAGAAGGGGAATTCGTTTTTGCAAAGAAAGAAGAGATGCTTAAATTACCTTTATGGGAAGGCGACAAGTATTTTTTAAAATTTATCGGAAGCACTTTATCATCCCCTTTTGAATTGACTCTTATTTATAAAGGAGAAAAGATAGAAAAGGTTGAAGGTCCTTACTTTAAATGAAACTTAAAAATAACATATCTAATTTTTTAAAAGTTCCGTATTTATCGATATTTTAGTCTATTTAATTTTAAAAAATCGTTTAAGCCAAAGCAAATTTTTCGACCCTTCTTGAAACTTTAAAAAAACAAGGTACAATAATGATGCTCTTAGTTGGCCCGACCCCTAGACCAATTAGGGGCATTTTTGTTATAAATAAATAGTTTTATGAAAAATAGTATTACTTTACCAATTAAAAGAATTGAAGAAGATGCTTCTTCTTTTGGATATTTTTATAGGGTTCTAACTGACTTTGATAAAGGAAAACATGATGAAAATACTTTATTGTTATTCATTTGTTTATGTTTGTATTCCCCTAAAGAATCAAGTCAAATTGATTTCTATAGCCTGTTCTTAGCCGCCTATTTGGAAGGCAAATTAAATTTAGTAACTTCATCTGAGTTTTCTATGCCCCTTTTTGATCCTAAATTGAATATTTCCCCCTTTATGAATAAAGCCGTTCATTGTTTAATGATTATGGAAGGTTTTTATCTAGCCGAAGATAATAATAAGTTTAATTCATCTACTAGTTATATAGAAGCTTGTTTCCCTTTTTCTGGCAGCTTTCTTGAACCTTTAAAAGAGGCTTTGGATTGTTCTAGCGATGATGAAAAGTTAGCAAAGACTATATCTATTTTTAATGAGCATTATATAAAAAATCTAGGGAAGAAAGGCGTTATTTCTTCCCTAGATAACTTAGAAGATTATTTATTAAACGTAAGGCATAATCTAGTCTAGCATTGTCCACATTGTTCCAAATGGATTAACTAGTTTTGTTGGTGCTTTCTTATATTTTTCTAATAAATCTTCGTTTAGATATTTTCTTTTTACGACAACTTGGTAGACATAAGAGTCAAACCATCCTCTATCGGCAACAAAATATCCTGAATTGCCTACATCTTTTCCCCAGGAATTCTCGACTTTGAATTTATCTATTTGACCATTTTCATTTGTTCCATAGCCCACAAAAAGCATGGCATGCGCGTTTGTAGTGACTCTATAATCTAGTTTTTCTCCCTTGCTTAAAATGTTTTTATAGTCGAATAAGGTTTCTTTGTCTAATAAGTTATTAGTTAGGTATCCTTTTTTTCTATTAGAGTCTTTTCTAACATCTCCTGCAAACCATAAGGCGTCATTATTGTCTAAACTATTTTTTATAGCATTTAAAAATTCTTCTTTTGTTACTTCAAAATTTGTAACCAGTGGTGCCCCTATGACGTTATTGCAATCTTTAGAGGCTATTTTCGTATATAAAGGATATTGCGTTGACTCGGTAGAAGAGAGCAAAACATACTCATTTAAGGTATCGCCTATGGAAAGCTTAGCAAATTCTAGCGGCGTAATGTTAGTTAGCTTTACGACTTTCTTGTTTAAATCTTTATAGGAATAGTTAAAATGTTTGATTGGTTCTCCTAAGGCCAGACATAATAATTTATAGGCTTTCTTTAAATATTTGCTTTTTATCTTTTCTATTTCTTTTTCTTCTTTTTCAAGTCTTATTTCTTTTGCTGCGCAGCCAAGAAGTTCTTTTAACGTTTCATTCAATGCATTTGTATCATCGCTAGAAGAAGCCCCGTCCATTAATCCATGTGGAACCAATCCATATTTATTTACTAAATTAACAAACATTTGGAATTGACCGCCATCTTCTATGATCGTATTTAGCGCATAAATGTTATATTGGTCATCGATTGGTTTGTCTTTATATTCTTCGATTCTAGACAATGCAAAGTTAAATTTTTCAATTTTGTCAAAGAATTGAAGATAGCCTTCGCTAAATTCGAATTTTTCAATATTTAATCTTTTCTCTGCTTCGTAACGGAGCATATTCAAAGAGGCAAAAATCCAACATCTTCCCGATTGGCGTTGATTGGTTATAGGATTCTCTTTTAATTCGACATCAAATATAGGATTTATCAAATTAAAATTTATTTTTTCACTGGCTTGTTTTATGGGCGTTGAGTACAAAATTGAGGATTTTAGTTCTTCTTCCTTGCTTAACGTTACTTCTATATCTTTAATAATTAACTGTTTTTCCATAATATTCTCCAAGGCATATCCTAGGATAAAATAGTAAAAAAGTCTATTTAATTGAATATATGGCATTATTTTAATTAAGTTTATTTAACTTTTACTATTTTGTAATAAAATAAGCAGGGAATTTATTATGAAATCTATATTTAACAAACGCATTGAAGAATTAAGAGAAAAAATAAAAAAAGTAGGTTTAAAAGGGTGTCTAATATCTATTTGTGATCCTCATATGAGTGAGACGCCATCATTATATTTTACTTCTATTTTTTCCTATTTTTGTCCTTTTAAAGGAGAAAATGCAGATATTTTGATTACCTTAGATAAAGCACTTCTTTTTGTTGATGGACGTTTTGCTTTTTCCTCTAAAAAAGATGTAAAAGGGACCTTTTTTGAAGTTATCGATACTACCTCTTCTTCTTTAAGCATTGAAGAAGAAGTTGCTAAATATGACGGTTATCCTCTTGGCGTGGATTTTTCTTTATGTTCCTTAGATAAAGCAAATAAATTATTAAGCAAAGGTGAGATTATTGATTTTAAGCTTTTAGATGTCTTTAAAAAACCAGAAAAACTTAATGATGAACCATTATTTTCGTTAGATAAAAATGCAACTAGTTTAAATAGTCTAGAAAAAATTAATTTAGTAAGAAACGAAATGAAGAAAAGTAATTTGGATGCTTATGTAGTTTCAGATTTAAATGAGGTTGCCTATTTAACAAATTTACGTGGATTTGATTTGCCTTATACCCCTGTTTTTTATGGTTTTTTATTTATTGATTTAACCAATGCTTATTTATTTATAAATAAAAATAGATATAAAGGGCAGATAGATGGGGTCGCCGCTGTATTTGATTATAGCGAGTTTCCCTCCTTTTTAAAGAAATGCCAAAATTCACGAGTCGGGATCGACCTTAATTCTATTAATTATGAACTTTCTTCCATTTTAAAAGAAAAAGCAGTTCCTCTTAGTTCCTTAATAGAAGAGAGCAAAGCCATTAAAGGACAAGTGGAAATAGAAAACACGATAAAATCTCAAATAGAGGATGGGGTCGCCTTAACTAAATTCATCATTAACTTAAAAGAAGAAGTAAAGAAAGGGAGCAATGAATATTCTCTTTCCAAATTGCTTCATTCATATAGAGAAAAAGGAAGACATTTTTTAAGTGAATCTTTTGAAAATATTGTAGCCGTGGATGCAAATTCTGCTTGCATGCATTATGCGCCGAATGAAAAAAATTACTCGACAGTGGATATGAACAGCTCATCGTTATTAATCGATTCTGGCGGTCAATATAAATATGGCACAACGGATACTACGAGGACTTTTGTTTTTAATAAACCATCAGAGGAATTTAAAAAAGACTACACGTTAACTTTAAAATCATTAATTGCCTTATCTACTGCTATTTTTCTAGACGGGGCAAATGGCAGGAGTTTGGATGGTATTGCTAGATCAAATATGTGGAAGAATTTATCTGATTATAAATGTGGGACGGGTCACGGGGTTTCTTATTTAGGACCAGTTCACGAGGGGCCCAATGGGTTTAGGTATAAAGATGTCTATGGAAAAAACGATGGAGCAAAAATTGTTCCAGGTATGATTACAACAGTTGAGCCCGGTGTCTATAAAGAAGGAAAGTATGGGATTAGGATTGAAAATGACCTTTTATGCGTAAACTATAAAGAAAACGAATTTGGAAAGTTTTATAGATTTGAAACAATAACATATGTTCCAATTGAAACTAGTTATGTTGATGTTACTATGCTTAATGAAGAAGAAATAGATTTTATAAATAATTACCACAAAACTGTATTTGAAAAGCTTTCGCCTTATTTTGATAAGGAAGAGATTTTAAAATTAAAAGAATTAACTAAGCCATTAGTTAAAAATCATATTTAACTAGTTCGCAATTGTGGATGCTATATTTTATAAATTCATCGTTTTCCATGTTGTGAAAATATGAATTTACAACTCTAGACATTCCTCCATGGGCAACAACTAAGATGTTTTTAGTTTTTGCCTCTTCTTTAATTGAATCTAAAAAAGAATAGACCCGTGCCGCTACTTTTAAATAGGATTCACCATTTGGATAAGAATAAGCGAAACGCTGCCTTTGTTTTAGATAGGATTCATCTAGTCTAGATACTCCTTCTAAATCACCATAATTCTCTTCACGTAATCTATTGTCAATTATTGCTTTTATCTTTACTATCTTTTCTACTTCATGTGCAGTTTGCCTAGCTCTTAGCAACGGAGAACAATATATTGCTGAAATATTTAGATCCTTTATTTTTTTAGCTAATTCTTTTGCTTGATTAAATCCATTTTCATTTAAAGAGGCATCAATTGAGCCTTGAATAACGTATTCTTTGTTGTAATCAGTTTCGCCGTGTCTAGTAAAGTATAGTGACATTTTTATTTTTCCTTTGTTTTAAAAAAACAGTTTCTTATTGTTGGGATTACCATAATTGAGGTAGCGGCAACCCATGCAAGGGGATCGGCCATGGCTACGAATATATAAGATAAAGTCGAAGCCTCGCTATTGATTGGCCCTCCATTTACTAAGACTGGAATAAATAAGCAAATCAAGGTTCTAGCGGTCAACTCACCAATGCCTGCTAGGAACGGAAACAATGGTTTTTCAAATCCTTGCAATATGTTTCTAGTCAAGAATAGTAACATTAAAATAAACATGCAAGGGATAGATACATATAAGTATTGATTTCCATATTTAATGGAGGAGGGGTTAATTTTGCTAGTGGAATAGAAGATATATAGATAGGCTCCATTTATTGTCAATAATAGACCTATTAAGACTATAAAAGCCCACAAACTTGTTCCTATAACAAACGAAATTATAGTCCCCTTTTTTATTCTTTCTTTTTCTCCTGCCCCATAATTTTGAGAGATAAATGATAGCATTGCCGTTCCCAAGGCATTTAAAAAAGCCATTAAGAAACCAAATATTTTGCTCGCCGCTCCATACCCGACTTGAGCTGGAACCCCGGCAACCATGGAGCCATCCAAATTAATATCGAAACTATTTACCGCACCCTGCATTATGATTATTCCTATTTCTAAGATTGAAAATTGAAATCCCATTGGTAGGCCATTTTTTAAATGTCTAAGAAAAAATGATGCATTGAATTTCCAATCTTCTTTTCTAATCCTTAGCCATTCATACTTTTTATATGTATATATTATGGCTGCTATTGCTGCCAATCCTTGCGATATTATCGTTGCATAGGCGCTTCCTGCAACGCCCATTTTGAAAACTATGATAAAGAGCAAGTCGAGAAAAACGTTTATTATTGTCGAACCGACAAGAAATAAAAAAGGAGCAAAGGAATCCCCTAATGCCCTAAGTATAGATACCATTAGGTTATAAAATACTTGAGCTAATGTTCCAATATATATGATCAATACATAGGTATAGGCCGCGTCATATTCTTCTTTCATTATGGGGTCAAGAGGATTGTCTACTATGTTAATCATTTTAAGCATGTAAGGTATGCAAAAAATTCCTATTATAGTAAGGGTGAGCGAAATAAAAATAGACAACACAATCTGAACGCAGTAACTCTTTCTAGCTCCTTCAAAGTCTTTTGCGCCTATACGCTCAGAAATAACCACAGAAAAGCCGCTCGTGCAGCCCATGCCAAATTGTAAAACCAACCAAACAAGAGCGCTTGAAGAGGAAACTCCAGCGACTTCTTGTTCGCTTAATGTTTGCCCAACTATTATGGTATCGGTTAATGTATATACTTGTTGGAACAACATTGACAAAACAATAGGAACAAAAAAAGCAACAATTACTTTCCATATTTTTCCTTTTGTAAGATCGATTGGATCAAACAGGCTTTTGAATTTTTTCAATAATTTTCCCATGGCCTAATTATTGTAATTAAAGAAAAATAGGGTGGTAGGGTAATCAAAACTTTTGTAACCGCTTTTATATTTGTTTTTTATAATGCAATATGAAACCAGCGATTGGCAATAAAGATAGTAATAGAAGCCCTTCTTCTTTTCCGAAAGCAAAAAATAGAACTAAGGAAAGTAACAAAGGCAATAAAAATAGACCAATGAAAATTAGCAAATATGTATATAAAGATTTTTTCTCTTTTTGATTAAGGTGAATAAGAAATACAAAATATAGAGTCGAAGAAAGAAGTAGAGGCGAGGAGAGTGCTAGTAATTTTCCTTCATTTAGATTAGGGAAACAATTCATCGCGACCAAAACAATAATAATTGTAACTGAAATTATCGAGATTAGTGAAACAATAGAAATAATCTTGTCAAAATCAATTTTTTTAATGCCTAATTTTGGCAAAAACGAATAGTTTTTAAACCTATATATAGTTAATATTGGAAAGCAATAAAAGAAAGGTAAGAGCGCTAAAACATGGACATATTTAGACATGCCAGGAAAGAATGTCGATGTTGCTTTCCCTCCTAAGCCTACAAAGAAAAGAAGGCCTAGCCCTAAAATTAATAAAAACGAGAATAAACAAATAGCACCTAATTCTTTCTTTTCATCTTGATTCATGGTATTCGACTTCCAATTCTTTTTCTTTCATTCTTATGCTTGCTTGCATTCCTTCTACAAATGGCAAACTAGGATAAAGATGTCCTAAACTTATGTCAAAGATAAGAGGAATATTTAACTCTTTTAAAGCGGCTTCTGCGGCTTTAATAAAATTAATTCCCATTATTTCTTCCTTAAAATGCATTGGTCTACCAAAAACTATTGCCTTAGTTGAAACAAAATATGATGCAAATTTCATTTGGTTTAGAACTCTATAAAATGATATGGGATTTAAATCGCAACTTTCTAGCATCCAAACTAGCGGGCCGTTCTCTTTATTAAAATTGACTACATTATCAAATCTAGTTCCTATCAATGAGGCTATAACGTCTATGCAGCCGCCAAGTAATATGCCTTTTTCTTCCTTTAATCCTAAATTAATAATCTTTTCTTCTCTATTTAACTTAGTTCTAGCTAATGGGTTTTTTACTTCTTTTGGAGGATATCCCCATTTTGAATAAGTATGATATTTTGAAAAGTCGTTTTCTAATAGACGTAAAGCGTCTTTTTCTGATTTATCCAATTTTTTGGATATAAAAGAAGGTGCGTTCGGGCCATAAACAGCTTTGACATTAGATAAAGTAGGCAATAAAAATGATAAATTGGTGTTATCGCTAAAACCCATAAACCATTTCGGATCGGCCTCTTTTATTTTTTTAAAATCAATATGGGGCAACATATCCATCATGATTTCGCCTCCACCGACTGAAAGGGTCAATTTCGATTCTTTATTTAAATAAGAATCCATAAACTCTTTTGCTCTTTCTTCTGGACTAGCACTTGCTAAAAGGCCATCGCTGAGATATACATTTCTACTTGCCTTTATTCTATATCCCCATTTCGCGAAGTTAGTTATTGCTTTCTCTAACCTAGAAAAATATGGCTCGCTAGAGCAACCAAAGCTAGGGGCTATTAAATCAATGCAGTCTCCTTTTTTTAATGGTTCAGGTGTTTTTATCATAATAATGATTATATATGAAAAGAAGACGAACTTAATTAATGTTTCTTTCTTTTCTTTTTCTTAGCTTCCTTCAAATCTTTGTTTTGATAGATTAATTTAGATGGCGGGAATGAAAATACTTCATATATTTTTAAAAGGAAAGAAATTGGTGGAATTGAATACCCCTCCTCATAATTTCTTATGGTTCTTTGCGACAAAGAAAGTTTTTCCCCAAACTCGCCTTGACTTAATTTTAGTTTTTTTCGGAATTGCTTAATTTGCTTTGCTAACAAGGGAATAGGCAAAACTTCTTTTTCTTGTCCTTCCTCTTCTTCGGGAATTCCCACTATATCGTTTATCTTCAAATTTAAGGCTTGGGTCAAATTAGGAAGAACCATTAGGCTTAAAGAAGCCGACCCATCTTCAAATTTCGAAATTGCTTGCGCGGAATAGCCTATCTTTTTGCCTAGTTCTTCTTGAGTTAACCCTAGTTCCTTCCTTTTGTTTAAGACAATTTTTCCTAATTTTTCTTCCATTTCGCAACACCGATTAGTCAATAATTTTCTAGATTATGTCATGCGAATCATTTTTGTTAATCATTTTTTATATTTTTTAAAAACGGCTTTTATTGGCTTGAAATATAAGAAAAGAATAACGTTTTTAATGGTATTTTATTTTTTAATTAAATAGATTTGGCCCAAAAAGAAGAATTGGCATTTTTTTGAATAAATAGAATCTATTTAATAATACACGTGTTAATCTTTTGAATTCTTAAAAAGGGAATAATAAAGAAGGTTTTTAAAATAAAATTTGAACTTGGAAATACTTTTGACTGTTCCAATTATACGGATAGATAGTTAATTCTATTTCCTTTTCTTTTGCATAAGCTTCATATAGTTTTGAATATTGCATCGAAACATTATCGAGCTTGGATTCAGTTTCATTATTAACAAATAGTGATTTTAGACTCGATGAGGTCGTAATGGTATGGCTAGAATTAACTGGTAATTTGTCCACTAAAGTAAAAAAGGCCAATCCATTTTTCAAATAATAATCCACGTATCCTCTAAAATTATAAATATTTGATTTTACTTCTTCATATTTTTCAAAATGTGTAGATTTGCCATTGACATAGTTACATGAATATAGATATTCACTTGTAATTGCTTTGTTTGCAACGGGTGAGGTTATTTCTAATTCACTTGTTTTAGAGGCAATATATTCTAGGCTTTGGCCATAATGATACACGTTTTCTTGAAATAGAATTTGATATGAAGAAGTTGAGTTTTTAAACAAGTTATACAATTGGCTAGATCCATGCATCGATATATATTTTTTTCCATCTGTAAAAAGCAAGACTTCATTTTCGATTTTTGTAACATATTTTAGGGTTAATGTTGATAGTTGGCCATCGTAATTTCCTGCTTCATTTAGTGGTGATTTTTTTAATCTTTCATTTATGTCTATAATTGATTTTGCATCATTTGCAAGGCTAAACAATTGATCCTTGGTAACTCTTTGTGTTGAATTTTTTAAGAATTCAAAACTAGTTGCAACTAATTCTGCTTTGCCGTTAAGCCTGCTTGTTTTTCCTATTACTCTATAAATAGTGTCTTCTTTGCCTACATAATCTTTTACTTTTAAATAATCATTTTTAACCAATGCGATTGTTAGATAGTCTTGCCCATCTGTAATAATGGCTTTATACGGATTTGTCCCGTTATAATCTTTTGTTGATTTCCCAAAATCAAAAATAGAAATGATAAGTCCTTCTATTTCATAATTTTGATTTCCAATTTCTAAACCTACTTTATTAGGTTCACCCTTAAATAGCAAACAAGCATTTTTAGCTTCTTTTATTGATGCTTTTTGTACTTGCTCATCAATTGTTTCTTCTTCGCTTGAAGTTGTTTCTTCTTCGCTTGAGTTTGATGTGCTAGTTTCGCTGCTTTGCTCTTCTTCGCTTGAACTCGAAGGTTCGTTTTCAAAGTTTGTGCTAGAAAAATTTTCGCTTATGGTGCTCTCTTTTTGGTTAGAGCTTTCTAGAGGAGTGGATGTATCTGCTCCACATGATAAAAGCAGTAGTGATAATAAAGGCAAAACCAATTTATTGTTTTTCATGCTTTTATTTTAACTCTTTATATTTATAAATTCTTCTTTTTTTCTTTTATTAAGAGTAATCTAAAAGCAAGGGAAAAATTATGGGCAATAAATTAGAAGAAACATATCAATTTGCTGAACTATTTGGAACGATGCTAGCAGTTACCGAGGATAAAGAAATCGAATTTGCTTTGCCAGAATCCATGCCGGTGACCATTTTTATCGCCGCAACTTCTTTTTTGCAAGAAGTAGATGATGTAAAAGCTTTTGTATCCATAAGCAATGAGGTGGCTAGAACTATTTGCCAAGGCAAGTTCTATCTTGATGAAAAGAGTATTATCAATAAGCCTGAAGATTGCCCCGTTGAATATTTTGTTTCTTATTTGCTTTCTACTATAAATTCTTATTCTTTTAATGAAAAAGTTGATCAATCTCTTTTAGAAGAAGTAATAAAGTATACGAAAAAAGGCTATGAAGAAAAAAATCAATCCGAAGTTGATTTATGTTTATCCATTATGGGTTGCTATGATGAAGATTTTGATATGGGACGTGTCTATGATAATGCCTCATCTATTTTGAATGAGTTTAGGACAAATAATTAAAATATGGTAACTAAAAGCCAAAATTCTTCTTCATCAATATGTACTTTGCTAAATGGGGAAACTGGCCTTGCTTTTTATAATGATGTCGTCGATTCTTTAAAAAAAGATGCGGCGCCTTCATTTAAGATGGCTTTGGAAAGATATCTCCAATATTTTGCTTCTTCTATTTCATCTTCAGTTCTATCACCTAAGTTAAGCTCTTCTAATTTGGAAAATTCTTTGTATTATCTTTGCTTTTATATAGGCCAATCCCCTGAGCTATACGGACGTATGAATGCTTATTTTAAAGATAAGGATTATTATTCTTTTAATACGGGTGTTTCTTTGTTTAATGATTTTATTAAGTTAATGGCAACGGCTTTGGATGAGCCTAGCCTATCTTCTTTTTATTTAAGGTTTAAAAATGACGATTCCTTTTCTACCTTGATTTGCAAAAAAGAATTATTTGGTATGGAAATTGGATTCTATACCAACTCAATCGGTAAACTTTCTAGCGATAAAAAAACAATATCTTTACAGGTGTCATTTTATGTAAAAGATATCAAGGATAATGAGGCCATGTTTGCTTTTACGATTTTAGATTTTTTAAATAATGGCAGATCCACGCCCCTAATTATTTCTAATCACGAAAAAGAGTTTAAAAAGAATCTTGTTATGGAAATCCCTTTCAAAGTTCTTTTGCCTAATAACCAAGCTAAAATTGGCTTAATTGTCGAAAGCAAATATCACGTTGTGAAAAGCAATGGAAAAAGAAATGTCTTGGTAAAAGAATATGGCAAGGTCGAATTACCTCTTTTTCCTTACCTAAAAATAGTTGAATAAATATGAACGGAATCGAGTCTAAATTAAAAAGTTGTGCCTTAAATTGCCTTGGCTGTGCTTCGCCACGTTGCGAACAATTTTGTCACGCTCATTTGCCTCATAAAACTTTATTTTCTTTAATAAAGCAAGAAAAATTTATAGAAGCCGTAGAATTGCTATATTCCCACAATCCTTTTCCCGAATTGACTTTATCTTTATGCGATTGCGAGTCCGGAGCTTATGGCCACTGTATCAAAAATAAGTTAGGAAGCCCGGTTGATACTAAAGGGATAGAGTCACTACTATCTACATATCCAATTAATTTAAAAACAAAACCTTTTAATGGAAAAAATGTATCTATAATCGGTGCAGGCCCAGCTGGGTGTTCACTAGGCTTTCACCTTGCTAAATTAGGATACGGGGTTACTATTTTTGATGAAAACGACTTTATAGGTGGTGCAATTTTATCTTATATCCCTAGATTTCGTTTTAATGAAAAGGTTTTAAATTCTGTTTTTAATAAATTAAAAGCAGTTGGTGTTAAATTTGTTTTTTCTAAAAGAATAGAAAACGATGATTACGTTGCTCTTAAAAAGAAAAGTGATTTTATATGTCTATGCTTAGGGACAAACTTGTCAAGAAAGATTCCCTTTGAATCAAATTTAATTGTCTATGGGTTGCCTTTTTTAAAAGAGAACTGTCAAAAAGAGCAACTGAGTTTTGCTAAAGACAAAGTATTTTGCGTTTATGGTGGTGGAAACGTTGCTTTTGATTGCGCCAATCTTTTATTGAATAACGGTTATAAAGTTAATCTACTCTATAGAAGAGATTATTCTTCTTTGCCTGCTAATAAAAAGGAAATAGAGTATGCTGAAAATAAAGGCATAGTTTTTACCTTCACTTCCGTTATAAATGAAATAGAAGTTTCTAACAAACGTTTGCTTATACATACAATGAAAACTCAATTAGGCGAAAAAATAAATGGTAGGGCTAGCTTTGTTAATACATCAATTAAAGGCGATGATATAGTTTGTGATAACTTAATAGTTTGCATTGGCCAAAAGCCTTGTCAATTTGATTTCTTACCGCTTGATTTGGATAGGAAAATAGATGAAAAAACTTATCTTTGCGGCGATTTGCTATATGGTAGCAAAACAATAGGCGACGCCATTTTTGATGGTTTGGAGCTTGCTTCAATTATTGATAATAATAACAGTATTTAATCTAAATTATTTTGATTTCCTACTTATTCTTATTTTTATTCTTTCTTATAATGAAGGAGGGATTTTTATGAGCGTTATTATGGAAGCAAAAAACCTTGGCAAAGTATTCGGTCAAGGAGAGAACAAAGTCGAGGCACTTAAAGGCTTAGATTTTTCAATTTCGAAAGGTGAATTGACAATTATTTTAGGTCCTAGCGGAGCTGGAAAATCCACTTTACTTAATCTAATTGGTGGCATGGATAGTCCTAGCTATGGTTCCTTGATAGTTAATGGAATGAATTTAGCTGATTTTAATAAGAAGCAATTGACCGAATATAGGCGTTCCTTAATAGGGTTTGTTTTTCAATTTTATAATTTAATGCCAAATCTAACCGCTAAAGAAAATGTTGAATTGGCTACTGAACTAAAAAAAGATGCCTTGTCGGTAGATGACACATTAAAATCGGTTGGCCTTGAGAATAGAAAGAACAACTTTCCTTCTCAATTATCTGGCGGAGAACAACAAAGGGTATCGGTCGCTAGGGCCATTGCTAAAAATCCTGATATCATCCTTTGTGATGAACCTACCGGTGCCTTAGATTATGAAACAGGCAAAGAAATTCTAAAGTTGCTTAGCGACTGCGCTAGAATAAAAGGAAAAACAGTTGTTATTGTTACTCATAATAGTGCCTTAAAAGAAATGGGCGATCATTTGATTAGAGTTAAAAATGGGCAAATAGTTTTGGATGAACATAACGAGAATCCAAAAGATATCAAGGAGATCGAGTGGTAATGTCTAGTTTCGCTAAAACTGTCATAAGGACTTTTCTCTCCAATAAAGGTAGATTTTTAGCAAATTTTATCATTTGTTTTTTATCTGTTGGAATTTCTTCTGGCCTAGCTTCTTTACCTTCCTGCTTTGGTGATGCCTATAAGAATAATTTTTCTTCAAATACAGTAGACGTGACATTAAAAAGCAAGAGCAGCGAAGGCTTTTCTTCTTCCCAAATAGAAAGAATAAAAAGCTATCAACAAGTAAAAGAAATCAATCCATTTTTTTCTTATGATACAAAACAAAACGATGAATACTACAGGCTGTATTTTCTATCTTTTAATAATAAATCTATAAAACTTGGCTTGCCTACTTTGGTCAGTGGCTCAGACTCGCTTTTTTATATGGGCGAATGCTATTCTTTAGAGAATTCTTTGAATAGAAAAACAATAAATATAGGGGATTTTATCAAAATTGATGATTTCCCTGCCTTTGAGAAAGGAATAGAAGTAACCGGGATTGTAAAAAGTGATTTGTACACTTCCGTAGCTAAGGAAAGAGCCTTTATCGAAAATGAAAAGGAAGAATACGTATCAGCTATTCTTTATTTTGATTCGGATAAAATCCCGACTAAATTCATTACAAGCGATATTTATATTAGGTTAAACATCTGCCACGATTATTTTTCTAAAAACTATAAAAATGATGTTGCCGAATTTAAAAAAGAACTTCTTTCTGATTTTGGGGAAGATAATGTTACGGTTTTGACAATGGAAGAAAATACCGGTTATAAGTTGTTTGAAACATATAATGAAAAAGTTAGAAAAATTTCTTATGTATTCCCTTTTTTGTTTGTTGGAATTTGTGCCTTGATTAATTTGATTACGGTTTCAAGATTAATGAAAGATGAACGAAAGGAAATCGGCTGTTACTTTTCTTTGGGCATTAGTAGAAGAAAAATTATTTTTAAGTTTACTTTATTTTCCTTTCTTTCTGTCTTTTTAGGTTGCTTGATCGGTTATTTGATAGGAACATCTATATTGCCATTTGTAGTAGAAGATGCCTACGGAAGCGTTTTTAACTTTGGCGCTTTAAAAGCCACTTTAATTAACGTGCTTGGAATGGCGATTGGCTTAGGAATTACCTTGTTATCTATTTTAATTACTGTATATATTTCTACCTTATATTTAAAAGAAGAACCAAGCAACTTGTTAAAAGAGATTTCTCCAAAGCCTGGAAAAAAGATCTTATTAGAAAAAATAAACTGGTTGTGGAATAAAATATCTTTCTCTTGGAAATCTAGTTTTAGAAACATATTTAGGCAAAAGAAAAACCTGGTTTTGACAATGCTTTCAATTTTTCTTTCTGCGGGTTTATTGCTTTTGGGATTCGGATTAAACGATGCTAGCATTGCAATGAAAAATGATGAACTCTTTGCAAATGTCGCTTCTTCTATGGGGTTAATTTCTGCCGTAATAGTCTTATTTGCCATTGCCATAGCCATTACTGTTGTATATTCTCTTGCAAATATGAATATAGAGGACAGAAAAAGGGAATTGGCTACTTTAAAGGTTTTGGGTTATAGGGATTATGAGTGCTCTTTTTATTGCTTTAGGGAATTGATATTCGTCTGCATGCTTGGTGCTATTTTATCTTTACCTTTTTCTGTTTTGGTATTGGGTTGGTTATTTTCTTTCTTGGGCTTTGGGACTATAGGTGATATCAAGTGGTATTCTTATCTTGCTTCCATTCTTCTTATTTTTGTTTCCGTTACCATCGTCAATTTGCTTTTATTTCCAAAGATTAAGTCGATTGATATGAACGGGTCCTTAAAATCAATTGATTGATTTACCAATTTACTTATTTAATATAAATGCCAATTTTAAAAATCTTGATTATAATTATTTCGAAGCATTTGGAGGAAATAAAAAAATGTCTTATCGCTTCTGCTTAAATCCTGTTAGCTATCATGGCTATAACGCTATCGAAAATATTGCCACTGAAGCTAAATCTCATCATTTTAAAAAGGCTTTGGTTGTCACCGATGAATCACTTGTGAAGTTTCATGTTGTTGACCACGTTTTAAAAGTTTTGGACAATGCAAAACTTGCATATGAAGTCTTTGACCAAGTAAAGCCAAATCCAACCATTAAGAATGTTCAAGATGGTGTCGAAGCTTTCAAAAAAGCTGGCGCTGATTATATCATTGCTGTCGGCGGTGGCTCCTCGATGGATACTGCTAAAGGCATTGGCATTATTATTGCCAATCCTGAATATGCTGATGTTAGATCACTAGAAGGTGCCATTTCTTCTCCTAATCCAGCCGTTCCGACAATTGCTGTTCCAACGACTGCTGGTACTGCTGCTGAGGTTACCATCAATTATGTCATTACCGATGAAGAAAAACATCGTAAGTTTGTTTGCGTTGACCCTCATGATCTTCCTATTATTGCCGTTGTTGATCCATTGATGATGGAAACTATGCCAGCTAAGTTAACTGCTGCTACCGGCATGGATGCTTTAACTCATGCTATTGAAGGTTATATTACCAAAGGGGCTTGGGAACTTTCTGATATGTTCCATATTGAAGCTATTCGTATTATTTCCCATAACATCGAATCTGCCGTTAGAAATGAAAAGAAAGGCAGAGAAGAGATGGCTCTTGGACAATATGTTGCCGGCATGGGATTTTCTAATGTTGGTTTAGGCATGGTCCATTCAATGGCTCACCCTTTAAGTGCATTCTATGATACCCCGCACGGAGTCGCTTGTTCCATTTTATTGCCAACTGGCATGAGATTTAACGCCCCTTATTCTGGTGAAAAGTATCGTGAAATCGCTAGAGCTATGGGTGTTAAAGGCGTTGATTCTATGAGCCAAGAAGAATATAGGGAAGCCGCCATTGATGCAGTTCAAAAACTCTCTATCGCCGTTGGTATTCCAGCTAACTTAAAAGGCATTGTCAAAGAAGAAGATTTGTCCTTCCTTGCTGATTCCGCCATGGCTGATGCTTGCATGCCAGGCAATCCAGCTCCTATTACTAAAGAAGACGTCATCGCCCTTTATAAGAGCTTGATGTAATCCTTATTTAATAAAAAGCAACCATCATTAGGCATTTTAAGTCCTAGTGGTGGTTTTCTTTTTGCAAATATTAGCACTCAACCCTTGCGAGTGCTAAAATTATGATTATATTATAGATAGTCTATGTGCAAGACTTGAAAGGAGAACGATTATGAATATGCAAGAACAAGGTCCAATAGATTATGCTTCCGATCCAAATGTCCTTGAAAGATTTGGTAGGAATGTCAATGATGCTGTTAGGGATGGTAAATTAGATCCTGTTATTGGTAGGGATGACGAAATAAGAAAAGTAGTTCAAGTTTTGTCTAGGAAAACCAAGAATAACGTAATTCTATTAGGTGAGCCAGGCGTTGGCAAAACTGCTATAGTTGAAGGCTTAGCCGAACGTATTGTTAAAAATGACGTGCCGACTTCTTTACAAGGAAAAGAAGTCTATGAACTAGATATGGGTTCTCTTGTGGCCGGTGCTAAATATAGAGGTGAATTTGAAGAAAGATTAAAAGCCGTTTTGAATAAGATAAAAGAATCAAATGGTAAGATAATTCTTTTCATTGATGAAATTCATCTTATTGTCGGAGCTGGTAAAAGCGATGGCGCCTTGGATGCCTCCAATATGCTCAAACCAATGCTTGCAAGAGGTGAAATCGACTGTATTGGTGCAACTACTTTAAATGAATATAGAGAATATATTGAAAAAGATAGGGCTCTAGAACGTCGATTCCAGCCTGTTATGGTTGGGGAACCAACTGTAGCTGATACTATATCGATTTTGCGTGGCTTAAAGGAAAGATTTGAATCTTTCCATGGCGTTAGGATTACCGATGGAGCACTAGTTGCAGCTGCTACTTTATCAAATAGATACATAACTAATAGATTCTTGCCAGACAAGGCTATCGATTTGCTTGATGAAGCCTGTGCTTCTATTAAAGTAGAAATCGAATCAATGCCAACTGAACTAGATGAAGTGAACAGAAAGATTCGCCAATTAGAAATTGAAAAAGTGGCTTTAGAAAAAGAAAAAGACGATTCCTCTAAAGCAAGGTTAGCTTCTTTAAATGAGGAGCTAAGTAAATATAAAGTCCAATTTGATTCTCTATCTAAAAAATGGAAAGAGGAAAAAGAGGGCATAAGCGAAGCTAAAGAAATCAAGAAGCAGCTTGAAAAGGCCAAGTTTGATTTAGGAGTTAAGTTTTCTAATGGCGATTATCAAGAAGCTTCTAAACTTCAATATCAAGTAATCCCGGCTCTAGAAGGGAAGCTAAGTTCTTTGACTAGGGAAGGGTCGTCGGAAAGATTAGTCAATGAAATAGTTGATGAAGAAGAAATTTCGAAAATTGTATCCCGTATGACTGGCATTCCAACTTCTAGAATTGAAAAAGGCGACAGGGAAAAAGTCTTGGATTTAAAAAATGTCCTATCAAAAAGAGTAATTGGACAAGACAATGCGATTACTCTTGTCTATAACGCCATTCTTCGTCAAAGAGCTGGTATAAAGAATCCAAATAGACCAATTGGTTCATTTCTATTCCTTGGTCCAACTGGCGTGGGAAAAACTGAAGTTTCAAAAGCTTTGGCAGAAGCCCTCTTTGATGATGAAAACGACATAATACGTATTGATATGTCAGAATACATGGAACGTTATAGTGTTTCACGTTTGATTGGCGCCCCACCGGGATATGTAGGTTATGAAGAAGGTGGACAATTAACTGAAAAAGTCAGGAGGAGCCCATATTCTATTGTTTTATTCGATGAAATCGAAAAAGCAAACCCAGAAGTATTTAACTTACTACTTCAAGTTCTAGATGAAGGTAGACTTACTGATTCGCAAGGCAGACTCGTCGATTTTAAGAATACCGTTATAATTATGACTTCAAATTTGGGTTCTTCTTATATTCTTGATGGGCATAAAGAAATGGTGGGAAAATTGCTACACAGTACCTTTAAGCCTGAATTCTTGAATAGAATTGATGAGATTGTTTATTTTGATCCTCTTAATAAGGACACCCAACGTTTGATTGTAAAGAAAATGCTTGATGAACTTTCTTCTAGACTAAAAGAACAATATTATTCTGTTTCCTTTGATGAAAGTATTGTTAAGTATGTACTAGATTCCGCCTTTGATGCTCAATTTGGTGCTAGGCCATTAAAGCGTTTCATACAAGACCAAATAGAAACTTATTTGGCATCTAAAATTGTTGAAGGCAACTTATCAACTAAGAAGTCTTATAAATTGTCTTATAGAGATGGTTTGCTAGTTTTAGCTTGATAAAGGCTAAAAAAGATGGCTATCGTCATTGATAGCCATCTTTTATTTTTACCTTTTTTAGATTTAGAAAATACTTATTATCTGGCGAAGTTTTAAATGAGGTTGTGGGCAATAATAGTTTTGCTTCTAGCAAGGGGTTTAAAATACTATTTAAGAAAGATGATTTGCTTTTGTAAGGCGTTAGTTTTTGTATTTCTTCTCTTGCTTTTGGGCCATTTAAACAGAATAAGAATATTTCTTCATCATAAATTCTCTTTCCTTTGTTTAGTTTTGGATAAATAAGTTCTATTTTTCCTGCTTCTATTTCTTTACTACTTGGTAAAAGTTCTACGGAAAAGGTAGAAGAATCAATTTTTATTTTATTCTCGTTTATAGAAGCGTAAAGATTCTCTAGATCTAAAAATCCACACTTTTCCATTATTTTGCAAATTGCATTATTGAAGCTGAATTGGCCTTCTTTTAAGGCGCTTATTTCTTCATCGAGATTGCTATCTAATGTAAAATATAAGCAATTTTCTTCTTCTTTTAATCTAATGGAAAATATTTTCTTATTCGAAATGTTCGATAAAAGAAAGGCGAGAATGGCTTCTATTCTTCTTTTTAAGATATCATCAAGTTTGCTTTGATATTTTGCTTGAATATGGGCCAAGCAATTTTTGAATATATCTAGTAAGTTTCCATTATAAATTTTCGTGAAGTATTCAGATGTCTTTAAATTCTCATATATAAAAATCAAGGATAGATCGTTTCTTTCTTTTGAAAACAAAGACAAACCATAGGAAATATAGTTATCCTCGTTTATTAAATTCTCTTTTTTTAATGTTTCGATATTAAAATCCCATTTATTATTGTCAAAATACGGGGATAGATTAGAAAAGTCATAAGGGTTGAATTTATTAGGAACTATTTGGTTGGAATAGCATTTATTCCATTTGTCTTTTTTAATTTGTTCACATTCTGACTCGCTTAATTTTATGTATTTCTTATTTTCTTTTTTATAGAGGTAATATCCATCAATTTCTTTACATAATATAAGATTATAAGAAGGAAAAATGTTGATAATTAATATTTCATTTTCCTGCTCATTCGTAGCAACTTTTAAAATGGGCATTACATTAAGATTTTCTTTGCATTCTTGAAAAAACTTACTCATTAATTCTTTTTCATTTAATAGAGAAGAAGTTATATAGATTTGCCCTCCCTTATTATTTGAAAGAATCGATATTTCTTTCCAAATAGAAGAATGGTTAAAATTATCAAAATCAATTAAAGTATCTTCTTTTTCGTCTATTTTTCTTAATCTTTCATTGATCATTAAATTAATTCCTATCAATTAATAATAATTTCAAATGGATGAAAATTAAAGGAAAAAATTGAAATCAGTACGTCTGTTCGATATGAAAAATTAAGAAATATTGCTACAAAAAGTATTTTCTTTATTTATCTGTACTGCTGTATTGCAATTGGGGAATACTGTGGTTTCCTACATTTGTTGTTTAAAAATTGTCTAATATTGATTAACATTTCTTTATGATTAATAAAGAATTATTGGTTAAGGCTTTTCCTAGCCGCCCTAGAAAGATATTTATCCCTTTTGCAATTTTGTTTTTGCTTATTTTACTGTTTGTATCTTTCCTTGTTTTCCTTTTTCCTATTACTCCTAGTTTAATAGAACTCGCCAATTCGTTTGGCGAAATAATTCCTCCAGGATCTCAAGAGTCTATTTCTTTTTCCTTATTTTTATCTACTTATATTTGTCCTGTTTTATGCATTGTCTGTTCTTGTCTAGTAGGAATTTTGACTTTAATCTTAGCTGGAAGAAAATGGTGGTATCACATATTTAATACTTTTATAGTTCTTGGAATTGTTGGCTTGGCAGTTGGGACTATTTGTAACTTATTTTTATTAAGCTATATTCCCGAAGGCTTTCATTCTCTAATCCCGCTTGTTTGTTCTATATCAACTTATGTTTCCTTGGGATTTTCTTTTCTTTCTTTATTGTTTTGTTTTTTTGATAACCATTTGCCTTTAAAGAAATATAAGCCCATTTACAAACGCTTAAAATTTTTAATAAAAAGTACAGATGAAAAGTCAAAAAAGAAAGATTTGAAAAAGAAGTTTAATTATTACTTTAAAAAGAAGAAATTCGATGATTTATTGTTACTTCTTTTTAGTAACGAATTTGCTATCGACTCGAATAACGCCCTGTCTAAAGATGCTTATGAATTTATTAAAAAAGACATTATAAGTATGTTATCTAAGCTAAAAGAGAAAGAATTAGATGAACTATATTCTAAGCAGATGGATTTTGCTATAAGAAAGGAAAGGCAAACTCTCCTTGATTCGCTAAGTGGCAAAAAAGAAAAGCCAAATAACAATGAAGTCAAGAACGATATCCCTCCAATAGATGAAACTAAAATAGTAGAAGAACCTATAGTTAGCAAGAAAATGCTAAAAAAGGCAAAAAAAGCCGAAATAAAGGCTCTTAAGAAAGCTGAAAAGGAAAAGAAAAAGCAAAATAAAAAGGAAGCCATTTGATTCGGCTTCCTTTTGTTTATTTAAGTAGCTCTTCTAATTTATCAACTAGTTCTTCCATCCTTCTAACAACGGATAGATATGGATCTTTTTTCGTTAAATCGACATTTGCCTCTTTTACTTGTTCAACAGGATATTCCGACCCGCCTGATTTAAGCAATTTAATATAGTTAGAGAAGGCATTGGGCTCTTTGTTTTTAACCCTTTCATAAATTAGCATGGAAGAGGTAAAGCTTGTCGCGTATTGATAGACATAAAATGGCGTGTAGAAAAGATGAGGTATATAAGCCCAAACAAATGTTTTATATTTTTCTTCTTCTATGTCTATGCCGTAATAAAGACTATAAAGCTCCTTCATTTTATTGCACAAAACTTCATAGTTGATAGGCTCTCCTTTTTCTGCTAATAAGCTTATTTCGTATTCATATTGGCCAAATAAAGTTTGACGGTAGAAAGTGGAAACAATTTCATCGATTGATTTTTGCAATAGATAAATTTTGTCTTCTTTTGTTAAAGAGTCATCCTTTAATAAATAATCCAGTAAATTATGCTCGTTAAAAGTAGAAGCTATCTCCGCTACAAAAATAGTATAGTCTTGCTTTAAGGTTGGTTGAGCTTCCTCGCTATACAATGTGTGAATGGAATGGCCTGATTCGTGAGCCAAAGTAAAACAATCGCTAAGCTCGTTATTCCAATTTAGCAAGATGAATGGGTGGAAATCGTAACCACCGTTGGAATAGGCTCCTGTTCTTTTTCCTTTTTTTGGTTCAACATCTACAAAGCCATCTTTTAAAACTTCATGTGCTTTGTTTTGGAAATCCAAAGGCAAATCTTTAATCGAGTCAAAGAAGAGCTCTTTTCCTTGCTCGTAACTATATTTTTTGCTTGTGGAGGCAAGTTGTAGAAACCTATCGTAGGAACGATGCTTTTTTAATCCTAATGCCTTTCTTCTTAATTCATAATACTTTTTAAGTGGGGCAGTGTTAGAAGAAACTACTTCAATTAGGTTTTTAAAAACTTCTTCTGGTATTTTTGAATTAACCAAATGGCTTTGTAATATTGATTTGTAGCCTCTAGCTTTCATCGTTGATAGCTGGTCTTGCAAAACTAGATTATATATTTCTCCATAAGTTGACTTATGATCAAAATAATATTGGTATAAAGCCTCAAATATTGCTTGTCTATCTTCTTCGCAGTCGCTTTTTTCAATAAGACTAGACCAATTGGACATGCTTACTTCGACTTCTTTCCCATTTCTTAGTTTAGCCTTTTTATTTTGCCTATCTGCAACCGTCAATTGGCTATATAGGTTTCCACCTTCTCCGCTTAAGGAATTAAAGCAGCTTAGTAAGGCTTCTTTCTCTTTGCTTAAAACATATTCGCTTTGATCGAATAGTTTCCTAAACGAGAAGGAAAATTCCTCGAATTCCTTATTGTTTTTAATAAAGTTTTCTAAATATTCTTTCCCTAATGATAAAAGTTCTGGCGATTCGAAACTAGTTGACGATGATAAATCGTTAACAGCTAGTTCAACTTTAGCTAGGTTTGATGAATTTTTGACATTTGTTTTATCTAAATCGCTAGCCATTTCGGCATAGAAATATAGCCTAGCCAAATCAATGTTTGATTTCTTTTCTAGAGTAAGGAATTCCTTTAATTTTTCTATATCGTTTAGTTTTCCTTTGTATGTAATGAATTCATCTTTGTACTTTTTAAAATTTTCTAAGGCTTTATCAAAGTCTTCTTGACTTTTGAAAAAGTAAGTTAAGTCCCAATTTTTATTAGACATTGTTTAATCCTTTCATTTGCAAATAAATTATGATTATTTCTTTAAAAAAAGACAACTTTATAGGCTTTAAATTACTTTATTTTTGCTAAAATAATTATCATATGAATAAATTCTTATTATTTTTACCTTCTTTAATTATTTTATCCGCTTGTTCTTCCTCTTCTAAGGCTGAAATTATTTCTAGCGAGGAAATTAATGAAGAGTCTTCTTCTTTGCAAGAAAGTAGTAGTTCTTCTTTTCTAGAAAGTAATTTTTCTTCTTCCTCTAGTAAAGAGTCTAGTGAAGGAAAGCAATCTTATTATCTAGAAATTAACCCTTCTTCTATTGAAGCTACTAAGTCTGGCAGTTTGCTAACTAATTACGAGTTTGACATAGAAGATTCGCTTCATAGGACTTTTTCTTTTCGTGGAGAAGAAATCAAAAGAGGCGAAGGCTCTAATGAAGGCTCGATACAATGTCGGGCTAATAAAGAAGATGGAAGATCGGTTTCATTTATAGCATCTAAAGACAAATTATATGGAAAAGTCTTTTTTGTTCAGATGGATAAGGGAGAATATACAGGAACCCCATCTTTTTTTGCAGGCGAAGATTTAAATAGCTTGTCTTTGATTGAACCAAAAATAGAAAATGTTGATTCTACAATTAAATATAGTTTTGAAATAGACGGGTATTTTAGGTTTGAGAATTTATCTAAATATGCAATCTATTTCTCGCTTCTTTCTTTTAGCTTCTAATCAAAAATAGAATTCATTAAGGCTTCATCCAACAAGGAATATTCGTTTTTTGTTTCATTTATATCTTGCTTCCAAAGCAAAAGGTTTAAAGCTAATTTTTCTTTATCTTTTTCATCGTTTTGATTTTCTACATAAATTGAGGCCGAATTGAACAATATTCTGCTTATTTGTTCGATGCCATATTCTTTTTTATAATCGATGTCATAGATTTCTAATACTCTTTCTAAATTTAGTAAAAAGACATTTAGGCTGTTTTTTTCTAATTTCCATTTTACGTTTTTAAAAAGCATATCAATAGACTTCAAAGCTTTTTTGATGCCTTTTTTAGTTAATATGGACATATGCTTATTTGCCATTTCCATCATGGCTTTATTGGATTTGAACGTATATTTATAGCCTTTATTATTACCTAGCAATTTGCTTGCGTCTAAATAGCCGATTTGTATGTTGCTTTCGATTTCTCCCTTTTTAAAAGAAAGCATTTTGCCTATAACTCTAGATGGTCTAATTAACGTAACGTTAGGCAAAGAAAAATATTCTTGCTTTTGAGCGGTGGGGAAGGAGTCTAGATAGATTGCTATAACTTTATCTGCCCCTAGATTAAAGGAAAAATCTATAGGTAAATTATTTTTCCATCCCCCATCTACATATTTTGTTTTCCCAATTTTATAGATTGGGAAAGCCGGAAAACAGCTTGCAGAAGCAAGAAGATAATCTACTACCTTGTTTCTATTTAAATCATTTAACAAAATGTCGACTTCGTTAAAGCCTGGATATTCGCAAGTTACTATTCCTACTTTTTTATTTATTTTACTAAAGTCTATTGGTCCTATTGTTTCTTTTACTAGCTTTTTAAAAGGAGCAATGTCTACACCGAAATTTTTAAAATAACTTTTAACTATTTTTTGGAATTTGCTTTTTGGATTTAAGGAAAAGTGCTTTAAGAAATTTTCGTCTATATCAAAACCATCCTTAATTATTTTTTCAGCTGAAATGTTTCTCCATAATTCATTAGCTAAATCATAATTGTTTGAAGCAAACATGACTCCATTAATAGCCCCAATAGATGTGCCGGTGATTATATCGAAATCATATTTTTCCTCTTTTAAAAACTTATAGACGCCCAATTCATAGGCTCCATAAGCACCGCCTCCGCATAAAGCTAACCCTAATTTCATATAGGCTTAGTATAGCATCATTAGCTTCTTCTTTTAATGTTTTTGGCTAGTATAAAGATAACTTGCAAAGGCAAGCCAACAAACATGATGTACCAAATTGATTCTGGTGGATCCTTAAAGAATTGAAACTGGCAAACAAATGAAATTAATAAGCTCCACATGAAAGCAGAAAACAAAATCAAAACCCAAAATCCATCGTGATAAAAGAAGTGGTCTTCTACTGCAAGTAAGAAAAAGGTGCAGGGAACCATCCATATAAAGACGGACCAACAAGGATCAGAAGCCGACCCTATAGGAATAAAATAAGAAGAAAAGAAGACGCACATGGCTACAATTATGGCGACCATTACAGTCATACCCATGATTATCGGCCTGTTGGGATCGGCTTTTTCTTCTTTTGTTTTAATGGCTTCTTTTGTTTCTTCTTCGCTTTTTTCCGAAACTATATAATCTAAGCTAACTCCATAAAAAGAACAAAAATCCATTAATATATCGACAGAAGGCAAGGCATAGCCAAGCTCCCATTTGCTTATTGATTTATCGCTATAATGGATGAGGGCCGCTAATTCATTTTGCGTTAAGCCCTTTGCTTTTCTTAAATTAGCTAGATTCTTACCGACTATTGTGGCTAGATTTTCCATGGCAAAATATTAAGGTATCGAAGAAAATAAATCAAATTTAAGTTATTAGTAGTGGTTTGTAACGCCTGTATAACTAGTTAGGTTATTGGCTTGATTTCCTAATTGGTTATAGTAGGAGACTACTGCTTTTTCTTCTTTCTGCACGCTTGTACGTTTCCATGCAGTGACTACTTCTACTTTGTTAGAATCTGACCAAGCATTTATATATTTTCCTGTTTCAACATTTTTTAAAGAAATATTGAAATTTGCTTTTATGTTCAATATGTTCAAAGACAATTCGCCACTTGCGCTGCTTAACGTTTTGCTTCCATCGCTTAGCGTTTTGCCGCCTAGCGTGATGTTTAATTCGTTTAGCGAGTCGCTTCCTGATAATTTTTCCATGTCTAAAGATAACTTGAATTCTGGTTCTTCCAAGGCGTTTTGCTTAGAACTATTGAAACTATAGCTTTTTAGTATATCTTCGGCATGCTTTGCTTTTGGAGCTTTGTCGCTTTTTGTTATTTTTTCCATCATAGAATCAGTAAGGCCGAATAAGTTTCCTAATAGATAACCTAATGCGTTTTCTGAGAACATATCGCCATCAAACTTGCCTTCGTAGACTTTGTGCTTTATCGTTCCGTCATCCCATCTTTGGTAATAAACCAGGCCTTTGTCGTTTTCTCCTGAAACATGGTAATAAAAATTTACATACCTTGTTCCGAAGTTTAAAGTAGTGGCATTTACATCGCCAATCATTTTCGTGCTCATTGTCCCTAAAACCTTTACTTCCGCTCCCTGCAAGCTAATGAAAAAATCAAATGGTATTTTAATGCTTGTTTTTACACCTACAATCGATAGCGAGACATTTCCGTTAAGGTGATAAGTAGAGGTGTAGTTGCTATCTTTATTACTTCCTAATGTGGCAGAAGAAAGCAAGAACTCCAGCATTGTCTTAACTGAAGAATAATCAGAGAATCCCTTTTTATCTTGCCCTTTAAAGTTAGCGGATAATTCATCATCTCCTACTTTTGTATCCATGCTATTTAATTCAATCTTTACGATTTTTTTATTTTCTCCGCCAAAATCAAAAGTAGATTCAATGGTTATTGAATTTATAGTTCCATATTTTTCTATTTGGTTTCCTTCTTCATCTTGAACTAATTCCTTTTTATCAAATCCGACTCTAATAGTTAAGTCTTCAGAATTTAAAAGAACATCTTTTTTTATTACGAAAACATCCTCATTTTCGCTTACTTTTGCTCCACCTTCGTCTTTTAAGATTGACGTTGCTATCAATTCAAGGTATTTCCCGTCTTGCAAAAGTTTGATCAATCCAACGTTTGAAACGATTGAAAATAAATTTGTAAGGCGTTCAAAACGAGGGTCTGTTGATTCTAGCAAAGAGGAGACGGTATTTAAGATTCCATTTAATGAATGAATGGAAAATGCGGCTTTGATTCCGTTTTTATTGCTTGGATCGACTCTTTTCGTTGCTTTTCCATCGTTGCTGTTCGGGTCCACTCTATTTTTGGAATTATATTCAACTAGCATCGCGTTAGTAGAAGCAGATAAAGCGGAAGTCAAATCATTTTCGTTTTCTTTTTCCTTGCCTTCTACATCTATTTTAAGTTGATGGTCGTTGATATATTCGGCTTTTCTATCGGTTATATTTAATACGCCAGAACCTTTTGCTTCCATTAAATCAAAAGCAAAGTTAGCGTCAAAGGTAAACCCTTGTTCTAACCTTCCATAAGTTTCTTTAATATGAGTTGAAGCGTAATCGTTTGTATAGATGCTACTTGTATTTTCATCAAGGACGTATCCTTTTATATTCATTTTGCTTCTTCTTGAATTGTTGAAATTTAAAAAGGAGTTCGCAACGCTTTCTAAATGATATAAAGGCACGTAGTCTTCTTTATTTTCCAAAGCCCCTAAAACAAAACCATCCAAATAAAGAGTTCCTTCTAAAGTGAATGAAGCAAACTTTGCTTTATTAAAATCGATTTGAAGAAGAGCGAGTGAATTTGTGGATCTAGAAAATGATAAAGATAATGTTCCGGCATTTTCGCTTCCGCTGATTTTGGATAAGTCTAATACTATATCAATTTGATTATTGCTTGACTTTAATGATTGTATAAAAGATAAGATTTCATCATATCGATTGTTTTTTATGCCAATCATTATTGGCGAATTGATTACGGCATCTATGGCTTCTTTTATGGCGGATAGGGAAGTTAATAAACCGCTAGAAGAAGAATCTTTTTCTTGATTAGAATCATTGTTTGAAAAAATATTTTTAATATTAGTAATTAAATTGTCTAAAGTGATTTTATTAGTTTTTGCACATAAGATATTGTTGAAATTGATATAAAGATCATCATTTTCTTTTAAAGAGGCTATTTGCTGCGATTTGCCATTGCATTCAAATAATGCTTTGGCAAACATATCATTTAGTAGATTTCCTGAAAAGTCTATGTCGGCATTTAATTGTAGATAGGCTTCTTCATTTATTTCATCGCGCTTAAAAGTGGTGGACGTACCTGGTATTTCTTTTTCGTAATGGGTCAATTTAAGTTTTTCGTTTTTTGTCGAAATGGAAAACTTCTTTTTATTTGCAATTAAAGCAATATCTTTTATTAAGCCTAGTGAATCTTCTAACTTTAAATATTCGTTAGGATTTGTAGGGGCATTTATTGAAACGTTATCATTTGTCAGGCTGCTTTCGATTTTCAAAGAAACTTTTTCGTTTATCGAATATTCGCTTTCTATATAACCGGCATATGGCAAATCAAAACCAGAAAAGCATCCATCCTCATCGCTTTTTAAGCCAATGGGTATAATATGTTCTCCAAGAGGCAAATTCCAATGGTAATAGGAACTATCAACCCTGGTTATATTGCCTAGTGATTCTAAAATTGAATCAGTAGAAACGCTAATTCCTTCGCTTGGCAAGTAGATAGAGTTATCTAATTCCAAAGCAGACATTATTTCATCGAGGACATATGATAGTTTTCCATACTTGTAATAATAGATTCCACCAGTAGTTGTATCCACTTGGCTTTTATTGTTCTCGCCTTTTATTTCTTCGCTAGCGATATTAATTTTGTATTTAAAAGAAGTTGAACTAGGGTTATCAATGTTTTCTAAATCTAGGTACACCCATTCGTCAATGCTAGAAATTATAGCTTCTCTTTTCTTCCCCCTATAATTTATTGGCATGTCTAAGGAAATATTTAACCCCTGTATTGAAAAGGTTTTTAATTGGGCTTTCAATTCGGCGTTATTAAAATAGGCTTTGTTATCTAGGCCGCCAAAATTTAAATAGCCTGTATCAATAGACAAACTAATTCCATTTATTAACGAATTAAGAAATGATTTTTTCAATTTTTCTTCTGCTTCTGTATTATCTTCGCTTGAAATGATGCTTGTGCTATTGTCTTTTGTTTCCGAGTTTGAAGGATATTTTTCTACTTGGCATGATGAAAAAAGCAAAGAGGATAGAGCCAAAAATGGCACTATCCCCTCTTTCTTAATTATTTGAGAAAATGCTTTTCTTCTCATGCTTTCTAAAAAACTCCTAGCTTATCTTTTGTGGCGTGTAATAATTTCCAGAAATTAATCCTTCTCCAACATATATTGTAGAATAATTTTCATTTTTGTGTCCTGGTTGATTGCTAAATTCGTTATTTTCTTCATCAAAATATTGATTAAATGTTGATCCATTATTTACCCAATCATTGGTATAAGTGCCATTTTCACTGACATTATTTAATTTTGCATTTAATCTAATGGAACAAATTTTTAATTCACCTTTTAAAGCCAATCCTGCTTCTACACTTAAGCCAGTTAAAGCTTTAAATGTATTTCCATTAGTATTTGTTATGTCCTGGCAAATTAAGTTTATGTTCGCGCATCCAAGGAAACTCATGTTCAAAGCGGCACCTAAATCTATAGCTAAGTTATGATTATAAGTTAGCCTTTTGTTTTGCTTAGCTTCGTCTTCAAATGAGGCTGAGGAAGTGCATTGGTATGACTTTAATATATCTTCAACATGAATTGCTTTTTTGCTTGTTTCCTTTTCTTCTACTTGAGTAGAGGAGCTTGTTTCCCCTTCAAAGAAAGATTCGTTAACACCAAGTAGATATTTTAAGAGCCATCCACCCATGTCATTAAAGAAGCTTTCGCCTGAAATAGTAACTGAATCTATTACGTTTCTTAGTCTTCCATAAGTAGAATCTCTACTCATCATAACGATCCCCTTTGGATTAAATCCATCGGCATAATAGAAGAATTTGACATCTCTAGAACCAGTATTTTCAAAATCGCGGAAATAAGGCATTCCGTCTGGGGCGTTGATTCCTTTTATTGCTGGAATGTTATTTAATTCCGCCCAAAGCATTGTTTGAGCCCCTTTTACTTTAGCATGTAAAGATATATTTAAAGCGGTGAAGGAATACTTGCCTAACACTATATCTAATGATGCGTTAAAGCCAAATGTTGATGTATTAAAGTTATTATATGCTCCAAGCATTGTAGTTCCAGCAGCATAATCGATTAGATTGAATAAAGGATTATAATCTACGACTTTGCTTTCATCGACATTTTTCAATAGGCCTATTGATGAGGTGTCTGCATCAAAGCTATCTAAAGAAATGGATATTTTTATATCCTTATTTTCATCTTTAACCATGACATCCATGGATTTGAACCCGGCATTTTTATTTGCTTCTACTGGAGTGTCATACTTTGTTATAAGAGTTACTTCCTTATCCAATCCTAATGAAGAACCGGTAAGAACAAATTTGCTTTCATTTGAAGAAAGAACGGCTTCTTTAATTAATTTAGTATTCAATAAATCAAAATAATTGCCGTTAGATATGCTAGATAACAATGAGGAAGAAGAATCATTGCTAAAGCAAGTTAACAATCTAGAAAACCTTTCATCTTTTTCTTCGTTTTCATTAGTAATGCTGAAGGTATTTATTAAGTCTTTAACAGTTCCGAATATGGCATCTGTAGATATTTTCCCATAGACGCCATCGGCATTTTGATATCCTTTTTCAATTGAAGAAGTAGGATTGGATGTATAGGTTTCGTTAAGTTCTTCGTTTTTAGAAGAATAAAGAAATTTAATGGTATTTATTCCATTGTTAGTTTCATTAGGATTAACGTCGAGTTTAATAAGGTGATTATTTAAATAGTCTTTGTTGTGTTCAACTCCATTGATTTGAGCCGAGAGTTCATTGCTATTTAAAGCAATCTTTCCATTGAATTTAAATCCAGTTTTGTTTATTCCAGTAACGTCATTTTCGGTTTTGCTTAGTATTTGACCATTTAAACTTAAAGTAGCTTTTTTAGAAGAAACAAAATCATTTACTTGTTCGGATATCCCCTTTAAATGAGACATTTCTTGATATGAATCTATGTTTTCTAAAGTGGGGATGACATAGTCTTCCGTTGATAAGGATCCGTTTAAGGTGAAAGAGGAAAGCTTAATCGAATCAAAAGTAATGTCTAATAATGCTTTTCTATTTTCGTTTCCGTCTAGAGTTAGCCTTATTTTGCCTTCAATGCCAGCTTGAGTTAAATCTAATCCGACAATTATTTTATTGTCTTCGTTTTGTAGATATTCAAGCATGTCTAAAGCCCAATCGTATTTACCTTGATTTATACCGTTAGCAACTCCGTTATCTTGAATGGCTTTTGTAGCGGTGAAGGAAGTGTCAAAGATGGCTGAAAGTTGGTCTAATGACGTACTGCCCCCATCCATTTTTCCTATTGCTTGTTTTATATTGGACACAACTGCATCGATAGTAACCATGTTTGTTTTGGCTTTTAAAGAATCGTTAAGTCCTAAGTAGATGTCTTTTGTGTCGCCGTTTTTAATAAAGGCCCCCATTAGTTTTTGCGAAGGATCTTCTTTTATGTTTGTTATTTCGCCGTTTTCTTTTTTAAATTGTCCGATTTCTAAGTTGGCTTTTAAATTTTTAAAATCATATTTAGAAGCATCTAAATCGGCATGCAAATCAATGTATGCTTTTTCTTTTGTTCCATTCTTCTTTAAAGTTTCGGTGGTGGCTTCTTTTCCTTGTGTAGAATGCTCTAATTCTAGATTTAGATTTAAGCCAGTTTGAGGCAAGGCGACTAAGCTAGCTACTTCCTTAAATAAAGAAAGAGAATCATCTAGTTTCCTATAAGTATTTTTCTCGAAACGAGGTTTGCTCCAATCAATGGTAGTTTCTGCTCCGTTTCCTGCATTGACTACTGCTGAAACTTGGATTTGCATTTGAGTCGATTCATCAAGGACATAAGGAGATTGTTCTCCATTTTCTTTTCTTGCAGGAAAATCAATTAAATTTAAGTTGTAGTCGTTGTCTGCCCCTAAGCCAATGTCTAGAGTGGTTTCTCCTAACGGTAAGGATAAAGTGAAATATTTATTGCCGTTATAGGAGGATTCCTTCATTTCATTTAAGGCGTTTAACATGGCATCTGTATCTAAGGAGGAAGCACTAGAAGAAGAGTCGCCTTGGATTAAAGAGCCAATGGAAGGAATTGCTAAGCCATTTAGCCCGCTATCATCAGCTGTAAGGATATTCATTATTTCTTCAATAACAAAGCTAAGTTTGCCATAGTTATAAAAGACTGTTCCGCCAGTTTCTTCATCTATGTCTGGGCTTTCTGCGCTTGGATAGTCGTATGATTTTAAATTGACTGTATAACGGAAATTGTATTTTGGATAATTGCTATCGCTAATACTCTCATCATCATTTTTTATGTCGAAATAAACATCATCATTTATTTTGTCTAGACCTAGTGAACGTGTCTTGCCGTTATAGTTAATTGGGGCATCGACTTTTAAATTAATGCCTTTAATAATTTGTTTTGTGTCAATGCTAGAGAGAGACAAATCAATATCTGCATTATTGAATGTCAACAAATTGTTTTTATTTATTTGGAATTCGCCTTTTGTAACATTCAAGCATAAGCCTTCACCTGTTACGGCATTGATTAAAGAATTCAGGATTTTGCTACTTTCTGTTTGGGCAACATCTTCTCCGCCATTATCTTCGGCGCTATCAGTGGTAGTAGAGTTATTAGTTAACTCTTTTGTAGGCATCAACATATAAGTTGCCCCGGCGGCAATACCAAAAAATGCAAGTCCGGTCAAACTTGTAGAGACCGCCCTTCTTATTCTTATTGCTGTTTTTTCAACACCTTTTAAATTTCTTTTAAAATTGTCCATTTTTATTCTCCCTATCTTTAGTATTCGATTTTGTCAGTCAACTTTGGTATTTCGTATTCTTTATCCGTGTAGTAAGTGGTGGTCATTTTTCCATCGCATTTCGGTGTCATAATTCCAAGATTGGCTTCATAGCTTTCTATGTTTGTAAATGATTTCAAATTCAACGAGAAATCAAGATTAAATGTAAGATGGCAATAATAGAATTTAGGGTAGCCCACCAAATTTGAGATTGTTTTCATTTGCTTTTTGTATTCTTCAATGCCGGGCATGAATGTCTTTTGGTCTTTTGTTTCCTTAGCCAGTTCGATTTCTACCCTATATCCGGTTTCATTTTTATAAATTCCTGTTTTTTCTAACCCCGAAATCGTATTTTCTTCATTGCTAATTGTTTTTGGTGAAACTATGTATATAAGTGGGTCGGAGACTTTTCTACCCATCATTTTGGCATAATCATCATTAGAGTAGTCTTTCTTCTCGTGCGCGGCGTAATTTTGATCGCCACCCCAGTAAGTCGAGGTAATATCCCCTTCCTGATACATCCGATTATAAATTTTCACCATAGTGCTATATGAATTGGATTCTTCGAAGAACTCTTTATTGTTCTTTATCGTGCAGGTTTGGATTTGCTGAGTTATTCCACTTGAATATGACGAGCCAATTCCAATTGTTTTAGCATTGTCCAATTCTTCAAATTTTGCATAAGCTAAATTAACCATCTGATCCGGTGTCAATGCTTTTTCTAATGGCTTATTCTTTGCTACTGCATCTTCATATGTCTTTTTGGCAATTTGCAATTCGCTTTTGGTATATTTATATCCACTTGTAGATAAAACTGTGTTATCAACCGTTTTGTTGTTTATTGCATAAGAGGCTCCTGCCCCTATTCCAAGTAAAATTGAAAATAGGGCTAAACAACCAAGCTTAGCAAATTTGTTTCCTGAAATTTTTTCTTTGACTATTTTTAAATTTATCATAGATAACTCGCCTTTTTAGGCAATGCCATTTTAGTTGATACTTTGTCAATGTCACTCTACTTAAGACTTTCTTAAATATAGAAAGGGGTTCTCTAAATCGTAGAATTGAAAAAAATATCGATTAAATCTATAAAAAATCAATTATGAAAAATGAAAAGTAGAATTAATTCAATCGAAAAATAATTATATTGTTTTAATTACTAGGTTTAAAAAAAGAATGAATGTACTCTATTTTTTCTCTAGAAGAATTAAATAATGTTTTTCATCTTCTTCGTCGATTAATACGTTGAAATAGTCCTCGTAAAAGGCGGATTCTTCTTTTACTGGCTTTAAAAAACGAGATACTTTTAAGGCGTGAGCTTTATGATGAGAATCCAATTCTTTTCTACTCAATGAATGAATTATTGCTACACGTCCCTTGTCTTTTAATATATCGACTAATTTTTCTTTTAATTTATCTACATCTAAAAAATGAGGATAGGAATTATATATGATAATCCAATCGAATTTTTTGCCTTTATAATCATAAAAATCGATAGGCAAAAATATAGCTACGTCCTTATTATATTTAGATTTAGCTATTTCTATCATTTTAGATGAAATATCGACAGCGGTTATTTGTTTTTTCGTTATATTAAATAGACTTTTTGTTATAGTTCCCGTGCCGCAGGCTAAATCTAAAACCTCATCACCCTGTTTTATTTCTAATCTATTTAACAATGGCAAAATGAATTTTTCATTTGTATTTTGTTCATTGTCCCAACTAGGGGCTAATTTATCAAAAAATTCTTTTACATCGTTATTTGACGTATTCATTTAGAAAATCCTCTAAAGGCATGTTTATTTTTCTAAATCCGCCTAACATCTGATCGGAAATATCGTCATCTCTATTCGGATTATCATAAAAAGGCGTTCCTAAAAACATTTTGGTTATTTCATTTGCTTTTTCTTTGATATCTATATCTTCGTATCTGCTAGGAAAGGAAACCATTCCGGCGTTATACGCATCGCAATAAGCGATCTCTAGATTTGTATAGTAGGAGTTATAAGGCATTTGAATATAGACTTCTTCTTTTTTTATTGCTTCTATGCTATTAAAAATTTCTTTCTTTTCCTTATTCGCATAGTCGTTTTTAAATAGGCCTAATCCGCCTGCGTCTAGGATTATTTTATCTGGGCTTTTATTAACTAGGTATTCTAGATTAACGGATTTTTGATAACCTTCTAACCCTAAATCGTCAAGATAATTTCTAACTCCAGCGGCATCAAAAACATTATATCCTGCCGTCGATGATTCAAACGATTTAAGCCCATAGTTAGCTTGGCAGCCTAAATAAATGCTTGGTTTATCTTCCTTGGATATGCCGCTGCTTCTAGTTTTTAAATCTTCTTCAATGCCTTTTATATAATCGATTAGTTCATTTGCTCTTTCTTCTTTGCCTAGGGCTTTGCCAAGTAATGATAAAGATTTCTTTACATTTTCATCGAAAGCTTCATTGTTCCCGTATGAAAGAGTTAATACGGGCACGTTTAATGTAGATGATAATTCATCCATCCCTGCTTTATCTTGACTATATAAAGAGATAATTAAATCCGGATCGCAATTAATTATGGCTTCTTTTTCAACTACTTGCGATTTAGGTCCACCCATGCCGCAGCTTGGTAAGTTATCCCAACAGGAGTGGTTTATTATTTTATAAGGTCTTAAGGCTAAGGAGTTATTAACAAAGCCAAATTTGTTTGCATCATCTCCTTCGACATCGACTCTTTCTACCCCAGATAGAAGCGATAAATCCCCTACATAGGAATATAGCCTTAAAGCACCCGCTCCAATGCAAACTATTTTTTTAACTTTATTAGGAGCGAATGTGACGTTTCTCCCAACCATATCTACTAACGTAATGGCGTTTTCTTCTTGCATTGAATCAACTTTTCCACAAGATAAAAGCAAGAATGGTAATAGTAAAATAATGTCCTTTTTCATTTCATGTCTCCTTTGTTTTTAGTTAAATATATTTCTCCATCTATATTTTTTATTTCAATACTAGTTCCAAAAATATTATTTATATTCTCTTTGCTTAATATGGTTTTATCTCCTGCTATATGGATATTTTTCTCTCCAAGCAAAAAGAATTTGTCGCCAAAGGAAGAGGCGATAGAAATATCATGCATTGCTATTAGAAAGGTAATTTTTTTATTTCTTGATAGATTTTTAATTATTTCTATTAATTCAAAAGAAGATTTTATGTCTAGGGAAGCGGTGGGCTCATCCATTAATAGCAAATTAGCTTGGCTTGCTAAAGATCTAGCGATAGCAACTTTTTGCCTTTCTCCTCCTGAAAGCTCATTCGTGTATTTATATGATAGTTTTTCTATATCGACTTCTTTTAGGCATGTCTTAACAATTTCTTCGTCTTTTTTGCTATTAAAGAAAAAACTATTTGGCAATCTGCCTAACATTACTTCATCTTTTACTAATCTAGATGGAATGTCTATTTGTTGAGGTAAGTAACTAATTTTTTTAGCCAAAGAGTTTCTAGACAATGAAAAAATATCTTCATTTTCTACTAAAATAACTCCTGATGTTGGCTTTATTAGATTGGCTATTAGTTTTAACAAAGTGGATTTGCCTATTCCATTTCTTCCTAACAAAATTCCTATTTCTCCTTTTTCTAAAGAAAAGGAAATGTTGTCTAGGACTTTTTCTTTTTTCTTCCCATAAGAAAAGCTTAAATCTTTGATTTCTAGTGTCATTTTGCTTTGCCTCGAGAAGTTAGAAGGATATAGATAAATATAGGTGCTCCTATTAAGGAAGTTAAAGCTCCAACCGGTAGGTTAACTCCTTTTATCGCGACTCGAGAAATTGTATCTAAAATCAATAGAGTAGAAGCTCCTATTAAACTAGATAATGGAAGGGACTTAGTCGCGTTATCTCCTATAAATCTAGAAACTATTTGAGGTATTACCAAGCCTATAAAGCCTATTATCCCAACAAAAGAAACCGACACGGCACAAATTAAAGAAGATAGAAATAAAGAAATAAATCTTAATAAATTTGTTTTTATTCCTAAGCTTTTTGCTACTTCTTCTCCTTCCATTAAAGCATTTATCCTTCTTGATAGGAGGAACAAAATGATGGAACTAGGGATAATGGTTGCAGCCATTATGATTAATTGGATATAGCTAGGCCTACTTAAATCGCCAAAAGTCCAATAAACGACATTGGCAACATTGTTATCGCTAGAAAAGTATTGGATTAAAGAGGTTAAGGAAGTAAATAATCCACCTAAGGCAATCCCACATAAAGCTATTGTACTAGGAGAAAAATTATTAAATTTTGTTAAGCTTAAAACTAGCAGCACGCATATTAATGACATCAAAAAGCTTAAAGAACTTACTAAATAAGGATTATTGATAGATAGAGTCGAGCTTGAAGAAAACTGGCCGCTAGAGAAACAAACCAAAGCCAAAGTAGCCCCGAAAGTCGCTGCCTCTGATACTCCCAAAGTAGAAGGAGATGCCATTTTGTTATTTAAAGAAAATTGCATTACGGCCCCAGATATAGATAATCCCATTCCGACAATTATTGAGGTTAACGCCCTTCTTAATCTAATGTTGCCGACTATTATGTTGGCTTTATTGCTCCCTTTTCCAAATAATCCTTTTATCATGTCAACTAGTTCTAGATTATTTGTATCAAGAAATAAGGCCAAACAAAAAGAGAAAAATAGAATGGTAAATAGCAAACCCAACGCAAAAAAATAATTGAATTTTATTTTTTTCTTCTTTCTTTCTAAATTTACATCTTCAAAATTTGGCATATGACTTTCGTATATTATTGAATATTTTGTTAAAAGCAAACAAAAATGTTAAATTTGTTTCTAAATTATTATACATAATATGATTTATGTTCGATAACTTTTAAATTAATAGACAATGTGCTATTATTTTTTTATGGATAAAAGAGAAGAAAAAACACTACGTTCCGTATATGAATCCTTTTCTATTTTGCTTAAAGAAAAAGGATATGGAAAAATAAGCGCCAAAGACTTGATTGAAAAGGCAAAGATTTCTCGAAGTACTTTCTATTCCCATTTCAAATCAATAAAGGATGTGCTCTCTTCTTTTTGCGATTCTATTTTTTCCCACGTTTTTTCTTTATCTTGCAAAAAAGAAACAGGCCATGATTTTTCTTCCTCTAGAGTTCTTTCTCCAACTAGGTATATTACGCATATTTTTTATCATTTTTATGAAGATAAGGACTTGATTTCATCGATTTTAAACTCCGAAGGTTCCCATATTTTTATTGATGAATTAAAAGTAAAGTTGTCTTCTTTTATGGATGATTTAATCGATGAAGGCTATGTCAACTATGAAAATGTCCCACCAAAATTGGTTTCTATTGTCTTAACCGAGTCTTTTGCCGCTATTTTATCGCATTGGGTAAAAATGGGTTGCATTGCAACACCTGAACAAATGTGTGGTTATTTTGTTTCGCTATATTTTTCTACCATTAGATAATTGACATATTTGCTTTTTCGTATTGGTAATTTTAGCTGTTTATTTTTTTGCATACACACGCGCGCAAAAAAGTATTATTATTCTTTCGAAAGGAACGTTATGGAAAAGATTAAAGTCTTGAAAGTCAAGCAAAGTGTTTTAGCTAACAACGATTCCAGGGCCGCTGCAGTAAGGAAGGAATTATTGGAAAAAAAGATTTTTTTCATTAATTTGATGTCTTCTCCTGGGTCTGGGAAAACCACTTTGCTTATCAATCTGATAAATAGATTAAAGGATAAACTCCGCATTGGGGTTATGGAAGCAGATATGGATGCTAAAGTCGATGCCGAGACTATCTCTAGCAAGACAGGGGTCAGAACAATCCAATTGAATACCTGCGGAGAATGCCATCTTGATGCAAAGATGACTAGCGAAGGTTTATCCTCTTTAGGAGAAAATGATTTGGATTTAATCATTTTAGAGAACATTGGAAACCTAGTTTGTCCTGCCGAATTTGATACTGGCGCTAATATGAATTTGGTTATTTTATCAGTTCCGGAAGGTGATGATAAACCCGTTAAGTATCCTTTAATGTTTAAAGTTGGAGATGCCTTTATCTTTACAAAAATAGACACTTTACCTGTTTTTGATTTCGATATCAAAAAGGCCAAAGAATCAATTTTAAAAGCTAATCCAAAAGCATCTTTCTTCCCTGTTTCATCCAAAACCGGAGAAGGAATGGATGAATTAGCTTCTTATATTTATGAAAGAGTTATTTCTTATAAAGAAACTGCTTAATTTATTTTAAAAGGAAATGAATATGAACAAAAAAAGCAACGCCGAATACCTTAATAAGAATGCAAAGGTATTGCCAGAGCAAAAAAACGCCGAAGATTATTACAAAAACGGGCCAAGAAAAGGAAAGGAATTAAACAAGCCACACCGTCCGCTTGTTTTAAAAGCGGCTCGCCACATTCAAGACTTGCCGGGTGTAATTGTTGGCTATGCAGACCCTGAATATAAAGCCCTTGAATGTTGCATGACTGATGACGAAGCTAGGCTCATCATGAAGATGAAACTGCTTAAGCATTACACTGCCGAAGAATTAGCCAAACTAAGTAAGTGGCCATTGGATAAAGTTACTAGAGTTGCTGATCATATGGCCGATATTGGCACCTTAACTTGCGATCCAGCCGATCCAAATCATCCTGACAAAGACGGGAATCCAGGCCGTACATACCATTTCACGATTTTTGTTCCTGGGATTTTGGAATCCTTAGTCGACAATGTAAAACTAGCCGAACAATTCCCTCAAATCCCAGAAGCTTTTGCCGAATATACAATAAAACGCATTATTCCACTTGCCGGTAATTTAAAAGTAGGACACGGCGTCATGAGGGTCATTCCTATTGAAAGTGCCCTTGAAGGTATAGAAGGGGTTGAAGAGCATGAAAGGATTTCCCATTATTTCCCTGATGATAATGAAACTTATTCCGTGGCTCCATGTTCTTGCAGAGTCTCTAGAAGAATAATGGGCGAAGGTTGTGGCCATCTTGAAGAAGATATGTGCATTCAAATTGGTACGCCAGCCCGTGGCTTTATTATGGCGGGAAAAGCTAGAAAAATTAGCCGTGATGAAGCTTTTGCCATTATGAAAAAGGCCGAGGACAATGGATTGATGCATGAAATGCCAAATATTGATGGAGTTGGGCATACTCATGCTATGTGCAATTGCTGTGGCTGTTCTTGCTTTTCGCTTAGAACGGGCGAATATTTCCATACCGCTACCATGGTTCGTTCTAATTATCTATCTAGTGTTGATCCTGATAAATGTGTAGCTTGTGGCGAATGCGTTGAAGTGTGTCCAATGAACGCCTTGCATTTAGGTGAAAGGCTAAAAAATAAAAAGGAAATTAAAATCGATACCCCTTTACATGCTTTTGACCATAAGTGGGGTGCAGATAAATGGAATCCTAATTTCCGTTACAATAGACAAATGATTCTTGATGAAACAGGCACTGCACCTTGCAAAGTTGCTTGTCCTGCCCACATTGCCATTGAAGGATATCTAGAATTGGCTAGAGAAGGAAGATATCAAGAAGCTTTGGATTTAATCAAGAAAAAGAATCCTTTCCCAGCTGTCTGCGGTCGCGTTTGCAATAAAAGATGTGAACTTGCCTGTACTAGAAATTCTATCGCTGATAAGACTCCGGTTGCTATTGACGATGTTAAAAAATTTGTCGCTCAACTTGATCTAGACGCAAAAAAACGTCAACTTCCTAGAGTCGCTCACCCTGAATACCATCATCATAAAATGGCTATAATCGGAGCTGGCCCGGCTGGTTTGACTGCCGCTTTCTATCTTGCTGAGATGGGATATTCAGTTACCGTGTTTGAAAAAGAAGAAAAGCTTGGTGGCATGCTCACTTTGGGTATTCCTTCTTTCCGTCTTGAAAAAGATGTCGTCAATGCCGAAATAGAAGTAATTAAGGAGATGGGCGTTGAATTCAAAACAGGTGTTGAAGTTGGCAAGGATGTAACAATCGAAGAACTTAAAAAGCAAGGATATGAAGCTTTCTATATTGCTATTGGAGCCCAAGGCGGCAGGAAACTTAATGTCCCTGGGGAAGAAGGGGAAAATATCCTTTCCGGAATTGATTTCTTACGCGATGTCAATTTAGGAAAGCAAAAACCACTTTCGGGAAAAGTTGCCATTATGGGCGGAGGAAACGTTGCCATTGACGTTGCTAGAACTGCCTTAAGAAGTGGGGCAAGCAAAGTAGATTTATATTGTCTAGAAACTAGAGACATAATGACTGCCTCAAAAGAAGAAATCAAAGAAGCCGAAGAAGAAGGAATAGTTATCCATAACGGGTATGGCGTCAAGGAATTTGTTCTTAAGGATGGCAAACTTGAGAAAGCCATTTTAAAGAAATGTTTAAGTGTATTTGACGAGAATCATCGTTTCAATCCAAAGTATGATGAAAATGATTTGCTTGAACTTGATGTTTCCTATTTCCTTTCTGCCATTGGACAATCTTTTGTTTATGGTGACTTATTGAAAGGAACAAAGGCTACCTTAACAAAGGGAAATCGTATCGAAGCCGACCCCCTTACCTATCAAAGCAAAGACCCAGATATCTTTGTTGGAGGCGATGTCTATCACGGGACTAGGTTTGCAATTGATGCCATAGCTTCCGCTAAAGAAGGGGCTGAATCCATGCATCGTCATGTCCATCAAGGACAATCGTTATTGATTGGAAGATTCCAAAATCCATATTTAGCCGAATATGAACTAGATAAGGATAATATTGAGGTGGTTGGCTTTGACAATACCCCACGTCAAGAACCCGGTCTAATCAAAGTAGATGATAATATGAAAGACAATCGTGGCATTTATAGCGAGGAACAAGTTAAGAAGGAAGCCTCAAGATGCCTAAAATGCGGTCGTACTTATGTTGACGAAACAATGTGTGTTGGCTGCGGGCTTTGCACGACTAGATGCAAATTCGATGCCATTCATCTAAAGAGAAGGTTCGATGCAGTAGGAACTCCTTACTCTCAAACGACTACCTCTAATCTTGGACATATCCTTGCTCGTAACCTCAAGATAGTTTTTACTGGCAAAGGCAAGCCAAAGTCCATTAATAAGGATGATATCGATAATCAAAAGACAAGTAAGGAGACGCTTCGTTAATGCATGAAATGGGAATCGTGTATGGTATGTTCGATACCTTACGCGATATCATTAAGCAAAACGAAATCTCTTCCCCTTTATTAAGCGTTACCTTAGAAATCGGGGAGGCCTCCATGGTTGTTTCTTCTTATTTAGAAGAATGCTTCGAAATCGCTAAAAAAGAAACGGAATTTAAGGATACTAACTTAAAATTAATCAATGTTCCTTGCAAAGGTAAATGTTTAAATTGCGGTGAAGTATTCTTAGTAAAAGAAAATGACCGTACTTGTCCAAAATGTCATTCTAACGATAATTTTGTCCCTGTTTCTGGGATGGATATAAATATTGCAGAAGTCGATTTTGAATAAAATAAAAAGAAGCCAATTTATTAAAAGGCTTCTTTTTTTATATCAATAAATCATTTAACTAACTTAGTTAATATATAAATGCCATTTCCTTTTAAGGTTGCTTTTTTATTCGCCGGAATAAAGAAAGTATCTAGTTTTTTATAAGGAATATCGTTAACTAGTCCTTCGCCATCTAGGAAAGTAATGGAGGAAAAACTAGTTTCGTCGTTTTCAATTTCTTTTTCCCCATTAAAAGAATTACGGTAACTAGAGAAATATTTGCAGCTGCCGATGCAATTATTTTCAAATTCTTTTTTCTTATATTTGCTTGTATCGATTACCTTTAAGGCTTTTTCAATATGGAGTTCTCTTTTATTACCGTTTTTATCAACACGGTCATAATCATATAGACGGTATGTCAATGTTGAGCTTTGCTGAATTTCAATTAAGGTAACTCCTTTTCCAATCGCATGAATTGTTCCGCTTGGGATAAAATAAGTATCGCCTGCTTTTACTTCAAAGAAATTCAATAGATCTAGTATATGGCCTTCCTTTAAGGCTTTTTCTATGTCTGTTTTTGTATAATCTTGTTTTAAGCCTACATACAAACCGCATCCTTTATCCGCTTCAATGACATGCCACATTTCGGTTTTGCCGAATTGGTTTTCGTTTTTTAAAGCATAAGAATCGCTTGGATGGACTTGTACTGATAAATTGCTGCCGGCATCGATTAACTTAATTAAGACCGGAAACATAGGAAAAGAAGCAGGGATAGTGCCTATATCTTCTTTTGTGGCGATATCTTTTAAGCATTTTCCTTTATTTATTCCATTTGCAATTATTGAAGGCCCGTCATTTAAGAAAGAAAGTTCCCAAGTCTCGGCTATTTTTCCATTTGGGGATGGCTTTCCCATTTTGGCAAGTTTTGTTCCTGACCATATATAATCTTTTATTGCCGGGATTAATTTGACTACATCCATTTTTTTCTCCTAATATTACATGTAATATTATCCTTTTTTACAGGGAATATATTAATGTTTTTTTAAGTAAAAAATATAGTAAATCATGTTAACTTAACATTGTTTATCTATATTAAATTATTCTTTTTTGCTAGATAAAAAGGCAATTTTCCTCTATAATCAATTAGAAATAAATAAAAATTAGGTTGAAAGGAAAGAGGAAAAATATGACAAATTTCCATATAGGCGATTACGTATTTCATATTCACTGCGGTATTTGCAAGATCAATGACATTTCCCCTCTTTCTGGCGACGATTCTAATAATATGTATTATGTTTTGTCTCCTTTATTTGGTGAAGATAAGGGAAATATTGTTAGGGTCCCTCTTTCTAATCCGGTTTCTTTAAGGTTACCCATAAAAAAAGAAGATGCCGAAATTATTGTTTCTAGTTGGCCTAGGGATGATATAAATCATTATATTGTCGATTCAAAGAAAAGAAAATTATCTTATGAAGAGGCTCTTTCTTTAGGCGATATAGCCGTTATGGTCCCATTGCTAGTTGGGGCTAAGCAAAGAAAGCAAAGGGATGGCCATTTAAATTCCATGGATGGTCAATTTGTCCATAGGGTCGAGCCTATTATTTATGGAGAATTATCTCTTGCTTTAGGGATACCATTTGAACAAATTCCTTCATATATAGCTTCTAGGGTTGCTTGATTCTATGAATAAAAAATTATTAGTTTTTTCTAGCTTACTTTTGTCTAGCTGTTGTTTTGATTCATCTAATGTTTTATCTTCTCTAGATACTACTAACGATACCTTTTTATCTTCTAGTAATAGCTCTTTATCAAGTGAAGAAACATATTCAAGCAGTCAATCGAGCCTAGATACTTTATTCTTTTGGAATAATGCTACTTTAGCCAATATGAAAAAAGTTACTTCATCAACTTCTATTTCTTTTCCTATTCCGAAGGGTTTTACGAACACCTATGCAGATTTATCTTATAAGGATGAGTCAAATTTTGTTTTTAAGGTTATGGATTTCGTTTCTTCTGATTATTGCGATGAATACTTTTCTGCCTTATTGAATTTAGGCTTTAAAATAGATGTTTCTTCTATTGATATAGACAAGAAAGAGAATAGGAATACATTAAAATATTCTTTTGCTTCGGATTATGGGTTAGATAGCATCGATGCATGCTTTTATTATTCTGATGGCGTTTTTACTTTAGAAGCAAAAAAGATAGAAGCAGGTGGATATTATCAAGATAAATTCTTTCCTAATGATAGGCTATCTAGTTTAAATAAAGACCTTGACTCATCTTTGATTCCTTCTTTTAAAGTAAGTGAAGAGTATTCCGTTTATCAATCTTATTTTTATACTGGCTATGGTTGTGTATATGGATATATAGATTTAGAAGATAGAAATGATTTAATTAGTCTATATAACGATGAATGTCTTAAATTAGGATATACGTTATCAAAAGAGGATAGTCTAGATACTTATAGTGCAATAAAAGATAGTATTACCTTAAATTATTGTTTAGGAAACGATAATGTCTTTTATTTAATGATTTATTGCTAAAAAGAAAAGCCCTAGAGAAATCTAGGGCCATTCTTTAATAAATATTTAATTAGTTTTTAAAGGAAGAATAAGCACCATATAAGGATAAAAGTGCACCGGCATAAGAGAATGTAACGGCACAAATTAAACCAGTCCCTAAGCTAATTTGGTCTTTTAAATCTGAGGTAACATAGTTACTAGAGATATAAAATGAAGGCCCTAAGATAAACAAAGTACCGGCAACTCCTAATAAAATTAAAGTCAAAGCAAATCCAATCATAGCCCCTTTTCCCTTGATTAAGGCAGTGATTAAGGAAGTAAGAGTCCCTGCGAGCAATAAAGCAAAAGCCGCGATTAAGCCAGGGACAAGATTTCTATTCGTTTCCCCTGTTCCAAACATGATCCCAAAAACGTTTCCTCTGACTGAAGGATCGCCGGCTTCATTTCCAAAAGCAGTGGAAAATAAGACAAAAATGGCAACTATGGCCAATATAGCACTAGCTAATCCTAATAATGTATTTGTTTTTTTATTCATAAAAAATCGCTCCAAAAGATACTATACCCTTGCTTTGCCTTTAAGGCAATATGCATAAAACTTATTTCGGTCTACCATTTCTTTATATTAAAAACGGATGAGATTACTCACCCGTTTTTAGTTGTGTTTAATTAAGCTTTTTTTCTTTTAAGAAGACAAAATCCAGCAATAGTTGCTATTGAGATAATTCCGAATAAGCAAGTATAAATAATGGTGTTTTTATCTTGCTTGGCGCTAATTAAAGCTCCACTAGTAGCATTATAGGCTTCATATGGGTTTGTAACGTTAAGTGAGATCGCCCAAGCTTCATATCTAGCCACAGCATTAGCAATTGTTTCAATAGAAGTAGAGGAAACAAATTTAGCTTTTTCCTCCTCGTTTAACATTTGATAAATGTCATTAGCGACTGGGAATTTGGTTGTGCATTGGCCATCGGTGTTGTTTTCCATTATATACTCGGCCAAGGTTGAAGCAGTGTCAGCTACATAAGTGATGGTTATGGATTTAATAAAGAGAGCGCGAGAATTCGATCTTAAGCCTATGAAATGATAGTTGTTTTCAATTACAAATTCGTTATTTTCGTTACAATTAATGGTTGCGACCTTTGTTCCTTGGGTAGACGAAGCATATAAATCACTAGCGGAAGAATATGGTGTATTTTTAGCATAGACATCTATTTTTCTGCCTGAACTATTACCTGAACCCCATTCTAATTTAATGCTTTTGATTATTCCGCCTTGCTTAGTTGAGACAATACCGGAATTACTTTCACCACGTAGTTGAATGTCACCGCTATTATTTTTGGCTGAATTTCCGGCATAGACGGCATTGTTTATTTTTAAATTACTAAAATCTTTATAGTTGGTATTGATTGCTGTTAGTTTATCAGCTGTTATTACATCTAAAGTAGCTTCCGAAATCATGATATCGTTTATCGTTTTCGATGTAGTCAAACCATTGTATTCAGCGTTTACCTTAACTGAAGTTCCTGTAGTAGCTCCAACTTCCCCTGGAGTTTTTTCAAATGAGAAAGTTGATTGAGCGGTAACATCTATTGTTTCTCCACTAGAATAAGTGCCGATCACGGACAAACCTGTGCTGTCAAATGATTCTTGTCCGGTAACATAATTCTTGTTTGTCATATCTCCATTTATTTCAATGGATTCGACAACATCTTCCTTAACAACTATTGGATCAATAGTAACGCTTATTCCGCGATAGGTCCCAGTTATTGAAGTCATGCCTTCTTTTATTTCTGGCCATTTAATATCGCTTCCTAATATTTCTTCTGGGCTTGGATTTTCCGCATCGTAATGTGGAGTAAATGTTAAACCTTCGTAATCAAAATCTTTTCCTATGTATTGCGTTTTTGGAGCGCCTTCATAGGTAATAGATATAAGCTTTGGCCCGGTGGTTTCAATTGTAAACGTAGTATCAGAAGCTGGACTATCCGAATAACTTCCAGTTGAATCTTTGGCAACTATTGAAACGAAATATGTATCGTCTGTGAATGAACTAAAATCATACGAATTAGTGTCAGTAGTATAGACTTTCTCCTCCGTTGTTGCTTCATCCATGACAGTTAATTCATATGAATCGGCATTTTCTACGGCATCCCAGGTTAATGTTTTGGAAGAATTATCAAATGATAAATTTGTTGGAGCTGGAAGCGCTTCGCTTACTTCATTAAAAACAACTTTTGATAATTGAATTGGTCCGTTACTACTGCTTTTCTTGATGGATATTTCAAGCTTATAAAATAAATCAGAAGAAGGATTATCGATTTCTACTGTATTATCGCCTTGCTTGAAAGACAAAGATTTTGAATTTAAATTTTCCTTAAAGGAAGAATCCGTTGCTGTATATAAAGTTGTGGAACTTAAATTTGAAGCACTCCATTTATCGAAGGTAAAAACTATATTTTTAATTGGATTTGAAAATAGAGAGGTTGTAGAAAATGTAGCCACTGAGTCGCTACTTTTTGAACCTGCTCTTACAAAATTCCACTTACTATCGTTATTATTATTATTCCAATTTTCTAAATTATATTTGATTCCATCGCAATTGACTGACCATGAATTCGTGTAACCACTAATTTTCGTTGAATTGTAACTTGGCCCGAATTGAACTATGTGCGATACACCCGCTTTTGTTTCTAACGGATTATTGCTTTTAATGCTTGTAGTCGTAACAGCTAACCCTAATAATGCCAACGAAGATAAAACGAAGATGTTTTTTGCTTTCATTAATTTCTATCCCCC